>NZ_JAIVAF010000002.1 GCF_020171805.1 Guptibacillus algicola | reverse complement strand
CAAACATATCGATCGAGGTTCTCATCATACTTGTATTTCCATTTCGGAAGAAATCCTTTTTTACTTTGGTAGCGACGATGAGCGATAACGCCAAATACGTTTCGTTGTTCGAGTCCATGACAAATAGGGGCTGTTAAGTATCCTGCATCTAGACCGACTGCTTCTACTTTAAAACCGAAGCGTTTTACCTGGCGGTCTAACCGTTGTAAATAAGGCTTGGAGTCGTGAATATTACCTGGAGTAATATGGACATCGGTAATGATGTTGAATTTCATATCTGTAGTGCGATGATCTAAATAAAAGAAACCTTCAGGTTTATGTTCTCGATATAAATAACCACTCTCAGGATCAGTATGACTGACTTTGATTTCCTTAGTCTTATTCACCTCCTTCTTTTCTTTTAGAGGCTTTTTTCCATGATCAGACCTGTCCTGTTCCACTGCTTCATTGAGTTCATCTATATAGTCGGCTGTTTCTACATGAACGTCTTTTCTGGAGAATTTTTTCTTATTCGCACTCGCTTTTAGATGTGTGGAATCTGTGTAGAGAACGCGTCCTGATACCATTCGATGGTTCATAGCCTGGTGGACGACTTCATCAAAAACCTCTTGGAAAATATCCGTTTCATTAAAACGCATTCTGCGATTCCAGCTAATCGTAGAGTGATGGGGGACAGCGTCGGTTAAATTCAATCCGAGGAACCAACGGTACGCGACATTCGTTTGAATTTGACGCTCTAATTCGCGTTCAGAGCGAATGCCATAAATATATCCAATAAACATCATCTTAAATAATACCAGGGGATCAAGGGATGGACGTCCGTTGTCTTCACAATAATAAGGACGGACTTTTTCAGGGATAAAGGAGAAATCTATATAGTGGTCGATCTTACGAAGTAAGTGGTTTTCAGGTACAAGCTCATCAATGGTTACCATTTCTAATTCATTCTGCCGATCTTTCTTAGATTGAAACATTACATCACCGCCTAAAAAGAATCTATCTCTAGCTTAACAAAAGGGCGAGATAAAAAAAGGCAAAAAAATAGGTTGTCGAGACTTTCTCGACAACCTGACCGTAGCCTTGAGCTACGGTTTTTTTATGTTGAGAACACCCTTCTTTTCTATCGTAGCCCTCCTACCGTTCACTTTCTTCGAACGAAATTCCGAATGGCCTTCACGACAAAAACCCCAACTTTGGTAACGAGCGTTTCTGTTCTAAATGGTTGTCCCTTTCCATAAGGTGTTAGTGAGATACATTTAAATGACGGGGGCATGCGAATGAGAAAAATGATTACGACACTTGTATTGTTTGCCGGCATAATTATTCTTCTACCATCTGTTTTAGTTCTACCTTATGGATCTCCTGGAGAATCACCTGAGGCAATCGAATCAAACCCTCAAGGGAAAAATACATCTACGAAAGCCGCTGCCGTCGATGTTCCTGTCTATCGCGCACAGCTAGAAAAGACCGTGAACGTTCCTATTGAAGAATACGTGAAAGGTGTTGTAGCGGCTGAAATGCCAGCAGAGTTCAACATGGAGGCGTTAAAGGCACAGGCATTAACTGCAAGAACGTTCGTAGTCACGCGGCTTGCAAATCCAACTGAGAAGCTGCCAGGGAACGCAATCGTTACAGATACCATTCAGCACCAGGTGTTTAAAGATAATGATCAGTTGAAGGAAGTGTGGGGAACAGAGTTCGAGAAGAAATATGCAAAGATTGAGAAGGCGGTTGAAGAAACTACCGGTCAGATCTTAACATATGAAGGAAACCCAATCTATGCATCTTTTTTCTCAACGAGTAATGGATACACGGAGAATTCAGAAGACTACTGGGAAAACGCAGCTCCATATTTGCGAAGCGTAGAAAGTCCCTGGGATAAGCAATCGCCTAAGTACTCTGATCAAATAACCTTCTCAACGAGTGAGTTTGAACAAAAGCTAGGCGTAACGCTTCCTTCAGGGGGATCGATCGGTACGATCAAGAACTTAACAACAGGGAAACGAGTTGGAGAGGTCGAAGTAGCTGGTAAATCGTTTACCGGAAGAGAAATAAGAGATTTACTAGGCTTGAGATCTTCAGACTTCGCTTGGGAGCGTAGTGGAGACAGAATAACCGTCACAACGAAAGGCTATGGGCATGGCGTTGGTATGAGTCAGTACGGCGCGAACGGAATGGCTGAAGAAGGAAAAGGATACGATGAGATTGTAAAACACTACTATAAAGGCGTAGCGATCAGTGAGATGGGTCGTTATGTGGAAAATTTAACAGCACAACGATAAAAGCCGCAGCGATGCGGTTTTTTACTTGTTTTATAAGCGTTTTTTATAGAATATTGAAAGTTAATGCATAAAAATAACCCACTTGTCGAAAAATAAATAGATATTTTTTCTGTAAAGTGTATAGAAACCTTGCAACCTGACAACAATGATTGCTGAGGTGATGATAAATGGGAGATGAAAACAAAAAATCTAATCCTATTGAAAAAAGCGCTTCTAAATGGCAAAGGCTTGCTAGAAAGCGTTGGATTTATCCAGCAGTATATCTTGGGTTCGCAGCACTAGTACTAACAGCGGTGCTATGGATGCAAGGTGGACAAGAAAATGCAGAGCCACGTGACTTGAGTGACATTGATTCTGACAGAAGTGCCTTTGATGCTGATGAAAAGTCTGTCCCGGTTCTAGGTGATTCTGAAGTCTTTAAAGTACCTGCTTCTGAAGATAGTGGCGTATTTGTTCAAAAGCAATATTACGACGCTGAAGCTAGCACTGACGAACAAAAAGCTGCTCTCGTATTCTATAATAATACCTACTACCAGAATTCAGGAATCGACTATGCGAAAGATGATGGAGCAAGTTTTGAAGTCGTAGCTGCTATGAGTGGTAAAGTTATGAAAGCAGAGCAAGATCAGTTGCTTGGTAATGTCGTACACATCGAACATGAAGATGGCGTTGTAACTGTTTATGAGTCTCTTGATAAGCTTGAAGTTGCTGAAGGCGACAAAGTGAAGCAAGGCGATAAGTTAGGAACAGCTGGCACGAACACGTTCGATACTGATGCAGGCGTACATGTACACTTTGAAGTTCGTAAAGATGGTACACCAGTTAATCCACTTGATGTCTTTAATCAACCTTCCTCTGCTGTAGAAGTACAGGACAAGAGTGAAAACTCAGAAGCTGGAAACCCTGTTACAAATCCATCAGCTTCAGAAGGTAATCAGGGAGTAGAATCTGAGAAACAAGCAGAAGAGAAAGCTGAAAAAGACGCGGACAAAGCTGATGAAAAAGGTACAAAAGACGCAGAAGACGCTGATGAAAAAGGTTCAAAAGACTCAAACACAAACAATGAAAAAGGGTCAAAAGACTCTCAATAAGAAGCGAGGCCTCCGAGTGATCGGGGGTCTTTTTTACGTCTAGTAACGATTAAAAGAGTTCATTTCTACAACAATCGACCTTTCCCGGGAAATAGCAGGGGGGGTTCATGTCCTAATACCATGAACGATTGGAAGATATGTGGAAATAAAGTCTTGACTTATCGAATTGATAACTTGATAATGAAAAATATCATTTAAAAAATTCAGACTATTTAGACGAAAGGAGAATCTACGATTTTATATGTTCTAATCATAGCGGTTTTAATAAGTATCATCATTACTGTTCAAAAGAAAAAACCTCTCTTTTTACTCATGCCTATTGGTTTCTTAGGTGTTTACCTAATCGTTGAAATCGCCAGAGTTCCGCTAGGTTTTGGAGAAACTGTAGAACTTATTTTTAACTTAAAATAATTGGAGGTGAAAGAATAGTGAAGAAGATCGATAAGAAAACGGCAAATGCTTATATAAAAGCTAGATTTCGCCTGACAACTGTTCTCTTGATCATTTGGCTAACGGTATCATTCGGAATGGTTTTGATCGCAGAAACGCTAGCCCAGTATACGTTCAATGGCTTTCCACTACATTATTTTATGGGTGCTCAAGGATCGATCGTCATCTTTATCATTCTATTATTTGTTAACGCTTACATTTGTGATCGAATAGACGAGAAGTACAATCTAGTAGAGAAGAAGAGCAAGAATGTTAAGGGGCAAACACTTAGTCAATAGGAGGGAGGATAAGAATGGATGCTCAGTTTCTAGTTTCGTTACTACTTATTATCGCCTCATTTGGGTTGTATATTGGGATAGCAGTATACAATAGAGCAAAACAAACGTCAGAGTTCTTCGTAGCAGGTCGTGGGGTCCCACCGATTTACAATGGAATGGCGATCGGAGCGGATTGGATGAGTGCAGCTTCATTCATCGGCTTAGCGGGAACCGTAATGGTCCTCGGTTACGATGGATTAGCTTACATAATGGGATGGACTGGTGGATATTTACTACTTACTTTCCTATTAGCACCTCAACTACGGAAGTCTGGACGGTACACGGTGCCGGAATTTATCGGTGATCGTTTTCAAAGCAAGACAGCGCTCGTTATCGCAGCGATTGCAACGATCATCATTAGTTTTACATACTCGATCGGACAATTAGCTGGTTCAGGAGTCGTGATCGGGAGACTATTTGAAGTAGATGCTAAGGTTGGCGTTATGATCGGTGTTGTGATTATTGCGATCTATGCAACAATGGGTGGTATGAAAGGAATCACCTGGACCCAGGTTGCTCAATATGTCATTTTGATCATTGCCTATCTCGTTCCGATCATCTTCATGTCACTACAGTTAACGAATAATCCTCTGCCGTGGTTAAGCTATGGTAACATCGTTTCTGAGTTAGGTGCGCTGGATCGAGAACTCGGTATTTCAGAGTATTTTAAGCCTTTTGATACAGCTTCGAAATGGCAGTTCCTCGCATTGATGTTTAGTTTGATGGCTGGAACAGCAGGATTGCCACATGTTATCGTTCGTTTTTATACGGTTTCGACGATGAAAGCAGCACGTTGGAGCGGTGCATGGGCACTTCTCTTCATCGGTTTACTATACTTATCAGCTCCTGCATACGCAGCTTTTTCCCGCTTCATCTTGATGAAGCAAGTTGCGGGTAGCCCGATCGATAATTTACCTGGGTGGACTGAGAAGTGGATCAATACTGGTTTACTAAGCATGGCAGATACGAACTCTGATGGAATCCTTCAGTGGAAAGAAATCGCGATTAGCAATGACATCGTCGTAATGGCTACGCCAGAAATCGCAAACCTTGGGATTTTCGTTATCGGCCTAGTAGCTGCTGGTGCAATGGCAGCGGCCCTATCAACAGCAGGTGGCCTTCTAATGGCGATCTCCTCATCATTTTCACATGACATATACTACCGAATCATTAATCCGAATGCGTCTGAGAAGAAGAGAATGGCAGTTGCACGGTGGTCGATCTTGATCGCAACAATTGTTGCTGGACTTGTTGCCTTGAACCCTCCTGGCGTTATCACACAAATCGTCGCATGGGCATTTGCGCTTGCGTCCGGTACGTTCTTCCCGGCATTGATTCTAGGTGTATGGTGGAAGCGAGGAAATGCGCCTGGCGTTATCGCAGGAATGATTGTAGGACTACTCGTGACCCTTACGTATATCTTCTTAGCTAAGTTTGGAGGCATTACGGTCTTTGGGATCATCGATACAGGAGCGGGGGTATTCGGGGCTGCGGCAGCATTCCTTACGAACATTCTCGTTTCATTAAGTACGAAGCCTCCATCACAGAAAACGCAAGAAGAAGTATTAGACCTTCGTTACCCTGAACAATTGAAGTATCAAAACGGCGAAGTATGGAAAGATGATGAAGTTATTTAACGTGGTAGCCCCGGATACAATGGTATCCGGGGTTTTTTATTTTTTGGAAGTTTTTCCTCAATTACTTTTCTTAGAAAGAAATTAGTGTATCGTCACACAACATAGTTGATTGAATCAGAAGGGTGCTCGACTCCAGCGGGACGAGTAGCGGGACAGGTGAGATCCCGGAGGCGCAATGGTTTTGTGCGCCGAGGAAGTTCACCGCCTGCCCTGCGGAATGCGAGCATCCTTGAGCGGAAATCAACCACTCCTCAGAAATAGTAAGAGCTTATTGTTTTTAGAAAATTAAATAAAATCACTTGTCCCTCTTGACTTTTTGGTATATAACCCACCTTGCCCTAATAAAATGTTACAAAACTTAGTAAATGAGGGGCAGAGGTGAGAAGTTGTGGTAAGGCTTCGAAGTATTCTTGTACACAATTCTCCTGACATCATGTAGATCGACTTGATGACTTGAGCTTCGTAGCATGATCACTTTATCAGTCTCATTTCGCATCTCTCACATCCAATTTAGGGAGGCGAGTGGTGTGCACGATTACATCAAAGAGCGAACCATCAAGATTGGAAATTACATCGTGGAGACGAAAAAAACGGTGAGGGTGATCGCCAAAGAGTTTGGAGTTTCAAAAAGCACCGTGCATAAGGACCTTACTGAAAGACTCCCAGAAATCAATCCTGACCTTGCTAACGAGGTGAAAGAGATCCTTGAGTATCACAAGTCGATACGACACCTCAGAGGCGGGGAAGCGACTAGAATAAAATATAGAAAGGATACCGAAAAGGAAGAAGCTGTAAAATAGCCGAAACGACAATTTTTTCCTAAATCTTTTCTTCCGTGTTCACTTTTGTGATACAATATACTAATGGATATGAACTCTAAACATACTAGGAATGGAACTTATAGATGAGTGATTGAACACAGGGAGGATAGATCATGTTATCACGTGATATAGGGATTGACTTAGGTACTGCAAACGTACTGATTTATTTAAAAGGAAAAGGGATTGTACTCGATGAGCCTTCTGTTGTAGCAATCGACACCACTACAGGCAAAGCTCTTGCTGTTGGTGAAGAAGCTAGGCAAATGGTAGGCCGGACGCCTGGAAACATCGTTCCTACTCGTCCTTTAAAGGATGGGGTCATCGCTGACTTCGATATTACAGAAGTAATGCTGAGACACTTCTTGAACAAAATCAATGTGAAAAGCTTTCTTTCAAAACCACGTATTTTAATCTGTACACCAACAAACATCACATCGGTTGAGAAAAAAGCGATCAAAGAAGCTGCTGAAAAAAGCGGTGGAAAACAAATTTTCCTTGAAGAAGAACCAAAGGTTGCAGCGATTGGTGCAGGAATGGATATTTTCCAACCAAGCGGCAATATGGTTGTGGATATAGGCGGTGGAACGACTGATATCGCGGTACTTTCAATGGGCGATATCGTCACCGCCTCTTCCATTAAGATGGCAGGGGACAAGTTTGATTACGAAATTTTAGATTATATTAAGAAAACGTACAAGCTTTTGATCGGAGAACGAACGGCAGAACAGATCAAAATCAATGTTGCAACGGTATTTCCAGGTGGTCGAAAAGAAGAACTCGATATTCGTGGACGCGATATGGTATCTGGACTTCCTAGAACGATCACAGTCAAATCTGATGAAATTCAGCAAGCACTACAAGAGCCGATCTCTCATATGGTGATGGCAGCGAAAAGCGTTCTTGAACGAACTCCTCCTGAACTTTCAGCAGACATCATCGACCGCGGTGTGATCATGACAGGTGGAGGCGCGCTTCTGCATGGTATCGATCAACTGTTTGCGGAAGAGCTGATGGTTCCTGTGTTAATTGCTGAAGAACCAATGAGCTGCGTTGCAAAAGGGACAGGCCTTATGCTTGAACATATGGACAAAATCGCTAAAAAGAAGCTAGTATAACTTATCGGAAGTTCTTGGGTAACGGAAACTATTCGTAAGGGTGTTATCATGATGGCGAACAACCATGAAAACGTAAATGAAACCTCAGAAATCAAACAAATGAATGATGATGGAAAAAAGACAAAACATAAAACAGAAATAAAAGAGCGCAAGCCTAAGATTCGGTTAATCCCAATCTGGCTGCGCCTTATTCTCGTTATGTTGCTCCTTGCCCTTTCGCTTGTCGCAGGAGCTATGATTGGATACGGGGTCATTGGAGAAGGAAGTCCGGGAGATGTGTTCAAGAAAGAGACCTGGATGAAGATCTCTGATATTGTTAAGAAAGAAACAGAGTAAACGAAAGGAGCAAACGTTATGATGGATATTCAAGATATTAAATCGATCATTCCACATCGCTATCCTTTTCTTCTTGTCGATAAGATTGTGGAAGTAGAAGAAGAAGTAAGAGCGATTGGAATTAAGAACGTTACAGCCAATGAAGAATTTTTCAACGGCCACTTTCCTGACTACCCTGTCATGCCGGGTGTCTTAATTGTAGAAGCCCTCGCACAAGTCGGTGCTGTTGCTATGCTTAAGAAGGAAGAGAACCAGGGGAAACTAGCTTTCTTTACCGGTATTGATAAATGCCGATTTAAGAGGCAAGTGAAGCCAGGTGATCAGCTTCGTTTAGAAGTTGAGATCATTCGCATAAAAGGACCTATGGGCAAAGGAAAAGCCACAGCGACGGTTGATGGCGAAGTAGCTGCGGAAGCGGAAATCATGTTTGCTCTAAAATAATGTGTCTAGAAGCATCTCGTTAATCGAGGTGCTTTTTTTGTACCATTCAAACCAATTTGTAAAAACGGACGTTCAATTTGTAAATCATTTAAAGGCTTTATTGAGACTCTGTTAATTCTGACAAATGGGAGAATGATGCTGTTATGATTTGGTCAACCGCTTATTCAGTAGCTGCGGTCAATCTTAGTTTTTCAGGGAGGAATTTTGATAATGAATAAGAAATTCATGGCCAAAATTGCAACTTCGTTTTTAGCTGTAATGCTCATCACGGCTTGTAGCGGTGGAGGAGAAGAAGAAGGCAACAACACCACAAATAACGAAAGTAACACTGAAGAACCTGCTTCAAACAACGGAGCAACTAACTCTGAGAATTCTGCTGAATAAGGATATAAGCTCCCGTCCACTCCAGGCGGGAGTTTTACTTGTTCTACTCTTTTTTGTTTAATTGCCATTTCCTAAACTCAAGGAACTCTTCAAAATCCTCTTTCGTAATCCCCGATCGCATCGCTTCTTCAATCAATGCTTCCCATTCCGGGTCTAGATGCGACTCTCTTTCACCGAATTCCTCATCATGAATAAATACATCCATAGGTACTTTCAAGACAGCTGCTATCTTCTCAAGAAACTGAATGGAGGGGTTAGCCTGCTGGTTTCGTTCGATCGAGCTAAGATATGATTTTGCCACACCAGCTCGTTTAGCTAATTCTGTTAACGAAAGCCCCATGCGGTTACGGTAAAGCTTAATTTTTTCACCTATCATCCCCAATACCTCGACTTTGTTAGTATTTAATGTTTTAATTTTATCAAGAACACCACGTTCTGTAAATAGAACAAATGATGTAGTTTCAAAACGTAAATAAATGGAATTTTAAGAAAAATAAAGAATAAGTTAGGATAGTATTGATTTAATGATGAAACGCAGTAAAAATAAAGAATTTTCAGTCTTTTATATTCGATCTTATAAGATTATATTAGATACATATTCTAAATAAAGAACAAAACGTTCTTAATAATGTCGTATTATGGAGAATAAAGTAAGGAGGATGAAAATGAGAGCGTATGGTGGGGAAAAATTGGACTCAGAATGGATCAACCTTATTTCAAAAGCAAAGAAATTAGGGCTTAGTAAGGAAGAAATTAGACAATTTCTTGATAATTCCTCAAAAAAGTAAGGAGGAATTGAAGTGATCAAGCTAGGAGATTGTACATTTGTATCCTATATAACCGGGAAGAGAGTAAGAGTTGTTGCCCTCGACGATAGGACGAGCAAGCTTTATATTAACGATGAATATAAAGGAAAATGTGATTTAGACTTTATTCTTAATAAGATCAAAGAGCTTGAAAGGCAAGAACAAGGTAGTAGATGGCTCTTTGAAGACGAACGGAAACTTTATAACGAATTAAGCCAAATCATAAAAAACCAAATCATCTCCTCCAATTCGGAATGAGGGGTCTCTTTCAGACCATCATTTACTATTTGGCTTGTTGCAATATCTTGGATGGTCTTATTACATTCTGGGGCGTACAACATAGCTTAATAGATGAAGCGAACCCATTGATGAAAGAATTATTTAGTATTCACCCATACGCATTTCTAGGCTTTAAAATCATTTTATCACTACTATTATTGTTCTTGGGCATTATTAAATTCGAATTTATTTCACGACTAGTATGGGCCTCGTTAAGTGTTGCAACGATCCTTTATACTGGGGTTTTAATCTATCATGCCTATTGGCTCTTTTTACTTTAAGAAATAATAAAAAGAGCCTTCGTCTAAGGCTCCTGGTCACTAAATTAGTTATCGCTTCCTTGCTTTGCACGCCACTTGTTAAACTCAAGGAATTCCTTGAATTGTTCTTTGCTAACGCCAGAGTTCATCGCTTCTTTAACAAGCTTTTTCCACTCTGAATCCAATTCACTTTGATGGATGAGGTTATCCCCTTGAAGTAGCACCTCCACGGAAACATCTAATACACCTGAAATCTTCTCCAAAAATTGAATAGAAGGGTTAGACTGTATGTTTCGTTCAATAGAACTCAAATAGGATTTTGCTACACTAGCGCGTTCAGCTAATTCAGAAAGTGAGAGACCTTTGCGTAATCTATATTTCTTTACTTGCTCTCCTATCATCTCTTACCCTCCCATACTTCGACAAATCTCTTAGATACTAAGTATTATATCAGTATGGTTATGTTCCGTAAATAGAACAAAAGCGTCAATCACTCTACCTATCAATTATGAGAATCCCTGACTATTTCCTCCTTTCGAATAAACGATTTCACCTCTTCTACTGATAATCCCAGTTCTTTTGCTGTAAGAATTAGATAAACCCATTCCTCGTCTAGCTTCACCTTTTCACCTGTATTCATTCCACTCCTCCTCTATGTTCCAGGTAGTTCAGCCATCATAGGATTTTATCTGATACTCCCTTAGATCTGGTAACTTTGCGATCTGCTTTTTTCAAAGCAGGGTGCCGTTTGCTGGAGGATACCCACTACTTTGGACCTATGTATACAAATGATGTCTTACTTCTATAATAGTCTGAATAATATAAGAAATTTGTTGTTTCTTGTTATTCAAAAAAACTTTTTTTGTCATATCATAAGAGAAGGACTATACGTGCTCCAAAATTTTCGTATTTCATAGCATTCATACATATTTCTTGTTATTTTATGGGACTGAGAAAACAAGGATGCGGGTATAGAACGGAGGTGAGGAGGGATTCTTAATGAAGAAAATAGCTGTAATAACTGGTGGAGGTTC
The DNA here is from genome assembly GCF_020171805.1 of Guptibacillus algicola. GTDB lineage: Bacteria > Bacillota > Bacilli > Bacillales > Guptibacillaceae > Guptibacillus > Guptibacillus algicola. The sequence continues at coordinate 41,731 of NZ_JAIVAF010000002.1, read as the reverse complement.
TGGTATTGGGGAAGCCGCTGCAAAGCGATTTGCGAAAGAAGGTATGACAGTATGTTTGTTTGATGTAAAAGAAAGTCGTGCTGAAGAGGTGAAAAAAGAAATCATCTCGGATGGAGGAGAAGCTCTTGCATTTGAGGTCGATGTGTCGGATGAGGATCAAGTAACAAATGCGCTTAAAGAAATTAGTCAACAATTCGGTACCATCGATTGTCTGTTTAACAATGCTGGAATTAACGGCACATTAGAATCGATAGAAGAGATGAAGGTAGAGGATTGGGACAACACGATCCACACGAACTTAAGAAGCACATTTATTATGGTGAAACATATTGTTCCTTATATGAAGAAACAAGGTGGAAGTATTGTTATCACAAGTTCGATAAATGGAAATCGAACGTTCTCAAACTTCGGAATGTCTGCATACAGTACATCGAAAGCCGGTCAGGTTGCTTTTATGAAGATGGCGGCTCTTGAGTTAGCTCAGTACAACATAAGGGTGAACGCAATTTGCCCGGGTGCGATCGAAACGAATATTGAAGAAAATACGAATCCAAAAGATAGTATTCAAGAAATTGAAATTCCTGTTGAGTATCCAGAAGGGAGTCACCCGTTAAAAGAAAAAGCTGGTAGTCCTGAGCAAGTAGCTGATGTTGTTTACTTTCTAGTATCAGGTGCTTCAAGTCATGTGACTGGAACAGCGATGTTTGTCGATGGTGCAGAATCACTCCTATAGAGGAGTCTCTTAGTTGACGGAATGAGCATCGCTCGCTACGTTTAATAAGAGGTGATATACAGATGTTCAAGAAATTACACCATGTTGCGGTTATTTGCTCAGATTATGAGCGTTCGAAGGATTTTTATGTGAATGTGCTAGGTCTCTCCATAATACGAGAAACATATCGAGAAGAGCGTAAATCATACAAGCTTGATCTCTCCGTTGGTGAGCATTCTCAAATAGAATTGTTCTCATTCATCAATGCACCAGAACGTCCTAGCTACCCTGAAGCGAGAGGCCTTAGACATATAGCCTTTGAGGTGGACGACATAGATCAGTGCGTGCAAGAGTTAAGAAATAAAGGGATCGAAAGTATTGAAACCATTAGAGTGGACGAACTAACCGGAAAGCGATTCACGTTTTTTCAAGACCCTGATGGACTGCCTATTGAAATGTATGAAAATTAGAACAATTCAACAAAAACTGTTGATTACAAGTTGAACCTGTGGCATCATAAGATGGAAGCGTTTGCCTATGATAGAATATCGATATTGTTTGTGCAACATTGTGCAAACGATTTCGCAAACGGCAGTTATGCAAACGGTTTCACGATTTGATACTACTAAAAAGGGGGATAACGATGAAACGGCGTAATCGAAAAAAGCTTTCGCTGTCACTTGCAATCATTCTCGTGTTGCAATTATTGGCAGGGGCTATGCCTGGTGTTGAAGCGGCAGAGCTTTCGAGTCCTGTAATTAATAAGTCGAGCGCTACGTTTAACTATCAAGGAGACGGCAGTAAGTCTTCTGTAAAAGTTGCCGGTAACTTTACCAACTGGGAAGACGGCGCACTTGACATGACGAAAGGTGACGGAAATGTCTGGAGCCTTAAGGTTGATGATTTATCAGATGGTAAACATCAATATAAGTTTATCGTTGATGGTGAGTGGATAAAGGATCCTCTCAATCCTGATGGAGGAGATAACAGTGTATTCCAAATCGGTGAGGCGACTACAGAACGCACAGTTACCCTTGTTGGTGACCTTCAAACGGAGCTAGGCGCTGATGTTGACTGGAAGCCTGAAGCGACTGAAACCATCATGGAAGACAAAGGAAATGGATTCTATGAATTTACTGCTGAACTTCCTGCAGGTAAATATGAATATAAGATTGCGATTAACCAATCGTGGGGCGAAAGCTATGGAAAAGATGGTGGAAACATTCCTCTTGAGCTTTCTGAAGCTACTACAGTAACGTTTTATTATCACGATGGGACGCATGTTGTAGCTGATTCTACTACTTATAACAAAATTGCTGATGAAAAGCAGCCAAGATTAGTTGGGTCTATTCAGCCTGCAATCGATGCTGGAGATGAGTGGAGCCCTAGTACTTCTACTGCATTTTTCACAGATGATAATTTCGATAACGTCTACACATATACAGCTGATGTACCAAAAGGAAATTACGAATACAAAGTAGTTTTAGGAAACGACTGGGGTGAAGAGTACCCTGGTGGAAATGCTGCACTTAACGTTCTATCGGATGCAACGATCACGTTTCAATTTAATGCTGAAACGAAAGATGTGAGCACTGATTACAGTCCTGAAGGTTCTGATGGAGCGATTAACAAAGATCAACTCCTACATAACTCATGGGAAGAAGCTTACCGCGCTCCATTCGGGGCTGTGAAAGAAGGCGAAACGGTTACGCTCCGTCTCTCAGCTAAGAAAGATGATCTTACGAAAGTAGAGCTTTATCTTAAGAACCAAAACACTGGTACAAGTAAGCTCGTTTCAATGGAAAAAGCAGCGACTACTGATGGAATGGATTTCTTTGAAGCAGACGTGACGCCGGAAGATAAAGGGCTTTATGGGTACAAATTCATTGTTCGTGACGGTGCTGCAAAGGCCGAGTACGGAGAAGATACAAAGCAAGGGTCTAAAGGGAAAGCAGTCGATGGAAACGCAGAACTTTATCAACTGACTGTCTTTGATCCTGGGTTCCAGACACCTGACTGGATGAAGGAAGCGGTTGTGTATCAAATATTCCCTGACCGTTTTTACAACGGAAACGAGAATAACGATGATGCCAAAAAATATGCACGAGGACTTGAGCCAATTGAACAGAAGGAATGGGCAGAGCTTCCTGATAACCCAAGATTAGCTGACCGTTCTGGATACGAGGGCGATGGAATCTGGAGCAATGATTTCTTTGGTGGTGACGTAAAAGGAATCCATGAAAAGCTAGATTACATCGAGTCTCTTGGAGTAAACACGATTTACCTTAATCCAATTGCAGAGGCTGCATCGAATCATAAATACGATGCAACGGATTGGAAGACGATCGATCCATTATTCGGTACGCCAGAAGAGTTCGAAGCATTTACGAAAGAGCTTGAGAAGCGTGACATGCATCTGATCATGGATGGTGTGTTCAACCACGTCGGCGATGACTCGATCTATTTTGATCGTTATGGAAAATATGACGTTGTTGGTGCATATGAGTACTGGTCACTTATCTATGATTTGATGAACGATAAAGGACTTTCTGAAGAGGATGCGAAAACCGAAGCACGCAAGCAGCTTGAAAAAGAAGGCCAAACGTTTAATGATGAATATGGCTTTCACAACTGGTTTAATATCAAGAATGAAATCGTAAAGGATGAAAACGGCAACGAACGCTATGATTATCAAGCATGGTGGGGTTATGATTCTCTACCTGAAATCAAAAGTGTATCTGGTGATGCCGTTGATTACGCAAGCGAATTAAACAACAAGAAATTCTCAGATTACATTATGTATGACGAAGACTCTGCAGCGAAAAGCTGGATCACGAATGGTGCATCAGGCTGGCGCCTCGATGTTGCGAACGAAGTAGATATGGAATTTTGGCGTGAGTTCCGCGATGAGCTGAAATCAAAAGAAGTCGCGGGTGCAGGAGCAACGCTTAAAGAAGGGGAAGAACCTTTGATCCTGGGTGAAATTTGGGATGATGCTTCTAAATATTTTCTTGGTGATCAGTACGATTCGGTTATGAACTACCGTTTTGAAGGAGCAATTTTGGACTTCTTGAAAAATGGTAACGCGGCAAGTGCCGATGAGAAGCTAAGAGCTGTTCAAGAGGATTATCCGGATGAAGCATTCCGTGCGCTCATGAACTTGATGGGCTCTCATGATACCCCACGTGCCGTATATGTACTTGGTGGAGGAACAGATACGTACGAACGTGCTGAGTTTGATCCAAAGTATGACCATGAACTAGGTGTGAAACGATTGAAGCTTGCAGCAGTGCTGCAAATGGGTTACCCTGGTGCGCCAACCATCTACTATGGTGATGAAGCTGGTGTAACAGGATCTAAAGACCCTGACGATCGCCGCACATACCCATGGGGTGGAGAGAATGAATCGTTAGTAAAGCATTATCAAAACGCTGGTGATGTAAGAACAGCGAATGCCGATCTACTTGCGTACGGTGACCTGAAAACCCTGCATGCGGATGGTGACGTGTATGTTTATGCGCGTACGAATGCAGAGGGTGCTGCAGTAATCGCAGTGAACCGCGGCAACGATAAGCAAACAGTTGAACTAGATGTGAAAGGTCTTGTGAAGAACAATATCTCATTCACTGACGGACTTTCAAAAGAGTACAGTGCGACTGTGAAAAATGGAGTGCTAACTGTCTCCGTACCAGCAATGACTGGTCGTATGATGGTTGCTGATAGCGGACAGAATTTTGAGCTTCCAACAGCGGTGAGTGAGCTTAAGGTAACTGTTGGAGAAGGAAGTGCAGACCTTTCTTGGAAGGGAGATGCAGCACAGTACAAAGTCTATCGATCTACTCTACAAGGGGCGATGTACGAAGAAGTAACGCTTACTGACAAGACTTCGATTAAAGTCGATGGATTAACAAACGGTCAGTCATACTACTTTGCTGTAACGGCTGTTGATGCTGATGGGAATGAGTCGACCATCACTGAAACAAAGGATGCAGCCATTCCACATTATGAGTGGAAAGATGGAAGTTATGATATTACGAACGTAAACAGTGTGGACGATGCTGTTCTCGATTTATCACAAACATTTATGATTGAAGCTGGTGTGAAGATCGAAGGTGCTACAGAGTCAGGCCAAGCAGAAGGATTGATGGCAAAGCTTCAAATCAAGCAAGGTGGCGATTGGATTGATTCGAAAGCCACATATAAAGGGCAAGGTGGCGACGGTAACGGATACAACATGTTCAAGGGGACGTTCCAACCAATTGAAACTGGAACATATTCCTACCGCCTCGCATTTACAACAGATCGTGGTGAAACATGGAAAACCACGAATACTGAGGAAGTCACGTTAACTCAAAATCCAGAAGATAAAAAAGCGCCTGCAGACGCAGTAAACCTGGAGGAGCCGCTTAAAGAATCCGGTCAAGTCACATTGAACTGGAGTCTTGAGGGGGCAGACAACCCTTACCTCTTCGGAATTGAGAGAGACGGTAAAACGATTGAGTTGATTCAGGACGCTGAAAAAGTTAGCTACACAGATTTTGCTGTAGAAAATGGAAAAACGTACGAGTATAGAGTAGTGGCATACGACCAATCAGGAAACAAAACGGTGTCAAATGCGGTTTCAATCACACCGGATATTGTTATGGTCGATGTCACGTTCAAGGTGCATGCTCCAGACTACACGCCTCTAAGTGCGAAGGTTACGATGCCTGGAAGTCAGAACGGATGGAGCACGAGTGCGTGGGAAATGTCACGAAATGGTGCTGTATCACCTGATTGGGAGCTCACAAAAACGTTCCCTGAAGGAACTGTGCTAACGTACAAGTATGCAAAAGGTGAATCATGGGATCAAGAAGGACTAGCTGATCATACGCGTTCAGATAAAACGGATGATGACGTTAGTTACTATGGTTATGGTGCGATTGGAACTGATTTGAGCGTTACAGTGACAAATCAGGGTGGTAACAAAATGGTCGTTGAAGATGAGATCCTTCGTTGGATCGACATGCCGGTTGTTGTGAATTCACCAGAGAACGGGGCAGAGGTGGAAGGTGACACCGTCACGTTCAAAGGGAATGCGATCAAAGAAGGCGTTCTGACGATTAATGGTGAGAATGTCAACGTGAATGATGATATGACATTCAGTCATGAAGTGAAGCTTGATAATGGCGAAAATGAAATTCCAATTACAATCGAACCATCTGAAGAAAACAAAGCTGAGATTTTTAACAACGATGGTGGAGCAATTGCGAAGAATACAAAAGAATACACGTGGAAGGTAACAAAGGGTGGTGAGCCAGCGAAAGAGCCAGTTCGTTTATCTGGAAAAGACCGCTTCTCAACAGCTGTCGACATCTCGAAGAAAGGTTGGGAGAAAGCAGATACAGTTGTACTAGCTAATGGCAATAACTTTGCAGATGCGCTTGCAGGGGGACCTTACGCGTACAAGCTGGATGCGCCGATCTTATTAACTGGAGAAGATCGATTAACACCTGTTGTGAAAGAAGAAATTAAACGCCTTGGAGCTAAGAAGGTCATTATTCTTGGTGGAGAAGGCGCGGTATCGAGCTATGTTGCGTATGAACTACGTGGACTAAACGTAAAAGTTGATCGTATTAGCGGGAAAGATCGTTTTGAAACAGCTGCTAATATCTCAGCTCGAATGGGAGCTTCTGATAAGGCGGTCGTTGTAAACGGACTAGATTTCCCTGATGCGCTATCTGGAGCATCATATGCAGCTGAACAGGGCTATCCAATCTTATTCACGTTAAAAGACAAGGTACCATCATCAACGAAGAAAGCACTAGATTCAAAAGAAGCTTCGATTGTTGTTGGAGGATCTGGGGTAGTAGAAGAGAACGTTCTTACATCTCTACCAGATCCAAAGAGAGTATCTGGAAAAGATCGCTTCGGTACAGCAGCTGCAGTGGCAACTGAGTTGAATCCATCACAGCACGTCTTTATCGCGACTGGAATGGAATTTGCTGATGCACTATCGGGATCTGTACTAGCAGCGAAGAGTGATGCAGCAATGCTCCTCGTTCAACCTAACAAACTACCTGAATCGACTGCGAAAGCTATGAAGGAGCTGAAAGCAAACGAATTCACAATACTAGGCGGAACAGGTGCAGTAAGCGAAGAAGTCGTAAAAGAAATAGTAGAAAAGTAAATTGTTTAGAGAGGGGGTCAGGCACGTGCCTGACCCCCTTTAAAATATTTCCAAATATTTTAAAATTTAACTATTCCCAAATAATAGAAAGTGGTATACTACAACTATCAACCACGCAGTAATAGTAATTCCTCATCTTCCTCTCTTAAAGGAGCAATTCGAATGGCTCGAAAGAAACGAATTTGGTTTCCAGGGGCAAAGTACCACATTGTTTGCCGAGGGAACCGCAAGTCTTCATTGTTCAATGAGCAAGTAGATCGTCTTACGTATTTTAAGTTTCTAGAACAAGCTCGTACCGCTTTTCCGTTTCGCTTACACGCATACTGCCTCATGACTAACCATGTGCATCTCTCCATCGAAACCTTCGATTACCCACCCGGTGAAATCATGAAAGTCATCAACTCCAACTATGCCCGTTATTTCAATAAAAAATATGACTATGCAGGACACGTATTTCAAGGCCGCTACAATGCTGAGCTGCTTGATTCTATCTTGTATGAAGTACACCTAAGTAAATACATTCACCTTAATCCGGTCAATGCCCAGATGGTTCAAAAACCATCGGACTATGCCTGGAGCAGTTATGGTGCCTACATTTCATCCAAAACAGATCTGCACGTTAATCCCGAATACATACTAGCATTCTTTCAAGCACCTGCGAGGGAAGCCTATCAGCGTTATGTAGAACATAGCGATCCAACATACTTACCAGAACTCGTTAGCCACGTTCACTATTAAACCAAGGTTGATAACGATACTTAATGTCCAAGAGAGAGAAGAATTAGAGAAAAATTTAAAAAGAAAGAGAAGACAAGAATGGAGCATTGGATCTGGCTTTGTTCAATCCGTCATGTTGGTCCGGTTTCTCAGAAGAAACTTCTGACCGCATTTGGGACTCCTGAGCGAATCTATCAGGCTTCTTCTTCAGAGCTACAAGAAGTGAAAGGAATTTCCCAGCGGGTCCGAGACGCTGTTGTAGAAGCTCGGTCACTGGAGAAATGCAAGCGCATTCTTGAACGGGTTCAAAAAGAAGAGATCTGGCTTCTGCCCCGGGATGACCCGCTTTATCCGTCGTATGCAAGGGATTTACCTGAATCACCAGCGTTATTATATTATAAAGGTCTCATACGTCCACTTACTCCATCTGTCGCAATCGTCGGTTCGAGAAATTGTACAGTTGAAGGAAAAAGGGCTGCTGAAGAGCTTTCGTACTTTCTATCTAAGAGGAATATACCTGTGATCAGCGGGCTAGCGAAAGGAATCGATCGAGCTGCCCACGCTCTCTGCCTCGTAAATCGTGGTGTACCGATCGCCTTCATTGCAAGCGGAGTAGATTATTGTTATCCGAAAGAGCACCGCTCGCTCTACGAAGCAATTATTGAAAATGGAGCAGTGATATCCCAGTATGCACCTGGAACACCTCCGACTCCGAAGCAATTTATTCAGCGAAATGCGTTAATCAGTGCATGGTCGAGTCATGTAGTCGTCATTGAAGCTGGCGTGAAGAGTGGTGCACTGTCCACCGCCCACTTTGCACAAAAGCACAAAAGAAAATTATTCATGCTTCCTCGTAGTGATGCGCGGTCTGAACTGATACCAGGCAGTTCAATCGTGGATGGGTGTCACCCCTATCCAGGAGTTTCAGCCTTTGAAGCGGTGTTGAATCACTCTATGCATCACTACGATAAATAACATCTATACCCTATCGAGCTAAATTAAATAACTGATTCCCTTCAGTACTACGTTTATGTCTTCGTATTAATCCCTCAAGGATCTTCAAGCCCATCTCCCTATAAGAGCATGGTGGTCATAGACCATCAGGGTAGGATGAGAAAAAGAAGAAGATAAACCTTCCTCTAGACCACTGGATCGAGCCATCGAACCGGTGGTTTTTTTGTGCGGTGCAGAGGGACAGGATGGTGCCGGGATGGGGCCAGACCCCATCCCGGCACCATCCTGTCACCCACCACAAACAATTTACACGGAAATTACAGATTTTTCTTGAAGATTGTTGTATACTTCAAGTGGTGGAATTATTCGCCATAATCTGACTAAATCCGGGGGGATCCATGTTGAAAAGAAAGTCTTCGAGTCACACGATTAGCTTCTTGCTGATCTTTTCGATGGTTTTGAGCTTTTTTGCTGCTCCCGTTTCTCAGTATGCATCAGCTGCTGAAGAAACGTTTCAGAATGTTATTATTTCTGAATACATAGAGGGCGGGTCTTACAATAAAGCAATAGAGCTCTACAATGGTACAGGTAGTTCAGTAGATTTATCTGCTTATACGCTAGAAACCTATACGAATGGAGTAGCACCGCCTAAATATTCGTTAACATTGAATGGTACGCTTGCTGATGGAGAAGTTTATGTACTTTCTCACGACAATGCAAACCAAGCCATTCTTGATCAGGCAGATACTACAAATCAAACCGTAGTGAACTTTAACGGGAATGATCCAATCGTACTGAAAAAGAACGGCACGATAGTCGATTCTTTTGGACAAATCGGTAATGACGCTGATTTCGCTAAAGACGTTACCCTCGTTCGTAACGACTCCATTAAGTCAGGCGATACGGACCCGAACGATACATTCGATGCTTCTGCAGAATGGACATCCCACGCAAAAGACACAACAACGTACCTCGGTTCTCACCTTTCTAATGGTGGAACAGATCCAGAACCAGTAGAACTTTCTTCAATTGCTGATGCTCGTTCGAAAGCAGTCGGTTCAGCAGTGAAAGTAAAAGGAATCGCGACAGCTTCCTTTATTGCTGGAAGTAGTACAAACCTATATATTCAAGACGACACAGCTGGTATTATCGTTCGTGCTGAAGGAATCAAAGCAAACCCTGGTGATGAAATCACAGTAGAGGGTAATCTGAGTGATTTTAAAGGCATGGCACAGATCAGCACAACTTCTTCAAATATCACAATCACAACTCAAGACGCAGGCATACCACAACCACAAACCATTCAATCTACTAACCTAACATCCGATAACGGTGAGGCCGTTGAAGGTGAATACGTACAGCTTGAGAACGTTACTATTAAATCAGAAGCAGGCTATGGTGAATTTAATGCAACTGATTCTAGTGGCGAATTCAAAATCGATAACCCTAATGCAGATAACCTTGAAGTAGGGAAGACCTATGAGATTCTTCGTGGTGTCATCAACTATGACTACGGCGAATATAAGCTCGTTTTCAGAAGTGCATCAGACATTGTTGAGAACGCTTTCTCGGTTGTCGCTAACCCTGGAGCGGGCTCTGTAACAGAAGGAACGAAGGTTACGCTTGAAACGGCAACTGAAGGAGCGAACATTCACTATACGATGGATGGATCAACTCCGACAGATCAAAGCACAATGTATTCAACGCCGATCACTCTTACAAAAGATGCAACGATCAAAGCAATTGCATCGAAAGACGGTAGAACAAGCGAAGTAGCAACGTTCAGCTACACTGTACTGAAGCCGGCTGACAATGTGAAAATACACGACATTCAAGGTGCAGGACATGAGTCTCCATATAAAGGCAAACCTGTATCTAACGTTGAAGGAATCGTTACGGCAAAAGCTGGAGCTAATGGCTTCTACATGCAAAGTGAAACACCTGATGAGAGTCTAGCAACATCAGAAGGAATCTTTGTTTATAGCAAAGGTAATTCAGTTAAAGTCGGCGACAAAGTATCGGTTGACGGTAAGGTAGCTGAGTGGAGAGAAGATGGCTACGACGATGCAAAAGATCTGTTAACAACACAGATTTCAGCTTCTAACGTTACCGTTGTATCTTCTGATCAGAAAGTACCGGCTGCAACGGTGATTGGTATAGATCGCACGCCGCCAACTGAAACGATCGAAGATGACGGCATGACATCATTTGACCCTGAAACAGACGGACTAGACTTTTATGAAAGTCTAGAAGGAATGCTTATTGAAATTCCTGACGCGATAATTTCAGGTCCAAAGAAATACGATGAAGTACCAGTTTTCGTGAATACAAGCGACGATCAACTGCGTACACGTGCTGACGGGCTATTGATTTCACCAGAAGATTTCAACCCTGAACGCATGCTAATCGATGTTGATGGAATCGACGTTACTGTGAAAACAGGCGATCAATTCGATGGATCTATTCTCGGAAACGTTAGCTATGACTATAGCAATTTCAAAATTCGTCCAACAGGTACATTCCCATCCGTTGTTGACGGTGGAGTTGAAAGAGAAACCACTGAGATCGAGGTATCAGAAGAGAAGCTGACGGTTGCGACTTACAACATCGAGAACTTCCGTGCTCCTCAAAATGACAAAGCAGAAAAGATTGCAGAATCGATCGTTTCAAACATGAAGACACCAGACATCATCGGTCTTGTTGAAGTACAAGATAACAACGGTCCTACTGACGATGGTACAACAGATGCGAGTGAATCTTACAAAGCGCTTATCAAAGCGATCGAAAGCGCTGGTGGGCCAACGTACGAATTCGCAGAAGTGGCGCCACTTGATAAGACAGATGGCGGGCAGCCAGGAGGAAATATTCGTGTAGGATTCATCTATAATCCTGATCGCGTTGATTTTTCAGACAAGCCAGCTGGAGACGCTACGACTTCAGTCGGTGTCGACAAAGATGGACTAACTCATAACCCTGGTCGTATCGATCCTACTAACGAAGCGTTCGATGATTCTCGTAAAGCACTTGCTGGAGAATTTACATTCAACGGTGAAAAGGTAATCGTTATTGCAAACCACTTTAATTCAAAAGGTGGAGACGGCGGACTATTCGGTAGTGAGCACCCTGTCGTACTTGGAAGTGAAGTTCAGAGAATGAAGCAAGCAGCTGTCATCAACGACTTCGTTACCAGTGCAGTCGATACGATGGAAGATGCAAATGTGATTGTTTTGGGAGACTTGAACGACTTCGAATTCTCTGATCCAATCAATACGCTCGAAGGCGATGTACTCACAAACATGATGGAGAAACTTTCTCCTGAAGAGCGTTACACGTATATCTATCAAGGAAACTCTCAAGTTCTTGACCACATTCTTGTAACGAACAACCTAGCAAAACATACTGCGATCGACAGCATCAATATCAACTCAGACTTTAGTGAGGCTGATGGACGCGCGAGTGACCACGATCCGGTTTTGGCACAGATTCAATTTGGTAAAAAAGCTGACCGTACAAGTGGAAAAGATCGCTACAAAACAGCGATAGAAGTTTCAAAAGAAGGTTGGGAGCAATCTGACACTGTTGTAATTGCTCGTGGAGATACGTACCCTGATGCACTTGCAGGTGCGCCACTCGCATACAAATACGATGCTCCAATCCTATTGAACCCTGAGAACAAGCTGAACGCTGACGTTCGTGCTGAGCTTGACCGTCTATCTGCTAAGAAAGTCATTATTCTTGGAGGTAAAGGCGCGATCTCAAATTACGTAGAATACCAGATTGAAGGTCTTGGAATCAAAGCAGAACGTATTTCAGGAAAAGACCGCTTTGAAACAGCAGCTAACATTGCAGCACGTCTTGACGGTAATCCAGCAAAAGCGGTTATCGCGGATGGCTACAACTATCCAGATGCATTAGCTGTTGCATCTCACGCAGCTAAGCAAGGCTATCCAATCTTGCTAACTGGCAAAAAAGAATTACCTACTGCAACGAAAACAGCCCTTCGTTACATCGATGAAACGATCGTTGTTGGAGGAACGGGTGCGATTAGTGAAGACGTATTTAACGAGCTTCCAAATCCGAAGCGCTATAGCGGAAGTGATCGCTATTCGACAGCAGCTACTATTGCGACTGACCTCGTCGGAGAAACAAACAAAGCCTTCATTACAACAGGAAGCGAATTTGCGGATGCTTTGACAGGTTCTGTTCTTGCTGCAAAAGAAGATGCTGTAATGCTCCTCGTTCAAAAAGATAACGTACCGACTGCTACACAATCTGCGATCGATGAACTCGATATCAAGAATTTCCGTATTCTTGGTGGGACAGGTGCTGTAAGTGAAGACGTCATAAACCAATTAATTAACTAGTTATGAAGCAGGGGCACCTGCTGGCAGCAGTGCCCCGCCCAACTAGTAATCTATTACATCTAATAAAAGAAAAAGGAAGTGTCTGAACACATGAACATGAAGAAGCCATTTATTGCTGTATTATCATCTGCTGCCCTTGCTATGGGGATTGCAGCTGCTGCACCTGCAACACCATCTGAAGCTGCTACAGGGAATTTTGACTTAACAATCATGCACACGAATGACACACACGCACACTTAGAGAATGCTCCGAAGCGTCTTACTGCGATTAAAGACATTCGTGCAGAGCGTGAGAACTCAATCCTCGTTGATGGAGGAGATGTTTTTTCAGGCACACTTTTCTTCAATAAATACAAAGGCCTTGCTGATGTTCAGTTCATGAACATGATGGAATACGATGCGATGGTACCTGGTAACCATGAATTCGATGAAGGTCCAAAAACGTTTTCTGAGTTCGTGAAGAAGACTGAATTTCCGATCGTAAGCTCAAACATTGATTACAGTAACAATACAGATCTTAACCCTCTTTACAAAGACGAAGTTGGTACACCAGGAGATGGCGGCACGATCTATCCAGCTGTTGTTCTAGATGTGAACGGTGAGAAGGTCGGTGTATTCGGACTAACAACTGAAGCAACACCTGAACTTTCAGGACCTGGAGATACCCTCACATTTGAAGATCACCAAAAGCATGCTGCAGAAATGGTGAAAATGTTTGAAGGTCAAGGAATCAACAAAATCGTCGCTCTAACTCACCTTGGTAAAAACGCTGAAGTTGATCTTGCTGAAGCAGTCAAAGGGATCGACGTTATCGTTGGTGGACACAGCCATACGCAGCTTGATGAAGGAATCGTTGTAAATGAAGACACAGAACCAACAGTTGTTGTACAAGCATTCGAATACAGCAAATACCTTGGCGACCTTCAAGTAAGCTTCGATGCGAACGGGGTTCTTACAGACTGGAATGAAGACCTAGTACGCGTTGATTACAAAGGCACGATGGAGCCAGACCCTGAGGCTCAGAAGCTTTACGAAGAGCTGAAAAAGCCACTAGAAGAAATTGAAAAAGAAGTCGTTGGTCAAACAGATGTATTCCTTGATGGAGAGCGTGACACCGTTCGTTCTGGTGAAACAAACCTTGGTAACCTAATCACAGACGCAATGCTTTCAAAAGCACAAGAATTCACGAATGCTACGATCGCGATCCAAAACGGAGGCGGAATTCGTGCTTCAATCGACGAAGGACCAATCACGATGGGCGAAGTGCTAACAACGATGCCGTTCGGTAACAACCTTGTAACGCTTGATCTAACGGGTCAAGAGATCATCGATTCACTTGAGCATGGCGTGAGCGGTATCCAGGACGGAGAAGGACGTTTTCCTCAAGTATCTGGCATCATGTACTCATACGATGAAGAAGCAGAAGTAGGCAAGCGTATTCTTGATGTAAATGTAAAAACGGAAAAAGGCTACAAAGACATCGATCCTAAAGCAACATACACAGTTGCAACAAACTCTTTCATTGCAACTGGTGGAGATGGCTATACAGTGATGGGTAAAGCAGCTGAAGAAGGCAGAATGGAAGAACTCTTCTTCGTAGACTTCGAACTATTCAATGAGTACATCGACGGTAAAACGATTGAAATGGGCCAAGAAGCGAGAATCGTTGAAGAAGAAGCAACACGAATTTCTGGTGATGATCGTTATGAGACTGCTATAAAAGTTTCTCAAGCTGGCTGGAATAGTGCAGACACTGTCGTCCTAGCTCGTGGCGATGCGTTCCCTGACGCACTTGCTGGTGCACCACTTGCGTATGAGCTAGATGCTCCGATCTTGCTTACTGGTAAAGATTATCTAAATAAAATGGTAAAAGAAGAAATCAAGCGTCTTGGTGCAAAAGACGTAATCATTCTAGGTGGAACTGGCGCAGTAAGTGAATATGTAGAGTATCAAGTTGAAGGTCTAGGAATCGACGTTGAACGTATCTCAGGAAAAGATCGTTTCGACACAGCAGCAAATATTGCTGCTCGTCTAGGTGGCTCACCTGAGCAGGCAATTGTTGCAAACGGAATGAACTTCCCAGACGCGCTTTCCATCGCATCTTACGCGGCTCGTAACGGCTATCCGATCTTACTTTCTGAAGACGATAAGCTTCCTAACGTAACGAAACGTGCTCTTACGAACGTTGATATGTCGATCGTTGCTGGTGGAACTGGTGTGATCAGTGAAGAAGTAGAAGGGATGCTTCCAAAAGCAACGCGCTATGCTGGGAAAGACCGTTTCAGCACAGCTGCAACAATCGCGACTGATCTAAATCCTTCAGCTCGCGTATTCGTAGCAACTGGCATGGACTTTGCAGATGCGCTAGCAGGCTCTGTACTTGCAGCGAAGCAAAATGCATCGATCCTTCTCGTTCAACCGAACAAGCTTCCTAAAGCGACTGAACAAGCGATCGCTGATTTAGAAGCTTACGATTTCACAGTTACTGGTGGAACTGGTGCTGTAAGTGAAGACGTATTTAATAAGCTTTCAAAATAAAGAGATACTAAAGGAAGTGCCATTTTGGTACTTCCTTTTTTAAATATTTGTTGCAGGACTTTCGAATGATATGGCAAATAGTAGTAAAGGCGATGTTCTTTATAATGCATAACATAAAGAACAGCAATCAAAGGAGGGAAACAAGTGAAGCAAAACACTTTTAGAAAAACGCGATTATTGTTTATCCTGTCCCTTGTACTGATGCTATTTGCCCCGTCTTTTGCACACGCTGCCCAATCAAACAATGTTCATGATGAATGGAAGTATGTTGCCCTTGGTGACTCATTGGCAGCAGGAGTTCAACCTGATAATACACTTGGAGTTAGCTATGCTGATTACATAGCAGAAGATTTAGAGAATATTTATCAGTTAGAGTCATTCACAAAGAAGTTTGCCGTTCCTGGCTTTACTACTGATAACCTTCTGGAACAGTTAACGACGAACGTAGAAGCGCAACAAGCTGTCGCGAGTGCTGATCTGATTACGCTCACGATTGGAGCGAATGATTTTCTTAACGTTTTAAAAAATAGCCCTGAGGATCTTGAGGATAAAAAGAAAGTAGAAGAACTATTTGCAAAGGTTCTAAAGAATTATGGCCATATCATGGGGATCATACGTACCTTGAACCCTGATGCCAACGTATTTTTACAAGGCTATTACAATCCATTCTACGCTTACCCACCCGAAGAGCAAGCGGTCTTCACCGAACTAATGCAGTCATTAAATAAATTGATTCAAGGTGTTGCATTAGGGTCAGGTAGTGGGTTCGTACCTACGTATGATGCAATTGCAATGGATTACACGAAATATTTACCGAACCCTACAAATGTCCACCCGGGACCAGCTGGGTATAAGGTGATCGCAAATGAATTTTGGAAACAGATCAAGGTGACTGTTCCAGTTGAAGTCGATCGAATCTCAGGGAAGGACCGCTACGAAACAGCTGTTGCGATTTCTGAAATGGGATGGGATTCCGCTGATACGGTCATTATCGCAAGAGGGGACGATTTTCCAGATGCGCTTGCAGGAGCTCCACTAGCTTATAAGATGGATGCCCCGATTTTGCTAACTGGCAAGACGCTTCCTCAATCGGTAAAAGACGAGATTGCTAGATTACATGCTACTAAAGCTATTATTCTAGGAGGCGAAGGCGCTGTTTTACCTTACGTCTATAATGAGCTTAAAAGCTTAGGTCTTGACGTTGATCGTATAGGTGGAGCAGACCGTTTCGACACAGCTACAAACATCGCAGCCGTACTTGATGGCGATCCAGCGAAAGCTGTCGTCGCAAACGGAATGAATTTCCCAGATGCCCTTTCGATCGCATCTTTCGCAGCTGAGAACGGTTATCCAATTCTACTAACGAAGAAAAATGAATTACCAGAATCAACGAAAAAGGCATTAGGTGGATTTGAGTCTTCGATCGCAGTAGGAGGTACCGGAGTTATTACCGATAGTGTTTTGGGGAATCTTCCTGGCGGCGAACGTTATGGTGGAGAAAACCGTTACGCTACATCAGCAATGGTCGCGAGGATGCTTAATCCTGCTGATAAAGCGTTTATCGCAACAGGAGCAGATTTTGCAGATGCTCTAACGGGTTCTGTCCTCGCTGCGAAAACAGACAGTACATTTCTTCTTGTACCACCAACTAGCGTGAATGATTCGATTTCAGGTGCGGCTACTGAACTAGGAATCAGGCACTTTACCATACTAGGCGGTGAAGGCGCAGTAAATAGTAACGTAGAATCACTCCTCGAATCTATCAAATAATGAAGGAGCGGGGTCAGGTAGGGGACAGTCCCCCACCTGACCCCGCTTTCATGTTACACTAGAAAATGATGGAAAAAGGGGAAGGGGAGAACACTATGAAAAAGAATTTTATTCGTATTGTCATTGCGTTCCTTATTGTAAGTAGTTTTGGCAGCTTACAACTAGGGGACAAAAAGGTACAAGCAGCAGAGGACTATACATACTCAGAGATCAGTCAAATGCTAACTGAAGAAGCTATTAAAATGGATATTCCACCTGAGGTAGCGAAGGCGATTGCATTAATCGAAAGCGACTGGGACCAGCAAAAAGTTTCGGGTGCTCAGGCAATTGGGATTATGCAAGTACTTAAACCAGGTGCATCAGAAGCATATAAAACAAAATTAAAAGAAGATACTAGGTTCAACATTCAAGAAGGGTTAAAGATTCTTGATGAAAAATTTAAAGGCAAGGATGGAAAGTTACCTACTATTAATGACAATGACCGTGAATTGCTTGAAAGCTGGTATTTTGCGGTATTAGCTTATAGTGGTGCGTTTCAGGTTAATAGTCCGATTTATCTAAGTAAAAATTCTACTGAGCGCAATCTTGACGCTTACCAAGAAAAAGTGTATAAAGCGATGATGATATACAATTTAATTAGCTCAGATGAGAATTATAAGCCGATACCCTTCAAATTTGAATTAGATGATTTCAGGTACGAGGGTAAGTATTTAAGATTCGAAACATTTCATTATGAGCTTCCAGAGGAAGAACTCCATAGAACAGCTCAGAAATATGAAAATCAGGATATCGTAATAACAGCACCTGGGGCAGAATTCAGAACTGCTCCATACAAAAAAGCAAATAGTATAAAAACTGCTTCAGGCCGCGAACCTATTACTCTTATAAGTAATCAAATAACTGATGGGTCAAATGCAGGCCAACCAATGATTTACAAACACTTTGTGTGGTATAAAACTCAACTCGAAAATGGCAAAGAAGCATACATCGCTTCAGGAGATCTCATTCAACTCGGCCAACGCTTATCAGGTCCTGACCGCTACAAAACAGCAGCAGCTATTGCACAAGAAGGTTGGCCAAATGGGGCGGATACGGTTGTCATTGCCAGAGGTGGCGACTATCCAGATGCGCTTGCAGGAACACCTCTTGCATATCAACTAGATGCACCAATGCTTCTAACACAAGATAATAAACTAACAGAATCTACTAAAGCAGAGTTAGAACGTTTAAATCCTAATAAAGTTATCATTCTAGGTAGTGCAGGTGCAATAACAAACGATGTGAAAAGAGAAATAGAAGGTATGGGAATTGAAGTCGATCGTCACGGTGGAGCAGATCGTTTTGAAACAGCAGCGCTCATAGCGAATCAGCTTCCTAAAAGTAACACTGCGATTCTTGCATACGGAAAGAACTTCCCAGATGCCCTTTCAATCGCACCTTATGCCGCTAAGAATGGGTATCCTATTTACCTTGCACTAACGGATACACTTCCTGAAGCAACTGCAAAAGCAATAAAGAACTACGATAACGTAATCGTAGTAGGTAGTAACGGTGTTATTAGTGAAAAAGCGTTAACTGGTGTTTCGAATTACAAGCGATACGCTGGAAAAGATCGTTATGAAACGAACGCTGATATTCTAAAAAACCTTCCCCTTGGAAGTAAACAGGCTTATGTAGCAACAGGAAAAAGTTTCCCTGATGCACTTACTGGGGCAGTCCTAGCAGCAAAGAGTGACGCGCCATTAATTCTTTCTACACCAAAGTCTCTACAACCTGTAACTCAATCCTATCTTGAAAATTCATCTTTCCACCATTTTGGCCTACTAGGCGGTGACGATGTCATTAACGTTGAAAAAGATCTTACGCAAATTCTATTAAATAACTAGTTCGTCAAACAGAACGAGAGGTGTCGGTTTTCCACGGCACCTCTCGCTTTTTGTAAAAACAAAATAATGTCCTAAATTATGGTTTTGTGCTAATATTAAGGGTACTGAAAGCGATACATAGTTGAGGGGGAAACAGCTTGAAGATGAGTAGAGTGATAGTTTCAGTATTGTTTATTGCATTTTTGTTCTTTATATGGAACGAAAATACACTCGCAGCGCCTGCCAACGATGTATATCGAACGACAACTCAGCCGGATGGTACAACTTTTTTAGCAAGGTCAGTAGGTGACGAGTTCAAACACTGGTTCGAAACGAAAAATGAAAACGTCATTATACGAAATGAAGATGGTTTTTGGTACTACGCCAAAGTGGAGAAATCAAACGTCATCGCTACCTTATCTAAAGTTGGGATAGATAAGCTCCCCAATAACGCGGCCGTTAAGAAAGATATGATAAGCCTCCCTTCTCAAAACGAGTTTACTCCGCAAACGATGAGTCCAGCTATCAATAATAGTACTCTTCAATCTCTTATTGGCAACTCAACGCATGACCTCGTCGTTTTACTAGTTAACTTCCAAGATACAAGAATAGCTCACTCTGAAACCGAATGGGAAGATAAAATCTTTAACCGTTCTGGTAACTCTTTGAACAACTACTATGACGAAGTTTCTTCAGGGACATTTCAGTTCACACCTGCTGAAGAGTCGAGTGGGGTGAACAATGGGGTTGTATCAGTAACGTTAAATTATGATCACCCACGTCCGGTAGGTAAGTTAACAGAATATGACACATATCGAAAAATCGCTACAGATGCTTTAAAGGCATCCGATAGCATGGTTAATTATAAGAACTATGATAGAGACAATAATAAATATATAAGTTCGGATGAACTTCACATTGTAACGATTGTGGCAGGTGGAGAGGCAAGTTACGGTGACGGACATAGAGCAGTGTGGGGGCACAAGTGGGGGTTACTTTCTCCCCCAGAGTTAGACGGTGTTTTTGTAGGCTCGCTTTATGATGATGGGGGTTACACTCAGTTTGGTGAAAACCATGGTAGTCACATGGCTACTATCGGCATCATTGCTCATGAACTCGGTCATGACCTTGGTCTTCCAGATTTATATGATCGAGATCGTTCTTCACTTGGAATTGGTATTCACAGTTTGATGGCTTCAGGCTCATGGGCAGAGAAAACCGGAGAACATTCTGGTCAAACCCCGACACATCTAGATGCATGGTCAAAAGTTAAGCTCGGTTTTGCAGTACCTGAAGTGATTACGTCATCTAGCACCATCAACCTCAATTCAAACAAAGATGGTGGATACAATGTTATAAAAATTAACACTGATGATCCTTTACAATATTTCTTGGTTGAGAACCGTCAATATGCAGGGTACGACAAAGGATTAGAGAACGCCACTGTATCTGGTGGTGTAGCGATCTGGCATATTGATGAAAGTGTATCCTGGAAGCAAAACGATGATGAAGGCCACAAACATGTCGATCTTGAAGAAGCAAATGAAGGAGAGGGAGGCAGCGATCTCGATAACAGACGATGGTACTTAGATTTTAATCATTACTATCGTAAAGGCTTCAAGACAACACTTAACAATACAAGCAAACCGAATAGTAAATTGTACGATGGCTTAGCGACAGATGTTTCGATCGAAATAACGGATTATAGCCAGGATATAATGAAGGGGAAGGTTACTCTATATGAAGATATAGACAAGCCAGTATGGCAATCAACTGCAGGCGTCACTGCAGCCAATGTAACTTCAGATTCAGTGTCGTTATCTTGGTCAACAGCTTCAGATGCTTCTGGTATCGCAAACTATGAGGTTTATCATGGTAACACGTTGATGAAAACCGTCGCTGGTAATACGAAGAGTACGCAGATATCTGACTTGGATGCGAATAAGTCTTATACATTCACCGTTCAAGCCGTAGACACGAGAGGCAATCGTACGACAGGTGGCCTTTCTGTTACGGTAATAACGAAATTAGAAAGTGTTCTGAGAATCAAAGGGAAAGACCGATTCTCGACAGCCAATGAAATTAGTCAGCAAACATACAGAACAGCGAAAACAGTCATCATAGCAACTGGCTATGATTTTCCTGATGCGCTAGCTGGTGGTCCACTTGCAAGAAAGCTACAGGCACCTATTCTATTAGCAGGTAAAACAAGTTTGTCAGAAGACACAGTTAAGGAAATCAAGCGATTACAGGCTTCAGAGGCGATTATTCTAGGTGGGAAAGGCGCAGTTTCAGAATCAATAAGCGATCAAATGAAGCAACTAGGTCTTAAAGTAGATCGAATAAAAGGAAAAGACCGTTTTGAAACAGCTGTGAGAATTGCGGAGAAGCTGAAACCTTACGACCGTGCGATCATCGCGTACGGCATGAACTTTCCAGATGCGCTAGCCATCGCTCCATATGCAGCTCAACATGGTTATCCTATCCTTCTAACGAACACGAAGATCCTTCCGAACGTTACAAAAGGCGCTCTTTCTAACATTAAAAAGACGTACGTGATCGGTGGAAGTGGTGTCATCTCTGCAGATGTCACAAATCAACTTCCAGAACCAACCCGATACTCTGGGAAAAACCGCTTTGCAACAAACGCAGCGATCGTATCAAAATTGTATTCAGACTATGACACTGTTTATTATGCAAATGGGATGAACTTCCCGGATGCACTTACAGGTTCAGTTGTGGCAGCGCAGGATGCAGCTCCAAAGTTCCTTGTACTGAAAGATGAAATTCCTGCAGAAATTATGACGCTTATTAATGAAAGAAAAGCCAAATCCTATGTGATTTTAGGAGGTAGCGGTGCGATAAATGAGGATGTAGAAAAACTACTCTCTGAATAACCAAACAGCCACTGTTCGATTCAAGAACAGTGGCTTTTCTATGTCTTTTTACCTACTACTAACTACCATAATTCGATATCATTTGAAGTTTTACACTTTTTTAGTAGAAAAATTTATCGCATTTTAAAGGAAAACTATTCAAACTTAGCGAATAATAGCCGATATTGTTAAATAGTATATGTCGGTATGTCATGCAGTGAAACCATTAAGGGGGATGTACATGCAAGGTTCTACGTTAAAGAAGACGGTAGTTGGATCAGCACTTTTGTCTGGTTTTTTTTATGTTCAAGCCGGGGAAGTAGAAGCTGCCCTTGGTAATCAGGAATTAAAGCTCGGAATGAACAATTCCGATGTGAAAGAACTGCAAGACGTTTTGAAAGAAAAGGGTTATTTTACATATCATACGTCAACAGGATACTTTGGCCCGATCACTGAAAAAGCCGTTAGCGACTTTCAAAAAGCAAAAGGATTAACAGTAACTGGTACTGCGAATGGTGAAACGCTTAGCGCATTGAAAGGAGCTACTGCGAAAGCGGCTTCTACTTATTCTCAAACACTATCGATTGGCGAACGTGGACAAGCCGTTAGTGATATCCAAACAAAGCTTAAAAACAAAGGGTATTACAATTATAGTGTAGATGGAATTTTCGGTCCGATCACTGAGAAAGCTGTTAAGCAGTTTCAGAAGGCGAAAGGCCTATCTGTCTCAGGAGTTGTCGACCAGGCAACCGAAAATGCATTGAATGCAGCTCCCGCAAAGGCAAAGCCTTCTCAAGAAGCTGAACAGACGTTAAAAGTTGGTGCTCGAGGTGTTGAGGTTTCAACAGTCCAGCAGCAATTAAAGAATAAAGGCTACTACAGCTACACAGTAGACGGAATTTTCGGTCCGATTACTGAAAAAGCTGTAAAGCAGTTCCAAAGCGCGAATGGCTTATCGATCACAGGCGTCGTCGATGGGAAGACGAAGGAAAAGCTTTCAGGAACTACATCGACTCAAGTGCAGGAGAAGAAAGAAGAAAAAGTAACCGGTCTTACAGTCGGAGCGCGTGGCAGTGCAGTCACTTCCCTGCAGCAAGGTCTTAAGGATCGCGGTTATTACAATTATAAAGTGGATGGCATCTTTGGTTCCATCACAGAAAAAGCTGTGAAGGAGTTCCAAAGTGTTGTTGGACTCACCGTGACAGGTGTTGCGGATGATGCAACTCTTGATGCATTGAAATCACGTGGAGGCACGACTACACAATCAGCTACAGTAATGAAAGTAGGCTCACGTGGAGATGATGTCGTTAAGCTGCAACAGGACCTCACTACTGCAGGGACATTCCATGTCGGTGTAACAGGGTACTTCGGTCCAGTTACAGAAAAAGCTGTAAAGGATTTTCAGAGAGCAAAGGGGCTTACTGTAACGGGTACTGCAACGAAGGAAACGCTAGATACACTGAGCAACACAACAAGTCCAGCTGTTCATCCTCCTGTTCAAGATTCTTCTCATGACGATGTCCTAAAGGTTGGTTCAAAAGGGGAGCTCGTTGTAGAGCTTCAGTCTAAGCTTAAAGCGCTCGGCTATTACAACGGTGCGACAGATGGTGCATTTGGTCCGATTACAGAAAGTGCAGTGAAGACGTTCCAATCTCGTAATAAGCTCACGGCTAACGGAGTTGTAGATTCATCGACATGGGAGAAACTGAAGCAGGGGACTTCATACGATGGTGGTGGTTCAGGAGACACAGGTAGTGGTTCGTTCAGCGTGATGGATCTGATCGCAGATGCTTCTGAGTTCATCGGTACTCCTTACACATGGGGAGGCAACACGCCGCAATCTGGTTTCGATTGCAGTGGCTTTCTCGTTTACGTTTTCAAGAAACAAGGGGTGTCCTTGCCACGAACGATGGCACAGATGTGGAATGTGACAACGCCAGTCAGCAGTCCATCTGTTGGGGACATCGTGTATTTTGAAACCTATAAGCCAGGTGCATCACACGGTGGAATCTACATCGGAAACAACAAGTTCATTCACGCTGGGTCTTCTACTGGCGTCACGATAAGCAGCATGGACTCAAGCTACTGGTCACCGAGATACCTTGGTGCAAAGAGAGCTCATTAGGAGGAGTCAGACCGATCTATTCATAGATCGGTCTTTTTTAATTCTTTTTTAAAGTCATCTGTTTACATCGAACCAGAATTGTTAATGAAATGTAAATTCTATGTTACAATATGATATAAATCTATGTAAAAAAAGGAATTTTCTTATGACAAAATACATATATCTCATTCTTTGGTCGCTCGTCATTCTTGTTGGGTGGACCTTCAAAAACAGCTATTTTTCACATCAAATAATAGGAGAAGCTCAAACAGGGCTTATTTTTCTCGGAGCCGTTGCCCTAACGTTATTCTTAGTAAGTTTCCAAGTGATGTCTGGAAAAGTACGTTACGCCTTTCTAGCATTCTCTCTCTATTTACTAGTTTCATTCTTGCTCTATGGAGATGTGCTATACGAGCGTTACTATTCCAGTATATTATCGCTTGAGCTACTGGACCAGGCAGGCCAAACAGCAGAAGTGGGAGATTCTGTCATAACTCTTATCAGACAAAGTGATTTATTATACCTGGTGGATATTGTAGTATTGCTCCCATTGTTAATCATGATGGTTGTAAAACGACAAGCTGTGAAGAACAGAATGATTGGTTCTAGCTTTCTCGTCGTTGGAATCATTCTATTCATTTTTATTTCAGTATTCTCGATAGACAGTCAGTATAGTGATCAGTATAAGGTTGCGAAAGCTGGAATTCTCCCTGCTCATTTACATGCAAGTACGATATTTTTTAATGAGAACAAGCTAGCACCTGCGATGGGACAAGACGATTCGAATGAAGAACTTGAAGGGGTCAACCAGTACTTTGTTGAAAATCAGAACGAAAAATCTCCTTATTTCGGCGTAGCCGAAGGGAAGAACGTAGTCATTGTTCAAGGGGAGTCAATGAATAACTTTGTGATTGGTATGGAAGTGGATGGAGTAGAAATCACTCCTAACCTCAATGATCTTGTTGAAAAAAGCTTCTACTACAATCAAATCTACACACAGATTGGAAAAGGGAACACATCAGATGCGGAGTTTATTGTAAACAATTCATTATTTCCAGCAGAACGAGAAAGTGGATACACTGCATATGAAACTGGAATCTTTCGTTCATTACCGATTGTGTTAGGTGAAGAAGGTTATCAGACTAGCGTAGCTCACGGAAATGATCCAGAATTCTGGAATCGAAAGGCTGCATATCCAGCTCAAGGATTCGATAAGTTCTACAATGGCACTTCTGAAACGATCGATAGCAGCCAAAAGCTAGGGTTGGGAATATCTGATGAAAGCATGTATGGTCAACTCGTTGATATATACGAGAAACAAGCTGAAAATGGTCCGTTTTATAATTTCTTCATCACCTTAACGCAGCACAGACCTTTTAAACTACCAGAAGATAAAAAATACCTCGACTTACCTGAACGTTTTGATGATACAGCTGTAGGGGATTACCTTCAAAGCACAAAATATGCGGATGAAACACTTGGCCTATTTATCAATGATTTGAAAGAGAGAGGCCTTTGGGAAGACACGCTATTCGTTTTCTATGGCGATCATTATGGTCTCCTACCTGAAAAGAAAAAGGAATTGGATGAGTTAATCGGAGTAACGTTCGATCGTAAAGAAATGTACAACGTTCCCCTCCTGATTCATTACCCTGGGCAAGAAGAAGGAGAAGTGAGCGACGTAATCGGTGGAATGGTCGATATTAAGCCGACCGTCACTAGTTTACTAGGATTAGAGGATTCTATCTATCATGTTGGGAAGGACCTCACATCGAAAGAAGAAGGTTTTGTCGGATTTCGACACGGCTTCCCGAAGTACACGTTCTTCGGTGAAACGTATTCGTTCGACATGTCTCCAACAGGAGAGTTTACGAAAGGGACATGTACGAAAACAGAGAGTGGGGAAACCGTAGACGTAGAAAATTGCCGTGATGGATATGAGCGGATCAAAAAGCAAATCGAAATGTCTGATAAAGTATTAGAAAATAACCTTCTCGAAAGGTTAAAGAGCATACGTGAAGAATCAATATAAAGAGCACCTTTTTAGGTGCTTTTTTATTGGAGAAATTTAGCGTAAAAAAGAGATAGTAATTATTTGGAATCTCGTATATAATCCTCTTAGCGATAGGAAATGGAAGGTGAAGCTGCCGGGAAAATAGGCGTGTTCTTTTTTCGTTAAATCTCCAAAAAACAACAAATTCGGGGGAATGAATGTATTGAAGAAAGTATTGAGCGTGATGTCGTCTGTTATCGTAGCTGCAAGTTTACTAGCAAGCCCTTCAGCTTCTGCGGCAAGTAATCATCCAGATTTAGTAAGCGTGAAGAAGCTTCTGAATGAAAAGAAGCTTGATGAGACAGTTGAATTACAAGGTTACAACGAATTCGGTGATTATGAAGAAGAAGAGCCTAACAATAGCTTTGATCAAGCAAACCCAATCGAGCTCGATAACTATGTGATTGGAACGTTTGCTGATCAAGATAAGGATTTTTATAAAATCGAAATTACAGGAGACGAAGAAGTAGACTTCATTATTTCTCTTTTCTCAACTGAAGAAGAAGGCACAGAAATGGAGCTTAACGTTAATCTCTATAACGAAGATAAGCAAGAGCTTGAAGGAGATTTTGATGTTTCTGATGAGTACGGTTACCTTTCTGGTATCACGCTAGATCCTGGTGTCTATTACCTAGAGGCATCAGACATTGCAAACCTTACTACTGGAGAAGAGTATCTTCTAAATGCGTTTATCTATGACCCAGAACCATACATCCAGCGTATTAATGGAAAGGATCGTTATCACACGGCTGCAAAAATAGCGATTCGCTCACATGGAAGCTATTCTTCTGAGAACGTAGTCCTTGCGACAGGAAGTGATTTTCCTGATGCACTAGCTGCTGCTCCACTAGCATTTTCGATGGATGCACCGATCTTATTAACTGGGAAGAACTCACTTCCAGAATATACTCAAACTGCGATGGATCTGCTAGACACGTCTCATGTGACGATCGTTGGTGGAACTGGCGTTATTTCTAAAGAGGTCGAGCGCTATCTAGAGGAAGAGTTAGGATTTGAAGTCGATCGAATTTCTGGAAAAGATCGCTATGAAACGGCTGCAAAAATCGCAAATGAGCTCCCATTTGCAACAGGTACAGCTGTTGTTGCAGATGGAACGAATTTCCCTGATGCTTTATCGATGGCACCAGTAGCAGCTCAAAACATGATGCCAATTCTATTAACACAGAAAGACAGCATTCCTTCAGCAACGCGAACTGCTCTGAAAAACTATGATAGTAGTATCGTGGTAGGAGGAACAGGAGTCATCAGCAATGCGGTTTTTGAAAAACTACCAAATGCAGAAAGAATCTCTGGAAAAGACCGTTATGGCACGTCTGTCGCCATTGCAGAAGAGTTCGATCTTGACCGAGAATTCGTAAACCTAGCGACTGGCCGAAGCTTTGCAGATGCACTTTCTGGCTCGGTGTACGCTGCGAGCATGAACGAACCTATGCTACTAACTCCTAAAGAAGCGCTTGATCCAAAGGTTAAGCAATTCTTCGTCGACAACGATACATTCTACTTTAGAGTGCTTGGTGGAACAGGCGCTGTTGGTGAAGGCGTAGAAGAAGACATCTGGAGTATGTTTGAGTAATCTTTAAGGATATTAATAGTTCAATAGAAAACGAGTATCCCTTAGCGGGGACTCGTTTTTTTGCGAGTATAAATATTCCTATAGACACTGCGGTTGTCGCTTATGGAAAGGATTTTCTTGGTCCATTATCCATTGCATCTGAGGCAGCTCGAAATGGGATGCCGATCTTGTTAACAGACACAAATCATGTTCCAGAAGCTACGAAGAACGCACTACGAACCTATGAAAAGAGTTATGTAGTAGGTGGAACGGGTGTCATCAGCGAGAACGTATTCAACAATGAACTGCCTGAACCAACTCGTCTTTCAGGAAAAGATCACTATGCGACCTCTGTAGCAATTGCAAATGAATTCAACAATGATAAAAACTTTGCAGTCGTTGCCACTGGAGAAGGCTATGCAGATGCGTTGACTGGATCTCTGTTAGCAGCTAATTTCACCAATCCGTTACTACTAACACCGAAAGAAAAACTAGATCCTTCTGTAGCAGCTTACTTCAAGAAGCATGAGACACGCTATTACACGATTCTTGGTGGTAATGGAGCAGTTTCTAAAGATGTAGAGAAGGATATCTGGAGTTTACTGAATTAATAATCAGTGGTGTCTGGCCCGTGCCTGGCACGGGCCAGACACCATCAACATTCTCTTTTCTATACTAGTATTTTTGATTAAAATGTATTATTAAGAGGAGGTCAGATGTTTATCTGACCTCCATATTTTTTGTCAAAGAGTGTTATATTAAGATTTCAAAAGAGTAAAAGATACTAAGTCCTTCAAATACAGGAATTTCTTGATAATTTTATATAAAATGCCATAAAGAATATAGATGACTAACTGTTCAGGATGGTAGAATAGAAACTTGAGGTAGAAAAGGTAGAGTCATTTAAAGTTTGGCAATGTTTGAAATACAAAATGTAGCGAATTGAAGCGTGCTGAGGAGGATTAATATAGTGAAAAGAATAGGAAAGAAGGGGCTTTTTGGTATAATAACTATCGCTCTCATTTTAATTGTAGGTAGTCTATTATTATTTAATCAATCAAGCCAAGACCATGAAGCAGAAATCAACGAAAACCTTGGGTTCAGAATGGATACATATGAACTGGTAGAACTTCCACAAGACGAAGTGCCATATATAGGCTCTGCTGTGTCTCTTGAACCTGATGTACCAACAGATAATAATGGAATTGTAATGACGAATCATCAAGGTGAGTTATACTACAATCCTTTGAAGATTGGAAGATATGCGAAATCATTCCTGATTAGTTACGATAAAGAGAATGACGAAGCATTTCTTGAAAAAGCTGAATTGCATGGTGAAAAGTTATTAGATATGGCTGAAGAGCATAATGGTGGATTGTATTTCCCTTATTCAATTGACTTTGATTTACATGGATTTGGAGAAGACATTATGGAAGGACCATGGTTTTCTGCAATGACTCAAGGTGAAATTCTTTCAGCCTTTACAAGGTTATATCAATATACAGAAGATGAAAAATACTTGAATGCGGCTCATAAGACTTTTCAGAGCATGAAAAATCTTAAAAGTGATAATGATGTATGGGTATCACTAATAGACGAAGATGGTTATTTATGGCTTGAAGAATATCCTCAAGACACCCCTACTTATGCATTGAATGGATTCTTATTCGCAATATTTGGGGTCTACGATTATTATTTATTGGAACAAGACGAAGAAGTGAAGAATTATATAGAGGGTTCACTAACTACAGTGAAACATTACTTGCCCGAATTCAGAGTGGAGGGTGAGATCAGTTACTATTGTCGTGATCATCATGTTCAAAGTGACCGATATCATATGATTCACATTAGTCAACTTGAAAAGTTATCTAAAATTAGTGGAGATTCATTTTTTAAAGAAGAAGCATCGAAGTTTAAAGAGGATTTTGAATTAACAGAGGAGTCATGAAAGTTTTGCGAGAGGTAAAATGATACCTAAATGAACGTATAATAGTGAGAGAATCAGATGTCTGGTTCTCTTTTTTATGTTAATTAATGGTATGTAAGGGTATTAGTACTAAGTGTGATTTTGATTAGAATTGTTACACAAACTACTACCTGAGAGGAATGAACATGTT
This sequence comes from Guptibacillus algicola, assembly GCF_020171805.1. Taxonomy (GTDB): domain Bacteria; phylum Bacillota; class Bacilli; order Bacillales; family Guptibacillaceae; genus Guptibacillus; species Guptibacillus algicola. Next base: position 11,919 of record NZ_JAIVAF010000002.1, on the reverse strand, counting down.
GAATAAAACGATAGGGATCATCTCTGCTTTACTTGCTGGAAGTCTCGCAATCTGTCCATCCGTCCAAGCTACTACAGATTTTACCGATATAAAAGAAGGCGGTACCGTTGAACCATTAACGAGTGGGGAGTATTCGATCTTAAATGAAAACGAACCAAACAACTCGTTCAGCCAAGTGAATCAAACGATTCAAACGACAACAGATTATATGAGAGGGACGCTATCAGCTAATGATAAAGACCTTTTCAAACTGAAAGTAAGTGAATTCAGTGATATCGAACTTTCTATCTATCAGACAAATGGTGAAGTGTCTGAGATGGATTTACATATGAATGTGTATGATCGGAATAAGGAAGAAATCGATCCTAGTATTGAATCGAGTGAAATCAGCTTTAGTGCTGTGTATTCTCTAGCTCCAGGTACGTATTACATAGAAGCGACTGATCGTGAGAACCTTAATAATGGGAAAGAATATGAATTACACGCTTCGGTCTATGAGGAAGTAGAGCCTTATATTGATCGAATCGCTGGTGAAAACCGGTATGACACTGCAGTAAAAATTGCGATGAATGAGCGAATTGAGGGGAAAGCAAAGAACGTGGTATTAGCTACAGGCGAAGACTTCCCTGATGCGCTCGCAGGGGCGCCTCTTGCTCACCATTTACAGGCGCCGATTCTTTTAACAGAAGGTGACAAGCTCACGAAGGTTACGGAGAAAGCATTTGAAGTACTACAAACCGAACGTGTTACCATTGTTGGTGGGACAGGCGTGATTTCTGAGGAAGTAGAACGTTACATCGAAATAGAGCTGAATATCGATGTCGAGCGAATCTCAGGGAAGAACCGCTATGAAACGGCAGCGGCTATCGCTGAAGAATTGCCTGCTTCGGAGTCAGCTGTTGTGGCATATGGGAAGAGCTTCCCGGACGCACTCTCAATAGCACCAGTAGCAGCACAACTATCGATGCCGATTCTTTTGACTGAAACTGATGAAGTACCAAAAGCGACAAGTAAAGCACTATCGAATTATAAAAGCACATTTGCAGTTGGTGGAACAGGCGTCATCGGGGACGACGTATTTGGAGAATTGCCACAGCCTGAACGCCTATCAGGAAGTGACCGCTACGAAACGTCCGTTGCAATTGCTAATTACTTTGGCAGAGACTCACAGTCTCTTAACTTAGCAACAGGAGATAGCTACGCCGATGCCCTGACAGGATCGGTTCTAGCAGCGAAATTCAGTGAGCCGATGGTGCTAACACCGAAGAGTCACCTTGCTCCAGCAACAGCAGAATATATCAAGAAGAATGATAAATACAACTTCACCATCTTTGGTGGAACAGGGGTTGTAGAGAAGAGTGTAGAAGAAGAGATTATGGAATTGTTTTAGAGCAGGGGTCAGGATGGGGCCAGACCCCAGCCTGACCCCACCGCGTAACAATTTACAAAGGAGGAGCTCGTCATGAAGCAAATCGCAGGTAAATCTTTAGATACGTGGAAAGCAAAATATCCTCTACTTAACGATCTTATTCACTATAAAGAAGTGCTTTGGCACAATCCTAGCAAAGGATTATTGCCCTCCGGTCTAGATTTAACACTCGAAGACATTAAGGAAGCGGAAGCTCGCTTCAAACGATTCGAGCCTTACTTCAAAAAGGTTTTCCCTGAAACAAATGGTGTCATCGAATCTCCATTATCAGAAATAGAAGGTATGAAAAAGGCTCTTGAACAAGAATATGGCGCTACCATAAGCGGTGATTTATTACTAAAACAAGATGATCGCCTTCCGATTGCAGGGAGTATAAAAGCGCGAGGTGGCTTTCATGAAGTAATGAAGCACGCTGAAGATCTCGCCCTCGGACACAACATCTTATCGAAAGACGATAACTATAAAAAGCTAGCTGACAAAAAGTATAAGGAGTTTTTCTCGGCCTTCTCCATCATGGTTGGTTCTACGGGAAACCTCGGTTTAAGCATCGGAATCTTGTCTGCCAAGCTTGGGTTCAACGTAACGGTACATATGTCGAGTGATGCGAAGCAGTGGAAGAAGGATTTATTACGGGAAAAGGGTGCCACAGTCGTTGAACATCAAGGAGATTTTAGCGTAGCGGTTGATGCAGGGCGTTCGCAGTGTGAAGAGAAGCTTACCTGTTATTACATTGATGATGAGAACTCGAAAGATTTATTCATGGGATATGCAGTAGCAGCAATGCGCTTGAAAAAGCAGCTAGATGAGCGGAACATCGTGGTTAATAAAGAGAATCCATTAACGGTTTACCTCCCATGTGGTGTAGGAGGAGGACCGGGTGGCATCGCATTTGGTCTTAATCAAGTATTCGGTAACAATGTTCATTGTTATTTCGCAGAGCCGACGCATTCGCCGTCGATGCTGATCGGTCTCATGACGGACCAACATGATCAGGTATGTGTGCAAGACTTTGGGATCGACAACTTAACTGCTGCAGATGGACTTGCAGTGGGGAGGCCATCTAAGTATGTAGGTCAGCGTGTAAAGACATATATTGATGGCGTATACACGATCGACGATGAGCGACTGTACCGCCTTCTGCACTTGCTTTATGATGCGGAGAAAATCAAGCTTGAGCCATCTGCACTTGCTGGTATGATTGGACCTGTTCATGTCGCGAAACAGGCAGGTGGACGAGGAACTCACGTTGTGTGGGCCACTGGTGGTAGGCTTGTACCGAATGAAGTGTGGAAAGCGGATTATGAGAAGGGGAAATTGTAAGGAAGTGGTGCCAGGATGGGGCCAGACCCCATCCTGGCACCGTCAATCAATTCACCCATCCTGATTATCCTTCCCCTTTGATTCCGAGATCCTGCCAAGAAAGAATCCATCTACTTCACTAAGCTTCCCTCTCCAAAGGATACTTCCCTTAGACGGAGTCGGTTTCGTATCTCCGCAATAGACTCTCGCATTCTTTAAATGAATGAACTGCGCATCTGGAACACTGCTACCTTCAACAGCTTCACCGGCCTTCGTCAATTCTTCACTTAATTTCTGAGACACATCCCCTTGATCTTCAAACGAGTCACTAAGTGTCGCAAAGTATTCTCCTGCAGAAACGAGAGTGCCTGTCACCATCGCACCTTTCAAATTCAGAGTAATGTCTAAAGAGAAATCGTGTTTGTTTGATGCTTGTACAAAAAATTCAAGAACACTGTCCTTATCCGTAGTAGTAGCTGTGTCAACGCTCATACGTATTCTCCTTTCGTGATTACAATATAAATTATCTTGTTTCGACTGACTGAGACTCAAGCTTCCTTTCAAGCTGTTCTAATCGTTCATGTAACTTCTTGTTTTCTTCTTCAAGCGCCTTCGTGTTTTGATCTGCTGCTTTTGAACTTAAGTACGGATCGTTTTCCCACCAATCCATCCCGATTTCTTTTGCTTTATCGACCGAGGATACGATCAATCGAATTTTGATCGTCAGTAGTTCAACGTCTGCAATTCCAACGCGAATGTCTCCAGCAACGACCACCCCTTTATCCAATACTTTTTCTAACACATCCACAATCGTATTTGATTGTACTGGGTGTTCAACTCCCATCGTGACACCTCCACATCTCTCTCAAAATCAAAGTAAGCTCCCAAGCGGTCCAAGATCGATGTTCAGATCTTCCGCTTCAAGACCGAATACATCTCGTAACTCTTCCATTTTTTCTTCTAATGTCATAAGGGCAACCCCGAGGTTTTCTACCTGTTCGTCGGTAAGAGAACCGCCTTCGACTCGTCTCATCGCATTTCGTTCAACGATTTGCCTCAGTAATTCGATTACCGTTAAAACAAGCTGTGCTAACCCTTTTTCAGCATTTTCTTGGTCGATGTTAATCCTTCCATCTGTCGAATTGGCCAGTTGCATGGATCAAATCCTCCCTTTCTTGATCAAATCGTTCTGAACTAAGTGGTGCCCGAGTGCCCATCTGGTGCTCGACAAGCGTTTCAACAGATGAAATCAACACTCTTAAATCTAAGTACACGAGATCAACGCCCGCAATGGATATAAGTAAATCGCCCTTGATGGCAACGCCCTTATCGAGAATAACGTCTAGAATATCGATTAAGGCAATCTCTTTATTTTCGAGGGATTCTTTAACAGGCATGTCCGCTTAACCCTCCATTTTTATGACGTGAAACTTGAGAAGTGATAGGCTGGCCATGGCCCTGATGCCTCGAATTGCCATCCTGAGTCGGTGAATTTCTCTTCATATTCCTTGAACTTCGTGATGAAAGCTTCCACCTCATGCTGAGGAAGGAGGAATACACTGTTCCAGGCCATATTTTCTTTTCGTCCCGTCACGTCTTTTTTCCAGTTTTTCTTGATGTTGCCTAAGACCGAATACGCGTTTAATGCGTCGTGGATACCTTCACAAAAGGAAGTCTTCTCATTTTCAAGCTCCTGATCAATATAATGGTCCATTTTCTTTCGTTCGAAAAATTTCTTACCAGGAGAAAGCTCTTCGATTTCTTCCCGTTTAGCCTGAATCGCGGTATTGTTCTCGCTAACCTGTTTTCGTAACGCTTCATCATCGCAGTAGATCTTCACGTTCCATTCTTCCTTGCCTTCTATTAGAGAGAAGGTTTCTTTCAGTTTCTCGTAGTTACTTTCAACGGTATCCCGCAAACTCGCTTCACTCTTATACAATGTACAGAATTTCAGAGGAATCAGGGTGTATAGTTTGGAAAGCTGTAGCACCCGTTCATGATGGTGGAATGCTTTTTCCTGAAGCCATTCCACATCTTGATCGATTTTCTCTTTTATCGTCTCTTCTGAAGTCGCTACGTCACATACGATTGCAGTCACGTCGTCACCGATCGAGACCATGTACAGCTCACTCTTATCATCAAAACCTTGTAGAGAGGGGAGTGGCGTATTGGATTCATTTGTTGGAATAAGGCTGTATAAATATAGAAGATCGCTCATCGGTTACCCTCATTTCTTTTTCGTTAGTTCTTCCCACTGCTCCATCTCCATGCGTTTTGCCGTCTCGTAACGAAGGAGCAGTTCTTCTTCTTTTTCTTGAAACGCTTCCTCAGGTATTTCGCCTAGCTCGTACATCATTTGCAGTTGAATCAGTTTTTGCTGAATCGTTGGCAAATCGTAAAGTTCTTTATCGGCTTCTTCCTTAATTTTCTCACCGACTTTAATCACCAGGTTGATGGGGGAAGTAACGAGTTTATGGATCATGCACCTTCTTCAACTTTCAAGCGGATATTGACGAAATTGTATGCAGGCCATGGACCGGTATAGCTAAACTCAACTTTGTCTTTCCATTTATCGTGAGCCTCATTGACGACTTCATCAAACTTCTCCTCTTTCTCTCGATCAACGAGGAATGATGCGTTCAATAACATTTTTTCTCCGATAGGGTCATTTGCTTTCGACGCTTCAGCTGTTTCGTCTAGTGGGTTAAAAATGTCTTCCTTAATTTCTTTTTGAAGTGATGCAAAAAGCTTTTGCGCCATACCTCCGAGCTGTATTCGTTCGTAGTAACCAGCCGCCTCGGACTTTCCTTTTACAGAAGACGCCATCTTTTCAACTTCTGGATGCTCGTTCACTCTTGATTCGAGCCAATCATTTTTGCCGATTACTTTTAGTCCAACTTCAATTTTTCCTTTGATAGCAGGAAAAAGTTTTTCGAATTGAGGGTAGAGATTCTCAAGTAAGACTTTCACATCATCTACGGAATGAAAGACATTTCCGAAACTGATCGGAAGAACCGTATCGCTATCTTCCATCACACGTGAGACTGTTTTCTGATGCATCATCAGATTATCTTTTTTCGGATGATAGATTTTCATTGGAACTTGTGCTGCAACCATAGCAGCGTCTTTATAGTGAATCGTAAATGTCTCATGTTCGACACCTTCGATGGTTACTGACCCAAATTGTTGTTCATCTTCTGTTTGGATCGCACAAAAAATATAGATGCCTGTATCTTCCTTGCTCATTCGTCAACCGCTCCTTTATGAATGTTGTGTGCTTAGGCTCCTGCATGCCTCTAAGATGAGTTTTTCTGCATTATCGATTGGATTGTCTGAATTCAATATTCGACTTAAGCCATCTACTAAAATATCGAGGCATAAGCGCTGGAACTCTGGGTTATCGCCTTTGATCGGAATTTCTGCTTCCTCAGTAAGTCGTGCGATCATCAGGGAAGCGCGTATACTTGGTCCGTTTGCCGCGTTCGGGTAGAGCGTACGAATATGAGAAACAAGAGATGAAATCGTTTGTGCCTCTTGTGTTGAGAGGTCGAATTTCTGCTGTAGTATCCTAGCTTCACGCTCGCGATCGTTGAAGTTCATGTTGATCGTAATCAAACGATCGAGTAGCGCATCTTGCGTCTCATATACGCCTGCATATTCTGCAGGATTGCTCGTGAAGATGACAGCGAATTTTGGATGTACGCGAATGAACGGCTCCGTTGATTTTGTTCCATAAAGCGGGAGGATGCCTTCTTCTAAAATGGATAGAAAAATGTTATTCGTCGAGGGCTTTGAGCGAGTAAACTCATCGTAAACAAGCGTATACCCGTGTTTTACGGCTTCTAGTAACCGGCCATCTCGCCACGCTTCAGAAACATTTTCATCCTTTTTATAGACAGAGCGAACATACTGATCGATTACCGTTTTACTTGAGTAACCTGTGAACGTACCGATCAAGTCATGGTTGTCCAACTCGTGATTTCCGTGCATCAACATAACAGGGCGCTTGCGCTTTTTGGCTAGTGCAAGAGCAATCGTTGTTTTGCCGGCGCCAGATGGTCCAGTGAAGTGGACAGGGTATCCTGCCTCGATGTAGTGTAGCGATCGGTCGATAAGGTTCTTTGTTTCGTCATCCTCAAGAAACGCTCGGTTATCCTTTTTCATCCTTTGCTTTAAAACAGACATCGTGACTACCTCCTGGCCTATGCTTCCTCACCGATCGCACTTCGATAACGAACATCTCGGCGTTTGAATGATGTTACTTCCTTGTTTTCATTGAGAAGTACATCGTACGAACCGACTAATTCATCTTTCGCATATCGCTTCATGTATTCTTTTTCTTCAATCACTTCCGCCGTCACTCTCCAACCTTCGTTTTCAGTCGTCTCGACTGAAGTAATCTTATGAAGGGGTGCAACGTTCTCGTTAAGGAACTCTGCCACATTACCCATGATTTGTTTAATTTCCATATTGACCTCCTGCTATCATAATGGAGGGGAGAAGACGGCCTTCTGTAAAAGCAAGACCGCTTCTCCCTTAGTTGTATTAGATGCTAAATTGAGGACTGCGTTCGTTCTGCTGACTCGCAAGACCATTCTCTTGCACGTCGTCGCGAAGCAAGCCAACTGCCTCAGCGTATCGTAACCATGTATCAACACTTGCGATAACCACGCGTGCTTCAACGGTCAAAATTTCAATCCCTACAACGGAGACTCTCGCGAATGCGTCGATGACGATCCCTTTATCAAGAATACGGTCAATCACTTCTGCAAGACTTGAGCTTTCTGCACTTTTTTGAATAGCCATGAAATCTCTCCTTTTGAGTATTATGAACTCATCGTTTTGATATCCCTTGATGACTTAATGTTCTGAGAACTTTTGATGTTCGTGGCGCTTTTAATATTTGTTGAACTCTTGATGTCGTTAACGCCTTTAATGGTTTTGCTTTCTCGTGAGGAAGATACTTTGTCCTGAAATTCCTCACCAGCTTCTTTCGCCGTCGAGACTTTTTCTTTTACTGAAAGTAGAGCGTCCTGTACTTTTTCTTTGGCTTTTTCTGCGGTACTGTGAACCTTAGATGCATTTTCTTCTTTTACATTTTGAAGCTGCTCTGAAGCATCGTTAACCTTTGATTGCACACCTTCCTGCACTTTTTCTGTAAACTTTTCCTGTGCGTGATCTTGAACCGTATCTTTTACCTTTTCTTTAATGCGTTCAGGCGTGTGGTCCACTACTTTTTCCGTAACTTTATCAACAGCTTTTTCAAAGGGCTTATTCATGAGATACCCCCTTAGTGGGTCGAATTGCAGTTAATTGCGAAAAATGAATCCAATGACCTACATGCTAAATTGTGGATTTCGCTGGTTTGATTGCTGAGATAGACCTCCTTCTTGCACATCATCCCGGAGAAGTCCGACCGCTTCAGCATAGCGTAACCACGTATCCACACTCGCAATAACAACGCGAGCTTCAACCGTAAGAATCTCGATTCCAACGAGCGAAACCCGTGCGAATGCATCAATGACAATGCCTTTGTCCAGTATCCGATCGATGACTTCCGCGAGACTGGAACTCTCTGCACTTTTCTGAATACTCATCACTTCACTCCCTTGTACTCGTAGTGGGTTCCAAACCATCTCCATGACAGAAATGATTGGAGAGTAAAACAATTCACAGGAGTATACCTCGGAAGTGAATTGTTTAAACAAGGGGTCAGGATGGGGTCAGGCGTCATCCTGACCCCAAAGTGAAACCATTTACCTACACGATTCGTATATGTACTAATAATTGGTAACTCGAATTGAGATTCGTTATAGAGAGGGCGATCACTATGGAGTTGTTACTTGAGATTCTGGCAAATATAGGCGGGATATTAGGTATCGGTGGAGGAGACGCACCAGATGAGGAGAAAATAGAAGAGAACATCGTGGCACTTATGGCTTTTTCGTGGTTTACTGATCTCACAAAACACCCTCAGGGAAAGCCACTCATTATGAAAAATGAATCCGTTCGTTACGTAATTGGCAAGATGCGCGTCAAGAAGATGAAAAAGTCACCGATGTATGAAGATAGAATGGCAAGAAAGTTGAAGAAAACGATGAATAAGCAGCTTGCAGAAAAATAAAGTAGGATTCTAGCCGTCAAACATAGGAGGAGTGTTATGAAGTTTTATATCGCATCTAGTTTTCAAAACAAAGCTCAGGTTCAAGAGCTACGTGATTTATTAAAGGGAGAAGGATTCGTGCATACATACGATTGGACATTAAACGAGAGAGCGGCAACGTTTTCGGACCTCGAGAAAATAGGGAGCGCTGAACTCGATGCTGTAAGAGATTCCGATTTTCTGGTCGTTCTTCTTCCTGGAGGTAAAGGGACACACATTGAAATGGGGATTGCGCTTGGTCTTGATATTCCTGTTTATCTTTACACTGAAGAGAAGATCACAGACCCTGTGACGTCGAGCTCGTTTTACCATACGAGTGGGGTGACGGTTTGCACGGGTACGCTGACGGATCTCTTGAATACGATTGTAAGAGAGAAAAAACATGCCAGTATATAATAAGCTAGTTAGAGATCGTATCCCTGAAATTATAGCTAAGAACGGACAAACTTATGAAGCTATAAATTTATCAGAAGGAGAATTCAAGGTAGAACTGAGAAGAAAGCTGCTCGAAGAAGTGAATGAGTATCTTGAAGCAAGCTCAGACGAAGATGCTATTTCGGAGCTTTGCGATGTTATTGAGGTAGTGCGTTCATTAGCGGGTGTACATGGTAAGTCTTATGAAGATGTAGAAATGGTAAGGGGAGAAAAAGAAGAAACGAGAGGCGTTTTTGCGGAACGAGTGTTTCTTAAGAGTGTTGAAGAGTGAATTGTTTGTAGGGGGGTCAGGCGTATGCCTGACCCCGTTCTTTATTTTTCACTCTTCACTGGGCCTCCATCATATACTGTTTTATCTTGTTTCATAAATAAGGGAGAGAACAGCATGTACAACGCATACCGAACACTCATCGAGGACATCGCTATTGCGATAAACGGAGAATACAGCGCCATTCAGTGTTACGAAATTCTCGCTCAACTCGCGCCTAATGAAAAGTCGAGAAACCAGATCTTAGAGATTCGTCAGGATGAAATCAACCATTATCAAGCTTTCACTGCCATCTATACACAGCTCACTGGCCAACAGCCTACTCCAGAGTTAATCGAAGAGTGTCCCACTGCTTATCTATCTGGATTGAAGTACTCGATCGAAGATGAGCAAAAGGCTGTCGACTTTTACCTCGACATTGCGGATCAAACGCAAGATCTCTATATTAAAGAGACCTTCAAACGAGCAGCGGCAGATGAGCAAAATCATGCAGTGTGGTTTTTGTACTTTTTAACGCGGGGTCAGGCACGTTCCTGACCCCTTCCTGACCCCCACTATTGACTATTTCCAAGATGAGCATACAATATAAGGTAGCTCATTACGGAGGTGCACCATGCAAGAGGGTAAGAAAAATATACTAACGCTTCAGGGATTCTATTTACTCGCCTTTTTCGGGGTAGGTAGCTTATTCCCGTTACTTAGCGTTTATTTAAAACAAGTTGAGAATCTAAACGGTTCTGAGATCGGGATGATCATGTCGCTCGGTCCAATCTTCATGATCTTCTTTCAACCAATTTGGGGGATGGTGTGTGACTACACACAGTCGCCTACTAGAGTACTAACATTAACAGCACTATTAACTGGTATCGCCGGGATGGGGTACCTTGTTTTTGATGGATTTTATTGGTTTATCGTAATCGCAATTATTGTCGCGATCTTTCAGAGTGCGATCATTCCAGTGTCCGACAGCATCACCCTGAAATACACGAGTAAGGTGAACTATAACTATGGAAACATTCGACTGTTTGGTTCATTAGGCTTTGGCCTTGCTGTGTTCATCATGGGAAAACTATCAGACTCAGTCTTTGGTCCAGGGGTTATCTTTTACGCTTTCCTGATCTCCCTCTCGCTAGCTGCTATTCTCGCGTGGCGATCACCAAGTGAACGCCAGACGAAGAAGGTAGATTTGAAGAATGGGATGAAAAAGCTATTAGTCTATCGAAAATTCCTTCTGTTTCTCATCGTGACATTTATGATCTTCGGTCCGAACTTATCAAATAATACATACTTTGGACTGTTTGTAGAAGATAGCGGGGGAACCTACGCAGGGATTGGACTAGCTTTCATGCTGGCTGTGTTACTCGAAATTCCGTTCATGCGACTGTCAGGAAAATGGATTCAACGCTACGGCTTACTCGCAGTTGTACTGTTCGCAGGAATCGCATCACTCTTGCGTTGGGTCCTTTATTTCTTTGAACCAAGCTTAACGGTGATCTACGCAACAACGATTATCCAAGGGTTCTCACTAGGGTTATTTATCCCAGCTGGTCTTCAGTACATCAAGGAAATAGCGCCGATCGACATGGAAGCGACGGCGGTTACGCTCTATGCTGCGGTTGGGAATGGAATAGGAAACTGGTTCTGCACATTTGTAGGAGGGTACCTCTACGAATTCTTTAATATTTTCGCAGTCTACCTCTTTTTCGGAGGTCTTTCACTGATCGGTGTGCTATTAACTGCCGTTCTATTAAAGTCAGAACGGTCCTATTCTCAGCTACATGCAGTGAACTCAAATTAACAGTTTTGGAGGTATGTGATGAACATCGAAAGACAACTCTACGACGAAGCCTTTAACTTGATCGAAAAACGATATCCATCAGGCTGGGGAGGCGCAGCGGCTATGCGCACGAGTGATGGTCAGATTCTTACAAGCGTCGCTCCTGAAGTCATCAATGCATCCACAGAATTATGTATTGAAACGGGTGCAATCTTAGAAGCTCATAAGCTAGAAACAAAAATAACACATACGATTTGTGTAGTTAGAGAGAATGAGCATTCGCCTTACGTGATTCTCACTCCCTGTGGCGTGTGCCAGGAGCGGCTATTTTATTGGGGAAGTGATGTGAAGGCAGCTGTTTATAATCCGGAAGGACGCCTCGATTATAAGACGTTGAAGGAAATTCAGCCGTATCATTGGTATGAAGCTTACGATGAATAAATTGTTAAGAGCGGGGGTCAGGCACGTGCCTGACCCCGCGTTAAAAAGTACAAAAACCACACTGCATGATTTTGCTCATCTGCCGCTGCTCGTTTGAAGGTCTCTTT
>NZ_JAIVAF010000001.1 GCF_020171805.1 Guptibacillus algicola | reverse complement strand
AATAAATTGTTAAGAGCGTGGGTCAGGCACGTGCCTGACCCCCGCTCTTAATAATTTCTAATCATCCAATGCTCTTTTTTTATACATTAAAACCACGCATACTCCGCTAACAACCGCCCATCCTGCGATAACGAATAACGGTAGCCAAAGATCTGTCATACCTACACCATTTTCCACTTTGTTCGCTAACTCGATAAGCTGCACGTTCGGCATATATTCAATGAAGGCTAGCATCGCATATTTGTCCGCGAATGATTGCAGGACCGACCCAAATCCGAAAATAAACATCACCGGCAGCACGATGACCGATGCTTCCATCACAGACTTTGATAGCAACCCCACAAACGTACCTAGTGCGATATAAAACACAGTGGAAAGAAGGATAGCAATTCCTACTACAACTAGATTCGAAGGCTCATACCCAGTAATGAACGAACAAACAACGATCGTCGCAATCGTAAAAAGGAACGTTAGCGCGCTTTTACCACCCAGAATCTCTAATAGTGTTGCAGGGGAAAGCATGAGTCCTCTTAACGTATTTTTCTCCTTCTCTTCAGCAATTAAGGCACTCTGGATAAAGACGGCTACTGCAGCGAACGTGAGGTTGATCACGGTGTAGTGTGCTTCGATCGATATAAGATTAGATGTACCGTAGAAAACGGCTAATATGAGCGGTAAGAGTGCAGTCGTGATGACGAATAAATTTTTTGTTAAATCTTTTACATCTTTTTGGAAGATCGCATACGCGCGTTTCATCGAAAAAGTCATACCAATTCCCTCCCTGTTACGTTGATGAAGATGTCTCCTAATGTCGGTTCGTTTGAATAGATCGAGGCGACCTGGCTGCTCGACATATACTGATGCATTTGTTCAGCATCTTCCGGTCCATTCTTCATAACAACTTTTCTTCCATCGTTTAACTCCACCGTAATCGTTGAATCTGAAAACTGTCTTTTTATCTTCTTCGGTTCATCAAGTAACTGAATCTTCCCTTCATGAAGGAACGCGACTCGATCGCAAAGCAACTCAGCTTCGCTCATGTCGTGCGTCGTCAAAAAGATCGTTGTCCCTTCGTTATTCAGCTCACGCAAGCCACGGTAAATATGTCGGGAGTTAGCGGGATCTAGTGCTGAGGTCGGCTCATCTAAGAAAAGAAGGTCCGGCTTATGCAAAAGGGCTCTCGCAAGAAGAACGCGTTGCAGCATTCCTTTAGATAGCTGAGAAACGACCTTCTTCTTCTCATCTTGTAAGTTTACGATTTCTAACACGTCAGTGATACGAGCATGTGTAACCCCATAGAGCTCGCAGTACAACTTAAGGTTGTCGTAGATCGATAGTCGATTATACATTCCGCTATTATCTGTTAGAATTCCGATTCTACGATGTGCACCTTCCTTTGTTAATCGATGAGAGGGGACTCCGAAAACGGTTGCCTCACCATCGGTAGGTGAAAGTTGATCTGTCAAAATTTTTATCGTCGTCGTTTTTCCAGAACCACTTGGTCCGAGAAAACCAAAGATTTCTTTTTTTCTTACTGAAAAATCCACTCCATCCAATGCCACCTGATTACCGAATGCTTTCATCAATGAACGTACTTCAATGATATTTTCCAACATGAACCCTCCTCGTTGTTTGTAACCTAAGATTATCCGAACAACGATTAGGAGGCACTAAAATACCGTTAAATGGAGGCTGAAAAGGTCGAATGGAGCATGAATAACCGTGAATGGCGTCCATATCTAGACGAGTGGAGCACGTTAAATGCCGATGATTTCTTTCAGGGTAGCCATTTTATTCTTAGACAAAGGGAGTTCTGATGAATCTTCAAGAATGAGTCCATATGCATTTCTTGTCCAGGTAATGACCTCTGTTACTTTTTGTAAGTTAACGAGATACGATCTGTGACATCGAAAGTAACCATATGAAGCTAGTTTTTCTTCATATTCGGTTAGGGTAAAATATCCCTGGAACCCTTCGCCCCTCACATGGATGGTAACGTCGCCTCCGGAGCTTTCGATATAATCGATTTCGTTAGGGTCAAACAATAGAATCTTCTTCTCAACTTTGGCAGGAATTTTATTGAATGTGAAAGATGGTGAAAGAGGTTCGTTTGATTCGTCTTCTTCATCCTCTAAATCCGCAAAGGTAGGCTGTTCACTTTCGATTTGTAACGCGTGCAGGCCTTTCCCATTCAACCGATAAGCTGTATCTGCAAGTGTTATCGCACTTTCGATATTTCCAGTGAGAATCAATACGCTCTTCTGCTGCTCTTGTATGTGCTTCAAGATTTTCAGAAACACTCTTTTCGTTTCCATGTCGACACTTTGATCAGGTTCTTCAAAAACAAACAACAAAGGATCTTGAAAAATGATTCTAGCAAATTGAATCCTTCTTACTTCTGAATAAGAGAGCTTCTTCACTTTCTCATTCTTCTTATCTTCGAGCTGGACAAGGTGGAGCACTTCATCAACAGTCTGATTCGATCCAAATAACCCGTTATAAAATTTTAAGTTATCAAGCACACTTAGTCGCTCATAAACGCCACCCTTTAAGAATGAAACGCCTATGTTTAAGTTGGGCTTTGTAATATCCTTTCCCTCTAAGCGAATCGTTCCTTGGAAAATAGGGACTCTACCAGTTAAGACATTAAGTAATTCGTTGATTACATTCACGGCTGAATGAAGCGAAACAGTCTGTCCCTTTTCGATAACCAAATCAAACTTCGGAAAGATAACCTCATTTTTTATCTGCTTTTCAAGATTCTTGATTGTTAACACCTTTAAAACTCCCTTTATAGAGTAGGATGATCCCTACTTAAATAAGTGCATCGTAGATTGTACAACCCTTATTTTATTTTAATTTAGTAACTATTTCATTAGTTTACATAAATAGTAATTAAAATCTATTGTAAGACATGTGCCTGGCACTGTTTTTAATTATTATTCTAACGATGAATCTAATAAAAGTTGAAAAACACAAAGAAACATTCCATAATATTCAAATAGGAGTCACCCGTTGGGAGGTTAACCATGTTTGGTTTCGAGTACGTACCAGATTGGTTTTTCTGGTTTGCGCTGGTTGTGTTAACAGGATATATTCTTTTAAGCGAATGGTATATAAATAAATGATATGAGAGATGGGGTCAGGCACGTGCCTGACCCCATCTCTCATCAATTCCGTAATTCAAAACTCTCCGCGTTCACTGTATAGCTTACATTTGGAGCTTTTGTCTTCTTCCGTTTCCTCTTATACGTTGGGCCCGACTTCAGACCATAGACAATTCCATTAATCGCAAGAATCGTCAGCGCAAATGCCGTCACTGGGGCGAGGATCATCCAGGGGAATGAGTTTACATACTGAAAGTTCTGCGCAATCAAACCCGCCCATTCGTTCGACATGGTAAAGGCTGCGGTGGTCGCTTCACCAGTGGTAATGTCATATTCAAGGACTCTAACATCTGTGCCTCCGATGAATACCCTCAATAACCCAAGATGAGCAAAGACGATCAGTACTTGTCCCACTTGTTGGATGAAGATAATCAGTAGCTTCGGGTTCAAGAATGGGGCCATATGAGCTTTGAAAATATGAAAGTGACTACCACCCATTACTTTCGCGCTATCAATGAACTCCTTCTGCGCAATGAGATCGAGTTCTTTTTGTACATAAAGCGATAGCACAGGAACACTGATGAGCATCAGAACCAGCATTGGGAAAATAATTTTCGTTGGTGTGCTATAACTCCAGCTGAACGTCATTACTACTGGGGCAATCAACACATACGTGAAAATCGTAACCGGTGCATAGTGAAATGTATCAGCAAGACCCGCGAGAAATTTACGAAAAGATGCTGGCAATAGAAACAGTAAATAGCCTCCTATGAAAGAAAGAACCATTCTTCCTAGCGCTACAATAATCGAAAGCCCAATCGTAAACTTCGCTCCTTCAAGAAGTTTCAACATAAAGTTGTTTCCATCAATATCACTTCCTAGTGGAAACGTGGCTGAAGGTGGGAACGGTGCTAATGCAACAACATCACCGTTGCCATCATAGAGCATTTTCTCAGGTTGGGGAGGTTCTACGAGGGCACTATATAGGAAACTTCCAACGAGAAGTAATAAGATAAACAAGGCGCCTGCTATTACCATCGGTTTTCTCAAGAGCTTCTTCATCATGAATCACCCATCACATTAAAGGATTTATTTAATAACCATTGCATAATCGTGAAAAAGAGAAACGATGGAAGAAATATCATAAACAGTCCCATCGTAACGATTTCGTTATTAAGGACACCGTGCTCAAAGATGAACGTCATAAATCCGCTGATATCGAAGATGACTTCAAGCATCAATAGATTCGCTAACGCAAAAAGGAAGATTCCCTTGAAGTGGTTAAAAAGCGTGAAAATCGAGTTTCTGAAAATATGTATGAGTAAGATCCGACTGCGATTCAATCCTTTTCCTCTAGCCAGTTCAACGTACAGAAGCTTCTCTTCATCTTCAAAAGAAAGAAGTAAATACTTATAGATGTAGAGGGCAGGTAGGAGAGAGAGGACGAGCACTGGCAAAAGTATTGCTTGTTCTCCAAACCCACTTGTGATGTTGAATAATAGAATTTCTGTCTTCTTATAGATCCAAATGATGGCGATCTGAGTAATAAGAATGATGAAAATATCAGGTAATGATTCCATAATGAATAAAAAAGCTTTTGGGATGCCCCTTTTGTTACTAGGTAACAACATCGTCAGAATGGTAAGGAGAATTGCGAATACAAGAGCTACGAATAGAGAGACGACCAAGTACTGCATCGATTGGATATAAGCTTCCCAAAACTTTGGGAAAAGCGGCCATTGCCCCCCACTCGCATAATACTGCGTTGCATTTCCAGAAAAAATGATTCCGATCGTATCGATAATGTTAGCAAAGTACGCATCAACGTTCGTAACAATGTTATCTGAAAGAAAGAGCGTGTTATTCAGCTCATTTCGCTCGATCATTTTGAGTACTTCGAGCTGTGACTTCATATTGAAAAGAAGATAGGGAAGTGAACCGATGAGGAAGATCCCTATCGAAGTGAGTAAAAATTGTAGTGCTGTTTTAGTGAAAAATGAACGTGCCATGAAGAACCCCCTCTACTGTGCGATTGAGCCAGCCTTTCTCTGTGGAACTATGCGTAGTACATTGTCGAGCTCATTCATGTCTCCGCTAGCTGCGACTTTACCATCCGGATCAATGATGAAGATGGTTGGAACTTTTTTTATGTAATACATTTCAAAAATCTCTGGTGCAACGATATAAGAAGTATTAGCGATAGAAGGGCAAGATTCCTTCTCTAATTTTTCCTGAGTAACGATAAGTAGATTCGTCTCGTATTGTTCTGCAAGATGTGGAACATTGTTCAGTAATGTGGAGCAGGTAGGGCATGTAGCACTGCTGAAAATCATAATTGTATGTTTTCCGTTTAAATCATTCATAGAAATCGGTTGGTTATGTTGATCCTTCGATCGAAAGAGAGGTGCTTGCTCACCGTTTTGTAATGCTTTTTCCTCAACGGTGCTGCCATTACTTCTAAATCGATTAAGAAAATGAGTAACCTGTCTCAGAAAATAAAGTAGAACAGCGAATTGGAGAAAGAGGAAAATCCACAATCCAATATGAGACAATAGCTCCCAGTTCGCATTCATTTCTTTTTCCCCCTTTACGCTAGCAATCGTTTAAAGTGACTTCTCAATGTAACTAGTTCGCGCCCAATAATGAAGCTAATAAGAGCTACGGTTATTCCACAAAAAGCAATGAAGAAATACGCTGGATAAACGTCTTGGATAGGCTCACCACGTATAACAGCATCAACAGTTCCGATCTCCGTATGACCTATGAGAAGGAGGGAAGCAACCGCCATAATGGCAAGATTTCGAAAGACGAGCTTCCATGATAGAAGGTTTTCGCCAACGATTCCGCCACATCCGCATGAGAGGTCCGTTCTTCCACGTTTGAGGTTAATCACGATTGCGAGCGTATAACCCCCCAACAACAAGATGGAAAGGAAGATACTGAACTGATAAAATAATCCAACTAGAATACACGAGCCAATTAGAAACTCAGCTGCGACATTCAGTTTTCCAACTGCTTTAACAAGCTCAGGTTTGATAATTTCATAGTTTCTAATACTTTCCTCATGACCGTACATGTCCTTAAGCTTTGTATAAGCAGATGTTAATAGGATCAATGCGAGTCCTATCCGTAAGAAAAGATACAATAGTTCCATGCTAACCCCTCCGATCATGCATACCACTGCGCTTGGCTCGTGAACATGTCAT
This sequence comes from Guptibacillus algicola, assembly GCF_020171805.1. Lineage (GTDB taxonomy): Bacteria > Bacillota > Bacilli > Bacillales > Guptibacillaceae > Guptibacillus > Guptibacillus algicola. The sequence continues at coordinate 1,409,920 of NZ_JAIVAF010000001.1, read as the reverse complement.
AATATTCATTGCCAAGAGCAAGTAATTCTTCGTGGCTACCGACTTCAACTAATCTTCCTTCTTTCATTACGATGATCCGATCAGCGAGACGCGCAGCTGCCATTCGGTGTGAAATATAGATTGTCGTTTTATCTTCTGTTATCTGCTTGAACTGGTTGAAGATTTTCAGTTCCGTCAATGGATCAAGAGATGCTGTCGGCTCATCTAGAATAATGATGTTTGCCTTACTAAAGAGTGCACGTGATAGGGCGAGCTTTTGCCATTGGCCTCCTGATAAGTCTTCTCCATCGCCGAGAAGTTTTCCTAATCTCGTCTCGAACCCATCAGGGAATTTTTGAATGGTGTCATAGATTCCAGATTGCTTCGCTACTTTTCTCATCAATAAATCATCATCGAGATGATCGAGGTCACCTAAGGTAATATTGTCTCTCACTGAAAAAGGAAGCTGCATAAAATCTTGGAAGATTCCAGTCATGCTCTGCTTCAAGGTGGAAGGATCGTACTGGTTGATGTTGATCCCATCCACGATAATTTCACCAGTGCTAACGGGGTATAATCCTAGAAGACATTTAACGAGAGTTGTCTTACCAGAGCCGTTGTCTCCGACGATCGCAATCTTCTCGCCAGGAGAAATCGCAAAATCAACATTATCGAGCACCATTTTTTCACTGTCAGGATACCAAAAGCTAACATTCTTGATAGAAATGCCTTTTTGAAGTTTCGATGGAAAAGGATATGTACATTCAATATGAGATAACGTGTACCGTTCATCTTTGAAATCTAGGAATTCAAATAAATCTTCTATATAGAGATTTTCTTCATATATTCTTGCAAGGTTGGATGCAATCATGTTTAAGGAAGATTGAGAGCCTTTGATCGCTTGCCCAATCGATACAAACTCTCCGATTCCTAAAGAGCGACTTCTTAACAGCCAGATGACGACTGCAGCAGAAAGACTGTACAAGACTGCAGTAAAGAAATCTAATATGATCTGAACCTTTTTTTCCTTTTTTAACAAGGCGAGTATTTCGTGATTGTTCTCTAAGAACAAGCGTCCCCATTTCGTAATAAAGCGCTGACCGAGGTTAAAGAGTCGGATCTCCTTAGCCGATTGACGATCATGCAAGAGGTTATTTAAGAAATTGGCTTCTCGCGCTTTTCGAGTTTGAAACTTTAGTAAGAAAAACTTCTCGTTTCCGAAACGAGTTTGTATCAGTAAAATCGGGATCGCTGCGATCGAACTTAAGATCATGAGTCCCCAATGAAATGACAATAAAAAGGATAGATAAGTAATTAAGCTAATGGAATACTGGCCGAGATCAAGCACGTTTTTCACAGGTGACATAAGCTTGTTTCCATAGTTGCCACTTATTCGTTCCTGGTGATTATAAAACTCAGGTATTTCAAAATAGCTGAGTGGTACGGATGCTGCCTTTTCTGAAACGAGCTTTCCCACGCTGTAGTCTAGTTTGATTTCGATTTGCTCATCGAAGATCTCGGATATATGCCTAAGTGTGGCACCAAGGCCAACAATGAGAAGTTCAAGGCTCAGAAAGATAAAAGCACGTTCATAATCAGGGTTAGTCGAACTGATGATTGAAGCAACAGCATTGACAAGCTCTTTCGTCACCCACAATGCAGCTAATGGTAGTAATCCAGTAATCAACCTGATGATGATTGAAGCTAGAAACCACAGTGGACTGATTTTCCATACGAAAGCGAAGCTTTTCTGTAAGTACGTTATATTCATCGCATTACCGCCAAATAAGATTTTAGACCAGGAACGAATTCCTGGTCTATGTAGTGACTAGATTAGCAAGTGCAAGAATGATGGATCGTCTTACACGTTTTCCCAGTTACGCTATCATAGTAAGAGGTTTGCCAAGAACGATCACCATCAAGGTTACAAACAGCGCCACAATAAGTGCGCTTTGTTTTTGAATCACAAGGGTAACCATTTGGCTTCACACCTAGAAGCTTATTCAACATATCTTTCACCCCCTTTCAATTTCTCATAATGTAGAAAGAGTGCTCGATTCCAACCAGACTCTTCAAGAACAATGCCCTTATCATCTACTAATAACAATGTAGGATATTGGTGAATATTTAACTCTACTAATGTTTCTTCTTCAATTTCGGTTAAAGTAACAGCTTCTTCATATTGTTTATACTTTGATTTTGCCCCAGCCTCTTTTTCATCATCTACAACTCCAACAATAATAGGTAGCTGCGTCGTTTTGTTTTCTATAAGAAGCTCCTCTATTTCTGATGCACAATAATTACATCGTTCACTTGCAATGAGAACAATGGAATGCGAAGCATCGAAAGTATCCACCAATTTATGTTGTATACTTTCCCCAACCATAGGGTGAGTCATAATGATACCGATCTGTTCTTCAGCTGGTAGTAATTCAAGCTCTTTGTTGAACTGTTTTTGGTAGATATATAAGACGAATAATAGAGTGAGCCAAACCGTCGGTAAAAGGATCGCCACGATCGTATCTCCTTCGAGAATGTTTTGTGCCTGCCTAGGTTCGATTGTAAAAGAATAAGAGTTGAAATGGTGTAAAGCTTGTGGGGTCTCTATATTCGATGGTGTGTACTCAATCTTATGTTTTCTACGGTCTTCATTTAAAAATATAACTGGAGGAATATTAAGTGATTGGGGAAATACGGACTACGAAAGAGGTGGTATCAAGGGAGGAAAAGGGGAAAATTTGTGACTATATTCTTATCTAGGAAGTGGGTATAAAGTATTGTGTTGAGTTGGTGCTAATCCCTCCTTGTCAATTGGATTTGTAAATGGTAGGTTGATGGACGCCTAATGTGGTGGGTTTGATAGGTGAAAAAGCCGAATTGTTTTTACTACTTCACCAACATTTAAAGTAGTTACTCATAAACAGTGAAGGAAAATAATTATTTCCAAATAATTATATATACCTATTTTTTATTACAAGGTTAAAAAATTTGGGTTCCTTTCCGATAAAAAGAGTGAGGTGGGAAATGATCAAAATCTGACACAACTCACAGATTATTGTGAGTTTTAACACCATATTTAGGAATATTATGGTATAAAAGATAAATTTTTCACATATTTAGCTACACATTTATACATAATATGCTAAAATATAACTTGTGAATAAAACGACCTTATAATGAACCCACTTATAATCACAAATTATTTCGAAAAAGAGGGATGTAATGAACGGTACTTGGATGACTCCGGAAGAGATCGCATGGAAAAAGAAACGTAACAAACACATAGGATATGCTTTAATACCCGTTTTTTCAATTATTGTAGGCGCTCTCATTAGTATTTTAGCAAGCTAAAAAAGACCATCTGATTACATTCAGATGGTCTTTTTATATATTTTGTACTTTTAACTAACTACTTTTATCATAATTTTTGCCCAACCGGCTAGTGAGATCCAGAGTGGAATACTTAGTGAAATGCCCCATACCATACCCTTAGCGAAGTTTCCTTCTTCGTAGCTCTGCATTTCTTCATCTCCTTTTAAGGTAGACCATCAAAAATTCTCTTTTAATTAGTATACCCGTTAGAAACTTTTTTATACTTTATAGAAATCGCCTTTAGTAATTAATATGCGACTGTCACCACAGATGGTAAAATTACGAAACTTATCATTATTAGAATGTTAGAGTTTCATAATTTCGGGTATACCATCTAAAAAGCATAGGAAGGCAGTGAGGACTGTGAGTAATCAGAGTAACCAAATTAAATGGGATGAAATTGAACAGTTTGTAAAGACAGTCGAGTCGGAAAAACAAAACCAGGGATCCGTTAAACCATATATCGAAGAAATTAAGAGTATACTCTTAAAAAGTTATCAATCTACTACGCAATGAATAACTAATAGGAAGCTATAACCTTTACACAAAAAACAAAAAAGGATAGCAGCGCTACCCTTTTTCTTCTCTCTATTCTATTTCCAAATCATCACAAGAATCTTAGCCCACCCAATCAAAGAGACCCATAGAGGAATACTTAACGAAATGCCCCAAACCATTCCTTTACCCAGGCTGCCAGTTTCGTATCTTTCCATATCCTCATCCCCTTCAATGAAATGCCTTTCATTTGAAGCAGGGTAACTCTTCTTATATTATACATGTATACGCTTACAAATGGTGTCGAAAAGTGCTTATTATTTTAGGGATATATAGCAAAAACCCTGTTAACTTATAGAAAATACAAAAAAGAAAGCTGACATGAGTTTATGTCAGCTTTTCTTTATTAACTAATATCAAGATGATCCTTCAATTTTTGAGTGATTATCTGTCTTTCCTGTTCAGGAACAATATAATACCAGAGGTTATCAATCATTCTTCCATGACCACTAATCTCAAATGTATTCATATTCTTCCGTGCACTACGATAGTTTTGAAAGATATTGTTCATTTCTTCGAATGTCATATTTGTTTTTACATTACTACCAACAGCATCGAGTAGGCTACCAATCTTATTGATGCTACCTACACTAGCACCCTCATCAATAATCGCCTTAATGACTTCACGCTGACGGTCGTTACGTCCAAGATCCCCTTTGGGATCATCATAACGCATACGTGAAAAAGCAAGAGCTTCCTGTGCATTCAGTTCCAGCTCTCCCTTAGGAAAGCTATATCCTTCATAGTCGAACGAAAGAGGGTTATCCACTGTTACACCACCGAGTGTAGAAACCACATCTTTAAATGCTTCCATATTTACTTTGAAGTAATAATCGATTGGTACATCAAGGAAGTTTTCCACAGTGTCCATAGTCATTTCAACGCCACCATAGGCATAAGCGTGATTCATTTTCTCAATCGTTCCACGACCTACAATTTCAGTTCTAGTATCACGGGGGAGGTTGAACATATACATTGATTCATCGTTAGGGTTTAATGTAATCATAATCATTGTATCTGAACGTCCCTGATCGTTACCGCGCTCATCTACCCCAACAAGAAGAATCGAAATGGGATCTTTTTCGGTCATATTCACATTTTCAGAGCGCATAGATGATGTCTCACGGTTAATTGGCTCATGCATTGAACTCGCGGTATCCTTTACCGAAGAATATAAGTAGTAAGCATACCCTCCAACAGATAGTAGGATAATTCCCAGAACAATACCTGTAATGAGTAAGAATTTTTTCATAGTTACATTCCAGCTTTCTATTAGTTAATAAAGAATGATAAGTGCAAAATACTAACCTATATTATACGTCCATGAAAAAGCCAAAGTAAATACCTTCCAAAAATAAAAAAGGATATACAAGGCAAACATTTATGGTAAAATCAAACAGTTGCTTGTAAGACACGCACTGAAAATTTCAAGAAAACTTCAAAAAAGACGATAGAGAAGTATGCTACTCTATTAATAAATGAAAATTTTGAAAGGAGAGAAGAATATGATTGATATTCACTCCCACATTTTACCTGGAATCGATGATGGTGCAAAAACGATAGATGATAGTCTTGCAATGGCTCGACAAGCTTATGACCAGGGTATCACAAAGATTGTGGCTAGCCCACATCATCGAAATGGTACGTTTGTAAACGAAAAAGCTATCATATTGAAGGAAGTAGAATTATTGAATGAAAGACTTCAACAAGAAGGTATCGGTATCGAGATATTGCCTGGACAGGAGAATAGGATTTACGGAGAATTAGTTGAGGATATAAAGGGTGACGATTTATTAACTGTAAATGAAACTGGTAATTACATATTGATTGAATTTCCGTCTAGTCATCTACCACGCTATGCAAATAAACTCCTCTTTGATCTTCAAGTAAATGGAATTATACCAATAATTGTCCACCCTGAACGAAATCGAGAAATTATGGAGAACCCTGATAAGCTTTATAAGCTAATACAAGAAGGAGCACTTAGTCAACTGACTGGATCAAGTGTTACAGGTAAAATGGGGAAGAAAATTCAAAAGTTTTCTATGGATTTAATTTATCATAACCTTGCTCATTTTGTGGCTTCCGATGCTCATAATATCACGAATAGGCCTTTTGACTTAGGTGATTCATTTGAAGCGGTAGAACGAGAATTCGACATATCTACTAGATATATGCTTCAAGAAAATGCTGAAGATATGATTCGAGGGAAAATGGTATCAAAAGAACTACCGGAAGTTATTAAGAAAAAGAAGTTTCTTGGAATATTTTAAGATGAAATTACAAATTAAAGGTAACGTAAAACTTTCGACAAAAAAACATAGATGTTAACTATGTAAACACTTTCATCGACTGAATTCGACAAATTAATCCGTGCCTTTCTTACTATTACTATTTTCATGGGGGTGAATCTGGAAAATCTGTCTAAAATTCATTGTGATTCTATGTTATAGTGAAATCTGAACTGGAAAATGTTACTCAATTAAGAAAAATATTTATATTTTGCTGGAGGCATCTAATGGAAGAAACATTTAGCTTGAAGGAAATATTCGAAGTTTTGAAAAAGCGACTCTCTCTTATTCTACTTATAACGTTGGTTGCTACAGCGACTAGTGGCATCGTATCTTACTTTCTACTAACCCCGATATACCAAGCGTCTACTCAAATTCTAGTAAACCAAAAAGAAAGTTCTGAGAATGGTTTCGATTACAATCAGGTGAAAACAAATGTTGAACTAATCAATACATATAGTGTCATCATAAAAAGTCCAACTATCCTAGATGAGGTTACAGATAAGGTTGATTTAAATATATCAACGAGTGACTTAAATGAAAAAATCACAGTAAGTAACGAACAGAATTCACAAGTAGTTTCTATTGAGGTTAAAGATGCTGATCCAGCAGTAGCTGTAAAAATTGCAAATACCACAGCCAAAGTCTTTGAAAATAAAATTAGTAACATCATGAATGTTGATAATGTAAGTGTTCTTTCGGAAGCTAATTTTGAAGGAACACCAAATCCAGTTGATCCTAAGCCTATTTTAAATATGGTGATTGCACTTGTGGTAGGACTAATGGTTGGTGTTGGTCTTGCATTTTTACTGGACTACCTTGACAACACGATAAAAGATGAAAATGACATTGAAAAGTTGCTTGGACTGCCAGTACTTGGAACAATTGCAATTATTGAGGATAAAGAAGTAGGTTCATTAAAGCGCAATGCAAAAAAATCAGTAAGGGGGGAAACGGTTGAGTCGTAAAAATAGAAAGTCTATACACGTGGATAAAGAAAGAAGTCTCTTAACGCATCAGAATCCTAAGTCACCTATTGCAGAGCAATATCGAACAATCAGAACAAACATCCAGTTCGCTTCTGTAGAAGAAGAGGTTCGAACGATCATGGTTACTTCTTCAGGACCGATGGAAGGGAAATCAACAACGATTGCTAACTTGGGGGTAGTTCTTGCTCAACAAGGAAAAAGCGTCTTAATTGTGGACGCTGATTTGCGTAAGCCAACTGTTCATTACACATTCAGAACAATGAATACAAGAGGGATTACAAATATCCTCACTCGTCAGGCTGATTTAGTCGACGTTATACAGGAGACAGAAGTCCCTAATCTTAACGTTTTAACAAGTGGTCCTGTTCCACCCAATCCATCAGAGCTTCTTGGTTCAAAAGGGATGGATATTCTTATTGATGAAGCACTTCGACACTATGATGTTATACTATTCGACTGCCCGCCAGTTCTTGCAGTGGCCGATGCACAGATTGTTGCGAATAAAGTCAAGGGTTCGGTTTTAGTAGTTAGTAGTGGGACAACTGATAAGGAAGCTGCAGTGAAGGCGAAGGATAGACTTGCAAGTGTTAATAGTAAGCTGCTTGGAGTAATTTTGAACAGAAAGAAGATGACCGAAGGTAGCTATTATTATTATTCACAAAGTTAATTAAGAGAAAAGACTACGAGAGGGGAAGTTGCGATGGAATCACCAAAAGCTGATTCAAGAATATTGCTAAGAGAAAATGTGGCTTCTAAAAAAATATATTTAATAACTAAAAGATTAATAGATATTGTTGGTGCACTTTCGGGTTTGATATTAATACTACCAGTATTCCTTATTATTAGTTCTTTATATTTATTTGGTGATAATAAGGGGCCAGTTTTCTTTAAACAAAAAAGGATAGGTAAGAACAAAAAGGAGTTTTATATATATAAATTTCGTTCTATGATAGTAAATGCTGAAGAAAAACTGAAAAGCGATGATGAGTTATATAAGAAATATATTGCAAATAATTACAAGTTAGAACAACATGAAGACCCCAGAGTTACAAAATTGGGTAGGTTTCTAAGGTCTACTAGTCTAGATGAATTGCCACAGTTAATAAATGTCCTTCTTGGAAGTATGAGTTTGGTTGGTCCACGTCCAGTCGTTAAGCAAGAATTAATAGAGTACAAGAGTCAAACAACTGAATTTTTATCAGTTAAGCCTGGAGTAACAGGATATTGGCAAGTAAGTGGAAGAAGTGAAGTGATGTACCCTGAGAGAGTCGACTTAGAGCTTTATTATGTACATAACCAATCCCTCGTATTTGATCTTAAAATAATGGTTAAGACAATTTCTATGGTCTTATTGAGAAAGGGAGCATACTAATTGAGGGAAACACTAATTTCAGTATTAATACCAACTTATAATGCCGAAAAATATATTGTGAGACTACTAGATAAGTTGTATTCTCAAAAATTATCACATTTTCAAAGCTTAGAAATTATTGTTGTGGATTCTTCATCTACTGATAAAACTCTATCTATTATAAAGGAAATGTATCCAGAAGTTATTATTGAGGTTATAAAAAATAATAATTTTGACCACGGTGGCACTAGAAATATGCTAGCTGGATTAGCTAATGGAGATTACCTATTATATATGACACAAGATGCAATCCCTTATGATGCTTTTCTTATATGTAATTTATATAAAGAGTTGGATGAGAAAACCCTCATTTCCTACGCAAGACAGATACCAAAAGAAGATGCAGGAATATTAGAGGTATTTGCAAGAGGGTTTAATTATCCGGATAAAAAAATATATAAAAACAAAGAAAGTATCAGAGAAATTGGAATTAAGACTTTTTTTAACTCAAATGTATGCAGTATGTATAAAAGAACTTGTTTTGAACAATTTGAAGGTTTTCCAGAGAAAATCATTCTAAATGAAGACATGATAATGGCTTCTAAAGTTATTTTAAGTGGGTATAACGTTTGTTATAGTAACGAGGCCAAAGTCTACCATTCACATAATTATACTTATAAGCAACAATTTAAGAGGTATTTTGATATAGGTATGGCGTTTGAAGAAACAGATTATTTATTAGAATATGCATCAAATGAAAAAGAAGGTTTAAGAATGATTATAGAACAATTGAAGTTCTTAATTGCTAAGAAATATGTTCTAGTCATTCCCAAAGCATTAATTGAAGTACTTGTTAAGTTTATCGGATACAAGATCGGAAAAAAAAGTGAATTTCTGTCCCCTAGGTTAGTGCGCAAATTTTCAGCATATATGAAATAAGAAACAGGGTGAATTTTATGGGAGAAATACATATTAGTTTTGTAATAATTAATTGGAATAGTGCACATTTTTTAGAGTCTTGTATTCCTAGCCTCATTAATCAGAATGGACTTAATGTGGAAATAATATTAATTGATAATAATTCTACAGATAATACAAAAGAAATAATAAAAGATCTTCCTAAACAAGTGAAAATCGTATTAAATAACAAGAATACTGGATATAGTGGAGCAGCAAATCAAGGGATAAATATGAGTCGGGGTATGTATGTGTCTATTATTAACCCAGATGTCATACTTGATGAAAATTATTCTTTAAACATTATTAATGAGTTGGAATCGAACCCACTTTTAGGTGGTGCTACAGGTAAGTTGATTAAATATGACTTTAATGAAATGCAGTCACTGAGTGTTATTGACACAACTGGCATAGAGGCTCATAGAAATCTAAATACTTATGACAGAGGGCAGAATTCCAAAGAACTTAATAAATTTGACTCTAAAAAAAATGTTTTTGGAATCTCTGGTGCTGCTCCAATTTACAGAAAGAAAACTCTAAATGATGTACGAATTGAGAATGAATATTTTGACGAAGATTTTCTTGCTTATAAAGAAGATATTGATCTAAGTTGGAGGATCAGGTCTTATGGATGGGAGTTAGTGTTTGTTCCAGAAGCAATTGCACATCATGGGCGTGCAATAAGTGGGACAGGCAATAACAAAATCAAAGATATTATCGATAATAGAAAAAAACAATCTGATTTCATAAAGTTAATTTCATTGAGGAACCACTATTGCATGTTAGTAAAAAATTTGGATAAATCCCATATTAGAAAACATGGATTGTTAATCCTTACCAGAGAATTTAAAAGGTTGATCTATTATTTATTGTTAGAGTACAAGTCGTTAAAAGGTCTAGTCGAAGCATTTAGATTATTACCTAAAATGTTACATAAAAGGCGAATTATAAATGCGACTAAAAACGAGCGAACTTCAACTGTGTATTTTGTTAAATAAGATAATACTTTTTATGAGGTGAAATTTTTGAAAGTAAATGTATCTATAATCATAGTTAATTGGAATACAAAAGATTTGCTAATACAATGTCTGGATTCCATTTACAAAACTTGTGGTTCTGTAGATTTCGATGTACATGTGGTGGATAATAATTCTGAAGATGGAAGTGTAGGAGCTGTGTTAGAGCAGTACCCAGATGTCATTCTTTATAACCCTAAAAAGAATTTGGGATTTGCTAAAGCAAACAATCATGCTATACGAAATTCAGATTCAAATTTTGTATTCTTACTTAATCCAGACACAATACTATTCGAGCAAACTTTATATAAAATGGTTGAATATATTAATGATAGTAAAAATAAGAATGTTGCAGCAATAGGCTGCAAACTACTTAATACAGATTATAGTACTCAAGCATCTTGTAGAAAGTTTCCTACAGTATTATCATATTCTTTTATCACCTTAAAGTTACACCATGTATTTCCGAATTTTAAGCATTATAAAGAATATTTAATGGATGATTTTGATTATAAACAAGTAAAAAATGTTGATCAAATAATGGGAGCTTGCATGCTAATTAGGCGAGAAGTAATAAGTGAGCTTAATGGGTTTGATGAAAATTTTTGGATTTGGTTTGAAGAAGTTGATCTTTGTAAGAGAATAAAGGAAAAAGGTTGGGATATTCATTTTTATCCTTTTTCAGAAATGATACATTACCAGGGTCAAAGCTTCAATAAACTTCTTACTTTAAACAGACAAAAGATCTTTAATAAAAGTATGATTCAGTATTTTTCAAAACATCATTCTAAAATTGCGGTTAAACTTTTGAAAGCTATTAGCGGGCTTGGTATATTACTTTCATTTTGTATCAATCAGTATAGATACATATTTAAAAGAGATCATAATATCAAGAAAGTATAAAGTCTGTTAATAAAAGAGGTAAATTATGCTAACGTTATTAGGCTTATCATTTATCATAGTGTCCTTATTAGTAAGTAAAAAAATTTACAATACATATTTTTCTCCTTTATCTATATTTACACTTTGTTGGGGAGGAAGCACAGGATTATATGGTTTGAAATTAATAAATTACAATATGTATTCGACTCAATACACACTTTCATTTATAATAACTTGGTTTTTGTTTCTTTTAGGAACTATTTTATCTTATAAACCACTTAAGAAAAATAATAAAATGCCTAACAAAGACAAGCGCAAATTAATGGGTAGGCCCTTTTTTTACGTACTTAGTATAATTAACTTCTTGATAATAGTGTTATACGGAATATTAAATGTCTATGAGTTTGCTAATGGAAATGTTATTACTTATTTTCAAAACTCTGAATTAATAAGAATAGAGTTCTTTAAGCGTAGTATTTATGGAAATACGTTAGTGATTTCGGTCTTAGAAAGTTTGTCTTATATGTGTGTTGGTCTTGCTTTTATATCAGGAACTCTTAGTTCAATGAATAATGGTATTAAAATGAAGATAATTGGTTATTTGCCTTTATTAAGTGCATTTATCTTTAGCACCTATTATTTTGCAAGAACTCCAATATTGTTAGCATTTGGTTTTTTTATTCTCTCTAAACTAATAAGCAATTTGGCACTATATAACAAATTAATACTTTTTAAATTGAATTGGAAGAAAATATTATTAGCAATAATAGGGTTAAATATTTTTAATTACATTGCTTATATACGTGATGATGGTATGAAAAAGACCTTTGAATTAACTAGTAATTTAACTGCATTCCAATTACCTGAAAATTATCTTACAACTACAATCGTTTCCAACTATGTATATCTAACATCTAGTCTTGCGAACTTACAGTCTTATATTGATTCAGGAGTTAAATACAATAGTGCTACATTTGGAGCGGTTACATTTGAGCCAATCTATTCTATGCTTAATAGATTAGGAATAATGGACACCGAATCTACCAGTTTTTCTGGACAATTAATCGTTCAACAAAGCTCCTTATTATATAACCTTTGGGGCGGAGAGATAAATCTTAATACTGCTACTGCATGGGATTCAATAATCTCAGATTTTGGATATACTGGGTTGTTTATTATACATTTATTGATGGGATACATCAGTAATAAATTATTCATAAATATTGTTTATAAAAATAGCATATCAAAGTTATTTCAAATGTATATCCTCGTAATCATATTCTATTTTATTTTATTTAGTGTCTTTGTTAATTCAATATCTGCTTATTTCAAACCCTTTTTCCTGGGACTAGTAATAGTATTTTTTTACGAGTTACTCAATAGATTAAAGGGTAGTAATGGATCGAGTTTAGGAAGTTGTGATCAAAATATTTAAAAATAGTGTTTGGAATATTATTGGCACTTTTGTTGTTTTGCTTAGTGGAGCATTGATTACTTTTGCAGGTCCTAAGGTGTTAAGTATAGAGGAATTCGGGATGTGGCGTACATTTATATTGTATGCCGGGTATGCTGGGGTTCTACATTTTGGTATCGTTGATGGATACTTATTAAATAATGTAGCAAAAACAGATTCAGCTTTAATAAACGCGTCGCGCACTCTCCCCTTTCTGGTTATTCAACAAATTATAGTGGGAATATTAATTATAGGAGCTTCATTTCTATTTAACATTAGCGACAATTATCTTTATTTAATAATATTAATTATCATTTTTTCTGTAATTATAAATATTAGGAGCTTAATAGAGAATTATTTTGTAGTTTTAAAAGATTTTAGACTACTAAACATAGTGAAAATCTTAGAGAAAATAATATTCATTTGTATTATTGTTATTTTCATATACTATGATGAGATTAGTTATATGAGTGCAATAACCATTCATACTTTATCTGCATTTATCGTTTTGTTAATTATGATAGTAATTACGAAAATCCATCTATCTTTTTCAGAGTTTAAAAGTACGAATATCTCAAATATTAAGGTAGGCTATAAATTACTATTTAGTAATTCACTAATAATAATCTTATTCTTTATAGATAGTGTGATAATAAATGTCTATTTCAGTATTAAAGAGTTTGCAATATACTCATTTGCGCTTGCTATTATAATGTTGGTCAACCAAGTTTCTGAGTCTTTATCACAAGTTTTTTTCCCTTATCTATCCACACATTATAAGGGAGAACTCAGAAAGGTGAATTTAATAATAAAAAAAGCGATCTTTGTAATATGGATAGTTATTCTTCAATTTACTTTTCTTCTATATTACATAATAGAGAGAGTTTTTCCAGAGTATTCTTCAAGTAAGTCAATTTTAATCATTTATTTTGTTGGATCTTTATTTTCTCTAATTATTAGGGTTATTCAGAATAACACATTTAAAATTTATTATATGCAAAAACAATTTATTAAAATTGAAATAATAGTGCTGTGTATTATTTGCTTCTTATCAATTATTGGGTTGAGAATTTCTGCCTCAATGATTTCAATATCAATAGTAATACTTTGTTCAAGGTTTATTTGGTATCTATTAAATGAACTAGCAATAAATAAATCATTTAAAAATAATAAAATAATTATATCTGTATTCTTAATATATAGCTTAGTATATATATCAATAACTTTATTAATTGACAGCTATGTTTGGGGCTCATTGATATTTTTTGTCATTTCATTACCAATATATTTTTTGACTTTATTTAAATTAAAAAGGAGGAGTTTTTTATGAAAGGAATTATCTTAGCGGGTGGAAGCGGAACAAGGCTGTACCCATTGACTAGATCCGTTTCAAAACAACTATTACCAATCTATGATAAACCAATGATTTATTATCCATTGTCAGTTTTAATGTTATCTGGAATTAAAGAGGTATTAATTATCTCGACTCCAGAGGATACACCTAGGTTTGAACAGCTACTTGGCACTGGTGAGGAGTTTGGTATAGATATTAGCTATGCTGTTCAAGAATCCCCAGACGGTCTTGCTCAAGCGTTTATTATAGGTGAAGATTTTATTGGTGATGACGATGTCGCACTAATTTTAGGAGATAATATCTTTTATGGTCATGGATTTACGAGTTTATTAGAGAATGCTGCTAATCGTAAAAGAGGAGCAACGGTGTTTGGCTATAATGTCAAAGATCCAGAAAGATTTGGAGTAGTTGGTTTTGATGAAAATGGGAAAGCTACTTCTATTGAAGAAAAGCCTTTGGAACCAAAATCTAATTATGCTGTTACGGGTTTATACTTCTACGATAATCGCGTTGTTGATATTGCCAAAACAATAGAACCATCTGAACGTGGTGAATTAGAAATCACTTCTATCAATGAAGCTTATCTTGAATTAGGTGATCTACACGTTGAATTACTTGGTCGAGGATTCGCTTGGCTAGATACAGGTACACATGAATCATTATTAGAAGCGTCGACTTTTATTGAAACTATTGAAAAAAGGCAAAGTTTAAAAGTCGCTTGCCTAGAAGAAATTTCATACCGTAAAAATTATATAGATAAGATTCAATTACTTAAGCTAGCTGAACCTCTAAAAAAGAATGAATACGGAAAGTATCTTATTGAAGTAGCTAATAAGGTCGACCAAAAAGACATAGATTTGGTAGGTGCATTAGATTGAAATTAATAGAAACGGCTTTAGATGGAGTAGTGATAGTAGAACCTTCTAGTTTTGGTGATAATAGAGGATTCTTTATGGAAAGTTATAATGAGAAAGCCTTTAAAGAAGCAGGAATCAATATTGATTTTATTCAAGATAATCACTCTTTATCGGTCGAACCAGGTGTTCTTAGAGGATTACATTATCAACTAGAAGAAAAGGCGCAATCAAAATTGATTCGTGTGGCAACTGGAGCAATTTATGATGTTGCCGTTGACATTCGTAAAGGATCATCTACTTTTGGTCAGTGGGTAGGTGTGATTTTGAGCGAGTCTAATAAACGTCAATTACTTGTACCTAAAGGATTTGCACACGGGTTTTGTACAATAACTCCAAATACTAATGTCCTTTATAAAGTAGATGAGTACTACTCACCAAATCATGATAGAGGTATTATCTGGAATGATCCTGAGATTGGAATTGATTGGCCTGTCAGTCAACCTATTCTATCTAGTAAAGATGAAAAACATTCAACTTTAAGTAATGCAGAAATAGACTTTAAGTTAGGGAGAGTTTAGTTATGAATTTATTAATCACAGGTGGAGCAGGGTTTATTGGTAGCAACTTTGTACGTTACATGGTTGAAAAATACCCTACTAATAATGTTGTTAATTATGATCTACTTACATACGCTGGAAATTTAGAGAATTTAACTGACCTTGAAAATAAGCTTAATTATTCGTTTATTAAAGGGGATATTGGCAATAAAGAACTTGTTGATCACGTTGTGAAATCCAATTCAATTGATATAATTGTCAATTTTGCAGCTGAGTCTCATGTAGACCGTAGCATCACAGACCCTGCTATATTTAGCCAAACGAATGTTCTTGGCACCCAAGCATTGTTGGATGTAGCAAAAGATAATAATATTCAAAAATATGTTCAGGTATCAACAGATGAAGTATACGGATCGTTAGGTGAAATTGGCTACTTTACTGAGGATACACCACTTAATCCAAATAGCCCTTATTCAGCAAGTAAAGCTGGAGCAGATATGCTAGTGCAATCATATCATGAGACGTTTGGCCTGAATGTTAACATTACTCGTTGTTCAAACAATTACGGTCCCTACCACTTTCCAGAAAAACTAATACCTTTAATGATATCGAATGCTTTAGAAGGTAGAGAACTTCCAATCTATGGAGACGGTAAAAATGTTCGAGATTGGTTACATGTTAAAGATCATTGTGCAGCAATTGATTTAGTTATTCATAAAGGAAATTCAGGAGAGGTTTATAACGTTGGTGGGCACAATGAAAGAACTAATAATGAAATTGTTCATCTAATAGTAGAAAAACTAGGTGTTGCACCTGAGTTAATTAAATATGTAGATGATCGACTTGGACACGATCGTCGTTATGCAATTGACCCTACGAAATTAACAAATGAGTTGGGGTGGCAACCAGAATATACTTTTGATACTGGCATTGAAGAGACTATTCAATGGTACATTGACAACCAAGAATGGTGGAAGAATATCAAGTCCGGAGAATATAAAAATTACTATTCTAACCAATACGGAGAAAAAGTGAATGTCTGAAGTTATTTTAGTAACTGGAAGTAACGGTCAACTAGGTAAAGATGTTGAAATCCTATTTTCTAAAAATGGATATGAAGTATATGGTTATAGTAGAGAGCAACTAGATATTACTAAGCTCGATAATGTTTCCAAAGTTTTTGAAGAAATTAAACCTTCTATAGTTATTCATTGTGCGGCTTACACTAATGTTGATAAAGCAGAAACGGATGCAGATGAAGCATATAAGGTCAATGCTATTGGGACGCGTAATATAGCTTCTATTTCAGAGAAGTATAGCGCAAAATTAGTATATATAAGTACGGATTATGTATTTAATGGGGAAAGTAATGGGGAATATAATGAGTTCTCACCAACCTCTCCATTGGGAGTGTATGGTAAATCAAAATTAGCTGGAGAAGATTTTGTTAGAGCTTTAACTTCAAAGTTTTTTATTGTTAGAACTTCTTGGGTATTCGGTTTGTATGGGAAAAACTTTGTGAAAACTATGTTGAACTTGGCCCAAGACAAAAAGGAACTTAATGTAGTAAACGATCAGCGAGGTTGCCCTACCTATACAGTTGATTTAGCTCATTGTATATCTAGATTAATTAGAACTGAAAAATATGGAACCTATCATTGTTCTAATTCCGGAAACTGCACATGGTATGAGTTTGCAAAAGCGATTTTTGAGGAGGCTGGCTTTGATATGAAAGTAACTCCCGTTGGAACTGAAGAGTTTCCGAGACCAGCAAAAAGACCGACTAATTCAGTATTTGATCATATGAGTTTAAGACTTAATGAATTTCCTGAAATGAGAAATTGGCGTGAAGCTCTTAGAACCTTTATTAAAGAATTAGCTATCGAAGGAAATAAATAAAAGTAAAATGAGTATGTCTAAATACTTTGTATAAAGACATGCTCTTTATTATTAATGATTTTTGAAAATTTAAACTCCATTTATCGAAAGGGAGGATATTTATGAAAGTAAGAAAAGCAATTATTCCAGCTGCAGGTCTCGGAACTAGATTCTTACCAGCAACTAAAGCTCAACCAAAAGAAATGCTTCCAATAGTAGACAAGCCTACCATTCAATATATTGTGGAAGAGGCAGTGCGTGCAGGTATTGAAGACATAATAATTGTCAGTGGGCGTGGAAAACGTGCCATTGAAGATCATTTTGATAAATCATATGAATTAGAAGAAACGCTTACTAAGAAGCAAAAGCATAAGATGTATGAAGAAGTGCATAAAATCTCGAACCTGGCAAATATTCATTACATACGTCAAAAAGAACCAAAAGGGCTTGGTCACGCAATTGGTTGTGCGAAGAGCTTTATTGGTGATGAGCCATTTGCAGTACTTTTAGGAGACGATATCGTTCGCTCTGAAAAACCTTGTATTGGTCAATTGATGGATGTCTATAATCGGTATAATAGTTCGGTTGTAGGAGTTCAACAAGTATCTAAGGATAATGTTTCTAAGTATGGTATTATTGCCCCTAAAGAGGGAATGTTGGAAGAAAGGGTCATCCCTGTTGAAACGTTTATTGAAAAGCCATCTATTGAAGAAGCGCCGTCTAGACATGCGATTCTTGGTCGCTACGTATTAACGCCAGAGATATTTAAAATTCTAGAGACATTACCTACAGGCGCTGGTGGTGAAGTCCAATTGACAGATGCAATTAAGGTATTGAATGAATCTCAAGCAGTTATCGCTCATGAGTTTGATGGGTATCGCTATGATGTTGGCGATAAATTCGGATTTATAAAAGCAACAGTTGATTTTGCTTTAAGGAGAGAAGACCTTCAGACTGAAGTGATGAAATATCTTAAGGAAGTTGTGAATAAAGAACTTGTTTACAGCTGATTTAGGTTATAGGTTTTAAAAGATTTTAAAAAGAAAAGTTTATAGCTAAATCGTCTGCAAAAAATATGAAGATCGATTTAGTTCCTTGTATCACACACTGATGGATCTTCAGAAGATTTATCAGTGTGCTTTTTTGTGGGTGAATAATTCTTTCTCTTAGAAACTCCTTTAGTATAAAAAAACTTTTCGAATTATATTAGTTGGTTTATAAGGGTAGTGATTGACTTATTTCATAAGAAAATTAGAGTTAGAGTGAAGAGATTCATTTGTTATTAATAAGGATCTTGGACGGATTTATAGAATATTCACATCGTGAAGTGAAGAATGAGCTATAATGTTCTTTGTGTGAATTGGTTTGTTTAAATCTCAAGTAAAAAACAAGTAGCAGTTATTTTTAAGTTTTTGGGTATGTACTTTTACTCTTTCGTTTTCAAAGATTATAAGTGGTCACCTTGTATTAATACCATTGGAAAGTGGACTGCGTTTTTGTGTTCGTTACTTTGTTATTTATTTTTATAATAATTATACTGCACAGAGTAACCTATGCTAGTACCAATCCCTAAACATTTTCAACAAAAAGCGTTATAATAGTTAGAATATTAGATTTTGTATTGATTACATCTTAACCAGAATATCTGCCTTTATATAATACAAGCAGAAGAAGGAGATAAAAATGGGCGAAATCAATGTTCTAATTCTGAGTGCTGGGAGACGGGTCGAACTCGTAAATTGTTTTCAAAAAGCTGCTAAGACACTAAATATTAAAAGTGCGATTGTCGCAGCAGACTGTTCTGATACTGCGGCTGCGCTTTATCTCGCAGATAAAGCGTGTAAACTTCCACGCATTAGTGAACCGAATTATATCGAAGCTATTATAGGTACATGTTTAATAGAAAATGTTGCTTTAATCGTGCCTACAATCGATAGTGATCTAATCTTGCTTGCGGAAAACAGGGAAAGAATTGAGGAATGTACTGGAGCAAAGGTTCTTATTTCGGATAAAGAAGTGATTAGGATTTGTAGAGATAAGATCAACACACAGCTTTTTCTAGAGAGTAATGATTTTCAAATTCCTAGAATGTACTCTGTTCAAGACATTAATAGTGGTAATTTCGCATTTCCTCTTTTCATCAAACCCAAATCCGGTAGTTCTAGCATAGATACGTTCAAAGTCACAAACATGAGTGAATTAGAAAATTCTCTAAACGTTGTTGAGGATCCTATCATTCAGGATTATATGGAGGGCGATGAATACACGATTGATGTCTTTCTAGGTTTTGATAGTAACATTATTACCGTGGTCCCACGATTACGCATTGCTACAAGAAGTGGGGAGATATCGAAAGGGAAAATTATTAAGGATCGTGAAATTATAGATGAAGTAACAAAGGTAATGAAGATCCTTAAACCCATTGGGCACATAACTGTACAAGTTATGAAGACAGAAAAGGGAATCGAATTCATCGAGATAAATCCACGATTTGGTGGGGGTGCGCCAATGAGCATCCAAAGTGGCGCAGATTCATGTGAGAATCTCTTCAGACTTCTACTAGGTGAAAAACTAGAGTATAACGAGGATTACCGAGACAATCTGACATTTATCCGATTTGATAGAAGCATTTGTCTTGATGAAGATATGAATCCAATCAACTATTAAATGGAGTTTGAAAGCGATAGGTCGGAAAGAGGGGTTTGAGATTTGCCTATCTAAAGCAGGTATGTGAGATTAAGAATTCCTAATTTAAATGAAGTTGAAAAGGTTGAATATGTTCTTGTCTCTCAGTTTACTGCACTAACCAAAGATTATTACTCACTAGTAAAGTAGTATTCGAGTAATGATATCGTTTTATATAGTGAACAAAAATTATTCTTTATGGAAAACGGAGCTTTGGTGAGTTTGGGAAAGGTTATGGAAGAAAACTCCACGCGAGGAAGCTTTTTTAGACAAATTCCCAATTTCCCAATCCCCCAAAACCCTATTATACTATATAGTATAGTTCTCTAAAAAGAACAAAAGAATAAACAAGAGATTGACCGATTAAAGGTGTAGAGGGATTTTGTCAGGCGAACCTATTCGTAAATAAGGTGGCCGTTATATGAAAAAAACGAACGGAAATTCAATCGTTATGAATATTGTACATCTCCTTTATAGTACAGCTCTTGCAAGTGCGCTAAATGCGGGTGCCCTTATTGTACTTGCAGCCTACCTTAAATCATCTAACTATGGGCTGTTCAGTGTTGCTCTTGCCTTCGCGATGATTATGGCGTATTTCACTGATGCAGGACTAAGTAAAATTGTCTTAAGAGAAGGTTCTAAGCATGAAGCAAATGTTCCTGTTGTCATGTCCTCTTACATCAAATTGCGGTTGATCTTGCTTGTAGCGACGTTTATTGTAGGATTCATCCTGATTCATTCACTCCACAGAGAAGATGCTATGCTACTCAAAACGTCTTACTTGCTAATCATTCCTTTTGTTATCGGTGTTTCCATGCAGAGTATCTCATCCACTTACTTTCAACTCATTGAAAAAATGCAATACTCTGGAATGATTCGAATCACATCCTCTTTATTACTAGTTTTATCAATTACAATCGGCATGATTTTTAAATGGGATCCCTCTCTAATCTATATAGCGTACGGCACATCTTATTTGTTATCAGGCTTACTTGGAATCGTTCTCGTTCTAAGGTTTACGAAGATTCCAATTCGCTGTTCATTCCATAGGGGATTGTTTGATCAACTATTATCGTTCACGATAACAGGTTTGTTGTTTGTTATCCTACCTCAGTTGGGTCCTATTTTGTTAGAAAAGACAGTATCCCTTTCTGAGGTTGGTCTGTTTGCAGTAGCTTATCGTATTCCGCAGGCGCTACTCCAGCTTCCTTTTATCGTTGCCGGCGCTTTTTATCCAGTCCTATTCCGGTATTACAATAGTAACCTTATCGATAAACATGCATCGCTCAATATGATTCAAATGAAGGCAATGGGGTTAGTTGGTATGGCGATGACGGTTCCTCTCTATTATTTTGCTGAGCCTATTATTCAATTATTATTTAGAGGGGAGTGGGGAAGTGCTGCAAATTTATTGAAGCTCATTTCAATCGTGTTATTTCTTCAGGGGATCACAATAGCCCTCGCCGATGGATTGACGACCCGAGCACGACAAACGCAAAGGATGATTGTTCAGCTCATTACTGTATTAGGTGCAGCCGTTCTATATTGGACGTTAAGCCAAACCTTTGGAATAATCGGTGCAGCATGGGCATGTATCTTGATTGAGGTCATTGCGTTAATTGGATTTTGGATCGTCTCTCCAAATCGAGCACTTGTAGCGAAAAAAATATTTCCGTTCATTATCATCTTGTTAGGAAGTTTAGTAGTAGGTGGTTTAGTATTCAGTAATCTTCCAATTCTTGCAGCCTTCGTTCAATACGTCATCATTGTCAGCTACATTTTGTTAGATAAACAAGTAAATCAATCGATTATCACCTATCTAACAAACAAGGGCGTTATAAACCGGGGGAAGGTAAGAAGAACAAAGCGTGTAGAAGATGGACTCTAGTGTTGATTTAAATCAATATCATAACGTGGAGGAATTAGGTAATGCGCTTTTAGTTTTTATATTCGCCTGTTCTTTATAATGAACTTGATGGGGGAGAGAGCATGAAGCGATTTTGTGATGTACTGTTTAGCGTCATCCTCATTCTATTACTTTCGATCCTTATTATCGTGGTGAGTATTCTCATCATGATGAAAATAGGTAGACCTATTCTTTTTAGACAAGAGCGAATCGGTTATAAAGAAAAACCATTTATTATTTATAAGTTTCGCACGATGACAAATGAGTGTGATTGTAATGGAATGCTGTTGCCTTCTTCAGAAAGGCTTACCTCCTTTGGACGGATTTTTAGAAAGTGGAGCATCGATGAACTTCCACAATTAATCAATGTGCTAAAGGGAGATATGAGTTTTATCGGCCCAAGACCGTTGTTGCCTAGATACTTACCTTATTATGAAGAGAGAGAACGAAAGAGACACTTGGTCCGACCAGGGATAACAGGAATAGCTCAAATCACTGGTAGAAATCAACTTGAATGGGGCGAGCGACTAGCATTGGATGTACATTATGTTGAGAATTTGTCATTCCGATACGATATGAAAATTGCTATCTTAACAATCATAAAAGTTTTGAAGAGAGAGAATGTTGAGGAAGACCCAGGCAAACACCTCATTAATCTTGATTTGGCGCGCAAAGACTCTGTGAGTAAAGAAGGGGAAGTGCAATAAGAACCTGCTACATAATTCTTGAAGTCTTCCTTACCTAGTTGATGGTGGTCATTACATGGTAAATAAGGAAAAAGTACATGACTTTGATTTGGGGGAATTTTATGGGATTCACGGTACTAAATCTAAATGATAAAAAGGTATGGCACGACTATTTAAACCAGTTGGATCATAAGGACGTATATTTTACTCCTGAGTATTGTGAAATTCATGAGAAGAATGGTGATGGAATCGCTCAGCTTTTCTTGTACGAAGAAGGCGAGGATTTTGTTTATTACCCTTACCTAGTAAGGAATTTAAACAAGCTTTCTTACCTAAAGAAGGTCACACAAAAGTATGGTGACCTCTATGACATTACAACGCCTTATGGATATGGAGGTCCAATTTCTAATGTAAAGAATAAAGAGCGATTATGTGAACTGCTGTCTCGATTCACTCTCGTGTTCAAAGACTATTGTAGAGCCACGAATATCATTTCAGAATTCATTCGATTTCATCCTTTGTACCAAAATCATGAACTGATTCCAGGGATTGAGAAAACCCACATTCGAGAAACGATATTTGTAGATCTAACAAGAGATTATGACGAGATTTGGGCGAATTATGATACGAAAAATAGAAACCGAATTCGGAAATCAAAGAGCTACGACTTTCGCATCAAACATGGGAATCGAAACGAATTGCAAGAGTTTCAAAGGCTATACAACGCTACCATGGAGAAGACAGGAGCAAAGAATTACTATCATTTCTCTAGCTCATATTTTCAAAATACCATGGATCTCTTGAAGAGTCATGTTGAATTGATCGAGGTGCTGACAGAAGAAGGGAAAGTCGTCATGTCTGTTCTCTTTATATGGGGTGATGACTATATCCACTATCATTTATTAGGGTCTGACGAGGATTATTTACGCTTCGCTACCAATAACTTCATTGTGGATTACGCCGTTAAATGGGCAAAGAAGAAAGGGTTTAAAGCCATGCATTTAGGTGGTGGATATGAAGGAAATCATGATAGTCTCTATAAATTCAAAAAGCGATTTAATAGAAATGGCGCATTGCCCTTTTATATCGGCAAACAAGTGCATAATCAAACGATCTATCGTGAGCTTGCTTCTACAGTTCCTAACGGTTTACAAGGTTTTTTTCCAGTTTATCGACACTTAGACAAGGTTCAAAACAAAATAGCTGAATATCACCAAAGACACTAGTGGTGGAAAGAATAGATAGTCATACCGTTTGAAATGAGATCTCTTGCTTGATATCAACTGATGAGGGGACGGATGAATGCTATGAATCTAGCAGAAAAAGATGTGCTGCTTGTTGCGCCTTTTACTAATCTACCTGGAGAGAAAGGGTTTAACCGGTTTAGTTACATCGCCAAAAAGCTCAGCGAAATCGGTCACCATGTCACACTTGTAACGAGCAGCTTTAAGCATAAAGAAAAGAAGTTCAGAGATGTAAACTTCATTGCGGAACAATCGCTACCTTACGAAGTGAAGATTATTCCTGAGCTCGGCTATACAAAAAACGTAGGGTTCGATCGGGTTTGGAGTCATCGACATTTTGCCAAGCAGCTCTCCGTATTCTTAAAGGAACTTGATAAGAAACCAGATGTAATTTACTGTGCCTATCCGATGATGGGGGCAGCTTATGAAGTAGGAAAGTTCGCTAAGAAGAATAACATCCCTTTTATCATTGATGTTCAGGATGTATGGCCTGAGTCGATTAAGAACACGTTGAAATTTCCTGATCCTGTTACGGATGCATTGCTTTTTCCATTAACACTCTATGCGAATCGTATTTATCAACTTGCGGATTCCGTTGTCGGTGTTTCGCAGAGTTATATCGATCGTGTTGAGAAAGTGAATCGGCATGCGAAAGATTTTTTACCAGTCTTTATCGGAACGGACCTGAGTCACTTTGATGCCTGCAAAGACGATCACGTTCATAAGAAACCAGGAGAGTTCTGGATTACGTATGTTGGAACATTCAGCTATAGCTATGACATACCAACCGTTATAAGAGCAGTAGCAAAGTTGAAGAAGAAGGGGTTTGATTCTATTGTCTTTAAGGTTATGGGAGATGGTCCTTTCAGGTCGAAATATGAACAATTGGCAACTGACCTCAATGCTCCCGTGCATTTCATGGGGCATTTACCCTACGAAGAAATGGTTCCTATTCTCGTGAAATCAGACGTTGCTGCCAATGCGATTACAAAGGGGGCGCAACAAAGTATAACGAACAAGATCGGTGATTACGTAGCAGCGGGGCTACCGGTAGTAAACAGTAGTCTTAATAAAGAGTTCTGTGACATCGTTACTGGTAGGGAAATTGGATACAATTACTTTCCAGGAGATGTCGATGCACTCGCAGATCTAATTGAATCGCTATACAATAACAGCGATTTAAGAGCAACTTACGGAATGAATGCAAGAAAATTAGCAGAAGAAAAATTTGATCGAAGAACGAGTTATCAAGAAATATATTCAGTCGTAGAAAGTGTTTCTATATGACGAGTACTAGAGGAACTTTAGATTGTACTGTTAAAACGATAGAACCTCCTCATTTTCAAATGCGTTATTACGTAGGGTTTTTACTATTGTGAAGAACTTACCTTTCTAGTCATTATCATGAAAAGGAAGAATAAAACTTCGCAGAAAAGTGTGGGGGGAGGGAAAGGTGATGACAAATACCAAACAACGATTTTTTGAATTAGATGCGATCCGAGGGTTAGCCGCATTGGCAGTTGTTTTTTATCATTATACTACTAGATATAATGATTTCTATCCTCGGAATGAAATGTTTGGTGATTTCGAATTTAAGTATGGTTATCTTGGTGTAAATCTCTTTTTCATCATAAGTGGCTTTGTTATTTATTTAACGTTAGATAAGTGTACGAAGTTAAGTGACTTTGGAATTAAACGAGTAATAAGACTGTATCCGGCTTATATTATAGGAGTTCTATTGACTTTTACAATTGTCGCCGTATTTGGATTGGCAGGTCAAGAAGTGGGTTTAAACGAAGCAATCATCAATTTAAGTATGCTTAGTGGATTTTTAAATGTGCCCTACGTAGATGGTGCTTACTGGAGCTTAACCATAGAACTTACATTTTATTTCATTATGGCTCTTTTGTTTTTTTGGAAGCTATTGAATAAGATAGAGGTTTTCTCATTACTATGGCTATCAGTAGGGTTTATTCATCTAACTATACCTGATGCTTTATATCAAAATCTGAGAAGCTATATTGAACTCATGGGTATATTAAATTTTTGTCATTTGTTTATAGCCGGTATTATGTTTTATCTATTGAGAACCAACTATCATAAGAAGTACTACGGTGTGCTGATTCTTTGTTTAGTATACGAATTCTTATTAAATGGTGTTTTGTTAGGATCGATCGTACTCTCGTTCTTCATCTTGTTCTATTTCATTGTTTTGGGAAAGTTGCATTTCCTAAATCATAAAGGATTAGTATTTTTGGGAACAATTTCATACAGTTTATATTTGGTTCATCAAAATATTGGTTATGTTATTTTGAATAATATGGACAGTTGGAATTTGACGCATCCTCTTTACATTGTAATACCTATACTAATCTCAATATTGCTTGCTTCCCTCGTAACTTTTTATATTGAAAAACCAATTCAATCCTATCTATTGAAGCGCTACACAACTATGAAGGGCGAAAAAGTATATAAGAGTAGGAGAAAAGCAGTTTAACTACTATAAGTAGTAATAAGATAAGCTATTTTCTAAATTCCATATATTAGAAAAGTCTAGCAATTATCATAACAGATCTGACAATAGATGCTATTGTAAATAATTGACAAATAGAAGTGTAACTTAGGCGATACGTCTGTCAGATGTTTGTCCACCTTCATATTATGTATAGAACGCACAGCTTTAATGCGTATCTATTACGGGTGAAGGAGGACTATAGCGTGATTATTGCAGATGATTTCTCTGCACAAAATGATGCAGAAATGATCCAACAGGCAATCGATTTTGCGGCTGTAAACAACACTAAAAGTGTACAACTCTTAGATCGTGATTATTCCATTACGCAACCGATCGTCATTAAAGAAGGTGTTCGCCTCTGCTTTGGCTATGGAGCGCGTTTTATCATATCAGGTAATTTTAGAGTTATTGAGCTTGAGAGAAATGCGTCTCTCATAGGTGCGTATATTGCAATTGCAGATTCAGCTTTCAACTCAGCGGTTATTTATCTTGATGGTAAGAATAAATTTTATAATTCCTGGTTTAGAACTAAAGTGAAAGATGTCACGATAGTGAACTGGAGTGGGACTCATAAAGGAACTGGTATCAAATTGTATTCAAACGGGCCAGGCCACGAAATTTCATTTGTGACGTTTCAAAATATTAAACTAGTTAGCTTGGGTACGGCTCTTCTTCTTCAGGCAGTAACACCACAAAGCGGGATAAGTTATGTGAATGGAAATACCTTCAGTGAATTTGTAATTGATGATTGTGTGCATTGCATTCGACTTCTTGCAGGAGTAACTTACCCAAATGATTGTAGTGGTAATGTATTTAATAATTTGCAAATACAAACATCTTCATCAACTGTTAGAGTATTGTCCGTAACTGGTCAGTATAACGAGTTTCATGGGATTGCATGGGATATTACGACTATTACTCATAATCAACCAATCGTTATTCTAACGAATAACAGCTCTTATAATACTGTTGCATTGAAAACTATTCCGTTAAACAAAATACAGAATAATGGTGTTGGAAACAAGATTGAGATCACTTAATTTCATAGAAAACCATTCGAGTCCTTCTACCGAATGGTTTTTACATAAGATTGAATCAGGTGAAATGGAAAACCTGATTTTGGAGATGAATCTTGCTAAAAGGATAAATTGAACCAGAAGGGAGAGCACAATGAAAAATAGAACGGTATTCCTCGCCATCTCATTTTTCTTTGTCGGTGTTTTCTTATCAATTGAATTTAGTCAATATACAAAGAAGGAGAGCGAAGCGGTTTCTTTAACTACGTACTCAGAGGACAAAGGTCAAGTGACGTATGTAACACCTGAACAATTTGGTGCGGGGGAGGAGGGTGAACAGGACGACGCAGAAGCTATTCAAAAGGCAATTGACTTCAGTGCTAAATCAGATATAGGTTTAGTACGGCTCACTGGGAACAAGACATATGTTTTGGAGAAGGGACTTATCATACGTGAAAAGGTTGAACTCAGACTTGATCAGAATACAAAAATTCAAGTTAGTGGTGACTTTCGCGTACTTGAATTGGAGCGAAATGCTTCTATCACAAATGGGATTATTGAAGTTGTTTCTCCTACTTTCACTTCAGAAGTTGTTTACATGGATGGGCATACACAACACTGGTCTACTGAACGCACGCGTGTGCATAATCTCA
This sequence comes from Guptibacillus algicola, assembly GCF_020171805.1. Taxonomy (GTDB): domain Bacteria; phylum Bacillota; class Bacilli; order Bacillales; family Guptibacillaceae; genus Guptibacillus; species Guptibacillus algicola. The sequence continues at coordinate 1,381,724 of NZ_JAIVAF010000001.1, read as the reverse complement.
CAATTGTTAATCTAAATGAAAAGCATCAAGGGACTGCTATCTATTTATCTGCTAATAAGAAGGGCGAGTACATCAGCTTTGTTAACATATCAGATCTTAACATCAATGGATTTTATAATGGTATTCATATTGAAGCCAGTAATGGAAAAGCTGGAGAACCTACTTGGATTAGCGGAAACCGCTTTACTAATATTACGCTAGACTATTGTGTTCGCTGTATCGAATTAAGTGGAGATGTTAGTGGTAAAAATGAAACCTCTGGAAATCAATTCAGCAATCTACAAATTCAAATCTCAAAAGTTACAGAAAGAGCTATTGTTGTAACTGGATCTTCTAATCGTATTGACGGAATAGTGTGGGACGCTCACCTTGCTCCTGGAAGTTCTTTAATTGAATTGAATTCTAAATCAGCCTACAATCGAATTGATTTAAATTTGAATCATGAATATATCGTAAATAAAGGTAATCAGAATAATGTATTAGAATCAAGGTAATAAGTGAAAGTACATTTCTAAAATACAAAAGGATTAATTAAAATTTTATAGAAAATAAAATTTATAAGTTGCTACCAGTTTATTGTAGAAATTTTTTTTATAAAGGCGTTCTTTATAGAGTACGATATTGCTATAAGAAACTCTGTTAGAAACACTTATTGATTTGTCTATAGTGTTAAGCCGAGTAATAAAGTAAAGTTTCAAGGAGGGTGAAGGATGGATAGAACCTCTCTAGCCATAGAAAGAAGTCCATTTATCATATTTTTGTTAATGGTATTCGTTACTATGGGAAAGTACTATATTTATGTGGGTTTTGCTATTAAACCGTACATGATCTTTTGTTTTCTATTTATGTTCTTTCATCTAACTTCATTTTACTTTCATAAGTTTCAACTATTTGAAATCTTTTTTTTCTTTTTCTATTTTATGTACATGTATTCTGGGGCGTTTTCACTTTATTCAACTTCTTCCTTTCGTGTGATGGTTGGAATAGGGCTGTATTTGCTTTGTTATTTAATTATTAAAGAAATCATAAGCGATTCGAAAGAATCGGTCATTGAAAGTGCTCTTGGGTATGCAGGTATTGTATTTAATCTAATTAGTTTGTTTCTATATATTCTTGGCTTAAGAATGATAGATAGTCTTGGAGATGGAGATTATAGAGCTTATGGCCTTTTACTTGATAGGGAATCACCAAGGTTAATGGGAGTTCTACAGGATCCGAATTTCTTTGTTTTTTATAATACACTCTTCTTCACTTACTATCTATGTAATAGTAAATCTTTGAAAAATAAGGCCGGTTTGATTCTTTGCTTGACTACTTCAGTACTTACTTTTTCAAGGGGAGGCCTGATTGCTCTTGTCCTGCTTTTTTTCCTTTATATCAGTATGAATAAGTTTGTCACCCAGCTAAAACTCTTAGGAACGCTCATTATTTCACTAAGTTTGATTGCTTATATAGCCATTGTGCAATTAAATTTTGATATGTTTGCGTTATTAGAGTCTCGAGTTGAAGAGTTTTCGATTGATCAAGGAAGTGGGAGGTTTGATCTGTGGGGGCGTGCTTTAGAGTTTTTTTCTACAAACATGGTATCTGGAGTAGGGTCCTTTAACTTTGAAGAATACAACTATTTTTATTACGGCGATCGTCTTGCAGCCCACAATACTTTTCTTGAAATCCTTTCTGAATCTGGTGTTTTTGGACTCTTTTTTTATCTATTATTCATCCTAATTGTTTTTTATCAACTATTCGAAAGTAAGCTTTACCGCACAAAGCCTTATCTTTTTCTGGCCTTTGTTGGTTATCTTTTACAAATGCTTTCATTATCACTCGTTTTTAATGATATATTTTTCTTATTCTTAGCTATTTTGTCGGCTTATCTTCACCAAAGTGAATATCGAGATACCAAATCCCCCCCAGTAGATTCACACATCGAAACTGATCGTGCCATATGAGTTTTTGAAATTAAAAAAGGAACTTTTACACTCGGAATGTTAATAAAAAACAATCCTTCCCTTTTTAAGAGTCAGTGATATAACGTTAGGAACAATGCTGAAACGTCAATAAAAGATTTAAACTCGTTAAGCTAATTTTAGAGGTTGGGGTAGCGTTAACAAAGAATTAATGATTAAATTCGTGTTTTATAAAGAACAAAAACATTCTTTTTGTTCTTTATGAGAAACGGCGGTAAATTGAGAAAAGAATAGAAAAAGCATGTATTACTCTTGTTTTTGAAGATATATAGATGATAGTAGTCCTTTCCATTCTTCTATAGGGGGACTATACTTATGTTAGAGTTCTCTAAAAAGAACGAAAGGTGAATGAAAACATTAAATTAGGAGGTCATTATGGAGCAGCGAATGGATATAAAGCAGTTTTTAAGGGTTATGAGAAAAAGGTTTCTTTCTATCATCATAACCACACTGGTTGTTTCATCAATTGCCATAGTGGCATCTTTGTTTTTGATTAAGCCGACCTATCAAGCTACAGAATATATTCTTATTGGGACGTTTGCTGAAGATAGTGCCTCAGTAAACGGTCAACAAATCGATCGTCTTCTTGCATCAACTATGGATTTCATCGAAAGTCCAATTGTTGATAATACGGTTAAAACAAATTTTAATTTTAAAGAAAGCGAGATTGAAGAAAGTGTTTCTGTTCAAAATACACGGAACTCACAAATTATTAATGTAATTGCGAAGGGTAATGATCCAGAAAAGGCTCAGGAATTAGCACACGCTATTGCTTCTACTTCGGTTGAAAAAATGGAAGAGTTGCTAAAGGTAAACCAAATAGAGCTTCTAAGTAAAAGTGAAGGGGAAACGAAACTATCTCGAGTCGATAAGCCAGTTGTTAATATCGTAATCGGCTTTGCAGTTGGTTTATTAATTGGCATTGGATTGGCACTTCTCAGGGAACAGTTCGATGATACTTTCTCTAACGCTAAAGAACTTGAATCACAGATGGGTGTAAAGGTGCTAGGAGAGTTAGATATAGTACCTACCAAAATTAGAAAACAGATGATTTATGGGAAAACAAAAAATGAAGATATCGTTTTTAGAGAGAATAAAGGAGGGGAAGCTCGTGCCTAGTCAGAAAACAGTGGTCCATGGAAAGACGAAGAAAGGGCAAGCTCGCTACCGCCTTAGAATTAATCAAATAAAAATGATTAGTGAAGAGCTTCGACAAAAAAAGAGGGTTGGTCAAAGGTGTATTTTAATTACGTCTATTGACCATTCATTTTATGATTCCTTTCTCTCATTTGACATGGCTACTACGTTCGCCGAACAAGGAATGAGAACTGTGTTGGTTGACGCGAATATTCGAGAAAAGAGTGATGAAACAGCAGAGTTCGGATTAATTAATGCGTTGCATAAGGGTAGTAATATAACAAGGTTCATCCATCCTACTAAAGTGAAAAATTTATCTTATTTACCATACGGAAGACCTTCTATTATGAATTCTAAAAGCTGGCAAATAGAAAGGCTTTTATGGTTAAAACAGCAGCTCACTGAAATCAGTGATGTTGCTATCATCGAATCACACAGTTATTTGAATTACCTTGAAATACAAATGCTAGCAAAAGTTTGCGAGGATGTAGTTGTTGTGGTGAGGAAACACAAAGATAAGAAGAGTAAAATTCAAGAAATGAAAAGGGATATGGAAACAGCTGGTATCCATCTAACTGGATTGATTTTTCAACCTCATTAACTAGAGGTTTCTTTGCATTTTTAATCTCATCCGTTTATCTTTCTGATACTAATAAAAAGCTTTCATCTAGAGTAAAGGAGTTCTACATACTACCTAAAGGGAGGACAGGGTATGAATCTCTTAATTCTTACGGACAAACTTATTCATGGTGGAGCGGAGAATTACTTTTGTCGGCTTGAAAATGAAATACATGCACAAGACTTTACCGTTTACACGGCTGCCGGTCCAGGTGAGTTACAATCTCAAATTAAACATAAAGAGAATTTTTATTGTATGAGCAGAACCAACCATTTAACGAATGTGAGAAGTATCAGGAGACTAATAGTAAAACGGGATATCGAGGTGGCTCATGCTAATAGCTTACGTATGGTATTGTATCTTCTTATGGTTAAGTTAACGCTCGGAAGAAAAAAAACTTTTGCCATTATTTATACAAAGCACAATATTACGGCGCTTGAGAAATACTCTTTCCTTTTTGCTAGTATCGTCAATAAATACGTTGATCGGGTCATTGCTGTTAGTGAATTTGAGAAAGAGAATCTCATAAACAAAGGCGTTCAACCATCTAAAGTCACAACTGTTTATAATGGAGTTGACATAGAAAAGTTTTATTTTAGCTCAAAACAAAAAAGCACTCACTTCAAAATTGGTATTTTGGCTAGGTTATCTGAAGAAAAGAATCATAAGCTCTTTGTCCAGGTTGCGAATGAGTTTAAAGATGTTCCTCATCTTCAATTCTATATTGCTGGAGATGGACCTGAACATGCATCCATCATAAATCAAATCGAATCATTAGGAGTACAGAATATTACGTTACTAGGTAATGTTTCTAATCCGGGAAAATTTATAAGGGAGATGGATTTGCTTCTATTAACTTCAAAAAGAGAAGTATTTCCCATGGTAATGCTTGAGGCAATGGCTACAGGCACTCCCCTCCTCGCAGTAGAGGTAGGAGGCGTAAAAGAAGCAGTCATTCATAATGAAACAGGTTTCCTAGTAAGACAGTATAGTGTAGATGAATTTTGTGACATTATTTATCATGTACTTGAAAATGAGGATATAAGCCGCCAGTTAGTTGTGCGTGCAAGAGAAAGAGTAGAGTCAGAATTTTCGATGGGAAAAATGGTAGAACGAACGATGGAAGCGTATATGCAGGTTAGCCATAAATGATTGTTCTCAATAAAGAATGGAATGGAGGTGATGTTTTGAAACGTGCAATTGATTTGAGTATTAGTGCTTTTACTCTACTGATGTTATCTCCATTCCTCTTAATTGCTTGTATTGCAATTAGGATTAAGTTGGGGGCACATATATTTTTCAAACAAGAAAGAATAGGCTATAAAAATGAGGTTTTTACTGTATATAAGTTACGCACAATGTCTGATGAAAGGGATAAGGAAGGCAGTTTGCTCCCAGACTCGGTTCGACTAACTCGTACTGGGAAGATTCTTAGAAGATTAAGTCTAGATGAGATTCCACAGCTGATCAACGTCATAAAAGGAGAAATGAGTCTTGTGGGTCCAAGACCTTTGCTAGTGAAATACCTACCTTATTACTCAGAAAGAGAACGTAAGCGACACGAAGTAAGACCTGGTATAACAGGACTTGCTCAAATAGCAGGTAGAAATACGCTTAAGTGGGAAGAACGATTTGAACTTGATGTCCAGTATGTTGAGGAAGCTACTACCTGGTTAGACATAAAGATTATGTTGGTAACCGTAGTAAAAGTCTTACGAAGAGAGAGTATTCTTGATGTACCAGGAGATCATTTAATGGACTTTGATATGGAACGGAAACTCAAAGTTTAATACGACAAAAAGGAGTTCTTTAGATGAAGAGTCTTCAAATTCAACCACTTCTTGAGACGGATGCTGGCTCTATTTCTAGATTGATAGAATCGGGAATTAAACATAACGTTTTTCCACTTACCATATATAGCTCTCCGAAATATAGTGAATTTGTAAAAAAAAGCATGTCTAATTCAGTGGATGTGAAGTTTTTCGGAGCATATTATGAAAATCATTTGCTTGGATTTACAGAGTGGAGGATAACCGATAACCAACTATTTTTGAACAATATTGCTACCTCTAAGAAGGCACGAGGCTTGGGAATTGGGCGCAAATTGTACCATCACGGATTATCTTCTTTGGAAAGGCGATCAATGATATGTCTTGCTCTTGATGTGTTCGACGATAACATATTTGCAAAAGCATGGTATGAAAAAATGGGCTTTGAACAAATTGACTTAACTCACTGGTACACTTCTCCACAAAATCTGATAGAGCGAAGAGAAGGCGGAAATTTTCATATTACTAACTTTGATCAAGCCAAAGAACATCATGGTAAGTATGGTTTCTCAGTTATCAACATTGCAACAAGTATAGGTGAGTATGGGATAGGGCGCATTAATAGCTCACATTTTCGTATTAGTGATAAATGTTTACTAGATACGGATTTGCTTGTTGCTCTAAAAGAGATTGACGAAGACCGTAATCTCTTGTTGCTGAGCAAACAATCTTCTGTAGACGGATTTAAAAAGGTAAGCACAAGTCATCGGATGAGGAAGGGCATATTACACCAGGTGGGGGGTATATGACTATCACAAGGGAGGTTATGAATATAGAAAATCATAAACGAATCTACTTATCTCCACCTCATATGACCGGTAAAGAACAAGTGTATATCTCTAAAGCATTCGAATCCAATTGGATTGCACCCCTTGGACCAAATGTAGATGCGTTTGAAAATCAAATCAAAACCTATACGAATGTAAAGGGGGCCCTTGCAGTAAGTTCTGGGACTGCTGCTATCCACCTTGCTCTGCGTTTAATTGGTGTTGAACCAGGGGACCATGTCTTTTGTTCTAGCTTTACATTTATAGCGAGTGCTAATCCTATCTTGTATGAAAGAGGAACACCAGTCTTTATCGATTCGGAGCCTGAGACATGGAATATGTCGCCAACTGCATTACATCAAGCATTTGAAGAAGCTGTGAAAGAGAAGAAATTACCGAAAGCTGTTATTGTTGTTCATCTATATGGTCAAAGTGCAAAGATGGATGACATCCTTGCGATATGTAACTATTACAATGTTCCGGTTATTGAAGACGCTGCAGAATCATTGGGTGGTTTATACAAAAATAAGAAAACTGGCAGCATGGGGAAGTACGGTGTTTATTCGTTTAATGGGAATAAAATTATTTCCACTTCTGGTGGAGGGATGCTGGTTTCAAATGATCAAGACGCGATTGATCAAGCAAGGTACTATGCTACACAAGCAAAAGATAAAGCCCTCCATTATGAACATAGTCAAGTTGGGTACAACTATCGGATGAGTAATATACTAGCTGGAATGGGGATTCCACAGCTTCAAGTAATCGATGAGAGGGTGGAAAAGAAGCGTAAGCTATTTACCAAATATAAAGAAGCATTCAAGAATATTGAAGGAGTTTCATTTATGCCAGAAGCGGAAGGGATGTACCATAATCGTTGGTTGACCACTATGACCATCGACCCAACTCTATGGGGCAAGTATCCAGAAGATTTCGTGAAGGCACTTGAAAGAGAAAATATTGAAGCAAGACCGCTTTGGAAACCACTCCATCTCCAACCATTATTTAAGAACCATCGGTTATATTCCCATTCGATAAATGATGTGAGCGTCAGTGAAAAGTTATTTCGTACAGGGATTTGTCTCCCATCAGGTACGAACATGACGGAAGCAGAACAAAAAAGGGTAATTTCAGTGTTGAAAGAAAACTTACAGGAGAAGTCAAAAAGTCCTATGGTCCGGATTGAAAGTTTCAGATAAAGAGTCATGTCTGGTCGTTCTTTATAAAGAATGAAAAGGGAAGTAAAGGGGCTGGTAGGATTGAAGTTACAGAATAAGCTATGGAGTGCTATGTTACTAGACTCGGTTATTGTATTCACTTCTGTTTATATTAGTACCATCTCATTATTTCCTGTATCTGAAGTGTTTACAATACCACTTCTAGTTATCTCGATTACTCTCATACTCAGTCATCACATCTTTGCACATTACTATAAGATGTATAAACGAGCTTGGGAATATGCGAGCATAGGGGAATTAATCATCATTCTCAAAGCTGTAAGCTTATCTGTCATAGTAGCTGCACTTTGTCAGTATGTTTTCATGCAAGACATTTTCTTTAGAGTATTAGCTTCAACATGGATGATTCAATTGTTTTTAATTAGTGGCACACGTTTTTCTTGGAGAATTTATCAAGAAAGAAACTCTTTAAAGAGTTATAAACAAATGAAACCCACACTTATTGTAGGGGCGGGTTGCGCAGGAACCCTCGTTGCACGGCAGTTAAAATATAACCAGGAAAGCGGACTCCAGCCTGTTGCTTTTATCGATGATGATAAACGAAAGCAAAATCTTGATATTATGTGTTTACCCGTAGTCGGTGGCACAGATTCTCTGACTGAGAATGTAGAGAAGTTAGGTATCGAAACGATTGTGATTGCAATCCCTTCATTAAGTAAAAAAGAGTTGCACAAGATTTATCAGGAGTGCAACAAAACAAACGCCACCACTCAAATGATACCAATGTTTGAGGATCTTGTAACAGGCAAAGTATCCGTTAGTGATATTCGAAATGTTGAAATTGGTGATTTACTTGGGAGGCCATCAATCCAATTAGATACAGATTCAATTGAGAAACTTGTAAAAGGAAATGTGATTCTAGTAACTGGTGCAGGAGGTTCAATTGGTTCAGAAATATGCAGACAGCTATCAAGTTACCAGCCCTCTCAAATCATATTGTTAGGACATGGAGAGAACAGTATCTATTCAATTGAGATGGAACTAAATACAAACTTTGGAACGGACACTAGATTCACCACGGAAATTGCGGATATTAAGGATCGTGAAAAAATTTTAAAACTCATGGTTCATTATCGTCCAAAGGCTGTATTCCATGCAGCGGCTCATAAACATGTACCATTAATGGAACGAAACCCAGAAGAGGCGATTAAAAATAATGTTTACGGAACTCGTAATGTAGCTGAAGCCGCTGATGTAGCTGGTGTCGAGACGTTTGTGATGATTTCAAGTGATAAGGCTGTTAATCCGACAAGCGTAATGGGAGCGACCAAGCGAATAGCTGAAATGATTGTTCAAAATCTTGATAAGAAAAGTAAGACAAGGTTTGTAGCTGTTCGTTTTGGAAATGTACTAGGTAGTCGGGGAAGTGTCATCCCATTGTTCAAAGAACAAATCCGAAAGGGCGGACCTGTCACCATAACCCATCCAGAAATGGAACGGTACTTTATGACGATTCCAGAAGCCTCAAAGTTGGTTCTTCAAGCTGGCGCTCTTGCTAAAGGTGGAGAAATCTTTGTTCTAGACATGGGCGACCCAGTTAAAATTCTCGACTTAGCACACAACTTAATACGGTTATCAGGTCTTTCAGCAGACGATATAGGAATTGAGTTCACAGGGATGAGACCCGGTGAAAAACTATACGAGGAATTACTCAATGATTATGAAGTTCGAGAAAAGCAAATCTATCCTAAGATCTATATCGGTAAGTCAGTTGAAGTCAATGTGAATGAAGTAATTGAGAGGGTAGATGAGTGTTGGTCTAAGGACAAGTCCGTTGTAAGAGAGGTACTCTTATCGATTGCGAATCATCCTGTTCCACATAAAGGATCAGAAGCCGTGAGTATTTAAAGAGGGAGGTTACGTTTCAAGTGTCTACGAAAAAAAATGTTCTTCATGTTTTACCATTTCCTATTTTGCTGAGTCTAGTAGAGGAGAAATTCGATGGAAGAATAAGATACATGGATTATTTAGTAATTGAGGATGCACCTTCTTGAAAGAAGGGGGAGGAACGGAGTACAGAGAACTTTTTCTAGAAATCAGACAGTATGTTAAAGAAATAGAAAGGAATAAAGGAAGTACTCTAACTGCTGAGAAAACTGTAGATGAATTGAAGTTCATCTTTCTTAAATATTTACTAGACAGTGAATACATCCCAAAAAAAGATACGGGTGATTCTAATGAGCCCCACTCCAATTGTAAATAAAACTAAGAAATTGTCGACTAGGAATTCTGTTTATTGGTTGATAGTTTTTGCCATCCCCTTCTTCTTCCTTCTTTTTGCTGGTCGTTGGTTGGTTATTGACCAACAAGCAAAACAGGCTGATGTCATTTTTGTGTTAAGTGGTGGAGAGGGTCGTGTAGATAAGGGGTTAACTCTCATCGAACAAGGCTTTTCTAATAAAATTGTTTTAACCAATGCTCGTGGTTTTTCCGCAGCTGATTTTAAGAGGGTGAATGATGAGATAACCTACGAAAATGTGTACACAGATTATGAGTCTACAAGTACGTTAGCCAGTGCAAAATATTCAAAAGAATTGATGCAAAGTGAGGATATGACCTCTGCTCTTATTGTTTCATCCGATTACCACATGAGAAGAACAAAGCTAATTTATGATCGTACCTTTAATGACGGTGGTATTGAATTAACATTTATCAGTACAGAGAGTGACTATCTCCCAGAGCGGTGGTGGGCAGATAAGTATAGTATCGGTGTAACTGGAAGTGAGTACATTAAGCTAATTGGAAATTTCATAGGTATTCATGGAGCTTTTGCGAAAAGACAACTGTATAAATTTGAGAGCTATTTCTTCTCATAGTTTAAAGAAAGGAAGTGAACGAATGGATCAAAGAAAAACAATCGATGAAGTTTTCTTACTTAGGAGCTTGGCCTGTCTAGGCATAGTCTTCTTGCACGCCTTTGCGAGATCGTTCTTAGAAACGAACAGTGTTGTTAATTCCCTGAATTTATTATTTACTTTTGCAACGCCTACATTTGTTTTTATTTCAATCTTTATTCTAGCTCGGTCTTATCCCAATCAGCTGCCAACCTATTTCTGGGGGAAACGAGTGAAATATGTCCTTTTCCCTTATCTATTGTTTGGAACGTTTTACGCTGGATCGAAAGGGTTGGAACTTGCTCTAAGTAGCTCTGAAATGTCCTTTGCTAGTGCGTTTTTCCAATTCTGGTGGAAACACCTTTTACTGGGCGATTACCATGGATATTTTATATTGATTATTCTTCAATTCTATTTCCTTTATTATTTCTTCCATTCTCGATTAAAAGAGTGGAGTCCTAAAATCGTACTTCCTATAACCTTTATCATTACTAGTGCTTATTTAGGTTTCTTTAATTTTGTTCCAGCAATTCAAACACCTATTGGTGAATACATTTGGGACAAATTCTATTGGATCCCCTTTCTAGGTTGGCTGTTTTATTTCGCTCTAGCTTATTATTGTGGAAGAAATTATTCGGAGTTTGTCTCATTACTTAAGACCCACTCAAAGCTAGTTCTTATTGGACCAATTCTAACAGGAAGTCTTTGTGTTTTTCTTTATCACTATGATGTTTTCGGAAAAATATCATCAAAGCAGGTCGACATTCTCTTCTTTACTACGAGTATGATTTTCTTTATCTACTATATCGGAATGAGTGTTCGAAGAGTCCCAGATTTCTTTGTTTATATAAGCCAATACTCTTTTGGAATCTATTTGTTTCATCCATTATTTATGGCTTTCATTTATATTGGTCTAAGCTTACTGCCACTCTCTATTCCTCCACTTCTTCAAGTAGTTGTCTATGCCTTTATCAGCGTAGTTCTCTCAATCATTGCGACATACATCATGAATCAAATTCCGCTAGGACACTATTTTTGCGGAAAAATTGGAATGGGACGTAAGAAGGACTCTAAACCCAATGAAACGGAGTCTGTCGTTATGCCACATCGAAGTGTAGCAAATAAAACCTGAGTGTTATGGGAGGAAGACATCAAATAGGAAGGTGAAGATGTGGAATGATTGGAGATAATCTTAGAAAGTATCGAAAGGCTAGCGGATTGAGTTTAAGTGAATTAGCAGAGCGATCAAATGTTTCAAAGTCTTATTTGAATAGTCTTGAGAGAAACATTAAACATAATCCCTCCATTAACTTAGTAACACGTATTGCCAAAGAATTGAATACAAATATCCACAACATCCTTGGTACGGAAGAAACAAACACTAATCAACAAGAAGATTCTGGTTGGGAGAAATTTATTGAAGAAGCAGAACGTGCTGGGATTGAAGGGAGAAATTTGAGCGATTATAAGGAGTTGATTTCTTTTATTAAGTGGAAGAAAGAACAGGGTGTTAAAGAGAAGGGATAGCAAAATGGTTTAAATAAACGGTTTGATTTACTCTACCGTGCGATGTTTTGGAATATCTATTGCTAACAAGGGGGCGGGCATAAAGTGGCTATATTGGTGACCGGTGGTGCAGGGTATATAGGAAGTCATACATGTGTACAGCTAATTAGTCAGGGATATAAGGTAGTAGTTGTCGACAACCTTTCAAATAGCAATATTGAATCGTTAAATCGTGTTCGCGAACTAACCGATACAGAAATCCCTTTTTATAAAATTGATTTATTAGATCGGAAGTCGCTTGAAAAGGTATTCGAAGAACATCATATAAATGCTGTTATTCATTTTGCGGGATTAAAAGCGGTTGGAGAATCCGTTTCAAGGCCACTAAATTACTATTACAATAATGTAGCTGGAACCTTTGTTTTATGTGAAGTAATGGAAAAGTACAACATTAGAAAAGTTGTCTTTAGTTCCTCGGCAACAGTGTATGGTAATCCTAAAACTGTCCCTATTACAGAAGAAGAACCTTTGTGTGCAACAAATCCCTATGGTCAAACTAAGCTTATGATCGAACAGGTTTTTCGTACTCTATACGAATGTGATGCTCGTTGGAGCGTAGCACTCCTTCGTTACTTTAACCCAATTGGTGCTCATATAAGCGGCAGAATTGGTGAAGACCCAACCGGTCTCCCCAACAACTTAATGCCATATATCAGTCAGGTTGCTATTGGTAAGCTTGAGCAACTTAAGGTGTTTGGAGATGATTATGAAACTGTTGATGGCACAGGTGTAAGAGATTATATTCACGTGATGGATTTGGCCAATGGTCATATAAAAGCTCTTGAATATTTGTTTGGTACAACAGGAGTTGAAGCTTTTAACTTAGGTACCGGAAACGGTTATAGCGTACTTCAAATGGTAAAAGCGTTTGAAGAAGCTACTGGTAAAAAAGTGAAGTATTCAATTGCGCCCCGTCGTCCTGGAGATATTGGAGAATGCTATGCTGACTCAACCAAAGCAAAAAAAGAACTTGGTTGGGTGGCTGAAAAGGGAATTGAAGAAATGTGCCGTGATACATGGCGTTGGCAGTTAAGTAATCCAAATGGATATAAGCTTGATCAGGTACATACCTGATCAAGCTTTTTTTTCTGTATATGATCCCTTTTATACAAAGACTGGCAAAAATATCGAAAAAGAAACCCTTGATCAAACGTTTGTTCAATAAATTTTTATTAAATATGTCGTCTCTTAAATTATATGGTTGTTAATCAGGCTGACAATAAGATAACTATTTTATGGAAGAATATACATTTTATCACTTTCAGGCTAAAACTTCCTTATTTGATACCGATATACTAGTGAGAGGAAATTATATGGAAAATAGTAGTTCGAAAGACTCCGTTATATTTTCTGAATCTATGATTGTGAAAGGAGAAAGAGAAACTCTTTATTAGTTTGTTGAATAAGTAGCAAAGGAGGAAAAATGGATTGAATTTTTGTATCGAGTGTGGGAAAGCACTTAATGAAAAGAATACGTTTTGTATAGAGTGTGGCTCACCTCAAGGAAAAAAGAAAGACCATACTCAACAGTCAGTAGAAGTGAAGGAGGTGCCAAGAAAGCCACTTTCACACAAAAAGAAAATTAGTTTACTCGCAAGTGGTATCACGGTTGCCTGTTTAATTATTGCCCATTTTGTCATTACGTCAATTACTGACCCTATGAATAAAGTAAAGGAAATGGATCGAGCAATCAGCGAGGGAGAGACGGAAGCTTTCTTTGAAGAGGTTAATCTTGATCAATCCGCACTTATTAATAAAGATCATTATTTACAGTATATAAAAGAATCTGGTTGGGAAGATATCCGTGTTCAGCTTGTTGCGATGGAAGATGCTGATTACGCATTTGATACGACCATAAGAGATAACTACGGAAACCAGGTTTTTATTGTGAAGAAAAAGGCCTTCGTTCCTGGGTTTTACTATACATATGATTTTGATGCAATCCCGAGTGATGTGGTTGTAAGTAGTAATGTTGAACAGACTACTATCACCATAGGCAAGAAAACCAGTAATGCCAAAGAGGTCGGTGAAGAAATCTCTTTTGGAAAAGCTTATCCAGGTAAATTTGATGTAATTGGGACGGCTAGTAATTCTTTCGGAGAATTCACTTATGAGGATACGGTTGATTTAAAAACACAAGGGAATGAACCTATCTCTATACCTGTAGAATTTACTGGGTTCATGCTTTCTTATAATACGAATGTGCCTGAATCTACATTGTTTATCAACGGAAAAAGCACAAAGAAAACACTCTCTGAGTTTGATGCACTTGGCCCTTTTCCAGACGATAAAGATGTTGTGATGCATGCTGAGTGGAAAGATAGCGAAGGTAAGGTTCATAAAACAGATGAAATGAGTCAGTTTGATGATAACTGGGGTGCGCTAGAGTTTGAATTCGCTGTAAATGATGATGCTGTTGTTGCCTCGACCTTAGAAGAACCAGACAAAGCAGACGCGGTAGAAAATAGTGAAACGGCTGAAGATCATGTCTTGAATTTTCGTCAAGCTTACGAAGAGGCGTTAAACTCTCGAGATTATAGTATCATCTCTCCTTTTTTACTTAATAACAGTACAGCAGACAAAGAACTAAAGAAATATATAGGTGATTTACAGGACAAAGGGTATTCATATGAGTTTACTGATAATACGGTAACGGATACGGAAAATCTCGGAGAAAATATGTTCTCAGTTTCTACAAACGAGGTATTCGTTTTTACCAACCACCTTAATGAACAAATTCATTATGATCGGGAGAAAACTTACTATTTAAGTAAAGAAGAAGATGGATTTAAAATTACTAAGATTGATATTAAAGATACAGATCGAAATGATCTTTAAAAACAAAATAAAGGAATGGTGACAGGATGAATTGTTCAAATTGTGGAGCTGTATACGAAGAAAATGCTAAGTTTTGTGGTGGTTGTGGAGGTCAGCTGAATACAAACAACGCGAATGAAGCGGCTCAGTTAAATCAACAACAAGTGACTCAGCAAATGACGGCTGCAACTGTTAGCACTACTGGTACGGCAAACAACGAATACCTTGAAAAAGGAAAACAAATCAGCAAGAACTTTTTCTCTTTTGCACTAGAAGCCTTTAAAGGTCCGATGGTTGCTAGTCACAAGGTTACAGATTCCGATAAGTTAAACGGAATCATTTCTCTACTATTATATGCGTTTTTGCTTCCTTTCTTTTCATATTTAACGACTAAGAACTTAACGAATCAAGTTAATAACGAATTCTTTCCTGCAGCTTCTATTCCAGTTCCATTTGGAGCGACCGTAATTCAACCATTCTTTTATATACTAATTTTCCTCGCAGTGTTTACGGCAGTTAATTTTGGTGTTGCAAAATTAATGAGAGTGGATCTGTCGTTTACAAATGTGATGACTCGGTTTGGTGTATTTGTTGTTATTCCAGCTACTCTCTTATTTCTTGCAGTTTTGTTCGCTTTCATTTCTGCTAATTTCCTTAGTGCGCTATTCTTCTTTATTGGACTTGGCCTCTTCACTGTCTCTAGTACATCTCTTCTATTTTCCTTAAAAGAGAAGTCAAGTGGCGGATTAGATGTTTATTACGGATTAATCATTACGAATGTGGTGATGTTCATTTTCTTTGTAATAGTAGTCATGACTGTACTGGATAGAATTATCAACGAAATGGGTAGCATGCTTCCCTTCGGATTCTAGTAAAGACATGGATCAGTAGTTTACATGATTGTTACTCAGCCTACTTAGTAATTCTGTTATTAAGTAGGCGTTTTTGTTAATGATGAAATTCTTTGGAAGGGGAAAGAACATGAAGTTTTGTACATCCTGTGGTACAGAAGTTGAGCAGTCAAAGACGTTTTGCATTCATTGTGGAGCAAAACTAGACGGTGAAAAAAGTACTGAGAACAAAGCAAGAAAAGCGTCTAGGCCAAAAAAGAAGAAGGTCATGCTCGGTAGTCTTCTAGCTTTTATCATAGTAGGGTTTATTCTTTTTAGAGTGGGAGCCTCGTACACAGACAAGTATAACCAGCTATCCAAATTTGAAGAGTATCTTAATAATGGAAACGTAAAGGGGTTAGTCACTCTTCTTGACTCTCCAGATCAATCTCTCAAAGTTACCGAAAATAACGCTGAAAGTTTAGTATCGTATTACAACGAAAACCCTTCTGAGAAAGAGAGCTTGATTACAAGTTTACGAGAAGCTGTCTCACAGAATAGTCTGTCTCTGCAACCCAGTGCCCAAGCTTCAGAGGATAGTGGTCAATTAATATGGTTAGTACAGAACGGCAAGAAATTTTTCGTATATGATAATTACGATTTTGTGCTACAGCCATTCCCTCTTTTAATCGATTCTAATTATGAAGAGGTAAACTATCTCGTAGACGGGAAGAAAGTGTCGTCTGAGGTTACAGAAAATGGATTGGTGAATCTAGGGACATTCTTACCAGGATATTATGAAGTAGAAGGAAACCTATCTTCAGATTTAGTTGACTTGACTAAGAAGGTAAAAGTGGACCATTTTGATCGAAACAACTACTCTGATTTTACATTTGATGTGGAATCGACTGTTGTAGAAACGAATGTTGAAAGCGGTACAGTATTGATCGATGGAAAAAACACTGACATCTCAATTTCAAATGGAAAACAAGTCGAAGTGGGTCCTGTCATTCTCGATGGATCGATGACTGCCCAAGTTGAAGTAGAGACACCTTTTGGAAAGGTGAAAAGTGAAGATGTATCGATCGATGACTCTTATATTAATGTCGTTGTGACGCTGTCAGATGAACAAAAAGAAAAAGCAGCTCAGAGTTTAAAACAGCATGTAACAAATTATTCGAAGGCCCTTATCAATAGAGAAATCGAACATCTTAGAGACAACGCTACAAATGTTTCTGACTATACCTTTTCTAGTTTTGAAAGCTTGTTAGGCCCCGGCACAAACTACGCTGGCTATGTAACCGATGCACAAGTAGATTGGGAAACCTTTTATCTAGAAGAAACCGATGGCGAATGGAAACTTGAAGTGGGTCTATTGGAAAAGTGGAATGAGAGCTACGACTACAATGGCGATGCTTCTGCATTATCGGAATCACTACATTCGAACTTATATACCTTAACGTACGAAAAAGGTAAGTGGGATGTGGTTAAGTGGAACTCCTATGATGAAAGTAGCGGTAACTTGAAAGCACTCGGGATGGATGTGAAAGAACAGAAGAAGCTGTTTGATTCATCTAGCGCTTTAAAATCATCCACTAAAACACAACCAGAATCCAACACAGGTAATGCCAATACAGATTTGATTATAGGGTTCGTTCAAAATTACGTAGCAACATATGTAAAAGCGATTAACTGGGGGGATTTTTCAATCGTTTCCAACCAGATTGACCCCTCAGCGACAGATTATCAAAATGAAGTTTCTGACTATATCGATTACCTAGCCGAAAAGGGTATGACGGAAGAAGTTATTAATGTTGAAGTTGATTCCGTAGAAGCTATTGGAGATAACAAATATAGAATTTCTACGGTCGAAAAATATAAAATTTTCTATGAGAACGGCTCCGCAAAATACAAATCCTATAGTTCTAGTTATGAAGTTAGAAATACTTCTGATGGTTTGAAGATGGTTAAGCTTTTGAAGACTAAAGAGGTGGATAGTAGGGATTTTTGATATGATCTGTCATTAGTGTCTAATCTACATTTCGTTTATGAGAACCTCTTGACCAACTATTGGTTATGGAAATTATAAGCTCTATTAAAATATCAATTACTAGTGTTTTTACCCTGATAAACACTAGGGTGGGCGAAAGTGACATTTACACTAACAAGAGTGATTATTGAGCATATGCCTTCTTCGGTGATGTATTAAAAATAACCAAATCTGTAAGTGCTCGTTTATTGAATCGTGTATTGAAAATCAATACACGACTTTTTGTGGACTCTAAATATTGTTGTTGTGATATGAACTAAGGGACGATGAAAGAATTCGCTAACTAAAAACAGAAATATGTTAAATACTCTAAAGAATACTCAGATATTAGTGTTGCTATAGTAAAAAAATTACACAGAAATAAGGTGGACAAAACGATGTTTAAGAAGTTGTTTAAAGGTTGTTTAACTATATTTTTTACTTTGTTTTTCTTAAGTTTCTTATTGATTCGTTTTCCAGAATTTATTGTGAAGAAAGCTATCTTGGAACCAAAAGTTGAAGAAGTTACTGCGGATTTGGTGAGTTACATTGAGATAAATGACAGGGCATTAACTGAAGAGTACATAATAAACTACATTAATAATAAAAAGGAAAGTGGTTATATAAAAACAGATCAGGAACTAAGTCTGAATTACGTACAGGCGGCAAATGACAAACGATACAAACTAAGGGTTACGCTATCTGGTGGATCATATTTTAACGACTTTGTAACCGGTGGATATGTTGTTAGTGAGCTTCAAGGCTCTAGGTACAGTGTTCCCCGTTCAACAATTTATAGGACATCTCAATTCAATGAAAAAATGAAAAGTACTGATTTGACGTCAGTGAAAGCTGATAATGGAAATGAATTATATCAAAGAATGTGTGCCTCGTGCCATGGAGGCCAGTTAGAAGGTAGTGTAGGTCCTAATTTGACTAACCTAAAAAGTAGTGAGACATATGAAAGTATATATAACTTCCTTATTAACGAGGAACTACATAGTGATTTGATTAGTGAAGAGGAAACAAGTTTAATCGCTGAATGGTTAATCGGTTATCAATAGAGTTAGCAAATAACATCACTTAAGTAACCGAGAACTTTACATTGATTCTGTCTGGTTAAAAGCTTTGTTTCAACAGATTTTCTAGGGGAGTTGAATCATGTTATATCATTCTGTATTAAATATTCTAGGTGAGCTAACCATGTATTCGTCATTTTGAGATGGGAGCTTTTAATAACCATAAGAATCATATGTAACGTTCTTACTGATTTTTTAGTAGAGATGCGTTATATGATACGGAATATAACTTATTTTTTACTTATTGTAATATATTTTTGACAATATTTCGTAAATATATTACATTATTAGTAAGTTAAGAAATGAGGTATGAATATGAAGAAAAAAGGTACGCTGCAAAATCGACTTCATGTATTAAGGGCTGAACACAAAATGTCTCAAGGAGATCTTGCCAAGAAAGTTGGTGTCAGTCGTCAAACCATCTCTTCATTAGAAGCAAACCGCTACAACCCTTCGTTATTATTAGCGTTTGAGTTAGCGAGAGTTTTAGAAACGAACATGTTAGAAATATTTACTTATGAACATGAAGAAGAAATGAAATAAATGCCTAGCATGATGTCATACTAGGCATTTTCTTACAAGTTATCCGCAATATTTTAGAGAAAGTGTTACCCCTACACCAACTGTAGTTACTGCACAGAAACCAGAACTTGCAATTGTAGTTGTGGGAGTGGTTTCTGGCTGAACATCTCCAGCACCTTGTACGTCCATCATCTCTTGTTCTGATAGTTCATTAAATGCCTGTCCTGCTGGATGTATAAAAGTAGAATGAGTACGAAGTTCCGGATTTTTCCATGATCTAATGATATCTGTTTTATTCATTTTTGGTTCCCCCTTAACATTTTTTGATGCTGTATGAAATTGTAATTCCAGCTGTAAGTCCACCCACACAAGGTGCTGAACTTGTAGAAATAGTAATAGTTGGTGATGTTTCAGTTTGCACATCTCCAGCCCCTTGAATGTTCATCATTTCATCCTTTGTCAATTCTCCGAATGCTTGACCAGCAGGATGGATCGTTGATTGAGAACGCAATTCAGGGTTTTTCCAAGCCAAAATTGTTTTTTCGTTTTGCATTGTAATTCCTCCTCTTAATGTGTGATACAAGAAAAGCTTACCACGTGGTTTTTTGTGGAAAAACATACATCTTTAGGAAGTTATGTAATATATTTTTGACAATGTGTAATAAATATATTACAATGCTTGTAGATAGCTTACCGAGTTAATACTCGCCTAATTTATTTCTCCACTAAACGTATAAAGCTTAGCATGGGGGGGGTTTAAGGAAAACGTTCATTCTTATGAATGGTTATAACGTATCTTATAAAGACACATTAATTTCTATAGAACAATATAAGGAGGAATAGTATGTTATCTACATTGAGCACGATTGCAACCTTTATGTTAGTTATTGCAGTTTTCTATTTTGGTAGCTTTGTAGCAACAGAAGGAAAGGACGAGAGAGGACAACAAATACTTGGGAAAGCAAGTATCTGGACATACATACTTGTCACGGTAGGCTTTGTAGGAACGGTTATTATTGAAGCTGTGTTCTCGTTGTCTGTTGAAGATCTAATACAAGTTTTAACGATTATGTATGGTTTGTTGGCTTCCGTTCATTCATTACTTATTTTCACGTTTAAAAAACAATATTAAGCAAAAGGGATGGGTTAATGTGGGATTGGAACTTCGTAACATCTCAAAGACGTTTGGAGATTTTGTAGCAGTCGAAAACTTAAATGTTCAAGTGAAAGAGAATCGCATTCTAGGAATGATTGGGCAGAACGGAGCAGGTAAAACGACTACTTTTCGAATGATTTTGGGCTTATTAACTCCTGATGCTGGAGAAATGGTTTGGGGTGGAAGAAAAACAACTCACATTCATTCAAATGCAGTAGGATATCTTCCGGAAGAGCGTGGTCTCTACCCTGAAATGTCATTAGAAGAGCAGCTACTTTTCTTTGGTCAACTTAGAGGTAAAAAGAAAAAAGAGCTTATGCCGCATATTCATTCCTGGTTAGCCCGTTTACAGTTAGATGAAAAAGCAAAACAAAAAGTAAAAACGCTTTCGAAAGGAAATCAGCAGAAATTACAGCTAATAAGCACAGTTCTACATAACCCTCAAATTGTCATTTTAGATGAACCTTTCAGCGGCCTCGATCCGGTTAATGCAGAAGCTTTAAAAGAAATTGTGTTGGAATTAAAAGAGATGGGGACTACTGTTATTTTTTCTAGTCATCGTATGGAGCATGTCGAGGAAATGTGTGATGATATTTGTTTACTAAAAGATGGGAAAGCAATACTGCAAGGTGACATTCTAGAAGTGAAGGAACAGTTTGGTGTTAAGAAAATCGTTCTACGTTCTAATCATACGATGAATGAATTAAAAGAACTGCCCTTTGTTACATCAGTAAAAAGGGAGTTTGATAAAACGTATGTTTATATCAAGAGCGAACATGACGTAAAGAAGGTGTTTAACTATGTTACGAAAGATGGTTTTATTCCAACCTTCAGCGCTGAAACACCTACTTTAAATGAGATTTTTAAAATGAAGGTGGGTGGACTTAGTGCATAAATTTTGGGTGCTGGTTGGCCAAACTTATAAAAGTAAAATTAAATCCAAAACCTTCTTCTGGTCTACGATCTTAACGATTATGGCTCTGTTTGGTGGCGTAATGTTACCTGGATTACTTACAGAAATTAAAGAAGAAACATCGCTAACTTCGCTTGCGCTTGTTAATGCGACCCCAGAAGTTGAACAATCTCTAAAAGATAATTTGAAAGGGATTTCGATAAAAGATGTTCAATCCAAAAAGGAAGCTGAAACTTTATTATATGAAGATACAGTAAGTGGTTATCTTGCGTTAGACGTTGGAGGAAATGAATTAGTTACAAAAGAACCAGTCAACCAACAAGATATGCAGTCTGTTGCCAAAGCGTTGCAATTGACGAAGTTACAGCGAACCTCTGATGCATTAAGCATATCTGATGAAAAACTTCAGGAACTCGTTACACCTGTTTCTTTGAAGACAGATACTTTTCATGGATCTGATAAAGCGCTATCCGAAAAAGAACGAAAAGCAGCAGAGAATATTGCGATCGGGTTATTATTCGTATTGTATATGTTTGTCATGTTATATGGAACGATGATCGCATCAGAGATTGCTAAAGAAAAAGGCTCTAGAATTATGGAAGTTATCATCTCTAGTTCTTCAGCTACATCACACTTCTTTGGAAAATTAGTAGGAGTATTATTTATTAGCATAACCCAGCTAAGTGTTTTTGGTATTATCGGATTTATTATCATTACATACTTCGGGTCAGATACAGTAAGGGGAGTTGTTACTGAAACAGTTCAGAGTGTATCTATTAGTGTTTGGCTCTATGCAATCCTACTAGGAATCTTAGGGTATTTGTTTTATGGTGTTTTAGCAGCTTTTGTTGGATCACTAGTTTCAAAGGTGGAAGACATCAATCAATTCATGGCGCCAATCTCATATCTCTTAATGTTCTCATTAGTTGGTGCGTTAATCGGTATAAACTCTCCATCGTCGATCTTGATTACAATAGGGTCTTATATTCCATTTTTCGCTCCAATGTTCATGTTCATTCGTATTAGCTTTTTAGAAATACCCTTGATTGAAATCATTTTCTCACTATCAATACTCATCGCATCCATTGGAATATTAATGAGCTTTTGTGTACATTTTTATAAAGGTAGCGTATTACTATACAGCAATCAACCTCTTTACAAATCTATGAAAAGCGCCTGGAAACTAGCAGGTGAAAATAATCGAACATAACGACCTAGCCTGCATCTCGAATGCAGGCTTTTTTATTTTGAACATGAATAAGTGAATAATATTTTCCTGTAAATTCCTATTTTAACCTGCAAAAACTGTAAATTTTTGAGATAATAACAGTGGTTTTACAAACAATTTGAACAAATTTAATGCTTATAAGGGCGTTATATCCCTGAAAACAACCGATTTATTCAACTTAGAAATGAAGGTGGTTAGGCTATGTGGGGAGAAAAAGTACACTATTATAGGAAAAAAAGGGGGTTAACACAAAGCGACTTGGCTCATGGTATATGTTCCGTTTCTTATCTTAGTAAAGTTGAACATAATAGTATTGAACCTTCTCAGACTATCATTATCCCTTTATGCGAGCGATTAAACATTCAATATGATGATCACCAGACGATTGAAGAAGTTAATGAATTATTAATGTCTCTATATAACGATATTATTGAGAAAAATATAGATGAGGTAGAGAAAGCCTTTGAATCCCTCAATACTCAAATGAAGTGGATTCACGAACCAGATATAATAGCTTGGTTTAACTTGTTATGTGCTAGATATTCCATGTTAAAGAAAGATTTAGAAACTGCTTCTGAACACCTCCATCTAGTTGAAAAGACAGTAGATCGGCTTAGAGATGATCGAAAATATTATTTCAATAGTTTTAAGGGACTTTACTATTACCTCAAGGGTCATTTTATTGAGGGACTTGACTACTACATTGCTGCAGATAAGCTAAGAAAAGAGCTCAATATTGAGGAACCAAATTTTATTTATCAATTAGCCATTATATATAGTCGCACTAATCAAAATTCAAAAGCGATCAGTACTGCGTTAGAAGCTCTAAGGAAATTCAATGATATGAGTGCTTATTCAAAAAGCGTCGATTGCTTAATTCTTCTTGGTATCAATTATAATCGCATAGGAAATAGAGAAGATGCTAAGTCTTATTTTCATAAAGCATTAAAAGCATCCAAGCATTTAATCAATAAGGACAAATTTCTCATCAAAATCTACCATAACTTGGGCTATGTTTACTCACTCGAAGACTCTTCCTTAGAAGCCATCACAAATTACGAGAGAAGCTTGAAATTAGCTGATCAACAATGTAATGTTCCGACATTATACTTGTTAGCAAAGGAGTATTATCGCATTGATCAATTTGAGAGTGCTCTAAGTCAGCTACATAAAGCGCAAGAGTGTATGACTAATGAGGATATTACCTACTCATTAAAATTATCAATCTTATCGTTGAAGCTAAAAGAACAACACGAAACGGTAGAATATGAACATTATTTAATCAAGGCACTATCTCATTTCCAGGAGAAAAATGATGTCGTAAACTTGCACGAGATTTATATTGAACTTGGGAATTATTATTCAAAAAAATTCTCATATAAGAAATCGAGTGAATATTATCGAAAAGCACTCGAACTCGATCACAAAATAATGAAAAGAGGTACTTTATTATGAAAAAATTAATTTATACTGTCGCAATAACTTCTACTATTTTTGGGGGAACATTATTAGGAGGAGCACAAGATACTCAAGCGAGTGCTACTTCATCTTCGACTATTATTGTGAAGCCAGCAGCAGACGAATTGTATCCGGATCCGACTCCGCCGATCCCTTTTCCATTTGATGAATTATATCCAGATCCTCTTCCTGCTTTAGACGAGCTTTATCCAGACCCAATTATTATTGAATTACCTTAATTTGATTTTCTTTTCTAAGTGAATCTCATATTTTAAAACAGTTCTTTCATTCGAAAGAGCTGTTTTTTTTATGAAAATTTGAATGATAGAAAGAAAAATACAAGAATAAAACGGAAAAATCCTCTATTTTTTCTCAATACCAAAACTTTACAACATGATTTAGGATGAGAACTAAGCACTACGAACTAAAACTTAAGATTTGAGTGGGAACCAATTCGTTACACGTAGGTAAACACAGCTAGGACATATTTAATGCGTTGATCACTACTTTCATTGGAATTTATTTCATTTAGAAAAGGAGAATTGTAATGGCCTTATCATCGGTAGCAACAAAACTAAGCAAACGAGAAAGAGAAATTGCCTCCATGGTTTCGAGGGGGTTAACGAACAAAGAAATTGCTTATACCTTACATATTAGTCAGCGTCGTGTGGGAGAAATTGTTTCTAATATTAAACGAAAATGGTCCATTGAATCTCGAGTTGAAATAGGGGTTATTTCTTATCATTTAAAGATCATAGAAATTTCCTATTTTCCAATGGAAAGTACTGACTAGGAGGATGCTATGAGAAAAACTGTCCCTTACATTGAGCAAATGGAACATAGCGAATGTGGAATAGCCTGTTTGGCTATGGTGCTCAGCTATTTCGGTCACCATATATCGCTATCTGATTTACGGGAAGAGTATGGTGTTCCGAAAGGTGGCTTTTCGGTCTTCCACTTATCAGAAGTAGCGAAAGAAAAAGGGTTAGAAACAAAAGCATTCAAGGTCGATTATAAAAAGCTTGAAGAAGATGAAATCCTTCCTGCTATTTTATTTTGGGAACGAAAGCATTTTGTTGTGTTAGAAAAATACAAAAAAGGTCGCTATTATATCGTTGATCCTGCTGTAGGACGTTACAAGTTATCAGAAGAGGAATTTGAAGAACGTTTTTCTCAAATCGTACTGTTATCTAAGCCTTCTGAAAAATTCGAGAAGAAAAAGAAATTAAATCCATATGTGTTTTTATTGTCCTATGCGTTTAAAAAACCAAGACTTCTTGTAAGCATCTTGTTAGTTTCATTGTTATTGCAGGGATTGGGTATATCTTTACCGTTGTTAACCAAATGGGTGACTGACAATGTACTTGTAACAAAAGATGTTACAAATCTCAACACGCTTGGGGTTGTGATCCTCTTTATCCTGGTTGGTTATAAACTGTTAAGTTTTGCGCGAGGTTTTTTCATCGCCAAACTCCAAACTGCAATGGATAATCAGATGATGTCGCATTTTATGCACCATCTGTATCGTCTTCCTTATCAGTTTTTTGAGAACAGATCTAATGGTGAACTAATATTTAGAGCCAATTCAAACGTGTATATTAGACAAATCCTATCAACTAGACTGATTACGTTCGTAATCGACGGTATCATGTTATTTTCTTATGCCATTCTTATGTTTAACATGTCTGCCATCTTGGGACTTGGAGTCGTTGGAATAGGCATACTGTTGTTTGCTCTTTTGATTTTGAGTACAAACATTACTCATCGTATTACGAGTAAGGATGTCACAAACCAAACGAAAGTCCAAAACATATTAGCTGAATCTATTAATGGTGTTTCTGATATCAAGGTGTTGGGATTAGAAGATCGTTTTTATAAGGAATGGAAAGAATCCTTTCGATTGCAGCTGAAGAGTTCAGAGAGAAGAAGTATCTGGACGACCACTTTAAATATATTACCTTCTACGATCCAATTTGGATTACCAATTTTTCTACTGTGGTGTGGCGGGTATCTCGTCGTGGATAATGCGATCAGTTTAGGGACGTTAGTCGCGTTCAGCACACTCGCACTTTCATTTATTGCACCTATCTCATCGTTAGGGTTAGGGTACACCGAGATTATTTCTTTAAAGTCGTATATCCAACGTCTATACGATGTGATTAAAAGTAAAGTAGAGAACCAATCGTTTGAGAAAGAAGAAACAAAATTAAAAGGGGAAGTTGCATTTCAAAATGTCTCATTTAAATACAGTCGCTTCTCTGAACCTATCTTAAAAGATATCTCATTTCATGTGAAACCTGGAGAAAAGATAGCGATTGTTGGAGATTCTGGATCAGGAAAAAGTACCATTGCAAAGCTTCTTCTGGGATTATACAAACCCTCTTCTGGAGGCATTTATTATGATCAGAAAAATATCGAAGAACATAACCTCCTCAATCTACGTAATCAAATAGGTACTGTATTGCAGGAAACAAAGCTTTTTAATAAGTCTGTAGTAGATAATATTTCCATGCAGCATCAAGAATTGGACGAGGAAACATTGATTTCTACTTGTCAAAGGGCTGATATCTTACAAGACATAATGACTTGTCCTTTAGGGTTCCAAACAACCGTTTCAGAAAAAGGTGTGAACTTTTCTGGGGGACAGCGTCAACGATTGGCTCTTGCAAGAGCTCTAATTAATGAGCCTTCTGTACTAGTTTTAGATGAAGCGACAAGCGCGCTCGACAATCTTTCAGAAGAAAAAATAGATGCGAGCATATCTGAGTTGAATTGTACGCGTATCATCATCGCACATCGATTAAGCACCATCATTAATGCGGATCGAATTTTGGTTTTGCGAGACGGAGAAATTGTAGAGGAAGGGAATCACGCAACGTTAATTAATCAATCTGGCTATTATGCACAACTTTATCATGCAAATAAGAAGGGAAACATAGAAGATGAAAAAATTTATGCCTAATCTTTTTAAGACGATGCTCTTGTTCTTTTTGTTAGTCGGTGGGATTTCCATAGGAGTAAACCAAACAGTTCAGGCGAAACAAATTGACTCAAACCAAGCCATATTAATTCTATCTGCCAATACGAAAGAGGCTTCTGATTTAAAAAAGGAGCTATCTAGTCTTGATTCAGAAGCTCAAATCGAAGAAATAGAAGAAATCAATCTAGTGAAGATCAAAGCTTCTTCTTCAGAAAGAAAGAAAATAATTGAAAGGCATTTTGTAGATAAATTTCAATTCAATACTGAAAACATTGGTGAGGAACAGAAAGTTCAGTTGCTGGACGCAACTCCAAATGCCTTTTCGTCTAGTAAAGCGATAGATTCCGAAATTAGTTTTTTGAGAGATTCTCAATGGGACGTAAATCAAGTTACACAAGATGGAAAGTCTTATGAATTACAAGCTGGAAACCATGGTGTAACGATTGGAATGATTGATAGTGGGATCGATTTTAACCATCCAGATTTATCAAAAAATATTGTAAGCTCTGGTAAGTCTTTTGTGCCTGGCATACAGGATACCCAGGATGTACTTGGACATGGCACGATGGTTGCAGGGTCTATTGCAGCAAACGGGACACAAAAGGGTGTAGGACCTGGACTGGGATTGATTCCTTACAAAGTCTTTCATAATGGTTCAGCTGACTCATCTTGGATCATAGATGCAATTATAGAAGCTGCAAATGATGGCGTAGATGTTATCAATTTAAGTTTAGGAACGTATAAATCACCTAAAAACAAGGAAGATCGAATCGTTATTAAAGCCTATGAAAAGGCTGTGAAATATGCAAAGAAAAGAGGGGTGTTCGTTGTGGCATCTGCTGGATCAAGTGGGTATGACATTACAAAGCCATTTGACCAAAACGAAGAACATCAAGATCTCATTCATTTGCCAGGAGGGATGAAAGGAGTCTTTACTGTTGCTGCCACTACAAAGGAAGCTACTCTAGCATCTTACTCCAATTTCGGTAGAAATGTAGATATGGGAGCACCAGGAGGGGACTACGGTATTAATTTCAAGGAAAATCAGGTGTTTGATATCGACTCGATGATCTTAACAACATACCCTGTTAACGCACCACAATCTCCTTTTGCTACTTATTTTGGTATTCCAAAAGGCTATGATTATAGTGCAGGATCAAGCTTGGCTTCACCAAAAGTAGCTGCTACAGCTGGGCTTATCATCGCTGAATACAGAGAGTTGCACGAAAAGAAACCGAATGTCCAAACTATTGAAAGGATTCTTGTAAAAGGAGCTAATCATAGTAACGAAAAGGAGCAGAAAGCTTTATTTAGGCACGGTATTTTAGACGTTTCTCATTCGCTTGAACTCCTTCAATATGACTGCGTTCATAAAGAGGTATGTTTTAGCTCCCCTAAAAATGATTTACAATTCAGATAAATTAAAAGAAAGGAGCGACAAGTGATGAGTAAAGAATTGATGATTCAAGCATGGAAGAACCCAGAACTACGCACAAATGCAATGGATCACCCAGCAGGTCAAGCTTATGGAGAGCTAACTGAGGAAGATATGATGAAAGTACAAGGAGCTGGTGATGTGCAACCAGAAACAACACCAACCCTGTCTAGTGCACCATGTGCTGGTTGGTTAACAGTAGGTGTAACAGTAACAATTTCTTATGCAAAGTGCTAATAACTCTATAGGAGGAATGCAAGATGAGTAAGGAAAAGACGATCCAAGCATGGAAAAATCCAGAAATGCGTTCTGTATCAATGAACCACCCAGCAGGTCAAGCATTTAGTGAACTCACTATTGAAGACATGATGACCATTCAAGGCGCAGGGGATGTACAACCAGAAACAACACCAACTACTGTTTCCAGTGGAGTATGTGTTGGATGGTTTACAGCTGGTGTCACAGTAACCATTTCATATGCAAAATGCTAACCGTTTCGTAATCGCAAGGCTAACTCATAAATAGAAAAATAATGATACAAGCAAGAAAAATCCAGAAAAGCGTACTGCATTACTGAATCATTCAACAGCCAAGCAATTAAAAACTGCAGCTTACAGTAGTCAAGTTATCTTAAGATAAATGGTTCAAGGGGTTGGCGATGTATTGATAAATGCTTTAACTCCTACGCTTAATTACTTCTATATACTATCGTACTTACAGATCGTGTAGTGTGCTATTACATATTCAATAAAGAATTGGTAATAACGGATTTTGCTACAGTTCAGTATGTATTTTCTTGATTAGGATACCTGTCCTTCGATGGACAGGTATCTATACATAAATTTAAAAAGGAGTTACAACAATGACGACAAAACATCGACTTCACCTTGATTCCAAGTTCGCAATGCATGCTTTATGGATTGAGGAACGACATGACGTTATTCAAAACAATTCAATTCAATTTGATAATACTGCAGCACTTTTAACTAAATGGAGAGACAAGAAGAACATAGTGACAGATGAAGCTTTCCAAATGAAATTAAACTACGATTGCTACACAGAAAAAGAATTTAGCTCTGCTACCGCACCGATACCGCAGGAAATGGAAACCTATTATCAGGAGAAGGTAGAAAAGAGTGAGTGGTTTAAAGTATTTAATGAGTCATTAGAGTTGTTGGAAAAAGAAGAAACACCAGATGATAGTAAGGATTGGTCACGATCTGTTAAACCATTGTTATTATGGGCTGTCCAAGAACTAAAACCTACATTTATGAGGTTGGATGATTTTCTAGAATCTGGGCCAGATATTCTAAGGAATTTACTTTTAAACCTTGCGAATGAATTAGTAACTTTCCTGAGTCGAAGTGCTGTTTTAGAATTACATATCTTCAAGTTAAACGAAGAATTAACAGGTGAAACTCCAGAAGAACGTTTTGAAAGTTTTATAGAAAAGCAATTTGCTGATTCTGATAAGCTACTTACTTTTTATGAGGAGTATATTACTCTCTGTCGTATAGTGACAACGAGAACGATTTTCTTTGTTAACAATATTAAAGAAATACTCAACCATTTTGAGGCGGACTATAATGAATTACAAGATGAGATGGGAATAGGAGATGCAAAGATTATTGCTTTAAAACCCGGTATGGGGGATACGCATCAAAAAGGTCACACGGTAATTCGTTTTGAATTCGATTCTGGTCAAACGGTGTTTTATAAGCCAAAGAATCTATTTGTAGCGCAATCTTACAACAATCTCATGCAATGGATAAATAATAAAAATGAGTTATTAGATATGCCTATATATAATATTATCTGTCGTGATACGTACAGTTGGGAATATAACATTGAGAAGAAAGAGTGTGTAACAGAAAAAGAAGTATCTAATTTTTATGAACGTTTCGGGCAAATCCTAGGGATTATGTATTGCCTTAAAGGTGGAGATTTTCACTACGAAAATCTAATTGCACAAGGAGAATACCCATATATTATCGACTTAGAAACGTTATTTCAGCAATCTCCTCCATTAAATTTTCCGGATTTTGCGAACATTAAAGCCAAAGATGCTCATGTAAACTCTGTGCTCTTCACGTCTCTTTTACCACAACGTTTTTACAGAGATTTAACTGATAAAGAAGGCATCGATTTAAGTGGTTTGAACGGAAAAGAGCAGAAATTACCATATCAAGTCATCTCTCCAAAGAACTTTTCAACTGACGAAATGGTTTATGACTATTCGGATGTTATGCTTACAAATAAAGATAACTTGCCTAAATTAGACGGCCAAGCTGTTTCTTTTCAACCTTATTTAAATGAAATCTTCCAAGGGTTTAAGAATTCAGCAATGTTTTTTGTTCAACATCGTGAGGAGCTTTTTAACCAAGGACTACTAACACAATTTAAAACGAACATCGTTCGTGTGATCTTACGTGCTACTCAGCGTTATGTGAATATGCTGACTGAGGGAACACACCCTGATTACACTCGGGATGCATTACATAGAGAGCATTTAATGGAAAACATGTGGTCTTACCCGTTTGTAACTAAGGAAGTGATTGGTCACGAAATAAATGACTTACTTCTTGGTGATATACCAGTCTTCTTTAATTATCCAGGTTCTAGAGATCTAGTTGATGGTGACGGAAATGTGGTTTCGAACTTCTTTGAAAAATCTTCTTATGAACTAGTAAAAGACCGTATCATGAACTTGAACGAAGATGAGATTCAAACTCAAATGTCGTGGCTTAAAGTTGCTTTAGGCGACTACGACATCGTCCAAGAAGAAAAATATTCTAACCTTAGGGTAGAGAATGATGTAAATCTTCTTGATTCATCGGTATTAATTGAAGAAGCTAAAATTATAGGTGATTCTTTACTAGAAAGCAGCATTTTATCCAAAAATGAAAAAACAATGACATGGCTTGATGTGACCATGGGACGTAACGATTCTTGGGCAATAGAACCTTTAGTTGCTGATTTTTATGATGGGCTCTCAGGGGTAGCGTTATTTTTCTATTACCTTCATGAGCAAACTGGAGAAATCAAATATAAAAAGGCTTTTGATAAAGTAAGTGAAAATATTAAAAGTGTACCAGATCTCGCAAATTTAATTTCTTCATATTATGGTAAAATTTCAGTCATACAATTAATCAGTCGTACCAACGATTCGATAGAGTTGCTTGATGAGTTATTAGAAGAGCTAGAAAACGGAATCGAGGACGTTGAACAGTATGATTATCTGTCTGGGGTAGCTGGAATTATCGATGCATTGCTCAAGTTAGTAGAATATGAGAATGATACAAGAATTCTAAACATCACTGATGAGTATGGAGAGAAGTTACTAACGATATTGAATGAAGAAAAAGAAAATCTTATTGGAGGCATGGCTCACGGGTCTGCAGGTATAAGCTATGTATTTTTCAAGCTTTATGACCGGTTTGCTAAAGAAAAGTATTATCAAGCAGCTGTTGATTTACTAGAACATGATCGTCATCACTATAGTGAACAACACTCTGCATGGATGGATGCTAGAAAAGATGAAGAAGTTTGTTTACACCAATGGTGTCATGGCAGTAGTGGAATTGGTTTAAGCCGTGCTCTTATGATGAACTATTACAAAGACGAAAAATTTGATGAAGAAATCAACGTGGCAACAGAAAATGTATTAAAGCAGGGAATTAAAACGGATGATGGAATTTGTCATGGTAATCTAGGGGATATGGAACTTTTCTTAACCCTTTATCAAAACACAAAAGATCCTAATTATTTGAAAATGGCTCACGGGATTACACAAAAAGTACTAGCACGAAAAAGTGAGAATTCGAATTATTCTCTAAGAGACATTCCGGGTTTTGATGCAGTGGGATTATTTACTGGAAAAGCAGGCGTTGGTTATCAATTACTTCGATTAGCAAACCCAGACTCAGTGCCATCTGTACAATATTAATACAATCTAAACTAAAATGCTCTAGCACTTTTTTGTGCTGGAGCATTTTATGGTTGAAATACTTAAAGAGATGAATAAATCATGAGTTAGATTCTTTTATCTTATTTTTGAGCGTTATAAAACATTCGTTGTATAGATGGTGTAGACTAGTAAATCCATATTGGTGACATGTGCAATGTCATTTAATTAGAAAGTGTTAAATGAGCATATTCAATACATTTAGGTGTTGAATTGGGAGGATAAATATTGAAACCATATTAAGAAGTAAGTATAAAACTCTATTGGACAGAATGTTTTATGGTCGTACTTGGTTTTACTATAATTGCTCTCCAGTAAACAAGAGTATTCAAATGAAACCGTGGTTGCGTTTTTTTCTAGGTTATTGTTGGAGCGAGAAAACTGCCTGCGAACTGTTCCCTTTGTCTCCCTAGTAAAACACCAAATGAGCTAACCAATTTACATTGATCGCTCATTTAGTCGGGTATTGTAAGCAAATAAATTAAAAGAACCGTTCCACTTATTCTATCCTTTAATTTTCAACAAAGCAGTATACGTATTAATCCGACCTCTCTCATAAAGGGATCCTGTCCCATTTAGCGGAACAGTTGTAGTCTCAATCGCATTTTGAACGTTGTTAACGTTCGCATCAAGAGAGAGCATCAGCGCTGCTAAGCCAGCTACAAATGGTGAAGCCATCGATGTGCCTGATAAGATACCGTAGTTGGTTTGACCGGTTGAATTCTCATAGGTTGGAAGAGTAGATAGGATACTGACTCCAGGAGCGGCGACGTCGACCCAGGAAGAGCCGTAATTAGAAAACGACGCTTTCGTATCGTCTCGGTTTAAAGCTGCTACGCTAAGGCAGTGGGGGTATGCGGCTGGATAGAATAGGTCGTTTGAATTGCTATTTCCTGCAGCAGCAACGACCAACACGCCATTGTCTTTCGCATATTGGATTGCATCTTGAAGAGTTCTACTAGATAAAGTACCGCCAAGGCTCATATTGATGACTTTTGCTCCAGTATCTGTCGCATAAACAACGCCTTGAGAAACATCACTAACGGCTCCGCTTCCGTTATCATCTAATACCTTTACATTCATGATTCTCGGATTAATGGCCAGTCCCGCTACACCAAGGTCATTTTTCGTCGTAGCAGCTGCAATTCCTGCTACGTGCGTTCCGTGACCTTGTAAGTCTTCAAATGTTGATGAATTTGAGAAGTTTTTACTTAATACAATCTTGTCCACTAAATCAGGATGACTTGTTTGGACACCAGTATCTAAAATAGCGATATTCACAAATATTGATCCACGTGTAACGTTCCATCCTCTCACAGAGTTTATTTTCAGAAGGCCCCATTGCTGAGGGAAGAGGGGATCATTCGGTGTCAACTGAGTGTCTACGATGCCATCATACTCGGTATACTCAACTCCGGAAAAGTTAGAGAGAATTGTCATTTTAATGTTCAAGAGAAGGGGATCAACTGCTACAGTATAGACGTTCAGTACTGGTATTTCATCTATAAGAGTAAGACCACCAACATGTTGAATAATTTCTAGAGCACGTCGCCTTGAAACGCCGGGTATAAATCCAATTATAAATCTATTTGGAAAATAATTCATTGTAATAGATACACCTCCTATCATTGTAAGACATTACTAGTTTATTCATAAGATTATTTAATGATTGGGGAAGGGTACAAAATAGGTTAAAAGTGATAAAAGAGTTTAAAATAGTTAATGAAAATATTATGAATTAGCTCTTGATGCAACAAATTCTTCTAATCTTTCATTGGTAAAGGGTTTCAATAAATCTCCTTCTAAATTATTGAGTTTGATGAATTCGTATAAAGAAAACAGGGCACCGTCTTCGTCGGTTCCCTGTTTTTCTTTAGTTAGTGAATCATTCGACTGTCCTATCTTTCTTTTATTGAGAAATGTTCAACAAGGCCGCATACGTATTGATTCTACCCCTCTGATAGAGAGAACCTGTCCCATTTATCGGCACAGTTGTTGTCTCGATTGCATTCTGAACATTGGTAGCATTCGGATCTAGAGAGAGCATGAGTGCTGCGAGTCCAGAGACGAATGGCGTAGCCATCGAGGTACCAGATAAGGAACCATAGTCTGTTCCACCCTGGCTATTTGCATAAGTTGGAAGGGTAGATAGGATACTGACTCCAGGAGCCGCAACATCGACCCATGAAGCACCGTAATTTGAGAAAGCAGCCTTTGTATCATCCTGGTTTAAGGCTGCTACGCTAAGGCATTGCGCGTAGGCAGCAGGGAAGAATAGGTTACTAGAGTTGTCATTGCCAGCGGCTGCAACGTTAAGCACACCGTTGTTTTTAGCATATTGAAGGGCATTTTGGAGAGTGGCACTTGCTGAAGGTCCGCCGAGACTTAAGTTGATTACCTTTGCTCCGTTATCTGCTGCATAGATAACGCCTTGAGCAACATCGCTGAAGGATCCGCTTCCACTATCGTCTAATACTTTTATATTCATGATTTTCGGATTAATCGCAAGTCCAGCGACTCCAAGGTCGTTTCTGGTTGTAGCTGCTGCAATTCCAGCTACGTGTGTTCCGTGACCATTCAAATCTTCCGATGTGGCAGATGTTGAGAAGTTTTGACTTAAAATAATCTTGTCCACTAAATCAGGATGGTTCGTTTGAACACCGGTATCGAGAATTGCAATATTCACAAGTGTTGAACCACGTGTCACGTTCCAGGCTCTTACAGAATTTATCTTTAGAAGCCCCCACTGTTGAGGGAATAGAGGGTCGTTCGGTGTGAGCTGAGCATTTAAAATGCCATTATATTCAACATACTCCACACCGGAAAAGTTTGAGATGATTGTCATTTTGATATTCAACAAAGCTGGATCCACTGAAACAACATACACATTTAGCACTGGGATTGTATCGATGACAGTAAGACCACCAACTCGTGAAATGATCTGTAGCGCAGTACTTGGTGTAACACCAGCTTTAAACCTGATGATAAATTGATCAGGTAAATAATTCATAGTAATCATAACACCTCCTATGTTTGTAAGGCATTACTAGTTTATTCAGTAGATTGATAGATTGTTTGGGTATTTATGGGAATTGGGTTTAATTTGTGAAATATACTAATCTGCACAATTTCCACATATTTAGAAGGTAATGTTAGAAATGAACTACTGTATAAACTTACAGTTGTAGAAAAATTCAGGAGGTTTTTTTATGAAAAATAAGTCTATTCTATTAGCAACTACAATTCTTGTATTTACATTCATTCTTGTTGCATGTTCAGGAAGCAATGAGAACATGAGTAAAGAAGATAGTGAATCACAAGCCAATATTGAGTCGAACTCTGAAAGTAATATGGATGATATGAACCATTCGGGTTCTTCGAAGGTCCCTAATGATTTAGAGAAGGCAGAAAACCCAGCATTTGAAGTTGGAAACCAAGCGATTATCCAAGCAGATCATATGAAAGGTATGAAAGGCGCTGAAGCAACGATTAAGGGCGCATACCAGACGACCGCCTATGTTGTTTCTTATACTCCAACTACAGGTGGAGAAAGAGTAGAAAACCATAGGTGGGTTATCCATGAAGAGATTGAAGAAAGTGGTGAGAAACCTCTCGATACAGGAGCGGAAGTTACCATTAAGGCTTCACACATGGAAGGCATGGAGGGAGCAAGCGCCGTAATAGAATCTGCCGAACAAACGACTGTTTACATGATCGATTTTAAGCCAACGACTGGAGGCGAAAAAATAACGAATCACAAATGGGTGACAGAAGATGAGTTATCTGCAGAATAACATTTAATAGGATGCGGACATTGCGAAAACGAATTTCATGCTTCACTTACAATTAAAATTCCAAAGATCATAATTAAAAAAACCAGGAGACTAACCACGTGTGGATTAGCCTCCTGGTTTTATTTTAAGTTTAAGCAGGGTACCCGCAGAACTCTTCCCTGTTTCTATTAACCTCCTGCAATCATCCGCGCGAGCTGACCACAGAGAAGTGCGGCATACGTTCCGACCACATTACCGAGTATCCCCATTAACAATCCAACAGGAGCAAGCGCTGGCTGGAAGACGGAAGCCACAATCGGTGCTGAGCTCGTACCACCGATATTTCCTTGTGAACCAACAGCTACGAAGAACAGTGGTGCACGTAAGAGGCGTGCAGCGATAAAGATAAATAGTACGTGAATCGAGAGCCATACCATTCCCATCAGAATAAACTGAGGAGCTTGAACGATGTCCATCAAGTTTGCCTGAGCACCGATCGCTGTTAGGAATAAGTAGATTCCCATATAACCGAATTTACTAGCACCGTAGTACTCAAGGTTACGAACCTTCGTAAAGGATAGAAGAATACCAACGGCTGTAATGATAAGGAATGTCCATGTGGACGTGCTCATCACATCTGACTTCGGAATGAAAGAAAGATCTGCAAATAGACGAATCAAGTAAGACCCAGCCACACCAATAGCAAGGATCCCAAACAGCTGTGGCAATTGTAGTGGCTTGGAATTTTCCTCTACATCTGTTGCGATATCTTCATTAACACGTTTGATCGTGGAGTTATCCGCCTTGTTCCATTTGTTAAAACGTTCCTGGTAACTAGCAAGTGAAATCATTACACCCATCCAGCCGATTCCAACGAGTGTATCTGTTAAGATGATCGGGCTAAGGATATCGTCCGGAGTTTGAAATGCTTCAATCATCGCACCCATGTTAGCAGATCCACCAATCCAGCTTCCTGCAAGGGCGGCGACACCGCGCCATGCTTCATCAGGAAGGATACCTTGGAAAAGGAAGAATGAAATTGGTCCACCTATCACGACTCCAAGTGTTCCTGCTAAGAATACGAGAATGGCTTTTCCGCCAAGCTTGAACGTTGCCGGTACATTTGTACTGATCATTAATAGCAATAGACCTGCTGGGAGCATATATGTGCTCAAGAAGCTGTATAAGTCTGAGCTTTGAGGGATAATGCCGAATGTCGTAGAGAGCATCGGCAAGAAATACATCCAAATTAACGGTGGCAAATAGCCGAAGAACTTTTTCAGCGGTGCATATTGAACTGTCGAAAGCATAAATACAATTCCGACAATTGCGATTAAATAAGCAAAAATCGCCATGGGTTGTTGGATAAGAGCTTGTGCAAGTATCATGATGTGTTTCTCCTTTTCTGTTCAATCTTAGAAGTAGTTATGTTGGGTTATAAAGCTACATTCGAAAAGTATAGCATATAGGAAGGATCTTGAGACAGGTACATCTTAGCTAATAGTATGGTAATTTGTCTCATTGTTTTTTCTGTATTTGAGGAAAGAAGAAAATATAATCCTTAGTATTTTAAGTGAAGGCTGAAAGTTAATTAAGAGTATTGCCACAAACAAAAAGCAGTGGTTAATCAAACGTTTGATTAACCACTGCTTTTTATGTGACATGAGCTGACAGTCTTGATTTAACTGTTCTGAAACTGCTGATCGAGCTCCCGCACTCTATCATAGGACTCTTTTAAGAAATCAGGAATTAATTTACGCCCGAATTCCCAAGCGTTTTCTTCAATTTCATTCAGTAGCTTTTGTTGAACTTCTTTATCTTCATACATTAGTATTCTCAAGTCGTGTCTGTGCTTCTTAAAGTCTAAGTAATAGCCGATCTCATGATAGAGCAAAATGAGTGCGATGTTTTCTTCATTTTCTTTTAAGCCAACATTCACTTTTGCTACATACCCGTTTATTTCTAAATAGTTAAACTTGATCGTATTTGTTGATACGTTGTAACTCATTGGGGATTTCAGATCGTTATTGAATTCATAATTAATATCTAACTGGTGCTTTTCCAATGTATCTTTAATGATCTTTTCAACATCCCATATATATAACATGTTCTTTATCACTACCTTTTTGTGAAGCTTTGCCCTATTTTAAACCATCAACTGTTATATTCCCACTATTTTTTAGATGAAACGGTATAGGTTGGCCTTAAAACATGAATGAGACAGTTTTCAATCAAACTTTGATTGAAAACTGCCTCACTATGTTAAACCAATACAATCCACAATATCATTGTAAACACGATAGCCGTCAAACCTTGGACGAGTGTCGCCATTGTTTGTGCTTTATAAGCATCGGTGACTTTCATGCCACTAAATTCTGTCACAACCCAGAAGTAACTGTCGTTCACATGACTGACCACCATTGCACCAGCTCCTACTGCCATAACTACGAGTGCTAATGGAATTGCGCCATCGATGCCCATTCCTGGTAGTAATGGTGCGATGAGAGTTGACGTTACAACGATTGCTGCTGTAGAAGAGCCTTGGGCAGATTTTAATGCTGCAGCAATGATAAAAGGAATAATTAAGACGAATGCGCCGTTTAAAAGTCCACCGTCTGCAAGACCCTGAATCAATCCTGCAACTGGAGTCGCTTTAATGACTGAGCCAAATGCTCCCCCTGCACCAGTAATCAATAGAATCGGTGCGGCATCTTTAATGCCATCTCCAACCCACCCGGTTAATGTTTCTTCATTAAGGTTAGGCATTAATGTAAAGGAAACGAGTACGCCCACGAGGAGAGCAACGACCGGCGAACCGAGAAAGAGTAGGACGTCTGCGAATGTTCCAGTCCAACCTGCGAAGCTAACGAATGAACCACTGCCGATTAATAGAATAGGTAGCGTGATGGGCGCAAATGATTTAACAGTAGATGGGAGTTCTCCGAAGCTTTTAACGATCTCATCATAATTAAGTCCCTCGTCATCATGTTCGCCCTCGATTTCGATTTTACTAGCTACTTTAATTGCCCATAAGTACCCAACTAAAATGGTAGGAATGGCCACAATAATACCAATCATGATGATCGTTCCTAAATAATCACTCGCCCCAATATTCCCAGCTGCGGCAATTGGACCTGGAGTTGGTGGCACAAGAGTGTGTGTTGCATATAAACCAGTAGCTAGAGCAACACTCATTGAAGCGAGAGCGACTTTCGCCTTCTTCGCAAGCGCTTTCTTTAAACTGGATAAAATAACGTATCCTGAGTCACAGAAGACGGGGATACTGACGATAGCACCGATCAATGACATCGCAAGTTGAGGGCGCTTCTCTCCAACGATTCTTAGGACGACTTCGGCCATTCTAAGTGCGGCACCTGATCGTTCAAGAATCGTTCCGATGATGGTACCGGCTACGATTACAATTCCGATGTAGCCCATCAACCCGCCGAAACCACCATTTACAGCTTCGATGACGTCTGGAAGTGGCAATCCTGATAGGAGGCCGACCCCAAAAGCTGCGAATAGTAGGGATAGAAATGGGTGAAGCTTAAGCTTGGCTGTTGCAAAAACGATGAATCCAACTCCTAATAAAATGACAAGAAATAATAGTGGTCCTTGCATAGTAGTTCCTCCTTAATACTCTTGCTGTAGTGCTCATTAAACAGTGGTGTTGTTTTCACATTTAGTTAAAACTTCCGTTTAACGTTTAGTGATAACACTATATGAATCCGTTTACATTTTAAAGCGTTTGAGTGACTTTTATTAAAAAGTAACCTTTTTCATAGCTAAACTCATTGATCATTAAGAATTGAAAGAGGTTCGAATACACAGGTACATCGAATGATAAAAGATGTGAATTATTCTTAGATTCACCCCAAATATTTCCTTTATTTAGTATATAATAGAAATTGTTAGTACTGGTAATCTAAGGGGGCATTACTATGGGGATTAACTGTTATATTCATGAGAATCAGGCATCTGTAGGTACGTGCGTAGGTTGTGGAAAGTTTATATGCCAAGAATGTAATACTGAAGTGAAGCGAAAGAATTATTGTAAAACGTGTATTGGCGAAATGATCACTGAGAATCAAAGCAAGATTGAGAAGTTGGAAGACAGCAAGAATAATTCTAACCCAATGGTCTTCATGAATGCTGGTGGGGGTGGCGGAGCAGCCAGTTCTGCTGCTAGTTCAAGTGGTTCAAATGGTATGGGGGTACCAGTCTACACGAAAAGTAAAATTACTGCAGGTGTCTTAGGGATTTTGCTAGGTTCTCTCGGAGCTCATAAGTTTTATTTAGGAAGATGGGGATGGGGGATTATTTATCTGTTATTCTCTTGGACATATATCCCAGGTATCATTGGTTTCATCGAAGGCGTAATATATTTGTTTTCACACCACGAATCTTTCGCAGCAAAGCATGATCGTAACTATTTTAGACGGGCAGCATAACGGTAATGTATGTACATATCAAACTAAACAGTCTTTCCCAGTAACGGGAAGGCTGTTTTTTTTAGGTTCTTGTAGATGGTAGACACAGATAGCCTTCATGAAAAGCGCCAGCTCAAAATAGACTGTCATTATAGACTTTTAAATGAAGGGGGGGATCGAATGGCAATCCATACGATTAAAGCAGGAGATAATTTATGGCGGATCTCAGCGGCTTATGGTGTACCGATACCAACACTAAAAGCAGTTAACGGACTCGTTTCGAATCGTCTCGTTCCAGGGTTGAACTTATATATCCCTGACCAATCTCTTCCTGAGCAGTATTATCAAATTAAGCCAGGAGATACGTATTGGAAACTCTCTCAACAATTCAACACTTCCATTCAAGCGATTATCGCTGCTAACCCAACTCTTGATCCTAACGCTCTCCCAATCGGGTTACGCGTGCGAATTCCTTCTTTAGAAAAATACCGGATGCAATCCTTAGTCTTCTTTGATGCGTTAGCTGGTACTCCTTACCTTGATACGCTTACTAAAATTGCTGCATCAATCACCTATTTAGCGATATTCACGTATTCCTTCACAAGAGACGGGGAATTAATTGGGATAGATGATGCGCTGATTTTACAAAGGGCGAAAGAATTAAACATCAAACCGTTGCTGGTGATTAGTAATTATGAAGGGAACATGTTCAGTCCCGGTTTAGCAAATGATGTTCTTCAAAATAAGGAAAAAAGAACTGTATTGGTTCAAAACCTCGTTCGAGTAGTAAAAGCAAAAGGATATGCAGGTGTTAGCATCGATTTTGAATTCGTTCCTCCTGAGAGAAGAAATGATTTTACAGCATTCTTAAGAGAATTAAAGAACGGGCTCGGCACTCTAGTCCTCCAGCTCAACGCGCATGCGAAAAGCAGCGATATGGCAACGAATCGATTGGTTGGCTTTTTGGATTACAAGGCCACTGGTGCGATTGTAGATATCGTTTCAATTATGACGATTGACTATGGATATGCGATCGGCCCGCCAGACCCAATAGCGCCTGTTTGGTGGGTTGAACAGGTGTTGATGTATGCAACAGGACAGATTAACCGGCGCAAGATCATGCTTGCGATGAGTCTTTACGGCTATGATTGGATAGTACCAATTCAGGCTGAGGTAGTGGCTGGAATGATTCCAATGCAAATCGCTCAAAACCGAGCGATTGATTCGTGGATTCCTATTACCTATGATGAGGTTGCGCAAGCTCCTCACTACCGTTATCGATTGCCGAACAGTGAGCATATTGTCTGGTTCGAGGACATTCGGAGTATCACTTGGAAGTATAAGCAGATGGAAGCTTATAACTTGTTGGGGGCGACTTATTGGCGATTACGCTTTTCGTTTCCACAGAACTGGGCTTATGTTGGGAAGAATCTTTTAGTAATGAAATAACTAGAAATAATAAGATATATTCTATAGTATAA
The DNA here is from genome assembly GCF_020171805.1 of Guptibacillus algicola. Lineage (GTDB taxonomy): Bacteria > Bacillota > Bacilli > Bacillales > Guptibacillaceae > Guptibacillus > Guptibacillus algicola. Next base: position 1,339,675 of record NZ_JAIVAF010000001.1, on the reverse strand, counting down.
AAAAGCACTTAATCAAACGTTTGATTAAGTGCTTTTAAAAAAAGAAAGTTACCTTTTTTCAATAGATTATCTTCTTACAACCCTATCGAAATATACTTCACTTCCAAATACTCCTCAATTCCATGATGTCCACCTTCACGTCCAAGTCCACTTTGCTTAAAGCCTCCAAATGGAGCTTGAGGAGTGGAAGGGGCACCGTCGTTGAGCCCAACAATTCCGTACTCCAGCTGTTCGCTAATACGGATCCCTCTCGTTAGATTCTCTGTAAATAAGTACGCAGCAAGTCCATAGATAGAATTGTTCGCTCGTTCAATCGCTTCTTCTTCTGTTTTGAATGTAGCGATTGGAGCTAGTGGACCAAATGTTTCATCTTTCATACAAAGCATCTCGTCAGTCGCATCAGTTAAGATCGTAGGTTCATAAAACAACCCGTTTTTTGCACCACCGGAAATAAGTGAAGCTCCTTTTAATTGTGCATCCTCAATGTGGCTTTGTACTTTTTCGATAGCAGATTGATCGATTAGCGGGCCAATTTGGACATCTTCATTAAGACCGTTTCCTGTTTTGAGCTCTTTCACCTTTTCTTCTAGAAGTTCGGTGAACAAGCCTGAAATCGATTCTTGTACGTAGATTCGGTTCGTGCAGACGCATGTTTGTCCTGAATTTCGAAATTTTGATGCGATGACCCCGTCGACAGCTTTATCAAGATCACAGTCATCCATCACAATTGCTGGTGCGTGGCCTCCTAATTCAAGGGATATTTTCTTAACCGTTTCCGCTGATCCTTTCATGAGTAGCTTTCCAACTTCGGTTGAGCCTGTGAATGTTAGTTTTCTCACACGCTCGTCTTCTAACCATGCTTCTCCGATCGATTTCGCGTCACCTGTGACGACGTTAATCACTCCCTTTGGAATACCAGCTTCCTCAGCAAGTTCTGCTAATTTCAACGCTGTAATTGGCGTTTGCTCAGCAGGTTTGATAACTACCGTACAGCCTGTCGCTAATGCTGGTGCTATTTTTCGAGTGATCATCGCAGCCGGGAAATTCCATGGTGTAATGACTGCGACGACACCTACCGGCTGCTTACTTACAAATAGTCGCTTGTTTTGTTGGATCGCAGGCAGCTGCTCCCCATTCACTCGTTTCCCTTCTTCTGCATACCAGGAAATGAAGCCATTCGCATAGTCGATTTCCCCTCGTGCTTCTTTTAGAGGCTTGCCTTGTTCGAGTGTCATCGTCCGGGCGAGATTTTCTTTATGTTCATTGATAAGGTGATGCCATCTAGAAAGGTAGGCACTTCTTTCAAAAGCAGAAATTTGAGACCATGGGCGAAACGCATGATGTGCTACGTCCACTGCCATCGACGCTTCCGTTTTACCTCCGTTAGGAATTGTTCCGATAACGTCTGATGTAGCAGGATCAGTAATCTCGATTGTTGGCAGATTTGCGCCTATTTCTTCATTATTAATTCGCATATAGTATGGTTTCATCATAATCCTCCTACTGTTTTACGAAATTTTCTTTTCGTCGTCAGTTTTAATGTCTTTTGTAAAGATTTCGTCGTTTTCTCCTTTGAAAAAGTTCTTTCCATAGATTAAGAATGTGAGGAGGATACCGACTGCAAACGCCCACGCAGCTCCTTTTGTAGCAAGGACCGCTCCAATGATTCCAGCTATTCCAAGGTCACGGTTACTACGTGATTCGAGGATTCCGACTTTTACACTTACATAACCTTGAATCAAAAGAGTTAAGGCTAGTGCGATTCCGAGGATGGGTTGTACTAAGCTTACGATTGGGAGTAAGAGTAGACCTGTATTCGTTCCCCAACGGAATGATCCTGATCCGCCGAAGATGGAGTTCATCGCTTTCTTTCCTTCTTTAAAACGTTCGATGACAACAACTTGCATCGCTGCCCATAATGGTCCAGCCATCGTTACATCGGGTCCTAAAATACTCATAATCGTGTTACGTCCACCGAAGATCATATGAGCACGGTTCGGGTTGTAATCGATCTTCTCATCTCTACGATAATCTTCCGCTTCTTCGACGAGCGCCTTACTTTGCAGGACGTCACCGAAGAGAACGATATACGCTGCAAGAACGGTAGGAATTGCCGTAACAAATAACATGAGTGGCGGGAATCCGAGTCCAAAGACTGTGTACTCACTCCAAAGTGTTCCGAAGTCAGGGTTGATTAGCCCCCATTCGATCGTTGGCCATGGCGCTTCTCCAAAAAGAGGTCCAATAATGACGGCCAGGATGATGATAGGGAAAATTCCGAGCTTACCGATTAATCCCCAAATAGAGCTCTGGTTCTTAAGACGATTGAAGTGTTTTGAGAAAATGATATAAAATGCGATACCTACAGCGATCGAGATCGTCCACGGGAACGATTCAAATCGACCGCCGACTTCAAATACAGAAATAACTGCCGCAAATCCAGCTCCTAATATAATCCCTGATTTGATAGCAGGAGGGACGAAGGCGACAACTTTTCTCGCAAGACCAGTCGAACCGAGGAGTATAGAGAACAACCCTAAGGTCAGCTGAAAGGCGACGAGGGCATGAACCCGTTCTGCTCCTTCTGGGAACGTCGATACATATGCCATGATTAGTGGAATGGCAGGTGTAATCCATCCAGGAACAACAGGGTCTCCAAGGAGATGATGCGTTAAATAAAGTAAACCGTTCAATAGAACGACAGCTAACGCAACTTCAAACGGCATGCCTAATAGTTCGATCATTAATGGGATGGCAGCTAAGTCGACAGCACACATCAGAAGGCCTTGTACATAATCAGGCCATTCAAATTTATAATGAATGAACGGGAGCCTTAATTTAAACGGCCCCATCGGGATGTACGGTGATTCCTCACCATCTTTTCGGTTTTTCCACATAATAAATCCCCCTTATCTCAGTATTATTAATACGCAGATCGATAGATTTCTTCAATATCATCTTTGCTAAGTTGACGAGGGTTATTGTTCAGCAAACGTTCCACCTTGCTCGCGTCTTCTGCCATCTCCGTAATAGCGGATTCTGGAATATCGAATGATTGCAATCCTGATGGGATGTTAACGGACGTGCATAAGCGCTTCATCGCTTCTACGGCACTTGTCGCAGCGTCAGCATCTGAGAGGTGTTCTACTTGTTCACCTAAAGCAGTCGCGATGTCTCTAAAACGCTCCACGCAAGCGAGTTTGTTCCATTCCATCACATAAGGTAAAAGAAGAGCGTTACTCACGCCATGCGGAATATGGTACCGACCACCTAGAGGATAAGCGAGTGCGTGAACAGCTCCTACACCTGCATTTCCAAATGCCATGCCCGCCATTAAGCTCGCTGTTGCCATCTGTTCTCGAGCTTCGACGTTGTCGGCTTTTGCATAAGCTTTCGGAAGGTTTACTGAGATCATTTTGATTGCTTGAATCGCAAGTGCATCAGTAATCGGAGAAGCGTGAACGGAAATATATGCTTCTATCGCGTGCACGAGTGCATCGATTCCACTTGCAGCTGTCACGGATTTTGGCATGCTTAACGTCATTTCGGGTGCTACGATCGCAACATCTGGGAGGAGGTGATCACTTACGATCCCTTTCTTCAGCTGCGCCTCCGAGTCAGATAGAATGGAAATATTGGTTACTTCCGATCCAGTTCCAGCTGTAGTAGGCAGCGCAATAATCGGTGCTCCTTTCTCTGGCACGAGGTCTGTCCCAAAAAGATCCGATAATGAACCTTCATACCCGGCATATGCTGAAACGCTTTTTGCGATATCAATCGCACTTCCTCCGCCAATTGCGATTAATGCATCATGATTTCCTTCGGTAAATAACCCCGTACATTCTTCAACAATGGTGAGTTCGGGATCAGGCTTTACCCCTGTGTACACGTCATACTGTATCTCTTTTAATAGTGGGGTGATTTGATCAACAATCCCTATTTTTTCTAGAATTTCATCTGTGACGATAAGCGGATTTTTTACTTGTAAGCGCTTAATTTCTTCTGTAAGTTTTTCAGTCGCCCCTTTACCAGTAATTAATTTGTTAGCGATTTTGAACGTTGAGATAGACAAACGACATTCTCCTTTCAAGCATTTGTCTATAGACGTTGCAATTCCCATGCCAACTTATTAGTTCCCTTGTTTGTAAGGGCTTTGTTTCGGGTTATGTTCGAAATATTGTAAAAAAGCTTTTAAATTGAGTAGTATTCTACTCAAAAAAAGAACAATGATTAGATATTTAATCATTGCTCCCACTTTTTCATTTTTTGTACGATGGTCGATTGACTCACTTCAAGAATTTCGGCCGCTTTCCTTGTGGTCTTGTACTTCCTCATCGCTCTCATAATTAAATCACGTTCAACTTGTTCAAGTGCTTTCTTTAGTGGAATGATTTCATCACGTTCAGAATTTAGGTGGTCACTTTTGAAATGGAGTAAGTCATTTGGTAAATCTGCCAACTGAATTTTGGGGTGAGGTGTCAAGACCACTAAGCGTTCTATGACATTCTTAAGTTCTCGTATATTACCTGGCCAATCATACTCATGTAACATGTCCAGTGCTTCAATACTCAAGGAGTGATCTACATCATACTCCTCGTTAAAGCGTTCAAGAAAATGTTGCGCTAACGGTATAATTTCTTCTCTACGGTATCGTAAAGGAGGGATTTCGAGTGGAACGACGCTAAGTCGATAGTAGAGATCTTCTCGAAAAAGCCCTTCACCTACTAATTTCTTCAAATTCTTATGAGAGGCAGCGATGATGCGTACATCAACATGCTTTAATTTAGAAGATCCAATTGGAATAAACGCCTGGTCTTCGATGACTTTTAATAACTTGATCTGTACTTCTAAAGGAAGGTCTCCGATTTCGTCTAAAAACAACGTGCCATTGTCTGCGACATCTAAGAGCCCTTTTTTCCCTTTCGTTAGAGCACCAGTAAAGGCTCCGGCTTCGTACCCGAATAATTCAGCCTCAATAAGATTCGGTGGAAAGGCTCCGCAATTCAGCTCTAAGAAACTTCCTTCGGATCGCTTTGAATGTTCGTGAATGTATTTTGCGATCATCGTTTTTCCAACACCGGTTTCCCCCTGTAAAAGGATCTTCGTATCTGTCTTCGAAGCCCTTTTGATGAGAGAAAACAATTCACTCATCGTTTCGCCAAAGTAAATCGATGAATGATCTGGTTGATTCAGCGTTGTTTTAGAATTTTGTCTAAGGTTTCTCAAATCCTGAAGTTCGTCAATCTGAAGCTTCAATTTCAATAGTTCTGTGATATCTCGAACGCTGTTTACGATATATAGAATCTCGTCGTCAGGCGTAAAAATAGGGGTGCCGGAAACGATGATTTTTCTCCCGTTCGAAATCGTCTGCATCAATGTAATCGGCTTCTTTTCTTTTAAAACCTGCAACGAGGCTGATTTTGAGATATAGCCTGCTTTAATGAGATCTTCCATATGATAACCGATAACTTGCTCCTTTTTCAGACCCGTAATTCGTTCGTAGGACTCGTTGACTATGACAGGTATGCCTTCACCGTTCGTAATGAACACACCATCATATAAAGAATTGATAATATCATTGAAAACCGGATCTTCGAGTAACGCAGTATACTGATTTTGGTTTATGCTGTGTTCTTGTATAGGGTGATGATTCTTAGCAATCGTTTCTAAGATGTGTCCAATCGATGTACTGCCTTCGTCTTCTTGTAGAGCGCGAACCATTTCTTCCACTTCGATAAGACCAAGTGATGCGCCATTTTCATCGATAACTTCCAAAGCCTGAACGTCTTCATTTGCGAATAACTCAATCGCTTGTTCGATTTTATCTGTTGCGAGGATCTGCATGATTGTAACCTCCAGAAGAGTTTGCTTGGTGTTAGTTTAACATGATGGGGGGAGAAGCATGTTGATGTGAGTAGGAGTGAGAGGAAAATATGATGTGGCAGCTTTTCATTCCCTTAGCATTTTTGGTGAAAATATGCCTAGAGTTATATTTAAAAAAGAAAATAGAAGAATATGTAAGCTTGGGTATGGTTGAATGCTTGTAATATTCTCTCAATAAATATGCAGATAAAGTAAAGAGAGTTATAGACTAAATACTATATGCTTTATAAATAGAGGGAAAAAAGGGGAAATAAGGATGAAGAAGGTTATAGTGAACATACTGCTTGTCACAGGATTTCTATTCAGCGTTGTTCAAGCAGATTATACAGGAGTAAATGTAGCGGTTGCGATTGGTGGCCCAGATTTCAGTGATAAAGACCTCCCACCTCAACATACACCTGGTGGAAATGACGACCAAGTTACGGGTTAATTGATCGAGAGATAGTAATAAATTGTTGATAGAGGAGCGAGTCGCATAAAAGTGCGGCTCGTTTTCGTTGTTATGTACATTGTTTTTTAGGAAGGCCTATCATGTAACTATCAATATTATTGGAATATATATACATTTATTTGATAGATAAGTATACTAATAATGGAAGGAGCAAGGTGACACATAGTGCTCTATATTTATTTGATACTTATATAAATGCAAGTAGATTCCTATACAAATTCAGAAAAGGTGACGATATGGCAAGGGTAGCTAAAAGGGACACGATTCTTCAAAAAACTAGGGAAGAATCACTTTTTATGAAAAGAAGATTGGAAGGAGAGATTGAACGGGTCAAACGAGAAAATAAGAAGGATCTACTCTTTCAATCTATTCTTTGGATGATGGCAATGGGTATTGCCTTGTTTTTTGTTTTCCCAATCGGATTTATATTAGGGTGGTTTGTAGGTAGGGAGCTTGTCTTACGAAAGGTATGTGGAGGACAAAGAATTCAACTAAAGCAATTGAATCATCACATCCAAATCCAGCCAGGAGAAGAAGGGGAAAGCAAGGTATCTGATGTTATAGAAGGTTGGCTACCGGATACGTTTACGTTGTTGAATGACCTTGTCATACCGAATGGGCGAAATGGCACGCAAATCGATCATGTTCTAATTGGTCCAGATAAAATCTATTGTATTGAAACCAAAGACATCACTGGAAGGTTCTATCCACATCGAGAAGGGTGGCTATGGTATCCATACAATAGTAGAGGAAATGTTACGAAGAAAACGATCGTTAAGAATCCTCAGGGGCAATCGATCTACCATGCGGTTCACCTAAGGAAGTATTTGAGGAGTTATGGGCATCATTATAAAGTCGAGCCTGTTGTGATTATGACAAATTCTCAAGGAGTTTGGATGGGCAAGCAGGATGATAAGTGCCCGATTTTTAGGATCCATGATTTCATTCATTATGTGAGGAAAGCGAATCAAGGGAAGATCACAAGAAAGACGAGCGATGAGCTCGCTAGGTTACTGTTGGAATGTGATCGGGATTATTCTGATGGGTTTTACCGCGCTATAAGGTCTGTGCAGTAGGTGGGGAGACAGGTGCCTCTTGTATGTTAAATGAACTTGATGGCGTTCAATAGATAAATATAGAAAAATAGCTTCAGCCGACTTGGCTGAAGCTATTCGACATAAAGCGGGTGGTACCAGGCACGTGCCTTGCCTTAGAGCGTTTCACTTTTCTCTGTACTTACTTGTTTATATACACCTTTCCTCATTCTCATGAAGAAAAACAATCCTACTATTGCCCAACCTGCGAACATAATCCATTCGTATGGCCAGATGAGGGAGGCTGGCATGCCTGGTAAATAGAGTGTGATGAATCCGAAGCTTAGCACAAGTGCGAGATATCCGTAGACAGGAGATTTCGCTGCACGGAACGGTCGTTCCATGTTCGGTTCTCTTTTACGAAGAACAAGGAATGAAAGAGCAACAAGGAAATAAGCGACAACGATTCCAAGTCCACCAGCGTCAACGATCCAAACGAGCGCTGATCTTCCTAGAAGGGGTGCGAGCATAGACAGAATGCCGATGAACAGAACGGCGTTTGAAGGCGTGTTAAATTTGGGATGCAAACGTCCAAACCAAGCTGGAAGCATGCCGGACTGAGCCATCGCATAAAGCACGCGACTTCCTCCGATGATGAACGAGTTCCAGCTCGTGATGATACCAGCTACACCACCGATGATTAAAATTTGAGCGAATAAGTCTGATCCAAATAAGCTCGCGATCGCGTCAGCTGAAGCGAGTTCAGTGACAGCTAGTTGCTCTTGGTTGAGTCCGAGTCCTACACCAAGGGCAATCGCAAGGTAAAACAAGATTGCCCCGATTACGGAAACGACTAGAAACATTCCGATTTGGCGTTGCGGCAAGTTGGCTTCTTCGGCAACCTGTGGAATGACATCGAAACCTACGAATAGAAATGGAACCATCACGAGAACGGTCATGATTCCACCTGCTCCTCCTACGAAAGTGGGAGCGAGGTTTGATGGATCGCCGTGTAGACCTGATCCAAAGATTAATAGAAGTCCTACACCAATAATGAGGATCGTGAAAAACGTCTGCATCGCAGCGGCTTGCTTAAGACCTATGTAATTAATCGCTGTGATGATGAGCGCTCCGCCTGTTCCGATCAACACCCAATTTAGATGCACATCCCATCCTGCAACGGTCCATAAATAGCCAGACTGGTAATCGGGAATGAGATAGTCGATAACAGTAGGTAACGCTACAGCTTCAAACGTTGCGACTGATACATAGCCTAGTGTTATCGCCCATGAAGCGATAAAGGACATGTTTTCACCGAGTGCCCGATGAACATACTCGTGTTCTCCACCAGCCTTTGGCATGGCGGAGGCGAGTTCGGCATAGTTCAACCCAACGCAGATAACCAAAAATCCTCCGATCGCAAAAGCGATGACGGCTCCAAATGAACCAGCAGATGTAATCCATGTTCCAGATAATACGACCCATCCCCAACCGAGCATGGCTCCTAGAGCAAGGAAGAGGAGGTCGAATCTTGATAGAACCTTCTTTAACTTTTGTTCTTCTTGCATACTTGATTCCTCCTATTCATTCGAAGTAACTAACGTGGTATTCCAGACAGTTCGGACAGCGCTTTCAATGATGGATAAGCCTTCATCAAGTTCTTCATCCGTAATAACGAGTGGCATGAGAAAGCGGATGACATTTCCATAGACGCCAGCTCCGAGAACGAGAAGACCCTGTTGTTGAGCGGTAGAAATCATTTGAGCTGCTAAACTCTTTGCGGGTGTTTTCTTTTCTAAGTCGCTCACGATTTCAACCGCTACCATCGCGCCAATTCCTCGAATGTCGCCAATACAATCAACTTCTCCTGATAAGGTATGGAATGTCTCTTTTACTTTTTGTCCGATTTCGTTTGCACGATCGTTCAACTTTTCCTCTTCAATAATATCGATTGCAGCAAGAGCAGCTCGACACCCAAGTGGATTTCCACTGTACGTTCCACCGAGTTCCCCTGCGTTAGCAGCATCCATCATTTCTTTCCGTCCGATTACACCACTAATTGGCATTCCAGCACCAAGTGATTTCGAAACGGTGATGAGGTCAGGAACGATGTCAAAGTGCTCGGAAGCAAAATAGGCACCCGTTCGAGCGAAACCTGTTTGAATTTCATCAGCGACAAAAAGAATACCGTGTTCAGCACATAATTCTTTTACCGTCTGTACAAACGCTTTGTCAGGTACGATGAATCCGCCTTCTCCTTGAATTGGTTCCATTACGACAGCGGCGATTGTTTCTGGTGCAACTTCTTTTAAAAGAAAGTCTTTAAACTGATCGATCATGAAATCACTGTACTCTTTTTCAGTCATATTATCAGGACGGCGATAAGCATAAGGGAAAGGGGCTTTATAAACTTCTGGCGCAAACGGACCAAAGCCAAATTTATAAGGCTTTACCTTACTTGTCATCGACATCGTCATAAGCGTTCGACCATGGAAAGCGTTTGCGAACGTGACGATCGCTTGGCGTCCTGTGTATTTTCTAGCGATTTTCACTGCATTTTCTACTGCTTCAGCTCCGCTGTTTTGTAAGAGGACTTTTTTATCGTGAGACCCTGGAGCAAGCTCTGCTAACTTCTCAGCTAACGCAATGTATGGCTCATACATCATGACGTTGAAGCCAGTGTGGATGTATTTTTCTACTTGATCATGAAGCGCATCCTTCACTTTTGGATGGCAGTGGCCAACGTTGATCGTACCGATGGCCCCAGCAAAGTCTATAAACGTATTGCCATCGACGTCCGTAACTTTTGCGCCATGTGCTTCTCTAGCAAAGGTTGGAATGCCGTAACTAACCGCGTCAGGAACGATTTTTTTCCTGCGTTCTAATAGGTCACTAGCTTTTGGCCCTGGAAGAGGGGTATTGATCGATGCATGTCTCATAGAAAATCTCTCCTTAGCTAAAAATAGATTTACGTTCAGACAAGTCGTCGAGCGTTGAAAGTAAGTGAGTTTCAATCGCATCGCACATCTTGTCTACATTTCGGTTTCGAAAAGCTTCTAAGATCGCATGATGTTCTGGGATCGACTTCGCTTCTTCAGTTGGTATGGTGTAAAATTCGTCTTTCAAGATCAGGTAGCAATCGGACCATTGATTTAATCTCTCTATCTCTTGAAGGAGGAATGTATTGTTTGAGAGTTTAGCAGGGAACGAATGGATGAGGCAGTTGATTTGGAGGAAGGCCTCGAAGTCTTTGGATTCGTATGCTTCTAACTCTTGTTTCAATAATGCCTCCATATGATCGACATCATCATCTGACATGTTTTCAATTGCTAATTGAGCGGCATAGCGTTCGATGACGACTCTGAGATGAAACACATCTTCTAGCTCTTTATCAGAAGGGTTACAAACAAATGCCCCTCGGTGTGGGATAAGTGTAAGAAGTCCCTCACTTTCAAGACGTTTGAATGCAGATCGTATAGGTGTGCGACTCATCTTCAGTTCCTGACTTAACCAATCTTCTGTTACGCGTTGATCTGGATTCAGCTTCTTGAGCATGATGGCGCGCTTCACTTTCTCATAAGCTAGTTCTTCATTTCTCCGTTTTGTCATCTTATAATCCCTCACAATTGTGTTCATGCATTGTATACAATTTCTCTGTTGCTAGTAGTCATGATAACTTACTATATTCTAAACTTCTAGTATTTTCAGAAAAGTCAGTCATAGTGCCTGTCACCACCCGGTTTTTGTCGAACAAGAATATGGTAATTTATACCCAAATCACCGTTCGACAGTACCTTACATGGATTATGGTTCAAAGCACCTATATAATGAGTCTATGTTACACATTTTGGTAAATGAGGCGGGGGATGAGCGAGTGAGGAAGACGTTATCATGGCTGTTGTTAGGGTTTTTATTAGTGAGCGGGTTTTCATGGTCAGGCGATGTGCATGCAGCAAGTGATGGTTCAAATGGATTAGAAGAAGAAATTAAGAAAGTAAAACAGGACAAAAGTGCTTCGTTCTCTGAAGATGAGAAGAAGAAGATCGAAACTCATCTAAAGCAGAAGCTTTCAAACGATCCGACAAGTATCAAAACGCTAGGTGACTATTATGAGAATGAACCGAATGATGATTTCAATCAGGCGAATATCCTTTACATGGAGGATGTTGTTTACGGTACATTCGATGTTAATGATGTAGATATGTACCAAATTAAAGTCAACAATCCGATCGAACTTGTTGTTGCGGGTACTTCACAGCCTGGTGTCGATCTTGGGTATCTTGTAGCGGATGCTTATGGAGATTGGCTCGACCCTGATTTTTATGACTATTACGACGGTGTTGAAATACAAGTCTATACGATTCCAGAAGGAACCTATTACATAGGAGCGATCGATTTGAATGGTGGCGGCTCAGAAGGCATGTATGCTTTATCTGCCTATAACACAGAGTACATCGAGCGTCTTTCAGGTAAGGATCGTTATGAAACAGCGATCACGATTGCTGAAGCCGGTTGGCCAGAAGGAACGGATAATGTCGTGCTCGCTACTGGATCAACATTTCCAGATGCCCTCGCAGGAGCGCCACTTGCTTTTCAATTAGATGCTCCGATTCTATTAACGCCAAAAGCGAAACTTGATAGTCGAGTGCGTGATTTAATAGTAGATTTTGGTGTCAAGAAGGTAACGATTCTTGGAGGAACAGGTGCTGTTTCGGCAGAGGTGGAAAAAGAGTTGCGAAACAAAATGGGTCTTGAAGTTAGACGGTTGAAAGGGAAAAACCGCTATGAGACTGCAGCTGCAATCGCAGAAACCCTTTTACCGACTCATCATGCGGTCGTAGCATATGGCGGTAACTTCCCAGACGCGCTTTCGATCGCACCATATGCCGCGATGTATGGACTCCCGATATTCTTAACCGACAAAAACGAACTCTCGAAGGCAACAAAGGACGCGATGTCTTCTTATACAAAAACGTACGTGGTCGGCGGTACTGGAGCAATCAGTGAGAGTGTGAAAAGCCAGCTTCCTTCGCCAACTCGTTTAAAAGGGAAAGATCGCTATGATACGTCAATTTCCATTACAAAAGAGTTGAACATGGCTACGACTGGGGTATTTATTGCTACTGGTGAAGGGTTTGCTGATGCTCTTACAGGTTCTGTTCTAGCAGCTAAGTTTGGAGAACCTACCATTTTAACTCAGAAAAACAAGCTACCAACGGGGACTAAGAAATTCCTTATTGAAGAGAACACGACGTTCTACACGATTTTAGGCGGTAGTGGAGCTGTGGGACCAGGTGTTGAGGATGATATTTTTGGAATAGAATAAGAAAAGAGTGAGAAAGGGACGAGATCTGAGAAGCTCGTCTCTTTTGTTTTGATAAAAGGAAGCATAAGGGAATGTAGCTAAATACTAGATTTTATTGGAAGTATCATCTTGTTATATGTGTAATTTTTTAAGAAATAATTGACAGGAGTATTACTATTTTATGAAAAATGATGCTGAAAGCTAGATAGTTCGTGAGCATCCGTTATAATAGGATCGTTATGTCGAATTGTGTGGGATTATGCAATTTGACAAACGCTACTATAATCAACAGGACGTGACACCTATTATGAATAAAAATAAATCTAGCTATATAAATGAGATTCACTTTCTACGCGCCATTGCTTGTTTGTTTGTATTAATGGTACATGTGACTGCAATTTATTATTCCAAACATGGAGGCACGTTTACTGAATTCACTCAGTTTTTTAATCAGATTGGCCGCTATGGAACGCCGACTTTTGCGGTGATTAGCGGCTTCTTACTCTTCTTGCAAGTAAGGAAAAAAGGCTTCGATGCGAAGCGGTTCTATCACTCTCGTATGATCAAGATCGGTATGCCATTCTTGATTTGGAGCATCGTGTACCTTGCCTTGATGCAATATGTGCTTCAAGTCGATATCTTTACAGACTGGAAGCAGTTCGCGGTAGATTTTGCGATGGGTAATTCGTTTTATCATCTCTATTTCATGTCAGTCGTTTTTCAATTTTATTTAATCTTCCCATTGCTTCAGCTTATTCGTACGAAACTCGGCTGGTGGATTGCGCTAGCATTAGCTGTTTTCGCTAACTATTATTTTGTTTATGTCTATTCACCAGAAACGGTCACGGTAGTGAGTCAGTTATTGGAACAAAGGGCCATGCTGACAAAGTGGATTTTCTTCTTCGTATTCGGAGGATTTCTTGCATACCATTGGGATCCAATCTTGAAGTTTGGTAAAAATTTGAACTGGTTCGGTTATGTTGGCTTTGCAGGTTTGGTCGTTTTTGCAGTATATGAATATAAGACAAAAGGTTCGATTGACAACAATCGTTGGACGAATATGATCAACATTCCGGTTATGACGTTGATGGTGATCGGGATGTATCAGTCAGTGAAAAGAGTGAAGTGGATTGAGAAGTTCTTTGCGATGTTAGGGAACTTATCGATGGGAATTTATTTGGTCCATCCACTGGTCATCCTCGTCTACTCGAGAACGCTTCCTGAAAGTATTTGGACAACAGAAACAGCGCCGTTCATGTTCGTAGTGGTCCTTGCTACGTCTATCGGCTTTATCAAAGTTCTACAGCTGTTCCCACTGAATCACTATGTGATCACTGTGCCAGCTAAGAAAAAACCTGTTTATAAAGAACGAGAACCTGAGATGACGTTAAGCGTAAGGTGACAGGTACCACCCTATATGTGTTAGGTGACGTCGAATAACTATTGTATTAAGGAAGAGCCCCATGGTGGGGTTCTTTTTTTATGGAATCGCTATTAAGCACAATTTACTAAATTTAGAATCCTTGGTTCATTCTGTTTTTGTTACAAATATTACGGGAATTGGGGACTATGGGGTGATTACTTTATGCTTACACGAAAACTAGGAGTAAGCTTCTTTTGGTGTGTTGGTCTATTGGGACTAGTTCTATTGTTCCCTAAAGGGGTCGTAGCAGTAGAGATCGATCGGATTTCTGGCAGTGACCGGATTGAAACAGCTGTTGAGGTTTCGAAGAAAGGTTGGGCTGACGGTAGTGACACGGTTCTGTTATCACGAGCAAACGCGTTTCCTGACGCACTCGCTGGAACGCCACTTGCTTATCAAGAGAATGCGCCTATTCTACTGACACAATCTCACAAACTATCAGATGCGACAAAGAAAGAAATTCAAAGATTAAACGCAAGTAACGTTATCATATTGGGAGGCTCAGGAGCTATCTCAAACGATGTGGAATCATACTTAGAAGATGAAATGAACGTAGACGTTGAACGAATTTCAGGTAGCGATCGATTTGAAACGGCAGCGTTGATTGCAGATCGAATTGACGCAAATAGTCGAGCAGTTGTCGTAAGCGGTGAGAATTTTCCAGATGCGTTATCGATTGCACCATACGCAGCTTACCGCGGCTATCCAATTTTATTAACGCTTAAAAACGATCTTCCTGATGTAACGAAAAATAGAATCGATAAGAACGAAAGGAACTATGTAATAGGTGGTACTGGTGTTATTACAAAATCAGTTGAAAATGACATTCCAAAATCAATGAGAATCGCTGGAAGTGATCGCTTTGAAACGTCCAGAGCAGTAGCAGAGGCATTCCCACAAGGTAACGCCGATGAGACGTATTTAGCGACTGGTTTAGATTTTGCGGATGCATTAACAGGGTCCGTACTAGCAGCAAAAACAAATGATTCACTCCTATTGGTAGAGAAAAATTATGTTCCAAACCCTGCAAAGCTCTATATTGCTGAGAAAAGACTAACGAAATTTACTGTACTCGGTGGATATGGAGCGATCGATGAGTATGTCGATACAGAAGTTTCGTTGCCGATCCAATTGTTATTAGTGAACAAGCAACGAGATCTACCAGCATCATACGTCCCTGAGAAATTAGAAGAACCCGACGTACCATTTCCGTTTGATTATGAGCATAACAAACGGAAGATGAACATCATCGCTGTCGAACATCTTGAAGCACTATTTGATGGTGCAGAACGAGCAGGTCTTGATCTTTATGCACAGTCTGGCTATCGTTCTTATGAAAGACAAAAGCGTATTTATGAGCGAAATGTTCAGGAACATGGTGAAGAGTATGCAAACCGTGTTAGCGCTAAGCCCGGGCACAGTGAGCATCAAACCGGACTAGCGATGGATGTGACGAGTCCTGAAGTTGACTATAGGCTCGTTGAAGAATTTGCGTACACGGATGAAGGTGAATGGGTTGATGAACATGCACATGAATATGGGTTCATCATCAGATATCCTGATGGGGAAGAACATGTGACAGGGTACAAGTATGAGCCTTGGCATTTACGTTATGTAGGTAAAGAAATTGCGACGTACATGAAATCTACTAACAGAGTGCTTGAAGAATATTTGAGATAGGCCCTTCTAATACGAACTGATGAAATGCACCGATCATCTCGAGATGATCGGTGTTTTTTTGTGCGGATCACTCATTCGACATGATTCGGGTGGTGCCTGTGAAACCTACTAAGAATGCCGTTTATCAATGCTTTAGTCCTCACGATCTCTTCCTTCGTTGTATGCTTTCCAAAGCTTATTCGAACGAGTTCCCTTGCTTCATCATCACTTCGACCCATCGCTTTCAGAGTTTTTGAAGGGCTTTGTTGTCCGATTGAACATGCTGAACCAGTCGAGACGGCGATTCCTTTTTGGTTTAGTTCGTTCATCACATATTGTCCTTCGATGCCTTTTAAGCGGATACCAACGATATGGGAAAGAGCATCATTTCCTCCTTCGATTACTACATTTGTCCCTCCACATTCACTTAGGAACACGTCGCGTAACTCATTACAATAGGCAACAGTAGCATCCATATTTGTCGTTGCTTCTTCAACAGCAGCTGTAAAAGCAAAAATCCCAGGCACATCCACTGTCCCGGGTCGGAATCCTTTTTCGTGAACCGTTCCGGGTAAGCTAGGATGCCATGATTCTGCCGGTGCGATATAACAAGCACCTACGCCTTTAGGACCGTGTAGTTTATGCGAAGAGACAGAGAGTGCGGTAAGGTTCATGCTCTTAACATCAATTGGGACTTTACCAAATGTTTGCACCGCATCAGTGTGAAATAGGATTCGTCTTTTCGCAAGTTCTGCACCGATTTCTTCAATCGGTTGTCGTGTACCAATCTCACTATTACCGTGAGCGATCGAAACGAGGAGGGTATCCTCGCGAAGTGATTCTATGAGCTTATCGATCTGAATTCGTCCTTTGTCATCGTAGCCGAGATAGGTGACGTCGAACCCCTCGCGTTCCAATTGCTGAAAGGTATTAAGGATAGAGGAGTGCTCCGCTTTAGCGGTTATGAGATGACCGCTTTTGTGCTTTTTCACTAGCCCATTGATCGCTAAAATATTCGATTCTGTGCCGCCAGATGTAAAGTAAACGCCAGAGGGGTCACCGTTTATTTCGTTTGCGACTGTTTGCCTCGCGATTTCGAGCAGTTGAGCTGCTGATGTTCCCTCGTCGTGCAGGCTTTGTGAATTTGCGAAATAGCTCCGTGCTACCTTGGTATAAACCTCAATTGCTCGCTCTGACATCGGGGTTGTCGCTGCGTAGTCTAAATAAATCATTTCCTTCTCCTCGTTAATTTCTGTCTTGTACTTTATTTAAATCTATGTAACTATTAGTGTCAAGACACATGTAAAGTTACATCAGTGAATACCATCATTTTTAGGAGAAGGTGTCATGAACAACAACTTTCATACAGAGGTACTTGTCATTGGTAGTGGGGTGTCAGGTTTATTGACCGCTGAGCTTCTAGCTGCGGAAAAGAATGTGACGGTTATCACAAAGTCAGAGCTCGGAAAGAGCAATTCCCGATTAGCACAGGGTGGTATTGCAGCTGTCACGTCGGACGATGACAGTTGGGCAGATCATTTTTTCGATACGATACAAGCAGGCGTTTTTCATAACAACAACGAATTGACGGAGCTCTTAGTGAAAAAAGGGGGAGAATGCGTCAGTCAGCTTATTGAAATGGGAGTGACGTTTGATCAGAGTAAAGATGGAACCTATTCCAGGTGTCGTGAAGGCGCGCACAGTGTTCCAAGAATCCTCCATGCAGGTGGCGATGCGACGGGAAAAGAACTCATGAATAAGCTTGTGAAACGAGTGAAAGAAAGCAGTACGATCATCGAACATCATGCAGCGGTCGATCTCATCGTGGAAAATGGCTTCTGTGCAGGTGCCTCGTTTATGAATGAGAAAGGAAATCTTCTCATGGTAAAGGCAGATTTCGTCATTCTCGCAACAGGTGGTGCAGGGCAGCTTTATCCTGTCACGTCTAATGATACGTCAGTGACGGGCGATGGCATTGCGATGGCTTATCGAGCGGGAGCAATCGTCTCTGACCTTGAATTCATGCAGTTTCATCCGACGATGTATGCAGGTAGTGGTGCTTCTTTTCTTCTTTCTGAAGCAGTGAGGGGAGAGGGCGGCCGTTTGGTCATGGAGTCAGGAGTGTACCTGATGGAAGGGAAGCATGAACTCCTCGACCTCGCCCCAAGAGACGTCGTTGCCCGTGCGATCTATGAGGAACAGAATATGGTGTACCTCGATATTTCCGCTGTCACGAACTTTGACGACCGTTTTCCAACAATAGCGTCGTACCTGAATGAAGACGATGCATCATCAAAAAAAGTTCCTGTCCAGCCAGGAGCACATTTTTTGATGGGTGGGGTGGAAACGGACCGATACGGAAGAACATCGGTCGCAAATCTTTTCGCCATTGGAGAAGTTGCGAACACTGGTGTGCATGGAGCGAATAGACTTGCGAGCAATTCCCTTTTAGAAGCGGTTGTTTTTGCGAATGAAGCGGCAACGTGGATGCTGAATCATAAGCGAGTTCAGCATGGTATGGCTGCCGCGTCACAACCTCTTCACATACCAAACTCGCTCCCTGATCCAAGCAAGCTCCGAACCATAATGAATGATTACGTCGGAATCACGCGCCATGCGGTTGGACTCTCTACTGCAATAGACGAACTAGGTGCTTATTTAAAAGGTAAGAAAAAATTAGCATCGAGTGTCGAGGAAGTCACATTGACCAACATGCTGCAAACAAGCTGGCTAATGGCGACGTCAGCTTATATGCGAACGGAAAGTCGTGGGGGACATCATCGGTCAGATTTTCCTCAAGCAAATCAACGATTTCAGCAAAAAAGGATAAAGAGGAGGATTCTTGAGGATGAATGGGCTACTACTGAGAAGAAATCTCGAGCGGTTTTTTAATGAAGATATTGGCACAGGAGATTTATCGACTGAACTGTTATTTGAACTGAATGAGCGTGGCGTTGCCGAGTTCGTAGCAAAGGATGATGGCATCTTCTGCGGGCAAGCTGTGATCGATATGGGTTTTTGTTTGTTAGATGAGGATTGCTCTGTCGAGATATACGTGCAAGAGGGTGAGCGTGTCCAAAAAGGCGATGTAATTGCGAAGGTTTCCGGTCGTGTAGGTGCTATCCTCACTGGTGAACGCGTCATCCTTAATTTGATTCAGCGCTTGAGCGGGATCGCGACGATGACGAGGCGTGCAGTTGAGTTACTTGGTGATTCGAAAACACGCATATGCGACACTCGTAAAACGACTCCAGGACTTCGGATGTTAGAAAAATACGCCGTGCGATGTGGTGGTGGGTACAATCATCGCATCACGCTTGACGGTGGCGTGATGCTAAAGGATAACCATATTGCACAATGTGGAAGCATTCGAAATGCTGTGGCACAGGTTAGAGAAAAGGTAGGTCACATGACGAAGATCGAGGTAGAGACGAGTACTGAAGAAGAGGTGCGAGAGGCCGTTGACGCAAACGCTGACATCATTATGTTTGATAACTGCTCACCTGATGAAGCAATTTTTTATAATCGTCTCGTACCACGTGCGATCGTGACAGAACTATCAGGCGGGATTACGCTCCAGAACCTAACACAGTACAAGGACTGTGGTGTCGATATGATTTCACTCGGCTGTCTCACACACTCTGTTAAAAGTCTTGATATTAGCCTTCGAATGAAAGGGGTAGGGCAATGAGTATACTAGATGCGTTACATATACCAATAGGCATTCCAGAGCATTATCACTCACTATCAGAGGAAGAGATGATTCAGCGGGTACGTGAGATCAAGAAGGAATTGGGTGAGCGTCTTTATTTACCTGCTCATCATTATCAGAAAGATGAGGTCGTTCAGTTTGCAGATGATACGGGTGATTCGTTACAGCTTGCTCAGTTAGCAGCGAAAAATAAGAAAGCGGATTACATCGTTTTTTGTGGTGTGCATTTCATGGCGGAGACGGCGGATATTTTAACAGAGGATGCTCAGACGGTGATTCTTCCAGACATGAGGGCTGGGTGTTCAATGGCCGATATGGCTGACATCCACCAGACGGAGCGCGCATGGAAGATTCTTGTGGAGCGGTTCGGTGATACCATTCTCCCGTTAACCTATGTGAATTCGACCGCAGCGATCAAATCATTTGTTGGGGAGAACGGTGGCGCGACCGTTACTTCTTCAAATGCTACGGCTATGGTCGAGTGGGCGTATACACAAAAGGAGCGAATTCTCTTTTTGCCAGATCAGCATTTAGGAAGAAATACCGCTTATGATCTTGGCATTCCACTTAAGGCGATGGCAGTATGGGATCCTATTTCAGATCGACTAGAATATGACGGTGATTATGAAGATGTAAAAGTGATTTTGTGGAAAGGGCATTGCTCTGTTCATGAGAAGTTCACGCTTGATAATATTGCCGATGTGCGACGAGACATGCCGGACGTCAACGTGATCGTCCACCCTGAGTGTACGTTTGAAGTCGTTCAGAAATCGGACTATGCAGGTTCAACGAAAATGATCATCGATACGATCGAGAAAGCACCTTCTGGGTCTTCATGGGCCATTGGGACAGAAATGAATCTCGTAAATCGCATTATTCAACAGCATCCTGATAAAAGAATCGTATCGTTGAATCCTAATATGTGTCCGTGTTTAACGATGAATCGAATCGACCTTCCGCACCTTCTTTGGGCTCTTGATGAAGTCAGTTCCGGAAAGAAAACGAACCAGATTAAAGTAGACAAGAAGACGGCGCGATATGCGAAAGATGCCTTGAATCGTATGTTAGAACGCGCGTAAATTCAGTTTAAGCATACAGTATTACAGATGAGGTGTGCCTCACCGTTATTTTGGAAAGGAGTGAGTGCAGTGTTAAGTGAAAAAGATTTGCTTAACGTTATCCATACCTCAGTGACTGCTGGAAAAGCAATACTGAAGATATATGGTAGTAATGATTTTCAGATTGAGAAGAAGAGTGATGCGTCTCCTTTGACGACAGCAGACAAACTGTCACACGAAACAATCGTAAAAGGGTTAACTACACTTACCGTCGATTATCCGATCTTAAGCGAGGAAGGGCAGCATCTCAGGTTTGAAGATCGGAAGAAATGGGAAACGTTCTGGCTTGTCGACCCTCTCGATGGAACGAAGGAGTTCATTAAACGAAACGGTGAATTCACTGTGAATATTGCTCTGATTCATCATAAAAACCCTGTTTTCGGGGTTGTTTATGTGCCTGTCAGTGACACCTTGTATATCGGAAGTGAAGAAGTAGGCTCTTACAAAATTGAGAAAGTTTCAGAGGGCAAGCATCCTACATTCAAGTCTCTTACTGAAAGTGGTCACCGACTTCCACTGCACAATAGTAAGGATGATACCATCACCGCAGTAGCCAGTCGGTCGCATCCGACTCCTGAGACAAAGAAGTTCTTAGAAACTCTTAAAAAGTCGTATAGAAAAGTGAATGTGACGTCAGCTGGGAGTTCGCTTAAATTATGTCTTGTTGCTGAAGGGACGGCAGATGTGTACCCACGTTTCGCTCCTACAATGGAATGGGATACTGCAGCAGGGCATGCAATCGTATTAGGCTCTGGTGGCAACGTCATTCATTCGACAAGTGACAGGCACCTCGAGTATAACAAGGAGGATTTGTTGAATCCGTGGTTCATTGTATGGAGAAAGGGGCAAGGAGCAGGATAAACTTCCGCTATCGGAAGTTTATTTTTATGCCATTATTTATTGGTTAATTATGTAAAGTAAACAGGAGTTTATCGTTAAATTGCGAATACGTTATACAGAATACAGGTTGCACACATTATTGGGGGGGAAACAGTATGATCGAATTTGAGAAACCAGACGTGGAACAATTTTTTCAAACGCTAGGTATTCAAACATTTGCAGTTAGTCCAGATGAAAAACAAATGGTATTCAGTACAAATCTAAACGGAACATACAATTTATGGGCGATGGATCTACCGCACACATTTCCATATCCGTTATCGTTTGAGAACCAGAGTTGTCAGGAAGTCTTTTATGATAAAAACGGATCGTTTATCGTTGCGGTCATGGATAAAGATGGTGATGAGAATGGTCAAATTTATGCGCTGCCAACTTCAGGCGGGAAGGTAAAGCCTCTTAGAGAAGCAGAAGGATATCGTCATGATATGCCGTTCTTATCAGACGATGGGAAGTGCCTTTATTATACGTCGAATAAAGAAAATGAAACATTCCTGAACGCCTACTCCTATCATCTGGAAACGGGAAAGGAAGAATCTGTTCTAGAAGGTAAGGACGCAATGGTTTTCTTATTCGATAAAAGCCCTGAGGAGAAGAGCTTCTTATATGGTGAGTTTCATAGAAATACATACTCATTACCTTATGTGAAGATGGCTGAGGAACATATCTTATTGACACCAGACAAAGAAATTGAGCACACATTTGATGGCGCAGTCTACACTTCGGAAACAGACGTGTATTTGGTTACAAACTATGGAGAAGATTTTACATACCTTGCAAAGTTCGATATAGAGGCGAGAAGCTTCGAAAAAGTGCTTCAGCTTGAGAAAGAAAGCTTTACTGAAATCGTATTTGATCGTAGTAGTGAATCTCTTTATCTCACTAGTGAAAAAGGGGTTCAAGATTATTTCTATCGGTACAGAATCCAATCTGGCGAACTCGAGAAAATCGAAACACCCGTAAACGTTATTGAAAAGGTGATCGTCGGTGAAAAAGGAGGCGTCTACCTGAAAGGAAGTTCGCCTAGAGTTCCATCTAATATTTATAAGAGATCTGATCAAGGATGGGCGAGACTTACAAACTACAATGTGCCTGGTGTAGCTGAGGAGGATATGGTTGAGCCATACGTCGTAACGTACTCATCGTTTGATGGTCTTGAGATCGAGGCGCAGTTTTTCAAAGCAAAAGAAGAAAACAACAATGGCCATGTGATCGTTTGGCCACACGGAGGGCCTCAAGTTGCAGAACGAGCTTCCTTCCGCTCGTTGTTTCAATTCCTTCTCCACAGAGGATATAGTATTTTCGCGCCGAATTTCCGTGGCTCAACTGGATACGGTCTTGCTTTTAAAAGAATGGTAGAAGGTGATTGGGGAAATGGTCCACGTCTCGATAATGTTCATGGAATGGAGTGGCTAATAAATGAAGGACATGCTGATCGAGATAAGATCCTATTGATGGGCGGTAGCTATGGTGGCTATATGGCACTCCTCTTACACGGTAGACATCCAGATTACTTCAAAGCCGTTGTCGATATTTTTGGACCAAGTAACTTATTTAGTTTCCTAGATACAGTTCCTGAGCACTGGAAACCAGCAACAAAGAAGCTAGTCGGTGATCCGATCAAAGATAAGGATGAACTAACGGAAGCATCCCCAGATACGTATCTTTCATCTATGACAAAACCAATGCTTGTGATACAGGGGGCGATGGATCCAAGAGTTGTGAAAGAGGAATCTGATCAAATTGTTGACGCATTGAAACAAAAGGGTAGAAAGGTAGACTATCTTGTTTTGGACGACGAAGGACATGGGTTCTCGAAAAAAGAGAATGAGATGACCGTCTATCGAAAAGTTTTAGCCTTCTTTGATCAGTGTTTGTGATTCAATAAAAAAAGCAAGGTGTTAAAAGTGGGGGGATAATCTTGGAGTCTGAAGTTTTAGCAATCAAGTTCTTAAATTTTGTAACTAATCATTTTATTGACGTTAGAGCAAAACCTCCTAATGTTAAAAGACCCAATAGAGTTAGCCTATATGTCCCCAACAAACCTAGAAATAAAAGGTGGATGCAAATAGATTGGAATAAAGAATCAATAAGCATAGCGATGGATCATTTACAGGGAGATATAAGTGAAGAAACCATCAGAAATGCCGGAGTTGTATACGGAAAATTAGATGGAAGAAATTCTAGAATTCGTCTTCAAAATGACAACGCTGTATATTTAACTGTTTTTAAGAGCGACATGGTTAATTTCACATCAGACGAGTTTTTATATTTCTTAACCCTGCACTACAATTCCTATTTGAGAAGAATTTCGAGGAAAGACTTAACTATTGGAATCAAGAGTTGATAGTAGCTTAAACCTGAGCCGGAGAGGGCGTTACGATAAAAACTAAGTAATCTAACAGATGCTCAGAGGTTCGCACTCTGAGCATCTTTGGGCTTAGTGATAAGTCTCGTTAGCTGATAACTGTATTTCTGAACGTTACAATAGGTATATCATCTAAAAAGGAGATCGACATGAAAACTATTCTACGGATTGCTGCACTAGTATTATTTGCGCTCTTTTTCATATTCGCCGGCGTTGCTCACTTTACTCAAGGGGAAGGGTTCGCAACTATGTTGCCCGAGTGGGTGCCGTTTCGTTTAGGTATTATATACGCAACGGGCATACTTGAAATCCTTCTTGCGATTCTACTTCTAGTACCTTCTACTCGAAAACAAGCTCGATTTTGGACAGCGGTATACCTCATCGCGATATTCCCAGCAAATATTTATGCAGCAATAGCTGGCATACCGGCTCCAGGTCAGGAAGAAGCAAATCAGACACTTCTATGGATCAGGCTATTATTCCAACCTTTATTAATCTGGTGGGTTCTATGGGCGGCAGATACCAAAAACCGCTCTAAAAGCAAATCATCATAGCACAAACAAAAAGAGCTTAGTGGCGAATGCCATCTAAGCTCTTTTCATTTATTTAAATGGTAGTTATTCCACGACAATCTCCTTCGAACTCTTCGCAGGCACCGTAATTTCTACTTCAATGTGCTGTTTGTCTCCTGAAGCAGTATTTTGTGTGACCGTTCCTTCAGAAACGTTGTAGTCTCCTTTTACTAAATAGAAAGGAACCGTTACAGTCATTGCTTTATCGAGACGATTTGTAATCGTCGCTGTTAGGTTAGATGAATGTCCATCATTGCTATTTTTATAGCTAGATTCGAGTGACATTACACCGCGCTCCGTATCACCATTCTCGTAAACAGGTATAGAGTGATGAGGGTCTTGGTAGTTGTAATTCACAACGTTGCCGTCTTTTACCTCAAGTGGACGGAAGCCAACGTATGGTTTGCCGCTAAGCTCAAGCGAAGTCGTTGTTGTATAAAGGATGCCATCCTCTTTCGTAACGTCATCGATATGCGTATGACCATGTAAGCTAATATCAACGTTGTGTTGCTTCATCACATCGATCAGCTCATGAGCATTTTCGCCGTGCCACTGCTGGTCATATTCGATTCCTAGCTTTTCCCCTAGTGCGAGTGTCTCTATAGACTGTGGATTGTGCTTCGCATCATATTGCTCCCAGTACTTTTGAACATCAGGATCTTCTTTTGGCCAGATGTCACGGTCTCTCCATAATGGGTTATGGTGAGAGAAAAGACCTCTAATTTGATTTGGTTGTGCTGTTTGTGCATTTTTCTCAAGATCTTGCTTCACCCAATCGAGCTGTTCCTCACGAATCTGTCCGCCCCAAGTTGGTACAGACACCGTTCCGTGTCCCTGGCGGTCGAATTTGTGCCAGTCAAAGGAATTGTATCCGATGAAGTGAGCATATGGGCCGTAATCAAATGAGAAGTATTGTGGTCCGAAATAATTTTCCCAGTATTTTGCTCCGTCTGCTAGAGTGGCATCTTGAGCATAGTAATCGTGATTACCTGGTACAAGGTACACTGGCACTTCTAGCTGTTGTAGCATCCGGTACGTTTCTTCATATTCATAAATATACTCTTGAGGGTTCATTTGCCCATACATCAAATCTCCCGTTACCACTACAAAATCTGGATTTTTCAGATTCACTTCTTTAATCGCTTTTTGAAGGTAGAGCCAACGATCATCTTCATTAGGATTCCACATGCCAGCTTCTTTCGTCCGGCCTGGGTCTACAGTAGAAGGATCATCCTGGTTACCTAGGTTACGAGGTGAACCTATATGTGTATCTGTAAGATGCAAGAACTCAAAGTCTTTCTCATATTCATCGACAACATTGACTGAATGAGGCTGCTCATCTGAATGACGCTGACCATTCGCTGTATATTCAACTTGTAAATCATAAAGTTCTTCTGGGATGTCCTCTGGAATCGTTACGGTAACATCATAGATCTTCTCGCTATCCTTCCAGTGTGACTTCCCTATATCAATATCTTTAACGGGTAAGCTGTGAGTCTCTGTTACCGCTGAATTACTGTTTGGTTTGAGTAGTATATCCCAGCTAGCTGCTTCTTTCCCATGTGTATCGATCTGCATCGTCAAGGTCTGCCCCTTCTTCTTTATTGCTGGTGTTGCGAAAAGGGGATAGATGATATCGTTGATCTTTTTATCCAGCGATGTGTTTGGTGCAAAATCGGTAAAATTCGTCGTCTTGCCAATTCCTCCGTCACGCTTTCCTACTGTATCTATTGAATTTTCGGCTGACAAAACCGAAAATGGTGCAATCAATACGACCATCATGATGACTGCGAAAATCGCTTTTAGTTTATGCATCTAAGATATTGCCTCCTTTTATGAAGTCAGCCCCATTGTAACTGACATGTGTAAATACTGTGTTAACAACCCATTACAAAACGACTGTTTAAATGTAAATCCTTCTACATTTGTGTTAAACAAACATTTGATTGAACATTTTAATGAAGGTAGCCTGAATTGAGTGGATAAAGGTTATCCTGTAAAATAGCTACACAGACAGAAGAAGAAAAGGTGTATGTAATGAAATCAGTCATCGTCATCGGGGCAGGCATAGTAGGAGCTTCGACTGCTTATCACCTCTCTAAAAAGGGTGTAGCGGTCACAGTAGTCGATCGAAAAGATCGCGGACAAGCAACAGAAGCTGCGGCAGGAATCGTTTGCCCCTGGCTTACAAATAGAAAGAACGGACCTTTTTATAGACTCGTGGAAGCGGGAGCGAGGTATTATCCTTCCTTAATAGGAGACCTAGAAAAAGATGGTGAAAGAAACACTGGGTATAAACGGGTCGGTGCGATCAACATCTATTCTGGGGAAACGAAGCTCGAGAAGAAATTAAATATGGCGCTTGAGCGGCGGGAAGACACGCCTGAAATGGGTGAAGTCTCAAAGCTATCGAAAGAGGAAACGAAGGCAATGTTTCCACCGTTATCAGATCGGTTTGGAGCGGTGTACGTCGGTGGGGCAGCAAGGATCGATGGAGGAGCACTACGTGATGCGCTTATTCGTGCTGCAGAAAAAAATGGCGCGACCGTTTTACATGGAGACGCTTCTCTAAAATGGGAAGGATCAACGATCAAAGGGGCATTCGTTAATCATGAAGAGTTGCTCGCTGATGAAGTCATTGTGACAGGAGGAGCTTGGGCGAAGGAGTTGATCGAGCCACTTGGTATGACGTTTCACGTTTCACCCCAGAAAGCTCAGATCGTTCACTTGCAGTTACCGGATACAGAGACGAAAGACTGGCCAATCGTGATGCCACCATTCGTTCAATATTTCTTACCGTTTGAGGGCGGAAAGATTGTAGTCGGTGCTACACAGGAAGATGATGCGGGCTTTGATTACCGCGTTACGATGGGTGGCGTTCATCATATCATTGAGCGTGCTTTGAAAGTTGCGCCAGGACTAGAAGTGAGCACGTATGTAGAAACGAAAGTAGGTTTTCGCCCACTTACGCCCGGAAACCTTCCGGTGGCTGGTGCTGTACCTAACGTAAAAGGGCTTTATGTTGCAAATGGATTAGGAGCTTCTGGGTTAACGAGCGGTCCATTTCTAGGGGCGGAACTTGCTAGAATGATTGCAGGTGAAGAGACAGAGCTAGACTTAGAGGAATATGATCCAGAGAAAGCCTTTGGGCGGTGACAGGCACCGCCCGGTTTTGCTCGAAGGGTGTCGAACCGAAGTTAAATCAAAAACAGGCGGTTCCCAAAAATGGGAATCGCCTGTTTTGTAATGAAAAAGTATCTAGTAATCAATTTATAAGCTACTAACTAGCTTGCTGAATCTTATTCCCATGAACATCTTCATCAACATGCATCAGCTTTTGAAGTTTCTTAGACATGAGCAGTAGTACGACTCCTAGTCCAAGTGCTGCAACTCCAAGGTAAACGAAGATTTCGAGGTACCCTGCTGAAGTTGTGAGTGATGCGATATGACCTGCTAGATAGTTTGCGACTGAGTTACTCAAGAACCATGCACCCATCAAGAGTGATGCGATTTTCACTGGTGACATCTTACTTACAAGTGAAAGACCGATCGGTGATAGTGCTAGTTCACCTAGTGTGTGTAAGAGGTATGTGAATACCATGAACAGCATACTCGCTTTTACAGTGATGCTTCCGTCATCACTACCTGTCATAATGACTGCTGGAACCATGACCATGAAACCTAGACCGAGCAAAATGAGACCGAACGCCATTTTCGTAGGGATGGCAAAGTCTCCACGCTTCGTTTTAGAAAGCTTGATCCATAGTGCAGAAATAACAGGTGCAAGTAGTAGAACGAATAGTGGATTCAATGACTGGAACCAGGATACGGGTACTTCATAGCCAAATACGGTTCTGTCGATGAAATCACGTGTATAAAGTGTAAAGGATGCGCCGGCCTGTTCAAAACCAGCCCAGAAAATAACAACGAATACTGCAAGGATAAGAATAACTGACGTACGTTGTTTTTCGATTTTCGTTAATGGTTTAGCTTTTCCTTTCACTGTTGGCGAAACTCTCTGAGAAGAAGGCTGTGTACCAACATCACCGAGGTATTTCTTTGCAAGAAGGTTAAATGTAAGCTGTCCAATAATCATACCGATCGATGAAGCAAGGAAAGCATATTTAAAGCCGAATGTTTCGATTCCGCCCGAAGTGGAGTGGAATAGGTCGGCATAAAGGAATCCTGCAACTAGTGGGGAAATAAGTGCCCCAAGGTTGATTCCCATATAGAAAATTGTAAAAGCTGAGTCTTTACGTGGATCGTTTTTGGTGTATAGTTCACCAACAAGAGTTGAGATATTCGGTTTGAAGAATCCATTACCTAGAATTAATAATAGTAGTCCTAAATAAAGACCCCATTGCTCTTGTATAGCAAATAAGGTAAAATCACCCAGAGCCATCGTAATACCACCGATTGTGATGGCGGTCCGTAGACCCATGAGTTTATCGGTTAAATATCCTCCGATGAGTGGAGTGAAGTATACGAGACCAGCATAAATACCATAAAGCTGAAGTGCTTTTCCGTTGTCCATTCCTAGACCGCCGCTGATCAATTCAGCCGTCAAATAGAGAATTAGAATGGAACGCATTCCGTAGTAGCTATAACGCTCCCACATTTCTGTGATGAATAGCAAGTATAAACCAGGAGGGTGTTTTCCTTTTCCCTTTGGTGGTTTCACCTTGCTGTCTACTGTGGTGTCCATGTTGTAACCTCCAAGTTGTTAAAATAACACTCACCCATTTTAGCAAATTATTAGTCAATTTGAAGATTTTGCAAAAATGTTCACCTATTTAAAATCTTTGTAAATTTGTAAAAACAAAATTAAAATAAACGAAATAATTGAAGAAAGCGCTATTATGTAAGACGTTTTGAAAAATATTCATTTAAGACTGGTTGTTAAGCTTGTTATAAAATTGGGCACAATGAACTGAGTGTTAGGTCATACATAAATCACGAAAAACGCACATAAAAATTACCTATACCGCAGGAAATCCACATGTGCTTAAAGAATTTTGAATGATAAAGAAAAAGAGTTGGAGATGACTCCTATGAGCATGATTGTACTAGCAAAACTGGCTATTTCAGCACTATTAGGATTGATGATTGGAATCGAAAGGGAGTTAAAGCATAAGCCACTTGGGCTGAAAACATGTATGGTTATCGCCGTTAGCAGCTGTTTGTTAACGATCGTTTCCATCGAATCAGCTGTTAAATTCGCTGAGTTCTCAACGAATATCCGTACAGATCCGATGCGACTTGCTGCACAAGTTGTGTCTGGAATCGGTTTCATCGGTGCTGGCGTAATACTTAGAAGAAACAATGATGCCATATCAGGATTAACGACAGCGGCAATTATTTGGGGAGCTTCAGGGCTTGGTATATCTGCAGGTGCCGGCTTTTATTATGAAGCGTTTATTGGCGCAGCAATCATTCTTTTCAGTGTAAATGTTCTACCAATCATTATTAAGAAGATTGGACCAAAGCAGCTTAGACAGCGTGAGATGCGTGCAAAGATCACGTTGAACGAGGACCAGGATGTGACTGCTTTTATGCGAGCGATCGAGGAACATGATTTTGAACTTCGCCACGTACGCGTTCGCGATACGAAGGATCATAACCGACAGATCGAACTTAGACTGATGACGTTTGAAAAAAATCACACGACAGATATTTACCAGCTGCTAAGAAAAGTAGATGGTGCTTCATCCGTAGAAGTCGAGGGATAAGTAGCTTTGTATTAAGGTGTTTTAATACTTAGATAGGATAGCTACCTTTCAATCAAACGTTTGTTTAACTTAAAAGCTTTTGGCGAGAGTGACGGCCAAAAGCTTTTTTTATGTTTGATAGGAATGATTGCTGTCGCAAAAGATAGTAAGAGGGTTATGATCAAGACTGTAGACTTTCTTCCATTAAATTATTTAGAATAGGAAATTGTAGACATGCTTTTTGATATTGATGGATGAAGAGTCATGTGCTTGAGAGGTTTTAGGGGGGTAAAGAATGAATAAAGAAAAGCGAGAAAATGGCGAGGATCCGCGTTTTCAAATCGCAAATCGTGAAGCCCTTATCGGTATTGGGCTTGTAGTTATAAATTTTCTGTTATGGTATGGAACCGCTTATGGTTTCGGGTCAAAGCCTGTAGCGGAGTACAATTACATATGGGGATTGCCGGCTTGGTTTTTCTATAGCTGTATCGTTGTCACTCTTGTGATGCTTGTTCTAGTAATCGTATCTGTAAAGTTTCTATATAAAGAAGTGCCGTTAGATGAGGAGGAAGACAATTGAACTGGGAAGTTGTGATTCCACTCTTTATCTTTCTTTGTAGTATTTTCGTCGTTGGCTTCTATGCGTCTAGGCATTTATCGGCATCGTCCAGTTTTCTTCACGAGTACTTTCTTGGCAGTCGTGAACTAGGTGGATTTATTCTTGCGATGACGATGGTAGCAACGTATGGGAGCGCGAGTAGTTTTATTGGTGGTCCAGGCGTAGCGTACGAAATGGGACTCGGTTGGGTGTTGCTCGCGATGACGCAGCTTCCTACCGGTTATTTTGTGCTATCCGTTCTAGGGAAAAAATTTGCGATCGTGGCAAGGAAGATTCGAGCTGTAACATTAATCGACTTTTTGAAAGAGAGGTATCGAAGTAAAGCTGTTGTCATCTTATCTGCACTTAGCATCATTATCTTCTTGTTTTCCGCCATGGCAGCACAATGGGTCGGTGGAGCACGTCTGATCGAGTCATTAACAGGGCTCTCGTATACAGCGGCGCTGTTTATTTTTGCTGTTTCCGTGCTTGTGTATGTCATTATTGGTGGATTTCGAGCTGTTGCGATTACGGATACGATTCAAGGTGTGATCATGTTCTTCGGGACCCTCGTTATCTTAGTCGGGACGGTTATTGCAGGTGGTGGTATCGAAAACATCATGTCAGATCTTTCTGCAGAGAATCCAAATTTGATTTCTCCTTATGGGCCTGATCGATCCCTTACACCTTTATACGTGTCATCGTTCTGGCTGTTAGTAGGTGTTGGGGTCGTTGGTCTGCCACAAGTTGCTGTTCGTGCTATGTCTTATAAAAGCTCAAGAGGGATGCACCGCGCTTTGATCATCGGCACTGTTGTCGTAGGTTTTATTATGGTTGGTATGCATTTAACTGGAGTTTTTGCACGTGCTGTCTTACCTGGTATCGAAGTTGGCGATACGGTCATGCCGAGAATTGCTATGGAGGTTTTGCCAGCTTGGGTAGCAGGGATCGTTCTAGCTGCACCAATGGCAGCAATTATGTCCACGGTAGATTCACTTCTCTTGTTGGTGAGTTCTGCAGTTGTAAAGGATGTTTACTTGAATTATGTGAAGCCTGATGCAAGTGATCAGTCCATTAAGCGGTTTAGTATCGGGGTTACTGCAGTACTCGGTATTATTGTATTCTTAATGGCTGTTAATCCTCCTGATCTTTTGATATGGTTGAATCTGTTTTCTTTTGGGGGATTAGAAGCATCTTTCATCTGGCCTGTCGTAATGGGTCTTTACTGGAAGAAAGGCAATGCGAGCGGGGCAATGGCTTCGATTGTAACGGGAGTTGGGAGCTATATTTTGTTCAACACGTTTCAGCCTAACGCGTTCGGTATGCACACGGTTGTGATGCCCGTTCTGATATCACTCGTTTCCTATGTTCTGGTGAGCTTATTGACAGTGAAACGACATGAAGAAACGCAGGCTTTCGTGCAAGAGAATTTGTGGAAAGCTTAAAAGAAAATCGACAGATGCATTCGACAGGTGCCAGGCACTTGTCGATTTTTTTAGCCCTTAAAGGTACAAACAATTTGATGTTTCTGAAAATTAAGATGTATGATGTGGGGAGAGTGACAAGCAGAGGACGAAAAAACGTAACTCCAGAACTATTTCAACAGGAGGGTGAGCAATGAAGTTTTCAATTTATCAAATGGACATTTATCCAGGTGACCCAGAGAAGAATCGCCAGAAGGTAAAAGAGTGGGTAGAAGAAGAGGTTGCAAACGCAAATCCTGATACGATCGTTCTTCCTGAAATGTGGACGACCGCTTATACTCTCGCAGACCTTAACCTTTATGCTGATGAAAATGCTGAACCGACGAAAGGGTTCCTAAGTGATCTTGCGGTAAAGCACGATATTAACATTATTGGAGGCTCCGTCGCTAACAAAATCGATGGAGAATTTTATAACTCATCATTGGTCGTGAACCGAAAAGGTGAAGTGATCTACCAGTACGATAAAGTCCACTTAGTTCCGATGTTGAATGAGCCAGCTTATCTTTCAGGTGGGACAAAAGCTCCAGAAATCTTTGAACTCGATGGTATCAAGATGGGAGTGATCATCTGTTATGATCTTCGTTTCCCTGAAATTATTCGTTCTCTAGCGCTAGAAGGTGCTCAGGTTCTTCATATCGTAGCTGAGTGGCCGCTTGCTAGGCGTTCTCATTGGCGTACGTTACAGCTTGCAAGAGCGATTGAGAACCAGATGTATGTTGTCTCTTGTAACCGTGTCGGGAGCTATGATGGCGTTGAATTTGCAGGAACGTCTATGGCAATTGATCCATGGGGAGATGTACTCGCAGAAGGTGAAGTAGAAGAAGAAAAGTCGCTTTCCGTTTCATTAGATCTTGAAAAGGTGAAGCAGGTTCGAAAGGATGTCCCTATTTTTGATAGCAGGGTCCCTCATCTTTATAAACATAAATAAGGGTGTAGTTATGTAGAATGTGTAAGCTTTTATAACAATCATTAAATCGGTCCTGAAGTCACAATGACTAATGACCCATCCTATTCACCCATTCGGCTGTGGTAAAATAAACGTATCAGCTGTAAAGCAGGGTGGGCGGTGGTACCCCATGAACGAAAGGGGGTACTGCCTATAATGATGAGCACATATGAGGCATTGGTATTGATGATCAGTTTTGCTTCTCTTGTGGTCACGATTATTACGGTTTCAAGTAATAATAAAAAGAAGTAACCCACCCTGCCCCGGCCAAGGTTTAAGGTGAGTTACTTCATTCATTTGCCTTTTGAGCCGCCGCTCTTCTTGCGGAGCAGCTGTATGGACGCTGGTGTTAACGCACCAGCGTTCTTTTTTTTACTGTATGATTTCTACTCTTATTATATGCAATGCAGCTCGGTATGGCAAGGGTTATTGGGTGCCTGGTACCACCCGGATTCTCTCATAAATTGTCGAATATGAAATGAAATAGACGAAATATCAAAAGGGAATCTTGAAAATTGAGCGAAGTGTAAAATGTCAGACTATTTCTGTTTTGCTATAGTGGACTAAAACAAATGAAAAGGGTGAGATTATGTCAATAAACCGTTCGCGTTTACTAAGTCATTTAGAAGAGCTTGCAGAGATTGGGAAAATCGGTGAAACAGGTGTATGTCGTCTTGCGCACTCTAAAGAAGATCGGCAGGCTGTTGATGTCGTAAAAGGGTGGATGGAAGAGGCAGGATTATCAGCTGAAATCGATGGATTTGGCAACTTAATAGGTCGAATTGATGGAGAAGATAAAGCAAAACCTATCTTGATTCTAGGATCCCATATCGACTCTCAACCGTACGGCGGCAGGTTTGATGGTACGGCGGGGGCACTCGGCGCGATCGAAGTGATCCATACGATGAAAGATAATGGAATCAAACCAAAACGAACGATCGAAGTGATCTGTTTCTCAGATGAAGAAGGTTCGCGTTTTAATAAAGGCGTATTCGGTGTTCGAGCGCTCGTTGGCATGCTTGAAGAAGGCGAAATCGAGCGTCAGGACAAAAATGGTGTGTCGAGAAAAGAAGCGCTAAAAGAGTTTGGTGTCGAAACGGATCTTAGTGAAAGCCCCGTATATAAGGAGGGGGACATCGAAGCATTTATAGAGCTTCATATCGAGCAGGGACCTGTACTCGAATCAAAGAATAAGCCTGTTGGAATTGTTTCTGGTATCTCTGGTCCGATCTGGCTAACGGTTACGCTTGAAGGATTCGCAGGTCATGCTGGATCTGTTCCGATGAACTTACGAAAAGATGCGATGGTTGGCGCGAGTGAAATCATTTCGAAATTTGACCGTATGGTAAAAGAAAAAGGGAAGAATACAACGGTTGGAACGGTAGGTAGTGTCCAGGTTTTTCCTAATTCAAGAAACATCATTCCAGAAAAGGTAGAGTTTACGATCGATTTACGTGACATTGACCTTGACCACAGAACGAAACTTGAGCAAGAGCTTTATACGATTATCGAAGAAACGTCCAATTCGTATGAACTTACGTATAGCATCAGAGAAGATACAAAGAGTGATCCAAGGTATTGTGCAGACTGGATTAAAGAGATTATGGCAGAAGAAGATGAGAATCTTGGACTTCATTCTCCAGTTCTCATGAGTGGCCCCTTTCATGATGCGCTCTTCATGTCTTATATCAGTGACTATGGCATGATTTTTGTTCGCTGCGAGAAGGGCATCAGTCATAATCCGCTTGAGTTTGCTGAGATGGATGATATTGAGAAAGGAGTCAATTTACTTTATAAGACAGCAGTGAGAATTGCTCAGAAAGGATGAGTTTATGAAAGCTGATTTGGTCTTTGTTAACGGCGAAGTATGCGTTTTGGATTCAGAATTTTCAATACACGAAGCGGCGGCAGTGAAGGACAACAGGATTTTGATGACTGGGAAAACAGATGAAGTGATGAAGGTTGCTGATGACCAGACAGAAATCATCGACTTGAAAGGTCGAAGTTTATTGCCGGGTTTTATTGATGCTCATGCACACCTCGAACTATATGGTACGAATCAGCTAGGAGTAAACTGCAAAGATGTTACGGGCATTGAGAACCTTTTAGGAAAACTAAAGGCTGCTGCTGATCGAACGCCAGAAGGAGAGTGGGTTCGCGGCTGGGGCTATAACCAGAACGAATTAGGTCGACATCTTACTAAGTGGGATCTCGATAAAGTGTCTACAGAGCATCCGATCATCGTCATACGAACGTGTGGCCATATCTCATGCGTGAATAGCCTGGCTTTGGAGATGGCTGGGATTACGAATGACACTCCTAACCCTGCTGGAGGGAAGTTCGTTCGTGAAGGTAATGAATTAAATGGCCTATTGCTGGAATCAGCTCATATGAGTATGTTTCTTAAGGCGATGTATACAGAGGAGGAGATTCAAGAGGGACTTGCAATCGCTTCTGAAGCCTTTTTGAAAAATGGCATCACGAGCGTTCATGATGCCGGCGGATATGGTACAGATCATATTCGTGCTCTTCAAATTGGAGTGAACTCTGGTGCAATAAAGCAGCGTGTGTATGCGTTATACGGATCGCTACATGAGTCTGCTTCTATGGTCCAAAAAGGGATAGGAAGTGGTCTGCTGACGGGCTTAGGAGATGACAGGTTTAAAATCGGTCCTGCGAAAGTATTCATCGATGGAAGCAGCAGCGGACCGACTGCAAAGACAAGAGAACCTTATACGAGTAAGCCGGAAGACTCGGGCATTTTATATTTAGATCAAGAAGAGCTCAATCAGTCTCTGCTAGGAGCACACGAACAAGGATGGCAAATCACGGCTCATGCGATAGGAGACGAAGCAGTCGAGATGATGAGTAAAACGATCGAAGTGGCACTCGACGTCTCATATCGAGAAGACCATCGCCATCGAATCGAACATGCAGCGATTACCCCGGCCGATCTAACAAAAAGGATAAAAGAATCTCGCATCGTACCCATTCCTAACCCTGCGTTTTTACATGAGTTCGGTGATGGATATGTACGTGATTATGGTGAACGAACAGATGTGATGTTTCCTCTGAAAGATTTTGGTGATCAAGATATTCCGTTTGCCTTCGGTTCTGATAGTCCAATCACAGACGTTAATCCATTCGTTGGAATTCATGCAGCTGTGAATAGACGAAGCAAGAATGGAAATTTAGTTGGGGAACGTCAACGCATTTCCGTTGAAGAGGCGATACGAGCGTATACTCAATCAGGAGCTTATGCGAGTTTTGAAGAAGATATAAAAGGGAGCATTGAGGAAGGGAAACTAGCTGATCTAGTAGTTGTAAACGAATCAGTTCTACACTGTCATCAAGAGCGGTTGAAGGAATTGAGAGTTGATATGACGGTTATAGATGGAAAGGTTGTCTTTACAAATGAAAAGGAGGGTGTGAGATGACCAAGAAAACGTTCACTAAGGTTTACTGTTTATCGTTAGCGATCCCATTACTATTACTCGTATTTCCCCTGTTCACCTTGGGAAATCGAAGTACCCCTCTCGTACTGGGTCTTCCCTTTTCTATGTTTTGGGTACTCTTTTGGATTGTGATTACATTTCTGATCGTTCTCGTGTTGTATCGACTGGACCCAGATAAAGATGAAGAGGAGGTGAGCTAAATCATGGCAGACTGGAAAATTGCAATGATCATTATGATTGGATACCTTGTCGTCGCTCTCTTCATCGGGGTGCTGGCTGGACGAAATCAAGATAAAGGATCTCTCGACGAATTTGCGGTAGCAGGCGGTAAATTAGGATTGTTTGTCATGTGGTTCTTGATGGGTGGCGCGGTGTTTAGTGCCTTCTCCTTTCTAGGTGCGCCTGGATGGGCCTATTCAAAAGGGGCGCCGGCACTTTACATCATCACCTATACGGCGTTTGCTATCCTTCCGTGGTATATCATCGGTCCGAAAATAGGAAAGATCGGTCGGGCGTATAATATCTACACTGTATCGGGCTTTTTGAAAAAGAGATATAACAGCCGTGCTTTACCTATCTTGATCGGGTTAATTGCCCTATTTGCATCCATTCAGTACTTAGCAACACAAATGAAAGGAATGGCATACATATTCAATATCATGACAGAAGGAAGAATCCCCTTCTGGTTAGGAGCTCTTGTGTCTTATGGTATCGTTGTCGTTTATGTAGCTACAGGTGGGCTCAGAGCAGCGGCGTGGTCTGATGTTTTTCAAGGGTTACTCATGATCATCATCTCCTGGGTAGTCGGGCTAGCGATCGTAAACCAGCTTCATAGCAGCGTTTCTGGTATGTTTACGGATTTAATTGCAGCAAAACCAGGTTTTCTTGAAATAGGAAGCGAAGGCTCTTTCATGTCTTCCACTGCTTACACATCTACCATTCTCGTGTCTGTTATCGGTTTTCTTATGTGGCCTCATTTATTCTCAAAATCGTATGCTTCAAACGCGAGAACAATAAAGAAAACCGTTCTTGTTTATCCTGTATTCGCGTTGTTTCTTGTGCCGCTTTTACTCGTTGGATTTGCAGCAGCAAACGTTGTCGACTCAACAGCTATCGGATCACCGGATGAAATTCTACCGTACCTTATTACAGCTGTCTTGAGTCTTCCGGGTTGGATTTATGGACTTGTTGGAGCAGGAGCACTCGCTGCAGCGATGTCTTCAGCGGATGCGATTACACATAGTGCTTCCCTTGAGTTTACGGATGGCGTGATTAAGAATGTGAAAACAGATATTTCTAATAAAACGACGTTGTTATTAATGAGAGTAGGCGTCTTCATTATAGGAGGACTCGCTTATTTCATTACTGTTTTCGGCGGGCAGGGGCTAATTGCGCTGTTACTTGGTGCTTATGGATCAATCGTTCAATTTGCACCGGGGGTATACGGAGCTCTTTACTCGAAGCGGATCACAGGACCTGCTGTTATTTCAGGACTACTAATTGGAACTGTTGTGAACTACTATTTCCAGCTTGTAGCATCAAGCACACCATTTGATTTACATGCTGGAATACTTGGCTTACTTTGTAACATCGTCATTGTAGTGGTGGTATCAGCATTTACTCAATCAAAGGATGTTCAGGTTGTTGCTGACGAGTATCGAAGTATAAGTGGATGATAAGCAGAAGAGAGTGGATCATAATCCGCTCTCTTCTTATTTTTTTATTAAGAAGACACCAGTATTTTACTGGATATGGTAAACTATTAGAAAACTCTGAAATATGCAGGCGGGGTGTGTTGATGCAACCTACCGTACCGATTATTGAAACGAAACTTGTACCACCAGCTTTGAAAGATACGTATATCTATCGGCGTTCGGTAATCAAAAAACTGAAAGAGGTTATGAATGTTCCATTAACTCTTGTTCATGGTGGAGCGGGTTATGGAAAAAGTACGATCGTCAGTCAATTTATTAAACAATGTAATATACCTGTTTGTTGGTATACAGTAACCGAGCATGACGATGATATTTTTCCCTTCATCCACTATGTTGTTTATTCGATCCGAAAGAAATTTCCTTCTTTCGGTGAAGAGTTACTCGACGTTATTGCAAATATGGACTATTGGGTCAGTGAAGAAGATCTTCAATTACTAAGTGCTCTCTTTATAAATGAATGCGCGAGAACAGAATCAGAATTCGTTCTTGTAATCGATGATTTTCAACTCGTTGATCACGTATTTATGATCAATCAGTGGATTGAGAAATTCCTTACCCTCCTTCCTT
Organism: Guptibacillus algicola; assembly: GCF_020171805.1. Lineage (GTDB taxonomy): Bacteria > Bacillota > Bacilli > Bacillales > Guptibacillaceae > Guptibacillus > Guptibacillus algicola. Next base: position 1,300,780 of record NZ_JAIVAF010000001.1, on the reverse strand, counting down.
CGAATGTTCACCTTCTCTTTTCTACTCGTATGAAGCCTAAGTGGGATAGTCTGATCAAACTGAGCGTTAGCAGTAGAATGCTTGAAATAAGTGAGAAGGAGCTTTCGCTTTCTGAAGAGGAGACTGGGTTCTTTCTGACGGATTTCTATGAATCATCTATCACGGAAGAGCAAGTTGAGAAAATTCACCATTTAACAGAAGGTTGGATCATTGCGATCAACATGATTGGGAGCCAGCTTTCTCGTTCAGAAGAAATCGATTCGATCCTAAAATTTACACATACGTCTATGGAAGAGTTATTCTCTTATCTTGCTCAAGAGGTTTTCAATAAACAGTCTGAAGAAACGAGGCAGTTCCTGTTGTATTCGTCGATTTTCAGAGAGCTTGAACCCGAAATATGTAACCGCATTCTTGAATGTCCCAACGCTAAAGAGATGTTAGAAACCCTGTTCGCTAAGAACCTTTTTATTCAAAAAGTAGATGAGTGCCGCTACCGTTATCATGCGTTATTCAAGGCATTCTTGAAGAGTAGAGGGGTAGAACAACAGGAAAAACGTTTGAGAAATCTGCAATATAAATGGGCACACGATCTTGAAGAAAACAACTGCTATGAAGAGGCGATCGTTCACTATGATGAATTAGGCGATGAGTCTTCACTCGCTCGAATCTTGTTAAAAACAAGTGACAGGTTGATACGAAACCGCCAGCTCGAAACCCTTCTTGAGCAGTTGAGCTCTCTTTCTAAGGACGTCAAAGACGAACGGTATCCACTATGGTTTTATGAAGGGGAAGTTTGGCGCTATCGCTCCTATTATGATCGGGCGTTCACTTGTTATGAACGAGCGATTGAGTTAGGGAAGAGGGAAGACGATTCTATTCTACTCAGTAAAGCGAATGAGGGGATTGGAAATATCTATTTAGATACGATTCAGCCTGGGAAAGCTGAGCGTTATTTAGCTGAAGCGATCCATTTTCTCGAACGAGCTGATCCCGCTCATCCTGATAAAGAACGATTGTTTCGTTTACTAGCTGAAAACCTTGTCAACTCTGGTCAAGCTGCTAAGGCAATGAACTGGTATGAAAGAAGTGAGGGAAACGATTCCTGGATATCTGGAAATCTCGATGCTCGTTTGTTATTACGTACAGGTAAGATTTTTGAATCGCGAGAACTCCTTCTCACCCGTAACTCTTCGATCGAACAGCTTCCTCAGTCTCATAGAGAAACAGAGCTATTGCTTTCACTATTAGAGTCGCTCAGCGGTAATGAGGACCGTGCCAAAGAGCTTGCGCAACAAGGTATACAGCAAGGGATTCAACACCAATCCACTTTCATAGAGGCATGTGGTTGGATCCGGATGGGGCATGCAGTTGCTATTTCAAATCATTACGAAGAAAAGCTCGCGATTAATTGCTATGAAACAGCTTTAGAATTAATGGAGTCAATAAAGGTTGAGAGAGGGAAAGCAGAGCCTCTCATGGGCTTGTGTGCGATGTTTGGTAGAAATGAGATGTGGGAGCGTGCGAAAGAATACGGTGAACAAGCTTTATATGAAACGAAAAGGGTGAAAGATGAATGGCTCTCTACCCTTATCAAACTATGTATCGGTCAATCAGCGTACTATTGTGGTCAACATGAAGAAGCTGAAAAGTGGCTGCTCGAAACGTACCGTTCTGCGCAATCGTGTGGGGATGTTTATGCAGAAATGCTCGCCACGATGTGGCTGTCATTTCTAACGAAAGATCGAGAAGATTTTACAACCTATGTGCGTGCGTTTCTCCAGAAGGTCCAAATCGAAGAATACGAATTTATTTTCGTGAAAAAGACAACTTTCGGTCCAAAAGACTTGCAGCAATTTATGCCGCTATTACTTCAAGCAAGAGAAGCGGGAGTCTATGCATCTTACATCACCAATTTACTGGATTCATGGGGATATAAGCACTTAGAATCTCATCCAGGTTATACCCTCCGTATCAAAACTCTAGGAGAATTTAGCGTTTCGTTAGGTGACAAGGTCCTTGACCATAAAGACTGGCAACGTGAGAAGGGGAAAGAACTTTTTCAGTATTTGCTTGTGCGCCGTAATACATTTGTGAGAAAAGAAGAGATTTTTGATGACATATGGCCAGAAGCAGATGAATCTAGTAGTCAACGAGACTTTAAGGTCGCTTTTAATGCGTTGAATAAAGCACTAGAACCTGATCGGAAAACAAGAGGTCAACCGTACTTCGTGGTAAGGCAGGATTCATCCTACGGTTTTAATAAAACAGCTGTGATCGATGTTGATAGCTTCCATTTCGATCATTGGATAACAGAGGGGTTAAAAGAGAACCGTGTGCTTCAATCCAAAAAGCTACTAGAGAAAGGGTTGCAATACTATGAGGGTGAGTTTCTCCCTGATCGCAGGGCACCATGGGCTCAACGTGAACGAGAGCGTCTTCGTCAATTATATGTACGCGGGTTAGAAAAGCTTGCTCAGCTATCTATTCGGTTATCAGATTTCGATAAAGCGATTCCCCTTTGTAGAAAAATCATTGAAGTCGATTCATTGTGGGAAGAGGCTTACCGGCTTCTCATGTACTGTTATTATCAGCGGAACAATCGACCGCAGGCAATGCGCCTATACCATGAATGTGTCGAAAAGCTTCGTGAAGAGCTTGCAGTAGACCCGATGAAAGCAACAAAGCAAATGTATGACATGATTTGCTCAGAATCCGTTTCATTTACGATATAAGATCGCTTCTTTCAATCGAAGAAGCGGTCCTTTTTTATTTTGTAACTCGTGTGTAACTCTCTCCCTGTAAGCTGTTCCTATAGCAATAACTGAATGAAAAGGGGGAAGAAATTCTTGCGTAAACATGTGGTGTTATCGATCGTTATGTCATTGTCTCTTGTTCTTGGTGCCTGTAGTTCAAATTCTCAGTCGTCGGGAGAAGCTGACGGAAATTCTGAAGAAACAATCAAGATCGGCGTACTTGCATCATTGACTGGTGCTCTTGAAACGTACGGAAATCAGACAAAGCAAGGCTTCGAGCTTGGATTAGATTACGCAACTGATGGAACGATGGAAGTTGAAGGGAAGAAAATCGAAGTAGTCTATGAAGATACCGAAACAAAACCAGAAGTAGCTGTGCAGAAGGCAACAAAGCTATTGGAAGAGGACGAAGTGGATTTCCTTGTAGGCTCTTCGAGTTCTGGTGATACATTAGCAGTTCTTCCGCTAGCAGAAGAGTATGAACGCATCATGGTCGTTGAACCTGCAGTAGCAGATAGTATTACAGGTTCAGAGTTTAACGAGTATGTTTTCAGAACGGCTCGTAACTCATCTCAGGATGCCATTTCTGGTGCGGCGGCTATCGCAGATGAAGGGGTGAAGATCGCAACGTTCGCACCTGATTATTCATTTGGAATCGATGGTGTGGCGGCGTTTAAAGAAGCAGCGGAAGACCTTGGTGCTGAAGTTGTACTAGAAGAATACGCTGATCCAGCTGCGACGGATTTCACACCGAATATCCAAAAGATTATTGAAGCAGATCCAGATTACTTGTTTGTCATTTGGGCAGGAGCTAACTCTCCTTGGAACCAGATCAGTGACATGAAGCTGCAAGAGAAAGGAATCAAAATTTCGACAGGTGCACCTGATATGGCTGCCCTAAAAACGATGGAACCTCTTATCGGTATGGAAGGGTTCTCGGTCTACTATCATAGTTTACCTGATAATGAAGTCAATGATTGGCTCGTTGAAGAGCATAAGAAGCGTTATGATGGAACACTTCCTGATCTCTTTACACCTGGTGGAATGAGTGCTGCCATTTCGATCGTAGAAGCATTGAAGGAAACGAAAGGTGACGCAACGGCTGATGGTCTTATCGATGTGATGGAAGGCATGTCGTTTGAATCGCCTAAAGGTACAATGACTTTCCGTGAAGAAGACCACCAGGCATTGCAAACCATGTATGCTGTGAAGCTCGAAAAGCAAGACGGTGTCGATCACCCTGTACCTGTTCTTATTCGTGAGCTGACGCCGGAAGAAACAGCACCGCCTATTCGTAACTAAGGAACTTATGAGAGAAGGTGCTGTTGCTGATGTTCAGCGCAGCCCTTTTCCATGTTGGGAGGTATTCAAGCATGAGCATATTGGAGACAAAAGATTTAACGATCGCATTTGGCGGACAGGTGGCAGTAAATTCAGTAGATCTCTCCATCGAAGAGCAATCGTTCACATCCATCATCGGCCCGAACGGTGCTGGTAAGACGACGTTGTTCAACCTATTGAGCGGGCAGTTAAAGCCTACGAAGGGAAACATTTTCTTCAAAAACGAAGAGATTACGAAACTACCTTCTACCATACGTACGCGAAAAGGAATCGGTCGTTCTTTTCAAATCACGAATGTTTTTCCTAACTTAACCGTTCTTGAAAATGTTCGTCTTGCCGTTCAGTCACAAGCAGGGGTTCGTTATCAAATGCTTAAGCATTTCAGGTCGTATAAGAAAATGACCGAAGAGGCTTTCCATTTACTCGAGCAAGTCATGATGGCGAAACAAGCGGACGCTCTTGCAAGTAATCTAGCACATGGAGAGAAGCGAAAGCTAGAAATTGCGATGTTGCTAGCATTAAAGACAGAACTACTTTTACTTGATGAACCGACTGCGGGCATGTCATTAGAGGAAGTTCCTGCAATCTTAAAAATCATCGAGGATATCAAGTCTTCAGGTGATCGAACGATTTTGTTGATCGAACACAAGATGGATATGATTATGAATCTCTCAGATCGAATCATCGTTCTTTTTAATGGCAGGTTACTAGCTGAAGGGACGCCTCAAGAAATTATGACGAATGAAACGGTGCAGAATGCGTATTTAGGAGGGTTGTACGATGACCACACTGCTTGAAGTTAACGATATCGAGACGTATATAGGGCAGTATCATATCCTCCAAGGTGTCTCGTTTCAGGTTAAAAAAGGTGAAGTTACTGTTTTACTAGGACGAAACGGAGCAGGAAAAACGACTTCTTTGCGATCGATTATGGGACTAAACCCTATACAAGATGGCCGCATTAATTTTAACGGTGAAGACATTTCAAAGCTTGCAACCTATCATATCGCAAATCGTGGCATTGGGTTTGTTCCAGAGGATCAGGGGATATTTGGGGAGCTAACGGTAGAAGAAAATATGAAGATTGCGATGCAGAAGCAGGATGATGCGACGCTTGCACGGTTGGATAAAATCCTTACGCTCTTCCCCGATTTAAAAACATATTGGAAAAAGCAGGGCGGGTACTTAAGTGGTGGACAAAAGCAGATGCTTTCGATCGCAAGAGCTTACCTTAATAAAAATGAGCTTTTACTCATCGACGAACCTAGTAAAGGCCTTGCGCCTATTGTTGTAGAGAAAGTAATGGAATCGATTATGGAAATGAAAGATGAAACAACGATCGTACTTGTTGAACAGAATTTTAGAATGGCGATGGGTGTTGGAGATACCTATTACATTATCGATGATGGAAGAAGCGTAGACACTGGAAACATGAAGGAACTTGCTGATAACGAGGAGCTAAAACGTAAATACCTTGGTATCGCATAGAAAAGAGGTGGGAAGATGGATCTTCTATTAAACTTAACCATCAATGGACTTGCAACCGGAATGTTGATCTTTTTATTAGCAGCAGGATTAACGCTCATCTTTGGGTTGATGGATGTTTTGAATTTCGCTCACGGTGGTCTTTTTGCTTGGGGAGCTTATAGCGGTGTCTGGGTATATGGAATGACTGGAAGTTTCATGGCAGCAATTGCTGGCGCGATTCTAACAGGTATTATTCTAGGGTTTGTTACTGAACGCTTTATCATTCAGCCAGTGTATGGGAATCACGTTCAGCAGATTCTGATTACGCTTGGTCTCATGCTTGTTCTTTCTGAGATGTTAAAAGTAGTCTTTGGACCAAATCAAATCGTAGCTTCTCCTCCTGATTACTTAGCAGGAAGCTGGCAGTTAGGTGATGTGGTCATTATTAAATACCGTGCGTTCATTATTCTTATCGGCGTGATGGTATTTGCTCTCGTTCATTATGTTCTAAAGAATACTAAGATTGGTCTTACCGTTAGAGCGGGTGTTATGAACAAAGAAATGGTGCAGGCACTCGGGATCAATATTAAGAAAGTATTCATGCTCGTGTTCATGATTGGTTCCGCGATGGCTGCGCTAGGTGGCGTCTTGCTTGCCCCTTATTCTGGCGTCATCTATGCGGAGATGGGAATGGACTTCGCAATTCTTGCCTTTATCGTTGTGGTGATCGGCGGGATGGGAAACTTCGTTGGTTCCTTGTTCGCAGCAATGCTGATCGGCCTCTCAGGGGCATTCATGACATATTATGTTCCAGATCTTTCTCTAGCTGTAAATATGCTCTTGATGGCCGTTGTGCTAGTTGTAAGGCCACAGGGTCTATTCGGTGTAAAGGGGTGAGCAGATGTTAAAACAACTCAATAAAAGTCCAGTATGGCTTCTCGTTTGTAGCGCATTGCTCATTCTACTTCCATTCGTTAACGACTCTAGGAGCTTAATGATCATGCTAACGCAAATCTTCATCCTCGCGATTTTTGCGATGAGCTATGATTTGTTACTCGGCTACACTGGGATCGTTTCATTTGGGCATGCGATGTTCTTTGGAATTGGTGCTTATTCAACAGGTGTGTTGCTAAGTCGATTCGAGCCAACCTTGTTGTGGCTAATCGTCTCAATGGCGGTAGGTATGGTCATCGCTGCAATCGTTAGTTACTTTGTAGGACTGTTAACGCTTAGACTTAGTAATCACTTTTACGCCATGCTAACCCTTGCGCTTGCTGGTTTGTTTCTTGTAGTAGCAGAGAAATGGCGTTCACTTACTCTTGGTAATGATGGGTTTACGTTCAGGGTGCCAGACATTATGAGAGATCGCCTTTCCTTTTATCTCATCTGCCTCCTCTTAATGGTAGCCGTCTTCTTTTTACTTATGAGACTTACGAATTCACCAATGGGTAAAGTACTCGTCGCTGTTCGAGAAAACGAGGCGCGGACCCAATCACTTGGGTTTAAAACGATACATTATAAGCTTATCTCAAGTGTAGTTGCTGGTGTAATCGCTAGTGTCGCAGGTTCCTTGTATGTGATGTCACTTCGCTTCGTAAACACAAGTGTATTCGCTCTAGATGTTACTCTTGATGCCCTTTTGATGACAATCCTCGGTGGTGTTGGTACGTTGATCGGTCCGATTATTGGGGCAGCGATCATTGAAGTGTCACATCACTGGTTAACAGAGCTTGGCAAGTTCTATGCGATTTTTGAACGCTGGATTATCTTTTTTGGGATCTTATATATTCTTGCAGTGATGTTCTTTCCAAAAGGCATTGTTGGATCGCTTAGGGAGATAAGGTGGAAGAGAAAACCATCTAAGGTAAAGACGAAAAACAAGAATAAGCGAATCGCAGGGTAGGTGAAGGGATGAGTATTGGAATCGTTAGTACAGGTGTATATATTCCAGATTCATATATAACGGGGGAAGAGATCGCTCAGAAAGCAGGACTTCCTACAGATGTAGTGGAAACAAGGTTAGGCATTAAAAGAAAAGCAGTACCAGGCGAAGAGGACCATACATGTGAAATGGGTATTCGAGCTGCTGAAAGCGCGCTTAAAGAGGCTGGGATGACAGGAAAAGACATCGATCTTGTAATTTATATTGGAGAGGAATACAAAGAGTATCCGCTTTGGACAGCTGCACTTAAAACACAAGAAGCGATTGGTGCGCACCATGCCTGGGGGTTTGATACCGCCCTTAGATGCGGCACGACGATCATGGCTCTCAAGCTAGCGAAAAGCTTGATGCAAACGGATGACGAAATTAAGACAGTCCTTCTTGCAGGTGGCTATCGAAATGGCGATTTCATCGATTATTCCAATGAGCGGACACGCTTTATGTTTAACCTCGGAGCTGGTGGCGGCGCACTGATTTTGCAGAATGGTTTTAAGAAGAACATGCTTCTAGAGTCACATATCATGACGGATGGTTCGTTTTCGGAAGACGTTGTCGTTACGGCAGGAGGTACGAAGAATCCAATTACGTGTCGCGAACTAGAATTAGGAACATATCGATTGGACGTAAAAGATCCCGTTGGAATGAAGAAAAGACTGGAACAAAAGTCTATGGATAATTTCTTATCTGTCATTCGAAAATCTCTTCATAAGAGTGGAAAAGAAGAGAGTGACATCGCCTACATAGGGATGTTGCATATGAAAAAATCAGCCCATGATTTTGTGCTACGTGAACTTGGACTAACAGAAGAACATTCGATTTACTTAGAAGACTATGGCCATATCGGGCAAATCGATCAGATCCTATCGCTACAGTTAGCTGAGGAACAAGGGAAAATCAAGTCTGGTGACGTGATTGTCCTTGTCTCTGCTGGGATCGGATATGCCTGGGGGGCAACAACAATCGTTTGGGGAAATGAGGAGGGAATCGCATGATTACACTACCAGCCGATAAGAAAGTAAAACTTTCAAATGGAGAAGAGATAGGCTATCGAAAACGAAAAGGCGGAGAAAAAACGATATTACTCGTTCACGGCAATATGACGTCATCGAAACATTGGGATTTGTTTTTTGAGACATTCTCAAACGAATACACGCTCATTGCAATCGATATGAGGGGATTTGGTGAATCGTCTTATAAAGAACGTATCAACTCTATTCAAGACTTTGCTGAAGACCTGAAATACTTCGTCGATGAGATGAAATTAGAAGACTTTACTCTGATCGGGTGGTCTACTGGGGGAGCGGTTTGTATGCAGTTTGAAGCGCAATACCCGGGATATTGCAACAAGCTTGTCCTCATTGCTTCCGCATCGACAAGAGGGTATCCATTCTTTGAAGCGCATTCGGATGGCACGCCGAATTTCGATAGAAGACTTCAAACGGTTGAAGAAGTTGAAAAAGATCTGATGAGAACAATTCCAATTCAACAAGCTTATGACACAAACAACCGTGAGCTTCTAAAAACAATATGGAACTCGCTTATCTATACCCATAATCAACCTGATAAGGAACGATACGAAGCGTATGTGGATGATATGCTTACGCAGCGAAACCTAGCTGACGTATACCACGCACTCAATACATTTAACATAAGCTCCGTTGATAATGTGATTTCTAAAGGAACGAACCAGGCTAAAGACGTGGCTATACCTGTTCTCGTTCTAAGGGGTGAACGTGACCTTGTTATTACGAAGGAAATGGCAGATGAGATCGCCCAGGATCTTGGAGATTATGCAACATTCAAAGAGTTACCGGAATCTGGTCACTCTCCCTTTGTGGACGATGTTGAACAGCTGAATGCTATCATTGTTGATTTTTTGGAGAAATAGGAGGAGACGATATGCGACTTCAAGATAAGGTAGCTGTTATCACAGGTGGTGCGAACGGAATTGGTTTCGCTGCAACGGAACGTTTTGCTAAAGAAGGTGCACGCGTTGCAATGGTCGACTTTAATGAGGAAGTAGGCCGGGAGAAAGCGGAAGAGCTACAATCAGCTGGGTATGATGTAAGGTTCTTCCGGCTTGATGTTGCAGACGAGGAAGATGTTCATACTACGATGAAGGAAATAGCTGATGCTTATGGAACAATCGATATTCTCATTAACAATGCTGGAATTACAAGAGATAGCATGCTTCACAAAATGAGCGGAGAAGATTTTAAAAAAGTGATGGACGTGAATGTAAATGGGGTTTTCTACTGTGCTCAGGCTGTGACGCCTTATATGGTGAAGCAGGGGAAAGGGAAGATTATTAATACGTCTTCGGTCAGCGGCGTATATGGAAACGTAGGTCAAACAAATTATGCAGCAGCTAAGGCTGCAGTTGTAGGGATGACGAAAACATGGGCGAAGGAACTGGGTGGAAAAGGAGTTAACGTGAACGCAGTCGTTCCTGGGTTTACAGAAACAGGGATGGTAGCTGCAGTACCTGAGAAAGTAATCGAAAAGATGGTTGCAATGGTTCCTGTAAAACGACTTGGAAAACCAGCAGATATTGCGAATGCGTATTTGTTTCTAGCAAGTGATGAATCTGATTATGTGAATGGAACGGCTCTTCACGTTGATGGAGGCATTATGATGTAATGATTTTTAGCTCAACATGTTTTTTGTGGGGAGGGGATGAAAAGAAGTGGAACTTGACTGGATGGAACGAAGAGCCATTCTATTCCCGGATGAAATCGCGTTAATTGATGGGGATTCGAATAGAGAGTGGACTTATTGTCAGCTGAATGAAAGAGCACTCCAGTGGGGTGCGTACTTACAAAGAAACGGTGTGTCAAAGGGAGATCGGGTTGTGGTGTTAGCCCATAATGCCCCCGAAATGTTTGAAGTATTGTTTGGATGTAAAAAGCTCGGAGCTATATTCGTTCCACTCAATTGGCGACTTTCAGAACAGGAACTATCTGAACTAATCGATCATTCAGACCCAACCCTTGTCATATTTGACCAGCATACAAAAGCACTAGTGACGAGATGTGTAAATAAAAGAGTCCCTAGCGTTTCTATCGAAATCCCTTTGTTAACCGATGTTAATGCAACGTTTTTGCCTCTTATTAACCTTGAGGAAGAAGACCCATGGATGATGATTTATACGGGGGGAACCACAGGTAAGGCTAAGGGTGCTGTATTGTCCTACCGTTCCGTTAATTGGAATGCTTACAATACGATTATCAGCTGGAGCTTATCCCAGAAGGATACAACGTTAACTTATCTGCCGATGTTTCATACCGGCGGACTCAATGCGCTGTCACTACCAGTTCTAATGGCTGGAGGAACAGTGGTGGTAGCAAACAAATTTTCACCGGACGAGGCGATGGGACTTCTACATGATTTCAAATGTACGATCGTTCTGTTTGTTCCAACCATGTACCATATGATTGTAACCGACCAACATTTTGATAGGTATGCCTTTGCATCTGTGAACGTATTCTTGTCTGGTGGTGCACCTTGTCCAGATCTAATTTACGAGAGATTCAAACAGCGTGGGCTACCATTTAAAGAAGGGTATGGATTAACTGAAGCTGGTCCTAATAATTTTTATATCGATCCTAAACAGTCTGTCATAAAGAGAGGGTCTATTGGAAAACCAATGCTATTTAATGATGTGAAGATCGTTGACGAAAACGGTATGACCGTCGAAGCTGGCAAGGTTGGCGAACTGTTGATTCGAGGTAAACATGTGTTTAAAGAATATTTCAGAAATGACGAAGCAACGAAAAAGGCACTACAAAATGGGTGGCTTCATACTGGTGACCTTGCTCGGTGCGACAGTGACGGAGATTTCTATATTGTAGGTAGAAAAAAAGAAATGATCATTTCAGGTGGAGAGAATATCTATCCTGTAGAAATTGAGAATGTTCTACTTCGCCACACTCATGTGGATGAAGCTGCAATTGTAGGAATAGATGATGAAAAGTGGGGACAGAAGCCAGTTGCCTTTGTGTCTCCAAAAGCTTCTATGGAGCTTGATGTTGAAGAATTGAAGGCGTTCATGAAGATGACTCTCGCTGCATTTAAGGTACCGACGGAAATATATGTGATCAAAGAATTGCCAAAGACTTCAGTTGGAAAAATCGATCGAAATAAGCTTGTCATGCGTGCGATTGAAGGAAATCGTATACAAGTGGATCGTTAATAAATGCCTCTCAAAAGCGAAACAAGCTTACTGGATTCGCTTTTATTTTGATTTTTTCAAAGCTACTATTATCAACATTTATTGGTGATTAGCAGGAATAAAGAGGGTAAAAGCTTAACGTATTGTCTATAACGTATAGAATGGAACTGTGAGGGAGGGGCGAATCTCATATGAAACGAAAAGTCTATGTAACAAGAAAACTACCTGACGTAATCGTTGAGCGTTTGAGTGAGACCTGTGAGATTAGAATGTGGGAAGAGGAAGAAAGGCCTGTACCGAGAGAAGTACTTGAAGAAGAGATCAAAGACGTTGATGGTCTCTACTGTTTACTTACAGAACAAATCGACGCACCACTCTTAGATCGAGCAGACAAGCTCAAAGTAATCGCAAACATGGCAGTCGGCTATAACAACATCGATATTGACGCTGCAAAAGAGCGAGGTGTGACAGTTACAAATACACCTGGCGTTTTGACAGAAACAACTGCAGATCTTACATTTTCTTTATTGATGGCGACTGCTAGAAGAATTCCCGAGGCTTCAGAGTATTTGCGGAATGGCGAGTGGAAAACCTGGTCGCCGATGCAGCTTACCGGACAGGATATTCACGGTGCAACACTAGGTATTATTGGTCTCGGAAGGATTGGCGAAGCAGTAGCCAAGCGCGCTAAGGGGTTTGACATGAAGGTGCTTTATCATAATCGGAGCCAGAATCGAGAAGCAGAAGGACGACTAGAGCTTCACTATACAGAGTTACATACATTATTACGTGAAAGTGATTTTGTCTGTGTGTTAACTCCGTTCACCCCTGAAACAAAGAATATGATCGATAAAGAGGAATTGGATCGTATGAAAGAAAGCGCCATTATCATCAACACAGCAAGAGGTGGAATCGTAAACGAAAAGGCGCTTTATGATGCGTTAAAGGAAAAATCAATTTGGGCTGCTGGCCTTGATGTGTTTGAAGAAGAGCCTGTTTCATTGAACCATCCACTATTATCGTTACCAAATCTCGTCACCTTACCGCATATAGGCAGTGCGAGTATTGCGACAAGGATGAAGATGGCAGATCTTGCAGCAACGAATTTGCTGGACGTCTTGGCAGGAGGAGATCCACCGAATAAAGTAGTGTAGAAGGGCGGGTGCCAGGCACCGCCCGAACTACCTCGAACGTTGTCGGAGAGAATGTATTGACGATGTTAGTGTGAGACAAGTAATCTGAAACTACTATGAAAGGGGGAATAATGTTATTTACTACTAAATACGAAGGAGAGAAGAAAGTGAGAACGATGTATCAACCCCGTTCGCTAATTACCCGTCATCGAATAATCAGCCTGACACCCCCATGGTGAGAAAACGCAGAGTTTGGCTTCCGAATCATTTTTATCACATTGTAAGCAGAGGTAACCGTAAAGATCTTCTGTTTAAAGACGACAAGGATTATCGCGTTTTCTTCTACATCCTCGAAGAAGTCTACGAATCTTATCCATTTGAAATCTCTTCATATTGTTTATTAAGTAACCACTATCATCTTCAGCTTCGATCACAACACTTCCCTATCTCTAAAATAATGGCGATCATTAATAAACGCTATGCAACTTACTTTAACTCACGCTACGAGTTAACTGGTCATGTTTTTGAAAGGCGGTATTTTGGTGAAGTCTTAGAAACCGTTGGTGATATGTTGGAAGTTAGCCGTTACATCCACCTTAATCCCGTCAAGGCAGGTATTAGCACCCAACCCCAAGCGTACAAATGGTCAATCTATTCCCATTATTTCTCAGGTCGGTCACGGGTTGTTCCATATCTAAAAACCTCTGTGTTGTTAGAGGGCTATCCAGGAACAATAAAAGAAAAAAGAGAGGAGTATTGTAATTACGTTAATGTGTTACAAAGAGAACTTCTAAATTCCCATTCTGTAAAGGCATAAATAACAATCGAGGTGCCTGTTCATGCAAGTACCTCGATGTTAAACAAACGTTTGATTGATACAAATGTACGCTAGTTATAATTCCACAGTATTCGGTATTCCCCATCTTCCTTTGTGACGAGCACATCTTGCACGATCTTGAAGTTACCAAAATCGTTATTAAAGGTTTGGGTCACGGTCGTGACATACACTTTTGTTAAAACTTGACCGCTTCCAGGTGTTTTCCAATTCTTTTTTGTTTTCATTTTACTAACTTTAAAAGTATATGCCTTTGCGAAGGTATCTTGTGTTAAAAACTCGGCTCGTAACTTACTATACTGTTCGTCTGAAAAGCGATTCCTCATTTCAGTGTGAAACAACTTCCACGATTTTGTGTATTCTCCTTTTTGCTCATATCTATAAAATTCTTTCACGGCATCCGAAGCTCGAGCTTTTGGTTGGTGCCAAATCCAAACTGTAACACTACCACCTAACAATAAAATAATAATGATGATGATCAAGAATTTAGCGCCGCCTCCAGGTTGGCGACGAGTTTTGAAATGCGACAAGGTGTGTTCCTCCTTGTGGCTTGACTATTAAAGTGTATGAGCTACCTGAGTTGTCCCATTCAAAGTAGTTGTACTTTTCAGAGTATTTCCCCTTACCGTCTCTTTTAAAGGTTATACTAGAAAAAGAATAGAACTTGCTTCAGGAGGAGAGCTAATGAACTGTAAACTGTTGATGGGAATACTGTTTCTTTCATTTATGTTGGGATGCAATACGATGGAGTTGTCTTCTGACTCTCATAAGGTTTCCAGTGCTGAAACAGTTGAGGATCAAAATCCTGAAGTACCTAAGAAAATCTCTGACGAAGAACGCTTTTGGAGCATAGTTACTTCAGCTGATCTTAGCGATGATAGTGATGAGATTGCTTCTCTCATTGAAGGAGGAGTCGATCCAGATATAGAGGATGAAAACGGTCAAACACCATTAGCGTATGCTGTGAATCAAGGGAATAGCAACCTTGTAGAAGTGTTACTTCGTGCCGGAGCTGGTGAAAAGGATGCACATGAAGGTGATGAACTTTTAGCAATCGCTGCAAAAGCTCAACACTATGAAATAGTCGATCTTCTTTTGAAGAGTGGGGCACACTTTGAGATCGGGAATGAAGCCATGCTGATCAAGGCTGTTGAAGAAGCTCAAAGTGATCTGATTGGTATCCTATTACATAATGGATACAGCCCGAATCAAATATTATCGATCAAAGGTACAGAAACGACTCTCCTTAATTATGCGCTTAAGGGAGAAGACGAAACGCTAGTCACGTTGCTTCTAAATGCAGGAGCAAATCCTAACTTTGCAGTTGAAGAAGGAGATGATAATGCTCTATCCATTGCGATATCAGAAGGAAAATCGGCTGACATGTTAGCAAGGTTACTAGCAAAGGGTGGAGACCCGAATAGTTCGATAGAGGGTGAATTATTAATACATAAAGCGATTGAAGGGAATCAATTAGAGCTTGTAGAAACGCTTCTTATTTATGGAGCATATCCTCGATTAGAGGAGGAAAGGAAAGAAGTTAATACACTAGCGGGGGCGAATAAAGAGATTGCTAATCTACTTGTACATTACGGGTGGTGAAGGGGCCGAGCGGAACCTTTGTAGGTATAACATGAATCAGCCCCTCTAGTGAGGGGCTGACGATTTCGTTATAATGGTCGATAATCAAAATCATAATCGGCCGGGCTAGGAGCAACATTAGCGTTTTCTAAAGCAGGAGTGTCTGGTCTAGCAATTTGGTAAACGGATGCCCCGACAATTTCAGTTACGTTTTGAAGTTTTTCTTTACTGATTTTATCTAACGTATCTTCAGGAGAGTGGTACCATGGCTCCAATGGGGCGTGAATAAACAATGCAGCTGGGATACCTTTTTCAAAGAATGGAACATGGTCGCTGCGACCAAGCTGGCCGTAATCTACGACTTCAGAAATTCTTGCTCCTGCAGACGCGCCAATGTCGGTCACAAGATTTTTCTCACCGTCTGGAGTGAACATAATTAAATCTCCAGAGTCTTTACTACCCACCATATCTAATTGAAAATGAGCGACACTATTATCGATTTCCTCATCAGATAGTGAATCAGCATAATGATATGAGCCCCATAAACCTTTCTCTTCAGCGCCGAATGTTACAAATCTGAGTTCCGTGTCTGTTGGTGTCTTTGCCATAATTCTTGCTAATTCAAGAGTCGCAGCAACTCCTGAAGCATCGTCATTCGCACCGGGACCTCCAGGCACAGAATCATGATGAGCGCCGATGGAGATGATTTGGCCATTGTCTTTATTAGGATGAGGCTCTTTTTTGGCAACTACATTGTAGGAGGTTTTTGGAATGAAGTTAGCATCCTGAACGGAAACTGTGGCTTTTATTTCTCCGCTACTAAGACGATTCACTAAATCTAACCCAGCTTCTCGTTCAACGGCTACAGCAGGTATATTCTGTCCTTGATAAAGAATTCCAAAATCATTACCTGACTCGCCTTCTTTATTGAACATAATTACGCCCACTGCTCCTTTTGCCAATACATTTTGAACTTTTTCATAGAAACTATATTTACCACGTTCGATAAGAGCAATTTTACCCTCAACATCCTCACTGACCTCTTCAGGGGAAGCGAACCCTACATATTCTAGCGGAGCTGTAACACTAGCATTAAGAGATGCATAGAAAGATTGAGTGTCAGCTTCAAAACTACCTTCTTCAAGAGTTATAGAAGATGTGCCAGAATCCCAGTTGTAGATTGGGAAGGATTGTACTTCAGTTTCATATCCATACTCCTCGAACTGACTCTTTATGTACTGTACAGCTTCATATTCACCTTCTGTACCGGCAGCACGGGGTTGCTCTGACAATAGCGCAATAGTATTGTACATTCTTTCAGAGCTGATTTTCTTAATGACTTTGTTATCAAATGCATGATCGGATTGGTTGTTAGGTTTAGACTGGTTTGCATCTGCAGACATACCAACGGGACTGAGAACAAGACCTGCAACGAGTGCAGCTGTTAAGATTTTACGATACAAATGAAATCCTCCTTTGAATTGATATACAAAGAACATTATTCCATTGTTAGAATATTAAGCAAATTACACCTCGTACTATAATGCGTATTATTTCTTCATTTTCCGTACTTTCTACTCATGAAAATATGTAAAATTTTATCAAAATTTGAAGCTGTTTGTAGAAAAAATGTGCCATAGTAATCATTTTGAAAAAAGTGAGTGGCACCAACCGAAAAATAGTTAAAACAAGGACTGTGTGCCCCTATTTTAATAATAGAAATAAAAAAGTCCGGCATGAGGGGAGCTCATACCGGACTTCTTGAAATGGTTGGATTGACTTTTAATCTTCATCCTCTTCATTCTCATCCTCATCTTCAAAATCATCCATAACATCGTCCAATCGGTCTGGATAATTCGTAAACATTCCAGTTACACCCCAGTCAAGAAGGCGTTTCATGTCTTCTTTTTCATTCACTGTGTAGGGGTGAATAAGCAATCCTGATTCTCTTACTTTTTCAACGTACTCTTGATCAATTTGATTGTAAGACATTCCTACTCCAACAGCGTAACGATTAATCTCTTGTAGTTCTTGATTAGTAATAGTAGCTGGAGTTACATAATGAATTAATTGTACTAAAGGCATGTTTGGTGCAAGGTCATGCATTTTTAATAGACTCGCTTTACTGAAAGATTGAATCAAAACTGTTCCGCGCTCTTCGTTCTCAGGTGTAAGTTCATATTTCTCTAAAACGCGAAGTAGTTCTTTTTCCATACCAGGGTAAACTTCTGGAGATTTCGTTTCAATGTAATAGCGTTTGTCTTTACCAAACGTTTGGATAACTTCTTCAAGTGTTGGTACTTCTAGTCCCTCGTAAGAAGGCTTTGCTTTCTCAGGATTTTCTTCGTTAAACCAACTTCCAGCGTCTAATTTCTTCAGTTCTTCAAGTGTATAGTCCTTTACAAGACCTGTACCATCAGTGGTGCGGTCAACTGTCTCATCGTGCATTGCAACCAGGACCCCGTCTTTTGTCATTTGGAGATCAATTTCAATATAGTCCCCATTCATTTGATCACCAAGCTCGTATGAAGGAATCGTGTGCTCAGGTGCATGGCCAGAAGCTCCGCGGTGCGCTACGTTTAATCGTTCATTAGAATCTATCTCGGATTGATTATCTTGAGGTGATGCTAGCGTCGTATTACCTGTAATCGTACTGAGGAATAATAGAAGACTAAGAGATAGTACTGTTGCTTTGAATATTCTTTTCATTCTAACCATCCTTTCAATTTTCCCCCTTTGTAAACGGGCGTTTACAATGTTCCTTTCTTTGGATAAGAAGGAGGGGGCTTGTGACATCAGGAATCTAGCATAGAAAGTTTGGTAGTACAACTTAATTAATTGCAAATAGTGAAATAATACTATGAAATATGGGTACGTTCACACGATGCGATTCAAAAGTTACATGTAGATGGACTTGGAGAGATAGGAAGTTGGTTGTAGAAACCTTAACAGATTCTCAACAAAAAGCGGGTGGTGCCTGGCACCGCCCGCTTTTAGAAATCTATATCCTCAATTGGTTTTATATCTTCAATATTGTTTTTCTACTGATTTTCTTTCGACTAGTTCAGTAGGTAGCTTGTAATACCGTTCTACTTTCTCAAGTAATAGCTGCTGGAATATGAGATGAACAGCGAGAGCACCTGCTTCATATTTAGGTTGTCTAATTGTTGTTAGGGAAGGGGAGATGTATTCAGATAGCTGTATATCATCATATCCGATTATTGAAATGTCTTCAGGGACAGAAATCTTATTTTCATTAAATGCTTGCAGCCCTCCAAGTGCCATTTCATCGTTTGCAAAAAATACAGCTGTTGGCAGGTTTCCTTGAGCAATCAGCATTTTGGTTGCTCGGTAACCACCTTCCCGAGTGAAATCACCAGCGAACTTCCAACGTGATTGATAGCGAATGTCATGCTCACTTAAAGCATGCTGGAAGCCATCAAATCGCATTTCATTATCGTGCGAGTTATAAGGTCCACTTATATAGGCAATTTCTTTATGGCCCATCTTGATTAAATGTTCAGTCGCAAGGTATCCACCTTGCATGTTGTCGACTTCTACTTGAATAATGTGTTCATTGTCTATATTTCGATCGAGTACCACAATTGGAAACCCTTCTCTAGCGGATTCAATTATGATTTCATCTGTAATGTTCTGAGCCAGAATAATTGCGCCATCCACGCGTTTTTCTTTCAAAAATTTCACGGCAGTTGATTGTTCACCACCGATTGAACTGCAGGCAATTAAGTCGAAGCCATTCGTCATCGTCACTTCCTGAACCCCTTTAATCAGTTCAGAATAGTACGGTCCTGAAAGATCCTTTAGAATTAGAGCTATTGTATTTGTTTTAGTCCTTTTCAGATCAGATGCCAAGCCGTTTTTTTGGTAGTTTAGCTCTCTAGCAGCATCTTGCACTCTTTTTACAGTGGCAGGACTCACTTTTTTTATATTATTTAACGCATATGAAGCAGTTGATACTGCAACGCCTGCTAATTTTGCTACGTCTTTAATCGTCGCCATCTTTTTTCACATCCTCTAACTAGACAGGTCATCCACTGTTATATTTTCTTCCAGACAAAAGTTTTCACGTTCAGTCACATCCTCATTATATAGCATTTACTTCAAGCCAGACATTGTAAACCCTTCAACGATATACTTCTGGAAGAATGAAAAGATAATGACGATCGGTATGACCATGAACGCTGCTCCAGCCATTTGTAATGCATAGTTATTCGCATATTGACCTTGCAAAAGAGAAAGGCCAACGGAGAGAGTATAAAGACTTTCATCATTTGCGATAATCAAAGGCCATAGGAAACTGTTCCACGCTCCGATAAAGGTCAGGATACCTTGAACAGCAAAGATAGGTTTTGCAATCGGTATGATGAGCTTAAAGAAAATATAAAATTCCCCAGCTCCGTCTAATCTAGCGGCTTCAATCAAGTCGTTAGGAATAGTCGTCATAAACTGCCTGAACAAGAAAATACTGAACGCTACTGCAAGTCCAGGGAGGACAATCCCTGTCATTGTATTGGTAAGTCCCATTTCATTTAACAATAGGTAAACTGGAATCATGGTTACTTGTGCTGGAATCATCATTGTCGCGAGTACAATATAAAATAGCTTTTGTTTTCCTTTGAAGTTAAATTTAGCAAAGCCATACCCAGCCATCGCGTTTAATAGAAGTCCTAGAAATGAAAATAAGACGATGATCAACGTGTTTTTTAAATAAACCCCGAAGTTTAAGCTTTGGAATAAATTGATATAATTCTCAAAAGTCGGATTCGATGGAAACAACTGTGGCGGGATATTTAATACCTCGCTTTCCTCCTTAAATGAACTTGAAATCATCCATAAAAATGGAACGGAAACGAGTACACCTCCAACAATAAGGAAGAGCGCTACGAAGGGTCTTTCGATTTTTTGTAAAAATGATTTTGATTGCAACTGTATCACTCCAATCCTATACCTTTAGTATTCCGTGTCAGACTTGCGTACTTTGAACTGAACGAGTGTAGTGACAATGATGAAAATGAACAGGATGAAAGAGCCTGCTGCTGCATAGCCAAATTCGCTGAACTGGAAACCGTTCTTATAGATGAATAATGCAATTGAAATGGTACCATCCAATGGACCACCGTCCGTCATTACAAATGGTTCCTCGAAGAATTGCATCCACCCGATCAAAGTCGTCACCGTTACGAAGAAGGTTGCATACCTCAGTAGCGGAATCGTTACATAGAACAACGTTTGAAAGCGATTAGCTCCATCGATTTTTGCTGCTTCGTAATAAGACTGAGGAATGCCTTGGAGAGCGGCAAGAAAGATAATCATATTGATACCGATGCCTTTCCAAACAGCTAGGATAATAAGTGACAGCTTCGCAATTGTTGGGTCTGTAAGCCATGGAATTTTATCTGCGGAAAGTAGCGACAACAAGTAGTTGAAAAGTCCATATTCTGTGTTGTAAAGATAGCCCCATACCACTGCGACTGCAATGATGTTTGTAATAGAAGGCATGTAGTAAACAGCCCTGAATACTGTAAACAGTTTCGAAGTTCCGTAATTTAATAGAAGAGCGATACCTAGAGAGAAAAAGATAACTAGTGGAACACCGATCAGTACATAGAAGATCGTGTTGTAAATTGATTTATGAAACAGTTCATCCGAAAAAAGTTCAACGTAGTTTTCGAATCCTATAAAACTGATATTAGACCAGTCAGCAAGTCCCTTTAGGTTTAAATCTGTGAAGCTGATAAAGAAGGCGATAATAATTGGCACAATACTAAAGACAAATAAGATGAGAACTGCAGGAGCAATGAACATCAGTCCGTGTTTGGCTTGTGAAACACTTTTGAGAATACCTTTCATAATAACCCCACCTACCTTTGAAGCGCTTATTATTCCTGTAAAAAAGGAGAACAGGCAGCGCCTGCCTGTACCTCCATAGTGGTTAGTCTTCTATTATTTCGTTCGCTTTTTTACTAAAATCGTCAAGCTCTTTATCAAGGTCAGCTCCGCCAACATTAATTCGTTCTATTGAAGCAAGAAGTTCTTGAGCAATCTTTTCGAACTCTTTAAGTTGTGGTGCTGCTTTTGTGTTTTCAAGCTGTTCACCAAACGTAGCTAACATTTTGTTTTCACTTAATGCAGGGTCTTCCCATGCTTTCACGCGTGAAGGTAGAGTGTTTGAAATCTCAAGCCATTCAAGCTGTGTTTCAACTTCGTTCATGTAAGATAGGAATTCAAGAGATTCATCAACATTTTCAGAGTTATGGAAGATGGAGAGGTTGGATCCGCCGATGCTTGATTTGTTTGTTTCTTTCTCAGGCATCACAGCTACGTCCCATTTTCCTTCTAGATCTGGAGCCTGATCATTGAGGATGTTGATCATCCATGGACCACTGAAGAACATTGGCTTTACACCATCTTTGAAGGCTTGTACCATATCCACGCCTTCTGTTGTTTGGCTAATCCCTTCTTCAAAATAGCTATGATAATAGTTCATCGCTTCTCTGAATTCTGGACTATCAAAATTAAGATTGTTGTTTTCTGCATCGATCTCATAACCGTTTTGCCAAGCGAAAATGAATGGTGTGATTTGGTCATTCTGGTCAATATCTAACCCGTAATAGTCATCACCACGGTCAGAAAGAGTAGTTGCAGCTTCTTTGAGTTCATCCCATGTAGCTGGAGGTTCTTCATAACCAGCCTCTTTTAAAAGGTCTGTACGATAATACAATACTCGTGTTTCTACATACCAAGGTACACCGATAACCTCATCGTTGAACGTCATAGACTCAGCTGCACCTTCGAAATAATTATCAGGCTTAAATTCGGGATAATCTTCGAGGTGTGGAGACAAATCAAGTAAAGCTCCTGCGTCGGCAAATTCAGGTACCCACGTAGTTCCAAGTTGAACAATGTCCGGTCCTTTTTGAGATGCGACAGCTGTTAACAGTTTATCGTGAGCATTTTCCCATGGGATTGCTTGGACGTTCACCTTGATATCGGGGTGCTCTTCTTCAAATTTCTTACTTAGCTCACTAAGTTTTTTCCCTTCTTCACCCATTGCCCAGACTGTGATTTCCTTTGATCCATCTGAAGAACTGTTGTCACTATTTGAGCATGCTCCTAGAACCATCGAGATAGCAAGTAAGCATACTCCTAAGATGATTGACGATTTTTTTCTCACTTCACTCCAACTCCTTCTAAACTTATTTTCATATACACCTTGGATTTCTATCCAATTTCAAAAATACTGCAAAAATTATTGAAACGTTTCGATAACCCGATTATAATCAAACGTGTATCCGCTTTCAATACTTTTGTTAAAAAATTTAAAATATTATTTATAGATTACTTTTACTACAGTACTTAAGCTGAATAGAGAAGAAGAAATGTTTTGACGATTGCTAATAAACTAGTCTATTATTCTTATTATACTTTATTGAAACGTTTCGATTTCTAGAAGGAGGTAATGTATGAGCCAGTTAGATTTGACGTTATTGTTGGAGAAGATGACGCTTGAGGAGAAGACCGCTCAATTAATGCAGCTTGCAACCCCTTTTTACAAAGGTGCGAAGGATTCGGGAGAGATTACGGGTCCTTTAGAACAATTGAACATAGATGAAAAGCATGTCCGGAATAGCGGGTCTGTGCTTGGAGCTTCTGGTTCTGAAAACATTATGAATATCCAAAAGACCTACCTTGATGAAAGCAGGCTTGGAATCCCGCTTCTTTTTATGTCTGATATTGTGCATGGTTACAAAACGATCTTCCCTGTGCCACTTGCAATTGGATGTTCTTGGGACTTGGAGCTTGCTGAGAAAAGCGCAGAAGTAGCAGCTCGAGAAGCAGCCGTTTCCGGTGTGCATGTAACGTTTGCTCCGATGGTCGATCTAGTACGTGACCCAAGATGGGGACGTGTGATGGAATCAACTGGAGAAGATTCGCATTTGAACAGTGAGTTCGCTCGTGCGTTTGTAAGAGGCTTTCAGGGGAAGGATTTAACGAATGATTATGAAAAGGTTGCAGCATGTGTGAAGCATTTTGCTGCTTATGGAGCGGCCGAAGGTGGAAGGGATTATAATACGGTCGATATGTCTGAACGTGAGCTTCGTGAAACGTATTTACCAGCATACAAAGCAGCGTTAGATGAGGGCTGTGAAATGGTGATGACGGCGTTTAATACAGTCGATGGTATACCTGCGAGTGGAAATAAACCGTTGATGCGAGATTTGCTCCGCGGCGAGTGGGGATTCGATGGCGTTCTCATTTCTGATTGGGGAGCAATAAAGGAAATGATCCCACATGGGGTTGCTGAAGATGAACGAGAAGCAGCATTAAAGTCGATTGAGGCTGGCGTAGACGTTGAAATGATGACGTCGACATATGTTCACCATCTCCAGCAGCTTGTGTCTGAGAACTACATAACAGAAGAAATTATAAATGAAGCAGTACTTCGTATTTTGAAATTGAAGGACAAGCTGGGCTTGTTTGAAAACCCTTACAGAGGAGCGAATCCTGTTCTTGAGAATGAGATTGTTCTATGTAATCACCACCGTGAGACGGCACGTTTACTTGCTCAGAAATCCAGTGTCCTATTGAAGAACGATTCCGTACTACCATTACAGAAAGATCAAAAGGTAGCTCTTATAGGACCATTTGCTGAGAGCGAGGACATTCTAGGACCTTGGTCGTGGCTCGGATCCTTCGACGAAGCAGTGACACTAAAGAATGGAATCTCGTCAAAGCTGAAGGAATCGAATCTTCACTCATCAAAAGGTTGTGATGTTGAGAGCTGGACGGAGAAAGAGATAGAAATGGCTATTAACACTGCAAATGAAGCGGATGTTATTGTGCTTGCACTAGGTGAGCACTCGGAAATGAGTGGAGAAGCTGGGTGTCGTGCAGATATTCGCTTGCCTCTTGCACAGCTCAAGCTCGTGGAAAAAATAAAAGAGCTGAACAAGCCAGTCGTTACCGTTTTATTTAATGGGAGGCCGCTCGATTTACATGGTGTGATCGAGGAGTCTGATGCGGTACTTGAAGCATGGTATCCAGGAACTGAAGGTGGAAACGCAATTGCTGATCTACTGTTTGGAGACGCCAATCCTTCAGGTCGGTTAGCGATGTCCTTTCCTCATTCAATGGGTCAAGTACCAGTCTACTATAATCATTTCAATACAGGCCGACCTAAAGGAGCACCAGATGCCCAAATACGATATGTTTCTCAGTATTTGGACGTGCCAAATGAGCCAATGTTTCCGTTTGGTTATGGGTTAAGTTATTCATCATTTGCGTATTATGATGCGACAATCTCAACTGATGTGATGAAAGAAGAAATTGAGATCAGTGTAACGGTAGAGAACACTAGTGAGCGTGTTGGAGAAGAAGTTGTTCAGCTTTATGTTCGCGACATTTCAGGAGAAGTAGTTCGTCCAATGAAAGAGTTGAAGGATTTTAAGAAAGTAGAGTTAAAACAAGGTGAAGCTCGAAAAATAACCTTTATTTTGAATGAGAAACAGCTTCGTTACCATCATGCAGACTTAACATATAAAAGTGATGCTGGAGCATTTAGAGCGTATATCGGATCCAATAGTCGTGATGTTATTGAATTGCCATTCCAATTAGTGAAATAGAGGGGTTGTGTCACAGTGTTAAAAACAACAGAGGAACACAAAACGCATTTGCGTGCGGGGGAAGTAGAAGCTGTTTTTTTAAACAGTGGTGATCTTTATGAATTAAGCTCAAACACAATTATGATCAATCAGGTTCTTTCGAATCCGATTGATGGTGCGCTTAATAACCTTTATCTTAGGGTTTTTTTAGAAAAAGAGATTCAGTCTTATCCACTAATCGGCGTTAAATCAAATAGTGATGTTTGCTTTGAAGAGTCTCGTGTAATTTGGACAGGGGAAGTATCTGGGGTGAAATACAGGGTGACCTTCATGCTTTCGGAAAGAAATATCTGGTTCTGGGATGTCGCGGTAGAAGGAAGTGACGTTGAAGTAGATGTGATCTACGGTCAGGACCTCGGATTAGCTGAAAAAGGAGCAGTACGTACGAATGAAGCTTATATGTCACAATACATGGATCATGCTGTGTTCGATACTCACAACGGTTATGTCGTCTGTACACGACAAAATCAGCCGCAGCAAGGATCTTTTCCATATCTACAGCAAGGTTCTCTAGGAAACATAGCGGGCTACTCAACAGACGGGTTTCAGTTCTTTGGATTATCATATAAGGAAACAAACGAGCCTGAAGTGTTGAAAAGAGAGTCACTTGCAAACGAGATTTATCAATATGAGTTTGGTTATACTGCACTTCAAACTGAACGTGTTCAACTTGATGGAATAGAGAGATTTGCTTTTTATGGATTGTTTAAAGGAAATCATCAAGAAGCAGTAGCTCAACGCGAGTATGAGGAAGAGATTAAATCAGCATGGGACGATGTTCAGAAACGTGCTGAAAAAGAAGGTGAGCCTGGACAAAAAGTAAACCTCCAAACTGGTCGTCCTCTTCAAACAATTAGCATGACAGAAGGGGATGTGAGTGAGTTATTCCCGAATCGAGTGCAGGAGGAGCGTGAGGACAATCAGTTACTGTCTTTTTTCACTAACACTTATGAGCACGTGGTTCTAAAAGAAAAGGAGCTTCTTGTGGAGCGGCCTCATGGCCATATCCTTATGTCGGGTGAGAATGATCGCTTGAATGAGAATGTCATTTCGACAACGTCATATATGTATGGATTATTCAACTCACAGCTTTCTCTTGGCAACACATCGTTTCATAAAATGCTAAGCAATGCTCGTAATCCGCTTAATATCATGAAAACGTCTGGACAGCGCATTTACATTGAACTGAATGGTGAGTTCATGTTGCTTTCGATGCCTTCTATGTTTGAGATGGGTTTCAACTATGCGCGCTGGTATTACAAAATGGAAGACGACATGCTTATTGTCACAAATTTTACTACAGTTGATTCTCAACAAGTACAGCTCGATGTTTGCTCAAAAAATGGTAAGGAATACCGTTTTCTCGTTACGAATCAGATTACAATGAATAATCTTGAGTATGAAAGCACGTACCTCGTGATTCATGATGAAGGTAGACTCACATACAAGGCGGGAGAAGAGGGCCCGAGTAAAAAGTCTACTCCTGACCTCTCTTACCACTTGCAACTTTTTGGCGGTTCAATGAAGGTCGGCGATGAACAATTACTCGGCGAAAATATTCCTTCAGGCTCAGCATCGCTTACTGTTATGGATGTTAGCCCCTCTGATAAATGGTCAATCGTCATTCAAGGTGCACGTTATGGGGAATGCACGATTTCTGAAAAAAATGCTGAGGTAGAAATTGAGCGTTACCGAGCTTTCTATAACGGCGTTATGAATGGCTTTGAAGTAGCAACAATGCGAGAGAGTAGCGATGATCTCGAAAAGGTTAATGCCCTTGCATGGTGGTATACCCATAACATGCTCGTTCATTTCTCAGTACCAAGGGGACTCGAACAATATATCGGTGCTGCTTGGGGAACGCGTGATGTATGTCAGGGACCAACGGAGTATTTTCTAGCTACCCAAAATTATAAAACCGTTAGGAAGATTATTCAGACAGTATACGCTCATCAATACGAGGATGAAGGCAATTGGCCACAGTGGTTCATGTTCGATGAGTATGCTTCTGTTCAGCAAGATGAAAGTCATGGAGACGTCATTGTATGGCCGTTGAAAGTCATTGGGGATTATATTGCTGCAACTGGTGATCATGACATATTAAATGAGCAAATACCTTTTACAAAGCGAGGAGACTTTTCATTTACGGATCATCAGTATACGCTGCGAGAGCATATTGAAAAGCAGCTTCACTATATCAAGAATAATTTTCTCCATAACACGCATCTCTCTTCTTATGGTGATGGCGATTGGGATGATACATTACAACCTGCGAACGCTCAATTAAAGAAATATATGGTGAGTAGTTGGACGGTCGCGTTAACCTATCAGGCTATGGTGAAACTCTCTGAAGCGGTTGGCAGTAGTAATGAAGCTTCGTTAAGTCGTGATTTACAGGAGCTTGCGAAAGGAATCGAACGTGATTATCAGGAATTCATATTGAACTCAAACGTTATTCCAGGCTTT
This sequence comes from Guptibacillus algicola, assembly GCF_020171805.1. Lineage (GTDB taxonomy): Bacteria > Bacillota > Bacilli > Bacillales > Guptibacillaceae > Guptibacillus > Guptibacillus algicola. The sequence continues at coordinate 1,273,408 of NZ_JAIVAF010000001.1, read as the reverse complement.
TTGTATATGGAGGATAAAAACAATCCTGAAAAGATGCTTCATCCTGAAGATTCAAAGACAGGGATTTCTTACAGGTTGCTTCCAATGATAAGAGGTATGATCAGTGAATTATTGTCGGCAGAAGAGGTAGAAACACACTATGAGCTAATTAAAGAACACTTGTATTGCCCTGATGGTGTTCGGTTGATGAATAGACCGGCACACTACATTGGTGGAGTAAGTACTCATTTCAAACGAGCTGAGCAAGCATCGAATTTCGGAAGAGAAATTGGTCTTCAATATGTGCACGCTCATATCCGTTTTGTTGAAGCGATGGCGAAGTTAGGTAAAGCGGATGAAGTGTGGCAAGGCTTGCAGATGATTAACCCGATAGGTATAACAGACGTCGTTATGAATGCAGAAAAACGTCAAAGTAACGCTTATTTCAGTAGCTCAGATGGTAAGTTCAAAACTCGTTACGAAGCACAAGAGCATTTTGAGGAATTGAAGAAGGGGACAGTTCCGGTGAAAGGCGGATGGCGTATTTATTCCAGTGGCCCCGGGATTTATATGAACCAATTGATCACTAACACATTGGGTGTCAGAGAGGAAGCAGGAAAGATGGTCATCGACCCCGTTCTTCCACAAAAACTAGACGGCTTGCAGTTCCAGTTTAGATTTTGGAACAAACCGATCACATTTGTTTATCACCTTAATAAAGGAGAAAACCGTGTCATCGTAAACGGGACAGTTGTGGAGACTGAAACAACTAAGAATAGGTATCGTAGTGGCGGTGAGTTGCTGGAACGTGACCTCGTTGAAAAATTATTAAAAGATGATGGAAACCTTATAGAAATTTGGCGTTAAATTGTAATCAAAACGTTTCGAAAAAAGGCCGCTGATTGATATCAGCGGCCTTTTTCTATCTCTATTTTATTGAGAAAGTTTCTTTGATCAATAAGTCTTCAGGTTTTTCTCCGATTTCATCTTGATGGAAGTAATCTTTTATCACACCATCTTCTAGATAGTTCGCCATAGCGACCATTGACATCCCCTGGTCTAGGGCTAAATATGCTTGTGTCACTTCGCCGGTCTTTACGTTAACGGAATCAAGGAATCCGTATTTACCGTAAGCTCCAAATTCTTTCAATGTTTTCAGGTTTTTGTATGCTTCCTTCGGTGCATATTCAAGAGCGAGAAAGGTAGCGTGAGGTGTAACGATCGCGCCTTCTGCGCTGTAGCCACTCATACCAAGAGGTGTAGCCCCAAACTCAGAATAATTTTCAGGCGTGGCTGCTGGTGATAACCCCCAAGCACTGAAACCCATTTCCTCTGTTGCGTACTCAATTTGAATATCTACGTGGCGTTGATTGTTGAGTCCAAGTGCATTTTTTCCAAGTTCCTTTTCCTTTAAGACAAGCCCTGGCATAAGAGCTTCGAACATGCTTCCGCCCCAGCTAGGTACATACTTTTGGTCGTTGTACGTATAGTGCCCTTCGAAGACCTCGACACCGTCATATGTTTCAGTATACCCCTCAGGTGTTTGTGACTGCCAATCCCAACTATCAGGCATTGTTCGATACATTTTCCACCAGTGTTCTTTCGGAACATCCCCTTTGCCGATTGATATGTAGCTAGCAACACGGGGTTCAGTATAAAATGCTCCATAATGGTGTTCTGTAACGCTTCCTGCTTTTACATCATAGCCACCGCGCATTTGTCCAACCTCTGGATCGTAAAGAGTAGAATAATCCATTGCTTCTACAAGTTCACTTGTTTGTTCGTTCAATTCTGGATAAGCTTGCCCAGCAACAATCAGTCCAGCTGAAAGCCACCCATTGTCGACAGTAGAGATGAATTCGCCCCAGTCTGTCATCAATGAACCATCTTTCGTATAGTACCAGTTATAATACAGACCGTTCCATTTCTCTAAACCTTCTAATGTCTCTAAACTCGTTTGAATGCGAGAAACCGCTTCTTCTCTTGAAATAATACCGATTTCCTCTGCTGACACGGTGCTCATGTAATACATACCGATGTTAGTTGGCGAGGTGAAATCTTGTGCTTCCATTTCACCATCGTTCATGCGAACAGCATCATAGGGTAGTCCAGTTTCTTCATCAGTAAAATCCTCGAAATACCGATATGTGTTCTTTGAAATCGCTTCCAATTTCTTTGAAAAAGCATGCTTTTTCCCTTTTGTAGGTCCATGTGCTCCAACCGATGTCGGTAAAGTGCCGCCTACGATTAACCCAAGTACAAGAATTAGAAAAAAGATTTTCTTCATCGATACACATCCTTTTAAGTTTTAGTGAAACGTTTCGATTTTTAGTATACAGAAAGGGGAGGAGTCCGTAAACAACAGGAGTGATAATATTCAGAAATTATTAAAAGATAAACAAAAATACCTGAGTCAAAAGAACGAGGGGTGCTTTGTATAATTAGCTTACAAAGAAGGTGACTTTTCGTCTTTGTCTTCGTAGCCTACGATTTTTATGATTTGTTCAGCAATGTTCCCTTGAAGCGTTACTGTATTGAGCAAACTTTCTAATGCTAGGTTTTTTTCCCAATGCTCGCTCAAAACATTAAAATTCGTCATGTATTATTTTCGCAATATTTTGTGATAGGATATATGAAAGCTACCTAACATTTGGAAAGGGGTATGAAAATGAAGTTCGATTACCATACACACCACGAACGATGTGGTCATGCGGAGGCAACAATCGAGGATTACATACAAGCTGCTATTAAGAATGATTTGCAGATGATTGGTATCTCAGATCATTCACCGTTCTTTGCGAGTGAGGAAGATCGAGCGAAGCCACGTATCGCGATGGCGAAAAGCGAGTTTTCTTCTTACGTTGAAGAAGTGTTGAAACTGAAAGAAAAGTACAGCGGTAAAATTGACGTGTTGTTAGGTGTGGAATCAGATTTCTTCCGAGAGCATTATCCGTTATACAAGAGTATTTATGATCAATATCCGTTCGATTACATTATCGGTTCTGTTCATTTCAGTAACGAAGCCAATATCTTTGATAAAGAGCGTTGGGAGAACGTGACAGAAGAGGACGTTAGAAAAGAAAAGGACCATTACTATCAGCTCATTGTTGAGTCTGCAGAAAGTGGCGTGTTCGATATCCTTGGACATATTGATGCGATGAAGGGTTTTTATCCAGACTTCACGAATGTGCATACTCCTGAAGTGGAAAAAGCATTGAAGCGACTTGGGGAAGTAGAGGCAACAATTGAAGTGAATACTTCTGGAAAACACAAAGATTGTGGGGGCTGGTATCCAGCTAATGACATGCTAGAGATGGCTTGTCATTATGGAGTAGGTGTCACGTTTGGTTCTGATGCGCACTGGCCAGAGCGCGTTGGTGAAGAGTTTGAAGAAGTGCGTGCGAAACTGAAGGAAATAGGGTTTAAGAACTGGACGATCTTTAAAGAGCGGAAGAAACAGCTGGTGGAACTGTAAAGAGAAGGGGTCAGGATGGGGACTGTCCCCATCCTGACCCCTTTTTTCATCCACCGATTGTTTTTCGAATCCCGAGAACTTTCTCCAATTCTCCTCTCTTTTGGTTTTCGACAAGGATGTAGAGAACATCGTTCACCTTGATTTTCGTATCACCAGAAGGTGCGATAAGTTCATCTTTTCGAATGATGGCACTCACAAGCACTTTATCAGGAAACGAAATGGCTGATAGCTCTTTTCCGATGAGCTTAGAAGATGATCTGATCGTATAAGGAATCATCTCTGCATTTACTGTTGTTGATGAAACAAGTTCAAGTGAATGAGATGGCACATGCACCTCTGGACCAGTAAGTCCAAGCCGTTTGGCCACATAAGGGATGGTCGTTCCTTGAATAAGAGCTGACGTCAAGACGATGAAGAAGATTAAATTAAAGAACAACTGACTGTTCTCAAGACCTGCTAATAAGGGAAACGTTGCAAGTACAATTGGAACTGCCCCTCTTAGGCCAGCCCAGGAGAGAAATGTTCTTTCTTTTAATGTGAATTTGAATGGAATACTTGAGATAAAAGCAGCAATCGGACGTGCGACGAAAATCAGTATGAATGATAACGCGAGTCCTTTTAGAACGATCCATGTAGAAAATAACTCAGAAGGAAAGACAAGAAGTCCAAGCATTATAAACATTAGGATCTGCATCATCCATGCGATTCCATCGTGGAACCGGAAAATCGTCTGCCCGTATGGAAGACTCTTCGTATTCCCAAGCACAAGCGCAGCGGCATAAACGGCTAAAAGTCCACTTGCATTTATAAGGTCTGTTAGGCTGTACGTAATTAAAGCAATCGCGATAGAGAAGACAGGGTATAAGCCGTTTGACCCTAGATTAATGTTTTTCATTGCCCAAGAGGCAGCTAAACCGAATAGAATTCCTAATAAAAGCCCGGCACCCATTTGCCAGAAGAACGAAAGAAAGATTGAAGCTCCAAATGACTCCTCGCCTATCGCAAATTGAAGGAGAGAAAGGGTCAAAAACATCGCCATCGGATCGTTTGAACCTGATTCAGCTTCAAGTGTGGACTGAAGTTTCCGTTTAATATTTTTACCTTTCAACACTGCAAACACGGCAGCGGCATCTGTTGAACCAACAATCGCACCAAGAAGAAGTGCCTCGTTCCATGTTACATCGAGTAGAAGTTTGGCAGCTACGCCGAATAATCCTGCGGTGATCAGAACTCCCACTGTTGCTAGCGATAAAGAAATCGGTAGAACGGATTTGGTTTTACGCCAATCCGTTTGTAAACCACCATCAAATAAGATAAGAACGAGAGCTAATATTCCAAGTGACTGGGTGAGTGACGCGTTATCGAAATAGATAAAGCCAAAACCATCACTGCCAAAAAGCATCCCGACGATGATAAAGAGTACAAGAGCAGGTACACCTACACGTGATGAGAACTTTGCCATCATCACGCCACCTATTAAAAATAAAGCACTAAATAATATGACCGTATTTGTTTCCATTTGTGTTGCTCCTTCTATCTTTCACATCAATCTTTCGTTCTCGTGTCATTTAGTCTAATCCATTACATTGTTTCACTTTGTAACAGCCGTATACTTGTTATTTATCTTACTAAATTTTAACACAGTCATTATGTCACCACTACTATTCTGAATTGATGGTATGTGGGGTCAGGTAGGGGACAGGCACCATCCAGACCCCCACCTCAAAATAATCAGAATATTCATTGTAATCATCTTATGTATAAGATAAACTATCAGTATAGAATACAAAATACTGTATATTGAGGTGGAGACGTTGGACGGCAAGTGGGAGAAACTATACAACAAGAATGGTCTAGCAGCGAAGAAAATTGCTGGAAGATTGTTATCCATCGAGCCAGGAAGCCGCATTCCTCGCGTAAGTGATTTCGTTACTGAAACTTCACTTGGAAGGGGGACGATTCAGGGAGCATTTCGTTTACTTGAGGAGATTGGGGCGATTCAGCTCGAAGCAAGAGGGCATTTAGGTACGTTTCTTGTCAGAACGGACAAGGCGCTTCTTTGGGAGATTGCAGGTCTTGGTGCTGTTATGGGCGCGATGCCGCTACCGTATTCAAAAAAGTATGAAGGATTAGCAACGGGACTTGTGCAAGCTTTCGAAGATATGAAGGTTCCTTTTAATCTTGCATTTATGAGAGGGTCTTCGAATAGAATCGAAGCGTTAAAGGCTGGTAGATATGACTTTGCTATCGTATCTCGACTTGCGGCTGAGCTAGCGATTCAAGAGTCTACATCGATCGAAATTGTAAAATCATTCGATCATCATTCCTATGTAACAGGTCATGAAATTTTCTTTTCAGATTCCAACGAAACTCATATAAAAAGTGGAATGAGAGTCGGAATCGACTACTCTTCTGCTGATCAACACCTTATGACTGAGTATGAAGTTGAAGGAATAGACGTTGACTTGATTGAAGTGAACTATATGCAGCTGATGGAAATGCTGAAAAATAACGAAATTGATGCGGCTGTGTGGAACAAAGATGAAATGACATTGTCTGATGGATTAGGGAAAGGATCTTTTCGCTCGGAAAAAGCAGTAGAGGTCAGCAAGAAAGTAAACGAGGCGTGCATGGTCCTCCATCGAGATCGGGAAGAGCTTAGCAAAGCTTTAGGTGAACTAGCAGTGTTCGAAGTGAAGCAAATTCAGCAACAAGTTGAAGAAGGAAAGGTCTATCCAAGGTATTAACGGAGAATGTTACTTCTTCACGAAATAAATATACTAAATACTGTATATTGGAGGGTTTGACTATTGACTACGATTAACGAGCGACTCACCATTTTAGAAAAAGGGGACGTGATCAGCCATGAAGCAGCACTTGTGGCCGAAAAAGCTGTGCAGCGTTTAACAAGTAAGGCAAACGATCTTCCACAAAATAAGCTAGACATGCTTGTCACCCATCTTGCGACAGCGTTAACGCGCATTTCCCGTGGTGAAACGATCGATCAACCGCCAGAAGAATTAGTAGCTGAGGTAGAAAACAGTAAGCAGATTCAATCAGCCTTAGAAGAGATCGGATGGGTAGAATCCGTTTGGGAGGATAAGCTTCCACACTCAGAAATCGCATTTTTGAAAATCCACTATGTATCTATTTTTCAAGAAATGAAAGAGGAGGGGTCACGATGAAGGTTGTAATAGGTGGTCAAGTTGATAAAAAAGAAGTAGAAGCGCTAGTAAAAGAATACGGACCTGAAGGAGTAGAGACATCGATTAAGTCTGATGTCGAAGCAGCGATGGCTGTAAAAACTGGTCAAGCGGATTATTACGTTGGAGCGTGTCATACAGGTGGTGGCGGAGCGTTAGCCATGGCGATCGCGATCGTAGGGAAACCTAAGTGCGAGACTGTATCCATGCCCGGACGCAAACCGAATGAGGAAAAGATACAGGTGGCAGTGAAAGAAGGAAAGAAAGCCTTCGGGTTTACATCAGATCATAAAGAGACGGCTGTACCTATGATTATGAAGGCAATTAAAGAGCTGTAATCTGAAAGGAGAATCGCATGATGGAAATGGTGCTCATTATACTGATCGGTGCGATGGCTGCTGTTTTAGCAAACTTGAATCTAGCAGTCTTTAACGATGGTTTGCGTCCGATCGTACCAGAAAACACTGAAGGTCGGATGGGGCGGAAAGAACTCGGGGTCACAGCATTTGCGATGAGCTTTGGACTCGTGATCGGATTTGGAATTCCTTTTACGATTACAGCTAGCATTATTTTGATACATAGTATTCTCCTAGGAACAGACATCATCGGGTTAATGACACCAAGAAATAAGTGGGGAACACCAGTCGCTGCTATTATCGGCGGTGCATATGGAGCAGGATTGTTAGTAGGTTTAGAAGGATTCGTAGCACTGTTTGAGAAGCTACCACTGAACTTTCTTGATGCGATGGGACAGGTAGGATCTCCTGTTGTCGTGACATTCATGGCATTTCCGGCACTTGCTGTCGCTCTACAGTTTAGTGTGAAGAAAGGTGTACTTACGTTTATCGTTTCAGCAATCGTGAGGCAGCTAGCTGTATGGTTGAATGGAAGCGGTATCATCACGTTTGGGGGCACGGCCGTCACATTGAACCAGGAAGGGATGGCATTGATTACAGGGATGATCTTTTTGATCACATATGCTGTCCGTCAAAAGCCAGATTCTGAAGGAAGTGGCATTGACCTAGCTTCTGTGTTCAGTGAGCGGGTGAACCGAATTAAGAAGCACGTTGTGTATTTCATGATTATGGGTGGTCTGATCGCGGCAGCTACGAATCTACTGATTATGGCTGGGGATCCGATCTCTCTCAATTTAATTGCTGAAGGAAAAGTTACTGATGGTGCAATCGCTGCTGGTGCTCGCGCGCTTGGCTTTATTCCACTTGTTGCGAGTACAGCAATCGCAACAGGGGTGTACGGCCCGGTAGGATTTACGATCGTTTTCGTTGTGGGCTTACTCGTTCCGAATGTGTGGGTTGCTTTAGTAGCGGGGGCCATTACAATTTTTCTTGAAGTGATGTTACTTAGCAAAGTTGCGCGATTTCTTGATAAGTATCCAGGAGTTCGCCAATCGGGTGAAAACATTCGTACTGCTATGACACGTTTATTAGAAGTTGCTTTATTAATAGGTGGGGCGAACGCGGCAAATGCCATTGCCCCAGGACTTGGTTTCTTTATTATCGCTGGTTTTTATTTATTAAATGAGATCGCGGGTCGACCGATCGTAAGGATGGCAGTTGGTCCGATTGGTGCGATCGCGGTAGGTATTCTCGCTAATATTCTTGTTGCGTTAGGTATTATGCAGCTGTAATGACTCGGAAGGGGGTTATACAATGATTCAAACGGTAACTGGGAAAATTTCTTCATCAGAACTAGGCGTATGCTCAGCACACGAACATCTATGTATCGATTTATCACGTATCAAAAAAGATCCAGACACGATTCTTGATGACGTAGGAGGGATGGAAGAAGAACTGCGTCGTTTCAAACGTGCTGGAGGACGCTCCATGGTAGAGGTTACGAATGATGGGATGGGACGAGATGCATCGTTACTAAAGAAATTAAGTGAGACAACCGGCGTACACATTATCGCTAGTACTGGTTTTTACAAAGATCCTTTTCTTCCAGAACAATCTGCTTCATGGAACAGGGATGATTTTGCGAGACGTATGCTTGATGAAATTCGGAATGGAATAGAAGGAACGGAGGTCTATCCAGGGATTATTGGTGAAGTCGGAAGCAGTCATCATGAAATAAAACCGATTGAAAAAGAACTCCTGATGGGTGCTGGGATAGCGGGAATCGAAAGCGGTTTGCCCGTTACCACTCATACGACTCTTGGCACTATGGGGGTTGAGCAAGTGGAACTATTTTTGAAGCTTGGACTTGCGATGGATCAGCTTATCATAGGGCATCAGGATCTTAATACGGATGATGAACGTATCCTTGCCGTCTTAGAGTCAGGAGCTTATGTAGGGTTTGATACGATTGGAAAGAATAATTATCGCAAAGATACAGAACGGATTCGTTTGTTCGAGTTTTTATTCGAGAGAGGATTTGGTTCTCGTATTCTTTTATCTACGGATTTAACTAGGAAATCTCATTGGCATAAGTATGGTGGCATTGGCTATGACTACGTTCTTCATTCGTTTGTTCCACTTTTAAAGGAAAATGGTTTTTCTGATCGTGACATTCATATGCTTCTCGTTGAGAATCCAGCTCGCGCCTTTTGCCAAAAGGTGATTACCTCATGAACGTTGCCGATTCAGTTTTAAGTCAAATGACGGTGGAAGACGCGAAGCAGTTCCAATTTAAACTAATCGATCGTATTACGAAAGAGTTCACTGACAACGCCATGTTTGAAGATGGTGACCGTGGCATTCATCCAACGTATAAACGTCCAAGAACAACAGCAAAAGTAGAACGTGTTTTTGCTGATGTTTTTGGTGTGGATCATGCTGCCCTCGTTAGGGGGTCAGGTACCGGAGCGATTCGCTCTTTGTTGAGTGCTCTTTTGGAACCGAGTGATGAAGTGATCGTCCATACTGCTCCTATTTATATGACGACAAAAGAAACATTCCGCATGCTCGGCCTTCAACCTGTGGTGGTCAATTACAATGATGTGAATGCGATCAAAGCAGTAGTAGCTACTTCGAAAGCGAAGGTACTTTATGTTCAGCATGCGAGGCAGCAGCCTGAGGACACGTATTCACTAAGAGAGGTAATCGAGACTGTGAAATTGGTGAATCCTGCGATCGATGTTGTTGTGGATGATAATTACTGTGCGCTAAAAATGCCGAAGATTGGAGTAGAGCTTGGCGCGGATTATTCAACATTCTCAGGGTTTAAGGTATTAGGTCCAGAAGGTGTAGGAGTCATAGTAGGACAACAACATGCAATAGAGGTCGTACATCAACGGAATTATTCTGGAGGGAGTCAGGTACAAGGTCCAGAAGCGATGGAGCTGCTTCGTGCTATTCCTTTTGCTCCTGTCTCTCTTGCTATTCAAAGCGAGCAGGTCGATCACTTATGCGAACTTTTGAATAGAGGTGCTGTTCCTGGTGTGAAGGAAGCCTATATAACGAACTCTCAATCTAAGAATGTCATTATCGAGTTAGTTGAACCAGTCGCACAGAAAATCATCGAACGAAGTAAAGCGTTTGGAGCTGCGACTTATCCAGTTGGAGCTGAATCCAGATTCGAGCTCGCGCCGATGGTTTATCGTGTGTCTGGTAGTTTCTTAGAGAGTAATCCCAATCTTCTAGACTATGGACTGAGGATTAATCCAATGAAAGCAGGAGCAGATACTGTTGTTCGGATTTTGAACAAAGCGATGAAGGTGTAGAATGAACTTAAATTTGGTAGGAGCGCATGCCTATCGTGTGGGAGGTGTTGCGATTGTTTTTAACGCTTACGAAGAAAAGAAATCCAGAGCTCATAAAGACTGGAGTTAAGCTCCATCAAGCTGGAGAAATTCCTCCCAATACATATGTGATCGATCTCGATACTGTTGCAGACAACGTGAAGCACATGGCACGTGCAGCCGAAGAAAATGAGTTTTCACTGTACTTTATGAGTAAGCAGCTCGGTCGTATCGGAGAGCTAGGGCAATGGATTGCTGAACATGGTATTAAAAAAGCAGTCGCGGTTGAATTTGAGGAAGCTAGAAGGCTTCATGAAGCGGGGGTACCTCTTGGCAATGTGGGACATCTTGTGCAACCTGGAAAGCATCAGTGGCCAGATGTTCTCACATTTGATCCTGAAGTGGTAACGGTTTTTAATATTGAAAGGGCCAAGCAGGTATCGGATGCAGCTATTGGGCTTAGAAAGAAGCAGGACATTCTTCTTCGTGTGATCGAGAATGGCGATACAATTTATCCTGGTCAATGGGGAGGCTTTCAATTAGATGAGCTTGATGACATCATCCCAATCCTTAAAAAGCTTCCAGGAGTTAATGTTGTTGGGGTCACCTCATTTCCGTTGTTATTAATGGATAACGAAGGAGAGGGACTGACTTTTACTAAGAATTTAGAGACGCTTCTAAATGCAAAGGAAAAATTAGAATCATCGGGCTTCACGATTACACAGGTGAATGGACCGAGTGCGACAAGCACTGAGACCATTCCCATGTTGAAGCGAGCAGGGATTACTCATGGAGAGCCAGGACATGCGCTAACCGGCACGACACCTCTCCATGCCATACGATCACTTCCCGAAAACCCAGCGATTATCTACGTTACAGAAGTATCACATCAAGATTATGAACATGTTTACGTTCTTGGAGGCGGGTTTTATGAACGGGGCAATACGACAGGAGCATATGTCGGAGATAACGCTGAGACGATCTTTCAGACTTTCTTAAAAGGCAAGCCTACGACCTCAGAGTATATCGATTATTATGGAAGACTTGAGCAGGGAGCTCCGGTTTCCGTTGGGGATACCGCAGTTTATGCTTTTCGAACGCAGGTATTTGTCACTAGAGCCAATGTTGCACTTGTACGAGGATTACGTTCAAATAAACCAGAAATCGTGCATTTGGAAAGGAGAGGCTAGCGTGAAATTTGCAGGAATCACTAAAATGTTTGTGGTGATGATGGTAGTCATTCTAACAATGGGAACGCCTTTGTACTCAACAGCTAACGCAATGGGGAAGAATAAGCTTAGTCACGGCAGTGCTAAGAGTGTGGATATGAATGCATCTACCCTTGATAAGATCGATGATGTTGTTTATACCGCAATCGAAAGCAACATTACGCCTGGAGCGGTAGTATTAATTGCGAAGGATGGAAAGATTGTAAAAGAATCAGCTTATGGCTATGCAGAGAAATATGATATGGGCATGCTACTCGATGATCCTCGTAAAATGAAGAAGAAGACGATATTCGACCTTGCCTCTCTGACAAAAGTAATGGGCACGACCCAGGGCATTATGAAGCTCGTGAGCGATGGGAAACTATCAGTTGATGATCGTGTGACGGACTACATACCTGAATTCGGAAAGAATGGTAAAGAGGATGTCACCGTGGCAGACCTTTTAACCCATACCTCTGGTTTGACACCATGGCAGCCGACCTATTTAGAAGCTGGTAATTCTGATGAAGTTCTCGAAACTATTACGAATCTACCATTAGAATACGAGACAGGTACCGACCGACGTTATAGTGACTTCAGCTTTATGACGTTAGGGTTTATTATCGAACGTGTTTCTGGTCAGCGTTTAGACCAATATCTCAAGGAAAGTGTGTATGACCCTCTTAAGATGAAAGATACGATGTTCACGCCTTCCGACAAACTAGATAAAAAAATTGCTGCGACGTCTTGGGGCAATCCATTCGAGCATCGCATGATCGATGATCCAGACTTTGGTTACTTCGTACCTGAAGATGCAGATGAATTTTCAGGTTGGCGCAATTACACGCTAGTTGGAGAAGTGAACGATGGGAATAGTTTTTATGCGAATGGTGGAGTCGCGGGGCACGCGGGACTCTTTTCGACAGCACGTGATCTCGCGATTCTTGGGCAAGCGATGCTCAACGGTGGGAGCTATGGAAAAACCTCTCTGTATGATGAGTCTACTTTTTCTACTTTTACTCACCCTCAACGATTTGGACAAGGATACGGATTTGAATTGAATAAAAGCTGGTACATGGGTGACAGGCACTCTAACAGTGCATTCGGACATACAGGGTTTACTGGTACTAAAGTAATTTTCGATCCTGCGTACAACTTGCAATTCATTGTTCTAACAAATAAACAAAACAACGGACCAAAGGAAAATGGGTTCTACCCAAGTACTGGAGGATTATCGAAGGATATCGCGAATCTTGTATATAAGTCTATTGAATAAGTAATCAAAACCCTGATCTCTTTTAAGAGCTATCGGGGTTTGCTTGTTTCTACATAAAAGGAGGAGCCAATTCATGCCAAAACCAAAGAAAATCATCTTAGACTGTGACCCAGGACATGACGATGCCATCGCCATGATTCTTGCCGCTTCGAATCCTCATATTCAATTAGAAGCAATCACGACAGTCGCTGGAAATGTAGAAGTAGAGAAAACGACGTTAAATGCGCTTAGGATGTGCGATATTCTTGGATTAGAGGATGTTCCTGTCGCTCAAGGTGCTGCTCAGCCCCTCGTTAGAGAAAGAGAGATTGCGCCGACGATCCACGGTAAGACAGGGCTTGATGGACCTCATTTCCCGGAGGTTCCGAGAAAAGAGGTCGTCGATCAACATGCAGTAGATGTCATCATTGAAAAAGTGATGGAGTCGAACGGAGATCTATACCTTGTTCCAACTGGACCACTCACAAATATCGCTTTAGCTATTCAGAAGGAGCCAGCAATTACGGACAAAGTCAAAGAAGTCGTTGTGATGGGTGGTGGGACATTTGGTAACTGGACACCTACGGCTGAATTTAATATTTACGTTGATGCAGAAGCGGCTGACATCGTATTTAACAGTGGTATACCCGTAACGATGTTTGGTCTAGATATTACACATCAGACGATTGCTACTGAGGAGATCCTGGAGCAAATTTCTGAGATAGGAAATTCAGTATCTAATCTTGTGAGTGAGCTATTAGTCTACTTCTCTCACACCTACAAAGAGGTCTTCGGATTCGACGGTGCCCCGATTCATGACGCGTGTACGGTTGCCTATTTAATTGATGAGTCAATCTTTGATTTTGAGAAGGTCCGTGTGGACATAGAGACAGAAGGAAACTATACCTATGGAACAACGTGTGTTGACCGTTTGCATGTGACAGGAAGAGAGCCGAACGTGAAGTTTGCGACGCAGCTTGATTACGAGCGGTTTTGGAGGCTATTGATTGGAGCGTTGCGAGCGGAGGGGTCTGACCCGGGTCAGGTACGTACCTGACCCCCTGCTTTTGTCATGTAACAAAGTTTCGTGAAAATCAGCACCAAAATGTCACAATATTTAAAATTCATTCAAACCTCATAGTCACAAAGTCCTCAAAAAACACGTCATCTTGTCTGAAGCGGTACTAAGGTGGTATAGACGACTATAACAGAAGAGCGTTACTCTTTAAATAGAAGTGATTCGATAGCATTTTAAGGAGGGTGGATTAATCGTTTTGCATTTTATATGAAAAAAGGGGGAGCACATGAGGAAAAAGACGGTGTCTGTTGTTTTATCAACGTTACTCGTAACCTCGTTATTTCAAGTTACACATGTAGATGCGAAAGGTCCAACGATTGAAAGAGAAGGAAAGCATAATCAGCATCAGTCTTCAAAGAACCGTCATCCTGTCTCTACATGGGGAGAACCAGGACCTACTTCTCCGGTTCTTCACAAAGGTTCTGTTAGAGGAGCTGGTATGCGCGTTGATCCATTGAACAAGATTGATGAGGTCATAGAGACCGCGATTGATAAACAGGTTATGCCTGGTGCCGTTACGTTTGTGGCAAGGCGGGGGCATATTGTAAAAGAAGAAGCTTACGGATATGCAGCGCAGTATAAAGACAATTCTTTTACTGAAATGGACGAGCCTGTGAAAATGAAAAAGGATACCATTTTTGATTTAGCTTCAATCAGTAAGATCTTCACTACAACCGCTGCAATGACACTTTATGAAAAAGGGATGTTCAACCTCGATGATCCGGTGGCTAAGTACATTCCGGAATTTGCTGTGAACGGAAAAGAAAGCGTTACCATCGAACAGCTCATGACGCATACTTCAGGATTTAAGCCCTGGGTTCCGCTTTATTCCATCGATGGTACACGCGAAGAACGTATGCAATATGTGTTTCAATATCCGCTCAGGTCTGAACCAGGTACAGAGTATACATATAGCGACCTCAACATGATCACACTCGGTGCCCTCGTAGAAACGTTATCAGGTATGCGTCTTGATGACTATGTACGTCAAGAAATCACGAAACCACTCGGGATGGATGATACGACATACAATCCAGAGCCAGAGTTAAAAGACCGTATTGCCGCAACAGAATACCAACCGTGGACGAATCGAGGACTAGTCTGGGGTGAGGTTCACGATGAGAATGCATGGTCGTTAGATGGAGTAGCTGGTCATGCGGGAGTCTTCTCAACAGCTTCGGACCTCGCAAAATTCGCTCACATGTTTTTGA
Organism: Guptibacillus algicola; assembly: GCF_020171805.1. GTDB lineage: Bacteria > Bacillota > Bacilli > Bacillales > Guptibacillaceae > Guptibacillus > Guptibacillus algicola. The sequence goes on along the minus strand of NZ_JAIVAF010000001.1, from coordinate 1,258,299 downwards.
TGGAAGGTCGTTATGGTGGGACGAAGATTCTTGAACCCGAAACAGTCCAGCTCCTTACCGAAAATCGTATCCCCCAGTTTCCGGGTGATGACCACGGACTAGGTTTTGAACTTCAGCAAGGTTGGTTCATGGATGCGCTGACTGAGAGTACGACGCTTGGTCACACAGGGTACACTGGAACGTCTCTTGTCATAAGTCCTTCGAATCAAACGATTGCAATCTTATTAACAAATAGGGTTCATCCTACGAGGGAAACAGTATCGACATCCCCAACGCGTAGAGATTTTGCTAGACAGGTGGCAGACTCTATTCCGGTGGCTATGCCGAAAAAAGCTGATCCCTGGTTTGCGGGATATGGTGACGATGTTTCCAAGAATCTTATCGCTAAAGTAGACGTAGAAACAGATTCTTTATTTTCTTTTCATACATGGTATCAATTGGAAGCAAACTATGATGTAGGAAAAGTTGAGGTATCGGAAGATGGAACGAATTGGACGGAGCTCACGATAGTAACTGGTAATAGTGATAGCTGGGAAACGAAAGAGCTGACTGTGCCAGGAGAAACAACCTATATACGCTTTTCTTATGATACGGACTCCTCGGTAAATAAGCGAGGCTGGTACGTTGATCAGATGAAACTGAACGGTAAACAACTTCATTTCACAAGTGACGAGTGGGAAAAACGTTCATATTAATTCTTTTACGTAGGAGGAAACGCAATGCCTAGAAAATTTACGCGACGGATTGTTTTCTTACTAACCTTAGTCTTGATCGTTTCGCAAGTACTGATAAGTCCGGGGAGTGCTCAAGCTAAAAAGGATAAGGGGCACAATCATACAGATTTAATCATCATGCAAAATGTCCCTGAAGCAAAAACAGATATTGAAGATGGAACAATTCAGTTACACGCTCTCCATGTTTATGACGATGGTCATTTTATGAAAACGTCAGACAAGTTAACATGGCGCTCTTCTAATAAAAATGTGGCGACTGTCGATGAAAATGGAAACGTGACGCTTTCAGGCCAACCGGGGCGTACCTTTATTTATGTTTCAGATGGTGAGGATCGAGACCGTATCGCCATCCATACATCAAAATCTCCCAAGGTCATCAAAGCGGAAGGAGTTAAATACGATATTATCCAGAATGCGATCAACGGCATGACGCTTGAAGAGAAAGTTGGACAGATGCTGATGCCAGATTATCGGAAATGGAATGCTGAAAACGTAACGGAAATGCTTCCTGAGATTGAGCAACAGGTAAAGGACTATCATCTAGGTGGCGTAATTTTGTTCCGAGAAAACGTGGTCACCACTGAGCAAACAGCAAAACTTGTTTCTGATTACCAAAAAGCTTCTGAGAAGTATGGCTTGTTGATGACAATCGACCAGGAAGGTGGAATTGTGACGCGACTTCAGTCAGGTACAGATATGCCAGGAAACATGGCACTGGGTGCAGCTCGATCTGAAGAGATTAGCAACGATGTTGGCCGTGTCATAGGCGAAGAGCTGGAATCACTCGGTATCAATATGAACCTTGCACCAGTGATGGATGTGAATAATAATCCTGATAATCCTGTCATAGGTGTACGTTCATTTGGTGAAGATCCTGAGCTTGTCGCTGGTCATGCGATCGCTTATACAAAAGGACTTCAGGAAACTGGTGTTGCCGCCACAGCGAAGCATTTTCCTGGACACGGAGATACTGCGGTTGACTCCCACCTTGGATTACCAGAAGTTCCTCATGATAAGGAACGTTTGAAAAAGGTTGAACTATACCCATTTCAACAGGCTATGGATGCAGGAATCGATGCCGTGATGACAGCTCATGTTACTTTTCCGAAAATCGATGACACGAAGGTAATATCCAAAAAAGATGGGGAGGAAATTTCCCTGCCAGCTACGTTATCTGAAAAAGTATTGACTGGACTTATGCGTGAAGAAATGGGTCATGATGGAGTCATTATTACTGATGCGATGAACATGGGGGCTATCGTGGAGCATTTTGGCTCGGTAGATGCTGCGATACGCGCTGTGAAAGCTGGAACGGATATTGTATTGATGCCTGTTGGTTTACCTGAAGTAGCGAGTGGATTACTTGATGCGGTTCGTTCAAGGGAGATTTCAGAAGAACGCATCGAGGAGTCAGTCGAACGAATTTTAACCTTGAAAGTAAAAAGAGGGATTATTAAATCGGAGAGTAAAGAAAACGTTGAAGACAAAATCCAAGAAGCCTTAAAAACAGTTGGGTCAGACGAGCATAAGGCTGTTGAAAAAGCAGCAGCAGAAAAATCGATTACGCTAATAAAAAATGAAGATGTCCTTCCTCTTACTAAACAAAGTGATGAACGAATTGTCGTGATCGGGAGAAGCTTTGTTGATTCTTTAGGAGAAGCGGTGAAAACGTATCATCCAAATACAACCGTAATCAGTCTTGATTCAAACTACAAACTGAACGAAGATCAGCGCGAAGTAGTTGAATCGGCAGATCGAATTATCGTTGGGACGTATACGTACAGCGTTGGAACTCGCTCAGAAGAACATCCACAGATGAAGATGGTTAATGATTTACTGAAAACGACAGATGCTTCTGTAATCGGGGTAGGGATTCGAAACCCTTACGATATTATGGCTTATCCAGAGATCGATGGTTACATTGCACAATACGGGTTTAGGACAGCTAGCTTTAAAGCAACAGCCGCAACGATCTTTGGTGAATATGCACCATCTGGAAAGTTACCTGTTACGATTCCAGGTGTTGAAAATGAAGTTCTTTATCCATTCGGTCATGGTCTAACTTACTAAACTAATATGAGAAGAGAGCTCTTACCTCTCTTCTCTCCTTGGGGGAGGAGTTTCACGTATGAAAAAATGGTTCGTCATGATTTTGATGTCTGTTCTTGTCATGTCTACAATCTCGGTAGCCCTTGCTGATGATAATGGAAAAGGAAATAAGTATGGTCATGATAAAAATAAGCATAAGAAGGATTTTAAACTCGGAGTAGAAGTACTATTAGATGAAGAGAAACAATTGATCGAGGGGAAGAATGTTGGTTTGATCACGAATCCAACGGGCGTTGATCAAGAATTAACTAGCATTGTTGATCGTCTTCATAACGATCCTGATGTGAACCTCACTGCTCTTTATGGCCCTGAACATGGAGTGCGAGGAAGTGCGCAAGCCGGTGAATATGTGGAGTATTACACAGACGAACAGACCGGACTTCCGGTATACAGTCTGTATGGTGAAACTCGGAAGCCATCACCTGAAATGCTAGAGGGAATCGATGTGTTACTTTTTGATATTCAAGATGTTGGAACACGCTTCTATACGTACATCTATACGATGGCGTATGCGATGGAAGCAGCAGAAGAGAATAATATCAAATTTGTCGTTCTAGACCGTCCGAATCCACTTGGAGGCGAAGCGGTTGAAGGGCCAGTCTTGAATGATGAGTATTCTTCTTTCGTTGGAAAGTATGAAATTCCACTCCGTCACGGTATGACGGTTGGGGAGCTTGCGAAACTATTCAACAACGAATTTGGCATCGGCGCAGATCTCACGGTTGTCGAAATGAAAAACTGGGACCGAGACATGTACTATGATGATACGCCGCTTGAGTGGGTGTTGCCATCTCCAAATATGCCTACGTTAGATACGGCTCTTGTGTATCCAGGTGCTGCCCTCATCGAAGGCACAAACGTATCGGAAGGACGCGGAACGACAAAACCATTTGAACTAATTGGTGCTCCGTTCATTAATTCAACAGAATTAGCGTCAGAGCTTAATCGTCTCGAACTTCCAGGGGTTGATTTTAGAGCAGCATCTTATACGCCATCCTTCTCGAAACACGCAGGGAAATTAACACATGGTGTTCAGATTCACGTTACTGATAAGGAAGAATTCAAGCCTGTCATGACGGGATTACACCTAGTGAAAACAATCCATGACCTCTATCCAGCAGACTTCGAGTTCCGTGCTGAATATAGTAACGGCATCTCATTCTTCGACTACCTTGTTGGAAATGGCTGGATCAGAGATGCGATAAAGGAAGGACAGAGTGTTGAAGAGATGCAGGAGAAATGGGAAGAAGATCTTGATGACTTTAAAGAAGTAAGAGAAGACTATTTAGTATACTAAACAAAGAAAAAAGCACTCGCGGTAAGCGTTCGCGGGTGCTTTCTTTATATGATTGTAATAAAACTTCGTAAATAGTGTTTAAATAATAAATAAAACTTGATACACTGTAATAAACTTATTAGAAAATTCACTCATTTAGAAAGGAGGTAAGATGATGAACGGAGGATTAATCAGTATTCAAGAGTCTATGGCATCTCTTAAACCTTCCGAACGAAAAGTCGCAGAATACATTGTTAACCGTCCAGAAGAAGTGATCAACCTCTCTATTCAAAAGCTGGCGCACAGGACAGAAGTGAGTGAAGCTACGATTATTCGTCTTTCTCGAACGCTTAACTATAAGGGTTTTCAAGAATTGAAGCTTCGAATTGCTGGAGACCTTGCTACGAAACAGAGCAGTAATTCTTATCAGGAAATTTCGATCGATGGAACCGTTGATTCTTTTATCGCTAATATATCGAACAACAACATTCAATCCATCAATGATACACTCTCCGTTCTTTCACGAGATGAGGTTGAGAAGGCAATCGAAGTGCTTGGTAAAGCAAGGAAGATCGCATTATATGGCATTGGTGCCTCTGGGTTGATCGCGCACGACTTCAAACAAAAGCTTTCTAGAATCAATCGATGGTGTGAAGCAGCAGTAGATTATGACTCACAAGGGACGATTAGCGCAAACCTTAGTGAGGAAGATGTCGTGTTTGGCATTTCGTATTCTGGTCAAACGAACGATATTATTCAATCATTATCTATTGCTAAAGAAAACGGTGCGACCGTAATCACGCTTACGAAATATGGAACGAATCCTGTCTCTCAGCTTGCTGATATCAAGCTATTTACTAGTTCACTAGAAAAGAGCATTCGAAGTGGCGCGATGAGTTCACGCATTTCGCAGCTTAATGTGATCGATATTTTATACGTGGGTTTAACAAGCCGCAACTACAATGAAAGTGTAGTTGCACTCGAGCGCACCCGAAAAGCTGTGGAGCATTTGAAGAAGCATGTTTGATCAATATGTACACCAACTCGTCAAAGACAATGAATTGCCAGGTGCGACTCTACACGTTCAACATCTAGGAAAAACAGTGTTTCACAAAGCCTATGGCACGTATCGTAATCGTCACAACAACGTAGCTAGCATTTCGAAATCCACAAAATTTGATGTAGCTTCTCTCACAAAAGTGATGGCCACCTTACCTTCGATTCTCTGGCTACTCGATAACAGCTCATTAGAATTAGACCATCCTATTCAGACCTACATACCAGATTTCAAGCATAGAGACGTTACAATTGAACACGCCCTTACACACACGAGTGGCCTCCCAGCTGACCTTCACCATATGAAAAGGAGCGAGTGGCGACCGGTATTAGATGAGATCGTTGCATTGCCTCTCGTCCATAAACCTGGTGAAAAAGTCCTTTATAGCGACTCCGGGATGATTTTACTTGGAAAGGTGATCGAAAAAATAAGCAACTTACCGATTTCAACCTTTACAAAAACGTATCTCTATCGGCCATGGAGACTTTCATTCACCGAATTTCACCCAGCTGGCGATGCAATCGCGTCGACTGAGGCTTATGGTGACTCCTATATTCAAGGAGAAGTTCATGACGAAAAAGCCCTTCATCTAGGTGGCGAAAGTGGAAGTGCAGGACTGTTTTCAACTGCTTCTGATGTTGGAAAGTTCGGAAGCATGTTTCTTTATCCGGAACAGCAAAGCGTCTTACAGGAAAAGAGAATTTGGCAAGCCCGGGAACATGTGCTTGGTAATCGCGGACTTGGGTTTGAAGTGTGGAGTGGCAAAGGAGCTGAGCTTTCGTGTGGGAGGTGGTCGATAGGGAGCTTCGGTCATACCGGTTTTACAGGAACAAGTTTATGGATCGATCCTAAAGAGAAACTCGTTGTAACTTTTTTGACGAACATCGTTCACTATGGGAGAAAACATAATATGAAAGTGATTCGACCTTATCTACATTCATTGATTCATTCAAATTTTATTAAGGGGGAGTAATGGCATGAAGAAAATGAAAGCGATTTCTTTTGTGGCGTTTTTATCGTTAATTCTTGTTATTTCTGCTTGTAGCAGCTCTGACACAGGTAGTGATGGTGGAAGTGAAGACGGGACAACGTTAACGATCGGCAGTTGGAGAACAGAAGACAAGGCAAGTTATGAAAAGGTCATCGAAAAATTCAATGAGGAATACCCCGACATCAATGTAGAATTTAAGCCTTCTAAAAACACAGAATACAACACGATTTTGAATACAGCTCTTCAAAGTGGAGAAGGTCCAGACATTATTCATCTTCGTCCTTATACCCCGGGAATTGAACTAGCTGACGCAGGATACCTTGAGCCCCTCGATGGACTTGAAGGTCTTGATCAATATCCAGAAGAAACGCTTGCTGCTTCAAAAGGAACAGACGATAAACAGTATGGTGTCCCTCTAAACATCAGTACGACACAAATGTTTTACAACAAGAAAATTTTCGAAGAGGTAGGTCTTGAGGAGCCTAAAACGTGGGAAGAGTTCATGACATTGAACAAGACGTTACAAGATGAAGGGTATACGCCTATTTCTCTTGGAACGAAGGAAGGATGGCTCCTATCACTTGCTCACGGTATTATCGGCCCTGCACACTACGGAGCAAATGAATTTGTAGACAACATCACGGCAGGAGAAACTGAATTCACTAGTGATGAGTTCAAAAGCTCGATCGAAGCATTGGATGAGTTAAAACAATTCTTCCCTGAAAATTATGAAGGTCTTGGGATGGAGGATATACGAACGATGTTCTTTACAGGTGATGCTGCGATGTTCCCGCTAGGTAGTTGGGAAATCGAAGTGCTTCGTGAAATGAACCCTGAATTGGAACTAGGTTTCTTCCCGATGCCATCGGCAGTCGGCAAGGAACCAACAATTACGACATGGGTAGATGGTTCCTATGCAATCAATGCAAATTCAGAAAATAAAGATGCTGCAAAGAAATTCCTTCAATTTATGACGACAGAAGAGTTCGGCACGATGTTCACGGAAGAATTTAAAATGATCAGCGCGATACCTGGAATTGAGTCGGATGATGAGCTTGTAAATTCGCTTGGAAAAGCGGTAGAAGAACAATCAACACCATACATGATGCTTGTTCATTTCGCAGGTGGTAATCCCTCAACGAAAGCTACGATTGAAACAGAACTTCAGGGCATGTACTTAGGCGAACGCTCTCCAGAGGAAGTTGCAAACGCTGTACAAGATAGTGCGAAGTCATGGTATGAACCTCTGAAATAATAAGGAAGGGGCGGAGAATATGAAGCCAGCAATGCATAAACCACTGACATTGAAAAAGCAACGGAACTGGAAAAGGTTGACGATTCACCTTTTCCCTATTCCCGCCTTGATTATTTATGGGCTATTTATTGTTTACCCTTTATTTGCTGCACTTACATACAGTTTCTTTGATTGGAAAGGCATCGTTAGAGGGGAGTTTGTTGGACTCGACAATTTCAAAGATCTATTCACGCTCCAACCTTTCTCGGATCTGTTTTGGAATGCCTTTGGTCATAACATCCTGTATTTTGTTTTACAGATGATCTTTCAGAATGGTTTAGCCTTTATTCTTGCTTATATTATTTATAAAAAAGTTCGAGGCTCTGAGTTTCTGAAGATCGCTTACTTCCTACCGCGTCTTCTTTCAGTCATCGTTGTTGGCTTCTTATGGAAACTAATTCTGAATCCAAACTACGGTGCTTTGAACGTGATTCTAGAAAAAGTCGGATTAGAAGATCTCGAGAAGGCATGGCTTGGTGATCCTGATACGGCCCTCATTTCTATTATTCTCGTCAATTGTTGGTACGGACTCGGATTTGGCGTACTGATCTTTCTTGCAGGGTTTCAGTCGATTCCAAAAGAGTTGTTTGAGGCTGGGAAACTTGACGGGGCAGCTGGTTTTGCGATGATCAGACGCATTGTTTTGCCACTGATGGTGCCATCGATCATGATTATGACGGTGTTAACGTTCATTCAGTCGTTTGAAGCCTTTGAACTCGTTTATGCGATGCAAGGTTCACAAGGAGAACCTTATCATTCTACTGATACGCTCGCAGTATACTTTTATCGGCTTGCCTTTGGCGGATCAGCTGGTGGATCGACCACAGCGGTAGGTCTCGGTTCAGCACTTGCTGTCGTGTTATTTATTTTCATCTCATTCTTTACAGCGCTGTATCTGAAATATATGCAGAAAAAACAAGTGGATCTATAGGAGGGATATGATGAAGCATTCAATCTGGTCGAAGCCTTTTTACTACGTTTTTGCATTTTTAATTGCATCTGTCAGCATCTATCCAATCCTACTCATGATTCTATCTTCTTTCAAAACAAGTTCGGAGATTTTTACGAACCCACTCTCGTTACCAGAGACGTTTACGTTAGATACGTATAAAAGCTTACTTGAACAAGTGCCATTCATGACATATTTCATGAACAGTGTTCTCGTTAGTGTGGTGTCTGTGGCGCTCATTCTTGTCACGTCTTCTCTTGCGGCATTTTATATCGCGCGCTTTACGTTTGTATGGAACAACATGATTTTCTTTTTCTTCCTAATGGGCATGATGCTTCCGATCAAACTAGGAATCGTCCCTCTTTTCATTTTGATGAAAGATCTACAGCTATTAAACTCACTCTGGTCATTGATCTTTATGTATGTGGCAACAGGAATACCGCTCTCCGTTCTTATACTGACAGGCTTCTTTAGAACGATGCCACGGGAACTAGAAGAAGCTGCGAGAATCGATGGAGCTGGAAACCTTCGCATCCTATGGAATGTCGTCTTACCTCTTATGAGACCAGCACTTGGAACAGTGATGATCATTCAATTTATTCAATCATGGAATGATTTTTTCTTTCCGTTGATCTTCATTACAGATGATTTAAAACGAACGATACCAGTCGGGATGCTGTCACTCTTCGGTGAGTATTCAGCTGATTGGGGAGCCCTTTTTGCCGGTCTTACACTTGCTTCATTACCGATGATCGTCCTATTCTTCATTGCTTCAAAACAATTTATGGAGGGACTCACACAAGGTGCGATCAAATAACATGTATTATATCGGAATCGATGGTGGCGGTACGAAGACAGAAGCGTTCCTTTGTGATCACGATGGGAGACTCATTGCTAAAGGCGTAGCTGGGTCGACGAATATCAAATCACGTTCAGTAGAAGAGGTTCGAAAAGAAATACAACAGGTCATGAAAGCCTTGACGTGTAACCTCGTAAAACCTGAAATTGAAGCCATCTATGTATCGACAGCTGGAGGCGACCGAGTGGAGGACCAGGAACGTTGGAAAACGTGGCTTCTTGAAAGTTTACCAGAATTCAGTGGAATGATAACCGTTACGAACGATGCCTATGGTGCCATTGCAAGTGGCACATTCTCATTGGAAGGAACCGTGCTCATCGCTGGAACGGGTTCGATCGCATACTCGATAAGTCGTAACAAACCTTCTATTCGTGCGGGAGGGTGGGGCTACCTTTTTGGAGACGGAGGAAGTGGCTATGCGATTGGAAGACAGGCGCTAAATGTTCTCACTGAGATGCATGACAACATACGAGAGAAGGATGAAGCTTTTGTACGAAGCATGCTATCTTTTTTAACATTGAAAAACGCTTCTGAAATCATTACGAGTATTTATGAAGACGGGTACCCTAGATTGAAGATCGCGTCACTAGCAAAGTGTGTCATCATGCTTGGGGAACAACATAACCCTATAGCTTTAAGGATCTTGGATGATGCTTGTGAAGCATTGTTGAAACTAGTGAAGGTGGTACATGATGATACAAAATCGATTGTATTATGTGGAGGGCTATTTCAGTCAGAGCTTTTCAGAGAAACGTTTGAAAGAAAGCTAGAAAAGAGCTTTGCAAAATTGAAGGTCATCTATCCAGAACTATCACCAGCTGTAGGTGCTTGTATTTGTGCCTTGCTTACAAATAGTTTAATCACTGAAAGAATGAAAAAAAATCTAACGTCGTCCTATAATAAGATCGAGGACAGCTATACCTGATGGAGGTACAGATATGACGGATGTGAACGACATGAATACGGAAATGAGAAACGTAAAATCAGAACAACTTCATCAATTTTCAACGTTAGAAATCATCGAGCTAATGAATGAAGAAGATCAACGCGTACCTTCTGTAGTGAAGGCGGCTTTACCCCAGGTCCAGAAGGTCATCGATCAAGCTGTTGAAATCATGAAAAGTGGTGGTCGACTCTTTTATTTCGGAGCTGGTACGAGTGGTCGTCTCGGCGTCCTTGACGCTTCAGAATGTCCGCCAACTTTTGGAGTTCCGCATGACCTTGTGAATGGTATTATTGCTGGTGGCGACAGAGCTCTTCGCTTTCCGATCGAAGGAGCAGAAGATAGCGCTGAGGCAGGTGCAGCAGATGTTCATAAACACGTGACTCGTAAAGATATGGTCATCGGAATAGCGTCAAGTGGAAGAACGCCGTATGTGCTTGGTGCAGTTAATGCCGCATCCAACCTCGGAATCCCAACAGCGGGTATTGCTTGCAACACAGGGTCCTTATTATCACAGAAAGTTATATACCCGATCGAAGTACCGGTTGGACCTGAGGTGGTCACGGGATCGACTCGTTTAAAAGCAGGTACAGCGCAGAAGATGGTACTGAATATGATTACGACAGCTTCGATGATTAAGCTTGGAAAGGTTTATCGAAACCTGATGGTCAACGTTCAAGCTTCAAATGAGAAACTCCGTAAACGAGCAGTTTCAATCATTCAGGAAATCACAGGTGTTGATGAAGTAGAAGCGAGTCGAGCTAGTGAAAAAGCAGGCGGTGATGTGAGAGTTGCCATTGTCATGCTGTTACTAGGAGTTAACGTTGAAGAAGCGAAGGTAGTGTTAGAGAAGAAAAATGGTAATTTAGCAGAATTAATGAGAGATGTGGAGTAGTGGGTCAGGTACGTGCCTGGCACCAAGTTAAAAAAATTCCACCCCCTGCAACCTTGCAGGGGGTGGAACCGTTATTACATTAAATCCATCGGTGATTCATCAAAATAGAGCCAGTGGAAGTATTCGATTTCTGCGTCGGACATGCTCAGAACGTCATCCCTATTCATTGTCGTTTTGGTCGTTAAACGTTCAATAAATTGGTTTCTTGCTTTCTGGCTCATTGTAAATCCTCCCTGTATTTTTAAGCGGGACAGCTACTGTAACCGCTTTCAATTTGTTAACACTATTATAAATCTCGAAATGAGATCAATACAATACCGTTTCGAGATATATCGTATGTAACCAATGTGAAATTGTGATGAGAGTGAGTGCTCGTTCAGATGAAAAGAAGTAAAACAGAGAACGTTTGTTCCTTTTGTGGTAATAAAGGCTTAGTGATATGTATAGAAATGAATGGACTACCAAACATCTAAACTCACAAATTTTATAGTCAATGTTTCTTTTTAAGAGAAATGATAAACTATGGTTATTAAAATTTACCAAAATCACAAAAAAGAGGAAGTGCTTTAATGATTTGCTTAGGTTGTCGATTGGCCAATAAAAAAGAACCAGTGCATATCGTTTATGAAAATGACTTTGTAAGTTGTTTGTTAGATCATGAACCATACAACGAAGGCCATGTCATGATTTTGCCCAAAAAACACTTTCATGACGTAGATGAATTTGATGAAGATACAGCAACTGCGGTTATGAAAGCATCGATTCTCCTATCCAAAGCAGTTAAGAACGTATATGCTCCTGATGGAATAACGGTTTGTCAAAACGGTGGTATTTTCAATGAGCTGACGCATTATCATATGCATGTTGTACCAAGGTACGAAAATCAGTCGTTCTCAACATTTTACATCGAAGACGGAGAGGTGTGTATTGAGGATGAAGCGAAGTTAGCTGAGACAAAAAGAAAATTGAGTGGTGCTATTGCTGAACTAGTTGAAATTCATCAATAGGTGCAGAGGGGAACGATCGAAAAGCATCAATTCCCCTTCTTATTTAACCCCCCTATTCTTTCTCATACTCTGGGAATTTCCCATATTTAATAAGTTCATACACGATTCGTCCATTGCTTGGTTGTCCATCAGGATAATAGATTGGCAATAAATCGAATAGCACAAAGTAAAAGGCATAATAAATGAATTGTTTCCCGAAATCCTTCATACCGATCCATCCAAAGGAAAGTGAAAAATTCACAATAAGCGCTACAGCAATATTCGCAACAATAGGTGAAGAATACACCAGGATTTGTGCCCAGTTCTCCTTATACCTTAAGTTATCGTAGCTACACCAGCTATACATAAAATAATATTTGCGAAATTCAAAGATTCCTATATTGAAAATTCTTGGGCCGCAGCCAATTACGACCTTAGAATTTTTTGCGCCAAGAAAATAGCTCGTTAATAAGTAGCCACCTTCTCTAATGATCGAAACCATTGGCAAAATAATAAAAGCAGATAATAATAATTTGAGAAAATCACTGATTCCAAACATAACGTCGTTCCTTTTGCTTAAGTTTTTTAGTTAGTGAAATAAAAAAAGCCAAAAAGAACCAGGGTTCACACCTAGTCCTCTTTGGCTTATGTCTAGCTCTAATTGTCCAGCTCATTTCCACCAATTATGCGGCTGTCTAGCATTCGTAACTAATATTATTATTAGGTATATACCCGCATTCTACAAACTAAAACGTTATGTTGTGAAGATTTATCATTTTTCCTTTAAAAATTCTTGCTCATACACGACTTCCCCATTAACATACGTTACTTCAACTTCATTTCTGGTATCAAAAGGATCGCCGCCCCAAATAACAAAGTCCGCATCTTTTCCTTCTTCTAACGATCCAACTCGGTCGTCCACACCTAAATGCTTAGCAGCTTGCAGGGTGATGGCTTTCCACGCATCCGTTGTTTTCATTCCATGCTTAACTGCAAGGGCAGCGCTTTGCAGAAGATTTTCGATTCCGACAACAGGATGATCCGTCGTAATCGATACAGGCACTCCAGCATTCGCAAGAATACCAGCAGTATGCCACCCTTTATCAGCAAGCTCGATTTTACTTCTTGTTGAGAGGGTAGGACCAATTGCAGCTGGAGCATTTGATGCTGCCACAAATTCGCTAATCTGATGACCTTCCGTGCAGTGCTCGATCGAAATATTTAAATCGAATTCTTTGGCAAGGCGTATAAGTGTAACAATATCATCTGCTCGGTGCGCATGAGCGCGAATTGGAATCTCCTTTCTAAGCGCTTTTGCTAAGTTTTCTAAACCAAGGTCTATTTCTACGCTTTCTTCTTTCTCAACTTCCATCATATAGTGCTTGGCTTTGAGCAATTCCTGGCGAAACATGGAGGCGATAGCCATTCTTGTGATAGGCGCTTTTCCTTTATGACCATGGATGCGCTTCGGGTTTTCTCCAAAAGCGGCTTTCATTCCTGAAGGTTCTCGAATGACCATTTGATCAACGATGGTACCCGCTGTCTTCAATGTAACCATCTCGCCACCAATGACATTCGCACTTCCAGGAAGCACTTGAACAGTTGTGATCCCCGCACGTCTTGCATCTTCAAATCCTTTATCTGCTGGATTGATGCCATCCATCGCTCGTACTTCTGGTGTAAGTGGACTACTTGTTTCATTAAAATCGTGACCTTCAGCTCCGATGCCTTCTTCATGCACGCCGAGGTGAGTATGCACATCGATCAAACCAGGAGTGATTACCTTTCCTTTCGCATCGATCACATCAATATTGCTAGAGTCTATGCAAACCTCCCCAACTTGGCGAATAATTTTTCCCTCGATCAGAAGACTTGCCTCTTCAAGAACTTCACCATTCCCAATGACGATTGTTGCATTCGTAAAAAGTTTCATATGAGTAATCTCCTTTTATTAAATAGAAATTTTTTCTAAATAACCCTTGAAATTAATTATTAGAATATTTATACTGTTCTTTAAATTACTAATTCACATACTAAAACAAAGTATTAGTATTGTAAATAGTCGTAATGTATTATGATTAGGTCTAAGTACATAAGTAATTATAACTATTACGACTGAAAGGCGGAATTGTAATTGAGTAGAATTGGTACAGATCTTATCGATGATCTTGATCGCAGTATTATTAAGTTTTTATCGAAGAATGGCAGAATGTCATTCACAGAAATCGCAAATCAGCTTAACGTAACGGAGAAAACTGTTCGAACACGGTACAACAATATGGTGGAAAACGACATCCTCGAAGTTGTTGGCGTTATTAATCCGATCACACTCGGCATTAAGATGGGAGCAATTATTCAATTAAAGGTTGTTCCTCAACACATCGATGATGTTATTGAAAGACTCAGAACCATTCGAGTGGTTCGCTTTATTACAACGATTTCTGGTGAGTATCCCTTACTTGCACAAATCAACGTCCGAGACTACGAAGAAATCAACGAAACGGTGCGCACTGTTCAATCTATTGAACATGTGACAGCAACGAACGTGATGGTGCAGATGGATGTGTTTAAAAATACGTTTGAATATTTATAAAAAGAGCTCTCGCTCTTTTTTTATAGGATTATATGTCTGAATATTTAGATAAAAATTGAAGGAGATGATTGTAATGAAGATTTTTATTTCTGCGGATATGGAAGGCATATCGGGTGTTGCGACAAACGTTCAGTTGAAAAAAGAGAGCGAGTATCAACGTTTTCGAAAGCTTATGACTCTTGATGTAAATGCGGCAATCGAAGGGGCCTTCAATGGAGGGGCCACTGAAGTAGTTGTGGCGGATGGACATGGCAATATGTCGAACATCATCGTGGAAGATCTAGATGAGCGAGCAATATTGGTTTCTGGTAACAACCGCGTGATGTGTCAGATGCAGGGACTTGATGAAACATTTGACGGCGTGATGTTCATCGGTCACCACGGTCGTGAAGCAGGTGCAAATGAGACAGTAATCAGCCACACTCTCGCTGGAATTTGCGTTGGTGAAATGAAAATCAATGACAAGGTAGTTGGGGAAACAGAGCTAAATTCGGGTGTTGCAGGAGCCTTCGGAGTACCTCCAATCTTTGTTTCAGGAGATGACACTTATGTAGCAGAAGTAAAAGAAACCTTCCCAGACATTGAATCAGCTATCGTGAAAACTGGAATCGACCGATTCGCAGCTGAGTTAATCCATCCTGTTAGGGCGAGACGCTTAATAAGAGAGCAAGCTGAAGTTGCTGTTCGACATGCAGAGAAAAGGACTCCTTACGTAGTCGATGGACCGATTACGTTTGAAATTGAGTTTAAAGGTCCTCAACAGGCTTTGATGACAACGACCATTCCAACTGTTGAGAAGATAGGACCGAAAACAATTCGATTTACTTGTGATGACTATGTAACAGCCTACAAGCAGATGTGGGGTCTAATCATCATTGCGATGACATCAACAAACGGAGTGTTAGGCTCAGTAAATACATAACCACTAAAAGGAGGGGCATCATTGTACATTTTTAAGCGGGTCCTCACGATGATTTTAACCATCTGGGTGATCACCACACTCACCTTTATCATTATGCACTCGATACCTGGGGATCCTTTCGCTTCAGATGCGGACGTGCTCCCTGAAGAAGTTCTTGAAAACATGCGGGCGAAATTTAATTTGGATGAGCCGTTACCTATGCAGTACATCTTATATTTGAAAAACCTTGTCCAATTTGATCTCGGACCTTCCATTCAATCTGAGACGCGAGACGTCAATACGCTAATTGCAGATGGGTTTCCTGCCTCAGCCATACTTGGTCTTCAATCACTCGTAATCGCACTTGTTTTTGGACTGCTTCTCGGTATCATCGCTGCGCTCAATCATAATGGCATTCTCGATTACGCGGCAATGGCATTTGCCATAATTGGGATATCGATTCCGAGTTTTATCCTTGCACCACTGCTTATTAATTATTTCGCCGTAAAGTGGGGCATGTTCCCTGTGGCCTCATGGGGGACATGGCAACATACTATTCTCCCCTCAGTCGCGTTAGCAACGGCACCACTCGCGATCGTCGCAAGGTTTATGAGGTCAAGCATGTTAGACGTTATGAATCAGAACTACATCAAAACAGCTGATGCAAAAGGCCTTGCTATTACAGGAATCGTCATTAAGCATGGTGTACGAAACGCGCTCATTCCTGTCATTTCGTTCATCGGACCACTTGCTGCGTTTTTATTAACTGGAACATTTGTTATTGAAAAGATTTTTGCGATTCCAGGTATCGGAAAGTATTTCGTAGATAGCATCTTCAACCGTGATTTTCCGGTTATTCTCGGAACGACGATTTTCTTCAGTACGATTCTGATCGTAACGTTGTTCCTTGTTGATATTTCATACCGAATCGTAGATCCAAGAATCAAACTAACAAGCAGGGGGGAGTAACATGGCTGAGCAGCATAAAGAAACGTTATTTCGCCCTGTAGATCGAAGTCGTTTTCAACAGGAGAAAATCGTTCGACCAAGCATGAGTCAGTGGAAAGAAACAACGGTTAAAATCATGCGGAACAAGCTTGCGATTCTTGGTCTCGGTCTCCTTGTCATCATTACGATCCTTGCGATAATCGGTCCTCACCTCGTGCCGTATAGCTATTCTGACCAGAACTTATCAGCCAAGAATATGGCACCAGGAGCAGAGCACTGGTTTGGGACAGATTCTCTAGGACGTGATATGTGGGCGAGAACCTGGTATGGGGCAAGAATTTCGTTAACGATCGGACTTGCTGCCGCCATTATCGATTTGATCCTTGGTTTAATCGTCGGTGGAATCTCCGGCTATATGGCTGGGAGAGGAAAATTCGGTGATAAGGTCGATGGTTTCTTGATGAGAATCGTTGAGATCCTCTATGGCATTCCGTACCTTCTTGTTGTGATCTTGCTCCTCGTTGTTATGAAGCCAGGTCTTTGGACGATTATCATCGCCCTTTCCATTACAGGCTGGGTTGGAATGGCAAGAATCGTAAGAGGGCAGATTCTGCAGCTGAAAGAGCAGGAGTACGTCGCTGCCGCTCAAAAGCTTGGAACACCTCACAGGAAGATCATCTTGCGTCACCTTTTTCCAAATATGATCGGGATTATCATCGTGAATTTAACCTTTACGATTCCTCAGGCGATTTTCGCAGAGTCATTTTTAAGTTTTATCGGACTTGGTGTACAAGCTCCGATTGCAAGCTGGGGAACAATGGCGAACGATGCGCTGGGCGTTATTCTCACCGGCCAATGGTGGAGGTTGTTCTTCCCAGGATTCATGATTTCATTAACGATGTTTGCATTCAATGTCTTCGGTGATGGATTACAAGACGCGCTTGATCCTCAGTCAAAGGAATAAGGAGGGGAAATAGATGAGTCGATTACTTGATGTTAATGATTTGAAAGTATCATTCAAAACGTACGGCGGGGAAGTGAAGGCGGTACGAGGCGTTGACTTTCATATCGATGAGGGCGAAGTGCTCGCAATTGTTGGAGAAAGCGGCTGTGGGAAAAGTGTAACGGCTCAGTCGATCATGGGACTCCTTCCGAAGAAGGTTAGCAGAATTAATAGTGGAAGAGTTACGTTTAACGGAAAAGAACTATTAGGCTTGTCGAAGAAAGAGATGCAGAAGCTGAAAGGGTCCGATATCGGTTTAATTTCACAGGACCCCATGACATCTCTTAATCCCACGATGAGGATTGGTTCACAGATCGCAGAAACGATAAAAAAGCATACCGATTATTCAAGGTCTAAGATTCATGACCGAACCATCGAGCTCCTTGATCTAGTGGGAATTCCTAACCCGGCGGAGCGCTATCGATCGTATCCTCATGAGCTTAGTGGAGGAATGAGGCAACGCGTGTTGATTGCGATGGCACTTTCTTGTGAACCAAAACTCTTGATTGCAGATGAACCGACAACGGCTCTCGATGTTACGATCCAGGCTCAAATTCTCGATTTATTAAAAGATATTCAAAAGCGTCTTGGAACGTCGGTCTTGATCATTACACATGATTTAGGTGTTGTTGCAGAAGTTGCCCAACGTGTTGCGGTGATGTATGCAGGAGTAATCGTGGAGAGTGGCGAAGTGGAAGAAATTTTCGAAACACCAAACCATCCTTACACATGGGGCTTACTAAAGTCCGTGCCGCGTTATGAGAAAGGAAAGCATGAGAAGGAGCGTCTCGTACCTATTGAAGGTTCTCCTCCAGATTTATTTGCTCCTCCGGCAGGGTGTCCATTTGCCGCAAGGTGTGAATACGCGATGGAGATTTGTCTCGATCAGATGCCAGACCCTATTAAGACGTCTGACACACACCAGGCACGTTGCTGGTTGAACGATACGAGGGCACCGAATGCAAAAGACTTTGTTGCAGCAGGGGGGAGCGATGTATGAGTGATGCGTTAGTAGAAGTGCAGCAGGTGAAGAAATATTTTAATGTTGGACGCAATGATTCCTTAAAAGCCGTAGACAATATCTCGTTCTTCATAAAAAAAGGTGAAACGTTTGGACTAGTTGGAGAAAGTGGCAGTGGAAAATCAACGCTTGGGCGAACGATCGTTGGTCTTCATCAAGCCACTGATGGTCGCATCGTCTACAACGGAAATGACACGAGTCTTGTAAAAGGAAAAGATGCTCGTGATCTTAATCGCACGATGCAAATGATCTTTCAGGACCCAGAGGCGTCTCTTAATCCACGCATGCGTGTGATGGATATTATTGCAGAAGGCATTGATGCGCATGGACTTCTGAAAGGAAAGAAGCGAAAGGAACGAGTCTTTCAACTTTTAGAAAAAGTTGGATTGAGCGCTGAGCATGCAAAGCGTTATCCGCATGAATTTAGTGGGGGGCAGCGCCAGCGGATCGGGATCGCACGAGCGTTAGCTGTTGAGCCTGACTTCATCGTTGCAGACGAGCCGATTTCAGCTCTCGATGTGTCCATTCAAGCGCAAATTGTAAATCTTATGGAAGATCTAAAAGAAGAGGAAGGCCTTACGTATTTGTTCATCGCTCACGATTTAGGAATGGTGAAACATATCAGTGACCGAATTGGCGTGATGTACCTTGGAAACTTGATGGAGCTCGCAGATAGTGACTCACTTTTCGATGAGCCGCTTCACCCTTACACTCAGGCGTTGCTTTCCGCCATACCTGTTCCGAACCCGAAAGAAGCAAGTGAGAGAGAACGGATCATGCTAGAAGGTGATTTACCGAGTCCGATCTCACCTCCGTCTGGCTGTCGTTTTCGAACAAGGTGTCCTCATGCCATGGATGTTTGTAGTGAAGTTGTTCCTGAATGGAGAGAAGCAAAGGAAAACCATTGGGTAGCATGTCATCTTTATACGAATGAAGGAGGAGAAACGAATGAAGGAGGAGAAACGAATGAAAAAGTTGATCTATAGTTTGATCATGGTGTTAACTGTCGTTCCATTTCTTGCAGCATGCGGCGGGGAAGGAGCTTCTGGAGATGGAGAAGGAAAGCAGGAAATTACAGTCAATGCAATGAGCGAGCCTCCTTCCATGGACCCTGCTCTAGCAACAGATACGACATCAGGATGGGTGCTCGATCACTTATTTGAAGGGCTCTACAGGAAGAATAAGAATGGGGAAATTGAGCCTGCTCTTGCAGAGAAAACCGAAGTATCAGAAGATAACACTACGTACACGTTCACACTGAAAGATGCAGAGTGGTCAAATGGAGATCCGATCACTGCAGGAGATTTTGAATATGCTTGGAAGCGTGTATTAAATCCAGAGACAGGAAGTTCTTTTGCTTTCTATATGTATTACATCAGCGGTGCTGAAGCTTATAATAAAGGGGACGGTCCTGTTGAGGATGTCGGTATTACAGCAGTGGACGATAAAACACTAAAAGTCGAGCTAAATGCACCGACAGGTTTCATCGAGAAACTTCTCTCTTTCTGGACGTTTTACCCTGTAAATCAATCTGTTGTTGAAGGAGATGAAAACTGGTCAGCAGAAGCAGATTCGATCGTTAGTAACGGTGCTTATGAGATGACGAGCTGGAAACATGACAACGAGCTCACGATTGAGAAACGCGCCTCTTATTGGGATGAAGATTCCATTAACATGGAGAAAATCACTTGGAAGATGGTTAACGATGCAACAACATATTATCAAATGTACAAATCAGGGGAGCTCGATATGATTCATACGCTTCCGATCGACGTCATTTCTTCAGAGAAAGAAAGCGATGATTTCAAGATTACTCCTTATTTTGGAACATATATGTATATGTTCAACGTGGATAAAGAACCGTTTACAAATGAGAAAGTAAGAAAAGCCTTTGCGATGGCGATTGACCGTGAATCGATCACTGAAGATATTTCACAAGCAGGTGAAACACCGGCTTACGGCTTTGTACCAGAAGGCGTCGATACGCCGAACGGTGACTTCAGAGAACAAAGTGGGGAGTACTTCGAAGAGGACTTTGATAAAGCGAAACAATTGATCGAAGAAGCTAAGAAAGAAGAAGGATGGAGCGAACTGCCATCAGTCGAACTCATGTACAACACTTCTGATAACCACAAGAAAATAGCTGAAGGTGTACAAGAGATGTTGAAGCAGAATCTCGGTGTGAACGTTACGCTGAATAACCAGGAATGGAAAACGTACCTTGATACTACAAAACAAGGAAACTTCCAGATGGCGCGTATGGGCTGGATTGGCGTTTATGTTGATCCGACTCCAATTCTAGAATACTACCTGGGGGATAGCCCTAACAATCGTACGAACTGGGTGAATGAAGAATACGATTCACTTATCGCTGAATCCAAAATGGTTCAGGACGAAGAAAAGCGAATGGAGCTTTTGCATAAGGCAGAGGATGTGTTAATGGAAGATATGCCGTTTATGCCTGTTTACCATTACTCACAAAACTTCTTAACATCAGAAGCCTATAAGGGTATTGTATATCCTGTTAACAGATACCCAGACCTACGCTATGCTGAAAAGAAATAATGATTGAAAAGAAGGAAGATCTGCTGAAAGTGGATCTTCCTTTATTTGAAAGGATGAGCGCAGTGCATAAATATGGACTAGCTTTTCTAGCGTCACTGCTTTTAGCAACAACCTTTTGGTTTGTTCAAGGTGATGACGTTCTTCACTTTATTAACAGTTCATTTTATTGGGGAATCATTTCGTTAACAATTGGGACTGGATTGTTTGTGTTAAAAACAGGGTTCTTGAATTTGTTGTTTGAAGGATTTTCAAAAATCCATCGCATGATCGTACCCCGTCCGCGTTCGATGGAACGAGTGGATGAACAGGTGAATAGAGATTATCGATTTACAGATTGGAAGGATCGTGTCCTTTTAAGTGGCATTCTTATGTGTCTAGGAGTAGGTACAGGGCTTACTGGGATCTCGGTAGCAGGTGTTTTTTTACTTATGTAAAAACAATTAGGTGAGGTGTTTAGATGGAAATTAAAACAGTAGAGAAAGAGAATCTTCAAGCTGATTCACTTTATAACTTGGCATTTGTAGGAGATCCACAGTTATCTCCTGACGGTAAGAAGATCGTATATGTGAAGAAAAAGATCACGTCGGATCATGAATATGCTTCTTATCTCGTGATGGTAGATGGTGAGACAGGTGAAGAAGTGCCGTGGACATCTCCCTCTTCCCCGCATCTTGATTCTTCTCCGCGATGGTCACCTGATGGGGAGAAACTAGCTTTTGTTTCGAATCGTTCTGGAGAGAATCAAATATGGATCATTTCAGCTCTTGGAGGGGAAGCATTCCAATTAACCTCACTTGAAAATGGAGCAGGCAGCCCGGTTTGGAAACCGGATGGATCAGCACTTCTAGTACTTTGTAATAGGTACCCTAAAGGTAAGAAAGAAGAAGCGAATAAAAAGAAGACAGCACTCGTAGTAGAAGATTTGCATTACAAGGCAGATGGGAAAGGGTTCCTTGATGGAAAGCATACACAGGTGGCTGTAATCAATAGCACGACAGGTGAAGAAACTTGGATTACGGACGCTGAGCTCGATCACTCATACCCAAATTGGTCGCCTGACGGTGAAACGATCGTTTATGTAAGAAGTAGACGCGAAGAGAATGGAGCTTACATTCAATCGGATTTATTCATTAAGAAGCTAGCTGAAGATGATAGGAATAAGCCTGAGCAGCTTAACACGGAAGGTGGTAGTTTCATAGCTCCACGATGGGCTCCTGATGGAACAACACTCTCTTATATTGGTCATGACTTTAAACATGAAGGAGCGACGTTGAATAAAGTGTGGACAGTGGATGTGAAGTCGAAAACGTTTAACTGTCTTACTGATTCGTTCGACCTAGAGTGCTCGGACGTTCTTATTTCAGATCTTCATTGGGGAATTAATTCTCCCGGAGCGATTTGGAGTAAAGACGCGAGAGAACTCTACTTCCTTGGCAGTGAACGTGGAAACACAGGAATCTATTCTATCAACCTTGATGGCACGCTTCGACAAATAGCGGGTGGTGACAGGCACCACTATACGTTTCATGCAGTAGTTGATCACGGTGAGGCAGTCGTCGCAATTAGTGACACTACGAATATAGGCGATATTTATACCTTCTCATTAGAAGAAGATGCTTCTCCGAAAAGAATGACATCATCAAATGAAGAGGTGCTGAGTGACTATCCTCTTTCAACACCAGAAGCGTTCACGTATGAAGGTCGAGATGGTTTGAACGTACAAGGGTGGATCATGAAGCCAATCGGTTTTGAAGAAGGAAGACAGTACCCAACGGTCTTAGAAATCCATGGTGGTCCTCATATGATGTATGGAAACTCATTTATGCATGAGTTTCAGCTTCTTGCAGCGAAAGGGTACGTCGTCGTGTTTACAAATCCTCGAGGTAGTCAGGGATACGGTCAAGATTTCGTTAACGGCTGTCGAGGTGACTATGGCGGTGGTGACTTCGATGATGTGATGGCAGGTATAGAAGCAGCAGTAGACCGAAACCGATTCATAGACGCTGATTGTTTGTTTGTTACTGGCGGGAGTTATGGAGGGTTCATGACAAATTGGATCATTGGTAAAACGAATGTATTCAAGGCCGCTGTAACACAGCGCTCGATTTCAAACTGGTTAAGCTTCTATGGTGTAAGTGATATCGGATACTTCTTTACGAAATGGGAAGTTGGGGCTGACCTTGATGAAGACCCAACGAAGCTGTGGGGTCATTCACCTTTGAAGTATGTAAACGACATCGAAACCCCGCTGCTCATTCTCCACAGTGAAAAGGACTACCGTTGTCCGATTGAACAAGGCGAGCAGTTATACATTGCACTTAAGCACCGTGAAAAGAAGACAAAATTTGTGAGATTCCCTGATTCTGACCACAACCTTTCTAGAAGCGGTCATCCTGAATTAAGAGTAGAACGCTTGAATCATTTAATCGGTTGGTTTGATGATCACCTTGATGGCGACCAAGCATGATTCGACAGAATGTGGGGAGTGACAGGCACCGTTAAATGTCCCCTTGACGTGCATGAATTAAGGTACTATACTGTTTAGAATAGTTAAACAATATGAATATTTCAAACTCTTATCAAGAGTGGCGGAGGGACTGGCCCATTGACGCCCGGCAACCATCTCAGTTCGTGAGAAAGGTGCTAATTCCAGCAAACGAGCAATCGTTTGAGAGATGAGAGAGAGTTACATAATCGTGAAGAACACCCAACTCTCTCTGTCCAACAGGGAGAGTTTTTTAGTTTATGGGTAGAAAGAAGGAGGGGGGATTTTCACGGTTCCAATGCAGCCGTATGTTTTCGTAATTTAGTGCAAAGACGCTTTAAATGATTATAGGTAAGAGGAGGAGTAGGAGAATGAAGAAGTTATCACTTTTATTAGGTGCATTAGTATTGATTGTTGTAACAGGTTGCTCTAGTAGTGCAGAGTCAGGCGGTTCAGAGGGAGGGCCATTGAAGGTCGGTGTTACAGCTGGGCCCCATGAAGACGTCATGAAGAAGGTAAAAGAAGTAGCTGAGAAAGATGGGTTTGAGATTGAAGTGGTGGCGTTCAACGATTACGTGATGCCGAATAAGGCTCTTGACGAAGGTGAACTCGATGCGAATGTTTTTCAACACGAACCGTATTTAACTGATTTTGTTGAGGAGCGTGGCATGGAATTATCAAAAGTTGCGACGACGATTAATTTTCCGATGGGAATCTACTCTGACCAATATGATGATCTTGATAATCTTAAAAAAGGTGACAAAGTAGGACTACCAAACCACTCGACAGGGGAACCTCGAGCGCTCATGCTGTTTGAGGAAGCAGGAATCATTGAACTGAAAGACGGCGTAGGAGTTGAAGCAACAATTAAAGATATTGAGAAGAACCCACTAAATCTTGAGTTTGTTCCTCTAGAAGCATCACAAATTCCAAGGCAGCTAGGTGAGCTTGCAATCGCAGCGATCAACACGAACTATGCGATGGAAAGTGGTCGCGTTCCAACAGAAGATTCACTCGTAATGGAACCAGAGGATTCTCCTTGGGTGAACGTCATCGCAACAAAAACAGAGAATAAAGACGATGAAAGAATCAATAAGCTAGTGGATTATTACCATTCAGATGAGGTGAAGCAGTTTATTGAAGAAGAATTTAACGGTTCAGTTGTAGCATCCTGGTAATTTGGTAAAGGAGAGAAGGCAATGATTCGATTAGAGAACATCACAAAAGCGTTTCAAACCGGAACGACTGTAACGAAAGCACTGGATGGGGTAGACCTAAACGTTGAAAAAGGGAAGATTTATGGCGTGATCGGATACAGTGGGGCTGGTAAAAGTACACTTGTACGAACGGTGAATTTATTGGAGAGGCCTACAGAAGGCAAGGTGTACATTAACGATGTAGAGTTAACAGGCTTATCTGCAGGAAAGCTTAAGAAAACTCGTCAACGAATAGGAATGATCTTTCAGTCTTTCAATCTATTAAAGACTGGAACGGTTTATCAAAACATAGCCGTTCCTCTTAAGCTGACAGGCGTTCCAAGAAAGGAAATCGATTCGCGGGTGAAGAAGTATCTTAACATTGTGGGACTTGAAGATAAGCGTGATACGTACCCTGGACAACTTTCTGGTGGTCAAAAGCAGAGAGTTGCGATTGCTCGCGCTCTTGCTCACGAGCCAGAAGTACTTCTTTGTGATGAAGCAACAAGTGCGCTCGACCCTGATACAACTGAATCGATTCTCTCCTTATTAGAGCAAATTAACCAGGAGTTCGGTATTACAATTTTACTGATTACGCATGAAATGCACGTTGTTCAGAAGATTTGTCATGAAGTAGCGGTTATGGAAAATGGGCGCGTCATTGAGCGAGGCCGCGTCGTTGATCTGTTTAGTAAACCGAAAACTCCTACAACGAAGCGGTTTGTTCAATCGCTGTTTCAAGATGACGTTCCAGAATTACTCGTGAAAAAGTTAGAATCTAAAGGCCAAATCGTAACGTTGTCCTTTGTCGGGGAGTCTTCTGGTAAACCAGCGCTCGCACTTCTTAGTAAAAATTTTGATATTTATCCTTCTATTCTTGCAGGGAATATCACGCAGCTTAAGGACGAACCTTTCGGAAGGTTAGTCGTTCATCTGGAGGGTGAGGAGACGGAAACTAGACGAGCAGTCATGTTTTTAGAAGAGAAAGGAATCGGTGTTGAAGGGTACGTACAGGAGGTGAGTACACATGTCAGCTAGAGTATCAGAGTTTATCGATCTATGGGGAGCAGATATTTGGAGTGCGATCATTGAGACGTTCCAAATGGTTGGAATCTCCCTGTTCATTTCAGTGTTGATCGGTTTACCACTCGGTGTGCTGCTCGTTCTCACAAGGCCTGGAAAGGCGTTAGACAACAAAATTTCATTTCGATTATTGAATGCTGTCATCAACGTGATCAGATCGATTCCATTCATCATTCTTCTATTTTTCATATTGCCATTCACAAAGTTTATTGCTGGAACGACGATCGGAGTAAAAGGGGTCATCGTGCCACTTGTTGTCTTTACCGCTCCATACATAGCAAGGCTGATGGAGTCTGCTCTTCTAGAAGTAGACCGAGGAGTAGTAGAAGCGTATGAAGCGATGGGAATTAAAACGCGCCACATCATCTGGCACGTACTCGTACGCGAATCACGTTCTTCTATTGTGTTAGGGCTTACGATTGCAACGATTGGATTGATCGGTGCAACTGCCATGGCAGGACTTGTTGGAGCAGGAGGTTTGGGTGACCTTGCCTATCGATACGGTCATCTACGCTATGAAGTGGATGTTATGTATGTCACGGTGTTCTTGTTGATCGTACTCGTGCAAGGGCTACAATCATTTGGGAATGTGATGGCAGCGCGATTGAAGAAAGACTAGTTTTATAAAAGTAGAGGAGGTCTCATAGAATGCAACCTATTCATGTAAGAGCTACTCCGGGACATTACCAGTGTCAAAATGGTGTTTTGGATGAACTGCCAGATCGATTGAAGGAAGGAGGATTTCGGAATATCTTTATTATACACGGTGAGAAATCGTGGGAGGCAGCTCGTCATTATATTCCTGAACTCTCACAATTTCATGCTGCTTTTTCAAAGTATCGAGGAGAGTGTTCTTATACCGAAATAGAAAGGCAGGCTGAGTTAGGTCGGCTTCATGATGCAGATCTAGTTATCGGTGTTGGTGGTGGAAAGGTACTAGATGTTGCAAAGGCAGTTGCAAACGAACTGACTATTGAAACAGCCCTTATTCCTACGCTTGCTTCAACTTGCGCCGCGTGTACACCTCTCAGCGTAATTTACACAGACCGAGGTGAGTTTGTAAGGCATATCGTCTACCCTAGAAGCACTCATCTTGTTCTTGTGGAACCAGAAATTCTACTCCATTCACCGTCATCTTTCCTACGTGCAGGAATTGGGGATACGCTCGCAAAGTGGTATGAAGCGAGAAGTATTATAGAAACGCTTCCTTCTCTATCAGTACCGATCCAGTTTGCATATTTTGCAGCGAAAAGCTGTCGAGACACCTTGCTAGAACATGGTGAGCAAGCTCTTAAAGATCAGAAAGATGGCAACCTAAGTGAATCTTTCATAAAAGTGATCGAAACGAACCTACTTACCGGGGCGATGGTAGGAGGTTTTGGAGATCAGTATGGAAGAGTAGCTGGGGCTCACGCCGTTCATAATGCGTTAACTCATCAGCCCGAAACGCATTCCTTTCTCCACGGTGAAAAAGTAGCGTACGGTATATTGGCTCAACTTGCACTTGAAGAGAAGTGGGAAGAGATAAAGGATCTGCTACCATTTTACGAGTTGGTAGAGTTACCTACTTCACTTGGTGCACTTGGAATCCATGAGGAAGAAAGTTTTAAGAAAGCCGAGTCGATTTCACAATACGCAACAAAGAAAGAGGAATCGATTCATATAACAAAGCATGTTAGAAAAGATGAACTGTTAGAAGCGATCACTAAACTTGAAGCAAAAGCAAAAATTAGCAGTAAATAAAAGGAACCCCTGGATCTCAAGTATGATCCAGGGGTTTATATATGATATTGGTGATCAGCTAGTCGATCGATATGACGTTCGCGATGTTTCCTAAATGCTTCAACTTGCTTTAGGTGTGATTTAAAGAAATTCTTCATTAGTACCACGACCATTACATGACCTCCTTTTCTACAATCCTATTCATTATTCATAACGTTTATTAAAAAATTCTCCGGCCGCTCTCTCGATACCGTTGACGTCTCTCTTTCTACTCCCAGTGTACGCAGAAAATGATTGAGTTAAACCAGTCGCGAGAATGGTTTTTCTCTCGGTCTCTAGTCTGATTTTTTCTTCGACAAAATGCGGGGAGTGACAGGCACTGTACTGGTAGGCGTCGAAATAATCATAGAGTTTGTTTAGATAATGGGGGCGAAGCATAAATGAGATGGAGCAAACTGCTTGCTTTAACACTAGTGGTTATGAGTACAGTTTCATGTTCGTCTAAAGCTTCTACTAACCATGACACAACAGATACGTTACACTTGATTCCAGAAGGTTTTGAGGGTCAGTTGATCACCGTCTATAATGTAGAGGGAGCGCCAAAGTTAAAAAGGGAAAAAGGATTCACGGTGATTCGATACGATAAGGATGGAATGTTTTTAACTTCCACAGAGGAAATGGAATATGGGGCAGTGACAGATGAGTTTTATTATGTAGATCGTAAAGATAAACGCACGAAAATAGAGGAGAATTGTACGTATCTCTTTCCGAATGGTGGCTATACGATCAAAGACAGACGTCTTCTTTATAATGCTTTCTACATTACCGAATCGCACTGTAGTGAAGATTTTGTAGGGAGGGGGCCACAAACTCCAGCAAATCGTAATTTAACCCCAAAGCTTGAAGCAAAACTGATTGAAGAGGGTCTGCTCGAGTAGTGACCCTCTTTCATAGAAAAGGATGTAGAAATGATGAATGGAAACTTAACACGACTTCGCGCAGTAGCATTCGACGATATGGAAGAGTTGTTTCAATGGAGAAACGATGAAGAGGTCAGTCTATTTGCAGTAGGTAATTCTCCACTTCTAACACACGTATCTCGAGAACAAGTAGAAAATACGTATGAAACGATCATAAGTATGAATCGAGCAGAAAATGGAGTGTTTTCAATTCTTGATTTGGAAGGGAGAATAATAGGTATTGCAGACTACCGAGATGTGAACAGCATTACTAGATCTGCAGTGATGGGAATCACGATCGGTGATAAAGCATACTGGGGAAAAGGGTACGGAAGTGATGCGATTCGTGCGATGGTTCGTTATCTCTTTCTCCAATTAAACTTAGAGCGGATTCAGTTGGATACATGGAGTGGTAATGTGCGTGCAATCAGGTCTTATGAGAAGTGCGGGTTTGAAGTAGAAGGTCGGCTACGTCAAAACGAGTACGTAGAAGGAACGTACTATGATACAGTCGTCATGGGCTTACTGCGAAGTGAATGGGAAGACACAATAGATCGATAATGTTAAATCAAACGTTTGTTTAACATGAAAAACCCCTGTTGTGAGGGTACAATCTCTTATAAAACAGGGGGGTGCTATGAGGGCTATAAATAGACTTTTTTCAATTCAGGGTTCCAGACCCTTTCGACCTCTGTTAAATTTTCTCCATGAAAAGAAAGTTTGTAAACATCAGGCATATCAAGGCTTCTCCAAAACTCTACATCATAGTGACTGTCAAAGTAACTCATCAGCAAAACCATAATATTACCGTGCGTGCCGATCACCACGCTTTTCCCTTCATATGTGTGAAGGATTTTAAATAAAGCGTCACTGCCTCTTTGTCTTGCAGCCTCATTCGATTCTCCACCTTCGAATGAAAATGACTCATCGCTCCAAACTGCTTCGATCGCGGCGGCGAAATCCTCTACAGGCTTTTCGGCAAGAACGCGTTCTTTCAAGTCTTCGATTACGTTTACTTGTTGATCGTTGCCTTTTGCAATTCCTTCAACTGTAGCGATGGCACGCTGATAAGGGCTTGAAAGCACTACGTCTACGTGACGAGTCTTCATTAGTTCCGTTACGCTTTTAGCATCATCTAACCCTTTTTGAGAAAGTTCTCGTCCATATTCATCTGGCGTGTAAGTGGAATGTGCATGGCGCACGAGATAAATTGTTGTATGTTTCATTCTAGTTCACTCGTCCTCCTAAAATTATTTTGGTTAGTTCTGTACGGTTTTTTATATCGAGCTTGGCATAGATACGTGTTAAATGTTTTTTTACCGTGATTTCTGTTAAAGATAGCTCGTTCGCTATCGTAGCATTTGATTTCCCCTGGATAACGAGAGTAGCTACTTCTTTCTCGCGAGGTGTGAACTGGAAACGGTCTAACGGTGTTGAGTTTAAGGTTACA
This sequence comes from Guptibacillus algicola, assembly GCF_020171805.1. Classification (GTDB taxonomy): domain Bacteria; phylum Bacillota; class Bacilli; order Bacillales; family Guptibacillaceae; genus Guptibacillus; species Guptibacillus algicola. Next base: position 1,228,280 of record NZ_JAIVAF010000001.1, on the reverse strand, counting down.
CCGATTGCTTGTGCGAACGTATCCAGGTATTGTGGCAGGCGGTTGTTTTTTAAGTCGAGTTCGTACGTTTTGGATCGTATATGACTGCCATAGTCGTTATGAGACGCTTCAGGAATTTCTTTGAAGCGGAATCGTTCGAGAAGGCTCTGGTAGTAGGCCACAGGGGTTGAAGCAACGAGAATCCCTTCAGTTAACACAAGTGGAAGAAGATGATAAAGCAAGGCGTATAGCTCTTCCTTTTTGTTTTTATCAATGATGTTAAGGTAACGAATAACCCAGCCACAAGGCAGTTTAGCTTTCCGAACTCGTTTTTCCTCAAAAGATGATAGGTTATAGAAATAGCTTTTTGTGACGGGATTGGTTTTCAACAACTCGAGTGTAGAAGATTGTATGGGTATCATAACTGCCATTCCTCTAACCTTACCTGCCTCATTTCTCAAAAGTTTAACGTAGCGAAGACCTATTTCTTTGAGCGCTTCTAGTGATAAATAAGAATTTTCACCTTCCCGGAAGTATTCCTTATCTTTCATAAGGAATGGTTGAATTTCAGTCCAATCTTCAGCATGAGCTGAAGCCATTGAATACATCGAAATGTTTTCATTATTGAATGGAGATGACTGTACCATACGCTCCTTTAAAAGGTAGAAAAACTCGTTGATGTCGTTGGTTTTTATCACGTGGTCATGTTGCTCCATGTACGTGCGGCAATACATAAGAGCTCTTTTCCACAACTCATGGTAGTAAGTTGGTTTTCTTTTGATTAAATCCATTTTTAAAGCATGGTGGAATAAAGGATGGAGTTTCCAACCTGTTTCTGTTTCTTCAACAAAAGAATAGGAAATAAGTTGCTCGAACTCTTTTCTTGAGAGGGTGTTTGTAAGGATCGCCTCTATTTTTTCCTGGTGGATCTGCACCCCGAATGAAGCAGCTTCAATGTATGGTAACATCCTATCGTTTGTAACTTCTCTAAGCCACTCACGTACAATGTTCTGATAGGTTGCTTGTACTAGTCTGTCATCTAATTTCCCTTCCTTATTTGAGGAATAGATAAGATGAGAGATTGCGAATGGATTTCCTTTCGAACAGTGCCATATTTTCTTTAATTGTGCTTCTGTTGAAGTCTCGATCGTAGCATTGAACTGTTCATATGTAAGCGCCTGAAGCTCGATCGTCTGAATGAACGGATGCCAAATAGAAGATTTCCAATATGTGTTCAATGGGTTTCTTCCACAAAAAATGAATATAATCGATGAAGGGAGGGAGGGAAGGAATGACTGCCTGAACCATTCATCTAGCTTCTCATAATGTTCGTAGGAATCGATCGCGATTACAAAGTGGATCCCTTTTTTCTCAAGGTGTTGCATATGCATACGAATCGCTTCAAGAGGAGAAACAGAAGGAGAAGGTGGGCCCATTTGCTCGAGTAAAGCTTGTAAAAAAGAACTTGGGTCAGCCTTTGTGAATTGTGCGTTCACGAGGTAGAATGGTACTCCTTTATCTCTAGCTTTAAGGCGATAGTGCATAAGTAATTCACTTTTGCCTGTGCCGGAGTGACCGTAGATCGACAGTATCCCGCTACTTTCACCTATAAGTAATCTATGAAAAGTGTTCATTTCATTTTCTCTTGAGATAGTGATAGGACTGAATTTAGAGTCTTTGTTAAGATTGGGTATATTCGTTAAGTCTTCTAGCATCGGTGTCATCACGCCCCGTTGAATATTTTTGCATACGAAAGTATAAATACTATACTTTCGTATAAGTCACCGATATTCCTGCATACCAGGTTCAACTTGTTACAAAAAAAAAAAAACGCACCCTAGTTGGGGATGCGGTTTTTGTTATTTCTTCGTGGCTAGCTCTTGTTCAACTACTTGCTTCAAGTAATTCATGACATCTTCTTTGAGCTCAGGGCGATATAATGCGAAGTCGATCGTCGCTTTAATGAAACCAAACTTATCACCGACATCGTATCGTTGACCATCGAATTCATGAGCGAAAACGGCCTGTTGTTCGTTCAATCGCTTGATCGCATCAGTTAACTGAATTTCCCCGCCTGCACCAGTTGCTTGCGTATCAAGGATAGAAAAGATCTCAGGCGTTAGAATATAGCGTCCTAGGATTGCATAATTAGAAGGAGCTTCTTCTAGAGATGGTTTTTCTACTAATGATTGAATTGGGATGATTCCGTTATCGATTTGTTCGCCCTTTGGCGCGATGACTCCGTATTTAGAGACATCCTCATTTGGAACCTGCTGAACGCCAACGATTGATGTGCGATACCTGTTATAACTTTCCATCAATTGTCCGATACATGGCTTTTCAGACCGAACGATGTCATCTCCAAGAAGAACTGCAAAAGGTTCATTTCCAATAAATCGGCTTGCGCAATTAATCGCGTGACCGAGACCCTTTGGCTCTTTTTGTCGTATGTAATGGATGTTAGCTAAGTTCGAAATTTGTTTTACTTCATCAAGCATCTTTGTTTTTTGTTTCTTAGTAAGCGTCTCTTCTAGCTCGTAAGATTTATCGAAATGATCTTCGATCGCACGCTTCCCGCGTCCACTTACGATGATAATATCTTCAATGCCAGCCGCTACTGCTTCTTCTACAATGTACTGAATTGTAGGTTTATCAACGATCGGTAACATTTCTTTCGGTTGTGCTTTAGTCGCTGGTAAAAATCTTGTTCCAAGACCAGCAGCAGGTATGATTGCTTTTCTTACTCTCACGTTGGAATTCCTCCCAAAATCTAGATAAATTATGTTTCTAATTCCCTATAAATCCTTTTTCATATTAACATAAAATAGTGTAAATTTCCTGTTTTTTCTTATTAAAGCTTCTAAAGTATGGAAAAGATAGATTCCGATTACAAACTAATTTCGACGTGTTTCCTTGTGTTCCTTTAAGATTTTAGTAAATAAAATTGGAATTATGTGCATGGATGAATGAACGTCTCGTCTTTCGCAAAATTATTGTATTTTCCGGGAAATAACGTGTGGATTCGACGAGTAATAACAGGTACTATTAATGTGGAGGGGATAAAATGGCAATTTTAGTAACTGGTGGAGCAGGATACATAGGAAGTCATACTGTCATGTATTTGAAAGAGCAAGGGGAAGAAGTCGTTGTATTAGACAACTTGTCGAAGGGACACAGTGAAGCTGTTGATGGTGTGTCTTTTTATCAAGCAGATTTAACGGATGCTAAAGTATTGGATCAAGTTTTTTCTGATAATGACATTGATTCCGTTATTCATTTTGCAGCGAGTTCACTTGTAGGTGAAAGCGTAGCGAATCCACTGGAGTACTATCGAAATAACGTGAATGGATCGCATGCTCTTGTTTCAAAACTTGTTGAGTATGAAGTGAATTATATTGTATTCTCTTCAACTGCAGCAACTTACGGAAATCCGGAGCGAACACCGATCGAAGAGACTGATCCAACGATTCCAACGAATCCTTATGGAGAAACAAAGCTTGCCATTGAAAAGATGCTTCGTTGGTGTGATGAAGCATATGGCTTGAAGTCTACATCGCTTAGGTACTTCAATGCTGCAGGCGCTGATCCAAAAGGTCGGATCGGTGAAGATCATGACCCTGAGTCACACTTAATACCGATCGTTCTAGAGGCTGCCCTAGGAAAAAGAGAGAAAGTCTCTATCTTTGGAAATGATTATTCTACAAAAGATGGTACATGCGTGCGAGACTATATTCATGTATTAGATCTTGCGCAGGCGCATTACCTTGCACTGAAGCGTATGAAAGATACGAATGAGAGCAACATTTTCAATCTCGGGAACGGTAAAGGATTTACCGTTAAAGAAGTGATCGATACATGCCGTAACGTGACAAATAAAGAGATCATAGCAGAAGATGCACCCCGTCGTGCTGGTGATCCTGCTGTTCTAATCGCATCTTCCGAGAAAGCTATAGAAGAACTCGGATGGAAGCCCGTTTACCCTGAGCTGCAGCAAATTGTTGAGCACGCTTGGAATTGGCATCAAAATCATCCACAAGGCTATAAAGCAGGAGCTGCTTCTTTAGACAAATAGGCACAGTTTTCATAGATGGAAAAATAACAAACACATGAAGGTCATGTAGGAGAAACTCCTGCATGACTTTTTTACGTTCCAACACCTGGTTAGAAATATCTCCAATAGGGAAGAGGTAATAGTAGTATGTTTGAAACGGTGGTGTAGTCATTGGGATATTTTCTGCTGTTAATCCTTTCATTAGCTCTATTGATCGTTCTTGTTCGAGTTCCTATGACGGAACGTTTTCCTCCTGCAATTCGTAAGATGGGAATCGTGTTTCTTGTATGCCTTTCACTAGTATTTCTTATTTTATTAATAGGGGGTATGGTGCGTTCCTGACCCCAAGATGAGAGGAGCGAGTAAGTTGAACAGATTATTATTAACAGGATTTGAACCTTTTCTTGGACACCGACATAACCCTACTGAATCAATTGTTAGAGAGATGGATGAGGAAGTTGTAGGAGGGTATGAAATCATAGGCCGTGTGTTGCCGGTAGATTATAAGCATGCTGCCGAAAGACTACTGACCTATGTAGAAGAATGCAAACCAAGTGCGATCATCATGCTAGGTCTAGCTGCAGATCGCACGAAAATTACACCTGAACGTATTGCGATCAATGTGAATGATAGTGTTGAAGATAACAACGGCAATGCTCCAGAAGATGAGCCGATCGTACCAGGTGGTCCTGCAGCATATTTTTCAACTCTTCCTATTAAACGAATGACGGATGCGCTCTTGGAAAATGGCATTCCTGCCGAGATTTCTAACACAGCGGGAACTTATTTGTGTAATAACGTGATGTATAGCGTTCTACACGTTCTTGAACAGAATAACATCGATACGCCGGCAGGATTCGTTCATGTGCCTCCGACGTTTGAAATGACGTTGCATCATTCTGCTCATACAGGCTTTCCGTTTCATAGCATTCGAGATTCGATTCGAATTATGATCAACACGATCGCTGAAGCAAAAGTATAGGATGAATCATAAATAAAAGGCAGAGCTAAACACTAGCTCTGCCTTTCGTTATGGTGTCACTTGGACTGGTTTGTTGTGATTCATTTTCTCTAAATCTACCGTTGGAGATTCTTGGATTACTTCAATAAATGCATCAACAAGCTGCGGATCAAATTGAGAACCTGAACAACTCTTGAGTTCGGTGATTGCTTCTGTGAAGGACTTTGTTTCCTGATAAGGTCGCTCTGTCGTCATTGCATCGAAAGAATCGATAACAGTCAGCATGCGGACGAGTCTTGGAATTTCATACCCGCTAAATCCATAAGGATATCCCTTTCCATCGAAGCGTTCATGGTGAAGTTCGACTAGTGGGAGTAGGTCATGAAGCTCACGGTCTGTTGATACGATTTCTCTTCCCCAGATCACGTGCTTTTGAACCATCTCCCATTCTTCTTTCGTAAGCTTGCCTCTTTTGTTAATCACATCTCTTGGGATTTCTAGCTTGCCGATGTCATGTATAAGAGCACCCATAATAAGTGTTTTTCGATCTGCCATATTAAGGTTAAGTTTCTTGCTGAATTGGATCGCATACTCATAAACCCTTCTACTATGACGATACGTATAGACATCCTTGTACAAGAAGATGCGAAGCTGCTGTTCAAGTAGGTCCATTTCTCTTTGGTACTGAAAGGTATCTACGGGAAGATTCTCGGTATCAAATAGAGAAACATTGTTTTTCCCTTTTGTTTTTGCAAAATACATCGCTTGATCAGCTTTTTCAATCATTTCTGTTGAATTATAGATCTCAAGATTATATTCGATTACGCCTGCCGAGAATGAAAGACAGCCATGTGGTAATACCTCGACTCCTTCAAAATACGTATCGTTGACTTGTTTTCTCAGCTGATTAATAAATCGGTATGCTTCTAGTTGATTTAGACCGGGCATCAATACAGCGAACTCTTCACCGCCATATCTTGCAACTGTAAAGCTAGACTTTGCCATTCTTTTCATCTCAGCTCCGAAATGCTTGAGTAACCGATCACCTTGCAAGTGACCATGAAGATCATTGTATTTCTTAAAATCATCGAGATCGATTAGTCCAAGTGAGAGCGGTTCACCGGCTTTTTTAGCTTTATTGATTTCTTTTTCTAATAAGTTCTTAAAATAACCATGGTTAAACAATTCGGTTAAATGGTCGATATCGGCTTTTTCTGACACTTCCTGATAAAGTTGAAAATATTGTCTAAACGAAATAGATAGTAGGATCGCAACGGACGAAAAGAGGAAAATCCCAAGATAAACCTGCTGTTTTATCATTAAAACTAGAATTAGCGATAGCACTAGAGTGATTAAATAACTGGATATCGTTTCTTTTAGCATTCCTTTGATGAGCATAAATAAGCTCTCTGTTTGAGTTAGAAGAAAGAACAAACCTATAAGGATTACGTTCAATAAAAAGTAAATGCTAAATGACGCGAGGTAAGAAGAAATATTCAATACCGTGATTGAACCGAGCTTCCCACCAGTTAATAGAAACGATTGATACGTACAAACAATCATAATCACATAGATTGAAAAATTAAATAGGTGCTTCCACCAAACAACTTGCTTCTGGTAAATGGCGTAGATAAGAGAGGTGAATAATAAGATCGTTAGCGTCATATCTAAACCGAAAACAAATAGAATCGCAAGATAAATTGCAGAATCCATCGATAAGGAGTTACCGCTCGGTGGCAGTAGAATTGTATAGTGGTTTAATAGGAGGATCGCAGTAATAAACGTGAAGGCCAAACTCCAAGTCAGTGGTGTCATGGAATAGCTTGAAATGTACAATAATATCCCAGCAACAGAAACTGCGCTGAGGTACATGTTTACTAGGTTTTTGCTTTGAAATATGCCCTTCATGTTACCACCACTCTCATTTAAATTTAGTTTGAAAGTCGAGGAGCACACCGTGCTCCTCGGTTATCAATTAAACTAATTTAAATCCAGAAGTTAATGCGATTAAGGCGGTAGAAATAATAGCAATATTAACGATGATACCAGTTAGCTTAATGCCTTCTTTTCTTTCCATGCTGTCACCTCCTTTAAGTAGACAGCTTCTTAGTCGCGGAAGATGAACCTTCTGGATGTCGATTCTTTACCATGACTCGCTGTATGAAAATAAAAATACCTATATTCATGACGATATCTCCGATACTGATTACCTGATCTTTTGGATAGGGATCGGTAATTGGAATAACATCACCAAGAAATCCTAATAATGTTGAATCTGTAAGTACAGCATGCTTACCATATAAACCGTCTTGGATAGCGTTTGCATAGGCTGGGTCTAAAATAGTAGCAGCTTCTAATGATACTGGCATTCGACCGCCATTCAAGGCCATAACGATAAAGTTAAGAAAAACGCCTAGCAATAGAATTGGAATACCTATGTTCATCTTGCGGTTTATCCAAAGGAAAACCATGCCGACAACGTAGATCAGCATAAATAATAATCCGCTATATTTTCCAATCCATGCATAGGAAGATTGGAAGATGAAAACTCCAATTTCTATAAGGAGTAATAGCGGGAAGATCCAACCGCCGCGGAACGTTAAATAAGCAAAGCCTTTTAAGCTTCCTTTTCTTAGGAATCCAATAAGGAGTGCTAGCAAAATGCCGTCAAATACCATGTTTGTCACCTAATTTAACCTAATTTGTTATTTAATAATAGTTTATCAGAGCACCATTAGTAGTCAACGAAATTCCTAGAAAGTTTTCACAATTTAACAATTTTAGAAGATTTATGTTGAATAGTGTAACGATTTGAACTTTACGATACGTTACTGTGTGATTCATGGTAGCATATAAAAATAAGAAATTGCAGGAGGGGATATTTTGGGAAAATACTACATGGGTATCGACTTAGGAGGAACGAACTTACGTGTAGGAGTGACTGATGAACGTGGTCACCTACTAAAAGTAAGGCAAGTTCCTACAGAAGCTACCAATGGCTCTACATCTATTATCGGCAGAATGGTAGACTTGATAAAGGAAATGAATGAAAATTACAAAGTAGAGACCATAGGTATCGGATCCCCGGGACCGTTAAATCCCTTTGAAGGTATCGTGCTTTCGCCTCCCAATCTGCCAGGCTGGAAAGATGTTCATATTACGGAGATTGTCGAGAAGAGAGTCGGCGTTCAGACTTCTCTCATAAATGACGCTGATGCTGCAGCGCTAGGTGAAGCGATGTATGGTGCAGGAAAGGGAAAACATAGTTCATTCTACATAACGGTCAGTACTGGTGTCGGCGGAGGATACGTGATAAATAACAAGATTGTCCAAGGTGAACATGGTTATGGTGCTGAAATTGGAAACATGATAATAAAGCCGAAAGGGCCAAAACATGCGAATATGAACGCTGGTTCTCTTGAAGCAATGGCATCAGGAACAGCTATCGGAAGAGAAGGAAAGGCAAGATTGGGTATTGCAGGAGGAGCTACCGAAGTGTTTTCATTAGCTGATGAAGGTAACCAAACAGCGATCGCTATTATTAATGAGGCAATCGATGCGCTAGCTATAGGGATTGCGAACCTCGTTCATACAGTAGATCCGTCAGTGTTTATTCTTGGTGGAGGTGTTATGAATGGACAAACTACGCTGTTCCCGCTCCTCAGAGAGAAAGTCGATGGCTATATTTATGAAGGGTTACATGGAAGAGTAGCGATTGAACCTGCCTCACTTGGGAATCATGCAGGGTTAATTGGAGCAGCAATGGTTGGAATTAAGTAAATAAATGTAATGAGGAGGAATCAATATATGTATCAACATGAACCGCTTTTCTTAAAGCCTGAATTCAAAGATCGAATCTGGGGTGGTACGAAGCTTAAAGACCTATTTGGTTACGACATACCATCAGAAACGACTGGTGAATGCTGGGGGATTTCAGCTCATCAGAACGGACCATGTGAAATTAAAAATGGTCCACTCGAAGGCAAAAAGTTAAATGAAGTGTGGGAAGATCATAGAAATTTATTTGGAGATGAAGAGGGAGAGCACTTTCCACTGTTAGTTAAAATTCTTGATGCGAATCGTGATCTTTCTGTTCAAGTCCATCCTGATGATACATACGCAAGGGCTGAAGAAGGTGAAGCGTATGGAAAGACAGAATGCTGGTATATCATCGATTGTGATTCTGGAGCTGAGCTTATTTTTGGTCACCATGCAACATCAAAATCACAGTTTACAGAGATGATCGATAATGGGCAGTGGGGTGACCTGCTTCGCCGCATTCCAATCGAGCCAGGGCAATTTTACTTTGTTCCGAGTGGTACCATCCATGCAATTGGAGCTGGAACTATGATTCTTGAGACTCAACAAAGTTCTGACACCACCTATCGCGTTTATGATTATGATCGTACGGATGATAAAGGAAATAAGCGTGAGCTGCATATTGAGAGGTCGAAAGAAGTTTCGACTATACCTCATGTTGATCCAGAGTTTCATCCTGTCGTTTCAGAAGAAGAAGGTTTGAAGGAAACAAAACTTATTGAAGCGACCTATTTCACAGTATATCACTGGGAGGTCGATGGTGTTTATAGCACCGATTTAGACGCCCGCTATTTATTGGTTAGTGTCTTAAGCGGTGAAGGTGAAATTTCTTCAGCAGATTCCTCTCATTTCGTAAAACAAGGAGATCATTTTATTATTCCTTCAACGATGACTGAATTTGAGTTTGAAGGAGAGCTTGAACTGATGGTTTCAAAAAGCAATAAATAATCTGAAGGAAATCGGCTCTGTAGCCGATTTTCAAATTGTCTAGAAAGTCTTAAACATCATCTGCACGGATATGAAGGTGATTTCCGCTCCAGGATGCTCGCTTTCCGCGAGTCGGGCGGTGAGCCTTCTCAGCGCACAAAACCATTGCGCCTCCGGGGTCTCACCTGTCCCGCACATCCCGCAGGAGTCGAGCATCCTTCCGCTCCAATCAACATTAGTACGTATGATAGGAAAACAAAACATAAGCAAAGTTACCAACATCATGATTAGTGGACAGAAAAGTTGCTATATTCATAGCAATCTAGTGGGAGTGATTATCGCTTGACTACTCTCGAATACGTGCTTTCGTCCACACGAAAGTAAGCGGTATTCAAACTCCTACGGTATATGTAGCACCATAATCAGCGTTTTTCTTAAAAAAGGAATTGGCTTTGTAGCCGATTTCTTTTTTTATTTGTCATAATTTCCGCGGACCTAAATATTCTGAAAAATATGGTAAAGTGTATATAATGTCGGAGTATTCTGGAGGGGTTATGCGTCATATTTTTTCTTTCATATATCCATATCGTAAGGCTGCAATAATTGCTGCATTGTTGATGCTTTTTGAGCTTGCGGTTGAACTATGGTTGCCTATACTAATGGCGGATATCATTGATAACGGCATTATAGAGAGAAATATTTCTATTATTACTTCAGTTGGACTGTTTATGCTTCTGCTCACTGTCCTTTCTTTTGTTACATCAATTATAAATACATATATTGCTTCTTTTGTTAGTCAACAGTTCGCGTTCGATCTAAGAGAAGCGTTATTTGAAAAGATTCAATCGTTCTCATTTATGGATTTTAATCGTTTTCCAACTTCTTCTCTGATCACGAGGCTTACCAATGATGTGAATCAGGTTCAGCTTGTTATCTTTATGGGCCTTAGAATTATGGTAAGAGCTCCTCTCCTTGTAATTGGGGGCGTGGTGATGGCTCTCTTTGTGGACTTCCAAATTGCTCTTTTATTAACAGTAGCGATCCCGATCGTGATCGTCTTTCTATTTTTTGTTATGAAGAAAGGTATCGCGTTGTTCGCTCTTGTTCAAGAAAAGCTTGATCGAGTAAATGGCGTTATGAGAGAGAATTTAGTAGGCATTCGATTGATAAAAGCACTAAGACGAAGCGAGTATGAACAAGATCGCTTCAAGGTAGTTAATGATGACCTTTTTGAACGAAATGTTGCCTCCTTACGGTTAATCGAACTTGCGACGCCTGTATTGCTCATCATTATGAATGTCGCGATTGTAGCTGTTATATGGTTTGGGGGGATCAGAATTATTGGAGGAGGGACACAAGTCGGTGATGTGGCAGCTATCATCACATATGGAACACGGATTACTGTTGCCCTTTCGATGTTTTCTTTCATATTAATGATTCTTTCTCGTGCAAGAGCATCAGTCCACCGCATGGAAGAAGTGTTTGCTACTGAGACAGTAACTCAAAGTTCTAGTCATCCGTTGCCTCTTCCATTACGTACCTTAGCGTATGAAGATATCAGTTTTTCATATCCTGAAAAGAAGGTGTTGAAGAATATTTCCTTCACGTTGGAACGAGGTCAATTTATTGGAATCTTAGGTTCCACAGGTACAGGGAAGACGTCGCTTATACAATTAATCCCTCGTCTTTATGAACCGGATTCTGGAGAAGTAAAATGGAATGGCGTTAATGTGAATGAGGTGCCAGTAGATGAGCTTAGAAGAGCAATCGGTGTTGTTCCGCAAGAAGTCATGCTTTTCAGTGATACAATCGGTGAAAATATTCGATGGGGGAAAGAGGACGCATCGATGGATGAAATTGTTGCTGCTGCAAAAACAGCGCAAATTCACGAGTTCATCATGACGCTTCCCAATCAATATGAAACAGAGCTAGGACAAAAAGGTGTCAACCTTTCTGGTGGTCAAAAGCAACGTCTCTCGATTGCAAGAGCCCTCATACGAAAGCCTGAAATCTTAATACTTGATGATAGCACTAGTGCCCTTGATCTAAAAACAGAAGCGAAATTACAGCAATCATTGAAGGATAGTGATTTTCAAGGACTCATATTGTTAATCGCCCAGAAAATAAGTTCTGTTAAGGAAGCTGATCAAATTTTCGTACTTGAAGATGGAAAAGTAATTGGGAAAGGCTCCCACGTGACGTTATTACGTGAAAATGAAGCATACCAGGATATTTATGCTTCGCAGTACGGGGAGGGGGTTGACCATGCCGAAAAAACATCTTAATAAGAAGAGACCGGATGATATAAAAGGAACGGTGAAGAGGATTTGGAACTACCTATCTGTGCAGAAGGGACTCCTAACCGTTGTCTTTTTCTTAGTCTTGATGAGCTCGGTTTTTGGTTTGCTCGGCCCGTACGTAACGAGCGTGGCAATTGACGATTATTTAGTAAAAGGAGATCTGAACGGTCTTATTCCTCTCCTTTTGATTTTGATCGGCATCTATTTTTCACAGTCAATCGTAACGTTCCTTCAGAATTTCTGGATGATCGGAATCGCACAAAAAACGGTAATGACTATAAGGAAAGACCTATTTCGTCATTTTCAACGTCTTCCGATCCCTTACTTTGATAAAAAGACACATGGAGAGCTCATGAGTCGACTTACAAATGACATTGAGAATGTAAGCAAGACGTTGAACAGCTCAGTAATTCAAATTATCTCGAGCATTCTGACTCTAATCGGAACAGTGGCGATTATGATTTGGTTAAGTCCTCTTTTAACCTTGATTACGTTTACAATCATTCCAATTATGTATGCAGGGATGAAATGGATTACAAAACGTACAGGGTATTATTTTAAAGAACAGCAGCGAAACTTAGGAAACTTAAATGGTGTTATTGAAGAGACGATTTCAGGACAGCAGATTGTAAAGACATTTTCACAAGAAGAACGAGTGATGAAGCAATTTGAAAAAGAAAGTGAAGAGCTCAGAAAATCAGGGTTCTGGGCGTTGACGTATTCCGGTTTTATTCCAAAACTAATGAATGTGTTAAACAATCTAAGCTTTGTTCTAATCGCAGCAGCAGGAGGGTGGCTAGCGTTAGAAGGGTTAGTCACGATAGGGGTTATCGTTGCTTTTATTCAGTACTCCAGGCAGTTCACTCGTCCTTTGAATGACTTGGCGAATCAATTTAATACGATTCTTTCCGCTGTTGCTGGCGCGGAAAGAGTTTTTGTAGTTCTTGATGAAAAGGAAGAGCTTGAGGATCGAGATCACGCTACTCCATTAACTGACGTAACTGGAAGCGTGTCTTTCCACGAAGTCTCATTTGGATATGAGAAAGATCAAGATACGTTACAGGGGCTGAGCTTTACCGCTCAACCTGGTGAGACCGTCGCAATCGTCGGTCCGACTGGAGCTGGAAAAACAACCATCGTTAACTTACTCATGAGGTTTTATGAAATAGACGAAGGAACGATTGAAATAGATGGGAAAGATATTACTTCGTTTACGAGAGATAGCTTACGAGAGAATATGGGGTTTGTCCTACAAGATACATTGTTATTTGAAGAAACCGTTCTAGAAAACATTCGCTACGGAAGATTGGATGCAACGGATGAAGAGGTCAAGAACGCAGCAAGAATTGCCAATGCTCATTCATTTATCACAAAACTCCCCAATGGTTATCACACGGTTTTACAACAAGATGGAGGAGGAATTAGCCACGGACAAAGGCAGTTACTGTCGATTGCAAGAGCTGTTCTTACTGATCCAACTATTCTTATTCTTGATGAAGCAACAAGCAGTATCGATACGAGAACAGAAGTGCAGATTCAACGTGCGCTGTGGACATTAATGGAGGGTAGAACGAGCTTTGTGATCGCTCACCGGTTGAATACCATTCAGCGAGCTGATCAAATTCTTGTTTTAGATCAAGGGAATATTATTGAAAAAGGAACGCACGATGAATTGATTGAGAAAGATGGATTTTACAAAGAGATGGTAATCTCAGGTATTCAAGCGAATGCTTAAATGTAAGATCGAAGATCGAAGCATTTCTATCTTATTAAAGACGGCTCTTGAGAATGTCTCGGGAGCCCTTTTATTTAAAATAACGTATAAAACGTCAATCTGAAGAGCATATCTGATAGTTCTAGAAGCTAGATTGGTTTTGTTTTTTGACTATTGCGAAATAAAAAAAGGTGTGAGTAAATAGAATTATTATAAAGGAAAAATACGGAAGTAGGGGGGAGAGAATGAATGGAAAGGAGAATGAAGCTACTTTTAGAGAAGAATTAACCAAGCTAAGGCAAAGGGATTTTATTTCTAAAAGTACTTACGATCAAGTATCAGCTGCTTATTCACGTCTATTAGAGTCAGAAGTTGAACAGCAAATGGATATGACACAAGCTAATGCAGTTCTGGAAGAAAAAAAAGCAGCAAAAACGATAGAAAAGAAAAAAGCGAAAAAGGTAAAATCTACTCAAGAACTCCGTGATCGAAACCTCACTTGGATCCTTATTATTGGCGTTGTACTCCTTTTGTTAGGCGGCCTCGTACTTGCGACTAGTACCTGGGATGTTCTTACTTCAACACTAAAAACAGCTTTAATTGCTACTGTATCGTTCCTTTTCTTTGGCATTAGCTGGCTAAGTGAACATAAGCTTAAAATCGGAAAAACAGCATTTGCTTTCTTAGTTCTAGGAAGCCTATTTCTACCGATCATCATTATCTCAGCTGGATACTTTCAGTTATTTGGACCATGGTTGTCAATAAGTGGAGAAGGCAAATACGTGCTTGGTTTACTCGGAACTCTCATGTGCTTACCTTTGTATAGTTATCATGCAATAAAGAGAAACTCGAGATTATTTGTATGGTTATCTTTCGTCGGCCTTACAATCGGAGCCTCATTTTTTGTTCAGCTATTTAATCCGAGTATCGATGCTTTCTTTTTTGGCATCGTATTATTTAATGGACTACTAATCATTGCGTATGTAAAGTCTAGAAGAGTAACGGGGAATCACATATTTATTAAAGAGCTACCGCTTTATCTTCAGGGAAATCTAGTGTTATCCACGATATTGATGCTTTTCTTTTACGATCACGCCGTTTTTTATAGTTTTAACATTATTATAACGTCAACTCTTTATTTAACAATGGTATATGTAGGCAAACAAAAAGAGTATCATTTTGTATTCACACTTCTTTTCATATACGGCATCTATCAGTTAATCGAGAATTCTGCTCTCGAATCATTAGATGTTTTCCTTTACTCGCTGATCGGATTTCTATTCATAGGACTTCAAATGCTCGAGAAATTTGAACAACTCTATATGAAACGGGCGTTTCAGTTTACGAGTGGAATTATTTCTATATGTGCCTTTCTTTTCATTAGTTATAAGGGGTTACTGCTGCGGTTCGATGATCCATCATGGCTACTTGTTGCAGGGTACGTTTTGATTAGCATCAACTATATATACCTTGCGAATCTATCTAAAATGAAGCTCTTTGGTTTTCTAGCTCCTCTCTTTCTATTAGCGGCAGGGCTGTATCCATTGAACTTAATATATGACGATGTGAACGTAACGATCGTGATGCTTCACTTCTTCCTAATTGGTTTCGTTTTATACTTTCTAGGCTTTTATTGGAACAAGTGGAAGTTCACAACGGTTATCAGATCTGGATCGATGTTTCTATCATTTGGACCGATGACTCTAGCTGTCTTAATTGGAATAGCTGCTGAAAAATGGATTCTAGATAGTGTCATGTTGGGAATCATAGGCATTGTCTTTTTGACACTTACTTCTAAAGGTGAAAGAGAATGGATCAGAGAGGCAGCTAGTGTAGGCAATCCTGTAGCATGGGCGTTCGCATTCCTTGTTCTCTATCCTTCTTTTGCTGAAGCTAGCTTTTATCGAGATGAGCTAGGTGCACCGTTTCATATAGGTGCAACTGCGTTCATGCTTATGGGGATTTCCTACGTATGGAAGGACAGGATGAGCCTTAGAGGGGCATTCTTTTGGACGGCTCAGGTTGCATATACAATCGGTCTTCTGCTACTTCTTGTCTATCCAGTTAATGCGTTATACACGAGAACTGGCCTGCTTTTAGGAGCTATACTCTTTTTGATTCTACTTATTAAAAAATCGGCAGAGGAAACGGTTTGGATTCTTGTTAGTTTATTTACTCTGGGGGCTTATGTTTCTACTGCTGCAGCTTTTCCAGTTCAGGGAATCTTCCAATGGATTCCTGGTAGTATCGTGTTGATTGTAATAGGGGACTTTATCACTAGAAAAAGCGAATTTGTACAAAAGTCTTATTTTTATTTGGCTCATATTTACTTGCCTTTTGCTTTGTTTTTTACAGTCGGGGAATATTCAAATGTACCAATATTATATGTAGCGGCACTACTGATCTATTTATATAGTGTTGTCACGCGTACGAGGGAATGGGAGGTTCGGGCATTCCTTTATGCTGGCTTTTCCATTCTGCCGTTTCTATACACTTCTCTCGTAGATTTCTATCAGTTTAATAATGCCTACCTCTATACAGGGTTCGCCTCAAGTGTTGTGATGGTTGTGCTTTGGTTTTTGTTGAATCCGAAATGGAAGGATCGGATCAAATGGTATGTCGTACCTTTTTCTGTACTCGGGTTAGTACCATTTACTTTGGAGAACACATTGACTGCTTTATCTTTTAGTATCGCAATCTGCTATATAGGTGTACTTCTGTATATCATGCATAAGTCTAGGTGGCAGTTATTTAGTATCATTCCTTTGTTGTTTGTACTCATATGTGTTCAGCTTCTACCTTTCGAATTCATTGAAATGACGGTCGTACTCAATGTACTTGTAGGAACGGTACTGCTTTGTTCAGGACTCTTCATTCATAAACAGCTATACGCGTTTCAATCAACAGAAGTGCTGAATAACCATATCGATTGGTATTCATTTGCTGCGCTGATGCTAGTTCTGCCGTTAAATTACTATTATGACGCCTCACTATGGGCAGAAGAACTGCCTAGTCTCTTCATCGTTATTTTACTAGCATGTCAGATAAATAGGGTGCCAGGGGGTGCTCCGAAGCGAATTGTGAAAAGCTTGACCGCTGTAAGTATGCTAATCCCTTACTATACGCTTCTTCATCATGTGGAGATCAATCAGTATCTTGTAACAGAAGTTTATGTTCTTCCATGGTTAGGTGTCACGATCTATCTCGCAAAAGGTACATGGAAGCATGAAGAGCGAGCTGTGAAATGGATAGAGTTCGGTGTAGTGGCGATCATTGCAGCCATTCTTGTGACAGATGCTATCATGAGCAATATGATCTATGATGCTCTTATCGCAGGAGGATTATCTCTCGCATCGATTCTAGGCGGTTTCTATTACAGGATTAAATCTTATTTCTTAATCGGAATCAGTGTTCTTATATTGAACGTCTTTATTCAAACTCGCCCATATTGGGGGAACATGCCGTGGTGGGCTTACTTATTGATCTCTGGGTTTACGCTTATCGGAGTTGCAAGCTTTTACGAATGGCAGAAGCAGAAAAAAGATGATAAAGGAAGCACGATTCTACAAGTGAAGAAAGAACAATTATTGAGAAAATGGAAGGAATGGAAATGATGAAAGAGGGGGCAGGCTCGCTGCCCCCTCTTTTTTTACAATTCTTCATCTCTTAAAATTCCCAGTTTCGCATACTTGTTAATAGATTTAACTTCCTTTACTACATTAGCTTTTTCACCGGGGTCAGTCCACCAATTTGTACGCTGTCCTACTTTTCGATTATCGGCACAGAGCGTGTATTCTATTCTTTCTGGCATGTATGTTTTTAGAGTTAGGAGACATCGTTTCATATGAAAGGGAGAGCTCACAATTAATAACCTGTTGATGGCATGTAATCCAAATGTCTGTTGAAGAACCAACATGGAAGCGACCACGTTTTCAGTAGTGTTTTCAGCCTTGATCTCTAGCAAAATATCTTCCGAAGGAACTCCGCGTTCCATCAATTGATCTCTCATCCAGACAGCCTCAGGAATTTCTTCGTCTCCCCATCTCGCACCTGAACCTGAAACGAGAATCGTTGGAGCTCGTTTCTCACTATATAATTCAGCTGCTTTCTCAACACGTAATAGGCTCCTTGCTCCAAATACTAGAATACAATCACCGTTCTTGCCATCATCTTCTAAACCATCGAACAGAAGAGATGTTATTTGGTTTCTTGTAAGAAGTTCAGGATCCATCTCTGATAAACGCACGTTTATTCACCTCACTGTTGAATAAATATCAACGGTCTCATTAAGAATCACTTTTTTAGCCTGTACTAGTCTATGTTTAAAACGATTTAGAAGTGAATAGTAACGGTTACAATTGTAAATTTCTGAAAAAAACCATCCTTTTCTACTATCAATTAAAGGAGATAGACTATATGATAACGAAATTTGTTAGAAAAGTAAGAATTATGGGTAATTTATTAATCATACATAAAAGGAGGAAGAGGGATCGTGTTTAATTCATACAAACTTGGTGAATTTTTTGATGAGATGCTTCAAAAGGACCGCCTTCCTAGAGATTATTGCAGACCTTTTCATGAAAGGTTGAATGTAGTTGATTCAAGAGATCTGCAGGAGAGGTATGAACTTGCTCAGAGTGACTTTCTAAGGCAAGGTATTACCTTTACAGTTTACAGTGAGAATGAAGGAATGGAACGAACGATGCCGTTTGATTTTGTCCCGAAAATCATTCCTCCAGATGAATGGGCTGAGCTTGAACGTGGGTTGATGCAGCGTTTTGATGCGCTCAATGCATTTCTTGATGACGTGTACCATGAACAACAAATTTTAAAAGATGGCGTCATTCCACGTGATCTCATTGTGAATTGCCAGCATTTTTTTGAGCAGGTTGCAGGCATTGACCTACCAAGAAGACAACATATATTTATGGCGGGTATCGATTTAATTCGCGATGATACCGGAGAGTATCGCGTTCTCGAAGATAATCTTAGGAATCCTTCAGGGTTATCGTATGTCTTTCAAAATCGCTACGTGATGAGGAAAGTCTATCCTGAATTCTTTAATCAATATTCAGTACAGTCTCTTGAACAGCAATTTTCATACCTTCACTCTTCAATGGCTTCTCTTGCACCACAGAATAAAAGTAACCCTACTATTGTCCTACTAACTCCTGGTATCCATAATTCGGCTTATTACGACCATAGCTATATTGCCCAAAGATCTGGCGTTGAGCTTGTAGAAGGTAGAGACCTTGTTGTACGAGATCGAGAAGTATTTATGAAAACTGCAAGAGGTCTAAAACAAGTAGACGTGATCTACAGAAGAATAGACGATGAATTCCTTGATCCATTAGAGTTTAGAGAAGACTCACTTCTTGGTGTACCAGGTCTTGTTGATGCTTATCGAGCGGGTAATGTATCCATTATCAATGGCATTGGAAATGGCGTTGCTGACGATAAGGCAATCTATCATTTTGTTCCAGATATGATTCGCTATTATCTTAATGAAGAACCTCTTGTGAAAAATGTGAAAACGTATTTGTTAAGATATGAAGATCAGTTGGAGTACGTTCTTGACCACTTGTCTGAGCTTGTTGTGAAGCATACGAATGCTTCCGGTGGATACAACATGTTAATCGGACCACATGCGTCTGAAGAGGAAATAGAAGCTTACCGAAAGCAAATTTTGAAGAACCCTTCAGAATTCATAGCGCAGCCAACGATTAAGTTATCAAGACTCCCCGCATTTAAAGGTGACCGTTTTGCTGCATGTCACATCGACCTTCGAGTATTCATTTTCGGCGGAGAGAAAACTCACGTATTCCCTGGTGGTCTAACGCGTGTTGCTTTAAAGGAAGGTTCTCTTGTCGTGAATTCCTCGCAAGGTGGAGGAGCGAAAGACACATGGGTGCTTGAGGAATCGCCTGTTAACGTATAGAAAAGAAAGGAGTGCTGAGGATGTTAAGTAGGGTCGCTGATTCATTATATTGGTTGTCGCGTAACGTTGAAAGAGCCGAAAACAATGCTAGATTGATAGCTGTAAAGTTAACGAGTCGTCTTGAAAACGCAAATCCAATAGAAGAAAATAACCAAAACTGGTATGAGCTCATCGAAATTGGTGGTTATGAGCAAATTTTCAATGAAAATTATGATCGGTGTGATGACCGAAGCGTTGTAGAATTTTTGATGTTTTCTATGAAAAATCCAAATTCAATACTGAACGCTATTACGGTTGCAAGAGAAAATGCAAGAGCCGTCCGCGAAATTATCCCTAACGAATTATGGGAAAGCATCAATTCATTCTATTTAAAGTTAATGAGCTTTAGCAAATCAGTTTGGGCGATGGATGAGGTCAATGAATTTTGTGAAACAGTCAAAAAAGAATCCCTATTCTTCCAGGGTATTGTGGAAGCGACAATGCCTCGAGGAGATGCTTACTTGTTTATGGATATGGGGAAACATCTAGAAAGAGCAGAGAAAACAGCTCGCATTCTTGATGTTTTCTATCATAAAGATTTAGATCAGTATCAAAATAAAGAAATTGTTGAATATCATCACTGGTGGTCTGTTCTTCAATCCGTAAGTGGACATGAAGCGTATATAAAAATGTACCGTCCCTTGATTAAAGCAAAGGATGTTGCAGAGTTCTTTATTCTTAATATCGATTTCCCACGCTCTATGATCTATTGCATTCAAAAGGTTCGAAATGCATTTGTTGCTCTCGAAGAGGGGGAAGTGGAGCACTACTCTGAGTCACTTGCAAAAGAACTCGAGTACCTAGCAAACGATTTAATAGATTTTACAATCGAGGAAGTACTCTATCAAGACGCACATGCATTTCTTCAAAGTTTTCAGCGCAGATGTAGTACCGTCGGTCACTATATTACAAGAACATACTATTTAGGGGAAGTAGCGATACCATGAAATTTGAAGTTACTCAAACCAGCAGCTATGAGTATGAACGTCCAGTGAGACAAAGCATCAATCAGTTCAGGTTACGACCGCTTCATGATGAGATGCAGTCTCTTGAATCTTATTCAGCGACTATTGATCCAGCTAGTCCAACTTATGGTCATGTTGATTACTGGGGAAATTACGTGGAAACCTTCTATCTTTGGGGAGAACATCATAACCTATCTATCGAAACTGTCTCAAAAGTGGAAACGAGGCCAACAGAAATTGACTCAACTCTGGTGTTAACTTCAGAGCAAAAGCAAGAGCTGAAGTCGCATGCTTTTAAACAAGCATACGCAGAGTACTTAGTAGATCGAGATTATACAATTATTTCTGAAGAATTGATGAAGCAAGAAACGAATGAACTTTGGGCACAGTCTCGTGATGAATTAGACTTCGTGGTTAACCTTAATGAGCATATCTACAATACGATGACTTATGTATCAGGTGCTACAAATGTCCTGACAACCGCTGAGGAAGTATTGTATCAAAGAACCGGAGTGTGTCAGGACTTCACTCACTTAATGCTAGCGCTTTGTCGCTACCGTGGAATACCAGCTCGTTATGTCAGCGGGTATATCTATATAGGTGAAAATTCTGCGTTTCGTGGAGATGCTGCAACGCACGCTTGGCTTGAGGTGAAACTTCCGGGCATAGGTTGGATTGGTTTAGATCCTACAAACAATACGATTGCTAGCGAACAGCATATACGAATTGCTGTAGGGCGAGATTATAGCGATATTTCCCCATTAAAAGGTGTCTATATTGGCGGAGCGCATACACTTGGTGTAAGTGTTAGCGTGAAAAATTTAGAAGAGCGGGTAAGCGGATAGTTTCGCTACTCGCTTTTTTTAGCGTTTAATTTGGAATTAGTAGCGAGTCGGGAGGAATTTCGAATACTTTTAAAGAATGGTGAAGTCATATAAGACTTAACCGTTTTCTGAAAATTAGTCTACCATTGCTACTAAAAGGGTATATAGGAATAGGTTTCCTATGAACGAAACAGGGGTGAAAAATATTGTCTGAAACCATTCAGGTTACGATTAATGGCGTAAGTACGGTAGTAGAAAAGAGTAAAAGTGTTTTAGAAGTATTACATACCAATGAGCTAGATTTACCTAGTGTGTGCTATCATCCAAGTTTAGGTGCGATCGAGACATGTGATACATGTATGGTGGAGGTAAATGGTGAGATCGTGAGGGGCTGCTCTACAAGTCTATCGAAAGGGGATAACATAAACACCACAGCTTCTCATGTAAAAGAAGCGCAGGATATCGCAATGAACCGGATTCTTTATAACCACGAGCTCTATTGTACCGTTTGTGACTACAACAATGGTACATGTGAAATCCATAATACAGTTAAACAAATGAAGAAAGATCACCAAGCCATACCTTTCGATGCAAAACCTGAGCAAGTGGACAATTCAAATGCATTTTATAGATATGATCCAGATCAATGTATATTATGTGGTCGTTGTGTCGAGGCATGTCAGGATGTCCAGGTAACTGAAACACTGACGATCGATTGGGAGAGGGAACGACCAAGAGTAATTTGGGACAACGATGTTCCAATCAATGAATCTTCTTGTGTTTCTTGTGGTCATTGTTCTACGGTGTGCCCTTGTAATGCCATGATGGAAAAAGGGATGGAAGGGGAAGCTGGTTTCTTAACAGGCATGCCAGATGGGACTCTTCGCCCAATGATCGAATTAACAAAGAACGTTGAAACAGGCTATAACTCGATTCTAGCCATCTCTGATATGGAGTCAGCGATGCGAGAAAACCGCATTAAGAAAACCAAAACCGTTTGTACATATTGCGGTGTGGGCTGTAGTTTTGATGTGTGGACTAAAGGAAGAGATATCCTGAAAGTTGAGCCGCAAGCTGAAGCACCTGCAAATGGTATATCGACCTGTATTAAAGGTAAGTTCGGATGGGATTATGTGAATAGTGATGAAAGGTTAACGAAACCTTTGATCCGAGAAGGAGATTCATTCCGAGAGGCAGAGTGGGATGAAGCGGTGAAATTGATCGCAAGCAAGTTCAGTAGCATAAAAGAAACCCACGGCCCTGATGCCCTTTCATTTATCAGCTCTTCAAAATGTACAAACGAAGAATCCTATTTGATGCAAAAATTAGGTAGAAGCGTAATCGGGACGAATAACATCGATAATTGCTCACGATACTGTCAAACTCCAGCGACGAAAGGGTTATTCCGAACTGTTGGATACGGTGGTGATTCTGGATCGATTACAGATATTGAAATGTCTGAACTAGTGATCGTTATTGGTTCTAATACCTCAGAGTCACACCCGGTGCTCTCTACCCGTGTGAAACGATCAAATAAACTTCATGGACAAAAGCTTATCGTTTCTGACTTGAGAAAGCATGAAATGGCTGAGCGTTCTGACCTCTTCATTCGTCCTTCTTCTGGAACGGATCTCGTATGGCTGTCAGCCGTTACAAAATATATCATCGATGAAGGATGGGCAGATGAAGCATTTTTGAAAGGTCGCGTGAATGGCCTCGACGACTATATTGAAAGTCTTGAAACGTTCACGTTGCAGTACGCTGAGGAAGTGACTGGAATTGCACAAGTAGAACTAATCAAGATTGCGACGATGATTCATCATTCAAACAGTACGGTTGCTCTTTGGGCTATGGGAGTGACGCAGCATAGCGGTGGTTCTGATACGAGTACAGCTATATCGAATCTACTACTTGTAACAGGGAATTACGGTAAACCAGGAACGGGTGCCTACCCGCTTAGAGGACATAACAATGTTCAGGGTGCAAGTGATTTCGGAAGCATGCCGAATATGATGCCAGGATATGAAGAAGTAACCGATGAAAAGGTTCGAGAGAAATACGAAAAAGCATGGGGAAGCCCTTTACCTAAAGAGATTGGACTCAACAATCATGAAATGGTCAAAAGTATCCACGATGGAAATCTTAAGTGTATGTACTTAAAAGGAGAAGACATGGGAATTGTAGATTCGAACCTTAACTATGTACATGATGCTTTTGAAAAACTAGATTTCTTCGTTGTACAAGACCTTTTCTTAACGAAAACAGCGGAATTTGCAGATGTGGTTCTTCCAGCAAGCCCGAGTCTCGAAAAAGAAGGGACCTTTACGAATACAGAACGACGAATCCAACGACTTTATCAAGCGCTAGATGAGCTTGGAGACTCTAAACCAGATTGGAAGATCATCATGATGATCGCAAATGAACTTGGAGCTGACTGGAACTACTCTCATCCTAGAGATATCATGGCTGAAGCTGTGCAATTAGCTGATCTTTTCGCTGGTGTCTCCTATGATCGCTTGGAAGGTTATGATAGCCAGCAGTGGCCAGTGACAGCTGATGGAAAAGATTCGCCGCTGCTTTTCCAAGAGGATTTTCCGTTTCCAGATGGAAAAGCGCGTCTGTTCCCAATTGACTGGACTGAACCTATACAATTTGATGATGAGTATGACCTTCATGTTAACAATGGACGCCTTCTTGAACATTTCCACGAAGGGAATATGACATACAAAAACGAAGGCATAAAAGCGAAAACTCCTGAATCGTTCATAGAAGTTTCTCCAGAGTTAGCCGATGAGCGAGGTATAACGGACGGCACATTAGTAAGACTTTCTTCTCCATATGGTGCGATAAAACTGAAGTGCCTCGTAACGGACAGAGTACAAGGAAAAGAAATATACGTGCCATTGAATGACTCTGGGGAAGGTGCGATCAATTTACTAACGAGCAGCTATGCAGATAAAGATACAGACACACCAGTATATAAAGAAGTAAAAGCGAAAATGGAGATCTTAAAAGACAAGGGATCGTCTCCGCTTCCGAAAATTAACCATCGATACGGCAACCCTCAGCCACAAATAGGTGTACAGGTAGAACGAAAATGGGCAAGAAAAGACTACCTCTTCCCTGGAGATATGGTAAAGAAGGAGGCGAACCGTTTTGGCAAAAGCCATTAAGTCGATTAAGAAAATTGAGCTGTCAGAAGAAGAAAGAAGAGCACAGGACTTAAAGGAAATCGAAGATGCGCTCATCGATAATAAAGAAGCTTTGCTCGAAACGCTTGAAGTGGTAGGACATATGAAGGACAGAGGCGTGATCTCCGTCTTGAATGGAATGTTTGGGGAAGGGGATCGAGTGCTTAAAGTTCTCGTTGATCTCCTCAGTACGAAAGAGAATACGATGGCTATCAAAAACCTATTGCTATTGGTTGGAGCGCTAGGAAGAATTAACGTGAAAGAGCTTGAACCATTGATGGAACGCTTAAATAATGGGATTGAAAATGTATCGGAACACGAAGAGGTTCACCATAAAACAGGCTATCTTGATTTGATCAAGGCATTAAAAGATCCTGAAATCAATCGGTCGCTTTCCATTCTTCTACTCTTTTTAAAGGGGATGGGAAGTGAGAAAGATCAAGGAATGTAGCTTAAAAAGAAGAAAGCTGGAGAATCCTTTAGGAGGATTTTTCGGCTTTTTCTTTTTTGCTGATTGAAGCCATAATAAGAAAAGCAAAGCTGGCTATTACGATTCCGAGAGTATCAGGGATAAAGACATCGATCAGATGACCGGTTCGATTTGGGATTAGGCTTTGATGAAATTCGTCAAACAAAGCGTATAGAAGTGCGAGCGCAAATCCCAAAAGGAGTGCCACACGCTTGGAATATTTTCCTTTGAAGAACATCATCCAAAAAAACGCAAGTAACCCAAACGAAACGACGTGGGCACTTTTTCTTAAAAAGAACTCAACATAGTTATATGGCTGTGATGGTGTAACGAGAGCGCCATCATAAGTAAACTCAATTTGAGGTAGATCTTCTTGCGTAATTGTAACCCACTCTCTAAAAAGAGGTTTAACGTCTTGATTTTGGTAAGGCGTGTTAGAAGAGATGAAGAGAATAGTCATCATTAACAATGCTAATAGAAGCCAAAGCCACTTTTGTAAGAACATCATTCGTTTCACACTTTCTTGTTTGATCGTTAATTACAATCATATCGGAAAACGTGCATAATAGGGAGGTGTAAAATTATTATTAATGTTTTGTTTAGATAGAACGAAACGGTAAACCACAAAAATATTCTTATAATAGATACAAGTACGTAGTAGAGGAGGACCTTACTATGAATATTGCAGTGATCGGTACTGGATATGTTGGACTAGTTACCGGTGTGAGTCTTGCGGAAATTGGACACAACGTTATCTGTATCGATAAAGACGATGAGAAGGTAAGAGTGATGTCTCAAGGGAAATCGCCTATATATGAGCCGAAACTAGAAGAACTTATGAAGAAGAATATAGATGAGAACCGTCTAGTTTTTACAACGTCCCACCATACTGGAATCGAACATGCTGATGTTATTTATATTGCTGTCGGAACTCCTCAACTGTCAGATGGTACAGCAGATCTTAGTTTTATTGATCAAGCTGCCTTTGATATAGCCCGTTCGTTAACTCATTCTGCAATTGTTGTAACGAAAAGCACCGTACCGGTTGGGACAAATGAGCGCATACAGAAGATCATACACTCCCCATCCTCCTCCGAATTTGATGTTCATATCGTTTCTAATCCTGAGTTCTTGCGAGAAGGATCAGCGGTTTATGACACGTTTAACGGTGATCGTATCGTTATTGGTGCAGACCACCCAGAAGCGGGAGACATCGTAGAATCGATCAACCTTCCCTTCGGCATTCCTATTTATCGGACGGACATCAAGAGTGCAGAAATGATTAAATATGCGTCTAATGCTTTTTTAGCAACTAAGATTAGTTTTATCAATGACATCTCGAACATATGTGAAAAGGTGGGGGCGAACATCGAGGATGTTGCGGCCGGAATGGGAAAAGATCATCGAATTGGCAACGAATTTCTGAACGCTGGTATCGGATACGGAGGCTCTTGTTTCCCGAAGGATACAAAAGCCCTTGTCCAGATTGCTGGAAACAATCGACATGATTTTAAGTTACTTAAGTCTGTTATCGAAGTGAATAATATTCAACAAATGAAGCTTGTCCAAAAAGCCAAAGAAGTGATGGGGGATTTGAAACATAAAAAAATTGCCCTTCTCGGTCTAGCATTCAAACCGAATACGAATGATATGCGTGAAGCAGCTTCGATTCCTATCGCTCATACTCTTATAGATGAAGGTGCAGATATTTACGCATATGATCCAGTGGCAATGGATCATGCTCGTTCATTCTTGCCAGAAGAAGTGGTATTTTGTAATACGATAGAAGATGCAATTTCGAATGCTGATGCAGCTTTTATTATAACGGAATGGGGAGAAATAAAAGCACTTGATCTTGCTATTTACGAACGTTTCATGAGTGTGCCACTCGTTTTCGATGGTAGGAATTGTTATAGCCTAGAGGAAGTTTCTGAGTACGATCTAACCTATCTATCGATCGGAAGACCAATGATAAGCCCTTCATTGAGACCAACAACGAATCAGTAGGAGAAAAGCAGACCTGTCAAGGCTGTCGAGAAAGTCTCGACAGTTTTTTCTGTTTTTTATTGGGTGTGGTGATTTCCGCTCCAATCAACATTGTTATGTAAATTATTTATACAAACCAACCTAGAGTTGATAGAAATGTGGTTTTTGTCCAGTTAATATCAATAGGAAGGAGAGTTCTGCTTGGTATCGGGAGCACAAAAGTAAAAGTCAAGGTTCCTCTACAACCAGTCAGTAGAAATTAACCAGTTTCTTATATATTTTTGTAATATAATGTCATAAGGTTGTTCTTGATATATTACCGTATTTTGGTAAAATAATTGTGAGTATATGGAAAAGTAACAATGATTCAATGACATGGGGGAGCGAGGTGATAAGGTGGTAGAAAAAAAGTGTATCCACTGTGATAAACCTTCCTATAGTAGTAACCAAAATGGTGAGTGGATTTGCCCGTATTGTGGAGAGGATATGACCGATATTCCAGTTAATGATCAAGAACTTAACTCATAAAAATAACCATAAAAAAACCCTTGCTTTTCTAGTTGCCTTCTCTCTAGAATAAAGTCATACAAATGAAAAGGAACGTGACTAATGGAGGGGCTAATAAAATTAATCGTTGCCATAGTTAATGAGCTTCACGATCTTCTTATTGAGGTTGTCTACGGTTTAGGATTTGTGGCGACTGATAAAGATTTACACTTTTGGGTGATTGGTATTTTAGGGATGTTTGGGTTTATCTTCGTTCAACTTGCTTTTAGACTGCTTTCTAAATGGAGTATTACGTCTATCTCATTTATCTATACGTTTACAGTGTTATTAGTCGTCGTATTTGCAATTGAGATTCAGCAAAAGATTACGGGTAGAGGAAACATGGAATTCGATGACGCCGTTGTTGGATTACAAGGATTCTTCGTGTTGTTTGGCGGCTATCTTATCCTAAGAGGTGTGTTGAAGGGAATCAAACATATATATAAAACCATACAGAAACAGTCTGTTACAAAGTAACGTCGTGAAGCTGCTATAGTCAGCTTCTTTTTTATGGTTTAATTGTTGTAATCAATGATCATTCACATAAAATAAAAAGAGCCTGTCAATTGAGGCCCCGCAGCGTTAATACGTTAGTTGTGTTAGCAATGCTATCAATGCACCAATACAAATAGCTGAGATTGGTATGAGGATATAAATCAGTTTTTCTTTTCGTTCCTTCTTATATTGAATCTCTTCCGGTGTCGACCAAGTTCCTTTCATATCTTTCTCCCCCTTTATTGCCACAAATCGACTGGAGAATGTGTTCGGCAGCTGGCTGACTTTCGGAACGCCAATACCATTAAGTCCCTCTAGCTTTGCGTCACCACTTTTCAGTGGTTTTGCCTTTCTCGTACGATTGTATGACGGTTGCTGTGAAGACCTGAAAAAAATAAAATCTTGTCGAAATTTGACCACAACAATAGTATAACCTAATCCAATAGACCTGTATATTGGGAAAATTGTTTTATTTTATAATTCATAAAACTCTCTCTTCCAAAATTATTTCCCAACCTTTTTTAAGGAGGATTGGTCGTATGGGACGTTACCCTTATCCGATGCTTGAAAGACCTATGATCTTTTCTAATGCAAACACGAATAGAAAGTCTTTTGTAAGTGAGTGGGTGCAAACCTTGCCCTGTTCGGGAGCGATTGATTGGGGAAAGATCGATGCAATATTCCTAGGAATACCCGTACCAAGAGTGCACAGCATGTTCGCTTCCTCATATAACTTCATACGTAACTACAGAAACGCGTGGCGTGATGTTACAACGTATCATCTTGAGAAAAATGTAGATTTGGAAGATATTTATTTTGCTGATATAGGGAACATAAGGCAACCGAAAGAGAATCATGTGAGTAAGGTCATAGAGGAAGTCATGTATGAAATGAGAAGTCATCACTCTCATATTCTTCAAGTCTGTCTAGGAGTCGATAGAGGAGTTGATCGATCATTGCTTGAGGGGATAAAGAAATCTGCTCCAGATAAAAAAATAGGTGTGTTGCAATATAGTAATAATCTAAATAAAGAACTGATCAACTCACTCGCATGTAGTGATAACGGGGAGAACACCATAGAGAGTTTGCATGTCATCGGTATACATGGGTTTACTACTTGTAAATCCCTTATGATTGAAGCTGTGCAGGCTGGAATGACATATACTCGCTTACCAGAAATGCGTAAAAAAGGGGTTGCAAGGACAATAAAAGAAGTGATTGAAGTGATGAGTAATCAAGTTGATATGATTTACGTCACTGTCAATATGAATGTAGTCGATAGGGTCTCTCAATCATTCGATTCTATAATGTGTAGAGAATTAATGGAATCAGCATATCTATCTGGACTTGCCTCAAAAACTGGATGTTTCACACTTGTTTACGAAGATGAGGCATTGGAAAGGGAAGAGGCAGTAGCCCCCGGTGTGAATGTTATGCTGAGCTTGTTGTCTGGATATTGTGAGCGTAAATCGAAAAACACCTATTAAATGATATACTTCTGTTCGGTTAATTGACGTTCTACTAAGTACTCAATGAAATCCCTTTCATTTTCTGAGAGACTACGGTCAAGCTTTTCTTCAAATTCAAGCACTAACTCGTTGTATCTTCTTTCAGAAAGCGATGCAAGCATGATAAATGAATCCTTCATGACCTTTCCCCCTTTTGGTTAAATAATTTCATGGCAAAAAGCTCCTCATATTATACTTTCGAAACGTTAACAAAGGTTTTTGGGTATAATTGCTGAATATTATAAAAATTTAATTTTATACATGAAAATGTTTTGTGAGCTTAAACTAATCTCAACCAAAAGGAGGTAGCGATATGAAGAAAAGAAAAGCACAAAGAAATGCAGCAGTAACAAATAATCAAACTCCTACTGAAAGCCTTCCAACTCCAAAAGGAGAATATAAGAGAAGCGAACACAAAGAAGTAACAGCACCAAAATTAGAAGAGTAGAGGTATCAAGTTGCTCCGAAGATAGGTAAAAAATGCGAGAGAATTCATAGTGATTCTCTCGACCCTTAACCACACTAAAAAGTAGATGACTCATTGGATTACAGTAGAAAAAGGTGGATGGAAAATGGCTTTAATTTATCTGGAAACATTCATTGAAGCTCCGGTTGAAACGTGTTTTGATCTTGCTAGAGATGTCGATGTGCATATGAAAAGCACAAGGGGTACAAATGAAAAAGCGGTCGGCGGAGTAACAAGCGGGTTATTAGAAGTTGGTGACTTCGTAACGTGGGAGGCCAAGCATTTAGGAGTGAAGCAAACGTTAACTGCTCAAATTACAGCCATGAATAGACCGGATTATTTTATAGATGAGATGGTATCTGGAGCATTCCATTCATTTGTACATACACACAGGTTCGAAGAAATGGATGGGGTAACATTGATGATCGATCAATTTATTTATAAAGCTCCTTTCGGACTAGCGGGAAAGATTGCAAACGTGGCTTTTTTAAAGCGCTATATGCACCGTTTTCTTCAACAGAGGGCTACAGCATTAAAGACTATCGCTGAATCGAGTTGAATAGCAGCTGCTCCTCCAGGCAATACTCGTAAGGTCTAAGGGGGAGTGAAGCAGAAACCATGAGAATTTTAGTTAATATATGTCTAATGTTGTTTTTAACCTACATATTCCTTGGTATTTCAATCATAACTGCTGCCGTCCTTCATTATCCTCTTGGGGAGCAACTTCCCAACTACGATAATTATTTACCTGCCGTTATTCAATATGGCCATTTAGAAGTAACGATTGAGAGAAATGGACAAGAAGGTATGCTTTACTTTCTGATAAGAAAATCAGGGCATTTCTTCATGTATAGTTTTGCATCCTTTTTCTTAATGGCACTCATCCAGATGAAATCCCGTATGTTCAAAGTCACATTAGTAATAGCTTGTATATATGCGCTTGCTGCTATTGACGAAATGGTACAAGCCTTCTTACCGGAAAGAAGTTCATTGCTCATGGATGTAGTTGTTGATGGAGCGGGAGGTTTTTCTGGAATTGCTTTTTATCTTATGCTTTCTATTTTGTTAACTAGAAGTAGTTCACATATGAACGGAAAAGTGGTTGGTTAAAGAAACTTTTATAGTAAAAAAGAACCTATAAGGATTTCCCTTATAGGTATATTTGTGTTATTTATGTAAGATTTGTCATTTTTACCATTCTAAATGTCGAATTTATGCTAAAGTGTTGTAAAAGGGAAAAAACTATTTTCCGACAAATTACTTAGGGGGAAAGGGATTTGAAATTTTTCACTTCACTTTTAGTTGGCATTTTCGCACTGTCTTTGTCGGTCCAACATGTTCAGGCAGCAGAGGACCAAGTTTCAGTACGGCTCGTGAATTTTATTAAGAACAAAACAGAAGTTTCCTTTAACGTTAATGGTAGCTATCATGTGGATGGTAGTGACATTGACATTCAAAGTAAAGATGATAATCAATTCAAAGTAAAAGCAGAGTCTGGGGATGTTGTTCTTTACAAAGGAAACTCAAAGATTGGTAATTTCGGCGATAGTCTGAAATTGGTTCCTACCATAACAGGTGCAAAAGATAGTTACATAGAATTAGGGGATAAAAGCTATCTAGGTGTAATTGAGATGAAGGTAGAAGGTAACTATATCCGACCAATCAACACATTGCCGATGGAGGACTATCTTAAAGGTGTCGTTCCAAGTGAAATGGTGCCTTATTGGGGAGATCAAGGTGGGCAAGAAGCTTTGAAAGCTCAGGCGGTTGCAGCACGAACATTCGCTAAGGTCGATATGATTAATCAAGAGAGAAATCCAGACAGATATCCGTTTACTGATACTACAATGAGTCAAGTGTATAAAGGGATGAACTGGTATTCTACAACGAATCGAGCTGTAGATGAGACGGCTGGGAAAGTTTTGAAACACCCGAATAGTAAAGGTGAATTAAATTACATCGGTGCCTATTACTCTTCTAGTAATGGGGGAAGAGTCCTATCTAACACAAATTCTTGGGGAAGTGGATTAGTACCATACCTTCAAGGAAAAGTAGATCCATATGATGAGAGAAGCACCAACCCTAACGATATGTGGAGTTATACATTAGGGAAAGAGCAAATCGACACATCAGCATTAGATTTAACAAAACCTGAATCATGGTGGAGTAATGTTTCAGAGCTAAACACGGATGCAACAGAAATAAAAAACATCAAAACTAGACTCGTAAGCAAATACGGCTTCAGTTCTAAAGATGAGATTAAAATAACAAAAATCAATGACCTCTCATTCACATTACCTCCATTCAAGTCTGATGAGGTATTAAAAGGTAGTCTATCATTTAGCTACTTCGTTAAGAAACCTGATGGGTTCGTGATGGAGAATGGGGAGATTAAAGAACATACAAAAGAGATTAACGATACATCGTATAACATCAGGTTTATGGTAGGTACTTCCATCATGATGGGACCATACGTAAAGAATGTCGATAAAAAAGCTAATTCCTTTACCGTGCATGGCAGCGGATTCGGACATGGCATCGGAATGAGTCAATATGGAGCATATCAGCAATCCAAGGAAGGTCGTACGTACGATCAAATACTTGATTTCTACTACACTGGTACAAAATTAGTTCAAGAGGGCACTGTGGTTTCAAGTAAAAGACTTTCTGGCATAGATCGATATGGAACAAGTGTTGCAGTATCTCAATTCGGTTGGGCAAACCAATCTGATGTTGCAGTTATCGGGCGCGGAGATGTAGCGATCGATGCATTAACAGGAAGTGTATTAGCGAAAAAATACAATGCACCACTTTTACTAACGCCGCCCGATCATCTTGATGAGCGTGTAGAAGAAGAGTTAAACCGTTTGAAGCCTCAAAAGATTTATGTTCTTGGTGGTACTGGTGCAGTTTCTGAGAGTATCGAGAAAGCTTTGAAAGGGAAGCCTTTTGTACAGGAAGTTGAACGCGTTAGCGGAAAAGACCGCTATGAAACTGCCATTGAAGTTGCTGAAGAAGTAGGAAACTATAATCAAGCAATACTAGCTTCAGGCAGTGATTCCTCTCCTGATGCACTTTCCATCGCTTCACATGCAGCTTCTTCCCAGGTTCCGATTTTATTAACACCACAGAATAAGTTGAGTGATTCAACAGAAGATTATCTTCATACCGTTAACGTGAAAAAAGCCACATTAATCGGTGGGAAGGGCGTCATCTCAACTTCAATAGAAGAGGGATTAAACAAAGACGGACTTACAGTCAACCGTGTATCTGGAAAAGATCGTTATGAAACAAGTGTAGAAATTGCAAAAACATATGACTTTGCAGCTTCTAACGTTTTCTTTGCGAATGGGGACGTATTTATCGATGCTTTGCCTGGCTCATCACTTGCGGCAGCTATGCAAGCACCGGTTCTTTTGACAGAGCAAGGGAAGTTACCTCAATCAGTAAACGAATATTTGATAAAGAATAGTCATTCGACAAATGTTTACCTTCTTGGTGGCAAGGGAGCCATTTCTAATCAAACAGTTGATACTATTCAAAAAAGCTTAGATTAAAAAGGTGACCCACTTTCTTATTAGAAGGTGGGTTTGCCTTTTAGAAAGCAAAAGTGTAATATTTGTGTTTCTGTGTTATGCTTTTTAGAAGATATTTGTTAATCAACATGCTAATCTAAAGTAAACAGTCAAACAAATAAATTATAGTCTCACCTCTAAGGACGTGATTCGATGCACGATAAACAGGAAATAGAAATTCTATGTGATGCGTTAAGAACATATTGGCGACAGCATCCTGAAAAAAAGTTAGGTCAATTGTTATCTGATTTATATGATGAGCGTAGCAAGGACAAGTCTTTTTATGAAACAGGCGACGATGAGTGGTTGCACTGGATGCTTGAGAACAGCAAAAATCAGCATCGTATCGAAAAAAAGTATCGTTATGAAGCTCAAATCAGCGATCTTGAGAAGCATATTCGTCCTGAGTTAATCGAAGTAATCAGACGTTTTTCTAAATAAGAAAAATACTCAAAGAGCCGCTCTCCAATTGGAGAGCGGCTCTTAATTTTCCTTATAATCAAAAGGGGGGATTAAAGGGATTACTTAATGTTTCGGTATCTAGATAATCTAGGTGGGGGTACTATAAAGGAAAATTTTTCAGGCATATTGAATGGAGCTACTGATTACTTATGCTAAGCTAAAAGTGTGATACATAGAGAAAAGGAGAGGATAGCATGACGATTAGGTTTGGTATTATGGGTACTGCAAATATTGCTCGAAAAGCGTTGATTCCAGCGATGAAAAGAGCGAAAGATGTACAAGTAGTGAGCGTTGCTAGTGGAAGTGGTAAAGCAAAAGCATTTGCTGAAGAAATGGAAATTGAAAGATATCACGACAGCTATGAAGCGATGCTTGAAGACGAGACGATCGACGCTGTTTATATTCCTCTTCCAAACACTCTTCATAAAAAGTGGACGATTGCAGCAGCAAGAAAAGGAAAGCACGTATTATGTGAAAAGCCTGCGGCAATTACCGTTCAGGATGCTGAAGAAATGGTACAAGTCTGCGAAGAAAATGGCGTTACTTTTATGGAAGCATTTATGTACCAATTCCATCCGCAGCACAATAAAGTAAGAGACGTTATCGCATCAGGAGAAATTGGTGAAGTAAAGCATATGCGCGCGACATTTTCATTTTATCTTGGTGATCGTCCAGAAAATATAAGGTTGAACAAAGAGCTTGGTGGAGGGAGTATATGGGATGTTGGCTGCTACTGTATTCATTCCGCTCGCCTTATTCTTGGAAGTGAGCCGATAAGAGTGTTTGCTGAAGGAAACGTTCCTGAAAACGTTGGGGTAGACTTGTCTGCAAACGGCATCTTAACATTTCCGAACGGTGTGACCGCATCCTTTGATTGCAGCTTTGAGCGCCAAATGAATAACGTCTATGAAGTGTTTGGTACAAAAGGTAGCATAAAAGTTCCATACGCATATCGTCCTGATGCCCCTCATGCTGAAGGGTTAATCGAAGTTACTGATAGCTCTGGAGAAATCAGACACGAACGAATAGAGGGAGAGCAGTACACGTTGATGGTGGAGCATTTTGCAGAAAGCGTGAAAAATCGTAAAATACCTTCTTACTCAGGTGAATTGACAGTAAACAACTTAAAGGTTATCGAAGCATCATACGCTTCACTCGAAAAACAAAGTCCAATCCCTATTCGTTAAATCAATCGAAAAGCACACTTGGTCAACTACGACCGAGTGTGCTTTTTTAATAGTTCTTTCGTTCCACTTGAAAATGATGCTGAACTTGATACGGTCTCGATCATGTCCTCTTCAGGTGCAGATCCTTCTCCGACCCAATGAAAGGTGATGTCTTGTAGTTTCTTTTCACGTGCAGTTACTGCCATGACCATGTCGCCACTGCTGTCTCCAAAAACGAAAACTTCATTAATTTGCTCACCCGAGATTTCTTCGATAATCCATTCTGCACCAACATTTTTAGAAAGATCAGGGTGAATAACATCAACACCGTAAGTAGATATGACGGTTTTGTTCCCGGAGCCTTCCGAAATTGATTCGATTTTAGAAGCATAATCTTGTAGGGCTTTTCTTGTATTTTGTAAATGTTCTCGATCACCAGGTTCTCCGTGAACTGCTTCAACCGTTCCCATAGATTCTTTGGTGTGATCCCACTCGATAAGGTCATTAAATTCCGGTTGCTTGCTCACATCGTACAACGATGCCTTCACATTATCAGCAATAACAAATTGATCGTCCAAGTTCCAAGTCGAAATATCGGTACCTCGCCCTTTGATCGCGCCATGCTCTGCTACACAATAAAGTGAAGACCAATCGATGTCGTTATTGAAAAGAGGAAACAAATTATCTGAAAGCCATTCACGAGATCGCCCTGTAACGAAGGATAGGATATGACCGTCTTTCGCAACATCTTCGACTAGCTTAACTGCATCGTGATCTGGTCTTGCATTTTCGTCAGTCAAAACACCATCAACGTCAAACATATAAAATGCCATGAGTAGCACGCTCCTTGAATAGATATCATTTATAGTATAGCTTCCAATCTAAAAGTAGAGCAAATAAATAACCTGACGCAATGAGCGTCAGGTTGATTGAATTATGCGATTACTTCAGTTTTTACTTCTGGTGTGTGGTCCTTAGAATCAGGCACCCTATCGTGATCACTCATCAAAGCGATACTACCAACACTAGCGACTAACAGCATGTTAACGATAAACTTTTTCATAATAATTTTTCTTCCTTTCTAATTCATAATTTTTTTTCTAGCATCATTAGCTAATCTAAAGTAAAAGCTAGCGCTTTTATATTGACCACTATTAAAATAGTAATCTGCTAGCATTTCTCCATAATCTGATACATGTATCCAATAGTTTTTTGCTTCAAAGTAGATAACAGCGTCCTTGAGTAATTCTTCACGGTTGTTTCCATCACCATCAAGCTTTAACCTTAGAAGCTTAAAATGATAGATATACTCAAGGTATTCTTTCTTTGTTACTAGCTGTAACCCTTTATCAATCCAGTGACGTGCTAAGTCAAAATCATTTATCTTATAATACTCTGAAGCAATTAGAAACATCGTTTTAGAGCGGTCTTCAATCTCGTGTTCTTCATTATTATGAAGAGCAGATTGATAGTAACGCAATGCCTTTTCAGAATCATTTTGAAAAGAAAATACATAGCCTAGATCATGGTAAATGATACTCTTGAGCCTTTTATCATTAAATGATTCTGCATACTTTAATGCATTTTGGAAATGATGCTCAGCTTCTCCGTAATTTAAGATGATGCGATTGTTTACGCCGAGTAAAATCTCGGTGTCAGCAGCTCGCTTGAAGTTATACTCCTTATTAAAGAGGTCGAGACATCTACTAGCCAGGTTATTCGATAACGTAATTTGACTAATTCGGTTGTGAACGAGTGCTTGCTGATAGTAAAACTCAGCTAATTCAGCATTATTCGTTTTCATAGAGCTAAGAAGCTTGTGAGCCTTTGTGTACTGTTCATTCGCTTCTTTAAACTTACGATTTTGATAATAATATAGTCCAAGGAAATAGTAGTAGAAGTACTCAAGATCTTCAGACAGTCTTTCTTGTACATGATAGAGCTTCTCTAGAATATCGTTCGCCTTATCAGCTTCTTTGAAGAGGATGTGGTACCTAAAGGTAAGAAGAAGATACTTAGTTAACATGTCTGGATCTTCTACTCCAACTATCTCATCTTCAATACGCTTTTTGAGTATAGTCACTTCTTCAAAATTACGAAGGCGCATTTCCTTATACCAGGTATCCAAATCGTTATGAAGTCTATTAATCTTGTCTTCATCATCAACCTGTTCTAGAGATACTCCTAATTCTTTACATAAATGCTCGACTAATTCCTCACTCGGCTGAGCTAGACCATGTTCGATTTTGCTTAGATAAGGGATAGAACAGATTCCCGAGGCAAGCTGCTCCTGTGTAATACCCTTCATTTGCCTGAAATAACGAATTTTTGCCCCAATCATGAGATGCTTCCTTTCTCCTAGAACTATTCTATTACAGTTTACTAAAAATTTGAACAAATGAAAATAGATTTAAGGTTGGGAAATATAAAAAGAAAAACGGTGATAAATGTCTCATTTTGCGATTAGGTTTCCCAATATTGTTTTGTGCAAATATTTTGATAGTATGCTATATATAAATTATAACATAGAAAAGGAGGTTAAATATGGAAGATAGATTAAAGAATATGGAAACTCTTGTCGCAAGTTTGATTCAAATCATTGGCTCCTTAAGAAAAGAACAAAGCATTCTAGAAGCTAGGTACTCAAAGCTTCAATCCTCCTATGACGCTCTTCTTTACGAGATTTCATCCCATCAACCTTCTATCGATTCACCCCTCAATCCTCACCATTCAGAACAAACTCCATTATGTGACATTTAAACTATTTATCGTAAAACTCTTTCAATTCGTTCTGGATTTCCTTATTCTAGTACTACCACGCATTAGGAGGAAACGAATTGAAGGCAGTCAGTAAAGTAACCATCACGTTTATCGTCTTCAGTTTCTTCATCGTATTTAGTCATCATGTAAATGCTGAAGAAACTGTGAAAATTATTGTGAAGTATAGCGATTCAAATGAACTAGTTAGAACCCAATCAAGTAAAGCAAGCAACTTTGATGTAATTGAAACAACCCAGTCAGAGAAGAATAGCGTGATCAAAGAGCTCAAAAACTCTCCTAATGTTGAATATGTTGAAGAAGATGTACCTGTATATTTAATGAATTCTAGTACGACTAATGATCCTGAATTCCAAAAACAAGAAGGTTATCTATCTGAGTTATCAACAACAGATGGGTGGGATACATACGAACCGACCGATGAGGTAGTGGTAGCCGTTCTTGATACTGGTGTTGATCTTGATCACCCAGACTTAAAAGAAAACCTCGTTAAAGGAATCAACCTCCATTCTAAAGGCACTAGTCCCCAGGACAACGAGGGCCATGGTACCCATGTTGCTGGGCTCATAGGTGCAGCTACCGATAATAATTTAGGAATAGCTTCTATATCTAGAGGCGTAAAGATCATGCCTATTAAAGTAATGGATGGAAACGTAGGGCAAATGTCTACGGTGGTTGAGGGGATCGATTATGCGATCAACCATGGTGCAGATATTATCAATTTAAGTCTTGGATCATATAACAATTTAAAGTCAATGAATGATGTGATTGATAAAGCTTCGGAAAACGGAGTCCTAGTTGTAGCAGCAGCTGGCAATGATAATCTAAACAAGGTAATTTATCCTGCAGCTTACGAATCTACTATTGCAGTGGGTTCTACTAAGACAGGCACTGATGAGAAAGGTGATTTCTCAAATTATAGTAAGAATGTTGATATCAATACGCCTGGTACAGATATCTATAGTACTTGGATCGATGGTTACAATTATTCTACCGGTACTAGTATGTCTTCAGCTATCGTTAGTTCTGCAGCTGGAATGGTTATGCAACATGCGCCGTTCTTGGAGCCAGAACAAGTAGCCGATATTCTTATTTCAAGTGCAAATCCAATCGAGGATTTGAACGAACTTGGGAATGGCAGACTTAATGTATTAGGCGCAATAAATAGTATCAAAAACAAAAACCGATTGTATGGTGAAAATGCTGTAGAAACAGCTATCGCCGTTTCGCAGCATGGATGGCCAGAACTACTTGAAAAAGAAGTCGTTTTAAATGATGCTAAGATAAAAGGGAAGTTTGCCATTATGGCAAGTGGGTTAACATTCCCGGATAGTCTGGCAGCATCTCCATTGTCCACTTATCTTGATGCTCCGATCCTTCTGCAACAAAGGAAGACTCTCTCTCATGCAAACACGACAGAGCTTGAACGTCTCGGTGTCACACATGTTGTAATCGTTGGAGGCAGTGGAGCAGTTTCAAGTACAATTGAAGAACAATTAGCAGAGAAAGAGATAAACACAATCCGTTTATCAGGCAAAGATCGTTATGAAACGTCTGTTGCAATTAATGAAGCAATACCATTTTCAACGAATGAAGCAATGATTGCTTCCGGAGAGAATTTCCCGGATGCGCTCTCGATTGCTCCTTATGCGGGTAAGATGCATACTCCTGTATTATTTGTACAAAAAAACAAAGTTCCAACTGAAGTGGCTTCTTATTTGAAAGATAATAACATCGCAGATTCATATACAATAGGTGGCGAAGGTGTCATTACGGATGATACAGTTCAATCCCTTGGTATTCCATCTTCTAGGGTCAGTGGCAAAGATCGATACGAAACAAATTATCAAGTAATCAAAAGGTTTAGTGGTCCTAATTTGGAACACATTTATATTGCGACAGGAACGAACTTTCCTGATGCTCTTGTAGGAGGAGCACTTGCTGCAAAAGAAAATAGTCCGATTATGCTAACTCATCCAAACAAATTACTTCCCGGAGTAGCGCAAGAAATAACATATTTGAAGAACAGAGGCGCACAACAATACAACATTTTGGGTGGGTATGGAGCAATATCAGTTGAACTGGCATGGGCAATAGATAATAAGTTTCTTTACTAGCTTCGATTTATTTCGAGGCTATTTTTTATGGAAAAAAATAGATTTATAGAATATCATTAAGATAATTGTTATATAATTTAAAATTCTTGTAATTTTATACAGTTTTTTGTTGACGGTTTGTAACCTACGCAGTAAACTGAAAATACAGAAATTTTGTAAATTTTCAACGAGGAGGGTCGGTTGAAGAGGGATTTATAAATTAATTTAGGGGGAAATTTATACATGACATTCAAGAACAAAGTTCTTTCCGTCGTTGCAGGGGCATCTTTGATCGCCTCATCTTTTGCGAGCGTCGGATTCAATCCGGAAGTTGCTGATGCAGCCTTACAAGAGACAAAGAAATTCAAGGCACCTATCTCTCAAGAAATTTCAGCTCTGGCACTTAGTGGTCAGCAATCTCAAGAACTAATCGTTGTTACAAAAGGGAAGAAAGACATTAGTTCACAGTTGAAGAAGCTAGGCGTTACAGTAAAGGACAACCATAAAAACTATATTTACTTAACGGAAATGCCAACTTCAAAAGTTATGGACGTTTATAACCTTGCAGACGTTGCATCTTTAGGTAAAAACGGTACTGTAGAATTAGAAAAGACGTTCGATGATCCTGACATTAAGCCAGTTAATGAGCAAGGTGGAGAAGTTGATGGTCCACAAACTGAGGAAACTCACGATGCGACTGGCGTAGACGAATTTCACAATAAATATGATGGTTCAGGAGTAAGAGTAGGAATCATTGACTCTGGTCCAGACCCAGGTCACGAAGCATTTACTGCAACGTTAAAAGATGGGTATTTTGGAAAGTCAAAAATCGTAGGTGTACGTGATTATACAATAGGCGATCAGACTTATGAAAGAGATATGCTGCTTGCAGAAGGTGACGTCGTATTTGATCAAACGTTCGATGAGGGCGCTTCTTTCACTGCTGATGGTGATACATATGTAACAGCAGGAATCGATGCTTCTGATGATGAGTACCATTTTGGAATGCTTGCACCTGACTATAATGCGGGTGACATGAATGCTGATGGAGAAGTAACTGAGGATAATAACGAAAATGTAGAAGGTAATGATGCTGACGCATTTGGCGTATTGATGGTTGATGATGAGGTTTATATCGACAAAGATAACGATCAAGACTTCTCTGATGAAATGCCATACAAGAATAATCAAGCTGGTACGTTCGATGTAAATCCAGATGACGATCTTGTAGGAGCTAACTTCCGAGTTAACTCACTAGATGCTGAAGGTCAGTTTGCTAACATTTTCTTCGATGTTAACGGACACGGAACACACGTTTCTGGTATTACAGCTGCGAATGGTCCTGCACGCACAAATGCTCTTGGAGCAGTTTCTAAAGATGGTGTAGCTCCAGGTGCTGAGCTTGTTGGTCTAAAAGTATTCAAAGCTGAGGGCGGTGCTTCAAGCTACAGCATTATGTCAGCGATGGTAGATGCGGCTCTTCCTGAAGATTTAGGCGGTTTTGGCGTAGATGTTGTCAATATGAGTCTTGGCTCATTACCTGACTTGAACGATGGAACGGATTCAGATGATCAACTAGCTAACATCTTATCTG
Source organism: Guptibacillus algicola (assembly GCF_020171805.1). Taxonomy (GTDB): domain Bacteria; phylum Bacillota; class Bacilli; order Bacillales; family Guptibacillaceae; genus Guptibacillus; species Guptibacillus algicola. The sequence continues at coordinate 1,186,431 of NZ_JAIVAF010000001.1, read as the reverse complement.
AAGAATTCGGAACAATCTTCTCAATGTCAGCTGGTAACTCTGGTCCAGGAGCAGATACTGTAGGTTCCCCTGGAACAAGCACAGCATCTGTTTCAGTAGGAGCACACATTGACGAAACAATGTGGGCAACAGAATATGGTGCATATCCATACGGTAAGAATGAGGATGGAACGCCGAAAGAAGGAGACGGACTTTGGTACTTCTCTTCTAACGGTCCACGTGAAGACGGAATGCAAAAGCCTGATATCGTAGCTCCGGGAGCAGCTTTTGCAGCTTATCCTGCTCAATTGGGTAATTATGCAGTTCTTCAAGGTACTAGTATGTCAGCTCCTTACGTAGCTGGTGCTCTAGCGCTATTGAAGCAAGCTTCTCTTAAGGATCGCGTACCATTTGATTATGAAACAGCTCGTGAAGCGTTGATTCAAACTGCTAAACCACTTGAAGGGTACACTCGTACGCAACAAGGTGCTGGTCTTATCGATGTACCTGCTGCATTTGAATATTTGAAGAATAACTTTGTTAATGAGTTAAAAGAAGTGAACGTGAAAGTCTACCACGGTGAGAAAGTATCTGGCGGTGCAGGCCTTTACGTAAGAAATCAAGAAGTTCCTGAAAAGGTTGAAGTTCTGATCGAGAACCCAACTGATGAGAAGAAAACTCTCTCTATCACTCCATCTGAGAGCTGGTTCACTCCATCTAAAAAGTCGATCACGCTAGAACCAGGCAAGAGTGAAGCAATAACAGTAACGTACGATAAATCTCAGCTTGAGGTTGGTAGAAATGAAGGCACGTTAGTTATCGATGATTCTTCAACAAGCTATGTAGAAGCTAGATCTCACCAAACAATCATTATGGGTGAACAGTTTACTTCTGATAATAAGTATCGCTTTAGTGATGAGAACGAAGTACAAGCTTCTCAAACGAAGCACTATTATTTTGATGTGAAGCCAGGAATGGAAGAAATTCGCTTTGCTCTTGAAGCATTACAAGAAAATGGCGAATATCAAGGCCGTGTAAGAATGATGGTCTTCGATCCAAATGGTACACAAGTAAGTAGCTATCAGGGTTACGCTGGGTACGGTAATGGTGGATTAAAAGTAGAAGAAAACGTATTTGAAAGCCCTAAAGCAGGAGTATGGGAAGTAGCGATCTACGGTACGTTTGGTCCTGAAGAAGGCAAAGAAATGAACAAATTCAACTTTGAAGCATTTGTTCAAGGTGTCGTGAAATCCCCAGGTCAGATTGATCTTGGTCAAACACCTGCAGGATTTGAAGCAACGAAAGAAGTTATGTTTGAAAACTACATGTCTACTTCTAAGAAAGTGAAAGTAGAAACTGGAGATTTCAGTAAGGCAGAAACAACGAAAGAGAATGTTGAGGTTCCATTACAAGGTTACTATACTCAAGTTCTTAATCTTGAAAACAATATCTCACTAGAAGTGGTAACTTCTAATCCAAATAATCCATTGGATGATGTTGATTTAGAGTTCTACAAGATTACAGAAGATGGTCCTAAGATGGTGGCTAGCTCAGGCTCAGCTTCTTCTGATGAAGCTGTGAAGCTTAATAACCTTGAAGATGGCCAATATCTTGTAGCCGTTTATGGTTACTCTACTGCTGAAGGTGGCGACACTGCAGTTGATCTAGCAATCACTGAACAAAAAGTAACAAGCCCAGGTGTCGAAGGTGAAGGTGAACTACAAGCAACAGATAAAACGTTTGACCTTGGAGTAGGAAAATCATTTAAAACAGATGTGAAGATCACAGCACCTGAGTCTTCTGGTGATTACACTGCTGGTGTATTCTTAACAGATGCGGATACTGGTGAAGTACTCTCTATTCTTCCTGTTTCTGTTGATGGCGGAGTAGTTGATGTGATTAAAGGTAAAGACCGTGAAGGCACAGCTATAGCTACTTCTAAGGAAATGTATCCAAATGGATTTGGTAAAGATGATAGCAAAACTGTTGTCATCACAACTGGCTATGACTTCCCTGATGCTCTTTCAGTAGGACCACTAGCATCTGCATACGGTGCTCCGATTTTACTAGCAGGACCTAATGGAAAGCTATCTGATCAAGTGAAAGTTGAAATCTCACGTCTAGGTGCAGAAAATGCTATCATCGTCGGTGGAACAGGAGTTGTTTCTGATGATGTAGTTGTACAACTTGCTGAACTTGGTATGAGTGCAAACAATGTAGATCGCTTATCTGGTAAGAGTCGTTTCGATACAAACATCGAAATTGTTAACCATTTACAAAGTGATTCTGACTTAGAGTTTGCTGGTAATGGTGTCTTCCTTGCAACAGGTATGACTTATGCAGATGCTCTAAGTGCTGCAAGTGTTGCTGGTGAAAATGGAATGCCGATCGTACTAACGGATGGTAAGAAGTTAACTAAGGAAGCAAAAGAGGTTCTTGCTGGTGAGAATGTATATGTTCTTGGTGGAACAGGTGCAATCTCTGACGATGTATTCAAAGAAGTTGAAAAGATTGCTTCGAGTACTGAACGTCTGAAGGGTAAGAATCGTTACGGAACTCTTGCAGCAATTCAAACGATGTTTGCTGATTCTACAGATACTCTTTATGTAGCAAGTGGGCAAACATTCCCTGATGCTCTTGCTTCAGCTCCACTAGTTACAATGAATAATGGAACAATGATTCTTGTTCAAAAAGATGACGTTCCTGGTGAAGTTGAATCCTTCCTAACTAAGTACCTCTACACAAATGACATCACGTCTGTGAAGGTACTAGGTGGAAATGGTGCTGTAAGTGAGATGACAAAAGATGAGCTTCAAAAGCTAGTAAAGTAATAACGCAATATGATGAAAGAGCCACTGATCTTAGATCAGTGGCTTTTCTATTTTCGACGTTCTCTAACAAAGACAAACAATTTTCGATATTTTGTTTATTTTGTGGGGGTCTCTCTATATAATTGAAATTAGGCGCTAGAAAATGTAATCAATTAAGGATAATATTTCTATTTAAAAGCGGGGGGATTAATATTGAACAAAGTAATGAATATCGTACTATTACTAGCATGTATTGTTGTCATTATATTAGGAAAGAGCCACTGGGAAAGTAGAGCGAGTGATTATGATGGTAGCGCAGGTGCTACCGAACAAGTAGGTGCACAAGAGGTAAGTACTAATGAAAATAACAAGAACCAGGTCTCAGGGAAGGTTAACGAGTTAACATCTAATCTTCCTACGGAAATAAAAGAAGATGTACAAAACGAAGAACTTCCTATAACGGTTGAAGCTGTTGGATCCTCAGCTACATCTGAAGATCGTGTTGGCTGGCCTGCAGTATTACAAGAGAACTTGGATAATACATATGGAGAAGGTGTCTTTGAACTATCCGTTACTTCTTTTGGTGACAAAACGTCTGATGAAGTCGTACAAGAAATTACTGCTTCTAAGGTTGATGTTTTGCTATTAGAACCGTTTTTGCTGAAGAATAATGGAATCATACGTATTGAGGATTCACTTGAAATTGCTACAAATATTATAAGCAAATATAAAAAAATGAATGAAGATGTCACGATTATGCTCCAGCCATCGAATCCTTTATATGATGCAACATATTATCCTTTACAAGTAGAGGAACTACAAAATTATGCTGCTGAAAACGATTATGTTTATATCAACCATTGGGAAGCTTGGCCAGCGTCAGACGACGAGAAAATGAATGAGTACCTAACTGATAAAAGTGAACCTAATGAAATGGGACATAATATTTGGGCGCAATATTTAACATCTTACTTTACAGGTAATTAACCAAAACGGTTTGATATAATCATAAGAGTGGTATAGAAAATTTAGTAATACCAAAAGACATCATATGACAGATGTCTTTTTGATTTTAGTCGATTTTTAGTCGATTTAACAAAACAATTGATATTGAAAATTATTGCTATACAATTACTATAGAAGATTTTATTATATAGATGTCTTTACAAGTATGTTCATAAAATACAAAGTACGGTAGAAAACTATATATAGGAAAACGAAAAGGAGATTTTACACATATGAATTTTGCAATTGTAGGCTGTGGCCATATAGCAAAGAAACATGCAGATGCGATTCAAGCAGCTGAGGGTGCTACGTTATTTGCTGTTTGTGATACTGTTTCTGAAAAAATGGAACCATTTGTTATAGATTATGGTGTTGAAGCTTTTGATGACTTTAGCAAATTATTGGCGAATGATAACGTCGATGTGATTAACATTTGTACTCCGAGCGGCTTTCATGGAGACCTTGCTGTACAAGCAGCAGCTGCAGGGAAACATATCGTCGTAGAAAAGCCGATCGCTCTTACTCTTGAAGATTCTCAACGTATTATTGATGCATGTAAAGAAAATAATGTTAAGCTATCAGTAGTGCATCCAAACCGCTTTAGACCGGTTATGATGGAGATAAAAGAATTAATGAACCAAGGCAAGATCGGTAAATTAAGTCATGCAAATGCTACGGTAAGATGGAATCGTAATCAAGCATATTATGATCAGGCACCTTGGAGAGGGACAAAATCTCTAGACGGTGGCGTACTCATGAATCAAGCGATACATAATTTGGACTTGATTCTTTGGTTGATGGGTGATGTTGAGGAAGTTTATAGCATGAGTGCAACAAGACTTAGAGATATAGAAGCGGAAGATGTTTCAACAGGGGTAATCCGATTTAAGAATGGCTCACTTGGAATTATTGAAGCAGCGACTACCATTTATCCTAAGAACCTTGAAGAAACAATTAGTTTGTTCGGTGAAACTGGATCTGTGAAGATCGGTGGTACTACAGCTACTCTTTTTGAACATTTGACGATAGAAGACCTTAATGATGAAGAAAGCAACACGCTAATTGAGAAAGTAAAAGCTGATCCATTTGGTAAGCCAGGACATCAATGGATTATCGAGGATATGGTGAAGGCTATTGAGGAAGATCGAGAGCCAGTTGTTACAGGTGAAGATGGTAAGAAGGCACTTGCACTAGTGTTAGCGTTGTATGACTCAGCAGAAACGAACACTCCAGTTAAAGTACTTGATTAATATAAAAGAAAGTAGGAATAATCATGGTTGATATTCAGTTGAACACGAATGCGAAAGAACTTTTAGCAAAAATCGAAAACAAAACAGCTACAATCGGTGTTGTTGGATTAGGTTATGTTGGTTTACCATTAGCTGTCGAAAAAGCGAAAGCTGGATATAATGTTATTGGTTTTGATGTTCAAGAAAAGCGAGTTGGCCTCGTTAACGACGGTATTAATTATATTGGAGACGTTGTTGAAGAAGAGCTTGCTGAGTACGTTGAGAAAAAGCAACTTTTTGCAACGACAGATTATTCAAGAATCGCGGATGTTGATGCAGTCGCGATCTGTGTGCCAACACCTCTTGATGTGTACAAGCAACCAGATACGTCATACGTAGAGAGCTCTGCAAAAGAAATTGCGAAGTATCTACATGATGGTATGCTCGTTGTTCTAGAAAGTACAACATATCCAGGTACAACTCAAGAGATCTTAAAACCGATTCTTGAAGCGACTGGTAAAGTATGTGGCGAAGACTTATTCATCGCATACTCTCCAGAACGAGTTGACCCAGGTAACAAGATATACAATACAAAGAACACGCCAAAAGTTGTGGGTGGGATTACACCATCATGTACAACTGTCGCTTCTGCTATGTACCGTAACGTATTAGAAGGTGATGTTCATGAAGTTAGCAGTCCTTCTGTAGCTGAGATGGAAAAGATTTTGGAAAACACGTTCCGAAACATTAACATCGCACTTGCGAACGAAATGGCTATTCTCTGTAATAAGATGAACATCGACGTATGGGAAGTAATCGACGCTGCAGCAACGAAGCCTTACGGATTCATGCCGTTCTACCCAGGACCAGGGCTTGGTGGTCACTGTATTCCGATCGATCCTTTCTACCTTACTTGGAAAGCAAGAGAATTTGACTATCATACACGATTAATCGAAATTGCAGGTGAAATCAATACGAGTATGCCTGACTTCGTTATTGATCGTTGCATGCAGATCTTGAACAAAGATAAGAAAGCATTAAACGGTGCGCGCGTTGTTGTGCTTGGCGTTGCTTATAAGAAGGATATTGAAGATGTTCGGGAATCCCCAGTACTGCCTATTCTTGAACAATTGGAAGAAGCAGGAGCAGATTGGATCGTAGCAGATCCACACGTTGAATCATTTAAAGTTGCAGAAAAAGTGAATGAAACGGTTGCTCTAACTGAAGAGCTAGTTGAAAATGCTGACTTAGTTCTATTAGCAACTGACCATTCTGACTTTGATTATCAGATGATTGCTGAAAGAAGTCCTGTTATTTTTGATACACGTAATGCTTTCAAAAATGTAGAAAAACCAGCTAAATACTACAAGTTATAGAGTCCTTAATAAAGAGGCGTAGATGAGTATCATCTATGCCTCTTACTTAAGAAGATGAGAATGAAGGGAGTTTTTCACATGAAAATTTTAACAGTATTAGGTGCGAGACCTCAATTTATTAAAGCTGCTCCAGTATCACGTGAATTAAGAAAGCGTCATACTGAACTAATTGTACATACAGGTCAACATTACGATAAAAATATGTCAGATATTTTCTTTGATGAATTAGAAATACCGAAACCCGATTTTCATCTTGGAGTCGGTTCTGGTAATCACGGAAAGCAAACAGGCGAGATGTTAACTAAGATTGAAGAGATAATTTTACAGGAAACTCCTGATTATTTACTAGTATATGGTGATACAAACTCCACACTTGCTGGAGCTTTGGCTGCATCAAAATTGCATATCCCTGTAATTCATATTGAAGCGGGGCTTAGAAGCTTTAATAAACACATGCCTGAAGAAATTAACCGTATTATGACTGATCATGTATCAGACATGTTGTTTTGTCCAACAAATACGGCTGTTGAAAACTTACAGAATGAGAATATTCGAGAAAGAGTATTTAATGTTGGAGATGTAATGTATGACGCGGTTGAATTCAACAGAAAATTGGCTGAAGAGAAGTCTACAGTACTTTCAGATAACGGTCTAACTTCAAAAGACTACCACTTAATTACTGTTCACAGAGCTGAAAATACTGACGATAGCGACAAAATGCGAAATATATTAAATGCATTCTCTAAAATTGATACTGTTAAAGTTTGGCCTATTCACCCTCGCACAAAAAAAGTAATAGAGGATCAGGGCTTTGATTTAGAATCAGTTCCTAATTTACACGTTATTGAACCAGTAGGATACTTGGATATGTTAACTCTTGAACAAAACTCTCGGAAAATTATTACTGATTCTGGCGGAGTTCAAAAAGAAGCTTACTTTATGGAAGTACCATGTGTTACTTTGAGAGAACAAACCGAGTGGGTAGAAACTTTAGAAGGCGGTGCCAACGTACTTGTTGGAACTGATCTTGAGAAAATAGTTAATGCGGTTGAAAAACAAGTCACGCCAAATTATCTTAGCGTATTTGGGGATGGTCAAGCTTCTGTTAAAATATGCGAAATGATTCGGTAAGCATTATCAAATAAGGATGAGAATAATGAAAATTACACTGCTTAGTCAACACTTCCCACCGGAAATAGGTGCTCCTCAAATTAGATTATATGAAGTGAGTAAAGAACTAAAAAAAAGGGGTCATCAGGTGGAGGTCATCACTGCCTTTCCACATCATCCTCATGGAATAATCCCTGAAGAGTATAAAGGGAAATTTTATGAGCTTGAAACATATGACTCAATACCTGTTCACAGAAGTTGGATATATCCTTCTCCTAAAGGTAGCTTTTGGAGAAGGCTCCTTTCTTACTTTTCGTTTACGTTCAGTGCGTTTTATTCAGTAATGAAGTCAAGTAAGACGGATGTAATAATATGCAATTCCCCTCCACTTTTTTTAGGACTAACTGGATATATAGCCTCTAAAATGAAAAGGTCCAAATTTGTTTTCAATATAGCTGATATTTGGCCTGAATCTGCTGTTGAATTAGGGATTGTAACAAATAAAAAATTCATACGTTTAGCAGAAAAACTTGAAATGTTTCTCTATAAAAAATCATGGAAATTAGCTGCTGCAACAGAGGGAATCCAAGAATATTTAATTAACAAAGGCAAACCCCAATATAGTGTCTTTTTACTACCTAATGGAGTGAATACTGAAACATTTCAACCGGAGCCTCAAGATGATAATTGGTTGAAGAAATTAGAGGGAGAAAACAAAACGGTATTTACGTTTGCAGGACGAATGGGTTATGCCCAGGGGTTAGACTCTATCCTTCATGCTGCAAAAGTAGTGCAAAACAAAACTCCGAATATTCAGTTTTTATTCGTGGGTGATGGGCCTGAAAAACAAAAATTAATCGATCTTTCTCTCGAGCTAGGATTGAACAATATTCAATTTCATGAGTCGGTACCTGTAACCGAGATGCCAAAAGTTTTCTCAGTAACAGATTTTAGTATTGTTTCATTGCGAAATATAGAATTGTTTAAAGGTGCTAGACCTTCTAAGATATTCCCTGCATTGGCTACAGAAACTCCCGTCTTATACTGTGGTTCAGGTGAAAGTGCACAATTTATTACTGAAAAAAAATGTGGGATAATCGCTGAACCAGAAAATGTTGAAGACATTGCTGAAAAAATGCTTTACTGTGCTAATTTATCTGATGAAGATCAAGATGAAATAGGGAAAAATGGAAGGAAATTTGTCCTGAATGAATACTCTTGGGAAAAAATTGTTGATGATTTACTAATTAACCTTACAGTAGATGAGGGTAGGTAGTATGAGGAGGAATGGTATGCATGTCTTAATTGTTCCTTCTGGTTACCCTATGGAGGGCAAGCCTTATAGGGGTATTTTCTATAAAGAGCAAGCTATTGCTTTAAGTAAAGCCGGATATAGAGTAACTGTCGCTTTTCCTGAAATATGGAGTTTAAAGGCTATCGGTATTCACAAAGAAAAAGACAAACTAACTCACGAGGTAGAAGATGGAGTAGTGACATACCGCTATAAAGGTTTTAACATCTTTGGAAATGCACCATATAGCACAGAACTGATTTTTAAAAAACGACTAAAATCCTTATATAAACAAATAGTAAATGATATCGGTAAACCTGATATTATACATGCACATTCATGTTTATGGGGAGGATATGGTGCTAGCGAGTTAAGTGAAAAAGAAAATCTTCCTTTGGTCATTACTGAACACTCTTCAGCATTTGGAAGAAATATGCTCAAATCCTACCAAAAAACATTAGCAAAAACAGCATTTAAGAAAGCGGATGAAATAATTTCTGTAGGCCCTGGTTTGAAGAAAGACCTAGAATCTTATACAGATAAAAACATTAGGTTGATTCCAAATTTCATTGAAATGGACCAGTTGACTCCAAAAGAGTCCAACGTTTCAACATCAGATTTCAGAATTCTTATAGTGGCAAATTTGAATACTAACAAAGGTATTGACCTGCTAATCACCGCTTTTGCTCAAGCATTCAATCAAGGGGATGAAACGTTGAGGATCGGTGGTATGGGAGAAGAAGAGAAGCATTTAAAGAAATTAGTGAAAGAATATGGCCTGGAATCTAGAGTTACGTTTTTAGGAGCACTTTCTAGAGAAGATGTTTTAAAGGAAATGATACAGGCCGATGTGTTTGTGTCATCAAGTTACTACGAAACATTTGGTGTTGCTTTAGTCGAAGCTTTAGCAGTTGGAACACCAATTATTGCAACGGATAGTGGTGGCCCAAGTATGATCGTAAACGATTTGAATGGGTTATTAGTTCAACCAGGAAGTGTTTCGGAACTAGCTAATGGATTAATATACATGAAGAATCATCAAAAAGATTATAACCCAGTAACTATTCATGATGATTGCAAAAAGAGATTTGGCAAACAGGCAGTTATCAATGAATTGGGCAAAATATATAATAAGTTAGTTTGAGTTGAAAGTAGGTAGTACAAAATGAAAGTTTGTCATTTAACCTCGGTCCACTCTCCTAATGATATAAGGATTTTTATAAAAGAATGTCGCTCGCTTCAGAAAGCTGGATATGATGTTTCATATGTAGTTCCAAATACGACTTCTTTTGTAAAAGATGGAGTTAATATTATTGGAGTGGCTTCTGAAGCAACTAATGAAAGAAATAGAATGGTAAATACAACCAAAAAAGTATATGAAGCCGCGTTAAAAGTAGACGCAGACATCTATCATTTTCATGATCCCGAACTTATTCCAATAGGCCTTAAATTAAAGCGAAAAGGAAAAAAAGTAGTTCATGATATACATGAAGACGTACCAAGACAGATCTTAGAAAAGCAGTGGATTCCTAAGTATCTTCGAAAGAGTATCAGCGTTGTGTTTGAAAGATACGAACACTATGCTGCTAAAAAGTTTGATGCAGTCATAACCGCTACTCCATATATATGTGAAAGATTCAAACGTATAGGTTCAAACGCCTATAATGTAAACAATTATCCTATCCTAAGCGAACTGTATATGGATGATTCAGATTGGAATCAGAAAAAATCTGCGGTGTGTTTCATTGGTGGAATTACAAAAGTTAGAGCTGCAAGCGAAATGGTAGAAGCTATAGGCAAAACGGATTCTCTCCTTATATTAGGCGGGAATATAGCGCCTGTAGCATTGAGACAAGATCTTGAAGAAAATATTGGGTGGAAGAATGTACGGGATATGGGGTTTGTAGACCGAGAGACGGTTGCGAGTGTTATGTCTGAATCTCTTGCTGGGTTGGTTTTATACCATCCACTCCCTAACCACATTAATGCACAGCCTAATAAAATGTTCGAGTATATGTCAGCAGGAATTCCTGTTATCGGATCTAACTTTAAGCTCTGGGAAGATATAATAAAAGGTAATGATTGCGGACTTTGCGTCGACCCATTAAATCCGGATGAAATTGCTAAGGCGATTGAGTGGATAACAAACAATCCTCAAAAGGCTCAAGAAATGGGTAAGAATGGAAGAGAAGCAATCGAACAAAAGTACAATTGGGAAAAAGAAAGTGAAACACTAATTGATATATATCAAAATATCTAAAAATTATCGAAAGAAGGTTTAACTTATGAAAGTACCTATGCTTGATTTAACAGAACAATATAAATCATTAAAAGGTGAGATTGGAGTAGCTTTAGAGGAAGTAATGTCTAGTTCGAGATTTATCCTTGGTGATAATGTAAAAAAACTTGAACAAGATGTAGCTGAGTTTAGTAATGCTACTCACAGCGTTGGTGTGGCAAATGGTAGTGATGCACTTCATATCTCCTTATTAGGATGTGGAGTTGAAGAAGGTGACGAGGTAATTTGTCCAGCATTTACTTTTTTCGCTACAGCAGGTGCAATAGCACGAGCGGGTGCTACCCCTGTATTTGTTGACATTGATCCTAAAACATATAATATCGATCCTTCTGCTGTAGCCCAAGCTGTCACAGATAAAACAAAGGCTATTATTCCTGTTCACTTATACGGACAGATGGCTGATATGGATGCACTCAAAGAGATAGCAGAAAAGCATAATCTTGCTATCATTGAAGATGCGGCGCAATCAATTGGTGCTGAATACAAAGGAAAGAAAGTAGGAGAACTTGGTACTACTGCAACGTACAGCTTTTTTCCAACAAAGAATTTAGGAGCATATGGGGATGCAGGTATGATCATCACAAGCGATGATGAAGTTGCTGAAAAAATGCGGGTTATCAGAGTACATGGTAGTAAACCTAAATATTATCACCATGTATTAGGTTATAACAGTCGGTTGGACGAACTGCAAGCTGCAATATTAAATGTTAAATTCCCACACCTTACTGATTGGAATAAGAAAAGAATCCAAAATGCTGAGTATTATACAGAATTGATTAACAAGCACCTAAAAGAGGAAGTTGTGACTCCTTTTGTTGAAGAACATAATTACCACATCTTCCATCAATACACTATCCGTGTGCCAGAACGGGACAAGCTTCAGGCATTTCTAAAAGAACATGGTATAGCTACAATGATTTATTATCCTAAGCCTTTACACCTTCAGCCAGTATTTTCAAATCTTGGATATAAAGAAGGAGACCTTCCTCATACAGAAAAGGCATGTGGAGAAGCTCTTTCGCTTCCTATGTTTCCAGAATTGAAGAAAGAACAGCAAGAATTTGTTATAGAGACAATGAAAAGCTTTTTTGAAAAGAACAGGGAAGGAGAAGCTTAATTTATGCAACCCATACAAGTAGGTCAGAATGTTGTTATTGGAGAAAACGTAACTTTTGGGGAGAATGTTTCATTAGGAAACAATGTAATAATATATGATGGAGTGCATTTTGGTAATGGAGTTATGGTTCAAGACAATGCAATAATTGGTAAGCAACCGGCTCGTGCTAAAAATTCTATACTTCCAGAGGTCAAGAATCTCCCCCCGGCTAAGATAGGTTCTGGCTGTACAATCGGTACCTCCTCTATTATTTACGCAAATGCGGAATTAGGTGAAGATGTATTTGTTGCAGACCTTGCTACAATTCGTGAGCGTGTTACAATCGGTGAAAAAACGATTGTTGGACGCGGAGTAGCGGTTGAAAATGATTGTAAAATAGGTGTTAAATGTAAGTTGGAGACTAACTCATATATAACTGCATATTCTGAACTGGGTAATTATGTATTTGTAGCACCTTATGTAGTAACAACAAACGATAATTACTTGGCAAGATCGTCAGAAAGATATGACCATTTCAAAGGAGTAACGATCCATGATGGGGGAAGAATAGGTGCAAATGCTACGATCCTTCCTGGAAAGACTATTGAAAAAGATGGCACCGTCGCTGCCGGGAGTGTTGTCACGAAAGATGTGGAAGCAGAAATGCTTGTAATTGGATCTCCTGCAAAGCCAGTTAGAAAAGTTCCAGAAACTCAACTACTTAAAAATCAATGAGAAGCTTTCCTATAATATATCTAATGTAGAGCTTTTGAATTGAAAAGAGGCGTTATGTTTGGCAAACAACAAGTCGCGTATTAGGCGAAGAAGAAAACGCTCAATTCTACGAAAAATTATTTTGTTAATTTCTCTAATCGTTTTATTAGTTGTTGGTTATGGTGCTTATGTTGCATTTCAAGGATATCAAGCATCTAAGAAAACTTTTAATGAATTAGAGCGTGGTAATCAATCAGAACTACGTGGAGAAGCGGTTAAAATAAGTGAAGATCCTTTCTCGATCTTGCTAATGGGCGTTGAGGACTATTCTACAGGTGGCGACCATGGCCGTACAGATACCTTAATATTATTAACGATTGACCCTAAGAAAAAAACTGCCAAGATGGTTAGCATTCCTCGTGATACCAGAGTTGAAATTGTTGGTAGGGGAAAAATGGATAAAATCAACCATGCCCATGCCTTTGGTGGACCTGATATGACAATTGACACGATAGAAAATTTCTTAGATATTCCTATTGATTATTATGCTAAGGTGAATTTTCAGGGGTTTAAAGATATAATCAATGAAATTAATGGTGTAGAAGTGGACGTGCCGTTTGATTTTTGGGAGTACAGTGACGAAGTAAACCGAAAAAAAATCCAATTTACGGAAGGTCCGATGAAATTAGACGGTGAAGAAGCGCTAGCATACGTACGTATGCGAAGGTTTGATAGTGATTTTGGTCGAAGTGACCGGCAACGACAAGTTATTGATGCTGCATTAGACAAAACATTGTCTGTTTCTGGCCTATTTAAATTAGATGATATAGCGGACCACTTAGGTGAGAATATTCAAACCAACTTAACTGCATTAGATTTAGTTTCTTTAAAGAAAAATTTTGCGGATCTAAATTCCGCAAATATTGAAAACCTCAAGTTCAATGGGGAAGACGCTCGTATAAATGGAATATACTATTTTGAACCATATGAAGATAATGTAAATGAAATAGAGCAGATTCTCAAAAATCATTTGAATCATGAGAACACATCTGAGGAATAATTCCTTAGATGTGTTTTTATGAAGAATATGTTGTTTACTGAAGACTCAGTAATTTTGTTGTTAAGGAGTTTCAATTATGAGTAAAAGAGAGCAGTCCTTTGGGCACGATCTTGTGTATTATGCTATCACATATATAGTTCCAATGATTATAGGTTTTCTTCTCGTTCCTATCTTCACTAGTAATTTCACCACCGCTGAATATGGTCAATATAGTCTAATTAATGCTTCAGCTGGATTTCTAGGAATACTTTCAGTTAACTGGATTAATGTGGCCTTTATTCGCTATTATACAAATGACGAAGAGGATACTAAAGAACAACAGTTAATAATAGTGTCAATAATTGCTTTAACGGCATTAGTAACACTTATTTCAATAATATTATTTGTACTAAGCTATTTTGGCATAATAGATGAGATTATTCCAAGTAAGTATTTATGGTTAACAATCGTGTTATTATTTTCAGCGAACCTTCATTCCTTTTTCTTTTCGTATTTAAGAGCTAATCGTAAAGCGAAATTTGCAACTGTCTTAACTACATTAACAATATTAATTAGGTTTTTATTATTTATATATTTGCTTAAGAATTTTGATTTAAGTATCGCTGCTATTCTTATCGCAACGATTGTTTCAGATATTATTTATTCACTTGTAGTAGTTATTAAAGAAAAGAAAAAGTTAAGGCTGTATAAATTTGATAACCTTGACTTTAATTTAATTAAAGAATATTTTAATTATGGTTTTCCATTTATATTAATATTGGGAGTTCATTGGCTGTTAACTTTATCAGATCGATATATGCTAAAGTTCTTACGAGACAGTAGTGAAGTAGGTATATATTCGATCAATTATTCTTTCGCACAGCAAATAATGATGCCATTAATAACAATTTTTATGTCTACAGCTGAGCCAATCTTGTTCCGTAAACATCGCAATAATACAGAAACAGAAGTTAACTATACACTTAACACTATTTTTAAATACTTTTTCCTTATGATATTACCTGCAGTTGTGGGACTTTCAGTTGTTTCTAATAATATCACTTCACTATTTATTAAAAATGATTTTAAAGCTGGATATATAATCATACCAATTGTCACGTTCGGATTCTTGTTTCTTGGTGTAAGACAATACCTTAACAAAAGTTTGGAGCTTGTTAAAAAGAGTAAAGAAATAGCAAATATATCACTTGTAGCCGCAATTACTAACATAGTATTTAATTTGATTCTAATTCCTATATACGGTTATATTGGAGCCGCTTGGGCAACGCTAATAGCCTATTTCGTCTATTTTATCCTATCCTATTACAAAACTAATCACTTATCTAATTTAAAAATCAAATTTACATTCTCTCATATTAAAATAATAACAGCGGCCACTATAATGGGGATATGTGTTTACGGAGTTAATTTCCTTCCTATATCTAATGTTCCGTTATTGCTGTTTGTACAAATTATTGTTGGTTTACTTGTTTATTTTGTAGCCCTAATATTCTTAAAAGTTATTAAAGACGATGTATCTTTAATACTGAATAGATTTAGAAAGAAAGGTAGATGATGGGGGTAGTGAGTAATTCAGATATTATTTATCGCCTTTATAAAGACAGTGATTTTACAGAATACGTGAAATTATATTTAAAAGTATTTAAAAAGAACATTTCTAAACAATACTTTGATTGGAAATTTCGTAGTGAAAGTAACCCAGCATATATTTTCTGTGCTTTTAATAGTGAAGGTGATATGGTGGCTGCTAGAGTTATTTTACTTACTGATATAATGTGCAATGGTGAGACTATAAAAGGAGCTCAATCCGTAGATTCAATGGTGGATTCAGACTACAGAGGCAGGGGTATATACAAAAACCTAAATATATTAGCTATTGATGTAATAGAAAAATTGGACGTCAAGTGGATTATCACGTTCCCAAATGGAAATTCATTTCCTGCGTTGCAGAAAATAGGTTGGGAAGAGGTTTCTCCTATATCAATAAAAATTAAAGTTTTGAGATATAAACCATTTGCTCCGAATATACCAGGCTTGACATGGCCCCTTTCTATCCTTGATGGCATTTTAGCAAAGAGAAATAATTCAACAAAATTTAGCATTACAGAATTAGATATTTTTAATAAGCATCATGAGAGTTTTATATTTTCCACTTTAAGACATAAAACACATCAAAAAAGAAGCGCTGAGTATTTGAATTGGAAGTATCACGAAAAGCCAAATAGCGATTACGTGAAATTAGAATTTAGAAAAGACAATAAAATAATGGCGTTATTTGTAATTAGAAGAGACGCCAATGCACAGAGAACAACTGGAACTATACTTGAAAGTATAATCCATGAAAACGAAAATAAAAAAGTTGTGTTCCAACATTTAATCAGCTATCTCAGAAGAACCCATTTTGATGTAGTTAAAGTATGGGAAACGAAATTCTCCAATGATAACACTACTAACTCGATAGGCTCTTTTAGGAGAAAAAACGCTCTAAGATTTGCAATAAAGAATGTAGGTGAAAAAAGAGCTGAAAATGAAGTGTGGTTTATTAGTGCTGGCGATGCAGACACCGCATAAACTTTGGGGAGGCAATTAATATGATTTCATTAATAAAACGTTTCATAAAACCACTAGTATTAACCATGCATACGAGAGAAAACAAGAAGTTCATGAGAACAATTATTGAAGAGAACAAAGAGGAAATTATAGAAAGAAATCAAGTTGTTTCAAAGCTTTCTGGTAATAAGATTCTCGTCTTAGCTCCACATGTTGATGACGATATAATCGGATGTGGCGGAGCTATCGTACAATATTTGAGGGAAGGTAAGGATGTACATATAGCCTATTTGACTAATGGACAAGGTAAAGGTACTCCTGGTTTAAAGGAAGAAGAAATAATTGAAGAACGAAAAAAAGAAGCATTTGCTGTAGCTGACAATCTGGGATTACCTAAGACCAATCTATATTTTTTGGAAGCAAGAGATTCAGAATTATTAACAACCGATATCCATTGCGATCTAAAAGAATTAATTCAATCAAATAGTATTGACACCATCTTTTTCCCTTCAATTATAGATACACATGTTGACCACTATGCAACAAGTAAAAAGCTCTATGAGCTCTATGCAAAAGATGAAGAATTAGTCAAAGATATTACACTGATGATGTACGAAGTGCAAAGTCCAATATCACCTATATACTCAACAATTATACTGAACATTACAAGAGAATTTGATATCAAGAAAAAGTTGCTGAAAAACTATAAATCACAAACTAATAAATTCTACTTCTTGCCCATTATGAATCGTCTTAACGGTTTGGTAATCGACAGGGACAGTATGGCTGAAGTTTTTATTAAAACTGATTTCAAATCATTTACTAATTTCGTAAATCAAAACTTTAGTGATAATGAAAAGTACTATAATTATAAGAAAGAACTAGTTGCGCACAGGGACCATAGAAACACCATAGCCACTTACAAGAACGTATTAAAATATAAAGAGGAGCTACTTAAATTATAATCGTTTGAGGGAACATTTTAGACGTTAGGTTAAATAAAAAAGCCTTTGTAATTAAACAAAGGCTTTTTCTGAGTTTGGGATCATCACTTTTGTATTATCTATTTATATATAATTATTTCATTTTAAGTTATTTTTTAGTAGATAGTCCAATAGCTAAAATTCTTTTAGTAGTGTTAATTAAAGGTTTTTTATCTTTATCGCCGATTAATCCTACTATTTCTGCTGTTAATTGAATGAAAATAAGAATTAATCCTAAGATGATAAAAGACCCCCAAAGAGTAGCATTAGAAAAAACTACTGCTGATAAGCCAAATAGTGTAGCTAAACCGTAAATAATTAATACTGTTGATTTATGGCTAAACCCCATAGAAATAAGACAGTGATGAAGATGTGATTTATCCGGATCAGAGATTTTCTTCTTGGTAATAATACGTCTCAGAATAGCGAAGAAAGTATCAAAAATAGGCACTGCAAGAATAATTACAGGAATAATGAAACTAAATAAAGTTACACTTTTGAAGAAGCCCATCAACGATACGATTGATATGGCGTATCCCAGAAAGAGAGCACCTGTATCACCCATGAAAATCTTAGCTGGATGAAAATTAAATACTAGAAATCCTAGCGTGCTTCCTATCAATACAAGAGTTAAAGAGACTACTAGAAGATTCCCGTTGAAAATTGCCATGATTAGCATTGAAGAGAATGCTATTGTTGAGATCCCTCCCGCCAAGCCATCTAAACCATCTATTAGATTTATCGCATTGGTAATCCCTACGATCCAAAGAACAGTGACGATATACCCGAAAGGACCTAAATCTAGTATTCCTTCAAAAGGTAGAGCGATAAAATCAATTTTTAGTCCGGATTGAACTACGATGATAGCTGCTGCTAGCTGCGCTACCATCTTTATTCCTGCAGATAATGTGTATTTATCATCAAGAAAACCTATTACTAGAATAATAGCAGCGCCCACTAGAATATTAGACATATAAGAAGAATATGGAGACAGGTAAAGAAAGCCAACGCTACTTCCTATTACGATTGCTGCTCCCCCAAGTCTCGGCATAACCGCCTTATGGACTTTTCTATGATCAGGCTGATCCACAGCCCCAATTTTGATAGCGAACTTTTTCACGAATGGAGTAGCGAGGATGGATACAAAGAATGATAATAAGAAACCAATGATCAGTTGTGATATTGTAAACATTTTCCTTCACCTACTTATTAGTATACAATCTTAAATAATCATAACAGAAACATCAGAAGATGCAACGAATTTGCGAATACTTTTACATGTAAATTTCGACAAAATGATATTGAAATACAATAGCTTAAATGGAATAATTTATTATGGCAATAATGAGATAGGGAGGTTTCGTACCAAAAGGATGAGTGAAAATATTGTAGGAGTTGAAATTTTGTGGAAATCATCACCAATCTTTTAAAGAATATCTATATACAAATTTTAATTGCCTTTATTGCTGCTATATTAATTAGCATTTCTATAGTACCTGTGCTTACAGGTTTGAATGATAAAGTTGCTTTAGGTGCTCTAGTTATGAGTATCCCCGCATGTGTGGTTACATTGAAGATTTTAAAAATAGCGAGAAGAAAAGTTAAGTTACATGAACTACTACTATATTTACTAATAGCAGCTTCGTTTATTGGGCCGGCTCTCACATTTAAGCTTGGACCTATATCCATGTTTCCCTTTAGAGCATTGTATTTAGTAGTGGTTCCCATGTTTTTTCTTTACTTGTATAAGAAAAAAGATATAATAGAATGGCGTCAAATACCATATAAATCCATATTTATATTTATGATAGCTTGGATATTATTCGCAATTGCTTCATTAATATGGGCAAAATCTTTAATCTTAGGTATAAAAAATCTTTTTTACTTAAGCACTGGAATATCGCTTGTATTTATTATTTCTTTCCTATTCACAAAATTAAAGAATTACTTAATGTTCTTCTATATTTGGATCGTGATGTTAGTTTTACTTTTAGTGTTGGGCTTTTGGAACCATCTGACCCAAAATCATTTGAGTGTATCGAGAATTAATGATTTAGCAAAATATATGCAAAGTGTACCTACTGCAGTGTTCGGTAATGAAAATGACTACGCGAGCTATCTTTCGATAAGTTTGTTTTTTGTTGTAAGTTTAATTAAATATCAGAAGAATTGGTTTGTGAAACTATTGGGAGTAGGGGTAGTCCTAGGTTCTATTTATATTATTTACGTTACTTCTTCTAGGGCAAATTATATATCAATCTTGTTAGGATTTGGAGTGTGGCTGCTTCTATATGGCGGAAAAAAGTTGAAGACAATTATCTTCACAATGAGTGGTGTAGGAGTTCTCTTGATAGGTACTTTATTTTACTCAAGAGTTATAGCGGTGCTAGATAAAATAAAATCTGAAGTTTTTGCAACTAATAATGGTGGTTCAATTGATGTTCGAACCAATATTTTAAAAAATGTTTATGCTTATTTTGAAGAATCTTACGGTTTAGGTGTGGGTGCAGGAAACGCACAGTATTATTTAAAAAATCATGCCATCTACCCAATAGACATCTTTTCAAATGTTCATAATTGGTGGGCAGAAATAATGGTTAACTATGGCGCTATTATTATTTCTGGTTATTTAGCACTTTATATAAGTGTATTGTATATTCTTTTTAACATTTCTAGAAAGAAATATGATGATAATGTAAGTATGATAAGTGAGGCATTAACAACAAGCTTACTTGTATTTTCTCTTGCAAGCATAAGTCCTAGTTCTGTTTTAACTTTAAATTATCATTGGATGTTGTTCTCATTTTCAATTGGATTTATTGTTTATTATTCAACTCGATATAGTCATGCTAGTACGCCCATAACAGGAGGTAAGTCTTAAATGAAAAATAACTTGAAAAGAGTCTTGAATAGGTTTAAAAAGTTTTTTTGGGTAATATTATTAATTCCTATCCTAACTGCGGGGATTTCATATGTATTAGAGATGAATACCCCAAAAACATACACGGCTTATTCAGAGATAGCACTTGGAAATTATGAATACGATAGAATGACTGAGCCCCGCACGGTTAAAGACTTCTTGTCCAATGAAGCTTATTTGAAAATTTTGGATGACAAGTATGGTTTATCAATGTCTCCTGAAGATTTATCTAAAGATTTAACCATAGGTGAAAAACCAGGAAAAATCTTGACGCTCCAGTTGGTTGGTAAGGATTCTGCTACGGTAGAGGCGGGATTGTCTGATGTAGCAGAAGCATTTATTAAAGAAAGTGATGAGATAAAACAGGAAAGAAAAAACTTTTTCCAAGAAAAAATAAATAAGCTTGAGTCCTTACCCGATAGTCCAGAATCGGCAGTTAAGAAACAAGAATTTATTTATGAACTACAATTAAATATTCTTAATATGCGTGACACGATTGTCAATGAACCAGTTACTATAAAAGACCAATTAGGCGATCCTATAAAAAGAGCAGTATTTGGTTTTCTGGTTGGTGTAATTATTAGTATGTTTATTCTTATTTTGCCTGAGTTCTTGAGACAAGAAAAATAGTAATAAAAGCAGGTTGTCGAAACATTCTCGACAACCTGCTTTTTTACTTCAATTCACAAAAAAGCTTGTAAAAGAACATAGTATTCCTTTACAAGCTGAACAATTCACATAGTGTTTTTTATTGTATTAACGCTAATAATTTTTTGATTGTACTTAGGATAGGCGTGGGCTTCTCTTTAAGCCATCCTAAAACTTCAGAAGTAAATTGCATAGCAAACAATATAATACCAACAATAAATAATGTTCCCCACACTATAGAGGAGGTAAACACTACAGCCGATAATCCAAACAGTAAGCTCATTAAATATATAATCAGTACTGTCCCACGATGTCCAAAACCTAATGCAAGAAGGTTATGATGCAAGTGAAATTTATCTGGTGCTGAGATTTGCTGTTTGTTCTTAATCCTTCTAATAATTGCAAAAAACGTGTCAAAAATAGGTACAGCGAGAATGAGTACTGGTAAAACAAAACTGAAGATCGCGACACTTTTAAAGAAACCGATTACGGAAAGTACAGCGATCATGTAACCTAAGAATAGTGCTCCAGTGTCACCCATGAATATTTTCGCGGGATGGAAGTTAAAGATCAGAAATCCTAACGTACCCCCGATTAAGATGATGGCGATTCCAGCGACAAATATATTATTATTCAATACTGCAACAGTGAAGATGGATGTAAGCGCAATTGTCGATACTCCTGCAGCTAGTCCATCTAATCCATCGATTAAATTAATTGCATTCGTGACTCCGACGATCCAAAATACCGTCACTGCGTAGCTTGCAATGCCAAATTCGATTTTACCAATAAACGGAAGAGCAACAAAATCAATCGTTAAGCCAGTACTAACTACAAGTAGGGCAGCGGCAATTTGAGCAATAAATTTAACTTTTGCACTTAAGGTATATTTATCATCAAGGATACCAACAATGATAATAATCATTGCTCCAAGAACAATTCTTAACGGAGTATCCAAAAATTGTGATAGATAAAGATATCCTGCAAAAAATCCAATTACAAATGCTAAACCGCCAAGTCTTGGCATTAATTTTTTGTGTACTTTTCGATTATTAGGCTGATCAACAACACCCATTTTTATAGCTAATTTCATCACTAACGGCGTAACAGCTATAGTTGTTAGGAGAGCTATAAAAAAAGCGATGCTAAGGTCAAGCCATGATGGCATGTTTTTCACCTACTTTACTATGCATTCACATAACATTTCCCTCTTTATGAAAATGAAAACTTTGTCATGCTCTTTCTTGATAACTTAGTTATATGCTTCGACAAAAAAACACATACTCCATAATGATATCAAAATACTGGGAAGATAGGGAATGTGTTTTATTAAATTATTTTACGATAGTTCTACGTCTTATGAAGGAAAATTAACTTCAATATATAGTTGGTTATGCACACTGATTGTGCCTTTACCGCTTGTTAAGTTCGTCATCCACTCTATGAAAGATTCTTCTTCACCTCGCTCTACAATAACGATTACCTGAACATTTTCTAAATAATTTATTTTCTTCAGTATATAATTCGAAGAACGGATTTCGTTTTCGACTTTTCCAAGCAAAGTATAGTAGATATTTGTCTGTATCTCCGTCATAAGCTTTCGTTCAACTATACCCGTAGCATTTATACCTTCTGAAACCGTTTGACCGTATGCACGGATTAGCCCACCCGCACCTAGTTTAATCCCCCCAAAGTATCGGGTAACTACGACGGTAGTATCTTTCAGTTGTTTCTTTTTTAAGACCTCTAACATCGGGACTCCTGCCGTTCCGGAAGGTTCTCCATCATCGTTAGCTTTTTGGATGTTGTCCTGCTCGCCAATTAAGTATGCTGAACAATTATGGGTAGCGTTGTTGTGGGTTTTTTTGATATGTTGGATGAACGCTTGGGCTTCTTCTTCAGTGGTTGTCCTTTTTACATGTGCGATGAAGCGAGATTTCTGAATAACCATCTCATATTCTCCTTCACCTTTCACGGTTAAATAAGAGTTAAGCAAAATTATTACCTCCATAATCCCTTACAATTTTTTGGTTGGAAGGGGATTTGTTCTTTATTATCGAATAGTATCAAGATAAAGAATACTAATATGGCTTGGAAACACCTCGATTTAGACATATTCATTATAAGTGTCCTAAATTAATCCATCAAATATTATTCCTAATGACATAAACAGGCGGTCCGATACGAATTTTGTAAAAGAAGTACTTTTGGACTATCTTTTCTCGACGTCCGTCTCCTAAAGAAATGGAGGAGTAAGCTTGAGTTTTCAAAAGTTAGATCCAAACGCGCTCGATGCTATCCTGGATAAAACGATGGAAAGCATAAACACAAGCAAATCAAAGCTTTTCGAAATTGGAGAGCACTCTCATGAGGAATATCAAGAGCTAAATGAGCAACTTCTACTTTTAAAAGAAGAACTCAACACAGTTCAGAAATTGAGAGAAACTAGGCTCCATGAAGATCGAATCGCTAGAGCTGAGCTTGTGAAAATCAGTAAGAACTTTCATAATTATGGAGAGCCAGTTATCAGAAGGGCCTATGAGCAGGCATCAGAAGCACAAATTAAACTCTCCATAAGTTTAGAGAAAGAAACTAGGTTGAAAGATCACATCGCCAGCATAGAAAACAGGATCTCATCAGTAAGGAAAACATCTGATAAAGCTGAATCATTCATGAGTCAAATTTCTACAGTTCTTAGCTTTTTAGGTGGAGAGCTTAGGCAATATGGTGAAGCTATAGAAGATGCCAAAAGAAAACAAGAGTATGGTCTACGTATTATTGAAGCTCAAGAAGAGGAAAGAAAACGTCTCTCACGGGAAATTCATGACGGACCAGCCCAAGTACTTGCGAACGTATTGTTAAGGTCACAGTTAATAGAACGAATTTACGAGAAAAAGGGAAAAGATGAAGCATTTAAAGAGATAAAAGATATGCGGAGTTTAATTGAGGACGCATTATCTGAGGTAAGAAGGTTAATCTATGATCTTCGTCCGATGGCTCTCGATGATCTTGGTCTTATTCCCACATTGTTAAAATATTTAAATCGAGTTGATGAACGATCAAATGCGTCGATTACTTTCGAATACTATGAAGGAATACAACGCATGCACGTCCGATTAGAAGCTGCAATCTTCCGCCTCGTGCAAGAAGCCGTCCAAAATGCAATTAAACATGCAGAAGCTAGCAAAATACATGTTGACCTGAATCTAGATGGTGATAAGATTGTGGTAACGATTCAAGATAATGGAATTGGTTTCGATGTTAATGTGCGTAAAGATCAATCTTTTGGGTTGTTAGGAATGAAAGAACGAGTCGGCTTATTAAATGGTACGATTAAAGTTGATTCGACGCCAAAAAAGGGTACATATATTTTGATAAGAATCCCGATACATGAACAGGAGGGCGTGTAAGATATGTATACAGCAAAAGCTTTAACAAAAATTGTTATCATAGATGATCATCGATTATTTCGTGAAGGTGTAAAACGAATTTTGGATATGGAAGATGATTTTGAAGTAATCGCTGAAGGTGATGACGGTGGAGACGCACTTCGCCTTGTTGAGGACCATAAGCCGGACGTTGTGCTAATGGACATCAATATGCCTCACGTAAATGGTGTGGAAGCGACTAGACAGTTAATTGAACAAGTACCAGATACAAAGGTTATTATTCTTTCAATTCATGATGATGAAACATACGTTACTCACGCTGTGAAGACTGGAGCTGCTGGTTACCTTCTTAAAGAAATGGATGCGAATTCTCTTGTAGAAGCTGTTAAAGTTGTAGCTTCTGGTGGAGCTTATATTCATCCGAAAGTGACGCACAATTTGGTAGATGAATATAGAAGACTTGCAACAGAAGGTAAAAAAACAACTGCTCAGATTGGTTTTAAAGAAGTTGAATATCGCAAACCGCTTCATATTTTAACACGTAGAGAGTGTGAAGTTCTCCAGTTATTAACGGATGGTAAAAGCAATCGTTCGATTGGTGAAGAGCTTTTCATAAGTGAAAAGACAGTTAAAAACCACGTTTCAAACATTCTCCAAAAAATGAATGTAAACGATCGTACGCAAGCGGTTGTAGAAGCGATTAAAAAAGGTTGGGTAAAGGTGCGCTGATGCGCATCTTTTTTTGTGCAGGATTTCGAGTTTACTAGTTTCATACCATCAACAAAAAAGGAACTCCTATAAAAGGAGTTCCTTCATTAATATATGGTTTATACTTCTTTCGCACCTAGGTAACGTGGTGCCCAGTAAGAGTTATCCATGCTGCTGATCGTTACTCCGTAAGAAGAAGAAGCGTGGATAAACTTGCCGTTTCCAAGGTAAATACCAGCGTGAGATGGGCCAGCTTTGTATGTTTCAAAGAATACTAAATCTCCTACTGATGGAGATGAAACACTGCTTGTAGCATTCCACATGCTTGCTACTGTACGAGGTAGTGATTCACCAGCTTTGTTGAATGCGTATTGTAGGAAGCCACTGCAGTCAAATCCAGATGGAGTAGATCCACCCCAAACATAAGGAACGCCTATGTATTGTTTTGCAATTGGTACTACAGATGTGCTAGCTGTTTCTGTGCTTGTGTTCGATGATGAGGAAGTAGACGTTGATGCACCAGAAAGTGCTCCAAATGTCTGTGGTCCAGCGATTCCATCGACAGTCAAGCCGTTAGAGCTTTGGAAATCCATAACTGCGTTTCTAGTGACAGGTCCGAAAACACCATCTACTGAATAGTTATAGAAGCCTTTATTCTTTAACTGGCTTTGTAGGTTAGAAACTTGTTGTCCACGATCTCCGTAACGAACTGTTCCTGAATAATTAGAAGAAGTAGATTGGCTAGTTGCTTGTACTGAAGCTCCGTTAAGTGCTTTTACAGTTTGTGGTCCAACGACTCCGTCAACTGTAATTCCTGCACTGCGTTGAAAGCTACGTACGCCAGATTCTGTGATTGATCCAAAATATCCTGTTGCTGTATGGTAGTTAAAATAGCCTTTGCTATCTAGTAGATTTTGAAGTTCAGTTACGTCAGAGTGCTTCATGCCATTGTAAAGTGTTTGATCACCAAGTGCAGCTTCGCTTACGTTTGGTGCTAATAAAAGTGACCCAGCAATCGTAGTAGTGATAACAACTTTCTTAAACATTATATAATTCCCCCTGAAGTAATATATTAAACATTTTATTTTTCTTTACGATTGCTAGTTTACAGGATAGAGATAACAGTGCGATGAACATGAGATTACAATGTTGTAACAGAATAGTGGTCTATTTTACTAAAAGATTCATTTTTCGACAATTACATTAAAAAATATGGCATTTGTGGTTGACAAATATTATGAAAACATTGCTTAGATCTGTTGGCACACTACAAAAAGTATTCTATGATTAGCTTAGCTGCAATCTAACAAAAGTATCATGAAGAGAGGCGTTATTATGAAAACTGTTGCTGTTGTTACAGATAGCACCGCATACATCCCAGGTGAACTCCTGGATGAATATAATATTACGATGGTTCCTCTCAGCGTAATTTTTGGGAATGAATCATATCTTGAAGAAAAAGAAATAAAAGCAGAAGAGTTTTTTGACCAAATTCGTAATGATGAAGACTTACCCAAAACGTCTCAGCCTGCTATAGGAAGTTTTGTAGAAGCGTACGAGAAACTTTCGGAGGATCACAAAGAGGTCATTACGATTACTCTTTCAAGTGGAATCAGTGGTACATTTCAATCGGCACACTCAGCTGGGGAAATGGTCGAAGGAATAGATGTCCATGTCTTTGACTCAGAAATCAGTTGTATGATGCAAGGATTCTATGTTCTCGAAGCTGCTCGTATGGCTCAAGAGGGACATAATGGAGCTGCGATTCTACAAAGACTTACATCAATGAAAGAAAAGGGTATGCCTGCATACTTTGTGGTAGATGATTTAAGTCATCTCCATAGAGGAGGTCGCCTGAATGGTGCTCAACTTTTTGTAGGAAACTTGCTACAAGTAAAGCCGGTGCTCACATTTGAGAATAAAAAAATCGTGCCATACGAAAAAATTAGAACAAAGAAGAAAGCATTAAATAAGATCCTGTCACTAGTTGAAGAGGACGCGAAGCAAGGAGAACCTATTAAATTAACTGTCATCCATGCTAATAATAGAGAAGAAGCTGAAAAACTGAAGGATAAACTTGAAGCGGACTACTCTAATATAGAGGTGGTTCTCAGCTATTTTGGTCCAGTTATTGCGTCTCATCTCGGTGAAGGATCTATTGGAATCGGATGGTATCGTCCATGAGACTGCTAATACGAGAGGAAGTAAATCTATGAGATTTACTTCTTCCACTATTAACAATAGAAATGTTCTTATACCAGAGGGAATTACAAAGGGCAACCTTGAATCCTATTATCCGATCAATCACTTCGATTTATTTGCACCACTACCAACAACGCTAGATTACACCCCTTCACATGAACTCCTAATACTCCTAAATGGCCGCCATCTCCTAATAGATGAAATTCCTTTTTCTATAGAAATACTGCATGATCACTACGTAAATGGATATCTTCAGATAGAAGCTGGAATTCAAATGATATCTAGAAAACCTACTTGTATGAGGTGTGGAAGCATTGATGGCTTCGGGTTCTATCCGTGTGCAAGATGTAAAAATAATGCGTGTCGCTACTGTAGACAATGCATCATGATGGGACGAGTCAGCGCATGCTCCCCCCTATATCACTCTCCTCTCACAACCTCTTATCATCCACCCACAACTTTACAATGGAATGGAAAACTTTCTGAAGGACAACAAGAAGCTTCTAATCTAGTAAAGCTCACCATACAGGAAAATAAAAAACTACTGGTTTGGGCAGTATGTGGTAGCGGAAAAACTGAAGTTTTATTTAATGGTCTTGAAGCTGCTATTTTAGAAAACAAGACGATTTGTATTGCTACACCAAGAACTGATGTAGTACTTGAATTACTCCCACGTTTACGTAAGGTTTTTCCGAACATAGATATTTCTGGTCTTTATGCAGGAAGTACGGACCCTTTAACATCATTCATCATCTCCACCACACATCAATTAGTCCGTTACAAAAATTTCTTCGATGTCATGATTATTGATGAAGTAGACGCTTTTCCATTTGAATATGACGCTACACTTAAATATGCCGTGCAAAAGGCTCGAAAAGATTGCGGGGCATTAATATACCTCACCGCAACGCCTTCCAAAAAGATTCTCCAACAAGTGAATGAACAATCGTTACCACATGTGCGAATTCCCGCTCGCTTCCACCGTCATCCTTTACCGATTCCAAGATACGTGTGGATTGGAAACTGGAGAAAAAGTATTCAAAAAGGAAAAGTACCGAAGCTCCTCATACAGTGGTTAAAGATACAATTTGATAATAAGAAGCCAGTGATGTTGTTTGTTCCTTCTATTAAACTTATTGAACAACTTCAATACTTACTGGAAGCAGTTGGTGTAAGTTGTGAAGCGGTTCATTCCGAAGATCCTGAACGTGTTGAAAAAGTTAAAAACTTTCGCGCGGCTCACTATCCATTACTTCTTACTACGACAATATTAGAAAGAGGCGTGACAATAGAGAATGTTTCGGTCGGGGTTTTAGGTGCGGAAGCAGAAATTTTTACGGAAAATGCACTTGTGCAAATCGCTGGCAGAGCAGGAAGAAGCGAAAAATATCCTGATGGGGAAATAGCTTTGTTTCATTTCGGTAAAACAAATGACATGGTATTAGCTGTACGACATATCAAGAAAATGAATATAGAGGCAGAGAGAAGAGGATGGCTCAAGTGAGAAACTGTTTATGGTGTAGGGATACAATTGATCGTGTTTCGTGGGGGATGTTCTCTATATTTGAAGAAGAGTGGAAGATTTGTGAAGAATGCAAGTCGAAACTTGCTCCTATTTCCGGGGAAATTTGTCTAATGTGTGGAAGACCTCTCGCAAAACTAAACCATGATTATATACATGAAAAAAAGTGTTTAGATTGCCAAAAGTGGAAGAGGAAGGATCAAAGTAACACGTTCGTTCATAATCGTTCTTTTTACGAATATAACGATTTTATAAAACATATTCTTGTTCGTTATAAATATAGAGGCGATGCCGAAGCTGGGAGGGCATTCAATAGTGTCTTCGTAAAAAAAATAAGGAAATCGTATAAGTTCATCGATGGGGTGATTCCAATTCCACTAAGTAATGAAAGGTTATACGAAAGAGGATTCAATCAGTGTGAGATTTGGATAGAGAAAGAGTCCCAAACGTTGAAACATTGTCTTGTAAGAACGCAACATGAAGAAAAACAAAGCAAAAAATCAAGAGCAGAGCGAATAAATCGATCAGAGCAGATGTTTCAAGTTACAAATCATTCACTCATTTCAGGGAAAAAGCTCCTCGTTATCGATGATCTTTATACAACAGGAACGACAATTCATCACGCGGCACATTCGTTAGTTAGTAATGGAGCAAAAGAGGTCTATTCATTAACACTATGTAGAGGTTGAATCCGGTTGTCGAAAAGTTTTTTAGAAAGCGCCTCCATTCGTGTCAAATCAACAAAAACATCCCTTTGACAGGTAAGGGGAGCGGGCGTATAGTGAAAGTGTGGCTTACGCCATGAAGATTTTTGAAGGGAATGTTGAACAACATGCAAGGAAAAGTAAAATGGTTTAACAATGAAAAAGGATTCGGTTTTATCGAGAGAGAAGATGGAGACGATGTATTCGTTCACTTTTCAGCAATCAGTGGTGAAGGGTTTAAGTCTCTAGAAGAAGGCCAGACTGTTGAGTTTGAAATTGTAGAAGGCGCTCGCGGTCCTCAGGCTGCTAACGTAGAAAAAGTATCTTAATAATCTTGCTAATGAATGAGCCCTTATCTTTTAAGGGCTTTTTATTTTGGGGATAAACCGTTCATGTATAAGGAAAAAATGTAAATTATTGTCGAAAAAAACGGTATATTGTTAATTTATCGTTAAAAAAACTTATTTTTTTGAAAGTTTATGAAGGGAAAGAGAAAGGGTATAACGAATAATATAGTTATAGATGGAAGGAGGAGTGCCACATGATGAATTTCAACATCCGTGGTGAAAACATTAAGGTTACACCTGCAATGAGAGATTATACTGAGAAGAAGGTAAGTAAACTTGAAAGGTATTTCGATACTCCACCTAACTCTGATGTTCATGTAAATATGAAAGTTTACAACGATCAGCAGATGATTGAAGTAACAATTCCGATGCCGAACCTATTACTAAGAGCAGAAGAAGAACATCAGGATATGTACGCAGCAATTGATCTAGTAGTTGAGAAGCTTGAAAGACAAATCCGGAAGCATAAAACAAAAGTGAATCGCAAATTCCGCCAGGAAGGTAGCGTAAAATATATGTTCCGCGATGAACTGAATCCAACGATGACAAGCGTTGCTGAGGCTGATCAGGATGAAGACGAACTTCAAGTCGTTAAAACGAAACGATTCACATTCAAACCGATGGATGTAGAAGAAGCAATCCTACAAATGGATATGCTGGGACACAGCTTTTTCGTATTCTCTAGTGCGGTTACTGGAAACACAAACGTGGTATACCGCAGGAAAGACGGAAAATACGGTTTAATTGAACAAGATTAACATAAATAAACAATGGGGCAGAGGGGTAACCCTCTGTCCCTTTATGATGGGGAGGCAGTTTTTAACTTTCTTGTGCCCCCGTCAAGGAATTGTTAAAATGAATACATAGAACTAAAATGAATTAATTTAAACGATAGCACTCTACTGATAATAAAAGAGGAGCGTTTTTATGAAGGGTTTATTACGCAAAATTATTCCAAACGGCAATGAGCGTCAAATAGGACGCCTACAAAAAATTGCTGATCAAGTCGATTCATATTCGGAAGCTATGAAAGGCTTGTCCGATGAAGAATTACAAGCGAAGACAAATGAGTATAGAGAGCGTATTGAAAAAGGTGAAAAGCTGGATAAAATGCTACCAGAAGTTTTTGCTACAGTACGTGAAGCCTCAGATCGCATACTCGGAATGAGACCATTCCCCGTGCAGATTATGGGTGCGGCTGCTTTACATGAAGGTAATATCGCAGAGATGAAAACTGGTGAAGGTAAAACGCTAAGTGCGACTATGCCAGTTTATTTAAATGCGTTATCAGGAAAAGGTGTTCATGTTATTACGGTCAACGAATATTTAGCGAGACGTGATGCTGAGGAAATGGGTGAACTCTATCATTTTCTTGGTCTAACAGTGGGACTTAATATCAGTGGCTTATCTAAGGATGAAAAAGCAGAAGCTTATGCTGCTGATATCACATATGGAACGAATAATGAATTTGGATTCGATTACCTAAGAGATAACATGGTGCTTTATAAGGAAGAAAAAGTTCAAAAACCTCTTCATTATTCCATCATTGATGAAGTCGACTCCGTCTTAATTGATGAAGCTAGAACGCCATTGATTATATCTGGGAATGCAGAAAAGTCTGCTACCCTCTATATCAAGGCAAATCAGTTTGTACGCATATTAAATGAAGAAACTGATTATACCGTCGATATAAAAACTAAAAATGTTCAACTAACAGAAGAAGGAATGTCGAAAGCTGAGAACTTCTTCTCGATTGAAAACTTGTTTGATTACAAACATGTTCAGCTCAACCACCATATCAACCAGGCGATGAAAGCTAATTTCATCATGCAGCGTGATACAGATTATGTTGTGCAAGATGAAGAAGTTGTAATCGTAGATTCTTTCACAGGTCGCCTAATGGCAGGTCGCCGTTATAGTGATGGTCTTCATCAAGCTATCGAAGCAAAAGAAGGACTAGTGATTCAGCGTGAGAGCATGACGCTTGCTACCATCACATTCCAAAACTATTTCCGAATGTATGAGAAGCTATCTGGTATGACTGGTACAGCGAAGACAGAGGAAGAGGAATTTAGAAACATCTACAACATGAACGTTATTGCAATCCCGACGAATAAGCCGATTGCTCGTGTGGATTATCCTGATCTTGTGTACAAGTCAATGAATGGAAAGTTTCAAGCTCTTTCGAAAGAAATCGAAGAAAGACACAAGAAGGGACAGCCAGTGCTAGTCGGAACCGTAGCAGTTGAAACTTCTGAATTGATTGCACAGGTCCTTAAGAAGCGCGGCATCCCGCACAATATTTTGAACGCGAAAAACCATGCTCGAGAAGCTGAGATCATCGAATCAGCTGGTCAGCCTGGAGCAGTTACAATTGCAACCAACATGGCGGGTCGAGGTACAGATATCAAGCTAGGTGAAGGTGTAAGAGAAGCAGGCGGTCTCTTTATCCTCGGTACTGAACGTCATGAAAGTAGACGTATCGATAACCAGCTTCGTGGACGTTCCGGTCGTCAAGGTGACCCGGGTGAATCGAGATTCTATATTTCAATGGAAGACGAATTGATGCGTCGTTTCGGTTCAGACAATATGATGAACATGATGAATAGACTTGGTATGGAAGAAGACCAGCCTATCGAATCGAAGCTTGTATCAAGAGCCGTTGAGTCTGCTCAAAAACGAGTTGAAGGTAATAACTACGATGCACGTAAACAGCTATTGCAGTATGACGATGTTATGAGACAACAGCGCGAGATCATCTATGCACAGCGAGATGAAGTGTTAGAATCTGATAATCTCCGAAATATTGTGGAAAAGATGCTCGATTCCGTAATCCATCGTATTGTTGATGCTCATACCGGTGATGAGGACATTCAGGAAGAATGGGACCATCAGGCTATTCTTGATCATGCTAAAGGGATCTTCTTACAGGAAGGTCAAGTAACGCTTAAAGATATAAAAGGTCTAGACAAAGAAGAAATCGTAGAGCTTTTAATTGAAAAAATGAAAGTGAACTATGATGAGAAAGAAGCAGAGTTTGAACCTGAGCGCATGCGTGAGTTCGAAAAAGTTATTCTTCTTAGAAGTGTCGATCGTAAATGGATGGACCATATCGATGCGATGGATCAGTTGCGTCAGGGAATACATCTGAGAGCGTACGGTCAAAATGACCCACTGCGTGAATATCAGTTTGAAGGATATGAAATGTTTGAAGATATGGTAGCAGAAATTGAAGAAGAAGTTGCCACTTATATCATGAAAGCGCAGATTGAGAACAATCTCAAACGGGAAAAAGTAGCTGAAGGGCAAGCGGTGAACCCAAAGGAAGAAGGGTCATCAAAACCTAAACCAGCTAAGAAGAAGCAGGATATAGGTAGGAACGATCCGTGTCCTTGTGGTAGTGGCAAGAAATATAAACAGTGTCACGGCAAAGTTCAATGATGCCGGGCAGGTGTTCTTCTTGAACACCTGCTCGTTCTGTTTAAAATAATTTATTTGAGGTGTACGACATGGAAATGCATGAAATTCGCAGTGAATTGAACACGATTGAAACAAGATTAAATGATTTTAGGGGGTCTCTTTGACTTAGAAAACAAAAGAGCCCGTATCAATGAACTTGAGTTAGAAATGACTGTTCCTAGTTTTTGGGATAATCAGAATGAGGCTCAAAAAGTCATCAACGAATCGAATGGATTAAAAGATATGGTTCATGAATTTGATGCTCTTGAGGAGAAATATGAAAACCTTGAGGTTTCATATGAATTAGTTAAGGAAGAGAATGACCAGGAGCTATTTGAGGATCTTGAAGTTGATATCAAAGATTTAAAAAAATCATTGAATGAATTTGAACTAACATTATTATTAAGTGATGAACACGATAAAAATAACGCGATTCTTGAGCTTCACCCAGGTGCTGGTGGAACGGAATCTCAAGACTGGGCTTCAATGCTTCTTCGTATGTATACACGATATGGCGAGAAGAAGGGCTTTAAAGTAGAAACGCTTGATTATTTGCCAGGTGATGAAGCTGGTGTGAAGAGTGTAACGTTGAACTTCAAAGGTCATAATGCATATGGATACCTTAAAGCTGAAAAGGGTGTGCATCGACTTGTTCGAATCTCACCTTTTGATTCGAGTGGTCGTCGCCACACGTCGTTCGTTTCTTGTGAAATCATGCCAGAATTTAATGATGAGATCGAAATTGACATTCGAACGGAAGATTTGAAAATTGACACTTACAGAGCTAGTGGTGCAGGTGGACAGCACGTAAATACAACCGATTCAGCGGTTCGTATTACCCACCTTCCAACAAATGTAGTTGTGAGCTGTCAGTCTGAAAGATCTCAAATAAAAAACCGTGATCAAGCTATGAAGATGCTGAAAGCAAAGCTTTATCAGCGAAAATTAGAAGAGCAAGAAGCGGAGCTCGATGAAATTCGAGGCGAACAAAAAGAGATCGGATGGGGAAGCCAAATTCGTTCTTACGTCTTCCACCCTTATAGCATGGTGAAAGATCACCGGACGAATGTTGAGATTGGTAACACGCAAGCTGTTATGGATGGAGATCTTGATCCATTTATTGATGCATATCTTCGTTCACGCCTTAATGACAAAGAATAAACACTTTATATATGATCCTCTACATAGGTAGGGGATTATTTTTTTCGTTAAGGGCATGCTACAACATCAATGATGCTTCAATATGATAACGCGCTGATATGGTGCGGTTTACACCCTCCTAGTACGGTGATATACTACTGAAGGATTTTGCTGAAAAGTAGCAAAATATGTGTGAAAACTATTAAATAAGTGAGTGGAATAAACCATGATGGCAACAGTAGCGAAGTTTACAGCAAGAAACGATTCATTTTCACGGCAAATCTTTGAATACATTAGTGTCTTAATAGGTTCCGCAATCGTAGCCATCGCCTTTAATCTATTTCTACTACCGAACAGTATCGCGTCTGGTGGAGTAAGTGGAATTAGTACGATAACTAAAGGGGTCTTCGATTGGAAACCCGCCTACGTTCAGTGGGCTTTTAATATTCCATTGTTTATTAGCGGATTAATTTTTTTGGGGAAAAAGTACGGCCCCAAAACGCTTGCTGGGACGTTGTTCCTTCCTTTTGTCGTAAAGCTAACAGAAAATGTAGAAGCTGCGACAACGGATCCTTTACTAGGTGCATTATTTGGCGGGCTTGGGGTAGGTCTTGGTCTAGGTATTGTCTTCCGAGGAAAAGCATCCACTGGAGGGACTGACCTTGCAGCACAAATTGTGAACAAGTTCTCAGGTTTATCCCTTGGAACGTGTGTATTTATTATTGATGGTCTGATTGTAACAGCATCTGCTTTTGTGTTTAGTCTTGAGTCAGCTCTGTATGCGCTGATCGCCATGTATCTAACTGGAAAAACAATCGATGTTGTCCAACTTGGATTCGGGTATTCAAAAATGGCGCTTATCATTTCCGAGAAAGAAGAAGAGCTTAGAGAAGGCATTTTTTCTGTTATCGATCGAGGTGTCACGAGAATTTCTGGTCAAGGTGGATATACGAACGATAAGCGTCCGATTCTTATGGTTGTGGTTACTCAGAATGAAGTGACGAAGTTGAAACAACTTGTAAAAAGTGTAGACCCAAAAGCTTTTGTTATCGTCTCCAATGCAACAGAAGTGCTTGGTGAAGGTTTTAAAAGAGAGTAAGCAGGTTATAGTAACAGTAGCAATTCTTAACTTGATTACAGGGGTGAGTGACTTTGAAAAAGTGGCTAACAGTATTGTTAGGACTCGTGCTAGCGATCGGACTTGCAGCTTGTGGAGGCAATAGCTCAGATGAGGGCGCGGTGAATGAAGGTTCTAATGACGAATCGACTGAAGAAGAATCAACAGAAGAAAGCTCAGATCAAGCAGCAGATTATGATGAAGAAGCAGCTAAAGCAACGTACGAACAGCAATGTTTGCAATGTCACGGTGAGAACTTAAAAGGCGGCGCAGGACCGAATATTTCGAAGGTAGGCGAACGCCTTTCTAAAGATGAGATTTTGAACATTGTTAAAAACGGGAAAGGCCAAATGCCAGCAAACCTTGTCGAGGGTAAAGAAGCAGAGAATCTTGCAAGTTGGTTAGCAAGTATGAAATAAAGAAAAAGCACATGTGAATGCATGTGCTTTTTCTTTATTTTAGTACATATAAGCATTGGATTACAGAGAGTTAAAAAAGCTTTCAACAAAGGGTTTGTAGAGCATTATTAAACGACTATTGCAAAACATGTCAGATTAGGGTTTATTTGAAACAGAAATGTAATAAAAATTTGTCTTAAAATATCGAATTTGTTTGTTATAATATCTTCAGAGTAAGACACAAGAAAAAGTACAATGCTAAAATAAAACACCAAGATCCTAAAAGTTTGCATCATGAATTTAGCAAGTAGGAAGTGGTAAAACGTGATCGAAATGAACGATGTATGGAAAACATACAAAAACGGAATAAAAGCCATTAATGGAATAGATATAAAAATCAACAAAGGTGAGTTTGTCTACATAGTCGGTCCAAGTGGAGCCGGTAAATCAACTTTTATGAGAATGATGTATCGGGAAGAAAAACCGACGAGTGGAAAGATTATCATTAATGGTAAAGACGTGGGGAAGATGAAGAGTAAAAATGTTCCTAGATTACGCCGTGATATTGGAGTTGTCTTTCAGGACTTTAAACTTCTTCCGAAATTAACCGTCTATGAAAACGTCGCTTTTGCTCTTGAAGTCATCGAAGAAAATAAAGCAGTCATTCGCAAGCGCGTGATGGATGTTTTAGGTCTAGTAAACTTGAAAAACAAAGCAAGATTCTTACCAGACGAGCTTTCCGGTGGTGAACAACAGAGGGTTTCAATAGCAAGAGCGATCGTGAATAACCCTGTGATTCTTCTAACAGATGAACCTACTGGTAATCTGGATCCGGAGACAGCTTATGGGATTATGGATTTACTTGATGAAATCAACAATCGCGGTACAACTGTATTAATGGCAACTCATAATAAGGATATCGTTAATTCCTTTAGAAAGCGTGTTATTGCAATTGAAGACGGTTTGATCTCCCGTGATGAAGCAAGAGGTGAGTACGGGTATGAAGATTAAGACGTTCGGAAGACACAACAAAGAAGCTTTTAAAAACATCGGAAGAAACGGTTGGATGAGTTTCGCATCAATTTCTGCTGTTACCGTAACGCTCCTTCTAGTAGGTGTATTTCTAACTCTAGTGTTAAACTTAAATGCATTTGGTGATCAGCTAGAAGAAGATGTTGAAATAAGAACATTCATTGATCTTACAGCGGAAAAAGCGCAGCAGGATGAGCTAAAAGCAAAAATCGAGAACATCTCAGAAGTTAAGTCAGTTACTTATCAGTCTAAAGAAGAAGGACTCGATAAACTGATTGATAATCTTGGCGATCAAGGTGAAGTTTTTGAATCTCTTAAAGACGAGAACCCGCTGAGTGATGAGTTCGTCGTTAAGACGACAGATCCTCAAGATATCAATGATGTAGCTGATCAAATTAAGAAATTCGAATATGTAGAGAATGTTGAATTCGGTAAAGACACCGTCAATAGATTGTTTAAAGTCTTAGAAATTTCTCGAAATGTTGGACTTGGGCTTGTAATAGGGCTTCTATTTACAGCAATGTTCCTCATTTCAAACACTATTAAACTAACAATTGTTGCCAGAAGAACTGAAATTGAAATTATGAAATTAGTAGGTGCGACAAACTGGTTTATTCGCTGGCCTTTCCTTATCGAAGGGGTGCTAATCGGCATATTTGGAGCATTGATTCCAATCGGCGTCTTGATTTACGGCTACTATTTCTTAACAGACCTTATCAGTACGAGATACCCAACTTTCTTTATCGACTTGCTGCCAGTAACACCGTTTGTATATCAACTTTCGGCTCTACTAGTAGTATTAGGAATGATCATAGGGGTTTGGGGCAGTCTTACGTCAATGCGAAAGTTTTTGAAAGTCTAACAGACAAATACAAAGATAAATAGTTTGATCTATTTTGGGGGAGGAAGAAAGTTTGAAGTTTAAAGTAATGGCCACGGCACTAACGTTAACTTTAGGGTTGAGCACACTATCGACTACAGTCTCACCAGCACCTATACAAGCAAATTCACTTGATGAGAAACTAGATGAAGTAAAAGATAAGCAGTCACAGAACGATCAGGAGCTTAAAGAAAAGGAATCAAAGCTTGCTGAAGTAAAGAAAGAACAAGAAGAGGTACAAGCTGAAATCGGACGTATCGATAAAGCGGTAGCCGAAACTGATAGCAAAATTGCAACAAAAGAAAAAGAAATCAAAGATACTAATGCAGAAGTAGAACAGCTGAAAGAAGAAATCACCGTTTTGCAAAACCGTATTGCTGAACGCGATAAGCTCTTGAAAGACCGCGTACGCTCTATGCAGCAAAACAATGGCGGATCTGTTGATTATATGGAAGTCCTTCTAGGTGCATCTAGCTTTGGTGACTTTGTAGAACGTGTTCTAGCATTAAACACAATCGCTGAACAGGATAAGAAGATTCTAGAAGAGCACAAAGCAGACAAACTAGCTGTTGAAGAGAAGAAGGCTGAAGTTGAAAAGAAACTTGCTTCACTTGAAGAAAAGAAAGCAGAGCTAGAAACTCTTAAAAATGAACTTAGCGCTCAAAAAGCGGAAAAAGATAAATTGATGGAATCTCTTGAACATGAAGAAGGCGAAATTCATAATCATATGATGGATTTAAATGAAACGGCTGAACTTTTAAAAGCACAAGAAAGAGCCGTTCAACAAGAAATTAAACGTGCTGAAGAAGAAGCAAGAAAAGCGGCTGCAGCACGTAAAGCAGCAGCGAAGAAGAAAGCTGCCGCTGAAGCAGCAGCTAAAAAAGCAGCAAACAACAGTAGTTCAAGCAGCTCTAGCAGCTCAAACGAATCTACAACATCAAGCGAACCTGCTCCTGCAGTGTCAACAAGCAGCTCAAGCTTTAGATGGCCAACGGCTGGTCGAGTAACATCTGGTATTGGTCAACGCTGGGGTTCATACCACGCTGGGATTGATATCGCACAAGGCGGTAAAAACCCAGTTTACGCAGCAGCTTCAGGTACAGTATTACGTTCGTATTATTCAAACAGCTACGGCAACGTAGTTTTCCTTACTCATAGCATTAATGGACAAATGTTCACGACAGTATATGCACACATGAGAGATCGTGGTGTTTCTACTGGTCAATCAGTAAGCGCGGGTACATACCTGGGTACTATGGGTAACACAGGAGCTTCAAAAGGACAGCATTTACACTTTGAAGTTCACAAGGGCTCTTGGAACGGAAGTAAGTCAAATGCCGTTAATCCTTTAAACTACCTACCTTAAAAAGTTACTGGCTTGATCGTTTTCATGACTGTTGCTCATATAGTTGGAAACATAATGAAAACAAGCCGGTCATATAGTACAATAAGATGAAAAGGCATCGCATCGCTAAGGTGTGATGCCTTTTCTTTCAAATTAGAAGAGGTGAGTGGATTGAATATAAAAGGGAAGGTTGTCGGACTACTCGTCGTTATTGCCCTGCTTGTAGGCTCAGGAGGTACATATGCTGCAATGGCGCTCTTTCAGGATGATTCGAACGGAGGAAGTGAGCGTTCGGTTTCAAACGGTTCTGATAGCGACATTGATTCTGAAGAACTCACAAAAATCAATAAAGCTTATGAACTTATAACCGATCGCTATGTAAGTGATGTAGATCAGAAGAACTTACTTGATGGCGCGATTAAAGGAATGTTAGATACGCTAGAAGATCCTTATTCCGTTTATATGGATCCTGAAACCGCTGAACAATTTAGTCAGTCATTAGGCTCTTCTTTTGAAGGAATAGGTGCAGAAGTAAATATGCAGGATGGACGGGTAACGATCGTTTCTCCTTATAAAGATTCTCCCGCTGAGAACGCCGGCCTTCGACCCAATGATAAGATTATGACGATCGATGGAGAAAGTACCGAGGGTCTTGATCTTTACGACGCTGTGTTAAAAATCCGAGGAGAAAAAGGTACCGTTGTGAAGTTGGGAATCCAGCGACCTGGTGTCTCTGAAACATTAGAAGTCGACGTGACTCGAGATGAAATCCCGATTGAAACAGTCTACTCTGATACGGTGAGAAAGAATGGTAAAACAATCGGTGTCTTGCAAATCACATCTTTCTCGGAGAATACAGCAGAGAGTTTTTCAAAAGAACTAAAGAAGTTAGAAGATCAGGGAATCGATGGCCTTGTTCTTGATGTAAGAAATAACCCTGGTGGTTTATTAAATAGTGTTTCTGATATTGCTCAGGAAGTCATTCCAGGTGAGAAGCCTTTCGTACAGATTGAAGATCGAAAAGGAGAGAAACAACGTTCCGTTTCGTCTCTTCAAGAAAAGAAAGACTATCCGATCGTTGGTTTGATTGACCGAGGAAGTGCTTCAGCTGCTGAAATACTGGCCGGAGCGTTAAAAGAAGCAGGCGGATATGAACTGGTCGGTGAAAAAACATTTGGAAAGGGAACAGTTCAGACAACAGTTGATCTTGGGGATGGCAGTAACATCAAGCTAACAATGTTTAAATGGTTAACTCCTGATGGAAACTGGATTCATAAAGAGGGAATTAAGCCAACTGTTGAAGCTGACCAACCTTCTTATTTCTATGTAAATCCACTTAATACTGAAAAAACACTGCAGTATGACCAGAATAATAAGCAGGTTGAATCTGCACAAGTTATGCTCAAAGGTTTAGGATTTGAGCCTGGTCGAACAGATGGTTATTTCAGTGATAAAACCACTACCGCTGTAAAAGCATTTCAGCGTACAAACGATTTATCTGTTTCTGGTAAAATCAATGAAGAAACAGCTCAAAAACTACAAGAAAAAATATTGGAATCAATTCGAAATCCCGAGAACGATATTCAGTTAGAAACGGCTGTGGAACTACTAGCAAAGTAAATTAAGAAAAGGAAACGAGCTAGTTATGTCGAAGCTATTCCGCAGGATATCCTGCGGAATTTTCTTTTGACAGGAATTGAAAGATGGAGGAGTAAATCATGGCGGAAACGATAGGTCTTTCCATATTAAAAGGTATAGTCTCTTTTTTAATAAACCCACTTACTTATATTAGCTTAGTGGCAGCTTTTATGATTGGGTTATCACGTGTCAAACGAGATCGACGTGATTTTCATACTCGGGTTCACGACGTTCTCGACGATGTGAAATTTGCGATTGTTCCAGGTATTATAGCGGGTATTTCAATCCTTATTCTAAACTTATTATTAGGACTAGTCGTTCCGATGGGGATTGTGTTAGCTATTAGCATCAGTGCGATTCTTATTCTTGTAACAGGGCAAATGCGTTTCTTATCGCCGGCATTTGTATTTATCCTTCCTGTCTTAGCCGCTCTATATTATGAACCTATCGATCTAGGAAGTGAGTGGTTGAATTCATGGCAAACCGGCTTTGATTCTGTATCCCTTATTGCCTTGGCACTCATCGCTGGATTGTTGCTTATTGTCGAAGGCGTTCTTATTCATCAGAATGCTAGAAAGCAAACGTCTCCAAGATTAGTAAGGAGCAAACGCGGTAAGCTCGTTGGAGCTCATGAGGTCCAAAGGCTTTGGTTGTTACCGCTCTTTCTCTTTCTTCCTTCAGGTGCAATCGAAGCAAGTTCGTGGTGGCCATTATTAGAATTCGGCGATCAAACGTATTCATTCTTAATCCTTCCACTGCCAATTGGATTCCGAAAATTAATCCACCATACATTGCCGGCACCGGAAATTAAAAGAAATGGTATTCATGTTGTGACAGTAGGCGTATTTGCTACGTTACTTGCTACTGTAAGCTATTTCGTTAATGCCGAATGGCTCGCTCTTTCTGTGTTTCCATTGATCGTGATCCTAAGAGCAGCTATCTTACTTCTTCATAGAGGAATGAATAAACCTGCTTATTTTAATGAACGTAACGAGGGTCTTGTTATTCTTGGTATTCTGCCTGAATCACCTGCTGATCAAATGAATCTTCAGGTTGGTGAAGTCATTTCTAAAGTGAACGGATTGTCTTTAGGAAATGGGACAGATTTTTATACTGCTCTTCAGCAGAATGCGGCATTTTGTAAACTACAGGTCCTTGATTTCAATGGCGAAATAAGATTTGAACAAAGAGCGCTCTACAACGATCAACATCACGAATTGGGATTGCTATTTGTGAAAGAACAGCGACTCGATGATTCTATTGATTATGCAAAAGAAAGCTAATCGTTCGAACGAAAAAAAGGCTGTTGAGAAACCTCTCAACAGCCTTTTTGGTTGATTCAAAGTAGAATAAAATGAATAGCTTTTAATAAGAATTTTAACACTTAATAGCATTCTCTCATTCATTTGTTGTAAGATGGAGAAAGAGTTACGCTTTAGAGAGGGGAACCAACTCATGCAGGAGATATTAGCAGCATTACTCATCCCAGCGATTGTTGCCGTTGTGTTTACACGCGTTACATATAATAAATATGTTAGTCTCGGATTAGCACTGCTTTTCATGTGGGCAATTTTTGGAGGGTTTGACCACCCGATTCATTTGATCCTTATCACGATTCTTTCTGCTTTGATCGGATTTTATTTTTCTAGGAAGATTCAAAAACAAAATAAGAAAAAGATAAAATAGCGTCTATTCTGAAGAGAATAGACGCTTCTTTTTTGTTCTATACTGATAGCTAAAGAAAATGATGAGTGGAGTGATATAGATGGCAAGGATACTTAATCCTGCTATCGGTAAATGGAAGAGTTCCAAAATGACACTCACCAATGTAAAGATATATAGTGTACCCAATAGTTTCTGTATAACGTGATTGGAAACAAATTCAGTAATTCCAGCCCCTATACGCGAGCCTATAATCGCACCGATTACTAAAATACATGCTAGAGTGAACGGAATACTTACACTTCCTATGTATGAAAAGAACCCTGTAGATACAATAATGAAGATGCTTGCAAGAGACGTTCCTACTGCTAAGCGTGGTGGAAGACCTAGAACACTAATTAAAAGTGGCACCATAACAAACCCACCCCCTACGCCAAGAACAGATGAAATAAACCCACCGGCTAGTCCGATTAGAATTGCTCGAACAGGGGAAATGGAATACAACTGAGACGATTCCTGGGTAGATTGCTTTTCCGTTAGCATGGATAGTGCGAAATAACTGAGTAACCCTACATATAAGAGTGAGATGACAATTTCATCATAACCGATCGACTCTAAAAAGAGGACGAGCGGTTTTGCTATTTGGGTGCTTAGCATCCCGCTGATCGATAAGATGATAACAGGTTTCCAAAGTATATGTTTTTGTTGATAGTGTTTAACCGCTCCTGAAATAGAAGTACTCATGCTATATAGTAAGCTGATCGTAATCGCAGTTGAAGGTTCATATCCGAGCAGGAGAAGAATAGGTGTTAATAAAAACCCCCCGCCTACTCCAAAGAACCCTGATATTGCGCCGATCGCTAGTCCTAGTGGTAATGCTAAGAAAACAAACAAGGTCATAACTCCTTTTTCTGAAAAGGGTATTTGCTCACTCAGCATACCTTAGTTTTTGTAATATCGGAAGTGTCGTCCTAAAAAAAGGGGAATACCAGTTCGTTTCATTTGAAGGAATAGCCATCATTTATGATATAATAAATTTTATGAAGAATACGAACGGAGGCGACTAAGGTGGAAAGACAGTTTGAATTGGTCTCTAAATATGAGCCTCAAGGCGATCAGCCTGAAGCAATTAAAAAGCTTGTTGAAGGTGTAAATAATAATGATCGGTATCAAACATTACTTGGAGCGACAGGTACTGGAAAAACATTCACAATGTCCAACGTAATCAAAGAGGTTAATAAACCGACGCTTATTATTGCTCATAATAAAACGCTAGCAGGACAATTATACAGTGAATTTAAAGAGTACTTTCCTAATAATGCTGTTGAGTACTTTGTGAGCTATTACGATTACTATCAGCCTGAAGCTTATATTCCTCAATCGGATACTTTTATTGAAAAAGACGCTAGTATCAATGATGAAATCGATAAGTTGCGACATTCCGCAACATCAAGTTTATTCGAACGTAACGATGTCATCATTGTTGCCAGTGTTTCTTGTATCTATGGTTTAGGTAATCCAGAAGAATACAGAAGCCTAGTCGTATCCCTAAGATCTGGAATGGAGAAAGACAGGGACGGTCTTCTACGTGATCTCGTTGATATTCAATATGCACGTAACGACATTAACTTTACTCGTGGTACATTCCGGGTTCGCGGAGATGTTGTTGAGATTTTCCCAGCATCAAGAGACGAAAACTGTATCCGAGTTGAGTTCTTTGGTGACGAAATCGATCGTATTACAGAAGTGAATGCATTGACTGGTGAAATATTAGGTCAGCGTGAACATATTGCTATTTTCCCTGCTTCCCACTTCGTAACGCGTGAAGAAAAGATGAAGATGGCGATCAAACGGATTGA
Source organism: Guptibacillus algicola (assembly GCF_020171805.1). Taxonomy (GTDB): domain Bacteria; phylum Bacillota; class Bacilli; order Bacillales; family Guptibacillaceae; genus Guptibacillus; species Guptibacillus algicola. The sequence continues at coordinate 1,141,959 of NZ_JAIVAF010000001.1, read as the reverse complement.
AGCGGAGTTAGAAGAGCAGTTAAAGAAGATGAACGAAGACGGCAAACTTCTTGAAGCACAACGACTGGAGCAAAGAACAAAGTATGACATCGAGATGATGGCAGAAATGGGCTTTTGTTCTGGAATTGAAAACTATTCAAGACATCTAACTCTACGAGATGCTGGGGCTACGCCATATACCTTAATGGATTACTTCCCAGAAGACTTCTTAATCATGGTCGATGAGTCTCATGTTACATTGCCTCAGGTTCGAGGAATGTATAACGGAGATCAGGCGCGAAAAGGCGTACTCGTGGATCATGGATTCAGACTTCCTTCAGCCAAGGACAATCGACCGTTAAGGTTCGAGGAATTTGAAGAAAAAGCTCATCAGTTTGTCTATGTGTCTGCTACACCTGGGCCATATGAAGAAGAGCATTCAACAAAGGTAGTAGAGCAGATCATTCGCCCTACAGGATTACTTGATCCTACAATTGAAATCAGGCCGATCGAGGGTCAAATCGATGATTTACTTGATGAAATAAATAAGAGAGCCACGAAAAATGAGAGGGTTCTTGTTACAACTCTAACGAAAAAGATGTCAGAGGACTTAACCGATTATCTAGTAGAAATGGGTGTGAAAGTTCGTTACCTTCATTCAGAAATAAAGACGTTAGAGCGAATTGAAATCATCCGTGATTTACGCCTTGGTGTCTTTGATGTCTTAGTCGGCATCAACTTGTTGAGAGAAGGGCTAGATATCCCAGAAGTATCTCTCGTTTCGATCCTTGATGCAGATAAAGAAGGTTTCTTAAGATCTGAACGATCATTAATTCAGACGATTGGACGAGCAGCTCGTAACTCTAGCGGTCATGTCATCATGTATGCAGACAAGATCACGAAATCAATGGATATCGCGATGAATGAGACGAAGCGGCGTCGTGAAACACAACAGGCATACAACGAAAAATATGGTATTACTCCTACGACGATCAAAAAGGAAGTTCGTGACTTGATTCGAGCAACTGTGGCAGCTGAAGAAGGCGAAGAGTACACAGCTCCGAAGCCAGGTAAGCTGAACAAGAAAGAACGTACGAAGATGATTGAAAATGTTGAGAAAGAAATGAAGGAAGCTGCACGGGACCTTAACTTTGAGCGTGCTGCTGAGCTTCGTGATTTACTATTAGAGCTTAAAGCGGAAGGATGACGAATAAATGGCAAATGAAGAAATCGTCGTCAAAGGGGCAAGAGCCCATAATTTAAAAAACGTTGATGTGTCGATCCCTAGAGATAAGCTAGTCGTTTTGACTGGCTTATCTGGTTCGGGAAAGTCATCATTAGCTTTTGATACGATTTATGCAGAAGGGCAAAGACGATACGTAGAATCCCTCTCTGCTTATGCAAGGCAATTTCTTGGGCAGATGGATAAACCTGATGTCGATGCAATTGAAGGATTATCTCCTGCAATTTCGATCGATCAGAAAACGACTAGTCGTAACCCTCGTTCCACTGTAGGAACAGTAACCGAAATCTACGATTACTTGCGCCTATTGTTTGCGAGAATCGGACGTCCTGTGTGTCCTCGTCATGGAGTGGAAATCACTTCTCAGACAATTGAACAAATGGTCGATAGGATCCTAGAATATGAAGAACGCACGAAGCTACAAATCCTAGCTCCCGTTGTATCTGGTCGAAAGGGAGAACACGTAAAGATCCTTGAAGATATTAAGAAGCAGGGCTACGTGAGGGTTCGTGTCGACGGTGAAATGATGGAAGTAGCAGATGACATTGCCTTAGAGAAGAACAAAAAACATTCTATCGAAGTCGTAATCGACCGTATTGTTGTAAAGGATGGTGTCCAATCAAGACTTGCTGACTCACTTGAAACAGCTCTTCAACTTGGAGGAGGACAGGTCATTGTAGATGTGATAGGAGAAGGAGAACTTCTTTTCAATCAACATCATTCTTGTCCATACTGTGGATTTTCAATCGGCGAATTAGAGCCGAGAATGTTTTCATTTAATAGCCCATTTGGCGCATGCCCATCTTGTGATGGAATTGGTTTAAAGCTAGAAGTAGACCTCGATCTCGTTATTCCAGACTGGAGCTTAACGCTTAATGAACATGCACTTGCTCCATGGGAACCGGTTAGTTCTGGTTACTATCCGCAGCTTCTTAAGAGCGTCTGTAATCATTTTGGAATCGATATGGATACACCTGTCGAAAAGCTTCCTAGGCATCTCCTTGATAAAGTGCTTTATGGTAGTGGAAATGAAAAAGTCTACTTTAGATATGAGAATGATTTTGGGCAAGTAAGAGAGAACAATATTCATTTCGAAGGCGTCGTGCCTAACGTTGAACGACGTTATCGTGAAACGAGCTCTGACTATATTCGTGAGCAAATGGAAGCGTATATGTCTCAAAAACCCTGCCCAACTTGTAAAGGGTATCGACTGAAAAAAGAAGCGCGTTCTGTTTTAATTAACGGAAAACATATCGGAGAAGCAACGGAGTTTGCTATTAAAGATGCTTCTGTCTTCTTTGATGAGCTACAACTCACAGCGAAGGAAGCGACCATCGGTAAAATGATTTTACGAGAAATAAAGGATCGCCTTGGATTTCTTGTAAATGTTGGATTAGATTATTTAACTCTTAATCGATCAGCAGGTACTCTATCTGGAGGAGAAGCTCAGAGAATAAGGCTCGCTACGCAGGTAGGTTCAAGACTTATGGGTGTGCTCTATATCTTGGATGAGCCTTCGATCGGGTTGCATCAACGAGATAATGATCGCCTCATATCTACTTTAGAAAACATGAGAGACTTAGGAAACACGTTGATCGTTGTAGAACATGACGAAGATACGATGCTTGCGGCAGATCATATTATCGACATTGGTCCAGGTGCAGGAGCGCACGGGGGATATATAACGTCACAAGGTACTCCGGCTGAGATTATGAGTGATGAGGAGTCTCTTACAGGTGAATATCTCTCTGGTAAAAAGTTTATTCCCGTCCCTTCTGAACGAAGAAAGACGGATGGGCGATATATTGAGATCGTTGGGGCGAAAGAAAATAACTTAAAGAATACGAATGCGAAAATCCCGATCGGTTTATTTACATGCGTAACGGGTGTATCAGGATCAGGAAAAAGTACGCTCATCAATGATATTCTCTATAAGTCCCTTGCACAAAAGCTTCATAAAGCAAAAGACAAACCAGGCGAACATAGGAAAATTAAAGGGTTAGAATACGTCGATAAAGTAATCGATATCGATCAATCACCAATCGGTCGTACGCCAAGGTCAAACCCAGCAACATATACGGGTGTTTTTGATGATATTCGTGACGTTTTTGCACAAACAAACGAAGCAAAAGTCCGCGGATATAAGAAAGGTCGCTTTAGCTTTAACGTAAAAGGCGGCCGTTGTGAAGCGTGTCGTGGAGATGGAATCATAAAGATCGAGATGCACTTTTTACCTGATGTGTATGTTCCTTGTGAAGTATGTGAGGGGAAACGGTACAATCGTGAAACGCTGGAAATAGAATACAAAGGGAAAAATATCGCTGATATATTAGGGATGACAGTTGAAGACGGGCTCGAGTTCTTTAAGAACATTCCTAAAATCAATCGAAAGTTACAAACGCTATATGATGTTGGTCTGAGTTATATTACGTTGGGCCAGCCGGCTACAACGGTGTCTGGAGGAGAAGCACAGCGCGTGAAGCTTGCCTCACAGTTATATAAACGATCAACTGGGAAAACACTCTATATCCTTGATGAGCCTACAACAGGCCTTCATGTCGATGACATCGCGCGATTACTTCAGGTATTGCAACGATTAGTGGATAACGGTGATTCTGTTTTAATCATCGAGCATAACTTAGATGTGATTAAGACTGCTGATTATCTAGTTGATCTTGGACCAGAAGGCGGAGATGGTGGCGGTGAAATCATCTCTACAGGAACTCCTGAAAAAATCGTGAAAGAAGAACGGTCTTATACAGGACGTTATCTTGCGCCGATTCTTAAGCGAGACAAAGAGCGGATGAAAAAGAAGCTAGAACAAACACAATCTGTTTAAACATAAAAGACAGCCGAACTGGCTGTCTTTTTATTGAATATAACTTTATGAAACCTTCTCATTGTTTATTCGTATAAATAGGTAGATAGTTTTGAAAGGAGAAACATGCATGTCTGTGGAAAAAGTAATGTCGTCACTATGTTATTTTAGTGTGTTTTTCGCTCCATTCCTATTTCCAATCATCGTCTTTTTCGTAATGAGAGATGAGGAAGTTACGTATCATGCGAAGCGGGCAGTCCTTTCTCATTTATTACCGTTCGCTAGTGTGATTATCGCCTTTATAGCAGTATTTGGATTGGATATTGGAGTCGTTGTTTTCCTTGGTTTCATCGTCTTTGGTTTACTTAATGTCATTGTGTTTATCTGGAATATCGTAAAAGGAATTCAAGTTCTCCGCTGGTAATCAGGTATAAGTGTTAGACCACTTCAATAAATGAAAAGGGGATGTTTTTGAATGAACGAAGAACGCAAAATGATTTTGACCATGATCGAAGAAGGAAAAATCACTGCAGATGAAGGTGCGAAACTATTAAGCGCACTTGGTAATGCGGATACGAAAAAAGAAGAAAAAGCTGCTGAGCCGGAGCCAGAACGGTCTCAACCAGGGTATAGAGTCGGTCAGTTTGTAGAGTCGTTGATTCAAAAAGTGAAGGACATGGACCTTGACTTTAATTTCGGTTCATCAGAAGAAGCTGCACACGTGTTTGAACAACAAGATGTTTCTCTAGACACAATAGACATACACGTAAGAAACGGAGAAATTGCTTTTCAAACTTGGGACCAGAACGATGTGAAGATCGATTGTAAAGCAAACGTATACCGTGTATCTAATGCGGAAGCTGCAAAAGAAAAGCTACTAAGAGATACGTACTTTTCAATCGATGAAGGGAAGATGACGTTTAAGTCTGAAAGAGCGGATGTGAAGCTTAACATCGTTGTTTATGTACCTGCTAAAGAATATGAAAGAGTATGGATTACTACGTTTAATGGTGATGTTACTGGAGAAACGATTCATTCAGCGAAAGCGAAACTGAAGACCGCTAATGGGAAGGTTGGAATCAAGTCATCTGAAGTAAAAGATTTAGAAGCTGAAGCTGGGAATGGAGCAATCTCGGTAGTAAATACAAACGGTGATGTTTGCGAGCTAGAAACAGCAAACGGTCCAATAACTCTTGATGGCACGTATAAAGAGGTTGAAGCACAATCCCTAAATGGAGCAATTCGCTATACGCTTCTAGAAACAGTAAGTGGAAGCATTCAATTGAAAACCGTAAATGGTACGATTCAAGTAAATGTTCCAAAAGGAATGAATCTAACTGGCGACCTGAAGTCTACAATCGGAGCGATTACAGCTGATTTAGATAACATGAGCGTAGTGAGAGAAAAACAAGAAATCTCTCACAGAATGAAGAAGTTCAAAACTGAAGTAGATTCAGAATATAATTATCGAATCGATGCCACGTCTACAGCTGGTTCAGTTACAGTAGCGTATTCCACTAACGAATAACGCTTACACTTGTGATGGAGGGATAGCCCTTGGGGCAATGGTTGATCAGTTTAATCGTAAACAGTATCGTTTTAATGGTGGTGGCTGGTTACTTTGAGGCCTTCTATTTAGAGGGGATCGGAGCTGCAGTTATAGCGAGTGTTTTACTATCTGTGATAAACGTGTTTATCAAGCCAGTATTAATCGTATTAACACTACCGGTTACGATTGTAACGTTCGGATTGTTTTTAATCGTAATTAACGCGATAACATTGTTGATCACAGCTGCGTTCATGGGGAGCTCTTTCGTCATCGATGGCTTTGGGATGGCGATCCTTGCAGCAGTGATCATCGGGTTATTAAATTTATTAATCGATAAGCTTATTCTCGATCGAATCAAAAAGTAATGAAACACACGCCTTCAAATGGCGTGTGTTTTTTATTTTTGGTCACTATATCTGGTAAGATAGTATGAAAAGGAGGCTGCATTATGCCATTTCATAACCAGACGATTTTGCCTGCAGTTAGGAAGATGCGGGATTTTGAAACATTATTGAATAGTTCATATACATATATCGTGTTGCTCGATTCCCACATCGGTCAATTAAAATCAATTGTGAAAGAAGGAAAGAGAGCGGATAAACAAATTCTTTTACACGCAGATCTTGTACAAGGGTTAAAAAACGATGAACATGGTGCTGAATTTCTTTGTCAGGAAGTGAAGCCAGCTGGTTTGATCTCGACAAGGTCGAATGTGCTATCCGTCGCAAAACGGCGCGATATCATTGCTGTGCAGAGGTTATTTATGCTTGACTCTATGGCGCTTGAAAAAAACTTAAATATAATTAAGCATACACAGCCAGACTGTGTGGAGATCCTCCCTGGGATTATTCCTCAAGTATTCGAAGAATTGCATGAAGAAATTGAGGTTCCTATTTTCGCAGGTGGTTTTATACGCTCTGTTGATGATGTAGAACTCGCTCTAAAAGGTGGAGCAACTGCAGTAACAACGTCAAAAAGCGAGCTGTGGAAGCATTATGAACCCAAAAAAAGGATTTGACATCGCTTACATATATTTGTTTTAATAAACAGTAAGTTAATACAACGTGCCGGAGACGAGGAGAACCACGCAAAATTCCTATCAGATGTATAGGAAAATTTGTCGTGGTTTTTTATGTTACTTTTGAAATGGCGCAAACAGGGTATAGTTGAGAGTAGGAATACATTTCAACATACCATACTTAGAAAGAAATGGTAGGTGTCAAAGATGACTCCATTTGTTGGGGAAATATTAGGTACAATGATTTTGATTATCTTTGGTGGAGGGGTTGTCGCTAACGTCAACCTCAAGGACTCAAAGGCTCAAGGTGGCGGCTGGATTGTTGTCGCTCTTGGGTGGGGACTCGGTGTAGCGATGGCTGTCTATGCAGCTGGACAGGTTAGTGGTGCTCACGTAAACCCTGCAGTAACATTAGGGTTAGCAGCGGTTGGAGATTTTCCATGGAGTCAGGTACCTGGCTACATAACAGCACAAATGATTGGAGCCTTTCTCGGAGGGTGTATCGTCTACTTTCATTTTCTTCCGCACTTTCGTAAAGAAGAAGATAAAGCGCTTAAATTGGCGGTGTTCTCAACGGATCCAGCTATACCGCATACGTTCAGTAACTTCCTAAGTGAGTTTATTGGAACAGCAGTGCTACTGAGCGGTCTACTCGCAATTGGTTCAAACGAATTTACAGAAGGGTTAAATCCATTCATTGTTGGCTTTTTGATCGTAGCAATTGGTCTTTCGCTTGGCGGAACGACTGGCTATGCAATTAATCCAGCCAGGGACTTAGGTCCTCGTATCGCGCATTTCTTTTTACCTATTCCAGGTAAAGGTGATTCCAATTGGAGATACGCATGGATTCCTGTAGCTGGGCCAATCTTCGGAGGCATTTACGGTGCTATCTTCTATAAGTCTGTGACAGAAGCAAATTACAGCATGGAATTCTGGTTTTCAACGCTCTTTGTCACAATCTTTTTGTTTGGCCTCTACCATGCTGGTGATAAGGTAGAAGATAGTATCCATTCAGGTGAAAAGGCGAAAAATTAATCGTCCTAAAATTTTATTCTAGATTAAAGGGAGGACTTCACAATGGCAGAACAAGAAAAGTATATTTTATCACTCGATCAAGGAACAACAAGCTCACGCGCTATCTTATTTAATAAGAAAGGTGAAATCGTTAACGTAGCTCAAAAGGAATTCAAGCAACACTTTCCTGAGTCTGGTTGGGTGGAACATGACGCCCAAGAAATTTGGAGTTCTATTCTTTCCGTAATGGCACAAGTTCTATCTTCTACTTCAGATATTGCTGCAAAAGATATTGAAGCAATCGGAATTACAAATCAGCGTGAAACGACTGTTGTATGGGATAAAAACACTGGAAAGCCTGTCTATCACGCAATTGTTTGGCAATCCCGTCAAACAGCGGGCATTGTTAATGAGCTGAAGGAACAGGGCCACAGTGAAATGGTTAGGGATAAAACGGGGCTGCTCATCGACGCATACTTCTCAGGCACAAAAGTAAAGTGGATTCTTGATAATGTAGACGGTGCTCGCGAGAAGGCGGAAAATGGTGACCTGTTGTTTGGAACGATCGATACGTGGCTCATCTGGAAACTATCTGGTGGAAGTGCTCATGTAACTGACTACACGAACGCCTCTAGAACGTTAATGTACAACATTCATGATTTGAAATGGGACGACGAGCTTCTTGACATGCTAGATGTTCCAAAATCAATGCTTCCTGAAGTTCGTCCTTCTTCTGAGGTTTATGCAGAAACGGTAGATTATCACTTCTTTGGTCAAAACGTACCGATTGCAGGCGTTGCAGGAGACCAACAAGCAGCATTGTTTGGTCAGGCATGTTACGAAAAAGGAATGGCTAAGAATACGTATGGCACAGGTTGCTTTATGTTGATGAATACTGGTGAAAAAGCTGTTAAGTCTGAAAATGGTCTTTTAACCACGATCGCATGGGGAGTTGATGGTAAAGTTGAATATGCACTTGAAGGAAGTATCTTCGTAGCAGGTTCAGCTATCCAGTGGCTTAGAGACGGACTTCGCATGTTTAATTCTGCGCCTGAAAGTGAGAAGTATGCTGAGCGTGTTGAATCGACTGAAGGCGTCTATATGGTTCCAGCCTTTGTAGGATTAGGTACGCCATATTGGGATAGTGATGTGAAAGGAGCCGTATTTGGCTTAACGAGAGGGACAAGCAAAGAGCACTTTATCCGTGCAACTCTCGAGTCACTTGCTTACCAAACGAAAGACGTTCTCGATGCTATGACAGCTGATTCAGGCATTGATTTGAAAACACTCCGTGTCGATGGCGGCGTTGTGAATAATGATTTCTTAATGCAGTTCCAAAGCGATATGATTGGAGTTCAAGTAGAGCGCCCAACTGTTAACGAAACAACAGCATTAGGTGCAGCTTATCTTGCTGGTCTTGCAACAGGATATTGGGAAAGCCGTGAAGAAATTGAAAAGCAGTGGATGGTTGATCGTGCTTTCGAACCTGAAATGAAAGAAGACCAAAAGGAAGAATTGTATGACGGCTGGAAAAAAGCTGTGAATGCGACAATGGCATTTAAATAACACTTCTGAATAGCAACTCAAACTAAAGTGTGCTACACTAAATATAAGTTAATAGTAAAGCGGTCGGAGAAAAGGAGAAGACTACAACGCTCAAGCATAGGAGAACTATGGCTTGAGATGTTGTGGTCTTTTTGTTGTTTTAGCGAATTAAAAAGTTAAATCGCTAAATTTGTTTCGACTACGTATAGTTTATAAGTTTTACCATGCTTTATTCCTTATGGAGAAGGGTATGGTAATAAGAGCCTATTTAAAACGAATGGATGATCTAGTCTAGATATATAAAAGGAGTGAGCGTTTTGGTTAAACCATTTTCTGGATTGCAAAGAAGCGTTATTTTAGATCAGATGGTATCTGAAGAATTGGATCTATTAGTAATTGGTGGAGGTATTACAGGTTCAGGTATTTTACTTGATGCAGCATCACGAGGAATGAATGCTGCTGTTATTGAGATGCAGGATTATGCTGCAGGTACATCAAGTCGTTCAACGAAACTTGTCCACGGAGGCCTTCGATACTTAAAGAACTTTGAAGTTGGTCTTGTGGCTGAGGTAGGTAAAGAACGAGCCATTGTATATGAAAATGCTCCACACGTTTCAATTCCAGAGTGGATGCTGCTACCGATCTTCAAAGGTGGGACATTTGGTAAGTTCTCTACTAGTGCAGGTCTTGCGTTGTATGACCGCCTTGCTGGTGTTAAGAGAAAAGAGAGAAGAAGCATGCTTTCTAAGAAAGAAACAATGTCAAAAGAGCCATTACTTCGAAAGAACGATCTAAAAGGTGGAGGGTATTACGTTGAATACCGAACTGATGACGCCCGTCTTACTCTTGAAGTGATGAAAGAGGCTGTTCATCGCGGAGGGAAAGCAGTTAACTACGTAAAAGCAGAACAGCTTTTGTATGAAGATGGCAAGGTCGTTGGCGTACGTGCAATGGATGTCATTACAGGTGAGACACGAGAAATCCGAGCGAAAAAAATTGTGAACGCAGCGGGTCCTTGGGTAGATGATATCAGAGAACTTGATCAGTCTAAGAAAGGGAAACACCTCTTTATGACAAAGGGAGTTCATCTTGTTTTTGATGAAAGTAAGTTTCCACTTCAGCAAGCTGTGTATTTCGACACACCATTTGAAGATGGCCGTATGATGTTCGCTATTCCAAGAGCTGGAAAAACATACATTGGTACAACAGACACGGAATACAAGAAAAATCCTGTTCATCCACAAATGACAGTTGAAGATCGCGATTATATCATCGATGCAGCTAATTATATGTTCCCAGGAATCAAACTAGACAAAGATGATGTGGAATCTAGCTGGTCGGGTGTACGTCCACTTATTCATGAAGAAGGAAAGGATCCGTCCGAAATTTCTCGTAAAGATGAAATCTTCCACTCCAACTCAGGATTAATTACAATTGCCGGGGGCAAGTTAACTGGCTATCGTAAAATGGCTGAGAAAGTTGTCGACTTCGTTGCTGATGAATTTAAAGATGAGAAATATAAAAAGTTTCCTAGCTCCACTACAAAGAATATGGTTCTCTCTGGAGGGGACGTTGGTGGAAGCAAAGGATTCAAAGATTATGCGACGAAGCAAGTTCGCCGCGGTACAACGCTTGGCTTATCAGTAGAGGAAGCTGACAGACTCGTTCAGAGATACGGTTCTAATATCGAGCGAATTTACCAGATTATCGAAACGATCGGAACAGAAGCAAACTTCCATGGCTTAAGTCTTGAGGTATTCGCAACACTTATCTACGGTATTGAAGAAGAAATGGTAGCAACACCGCTCGATTACTTTAATCGTCGAACGAGCGCGCTATACTTCGATATCGAATGGGTGAAAACATGGAAAGAACCTGTGATTGAATATATGGCAAAACGTTTGAACTGGTCGAACGAAATGAAAGAAGCTCATAAGCAAGATCTCGAACAACAACTTCATGATGCTGTTGTACCAGTTGATGCGTAATAAGAACGCCGATGCGAAAGCATCGGTTTTTCTTTTGGAGAATTTTGTGGTGCATCATTCTGTTCTTTCAAATGTGAAATGGTACAATAGAAAATAGCGAAAAATGTAACTATAAGGTTCGATCAAGGAGGTTTATGATGGTAAAAGTTCGCATGAAAGATGTAATGGAAAAATTTAGCCTTGAACTTGTAAGTGGTGGTGAGGGGATTCATCGCCCGATCATCACAAGTGATATTTCACGTCCAGGTCTTGAAATGGCTGGTTTTTTTACATATTATCCTGCTGAAAGATTGCAGTTGTTAGGGAAGACTGAGCTGTCTTTCTTCAATGGATTGCCTGAAGAGCAAAAACAGGCGCGTATGGAAAAACTATGTACAGATGAAACCCCGGGTATTGTGATCTCGAGAGATATGATTGTGCCTGATGAGCTGATTCGTTCTTCGAAAGAAAATGACGTTCCAATCCTACGTACCAGTATGACGACAACTCGTTTGAGTAGTAGACTGACGAACTATCTGGAGAGTCAACTTGCTCCTAATACTGCGATTCACGGTGTACTTGTTGATATTTATGGTGTCGGCGTTCTCATCACAGGTTCAAGTGGTGTTGGAAAAAGTGAGACGGCCCTAGAACTCGTTAAGCGTGGTCACAGACTAGTAGCCGATGACTCTGTAGAAATTCGACAAGAGGCTGAGAACACACTCGTTGGTAGTGCTCCTGAATTGATCCAACATCTTCTTGAAATAAGAGGATTGGGGATCATCAATGTGATGACTTTGTTTGGTGCGGGTGCAATCCGAAATTACAAAAAGATCTCATTAGTTATCAATCTTGAGTTATGGGATTCTAAGAAAGTATATGATCGCCTTGGTCTTGAAGAAGAACATATGAAGATTATTGACTCTAACGTCCCTCGCCTTGTGGTTCCAGTGCGTCCTGGACGAAATTTAGCCATCATCATTGAGGTCGCGGCTATGAACTTCCGTCTGAAAAACATGGGAATGAACGCAGCGAAACAATTTTCTGAGCGTTTAACGAAGGAAATTGAAGATGGAGATGAGCACGATAGCATCTAATAGAGTGAACTTAGAAAGGGGAAACTGACATGCTAGCAACGATAGAACCTCTAGATCGGATTGCTGTTCAACTTGGACCAATTTCAATCTATTGGTATGGCATCATTATCGCTCTTGGGGCATATCTTGGACTTGTTCTTGCCGTTAGAGAAACACAGCGCCAAGGACTACCAAAAGAAACGTTTGTCGATTTAATCTTATGGGCTGTGCCCATTGCCATAGTTTCAGCAAGAATTTATTATGTCATCTTTCAGTGGGGCTACTATAAGGATAACCCGGGGGACATTTTTGCGATATGGGAAGGCGGAATTGCCATTCATGGTGCATTGATCGGTTCCGTTATTACCGCTCTTGTTTTCACTCGAAAGCGCGGGTTATCATTCTGGAAGATCACTGACATTGCTGCTCCTAGTATCATCCTTGGTCAGGCTATTGGACGTTGGGGTAACTTTATGAACCAGGAAGCACACGGCGGAGAGGTAACAAGAAGCTTTCTTGAAAATTTAATGCTTCCTGATTTTATCGTGAATCAGATGTTCATCAACGGAACATATTATCACCCAACTTTTCTGTATGAGTCTCTTTGGAACTTAGTCGGATTTGTTATTCTAATTCTCTTACAAAGAACAAACGTGAAACGAGGAGAAGTCTTCCTATCCTATGTAATCTGGTATTCAATCGGGCGCTTCTTTATAGAAGGATTACGAACAGATAGCCTTATGTTAACTGAATCTCTCAGAATGGCGCAGGTTATTTCGGTTGTTCTAATCATCGGTGCAATCATCATAATCGTTTATCGTAGGATGAAGAAAAATCCGAAGCCTTATAACGAAAAATCCTAGGAGGACGTTGGGATGGGAACACTACAACGTGGATTGAAAACGGGTCTCCACACAACGTGGGAGCTAGGCAAAATCATTTTCCCAATAACTCTTCTTGTTACGATTCTAAGGTATACACCTGTACTTGGATGGCTGATCAATGTAATCGAACCTGGTATGAAGTGGATCGGACTATCAGGAGAAGCAGCCATCCCACTCGTAATCGGAAACTTCCTGAACCTCTATGCAGGAATTGGAGCGATTCTTACGCTGGATCTATCCGTCAAAGAGGTGTTTATCCTTGCCGTCATGCTCTCTTTCTCACACAATTTGTTGATTGAATCTGGAGTTGCTGCAAAGGTTGGCGTCAAACTATGGGTGATTTTGTGTGTGCGGATTGGTCTAGCATTGTTATCAGGATTCATCATTAACCTCGTTTGGCAAGGTGGAGAAAAACAAGCGGTTTATGGTTTCGTACCGCAAACTAGCGAGGAAATTAACGGATGGGGTGCCATTCTACTTGAAGGTCTTGAAAAAGCTTCGATTGGGATATTACAGCTCGCGATCATCGTTATTCCATTGATGATTTTTATTCAAGTGATGAAGGATCGATCTTGGCTTTCTGTCTTTTCTAGGTGGATGGCACCTATCACAAGAAGTCTCGGTATGAGGGAGAATACGTCGACGACGCTCGCTGCAGGTCTTGTATTCGGTCTTGCTTACGGTGCGGGTGTGATGATTCAGGCAGCGAAGGAAGACGGGGTTAAGAAAAAGGATCTTTATTTGGCGTTTATTTTTCTTGTCGCGTGTCATGCTGTTATTGAGGATACGCTGATTTTTATCCCACTCGGCATCCCGGTGATCTATCTTTTATTAGTCAGACTGATTACAGCTGTTTTACTAACATTGGTGATTTCGATTATTTGGAAGAGAAAGGATACACGTGTGTCACACAGAAAGGAACCTTTTTATGAACATTGATACAATTCTATTTGACTTAGACGGTACGTTAATTAATACGAACGATTTAATCATGGCATCGTTCAAGCATACTTTCGAGCATTACTACCCAGGTATGTATACAGACGAAGAACTTGTGGGATTTATCGGGGAGCCACTTTATCATACGTTTGAAAAGCATGATAAAGAAAGAGCGGAAGAAATGGTTCAGTTTTATCGTGAGCACAATATCGAGAATCATGATCTTCTTGTTACCGAATTCGACGGTGTGTTTGAAACGATCAAAACGTTATCTGAAAAAGGATATAAGATGGCGATCGTCACTTCAAAAATGAGAAACACAGTCGAGATGGGCTTAAAGCTGACAAAGCTCGATCAGTTCTTCCCTGTTGTGATCACAGTGGAAGAGGTGGAAAATCCGAAGCCTCATCCTGAACAGCTCAATTCTGCAATCGAAAAGTTAGGGTCTACACCAGAAAAGTCATTAATGGTTGGAGATAGCCAATATGATATTCTTGCTGGACAAAACGCAGGCGTGAAGACTGTCGGTGTATCTTGGACAATTAAAGGGCGAGAGTTTTTATCTTCTTACAATCCAGACTATATGCTTGATCATATGTCAGAGATTCTTCCAATTGCAGGAGCGAACAAGTGAGGAATACCGAGCGTTACCCTGTTAAAGGAAGCAACGCCCTGTGGCAAATATACAAAACAGTCCCATTCTGGAAAGTAGTGAAAAACTTCGCCGTTATTCAATTAGCAAGGTATACGCCATTTATTCCAATGAAAAATTGGCTATATAAAACGTTTCTTGGAATGAAGATTGGAAGTGAAACAGCTTTTGCGTTGATGGTTATGGTAGATATCATGTTTCCTGAGCGTATTAAAGTGGGGAAGAATTCCATCGTTGGGTACAATACAACGATACTTGCTCACGAATATCTGATTGATGAATATCGTCTTGGAGACGTAGTGATTGGGAACCGTGTCATGATTGGAGCAAATAGCACGCTGCTACCTGGAATTACAATTGGTGATGATGCCATCGTTTCTGCTGGGACACTCGTTCATAAAAGCGTCCCGGAAGGTGCTTTTGTTGGTGGAAATCCAATGAGGATTATTTACACGAAAGAAGAAAGAGAATCGAAAGGATTATGATGATAACGATTACGTGGTGGTAAAGAGCTTATAGAGAGAAGATGGTTTAGCCTCTTCCGCCCCTCGCAACAATCGTGTATAATGAAGTTTGCAATTACATATGTATTGATTCGGGTGTCTTCACTATGAAGACTTAAAAGGGAAGCTGGTGTAAATCCAGCGCGGTCCCGCCACTGTAAATGGTTGTACGCTGTAAAATCCACTGTTCGTCACCTCGAATGGGAAGGAACAGCGTGCGATAACCATAAGCCAGGAGACCTGCCTGAATTACAAGCACGAACAACCTACGAGGATAGGGATGTGCGAAGGACTTTAGGCGTAGATTTATGTATTCAGTAACCCTAATTTCATTCGACCATCTCCATGCTCGTGCGTGGGGATTTTTTTATTTTATTGAAAGGTGTTTACCACCTCAACTCATCATTGTCTAAAAATAGGAGGAGAAATACACATGAAAAAGCTTTATTCATTACTTACCTTACTACTACTCGTTACAGGAATCATTGCTGGGTGTGGTGCAAATGACACAGAAAATAATGCGAGTGATACAAGTGCTGAACAAGATCAAAATTCAAAAGATAGCGCTTTCCCAGTAACAATCACGGATGCTCTAAATAAGGAAGTTGCCATTGAGGAAGATCCAGAGAAGGTCGTCTCTCTCATTCCTAGTAATACTGAAGTACTTTTTGCGCTTGGAGCTGGAAATGAATTGGTGGGTGTCTCTGATTTCGCTAACTATCCAGAAGAAGCAGCTGATATTGAGAAGATTGGCGGCATGGAATTTAACGTTGAAAAAATCATCTCCCTTAAGCCTGATCTTGTACTTGCGCACGAATCAAGTGCTAAGAACTCAGAAGCTGGTCTTCAGCAACTGCGTGATGCAGGAATCGCAGTTCTCGTTATAAATGATGCAAAAGGCTTTGATGAAGTGTATAAATCGATAGAAATGATCGGTCAAGCTACTGGTGAAACGGAAGCAGCAGAAACGATGATCGCAGATATGAAAAAGAAACTTGAAGAAGTGAAGTCAAAAGCTTCAACAATCAGTGAAGATGACCAAAAGAGTGTTTTTGTAGAAGTTTCGCCTGCACCTGAAATTTTTTCACCAGGAAAAAACACGTTCATGGATGAAATGCTCTCGCTCATGAATGCTAAAAATGTGACCCATGATGAAGAAGGGTGGAACCAGGTAGATCAAGAAGCGATTATCAAAGCAAACCCTGATGTCATCATTACTACCTACGGTTACTATACGGAGAAACCTGTTGAGAAAGTGTTGAGTCGAGACGGGTGGCAGAATGTAACAGCAGTGACTGAAGAAAGGGTTGTTGACGTTCACTCTGACCTAGTCACACGTTCAGGACCACGCCTTATCGAAGGAATAGAGGAACTTGCTAAAGCGGTTTACCCTGATGTTTTTGCTGAATAATAAGGTCGTGCCATACCTCATCGCAATAGGATTGCTGATCGGTGCCATGTTACTTGGTATTTCAATTGGAACCGTCTCAGTCCCAATTCCAACGATCTTACAGTTAATTTGGACTGAAGTACTGCACCTCCCTTCACGAACTGAAACTGATCCAATGTTCACTACAATTGTGATGGATATTCGATTGCCACGTGTGATTCTCTCAGCTCTTGTTGGGGCATCACTAGCGGTTGCTGGAGCTGCTTTTCAAGGGCTTCTTCGCAATCCGTTGGCAGATCCTTATGTACTTGGAGTGTCATCAGGTGCATCAGTTGGTGCGGTTCTTGTGCTCTTTTTCAATCTTTCTCTACCGGTTGTAGGTATGTTTACGTTGCCTGTTATGAGTATCACTGCCTCAATCATCACGATTTTTCTCGTTTTGTTTTTTGCAAGACAAATTGAACGCTCGATGCGTGTTGAGACAATCATTTTGACTGGAATCGTATTTAGTTCGTTTCTTGGTTCTCTGCTCTCACTTATGATTGCTCTAACAGGAGAAGAACTACGTCAGATCATCGGTTGGCTACTCGGAAGCGTTTCAATGCGTGGATGGGAGTACATTGCGATTATCCTGCCTTTTTTCGTAATCGGAACTGCCATTTTACTCTTTAGCAGTAAGGAATTGAATGCCATGTCCTTTGGAGAAGAACGTGCCCAACATATTGGAGTGAACGTAGCGAGGAGAAAGCTTTGGATTCTATTAGGGGGCTCTATTCTAACAGGAGGAGCGGTAGCTGTTTCTGGGACGATCGGGTTTGTCGGACTCGTGATTCCTCACCTTACCAGGTTATTATGGGGACCTGATCACAGACACCTTTTACCTCTATCCATTTTACTCGGGGCAGCGTTTCTGATCGTGACAGACCTCATATCAAGAATAATCATCTCGCCTACCGAACTACCGATCGGCGTCATTACTTCTTTGATCGGTGCACCAGTGTTCGCAATTATTTTAATTAGAAGGCGTAAAGAAAGAAGAGGGTAAGTATGTTAAGCGTGAATCACGTAACAGGTGGATATCCTGGTCATGAAGTACTTCATGATCTTTCATTCGACGTTCAAAAAGGTGAACTGCTAGGAATTGTTGGACCGAACGGGAGTGGCAAAACGACGATATTTAAAGTGATAAGTGGTATTCTTAAAGCGCAATCAGGAGAGGTAACGATTAAGGGAAAATCTATTTCAAAATACTCGGCTAAGCAACTTGCAAAAGTTCTCGCTGTTCTTCCTCAGCATGCTGAACAAGCCTTTCCATATACAGTGAAAGAAACCGTCTCACTTGGACGCTATGCGCATCATACAGGCTGGTTCCAAATGTGGAGTGAACATGATGAAGCTGTGGTCCAAAAGACGATGGAGCAGACTGGAATTAAAGCGTTTCAAGACAACTATGTGAATGAACTTTCTGGCGGTGAACGTCAGCGAGTGTTCCTTGCTCAAGCGCTTGCTCAAGAGCCAGAAATCTTGCTGCTCGATGAACCGACGAATCACCTTGACCTTTCCTATCAAAAAGAACTGCTCGATTTATTGAAAAAATGGACGCGTGAACAAGGTCTTACAGTCATCTCTATCTTTCATGACTTAAATCTTGCTGGTTTATATTGCGATCGACTCCTTCTTCTTGAAGAAGGGAAGATCAATAAACATAACAAGCCAAACGAGGTGTTAGAAGAAGGGCGTATTCAATCCGTGTATCGGACACACATCGAAAAGCACCCTCATCCGACCGTACCTAAACCTCAAATGCTACTTTTGCCAGAAAAGCGGGCAGAAGATCTGGATGATCTTCTTATTGATAATCGGCTCCTGAAGTATGACGATGATATGATAATGCTTGAAACACCCTTCCCGCTTCGTACAATGTCTTCAGGTGTGGTGGGATCTGGGACAGGCTGGTATAAATCATTCGTTAACCGTCGCGTTTCAAAAAATTACAGCTGTCTGAACCATCGAGAAGAAATGAGGGCATATTTAAGAAAACGTGGTATCGATCCTTTTGAAACTGTTGGGATGATGACTGCTGTTTGTCTTGAAGATGTTTCGTATCGGTTGATCGAAGAAGATGATGTTTCTGTATTTATCGTTGTGACCGCTGGAATAGGGAATGCAGTAGATGCTTCGAGAAGTGCAGAACATGTTTATGCACCACTGCCAGGGACGATCAACACGTGGGTGTTTGTGAATGGCTCTCTTACAGACGAAGCGTTCATACAAAGTATCATGACTGCAACTGAATCCAAAGTAAAGGTTCTGCACGATCATGATGTGAAAGATTCGGTAACAGGTTCTTATGCTACCGGAACACCGACAGACAGCATTTTGATTGCCTCTAGCCAAAGAGGTAAACACCTACCCTACGCCGGGACGATTACGACATTAGGAAAGCTCATTAGTCAGGGCGTTTACACATGTACATCTGAAGCACTTAAGAACTATCGAGAAAGAATGTCGGTATGATCGTCAATTGCTTTGTAGCGTTGAGTGTGAAATAAATCTAATAAATAAGAGGGACGCACCTTAAACAAAACAGTGCCGGATTGGCGCTATGATTTGTTTTAAGGTGCGTCCCTTTTGATGATGATTCAGTTTGTTATTCGTCGTCCTGACTAGTGAGGATAACTGGCCCTTCTGACGTAATCGCAATGGTATGCTCATATTGCGCAGATAGAGAGCCATCCATTGTACGAGCAGTCCAGCCGTCTTCGTCGATTTTACTGTAAGGAACGCCAGTGTTAAGCATTGGCTCAATCGTGATGACCATGCCTTCTTTCAAACGAATGCCCGTTCCAGGTTGACCGAAATGTGGAATCATCGGTTCTTCGTGAAGTGTTGGTCCAATTCCGTGTCCAGTAAAGTCACGAACGACTGCAAAGCCTTCTCCTTCAGCATATTGTTGAATAGCGTGGCCGATGTCACCGATTCGATTTCCGATTACCGCCTGTTCTATCCCAACATAGAGAGACTTCTTCGTTGTATCGAGAAGCAGCTGTTTTTCGTCAGAAACCTTACCTACAGCATATGACCATGCTGAGTCAGCTAGTGCACCATTTAAATTAACGACCATGTCGACCGTAACGATATCGCCTTCTTCAAGTTTCTTGTCGTTAGGAAATCCATGACAGATCACATCATTAACGGATGCACATGTAGCGAATGGGTAATCTTGATAGCCTTTTTGTTCCGGTGTCGCACCGTGTTCCTCAAGAAAGTCTTCTACGAATGAATCAAGCTGTAAGGTTGTAACTCCCGGCTTGATCAAAGCTCGAAGCTCTTTGTGGCAGGCCGCAAGAAGTTCCCCGGCTTCTTTCATGAGCTGAATTTCTCGGTTTGTTTTTCGTTGTATCATGTTTTCGCCTACTTTCTGCGGTTTACTTATTACGATATGTGTTTCCCTTCGTTACTGTAACAAAAATACCCGCACATTGCAGGCTTTTCGCCTAAAGTAGGTAAAATTCTATCCTCTCTTCAATAGAATAACCAATTTCTATTATAGATTTCCTTTATCAGAAGGAAACCCTTCGTTCATGTTCATTGTTGTGTAAAATTCAGATTAGAGAAAATCGTTATAGGGAAGTCTTTTCATATATGTTGACGTTGAATAGTTAGAGATGTAAACTACAATTAACTTCATCTTGTTAGTATGTTAGCGAACTAAAGTATAAGCGGGGTGCAATTGATGACAGTACCATTTGTTTTTGAAAAGCCACTCGGTATGCGTGATACGCTACCGGTATTATATGACCTAAAAACAAACATCAGACAAAGAATTCAAGGCGTTACGGAAACATGGGGTTACCGTTTTATGAATACCCCTACTTTAGAATATTATGAAACCGTTGGAGATGCTTCGGCTATTCTCGATCAGCAATTGTTCAAACTCCTTGATCAACGTGGTAAAACTCTTGTATTACGGCCTGATATGACAGCGCCAATCGCGAGGGTTGCTGCATCTAGTTTAAAGCATGAACCTTTTCCACTTAGACTTGCATATGATTCGAATGTGTTTAGAGCCCAGGAGGATGAAGGTGGAAAACCTGCTGAGTTTGAACAAATCGGTGTTGAATTGATAGGTGACGGAACAACAAGTGCTGATGCTGAAGTTATTGCATTGATGGCTGAAGTTTTGAACAAAGCAGGACTAGAGGAATACCAGATTGCGATCGGCCACGTAGGTTTTATTCAAGAGCTCTTTCTGTCGATCGTAGGAAATGAAGAGCGTGCTGCAACGCTAAGACGATTCTTATATGAAAAAAACTATGTAGGGTATCGCCGACATGTGAGAGAAATGGCGCTTTCAAGTATCGATCAAAAACGACTGATGGCACTTCTTACTTTACGAGGGGATGGCTCGAAGCTATCTGAGGCGATCGAACTCCTTCCAACTGATAAAGGGGAGAAGGTGCTAAGCGACCTTCGTACACTTTTAGATACGTTAGACTCTTACGGTGTCGCTCATCGAGTGAAGTTTGACTTCACTCTCGTCAGCCATATGAGCTATTATACAGGCGTTGTTTTTGAAGGGTATGCAAATAACCTTGGTGTGCCTCTCAGCAATGGGGGACGTTACGATGAGTTGTTATCTCGTTTTAATCGTCCAGCTCAAGCAACTGGGTTTGGAATAAGACTTGATCATCTTACTGAAGCACTGAACCCTAAGCGAGAAGAATTGCTTCCGGCAGCAATTATCTTTAGTCCGGAAAGAAAAAAAGAAGCGATTCAACAAGCTACAGAAAGACGTTCGAAGGGTGAAAAAGTCGTCATGCAAGAATTAAGCGGCATAAAAGACCTCGATGCATATTCTGAAGGATTTGAAGATGTCGTTTATATGATCGGTAAGAACGGAAGGGGGACGATGTAATGCTAACGATGGCGATGCCAAAGGGACGAATCTTCGAAGAAGCAGTTGGCTTACTTCGTAAAGCTGGTTACAGATTACCCCCTGAATTTGATGATTCTAGAAAGCTAATCCTTGAAATAGAAGAAGAGAATTTGCGTTTTATACTGGCGAAACCGATGGATGTTCCGACATACGTTGAACATGGTGTTGCAGATGTAGGAATCGCCGGTAAGGACGTTATGCTTGAAGAAGAGAGAAATGTCTACGAAGTGTTAGATTTGAAAATTAGCGGTTGTTACCTCGCTGTTGCTGGCATTACGGACAAGCCTCTAACGGGTGTAGCACCAAAAATCGCTACGAAATATCCGAATGTTGCATCCAATTATTTTAGAGAACAGGGTGAGCAAGTAGAGATCATTAAGCTAAACGGATCGATTGAACTTGCTCCTCTTATCGGGCTAGCTGATCGAATTGTAGATATTGTATCGACAGGAAGGACATTGAAAGAGAACGGCCTCATGGAAACCGCATTTATTGAGCCGATCACATCACGTTTTATCGTTAACCCTGTTAGTTATCGGACGAAGGATCGGGTGATCGATGATATGGTAGAACGCTTGTCGGCTGTTGTTGAAGGAGTAGATGACTATGAAGATCGTTAATATGAATGAAGGTGTTTCGATAAAACGTTCGATCGAAGAAGGAACGGATGAACAGCGCGAGGCTGTTCTATCGATACTCAACCAGGTGAAAACAAACGGCGATCAAGCCGTTTCAACGTTTACGAAAACATTTGATGGAGCAGATTTGCACGATTTTCGTGTTTCTACTGATGAAATAAACGAAGCTTACAATGAGGTGTCCGATGACATCGTCTCCGTTATTAGACAAGCAGCTATTAATATCAAAACATTCCATGAACAACAGCGCCGTCAGTCGTGGTTCACAACATCAGAAGACGGTAGTATGTTAGGGCAAAAAGTAACGCCGTTAGATTCTGTTGGCGTGTATGTCCCTGGAGGAAAAGCAGCGTATCCTTCATCAGTTTTGATGAATGTGATCCCGGCTTCTGCTGCAGGCGTAGAACGAATTGCAATGGTTACTCCTCCTGATGCAGATGGCAAAGTGCCAGCAGGCGTATTAGTAGCCGCAAATGAAGTAGGTGTAACAGAAATCTTCAAAGTAGGTGGAGCACAAGCGGTAGCTGCACTTGCTTATGGAACAGAGACGATTCAAGCTGTTGATAAAATCGTAGGTCCAGGAAACATCTACGTTGCGCTCGCAAAGCGAGAAGTGTTTGGTCTCGTTGATATCGATATGATTGCAGGACCGAGTGAAATCGTTGTCCTTGCTGATGATAGCGCAAAAGCTTCCTATGTCGCTGCAGATTTATTGTCACAAGCTGAGCATGATGAGCGCGCTAGTGCAGTACTCGTAACGAATTCAATGATACTAGCGGAATCTGTTCAACAAGAAGTAAGCGAGCAGCTCGAGCAGCTACCTCGAGCAGATATAGCTTCAAAGTCTATTGAAGACTTTGGTGTAATTTATGTAGTGGAGGATCTTGTGAGTGGAGTTGAAGCGGTGAATGAACTTGCGCCTGAGCACCTTGAAGTACTTGTTCAAAATCCAATGGCGCTGTTAGGCAAGATCCGTCATGCTGGAGCGATTTTCCTAGGACCGTATAGCTCGGAACCTGTTGGTGATTATTTTGCTGGCCCAAACCACGTATTACCGACAAATGGCACCGCACGCTTTTCAAGTCCACTTTCCGTTGACGATTTCATTAAGAAGTCGAGTGTAATCTCGTATAGTAAAGAGGCGTTACAGAAGAACGGAAACAGTATTGCGGCGCTTGCTAAATTGGAAGGCCTAGATGCTCACGCACGAGCGATTGAACTTCGATTGGAGGACATGTGATGACTGAGGAAAGAACGTATTCAATTTCAAGGGAGACTTCTGAAACGTCTATTAATCTTACGTTCGATATAGATGGAGAAGGAAGGTCAGAATTAGAGACAGGAGTTCCTTTTTTAACACATATGCTAGATCTATTTACAAAACACGGGAAATTTGATCTTTCATTAACTGCGAATGGTGATACTGAAATCGATGATCATCACACGACAGAGGATATTGGAATTTGTCTTGGAGAAACGATTCGTCAAGCTTTAGGAACAAAAGAGGGAATTAGAAGATATGGGAATGCATTTGTTCCGATGGACGATGCTCTTGCACAAGTAGTTGTTGATTTAAGTAATCGCCCTCACCTTGAATATCGCGTTGAGTTACCAGCCGATCGCGTTGGCACATTCGATACTGAACTCGTGCATGAATTCCTTTGGAAGCTTGCTCTTGAAGCGCGTATGAATCTTCATGTTATCGTTCACTACGGTCATAATACACACCACATTATTGAAGCGATTTTCAAAGCGCTAGGGCGCGCGTTAGATGAAGCTACACTACTTGACCCGCGTGTGAAAGGCGTTCCATCCACAAAGGGGATGCTGTAATGATCGGCATTATCGACTATGGGATGGGGAATTTATATAGTGTTAGTAAAGCGCTTGAGCGACTTGGGTTCGATTATTTCGTTTCAGAAGATGAAGAAGAGCTAGCAAAAGCTAATGGTTTGTTGCTACCTGGAGTTGGTTCATTTCGAGATGCGATGGCGATCTTGGTTGAGAGTGGTTTAAAAACATTTATCGAAAAAGAAGTTGAGGCAGGAAAACCTTTGCTTGGAATATGTCTTGGAATGCAGCTTCTTTTTGAAGGAAGTGTTGAAAATGGAGAGACGCCTGGCTTTTCATTTTTACCTGGTAAAGTGAAAAAGTTCCCATACAAAGACCAATCGGGTCAAGCTTACAAAATCCCTCATATGGGGTGGAATAAACTGAAGAGACAACAGCCAGGTTCTTTCCTTTTAAATGAAGTATCTGATGAGCATGTGTACTTCGTGCATTCTTACTACGTTGATACAGACAACCGTGATGTTCTCCTCGCAACTTCTGATTATAGCGAAGAAGTTCCAGCAGTAGTTGGAAAAGGAAATGTATTTGGGACACAATTCCATCCTGAGAAAAGCAGTCATGCAGGTCTAACGATTCTAAAAAACTATGCAGAATATGTGGAAAGGAATGACGTATAGAATGACCTTTACCATCTATCCAGCAATCGATATACGCGGAGGGAAATGTGTTCGCCTCCTTCAGGGAGATTATAATCAGGAAACAATTTATGGAGATTCTCCATTTGAAATGGCAAATAAATTTGCAAACGATGGGTCAGAATGGATTCACATGGTAGATCTTGATGGGGCGAAAGAAGGAAAAAGAATCAACGACCATCATGTTCTGAAAGTGGCTCAAGAGCTAGATGCAAAGGTTCAAATTGGCGGTGGAATTCGAACTGAAGAAGATGTTGCTTATTACCTTGATAACGGAGTCGATCGCGTTATTCTAGGAAGCAGTGCGATCTCACATCCGGATTTTGTTAAAAAAATGCTTTCTCGTTATAAAGAGAAGATTGCGATTGGAATCGATGCACGTGACGGATACGTTGCGGTTGAAGGCTGGTTGAAGACATCTGAAATTAAAGCTGTAGACCTTGGCAAGGAGCTTGCTGAACATGGTGCTGAAGTCTTTATTTTCACAGACATTTCAAAGGATGGCACACTTTCAGGTCCTAACGTTGAGGCAATCGCTGAACTAGGTGAGGCTACTGGTAAAGAAGTGATTGCTTCTGGTGGTGTGAGTACTCTTGAGGACATTTCAAACCTTCGCAGCAGAAGTGAATCAATAAGCGGCGCAATTGTAGGAAAAGCCCTCTATACGAACAAATTCACATTAAAACAAGCTCTGGAGGTCTAGACATGTTAACGAAACGGATCATTCCATGCCTCGATGTGAAAGATGGTCGAGTCGTTAAAGGTGTTCAGTTTGTCGGTCTTCGTGATGCGGGTGATCCCGTAGAGCTTGCGAGAGTATATGACAAAGAGGGCGCAGACGAGCTTGTGTTTTTAGATATCTCTGCTTCTCACGAAGGTAGAGAAACGATGGTAGATGTTGTTCGCCAAGTTGCTGCCGAGCTTGCGATCCCATTTACTGTTGGGGGAGGTATCAATAAGTTAGAAGATATGAAGCGTGTGTTGCGCGCAGGTGCTGACAAAGTTTCGATGAACACAGCAGCCGTATTAAGACCTGAATTGATTAGCGAAGGCGCAGATTATTTTGGGACACAGTGTATGGTCGTAGCGATCGATGCAAAGTGGGAGCCTGAATTAAACGCCTGGCGTGTATACACCCATGGCGGTCGCACCCAAACAGAGTGGGATGCAATCGAGTGGGCGAAAAAAGCTCAGGAAATGGGTGCAGGCGAAATCCTACTTACAAGCATGAATGCAGATGGCAGTAAGAAAGGATTTGACCTACCACTTACGAAAGCGATTGGAGAAGCAGTAACGATTCCAATCATTGCTTCAGGAGGAGCTGGATCAGGGGAAGATTTTATAGAGGTCTTCCGCGTGGCCCAAGCAGATGCAGCTCTAGCTGCTTCGATCTTCCATTACAAAGAAACATCAGTGTCTCAAGTGAAAAATCTTCTTAAAGATAATGGGGTGGCGATTCGATGAATTTAGATACGATCACGTTTGATGAGAAAGGACTTGTCCCAGCAATCGTGCAGGATGCAGTAAGCAAAGAAGTGCTCACCCTCGCATATATGAATGAAGAGTCTCTTAAGAAAACGATTGAAACGAAAGAAACATGGTTTTACAGTCGCTCACGTGAAGAGCTCTGGCATAAAGGAGCGACTTCCGGCAATACTCAGGAAGTTGTTGATCTACGGTATGACTGTGACCAGGATGCTGTACTAGCGCTCGTTAAACCCGCTGGTCCTGCTTGCCATAAAGGTGATTACTCCTGCTTTTCCGACTCATTGATGAAGGATGAGGCGAAGCCTGTTGAGAGTCGTTATGAGATCTTGAACACTCTTGAAAGCATTATTGCTAAGCGTCATACAGAGCGACCAGAGGGAGCGTATACAACGTATCTTTTCGGAGAAGGTGTAGACAAGATCCTTAAGAAGGTTGGAGAAGAGGCTTCAGAAGTGATTATTGCTGCAAAGAATAGAGACAAAGAAGAGTTAACGTGGGAGTCTGCTGATCTTCTGTTTCATTTAATGGTGTTACTACGTGAACAAGAGTGTCCTCTTGACGATGTATTGAAGGTTCTCGAAAAGCGACATAATTCATGAAACCTTTTTGATTCTTGATCGTATGTAAACGAAAGACGATTAAGAAGAGGAGAGAGCGGCTATGTTCGTTGGATTCTTATTTGTTGGTCTTGCAATCGGCCTGTTTTTCGGGCATCCAGGGCCAGGAGTTTTACTAGGAATGGGCGTTGGGTTTATCGCTCAGAAGCTAATGGAACGTAAAGAGAATATGTGGAAGTAATAAGAGCAATAAACGTTCGTGAGACTGCTGGAATGATCCGGCAGTCTTTTCGTTTGTCCAAGTCTTTGAAGATTCATTCTTTCATAGATTTTTCCTACACGATTGGAAACAGATGTATGTTATACTTTTGAACGGACATGACTGGTATAGAACTACTTTTAGAAAGTAATGGGGGAAAACATGAGGAAAGAACTTCATGCTTCTTCGGAGATAAAAGGCCGGTTGATTCCGTTCGTGCAGAACGGAGATTATTTTTTTAAGAAGGCAATGCGTGCCTATCAACAGCGGAACCTTGATAAAGCAAGACAGCATCTGGAAAGAGCTGTGAAGCTTGAGCCCGAAGAGGTCGATTATATATGTCAATTGGCGGCGGTCCTTGCAGAAATAGGCGAATATGAAGCATCGAATAATTGGCTG
Organism: Guptibacillus algicola; assembly: GCF_020171805.1. Classification (GTDB taxonomy): domain Bacteria; phylum Bacillota; class Bacilli; order Bacillales; family Guptibacillaceae; genus Guptibacillus; species Guptibacillus algicola. The sequence goes on along the minus strand of NZ_JAIVAF010000001.1, from coordinate 1,114,616 downwards.
ACGTTTGTTCTTGATGATCTTGATCCTGACTTATATGAATGCTATTTCTTCCTAGCAAACAATTATGCTCACATGGGATTGTTTCAACAAGCAGAAAAGCATGCAAATACTTACCTCGCTAATGAGCCTGACGGTGAGTTTCTTGAAGATGCGGAAGAACTTGTAGAACTGATTTCATTTGAGCAAGAAGAAACCGTTCCTGGAGAATTTGGCGAAGAGAGCCTCATTCAGGAACATGAAGAAGCAAGAGGTGCGATTGAATCAGGAAGATTTACAGAAGCAATCGAACTTTTAGAGAATATGACAAGTGTATATACAGAATTTTGGCCTGCCTATAACAATTTGGCACTAGCCTATTTTTATAACGAGCAGTATGACGATGCGATTCAAGTTCTCGATCTTGTGCTCACTAAAAACGAAGGTAATTTAAACGCGGTTTGTAACCTTGCATTATTTTATGATTTCCTTGGACAGCACGTTAAGCGTGATGTGATGGTCGAAAGGCTCAAGAACGTCTACCCGATTCACGTGGACCATCGATACAAACTGGGTAGTACGCTAGGCTTTCTTGATGAGCATAAGTTAGCATACTACTGGTTAAGAAAAGTAGAAGTGACGAGAGCAGAGTGGAATGTTCCTTTCTATCATTGGCTAGCAGTATCTGCTTTTCACCTTGAGCAACCTGAAGCGGCAAAACGCTATTGGGAAAAAATAAAGCAACTTGATGCGACGAGTGAGATTTCAAGTTCTCATCTCGAGGCATTGGATGAAGGTACGTTGACGGTTGACCGTATCAACTATCGTCTTCAAGCACCGAGGGATGTAAGGGATAGTGTGAAGAAGCATGATTATCGTGCGAGAATGACACATTTAATGCTTCTTTATACGAAGAGAGACCCTGCTTGCGCTTCACTTCTCCAATCCTACTGTAAAAGTAAGGATGAACCACTCCTTATTAAAGAGTTATCTGCCTATATCGCATTAACTCTTTCTGGGGAAGAAGTTAGTATTCTAGATGGCGATCACGTTGTCACGATGAAGAGCTACAGTGACTTTCCTGAACATGTAACGGCTGGTATGCGGGTGATCGTTGAGCTTGAACAATCGTATTTATCAGATACAGAATTGCATGAGCTCATTTCTACCGTATGGTTACCTTGCTATGTTAAGCTACAACGAAATAAAGACTTCTTTCAGAATTCAAAAGGAATCGCTGCGGCGATGCTATATATGTGGAAGAAGCTAAACGCGATGGAAGTTTCTCAAACTGAAGTCGCTAAGGTATTTAATATATCTAGTTCAACTGTACATGCTTATCGGAAGAAACTTACGAATCTACTGGCAAAAAGAGATCTGTAAGCAACCTGGTAGACTTTCCTTTTATCATCAGTTATCATACTAGATAAGAAACATTACTTTTTAATAATTAATATAAATAGATTTTAACGTGAGGGAAGTGAAACACATGAGTGAAAAAATATATGATGTCATTATCGTTGGAGCTGGACCTGCTGGAATGACTGCAGCTGTTTATACTTCTCGCGCAAACCTTGACGTTTTGATGATTGAGCGCGGGATTCCAGGTGGACAGATGGCTAATACAGAAGATGTTGAAAACTATCCAGGATTCGATCATATCCTAGGGCCAGACCTTTCAACAAAAATGTTCGAGCACGCTAAGAAATTTGGTGCTCAGTATCAATACGGTGATGTGAAAGAAATCCGTGATGATAAAGACTACAAGACCGTTGTCTCAGGTAACCAGGAATTTCGAGGTAAGGCTGTAATCGTAACGAGCGGTGCAGAATATAAGAAGCTAGGTGTTCCAGGTGAAGCAGAGTATAGTGGCCGTGGTGTTTCTTACTGTGCAGTATGTGATGGAGCATTCTTCAAGAACAAAGAACTAGTCGTTGTAGGTGGCGGAGATTCTGCTGTTGAGGAAGGCGTCTATCTAACTCGCTTTGCTTCAAAAGTAACGATCGTTCACCGTCGAGATCAGCTTCGTGCTCAGAAAATTCTCCAACAGCGTGCGTTTGATAATGAGAAGATCGATTTCATTTGGAACCACACTGTGAAAGAAATCGCAGGAGAGAACGGCAAAGTGAGCAAGACTGTCCTTGTGAATACTGAAACAGGAGAAGAAAGAGACTTTGAAGCAGATGGTGTCTTTATCTATATCGGTATGCTTCCATTGAATCAAGCAGTAAAAGGTTTAAACATTACAAATGAAGAAGGTTATATTGTTACTGATGAACAAATGGCTACAGAAGTGCCAGGAATCTTCGCAGCTGGAGATATTCGTGACAAGATGCTTCGTCAAATTGTAACAGCAACTGGTGATGGTAGTATCGCTGCTCAATCTGTTCAGCACTACATTGAAACCCTAGAAGACGCTAACAAAAAAACACTCGTCTAAGTTCGACAAAATGCGGGTGGTGCCTGTTACGACGAGGCGTAATTAGCTTTTAATTCTGCTGTAACAGCTATGAAACAATGATGGGGTACAATGTAAATAGATTTGACCCCCTTTTAAATAATTACTTTTGGCACGGGCATGTTTTAGCCCGTGCTCTTTTTTTGCTATAATCCACTTACATTGTTCATGCTAAGCAATCATAGTATACTATGATTAGAAATTTAGATGATTGTACGGTTTAATGGGAAAGTCCTGTACAAAAAGATGCCGAATTGAGGTGACAAATGTGCAACGTGTAACAAACTGTATATTATTTGATGAACCTAATAATCGAGTACTACTCCTACAAAAGCCAAGACGTGGTTGGTGGGTTGCACCTGGTGGAAAGATGGAATCAGAAGAATCGATCCGAGATTCGGTGATTAGGGAATTTCGAGAAGAAACTGGTGTTTATTTAAAAGATCCTAAGCTAAAGGGAATCTTTACGTTTATTATTAAAGAGAATGACGTTATTAAATCTGAATGGATGATGTTTACGTTCCTCTCCACTAAATATGATGGAGAGCCCGTTGAGCAATCTGCGGAAGGGAAAGTAGCTTGGATAAACTCAGAGGATGTTAGTGAACTACCGATGGCCCCTGGGGATTACCATATACTTGATTACATGATGAAGGGCCACGGCATTATATATGGAACCTTTACCTACACACCTGACTTCAAATTACTTTCATATCGACTAGATCCTTCGTAATACGTCCAATTGCCATATAATAATCCGAGAAATGAGAAATGGAGTGGGGAGAATGGCCGAACTTATAGATAAACGAATTCATATGGTCATTATTACTGGAATGAGCGGTGCAGGAAAAACGGTTGCGATGCAATGTTTTGAAGATATGGGATATTTCTGTATCGATAATCTACCTCCTGCATTGTTACCGAAATTTGTTGAGATGGTCGAAAACTCCGAAGGAAAATTAGACAAAGTAGCTCTAGTCATGGATTTAAGAGGCGGTGATTTCTTTGAGCATCTGTTAGAAGCAGTAGATTTACTGCGTACGAATGCTCAATTAGACGCTGAAATTCTTTATCTTGATTCTAGTGACTCAGCGCTCGTTAGACGATACAAAGAGACGAGACGATCTCATCCACTCGCTCCGGAAGGACTACCTTTAGAAGGAATAAAAGTAGAGCGTGAGATGCTTGAAGAGCTAAAAGGACGTTCACAGCAAATCATTGATACGAGTGATATTAAACCTGTTCAGCTAAGAGAAAAAATCATGGATCGTTTCTCCTCTAATGAAAAAGAAAATTTTGGTGTGAATGTGATGTCCTTCGGTTTTAAGTACGGAATTCCAATTGACGCTGATCTCGTTTTTGACATTCGTTTCTTACCAAATCCTCATTATGTTGAGCACTTGCGTCCGAAAACAGGAGTAGATGAAGAAGTATCGAACTATGTATTTAAGTGGAAAGAAACTCAGACATTTTTGGATAAGCTGATCGATATGCTGGCTTATATGCTTCCGCAATATAAAAGAGAAGGTAAAAGTCAGCTTGTCATCGGTATCGGATGTACTGGAGGAAAGCATCGATCTGTTGCTTTCGCTGAGCACATCGGACATCATTTTGAATCAGAATATCGAACGAACATAACTCACAGGGATATTGAAAAAGGAAAGGGTCACAAATAATATGACAGACACAAATCTTCCGAAGGTCGTTGTAATTGGTGGAGGGACCGGCCTTTCGGTATTGCTTCGTGGACTTAAGACATTCCCAGTCGATATTACGGCAATCGTCACAGTAGCTGATGATGGGGGGAGCTCTGGTCGCTTACGTGATGAGTTTGATATCCCTCCACCTGGTGATGTGCGAAACGTTATCACTGCACTAGCTGAGGTCGAACCACTGTTAGAGGGCTTAATGCAGCATCGTTTCAAAAATGGTAATGGGTTATCAGGTCATTCGCTCGGAAATCTTATGCTAGCTGCTATGACGGACATTACGGGAGACTTTGTCCAAGGCGTTCGGGAGATGTGTCGCGTTCTTAATGTGCGAGGAAAAGTCCTTCCAGCTTCGAATCAAAGTGTAGTCCTACACGCTGAAATGCGCGATGGAACGTTCGTAAAAGGTGAATCTCAAATTCCGAAAACGAATAAGACGATTAAGAAAGTTTTCCTTTCACCTCCAGGAATAAAAGCTTTGCCAGATTCTTTGGAGGCGATTCGAACCGCTGACTTAATCGTACTTGGACCAGGCAGTCTTTATACGAGCATACTGCCGAACTTACTTGTTCCTGGTATTGCAGATGAAATTAGTCAATCAAATGCTCGTAAAGTGTATGTATGTAATGTGATGACTCAACAAGGTGAAACTGAAAATTATACTGCAAGTGACCATGTGCAGGCACTCATTGATCACATTGACCACAAACTTATTGAAACGATTATTGTAAACAAACAAGTGATTCCACCCTATTACGCAAAGCGTTATGCAAAAGAGCAGGCAGAAGTTGTGCAATATGACGAAAATAGGTTAAAGAGCTTTGGTTTTGAAGTAATCAGTGATAAAATTATTCAATATGATGAGAAGTATGTACGTCACGATGCCATCAAAATATCTTCTATTCTTTTATCTTTATTAGAAAATAAGAAATGATGGCAATGGGTCAATGGACCCCTGCAGGGTAAAGGGGGGATAGCGATGTCATTTGCTGCCGATACAAAGAAAGAATTAACACAGCTCGAAAGTAAACCGTGTTGCTCGAGGTCAGAACTCGCAGCCCTCATCAGGATGAACGGGTCCATATCATTTGGAAACAGACAATTGATCCTTAATATTCCCACTGAACATGCTGCGATTGCAAGAAGAATCTATACGCTTATCAAACGACTATACAATTTTGATGTGGAATTACTTGTGCGTAAGAAGATGCGTCTCAAGAAAAACAATGTCTATATTGTTCGAGTGTCTGCTAAAGCGAGAGATTTACTTGAAGACCTCGGAATTATGGACAATACGTTCATGTTTACGAGAACGATCCCTAATGATTTTACAAAGCGAGCATGTTGCAAACGGGCATATTTAAGAGGTGCCTTTCTCGCAGGCGGATCGATTAATCACCCAGAAACTTCCTACCATCTAGAGATATTTTCGATGTATGAAGAGCATACTGAGTCGTTGTGTAAGCTAATGAATCAGTTCGACCTGAATGCAAAAATGCTTGAGCGAAAAAAAGGATACATCGTCTATATTAAAGAAGGCGAAAAAATCACAGAGTTTTTAAGTGTAGTAGGAGCTCACCAGGCGCTACTGTACTTTGAAGATGTCCGTATTATGAAAGATATGCGAAACTCGGTTAACCGTATAGTAAATTGTGAGACTGCCAATTTAAATAAAACAGTTGGTGCTGCATTCCGACAGGTGGAAAACATCCGATTTATTCAGAATGAAGTTGGATTAGAAATCCTTCCTGATAAATTAAGAGAAATTGCTGAATTAAGAGTTAAGCACCAAGATGTAACCCTAAAGGAACTTGGAGAAATGTTAACTGGGGGAGCGATCAGTAAGTCTGGAATCAATCATAGACTTCGTAAAATCGACCAGTTAGCTGAAAAACTCCGTGCAGGAAAACCAATAACATAAGTGTCAGAAAATAAAAGCCTGCGCAAGTGGTGCGGGCTTGATTTTCTATACGACACCTTGATTCTAACTAACTAATAACTGTTCATGATGTTTATAAGTCAGTTTAAATGGAATCCTGTTAGTAGGATCATAGTAAATGAATAATGAGGACATATACTTATTTTTTTCGTCATTTAAGATAGCGCTTTCTTATAAGGGAATAAAGGATTTAGGAATTAAGGAGGAATGGAAAAGTGGTTCAAAAAGAGGTTGTCGTTACGTTAGATACAGGGTTACAAGCAAGACCTGCCGCGCTTTTTGTACAAGAGGCAAATCGATTTAATTCGGATATCTTTCTTGAAAAAGACGGTAAGAAGGTAAATGCGAAAAGCATTATGGGGATCATGAGTCTAGCAGTAGGCTCTGGCTCGTCTGTGGTGATTACAGTCGATGGAAATGATGAAGAAGACGCTGTTTCTTCTCTCATTCAGTTCATTCAAAAAGATTAAAGAAAAAAGGTTGCCGAAACGGCAACCTTTTTTTATTTATGCTTTTTTCTCCATAACTTCGTCGATCAAGCCGTATTCTTTCGCTTCATTTGCTTCCATGAAACGGTCACGGTCAGTGTCGCGTTCGATCGTGTCTAGAGGTTGACCAGTACGTTCTGCAAGGATCTTGTTAAGCTTCTCGCGCATTTGGATAATACGCTTCGCGTGAATTTCGATATCAGAAGCTTGACCTTGTGTACCACCTAGTGGTTGGTGAATCATAACTTCACTGTTTGGAAGAGCATAACGTTTGCCGGGCTCACCAGCCGCAAGTAGGAATGCTCCCATTGATGCAGCCATTCCGATACAAATTGTAGAAACCTTTGGTTTGATGAACTGCATTGTATCATAGATCGCCATTCCAGCTGTGATTGATCCACCTGGGCTATTGATGTATAGAGAGATATCTTTGTCTGGATCTTCTGCAGCAAGGAAAAGAAGCTGTGCTACGACTGCGTTAGAAACGTTGTCGTCAATTGCCGTTCCAAGCATAATAATGCGGTCCTTTAGAAGACGAGAGTAGATGTCATAAGCTCTTTCACCGCGGTTTGTTTGTTCGATAACCGTTGGAATTAATACCATTAAAAATTCCTCCCTTATATTCATTCAAATATGTAGTTGCTGTAGGTTCATCATACCGAAAAGGTCAATATAGGTCAAATAAAGTGCTGTTCTTTTTAACCATTTATTTTGTAGCTACTTATAAGATGCTTCTACATACCTCCATTTTCCCCGCTAACTATCGTTTTAAACAGAACGAACCTGTCTTTTTTTAAATCGCTGATCAGATAAAAAGTAACCCGCAATCCTTCTCTCGACTAGGTTTCTTATTTGGACTGATGTATACCGATACGTTTGGTTGTATCCGCGACAATATACTGTGTAAATGACGATATCTTTCTTAGTATCTTGAACTGAAGCAGTAATGTGTTGCCTATGGAGAACTGATTTTGCATCCCTAAGGTCTGTTGAAGCTAGAGAAAAAGCCTGATTGATCAGTTCCAAATAAGGGCGTGGTAGCTTCATCTTAGAGTGATTGATCCATGCAGCATCGAGCTCCAGTACCCTTTTGACATAAGGAAGCAATAAATAATCCCGAACAGCACTTGCTTCCTCTTTACTTAATCGGAACATGATCTTCACCGCCTATAAGAACATATGTTTGGTATTACAATACTATGAGACGAATGAGACGTCAAGAACTCCCTCAATCAATTACATTGATAACGCAAAAAGTCCCCTTCCGTATGGAAGAGGACTAACATTTATGTAGTTGGCGCGCCCGGAGGGATTCGAACCCCCGACAGACGTGGTACCGGAAACCACCGCTCTATCCTACTGAGCTACGGGCGCATATGTGAAGTGCAAGGATTATTATACGTGAATGGTTTTTTTTTTGCAAGGTGATTTTTTGGATGAAAGTGACAAACACTAAGGCTATAAACACGCTGAAAGTAGGGGTTTAGTTGAAGGTAAAACGTGAAGAAAGTAAAGCTTTAAGTGATGCGATTGATCATATTACTGAGGGACTTGAGAAGGTCGTTGAACTGTATAATGAATCAGAAGAAGATGAGCCATTGATTCAGTTTGAGCCTATAGTAGTGGAAACCATAGAAAAAGCAAAAAAGGTGTACGGAGATCAGGTCGTTAACAACAAACTGAATAACGTTGTAAAGGAGATGCTAAGTTGGTTGGATCTTGAGGAAGAAAAAGAAGGCAAAAAAAAAGAGTGAACCTTGTCCACTCTTGAAAATGAGATTACTGCTTCTTAACTGGCTTGTCATCTTCTCGGTCAACTGGTTTTTTGCTTGCCCCATTCATCGTATGCTTTATGCCTGAATGCATACCAGAAGCGCATAATCCTAGCCAAAGTCCAATTAAAAAGGCTTTCTTAAAATCCGGGTCAATATAAATATAGCTCATGACGATTCCAACTCCAACTGAAAGCAATGGAAGAAATCTGGCCGGAAAACCAAATACCTTAAAAAGTTGGACAATTCCAATGATGATTGGAAGCAAAGCAATACCATATACAGTTAAATCCATGGTTTTTGCCTCCTTTTCTCTCTCTGTATAACAGTGTATGTCGAATAATAGGGTATTGAGTGGGCATATGGCTCATTTTAATAAAAAGGAGGCACATCACTTCGTAAATGATTGAAAATTCAGGTCATTATCGTTTTCCTCATACCATAAGCTGAATCAATATAGTATGATAAAGGTGGAGGGATTGCGATGGAATTAGGATTAGTACAAAAACAGACAACGCAACTCGTAATGACAACTCAATTGCGTCAGGCTATAGCTATTCTTCAATATTCGACTATAGAGTTGATGGAATATATTAAAGAAGAAGCGCTTGAGAATCCTCTTATTGAACTTCATACGCCGTCATGGGAAGTGGGCATTCATTCGAAAAACGCATTCGGGCGAGAACGCACTGATCCGCTAGACTATGTAGCAGAGCGAGGGAAAAGTTTGAACGACGAGCTTCATGAACAAGTGCGATGTTTGAACCTATCTCATCATCAAGCAAACGTTATCCATTATTTGATAGATAATATAGATGAAACTGGGTATTTACGAACGCGCGATCAAGAGGTTATCTCACAGTTTCAATTGACAGATCATGAATTTAAAGATGCGCTTCATGTTCTCCAATCACTTGAGCCTGGAATTGGTGGCCGCAATTTAGCAGAATGTCTATGTTTACAGATACACTCCACCACACCTATTCATAACCTTGCTCGTAAGCTAGTAACAGAAAATTTGAAAGCGCTAGCACAAAGGAAGTTTCGAGAACTTTCCAAAGAGTATGAGGTGAAACTTGAAGATATACAATTGGCCTCGGATGTTATCGCTACGCTTGATCCAAGGCCGGGTTCAAAGTGGTACACGGAGAAACCACATTACGTTTCCCCGGACATCATCATTCAAGAAATTAACGGGAACTACACGGTTAAGTTACTAGATGATGATCTACCATCTATGAAAATAAGCGATGCATACCAATCGTTCAATAAAGGCGAAGTAGCTCACTATATTAAAGGGAAATACAAGCAAGTCAATTGGCTGATAAAGAGCATTGAACAACGGAAACAAACGCTTCGGTCCATTATGGAGGTATTCATAAGGCGGCAGGTCCACTTTCTTAAAACTGGGCTTAGCGAACTAAAACCATTCACGCTTAAGGAAGTCGCGATTGAGGCAGGTGTCCATGAATCAACAGTCAGTCGAGCAATTAAGAATAAGTACGTTCAAACACCTCAAGGGTTGTTTGCGCTAAAAGACTTATTCACGTCACGCCTAGGTGGAGAAACGGAAAGAGGAACGTCATCCTCTAGTGTGAAGATCTTGATCAAAGAGTTTGTCGAACAAGAAGATAAGAAGAAGCCACTGTCAGATCAGAAAATTGTTGAGGCTCTTCATATACAAAGAGGGATTAAGGTATCGAGACGAACGATCGCAAAGTATCGTGAAGAATTAAGTATACCTGGCTCATCTAGAAGGAAACGTTTTTCATAGCAGCTGCAAACGCAGCTGTTTTTTGCGCTCACTTTTGGTTAAAGGTTAGAATGATGGTAGGAAAGGGGTTTAAGTGATGAGTAAAACGGTAATGTTATACACGAAAGAGACGTGCGCTCTTTGTGATGAAGCTTATGCGATTCTTGAGGATCTTCAAACCGAAGTAGATTTCACGATCGAAACGGTTGATATTTATCAGGACGAAGCATTGCTCGAGAAGTTTATGGTGATGATTCCGGTCGTTGAAGTAGACGGGGAAATCATTGATTATGGTCGAGTTTCAAGGAATAACGTAAGAAAACGCTTACTTTAAAATTTTCAGTATAACATAGTTGCCCATGCAGTTGGCAACTGCTACAATGAAAATTGTAAGACGTTCTTTTTTTGATTCAGGTGGGACTGAAAATGTCTAACCGGGACATAATACGTCTCATGAAGATAAAAAGAACTGCAGGGGAGACGAACAATGCGCTCATTACTCGCACTTCAACAAAAATTATTGCCAGACCTTCTAGAAGTCATGAACAAGCGTTATCGTGTTCTCAGGCAGCTGAGACTCACGCAACCTATTGGACGCAGAAGTCTCGCGAACAGTCTGGATATAACAGAAAGAGTTCTTAGGAGTGAAGTGACTTTCCTGAAAGATCAAGGTTTGATCGACATGTCGATTCAAGGCATGCAGCTAACTGAGGAAGGTGAGCAACTATTAATGGAGCTCGAACCTGTTATGAACGAAGTTTCTGGTCTAGATAATCTGGAAGAACGGTTGAAAGACAAACTTGGTATTCCAGAAGTACTTATTGTACCCGGTGATAGCGATGTTACTCCCTGGGTAAAGAAAGAAATGGGCAGAGCCGCAGTGGGACGCCTCAAAAGGTTTCAGCTTCAAAGTAAGGTAATAGCTGTTACTGGCGGTACCACGCTCGCGAGTGTTGCTGATATGATGATTCCCTCGCAAGATACGGATGGAACACTATTTGTACCGGCACGTGGTGGTCTAGGTGAACAGGTTGAAAACCAGGCTAACACGATTTGCGCGAAGATGGCACGAAAAGCCCATACAGATTATCGTTTGCTTCACGTTCCAGATCAGCTTAGTGAAGAAGCATACCAATCATTAATCGAAGAACCAGGCGTCAAGGAAATCCTTGAAATTATCAAATCTGCCAGTATTGTGGTTCATGGGATTGGAGATGCTAAAACAATGGCTGTGCGGCGTAAATCAACAACTGAGGTTTTAGAGAAAATCGAAGAAAACCAAGCTGTTGCGGAGGCGTTTGGATATTACTTCAACCAATCCGGAGACGTTGTACACAAGGTGAAGACCATTGGATTACAGCTAGAAGATTTAGAACGAAGTGAACTGGTTATTGCAGTTGCAGGTGGCCATTCAAAAGCAAATGCGATTGAAGCTTATCTGAAAACTGGTATTCAAAGCACCCTCGTCACTGATGAGGGAGCAGCAAAAGCGTTACTAGAGGGATTTTCCCTTTAATAAATAAAATTATTAGATACCTCGGGAAACGAGGAACATTCAAGGAGGAATTATACAATGGCAACAAAAGTAGGTATTAATGGTTTTGGACGTATTGGTCGTAACGTATTTCGTGCAGCACTAAACAACCCAAATGTAGAGATCGTTGCAGTTAACGACCTTACAGATGCTAACATGCTAGCACACCTTTTGAAGTATGACACGATCCACGGAGAACTAAATGTAGAAGTTGAAGTTAACGGTGAGAACCTTGTAGTTAACGGATCTGAAATCAAAGTTCTTTCTGAGCGCGACCCTGCACAACTTGGTTGGGGAGACCTTGGCGTAGAGGTTGTTGTTGAATCTACTGGTCGTTTCACGAACCGTGAAGACGCTGCTAAGCACATGGAAGCAGGCGCTAAAAAAGTTATCATTTCTGCTCCAGCTAAGAACGAAGACATCACAGTTGTTCTTGGTGTAAACGAAGATAAGTACGATGCAGATAACCATCACGTCCTTTCAAATGCATCTTGTACAACAAACTGTCTAGCTCCAGTTGCTAAAGTATTGAACGACAAGTTCGGTATTAAGCGTGGTCTTATGACAACAGTTCACTCTTACACAAATGATCAGCAAATTCTTGATCTTCCACATAAAGATTATCGTCGTGCTCGTGCAGCTGCTGAAAACATCATCCCAACTTCAACAGGCGCTGCTAAGGCAGTATCTCTAGTACTTCCTGAGCTTGATGGTAAGTTGAACGGTATGGCTATGCGTGTACCAACTCCAAACGTATCAATCGTTGACCTAGTAGCAGAACTAGACGCAGATGTAACAGTTGATGAAGTTAACGCTGCACTAAAAGAAGCTGCTGAAGGTGACCTACAAGGCTATCTTGGTTACAGCGAAGAGCCACTTGTATCAAAAGACTACAATGGTAACCCTCATTCTTCAATTGTAGATGCAATTTCTACAATGAACATTGACGGTAACATGGTTAAAGTTGTTTCTTGGTACGACAACGAGTGGGGTTATTCTAACCGTGTAGTAGATCTAGTCGACTACGTTGCATCAAAAGGGCTATAATAAGAATTGTGAATAATGGGGGAGGAAGTCAGGAGCCTTCCTCCTTTTCCATTGGTTTTTTTAGCTCTATTTTAGGATAAATAAACAGTATGTCACATGTAATGTGATGATTTTATCCTCACTAAGACGTGCAAAGGAGGAATATCCGTATGAACAAGAAATCGATTCGTGACGTAGCTTTGCAAGGTAAAACGGTATTTTGCCGCGTTGATTTTAACGTACCTATGGAAAACGGTAACGTCACAGATGAAACTCGTATCAAAGCAGCACTTCCTACGATTCAGTATCTTTCTGAGCAGGGAGCAAAGGTAATTCTTGCAAGTCATCTTGGTCGTCCAAAAGGTCAGGCTGTCGATGAACTTCGTCTGGATCCTGTTGCTGACCGTCTGAGTGACCTAGTTGGAAAAACAGTTACAAAAACAGATGCAGTATATGGTGATGAAGTGAATCGTGCGATCAGTGATCTTCAAGAAGGTGACCTTCTGTTGATCGAAAACGTACGTTTTGAAGCTGGTGAAGAGAAGAACGACGCTGATCTTGCGAAAGAATTTGCTAATATGGCAGATCTTTTTGTGAATGATGCATTCGGAGCAGCTCACCGTGCACATGCTTCAACTGAAGGCATCGCACACCACATCCCTGCTGTAGCTGGTTTCTTAATGGAAAAAGAGCTTGAAGTACTTGGTAGTGCGCTTACAGAACCTTCTCGCCCATTCACAGCGATCGTAGGAGGAGCGAAAGTAAAAGATAAGATCGGCGTAATCGACCACTTGCTCGATAGAGTGGACAACTTGATTATTGGTGGCGGTCTTGCTTATACATTCGTAAAAGCACTTGGTCATGAAATCGGTCAATCTCTTCTTGAAGAAGATAAGATTGAGCTTGCAAAATCCTTCATGGATAAAGCAAAAGAAAAAGGCGTTAATTTCTATATGCCACAGGACGTTATCATTGGAGATGATTTCTCAAATGATGCGAATACGAAAGCTGTAAGCATCGAAGAAATTCCTTCTGACTGGGAAGCTCTTGATATCGGACCGAAAACAAGAGAAACGTACAAAAGCGTTATTCAAGATTCCAAGCTAGTTATCTGGAATGGCCCTATGGGTGTATTTGAACTTGATGTGTATGCAAATGGTACGAAGGCAGTAGCTGAAGCTCTTGCTGATGCGAACGATACTTATTCAATTATCGGTGGCGGTGACTCCGCAGCAGCTGTTGAGAAGTTTGGCTATGCAGATCGTATGAGCCACATCTCTACTGGCGGCGGTGCATCTCTTGAGTTCATGGAAGGAAAAGAACTTCCTGGAGTCGTTGCACTAAACGATAAATAAATTACAATTACTACTACCAAAAGGATGGTGAGTGAACATGCGTAAACCAATCATCGCAGGGAACTGGAAGATGAACAAAACACTTACTGAGACGAAGAGCTTCGTCGATGAAGTAAAAGGACTAATTCCAAGTGGCGACCGCGTGGATTCAGTCGTCTGTGCTCCAGCTCTTTTCCTTGATTATCTAACGGATGAGCTTAAAGGCAATGCGCTAATGACTGGTGCACAAAACATGCACTTTGAGGAAAATGGGGCTTTCACAGGTGAAATTAGCCCTGTGGCACTTAACGATCTTGGCGTAGAATATGTCATCCTTGGTCACTCTGAACGTCGTGAGCTTTTCGGTGAAACGGACGAAATCGTTAACCAAAAAACTCATTCAGCGTTCAAACATAATATCACACCGATCATTTGCGTTGGGGAATCGCTGGAACAGCGTGAAAGCAACGAAATGGAAGCTGTTGTGAAAGTACAGGTCCAAAAAGCGATTTCAGGCCTTACGAATGAACAAGTATCTCAGGCTGTTATTGCATATGAACCGATTTGGGCAATTGGAACAGGTAAAACTGCAACAAGTGAGCAAGCGAATGAAGCATGTGCATTTATTCGTAACGTTCTTAAAGAAGAAACGTCTGAAGAAGCAGCAAATGCTGTTCGAATTCAGTACGGCGGCAGTGTAAAACCTGCTAATATCGATGAGCTTATGAGTCAATCTGATATCGATGGTGCTCTTGTTGGAGGCGCTAGTCTAGATGCTAAGTCTTTCCTACAGCTTTTGGAGGCTGGTCAGAATGCCTAAGAAGCCAAATGCTCTCATCATTCTCGACGGCTTCGGCCTTAGAGATGAAGAGAAAGGAAATGCAGTAGCAAAGGCTAATAAGCCGAATTTTGACCGCTATTGGAATCAGTATCCACACGCAACCCTTGAAGCTTCAGGGGAAGCTGTTGGTCTTCCAGACGGGCAAATGGGGAATTCTGAAGTTGGACATTTGAATATCGGTGCCGGCCGTATCGTTTATCAAAGTCTGACTAGAGTAAACCTTGCTATTAAAGAAGGCGACTTTTACGAGAACCAAACATTTATTGATGCGATGGATCACGCGAAGGAAAAAGGAACAAGCCTACACTTGTTCGGACTTCTTTCAGATGGTGGAATCCACAGTCATATCAAACATCTTTTTGCTCTTCTTGAGCTCGCAGCTAAGAAAGATGTTAAGAATGTGTATGTGCACGGCTTTCTAGATGGAAGAGACGTTGGTCAGCAATCAGCTAAGACTTACATCAAGCAGCTTCAAGACAAAATGGACGACCTCGGAGTAGGACGCCTTGCAACGATATCAGGCCGATATTATTCGATGGATCGTGACAAGCGTTGGGACCGGGTTAAGAAATCTTACCAAGCGCTTGCTTATGGTGAAGGTCCTTCATACAAAGACCCATATGAAGTTATCGATGATAACTACAAGAATGAAATCTATGATGAGTTTGTTCTTCCTTCCGTACTAACTGAAGAAGACGGCTCACCAATTGCGACGGTAGATAGCGAAGATGCAGTCATCTTCTTTAACTTCCGTCCCGACCGAGCAATTCAGATTTCACAAGTCTTTACAAATGAAGATTTCCGTGGCTTTGACCGTGGCGAAAATCATCCAAAAGACATTCACTTTGTCTCATTGACACACTTCAGTGAAACAGTGGGTGCAGATGTTGCCTTTAAACCAGTTAATCTTGATAACACCCTTGGTGAGGTACTGTCTCAACAAGATTATACTCAGCTTCGTATCGCTGAAACTGAAAAATATCCTCACGTAACGTTCTTCTTTAGTGGTGGACGTGAAGAGGAATTCCCTGGGGAAGAACGTATTCTGATCGACTCCCCTAAGGTTGCTACTTATGATTTACAGCCGGAGATGAGTGCTTATGAAGTAACGGACGCGTTACTGAAAGAACTTGATGCGGATAAACATGATGCAATCATATTGAATTTTGCTAACCCAGACATGGTGGGGCATTCCGGAATGCTCGAACCTACAGTCAAAGCCATTGAAGCTGTTGACGA
Source organism: Guptibacillus algicola (assembly GCF_020171805.1). Taxonomy (GTDB): domain Bacteria; phylum Bacillota; class Bacilli; order Bacillales; family Guptibacillaceae; genus Guptibacillus; species Guptibacillus algicola. The sequence continues at coordinate 1,098,547 of NZ_JAIVAF010000001.1, read as the reverse complement.
ATGTCTTGGTAAGATTGTTGATAAAATTAAGGAAAAAGGCGGAAATGCTATCATTACCGCTGATCACGGGAACTCTGATGAAGTTACGACACTCGATGGTGACGCAATGACCGCTCATACAACGAGTCCTGTACCTGTTATTGTTACTAAAGAAGGAGCAGAGCTTCGTACAGATGGAATTCTTGCGGATCTATCTCCGACTCTTCTTGAACTACTAGGTGGAAACCAACCTAAAGAAATGACAGGAAAATCATTAATTAAATAACCTAAATTAAAAGGAGATGACAATATGCCAATCATTACTGACGTATATGCACGCGAAGTCCTTGACTCCCGTGGCAATCCAACAGTTGAAGTAGAAGTATTTACAGATGCAGGCGTAAAATCACGCGCTATGGTACCATCTGGTGCATCCACTGGCGAATACGAAGCAGTTGAGCTTCGTGATGGCGACAAAGGCCGCTACCTTGGTAAAGGTGTAGAAAAAGCAGTAGCTAACATTAACGAAACAATCGCTCCTGAACTAGTAGGCATGAGCATTTATGACCAGCTTGGAATCGACAACATGATGATCGACATGGATGGTACTGACAACAAAGCGAAGCTAGGTGCTAACGCAATCCTAGGCGTATCCATGGCTGTAGCTCGTGCTGCTGCTGAAGAGCTTGAGCTTCCACTTTATGTTTACCTTGGTGGATTCAACGCGAAAACTCTTCCAACACCAATGATGAACATTCTTAACGGTGGAGAACACGCTGATAACAACGTAGACATCCAGGAATTCATGGTTATGCCTGTTGGCGCACCTTCTTTCAAGGAAGCACTACGTACTGGTGCAGAAATCTTCCACAGCCTGAAAGGTGTTCTTAAAGAAAAAGGTCTTAACACTTCTGTTGGTGACGAAGGCGGATTTGCTCCTAACCTTGGTTCAAACGAAGAAGCAATTCAAACAATCATTGAAGCAATCGAAAAAGCTGGTTACAAGCCAGGCGAAGAAGTTATGCTTGCTCTTGACGTAGCATCTTCTGAAATCTACAAAGACGGCAAATACGATCTTGCTGGTGAAGGTGTCGTTAAGACATCTGAAGAAATGATCGAATTCTATAGCCAACTTTGCGAGAAGTACCCAATCATCTCCATTGAAGATGGTCTAGATGAAAACGATTGGGAAGGCTGGGAGAAGCTAACTCAAGCACTTGGTGAGAAAGTTCAGCTTGTTGGTGACGACCTGTTCGTTACAAACACAAACAAACTTTCTGAAGGAATCGAGCGCGGCGTTGGTAACTCAATCCTTATTAAAGTGAACCAAATCGGTACACTTACTGAAACGTTCGAAGCAATCGAAATGGCGAAACGCGCTGGTTACACAGCTGTTATCTCTCACCGTTCTGGTGAAACAGAAGATACTACGATCGCTGACATCGCTGTTGCGACAAACGCTGGACAAATCAAAACAGGCGCACCGTCTCGTACGGACCGCGTAGCGAAATACAACCAGCTACTACGTATTGAAGATGAGCTAGAGCATCTTGCAGTATACGGTGGTAAGACAAGCTTCTATAACCTTGCTAACAAGTAAGGTCTGCTATTCCCCCTCATATCCATGAGGGGGTTTTGTTTTTGCTAGAACGACGTATTCCAAAATTTATTGCTTTTATCGAATTTTTTGTGGTAAATTTATAGTATTGGAAGGTTAATGTCCGGGAGGTGGAATCATGCATTTAGCAGCATCTATTGCGTTAATCATCGTATCGATCTTACTCATCACTGTAGTATTGCTTCAATCAGGTAAAAGCGCAGGTTTATCAGGAGCAATTACTGGTGGCGCTGAACAGTTATTTGGAAAGCAAAAAGCACGCGGTTTTGAAGCCGTATTAAATAAAATAACGGTAGTACTCGCAGTACTATTCTTTGTTCTTTCTATTCTAGTTGCGTACCTCGTGTAACGCAGGGGGCAGCAAGTGATGAACCACTTGCTGCTTTTTTATTTCCTAAAAAGTTAGGCATGAATAACAAAGGGTACTAGATGGTTTTCTACATAATAAATCAGGGTAGGAAAAATAACAGGAGCACTTTCCTTTAGCCTCCCTTATGAAAAAGGTAAAATGCAGATAGAAATGATAATCATATAAATCTAAGGAAAAGCTACAGATAGGTAGAGATTTAGGAGGAGGAACACATCATGAAAGTTGTTGCACCAAAGCCGTTTACATTTGAAGGAGGCAATAGGGCGGTATTGATGCTCCATGGGTTTACAGGAAACTCAGCAGATGTCCGGATGATGGGGAGATATTTACAGGAGCAAGGATATACCTGTCATGCTCCACAATATAAAGGACACGGCGTGCCACCGGAAGAATTAGTACATACGGGACCTACTGATTGGTGGAAAGACGTAGAAGAAGGATATAACAAGCTGAAGGAAATGGGATATGAAGAAATCGCAGTTGTAGGATTATCCCTAGGAGGCGTATTTTCGCTCAAGCTAGGCTATACTGTTCCTGTAAAGGGAATCGTACCCATGTGTGCTCCAATGGATATGAAAGATGAAGAGACCATGTATGAGGGCGTTCTTGCATATGCGCGAGAATATAAAAAATACGAACGTAAATCTCCTGAGCAAATAGAAGAAGAAATGGAAGCGTTCAAAGAAACACCTATGAACACTCTTGGTGAGCTAAGAGATTTAATCTACGACGTGAGAGAAAACATCGATATGATTTATGCTCCAGCGTTCGTGGTTCAAGCAAGACATGATGAAATGATCAATACAGATAGTGCTAATGTGATTCATGACAACATCGAGTCAGATGAGAAAAGCCTTAAATGGTATGAGAATTCAACTCACGCAATTACGCTTGGAAAAGAAAAAGAAGAACTTCATCAAGATGTCCTCGAATTCTTAAATGGACTCGATTGGAAAGAGTGAAAATCACATTAACATATTTGAAGGAAGGTGAAACGATTTGGCAGAAGAACACGTGCAGAAAATAATGAGTTACATGAAAGACGAAGCATATAAACCACTAACCGTTAAAGAACTTGAAGAAGTGTTTGGACTTGAAGATTCAAGTGAATTCAAAAATTTCGTTCAAACTCTTAATAAGATGGAAGACGATGGTCTTATCGTACGGACGCGAACAAATCGATATGGTTTACCAGAAAAGATGAACCTTGTTCGAGGTAAACTACAAGTTCACGCAAAAGGATTTGCGTTTCTAATCGCTGAAGGTGAAACAGACGAGAAAGACGTATACATCAATCAAGGCGATTTGAACGGAGCAATGAACGGAGACCGTGTCATCGTACGCTTACATTCTAAGTCGTCTGGTTCCCGCCCAGAAGGTACGGTTATTCGCATCATTGAACGAGGTGTGAAGCGGACTGTCGGAACGTATTCTGATAGTAAGCATTTTGGTTTCGTAATAGCAGATGATAAGCGAATTCCTCATGATATATTTATTCCAAAAGGCTCCACTGCTGGTGCTGTAGATGGACACAAAGTAGTCGTTGAAATTACGAAGTATCCTGAAGGAAGAATGAGTGCTGAAGGAAAAGTTACTGAGATTCTTGGTCATAAAAATGATCCGGGTGTAGATATTCTTTCCATCATCCACAAGCATGAGCTTCCTGGAGAATTTCCAGACGCTGCGATGGATCAGGCGACAAAAACGCCAGATCAAATCGATGAGAAAGAAATAGAGGGCCGTAGAGACCTTCGAGACGAGACGATCGTTACGATCGATGGTGCAGATGCAAAAGACCTTGATGATGCTGTTAACGTTGAAAAACTATCCAACGGGAACTACAAGCTTGGCGTCCATATCGCTGACGTAACGTATTACGTGACTGAAAACTCCCCAATCGATCAAGAAGCATTAGAAAGAGGAACAAGTGTCTATCTGGTTGACCGTGTAATACCTATGATTCCTCACCGGTTATCAAATGGAATTTGTAGTTTGAATCCGAAGGTCGACAGACTGACGATTTCATGCGAGATGGAAATCACCACTGGTGGTGAAGTTGTTAACCATGAGATTTTCCCTAGTGTCATCAAAACAACCGAAAGAATGACGTACACTGATGTACGAAAGATCTTAAATCGTGAAGATGATGAGGTGCTTGAACGCTATAAGTCACTAGTGCCATTCTTTGATGGTATGGGAGAGCTTGCTGAAATCTTACGTAAAAACCGCTTCGAACGAGGCGCAATTGACTTCGATTTCGCTGAAGCAAAAGTTCTTGTAGATGAAGAGGGAAGCCCAGAAGAAATCGTTTTGAGAGAACGTTCTGTAGCAGAACGACTCATCGAAGAATTCATGCTCGTTGCAAACGAAACCGTTGCACAGCATTTCCACTGGATGGATATCCCGTTCATGTATCGTATTCACGAAGATCCAGATTCTGAAAAGCTAGATACGTTCTTTGAATTCATCACGAACTTCGGTTATGCTATTCGCGGAAATGCGAACACCGTACACCCACGTGCTCTTCAAGAGCTATTAGAAGAAGTGAAAGGTGAACCGGAAGAAGCAGTCATAAGTAAAGTGATGCTTAGGTCTATGCAACAGGCGAAATACTTCCCTGAGAGTCTTGGGCATTTCGGACTTTCGACAGAGTTCTATACACACTTCACATCTCCTATTCGTCGTTACCCGGATCTAATCGTACACAGATTGATTCGTACGTATCTTTTCGAAAAGAAGGTCGACAACCAAACGCGCGCAAAATGGCAAGAAGCGCTTGGAGAAATTGCACAGCACGCTTCTGCGATGGAAAGAAGAGCAGTTGATGCCGAACGTGAAACAGATGATCTGAAAAAAGCACAGTTTATGGAAGACAAAGTTGGGGAAGAGTTTGAAGGCGTAATCAGTGGTGTAACGAACTTCGGACTGTTTGTTGAACTTCCGAACACAATCGAAGGTCTCGTTCATGTAAGCTACCTAACTGACGATTACTACCATTACGATGAGGGCGCATACGCTATGATCGGTGAACGTACAGGGAATGTTTATCGAATCGGTGATGAGATTTCGATTCGCGTCCAGAACGTCAATGTCGATGAACGAGCAATCGACTTCGAAATCGTCGGAATGAAACCACCTAAACAGCGTCGCCGCAAAGAGAGCCCTAAGGTTATCCAAGGCGGTCAACGTAAGAAGCGTGGTAAATCCAATAAGACGACAGATGAAGGTTCCAAAAAGCGTAAGTTTACGCCGCCAAAGAACGGTCAAGGCACAAAGAAATCAAAAAAGAAAAAGCGTAAGCCTGGAAAAAAATAAGAGGTAACAAGCACATTTTGGTCGGAATAGGTCATCTTGACTTATTCTGACCATCTTGTTATACTGGTTTTTGACGCTTGAGAGGGGGAACAGTCATGCCAAGAGGCGATGGTAATCTTATTGCACAAAATAGGAAAGCAAGACATGATTATTCAGTTATCGAAACATACGAAGCAGGATTAGTTCTACAGGGTACTGAAATCAAATCCCTCAGGGCAAGACGTGTGAACTTAAAAGACTCTCATGCCATCATTCGTAAAGGTGAAATCTTTCTCCTGAATATGCACATCAACGAGTATGAGCAAGGAAATCGTTATAATCACGATCCAACTCGTACACGTAAGCTATTGATGAAACGGAAAGAGATTGATAAGCTTATTGGCCTTACGAAAGAACAAGGTTATACACTTATTCCGCTGAAAGTCTATATTAAGAATGGCTATGCAAAAGTGCTTCTAGGCCTAGCTAAGGGTAAGAAAAAGTACGATAAGCGCCAGGATCTGAAAGATAAGACAATGAAGCGTGAAGTGGATAAAGCATTGAAAGAGCGTCAACGGATATAGTTTCCATTTGATTACAAACGCTCATATGTTATAATAAAAAGTACCGAAACATCCATATAAGCTTAAGTGCTTCCCGTTTTCGGTTCTCATTCACATGGGGACGTTACGGATTCGACAGGGATAGGTCGAGCTTAAGTCGCGAGTCGAGTTGGCGAGCTACGTTAAAAACGCCACGCCTATAATTGGCAAAGAAAACAACAACTTCGCACTAGCAGCATAAACTGCTTTGCGGTTCCTCCCTCCATCGCCCATGTGGTAGGGTAAGGGACTCAACTTAAGTGGGATACGCCGACGATCCACCGTCTGAGGAAAGTCGGAAGAGATTAATCAGACTAGCTACAAGGAAGCCTGTCGTTAGGCTGAATTGTAGTGAAACGCTAATATAACGACTACACTCGTAGAAGCTTAAGTGCCGATATCTCTGGACGTGGGTTCGACTCCCACCGTCTCCACCAATACATATGTTGGTGGTTTTTTTAATAGAAATAATCTTTAGAAACAGTCCTTTTAATAAGGAAGTGAGTATATAAAAGCTACGCGCATAGTACTAATAACCGCATTGATTTTCATTGGATTAATTATCATGCTAACTCCCTCATTAAGAGAAGTAGTAAGCATCTTATTTTCAAAGAATGGGTTAGAAGATTTAAAGGACTACATGTTGAACTTGGGACACTGGGGACCGGTTTTTGCAATTTCTCTCATGATTCTCCACAGTGTCATCTTTATTCCTTCTGAAATCATCTTGTTTGCTAACATCTATATATTTGGCTTTACTCTTGGACTTATTTATACATGGATCGGGTCTATGTTGGGCGCATATTTATCGTTTTATCTTGCGCGATTATTTGGTCGGCCTCTTGTAGTCAAATTCGTATCGAATGAAAAACTCCAGAAGTTTGATAGCTGGTTCGCCAAAAACGGCCTAACTGGGTTATTCACATTGAGACTTATCCCCTTATTCTCGTTTAACTTACTTAACTATGGTGCCGGTTTATTAACAATCACGTTCTGGCAATTCACCTGGACCACTTCTATTGGTATCATCCCTCCGATGATCGTGATGGCATGGTTGTATGTAAACTCGCTGCAATCGAACTTGGGACTTATCCTCTTACTAGCAGTAGTTTCGATGTTTATCCTGATTAAATTCATGAGAAAAAAAGTTCAAAGAACAAGGTTGTCTCGCTTAGAAAATGAGAATGAATAACAAAATGATGAAGGACTCGACTCAAGACGTCGAGTCTTTTTTTATTTTCATGGTAAACTAATGGGTAGATAATGTTGAAAATTCTAAAACAGTATAAAACGTGACCGTTAGGAGTTTTATCATGACCCCTGAACATGAACAGAATAAACAGATAAGTAAAGTGTTGCAATACATAGAAGCTCATCTTACTGAACCGTTACAGCTCGAAAATGTTGCGAAAGTCTCAACATACTCTCCGTATTACTTCCAAAGACTATTCAAAAAAATTGTTGGAGAATCACCGGCGAACTATATCAAAAGACTTCGACTAGAAAATGCAGCTCACCTGTTGATTTATGAGCCCCATATGCCGGTTACAACAATCGCATATCAGTCTGGCTTCTCGTCTTTGTCTTACTTTACATACTCATTTAAAGCATATTTTGAAATGAGTCCTAAGCGGTGGCGAGAAGGAGCTTATCTAGAACGATTTACTAGAGAATATCAAGATAGCAAGAAATCTAAACTACTTAACAATAATATGAAAGCTGTTTCTCAAACGAACAACTATAATGAATTTAGGTGGTTAGACCTATCTGCCGTAAAAACAGTTCAATTGAAGCGATGCTCTACCGTTAAGCGGATTTGTACGGGACCTTATACAGAAGGACTTCCAGAGGTTTGGGAAGAGCTGTATCACTGGGCAAATGCTAGAGGATATCATCAAGATCATCTTTTTACATTTGGCATCCCTAAGAACAACCCTTACATTACCCCACCTGAGAAAAGTCAATATGAGTGTTGTTTAGGGTTACACTTGGAATATCAAGACTTGGAAGACGAAGTAATAGGGGATTTTGAAGGGGGTAATCACGTCCTTTTTGAGTTTGAAGAACCTTTACATTATAGTGAGAGAGAGAAGATCATCGAGTGTTATGCCGAACTCTATAGTATCTGGTTGCCAAAGAGTGGCTATCGATACTTGAGTAATCCCATTGAGGTTGTTCAATTGGAACGAGAAGAAAATTCTTTAACAGTGAATTGCAAAATTAAGGCAATAGGTTTAGCGATTGAACCAAAATAGTATCGGAGGAATTCTTATGACTGATATAAGTATTATCGCTTTTATTGCTGGTGGATTGTTATATATGGTATATGGGGGGATATACTACTCTGTCTTGTTATCGGACAAGAAGAGTAAGAACGAATCGTTTTCACAACAAGAAACAAAAGGTGCTATCAAGTACGTTTTTGCAGTTCTGATTGCATTCATTTCTTCTTTTATCGTCGCGTTATTTGTACAGATGAGCGGGGAAGTAGGAGTATTGTCCGGTGCAGGAATCGGATTGCTCATAGGTACGGTTATTACGATGGTCTATTTAAAAAATCACCTGTTTGGCTTAATGAGTAAAAAAGCCTTTATTATCGCGATCGGTGATCATCTTGTAGTCTTTACCTTACTTGGTATACTCCATGGATTGATCTAAGACTTTAAAAACCCACCAAAGGTGGGTTTATTGTTTGGATTCATACTCTAAAGGATGCTAACAATAACCCAAAAGTTACGGTAGTCAAAAGAGTAATGAATACACTCATTCCAATTATATTCTGTTCTATTTGTAAGCTATATAAGCTTGGTAATCTACATAATGAAGGGTCTACGAGTATCGCCCCAAGCATCGTTCCCATCAAAGCAGCTGTCATACCATGAAAATAGCCTATCAGCAAAGATTTAAATGTTTCTAACGCTCCAATACAGGTGCCTATGATTGCGCCAATTATAACCGTTGAAATAATGATCGCACTCGATTTATCTTGTAGTAGGAGAAAAAGGTGTAAGCCAATAGTGAAGCAAAGACTGGTACTATACAGTGTAGATGATATGATTGCAAAACGATCGCTAAATAACTTGCGAGACTTTCTTCCTTTTACAAAAACAAGATACCCCATTACACAATTAACTATAAGAGATAAAAAGAGATACAACTTCAAAAGCAACATCCCCTTATTACGATCTCCTAACTGACAAAAATAACAGTAGGTATGAAACCATAAGCAACATTTCAATGAAGATCAGAAATGGAAAGTTATTATTTGCTGCTGATCCAATCATAGGAGACATAAGTCCAAGCATCATTCCGTTACCATATCCAGTTAGCAACGTTTGATAATCAAATAATCCCCCAAATAAACTCCCTATAGTTACTCCAGTTAAAGTAGAAAGTATTGTTATTAATACAAAGTGAAAAGGATATTGATAAATTAACACAACTCCAGTTGACAGTGCCGTTATTCCCCCCACAATTATTGAGATGTTCATCCCCAATTGAAAACCGATTAGCTTCCTGTATTGGAAGAGGTAAAGATACATCAGAGTTGTTAGTAGAAAGTTCCCGTATAACATCCAACCGAGTATATTAATCTTCATTATATCCTCCCTAAAATGTAGTATTACTCTCTACACTTTATGTAGAGTAGGGTAAAACTATTTTTTCTAAAGCCCCTTCTTTTCTCATGTAGCGATCTTTCAATAACTGATGGTGTCATAATCATGCACGTTGTTTGATACACATAATTCGTAGAGGAGTTGAAAGGAGAGGGATGATGGAAAAGAAGAAATCATCCATACGAATGTCGGAGTATACTTCACGTTTGTTGGAAGCAAGGAAAAAAGAGGTAGTAAATGTAGACGTTGTTAATGAATTTAGATTAAGAAAAGAAAATCTCCTATCCTCCCCAACAACTGCTACCTCAACTGAAGAAACAAGGCTATTTATGGAGTATATGACTCTTCATAACCTCTTAAATATTTCAAAAGGGGATAAAGAAAAAGGAAAGTTACTTACACTGAAACAATTTTTTAAATCCAAACGGAATCAGCAAGTAGAAGTATATTTAAAAAACAGAATCAACGAGATTGCGTATCTAGAAGCTAAGGTAAGCGCGATTGGGCGAGATTTTGTCATGTTAACTAATTTAACAAGGCGTTACTGGATTCCATATACGTCAATTGAATCTGCCAACATTCCATATGGAATTCCGAACTATTCGAATGCTCACCAACACTATTTGTATGACAATAATTTGAGGCAGAAGTTACTTAGAAATTTTGGTGAAACCGTTTCAAAACGAGATGCGCTAAGGCAACAATTTTATGAAGAAACGCTTCAAACTAACTTAAACTATTGGCAAAGCACGGGGGTAGAAATCAACCTTTCTGATGGTAACAAAACGGTTGGGAAAATATTGCGTTCTCAGGATGGACTTCTCGTACTAAAGTCACTACTTAATGAGATGAAAATCCCGATAGAAGAGATACAACTCCTTAAGAGTTTAAGGTTTTATGAAGGAACAATGTTTTACTTAAAAAAGGCGATCAGACGTAAAGAGTATGAAGGAGGCTAATTTATTTGAGTATGTATAAGAATGAGCCTTTAGGTGAGAGATTATTTGAATTCTTACGTTCAAAAATTGGTAGTGACATATTGGTCATTACAGATTCAGATCAACTTAACATATTTGGGCAAACGTTTCGTCCAATCTTTTGTGGGAGACTAAACCAAGTTGAACCAGGTCATATCGAGCTATACCCTGTCATTATCAAAATGGTGAACGCTCCGTTTTTTGAGTTTCCCACACCTCTTTGTTTTCCTCTAGAAAAAATCAGTCAATTCACGATCGACTTTGACTGTGGAACTGTTTTTCCTATTACGTAAATAAGGAGAGGAGACAAAGCGATGGCAGATTATAAGTACGATTATAAGTTTCCAACAGTAAATGATGTACATGATCAATCTTTGGTTTACTACTTTATGGAGCAAGTTGGAAAGAGAATACTAATTATGAGCCCAGCTTTTCCGTTTATCATTATTGGAATAATTCTAGAAACAATCGACGATTACTTAGTTGTTGATGTTGAAACGACGAATATAGCCGAGTTGGAAAACAGAGATTGGTTCATTCATATTCACGACATCGAAGTGTTTTATGTTGAGAACGGTGGTCCACCTATTCCTAAGTTAAAGGATGGATATTGCTAAAGGGAGGTGCTGAGATGAAACGCTGTTTTCATGTGGTAGCCATTCCGATTCGAATCGTTCTCAATACGTTTGGAGATTACAACCCACACGGGATGATGTATGTATTAAAAGAAAATGAGGATGAAGTGAGGGAACGTGTAAAACGAAATCCGTTCTCACCAGTGGATTTAGTGCAACCTCTTGTCATCAGAGCAAATGATGGAGATGAGGTTGAGATTAAATTTGAAAACAAACTTCCCTTTGCAACTGGTATGCACTTTAGCGAAGCTGATTACGATGTTCAGACCTCTGATGGTGCGAATGTGGGCTTGAATGAAAATACATTAGTCGAATGCGGAGAGTGTATTGTTTATAATATTAAGGCTAATCATCCAGGCGTTTATTATTTTTCTGACCTGGGTAATCCTGCAAGCAGCGATCAGGGATCTAATATTAATGGATTGTTCGGCTCATTATTTGTGCAGGCAAGAGGTTCATGGTGGACAGATCCAGTAACAGGATGTCCAATAAAGAGCGGTGTATATGCTGATATTCACCACCCATTTCTTCCTTCTCATCGAGAGTACGCGTGGATTTTCCATGATGAGATGCCTGCGGTTGATTTAACGGGGAACAAACCGCTCGATCCTGTTACAAATCAAGAGAGAGAGTCTACCCATGCCATAAACTATCGCTACGAGCCTCTCCAAAACAGAAAGAAATTAATCGATGAGGGCGTTGTATGTCCTGATTGCGATGGAGAAGAAGTACACCATGATTCGTGGGTGTTTGGGGATCCTGCAACCCCTATCCTTAGAGGGTATGTAGGCGATCCAGCTAGAATTCGCCTGGTGCATGGAGGCGTGAAGGAGACGCACGTTTTTCACTACCACGTTCATCAGTGGTTCCAGGATCCTACCAATACAGATTCAGAGATTTTCGATGCTCAAGCCATTAGCCCTCAATCCTGGTATGATGTTAATCCTTTGTATGGCTTAGGGAGCTTGCAAGGATCTTTTGGAGATGCCATTATTCATTGTCATCTGTATCCGCACTTTGAAGTTGGAATGTGGGGAATTAACAGGGTCTTCAATACACTCCAAGACGGTAGTCAATGTTATCCAAACGGTGAACCGATTGAAGCACTCAAGCCGTTACCAGATCGGGCTCCACCACCTCTACCAACAAAGAAGAAGCCAGGATTCCCTAACTTTATACCAGGGAAGGTAGGTTTTAAAGCACCTAGACCGCCACTAGGAATTGTAGGAGGAAGAGGCTTAACGAAAATAGAACGAAACGCTGCTGTGCCAAATCCAAGACCTGGGGCAGTATTTACAGATCCTTGTGGGTTTGTAGACGATCCAGTTGTTGTTGAATACAATATTTCAGCAATCGAATTACCGCTTGTATACAATCGAGAGGGGTGGCACGATCCTAAAGGCAGAATTTATGTAAAAGATGAGGATATTGACGATATCTGCTCAGGTAAGAAAGAGCCAGAACCTCTTATCATTCATATGGCCGCTGGAACATGTATAAGAATTAACTTCACGAATAGGTTACCAAATGTAGCAGATGGGGACGCCTTTCAGCTTGTCACTCGCACATATGAAGTAGGGCTGCACATTCACTTCGTTAAGTTCGATGTTTTAGTAAATGATGGCGCCAATGTTGGGTGGAACTACGATTCAAGTGTGTTACCAGGGGAAACCATACGTTATGAATATTTTGCAGATGTTGAGCTGAAGGCATGGTTTTTCCATGATCATCTTTTTGCAAACTATCACCAGCAGCACGGGTTATTTGGTTCAGGTGTGGTACATCCGAGGTTTGCAGAATTTTTAGATTCTTGTACAGGAGAAGAGGTTGATTCTGGAACTCAAATTACTGTTGTTCAGCCACTCATTCCAGATTACAGGGACTTTTCTTTAATGGTTCATGACTTCGCATTGATTTTTGATAAGAAGGGGTGCCCTCTTAACCCTCCAGAATTCCCAGGCTCTCAAGATGACCCGGGGTTATTTGGTGTGAATTATAAATGTGAACCTCTTCAATTTCGTTTGAAGGGTCCAGATTGTGATCCAGCCTATTCGTTTAGTTCCTTTGTAAACGGGGATCCAGTAACACCTATTCTTCAATGTTATGAAGGTGATTCATTTAGGATACGGCTTTTACAGGGGGCACAGGAGGAGTCGCATAGTTTTAATGTTCATGGGATGAGGTGGAAATCAGATCGACCAGATGTTGAATCTAGGTTTAATGCTCAACAGCATATTGGAATATCAGAATCATTTACTTTCGAAATATGGGCGAAAAGATTTGGTGATTACCTCTGGACCTTTGAAACGGAAGAAGATCTCTGGAATGGTCTATGGGGATTAATAAGAGTTTTTGATGAAGAAGTTGATTTTTTGATTCCGCTCCCAGATCAAATTCCACCACCACCGCGTACAATGGCATTACCTGAATGCACTGGGATACCTCCGGGGCAACCAGAAATAATTGACTGTCCAGGTCCAGCTGATGCTCCCGTGAAAAGGTTTAATATTGTGGCATTCCAAATTCCAATTATCTATAGTGATCACTTGGAAAAGGATCCTTTTGGAATTATTTTCGCACTAGAAGAAGATATGAACGATATAATTTGTGGTAAGAAAAATCCTGTTCCACTTGTCATCAGAGCTAATGTTGGGGACAGAGTAGAAGTTAACTTAACGAGTTTATTAGAATTTAATAAATTTCCATTTCTTGATGGGATATGGCCATATCCACCAGTAAAAGAACAGGCTTGTTACCCTCCTTCTATACGAATATCTCTGCATTCTCAGTTAATTGATTATGACGTTAAAACGTCAGCTGGAGAAACAGTAGGTTTTAATCCGGATCAAACTGTAGGGCCGAATGAAGCGATTACGTATTGTTGGTACGTAGATGAAAACGTCGGTACATGTGGATTATGGGATATGGCTGACATCCGAAATCATCGTTCACTCGGGACATACGGTGCTTTTATAGCAGAGCCCAAAGGGACTGAATTTTTAAACCCTTACACATTAGAACCGGCATGCAATGGAGCAAGTGTTATTCTAAACAACCCTTTCTTACCGGTAACAAGAGAGTTTGTGTTAGTGATGTACGATGGAGCTAGGTTAGTGGATAAATGTGACCAACTCATTGTAGATCCGATTGACGGTATTCTATTAGCTGATGAACCTGATCCAGATCTTGTCGATACGTACGACAATGGTTCAAGGGGCTTCAATTATCGTACTGAAAGGTTAATCAACAGATATGTAAAAGTTCCTAACTTGGGTGTATTATTCAGTAGCAAAGTCCATGGCGATCCTTCTACTCCTCTTTTTGAAGCTTATGCAAGAGATCCAATCACGTTTCGGTTATTAAATCCTTCAGAACGGAGACGCTCACATGGATTTTTCCTTCATGGCCATTATTGGAATTCAACCAATACGGACATAACTTCACAGATTAAATCTTTCATATCTGAAATTGTTACAGGATTAACAAGAGACATCCCAGTCCATTATGGAGCTGGAGGGGTTTTGGGTATTCCAGGAGATTACATGTATCGATCAGGGAACATAAGATGGGATATTGAACAAGGTATGTGGGGGATAATGCGCGTTCATGGACAGGTGCAAGGTCATCTTCCACCTATAAAATAGACAGTCATAGTCGAAGGGAGGTGTTGTGACAGAACATGGAAATGGAAGAAAGAGAATGTTGTCAAGAAAATGATTGCCCAGAGCGGTTTCAGACCCAAGAGCTTCCATCCCCTAATAGCTGTTTGCCATTAGATGTACTAAGAGATCTTGAAGAAGAAATTGAGGCAGCTAATGAGTTATTGCTTAGTCTGGCATTGTCAGATGAGAGAGAAATTGACGAAACATATCGTTCAATTTTTGATGGGTTGCTTGGGCAAACAGTAGAAATACAGATAGATTGTTTTGACACGTTATCCCCTGACGAAAATGATGAAAGAATAATGTTGTCTGGGTGTGTCATTTTATCAGGAACAAATTTTGTAGTCCTTTGTGAAGGTAAGAAAAAGACGCTTGTTTTGTACGAGAAAATTTGCAATGTCACCTCAAAAGAGAGAGGAGAGGAGCCAGAACACCAGCCTCAGTTACTTTGCATCAGTCCTAGTCTTAGGAGGTGCCTAGTCTCTGATTTTGGAAGGGTTGTTTCTAGCTCACCAGAGCTCGTTCAAATATTCTTCGGGCTGAATATGCAAGCATATCTTCTACAATTCGTCCAGTCAGAAGTTACTGTCAGATTAGAAGATGAAAAAATAGAAGGAGATCTTGTGAAAGTAGATAAAGATTCAATCAGAGTATTCGTAAGCGGTCAAAAGAAACGGATCTCTCTAGATGAAATTTGCTTTATGGTTGTTTGTAATCCGTAAAAAAAACTATCGAGCACAACTCGACAGTCTGAAAAGCTGCTTATGATAAGCAGCTTTGTTCTTCTTTTAATTGCAACAACAGTCTCTTTTATTACACTTAGGACAATTTTTAACGTCAACAGAAGCGATCTTCTGAATAGGAATAATAAAGGTTTGTTTGTTACTATTCCTGCAGTTGCAATCGTCATCTCCTGGGTCTGGGAGTGGTGGATCTGTTCGAGTGATCAATTCAACAAAGTCACTTCCAACGTTACAAATCGTTCCCTCGTATTCTTTGCAATTACTCGCACACTCATATTCGATGACGACATCACAGTCAATAAGCTGACGTAATCGGAACGCCAATCCGCTCTGGAGCCCTCCAAACCTCACCTTAAATCGATCATCACACACGAAAGGACTGCAACAATTGTCTTTGCATTTATCATAAGGTTTTTTACACCCAGAACAACATGAATGCCTCATTTTATCACTCCAATAATTAGTTGATGGGTACTCGTACCCAGAAGGTGAATCATCAAACAATGTTTTGCGGAATCTGCTCTTTTTCTTTCTATAGGGATACTTCCAATAGTGAGAACTAGAAGTTTTACCTGACCACGAACAGGACCCATTGTAGCTATAACCCATCTTATCTCCTCCATTTTCTACATACATCTATAGTTTATGGTTGTCTTTTATTTTTGTATGGTTTTGTATCCAGTGTTGCAAAAGCTTTTGTATAAATAAGTGGTATGTACAGACGTATTGTTGGGGAGGTATTAAAAGTGAAGGTATTGTATTTATCAGCGGTTACGATCGTAGGATTTGTATTGGTTTATTTCTTTTGGCCAAACAATCAGGAATTACCTGTGTTAACTAGCATAGAAGAGGTGAAGTTAGAGTCAATTGACAAGGATGGATATCGTTGGGATAATTCAAAAATTAAAGTTGTTTCCTTCTTTTACACCAACTGTCCTGATATTTGTCCCCTTACCCTTGGTGATATGAGTAAGCTACAGAATCATTTAAAAGAAGAAGGGCTTTTCGGAGATCGGGTGGAACTAGTCTCGATAACCCTCGATCCACAAGTTGATACCATTCAAAAAATAAAGGGTTACTCCAAACTCTATAATGCTGATGGTAAAGGATGGGAGTGGTTGACTGGTTCTGAAAAGCAGGTAACAAAGGTTGCATCAAATTTCCAGATGCAATTCCAAAAGAGTGAGGATGGCTTTGTGACCCATGGTACAAAATTGTATCTACTTGACGAGAGACTGCGAATACGAGGAGTATACGACATGGCAACTAGAAAAAACAAAGTAGATACGGATAAGGTCATGGAAGAAATCAGGATGTTATTAAAAGAATAAAATTGAGCATACCAAAGGGTAAAAGTGTCAAAGTTAGATGTTTGGTTTAAATAATTTGTGGAAAGTAAAGTAGCATGACATAGTTTGGTTGAGGAGTGGTCAAAGTGAGCAAGAAAACAGCGCTTGTAACTGGTTCAAATAGAGGAATTGGCTTTGAAATAGCACGCCAGCTAGGAAAACAAGGTGTCACGGTTATTATGACAGCTAGAGATAAAGAAAAAGGAATAAAAGCAATGGAGGAGCTTAAAGAAGAGGATCTAGATGTCCACTTTTATGAGTTAGACATTACGAGTGACAGTAGCGTGAAGCACCTATATAGTGAAATATACAAAAACTTTCATAAACTCGATATCCTCGTAAACAACGCCGGGGTATTTATCGATCAGGACTTCACGGTATTAGAAGTAGATCGTGATACAGTTTCAAAAACGATGGAAACCAACACATATGGTCCGTTATTCTTGACCCAAGCTTTAATCTCTTTACTTAAGAACAGTGAAGATGGTCGGGTAATCAACGTTTCGAGTGGGCTTGGTTCTGGTAACAGCATAGGAGAATCGCATCCTGCTTATTCCCTCTCGAAAGCAGCGTTGAATATCGTCACGATTCAACTAGCCGATGCACTGCGAGATAAGGGTATAAAAGTAAATGCGATGTGCCCAGGCTGGGTTAAAACTGATATGGGTGGAGCAGGAGCAATGAGGTCTGTACAAGATGGTGCAGATACGGCAGTATGGCTTTCCTTAGCTGAATTAAGCACAACAGGGAAGTTCTTTAGAGATCGTAAGATGATTGATTGGTAATTTAAGATGTAAGATTGTCAACAACAGATAATAACAGAAATCCCCTCTTTAAATATAAGAGGGGATTTTACAATTAAGTAGATGCTTCACTTTTCGATTGGTGGTTTGGGCGCAGACGCTTTTTTGCTGTACTGCTTTTCGAGGTAATCGGGGTATGTCCCAAAG
This sequence comes from Guptibacillus algicola, assembly GCF_020171805.1. GTDB lineage: Bacteria > Bacillota > Bacilli > Bacillales > Guptibacillaceae > Guptibacillus > Guptibacillus algicola. The sequence goes on along the minus strand of NZ_JAIVAF010000001.1, from coordinate 1,080,751 downwards.
CCTTAGATAACCCAAATTTCGGCATGTTTCCATAGATGCATTCACTATTATCTTTTGGAACAATGTACGTCTCGTGATAAATGCCCACTGCCTTATTGTCTCCAACTCTTTTATTAAAGTTCTTCCAGGCTGTTAGATGCTTCTCACCATGAGCGTAAGAGAGTAAGTCTTCAGTTGATCGCCAGTATTGAATCATTAACGTTGTGCGTCCAAAGAAAGATTCCATTGAAAGACACCCAAGGCTTTTGTTTATAAGTAACTCCTTAATCATACCTGGCATCGCTGCAAACACTGGCAACCACTTATGAATAGCCCACCACTTATTAACCCTCATTCCGATGACGAAAACAACAACATCTTGTTTCTCTTCAGCCGTATACCTTCCTGGAAAAACTTCTTTACTCATGCTTGAAACCTCCCTATTTTTTTAGTAATGCTGTTCGGGTTTCATCACACCACTCAATGGCTGCCTGCGTTGTCCGTTTACCGTAGTCGAGTGTAAATAACCAGTATTGTGCATCTTCATTGTCATTCAGTGTTTCTGAAATCATGGTCTCGATACCAATATACGTCTGGAGTCTTTCTTGGAGGTTTTCAGCGTACTGATCAAGCAGATTTGTTGTTACATCATCTTGTTGATGTCTACTAAAGAAAAGCTTAAGTAATAGTTCATTCTTTTCTGGTTGGACAGATTCTAAGGGGAGAGCTAGCCAATGTTGCAAAGCTTCTTTTCCTTTGACAGTAAGGTTATACTCTTTTTTATCTGGCTTCCCGTCTTGTATTTCCTGTCTGCAAGTTGCCAACCCTTCTTCTTCTAGACTTTTCAAGGTAGGATAAATTTGTCCATAGCTAATTTTCCAAAAGTGATTTAAGCTACCGTCGATCATTTGCTTTATGCCATACCCCGTCTGACAACCGGTAGTAAGAAGCCCTAGAATTGCATATTTAGTGTGGTTTATTTTTGTCATATACTCTCCTATATCTATTTGATATATATCTAATAGATATAATATAGACGATCACCAACAAATAGTAAAGGTTATTTTTTGAATTATATAAAAATTCATTATGTTCTAAGTTAACTTTTTACAAATCAGGGTAAGGAAAAGGTGTAATCATTATTCGATGGAGGTGCTTTTCTATGAGTAAAAAAGTATTGATTGTTACGGGTGATGCTGTCGAGGCGCTTGAGGTGTTTTATCCTTATTATCGTTGTATAGAGGAAGGGATGGACGTGACGATTGCAGCTCCATCAACGAAGAAGCTACAGACAGTTTGTCATGACTTCACAGGAGAAATGGAGACTTATGTAGAGAAGCCAGCGTATGGGATCGAAGCACATACCTCTTTTAGTGAAATCGACCCAGCTAATTTTGATGGCTTGATTATTCCAGGCGGCCGTGCACCTGAATACATTCGTCTTGATGAGAACTTACCAGACATCTTGCGTCATTTCTTTGATGAAAATAAACCTGTTGGCGCTATATGCCATGCATCACAAGTGTTGAGTGTGGTGTCTGATCGTATGGAAGGAAGAGAGTACACCGCCTATCCCGCATGTAAACCTGATGTGACAGCTTGTGGCGCTACATATAGTGAAGATCAGGTTCATACAGATCGTAATCTTGTTTCTGGTCAAGCATGGCCAGACTTGCCTCATTTCATGAAAGAATTTCTAACTTTATTACGATAGCGCTAAAATCCCTGGTATGTACATACCAGGGATTTCTTTATATTACGGATATTTTGTTTGGCCGATAGCTGAGATGACAGAGCCGACTGCTTGAATCCAGCTTCCCACTACATTCAAATTCTGTGCTTCCTCATCCTTAAGTTCCTTCACTCCAGACACAGCTTGAAGAGAGTTACCGATTACCTGAAGTAAATTACCATAGATGTTATAAAGCTGCTCTTCAGAAGGTGTTTGTTCAAAGGCATCGCCCAGAGACGCACTACCTCCGAGTGCTTGGAGCCAGTTTCCGTCAATATTGAGAATTTGACTGATTCGGGAATTACTATCTATAAGAATACCTGCGACAACTGTAGAATTACCAACCGCTTGGATTTGGTTTCCGACTTTATTTAAGTTAACTGATTCAATCGTATCCGCGATTAATGCATTTCCTGTCCCTTGCATGACATTACCTATTAGGTTGAGGGCATTTTTTAGTTCATCGCTCAATGACTTAAATGGTGTACTACCGGTTGCAGCCAAAATGGTTCCTATCGCTTGGATCCAGGAACCTAATACAGCCTTTGTTTGATTGTCCATTGGGAATCGCCTACTCTATAGTAGTCCTATGATAGTGTATACAGTTTCAGTCTGTTTGGTTCGGAAGTTGAGTCGTTAGCTTACGTTTATGTTTAAATTTGCTTTTTGCTCTGTTTTATATTTAGTGAAAAAGGTAGCAGTTATCGTAAGCGACAGAATTCCAAACAATACACACATTAATTGTAGACCAATAAGGTCTAACATGAGCCCTGTTAGTAAAAGCACAACTTGAAAGATGATTCGGTCAAGCATGTTTCGGAATGAAAAGAACCTGCCGTGATATTCTTTCGGTACTCTTGTTTGAAAGATTGTTGCAGCGGTAGGGAAAAAGCAACCCACCGAAAATCCAAATATGGCAAATGCCATCACAGACAGTAGCGGAATCCACGCAAAGAAAAGCAAAAGCTGGGACAACCCGATGATGAATGAAAATACGAATAAAATTGTATAGGGAGAAAGCTTATGAGCGAACCGTTTCACAGAAAATGCTCCGATCATAAACGCGATCCCTTCTGTTGTATAAATCCAACTCTTTATTAATGAGTTATCTTGTAGTTCACTAATGTTGATCACTAACAAGTTGAATCCGCCGATGAACAATAAAGGGACCATCGTCATGATCAACGTCATTGTAACGATAGGAAGCTCTTTTACAATAGGGAAAAGGTGTTTAAATCCACTTGCTTCTTTAGAAAAAGTAGCTTGTGTTTCTTTATCTTCATCAATTTTTATAAAGAAGGTTAGGATAAAGAGAAGTAAATAAGCAGCTAATGACATCGTGTACATCGTACTAAGCGACATGATGGCGAGGAAAATCCCTGCAACTGCTGTCCCTAAAATACGTGATAGCGTGGCCACGTTCATATGGACGCCGTTCATCTCCAGTAGGTCTTTCTCTTTCACGATAAGCGGAATGGCTGCCTGTAAGGCAGGAAAATAAAAAGCCGCCGCAAGTTGAATCATTACTAAAAATACGATCATCCATAGAACTGAGCCTGTTTGAATTGCGATTAACATAAACACAACGCTCAATGAACGAGCCAATCCAGCGGGGAGCATAACCGTTTTCTTTTTTACTTGATCCGTTATCCGACCAGCTAAAGGACCAATTGCTACCCCCGCTAAAAGACCTGCTGCGAGAATAACAGCTTTCATGAAATCAGATGGGACCTTCTCTTGCATAAATTCAAGGTTTCCGATAATACCAAGCCATAACCCAAGCCCAGCAACAAATTCTCCCGCAAGAAGGATCCATACATTTTTGTTTCTCCACATAATTGTTCCCTCAATCTCTTGTTATTTCTCCCATCATATCACGTAAATTAAGCAAATTATCACGAAATGTAGAGGTTAAATTTGTCTTTTTTGAGGAGAGAAGGAAATGCTTCTAAATGACTCCTGCATGATACAAATGCATTAAGCTCATCTTAACGTTAAGGAGGTGAGAAACATGGCATTAGATGTACTATGTGAAGTAGCAAACTGTGTCCATAATCGTGAAGGTAAGAAATGTGGTGCAGATGAGATATATGTTGTGAGTCACAAGGGGAATAAAGCAACGAATAGTGAAGAAACAGATTGCAAAACGTTCGAGCCTGGTGTGCTTTAAACATCAGAACAAAGCCGGTTCTACGCGAGAACCGGCTTTTCTAATTACTTTTTCGAACATCGGTTTTCTAAAATGGTTTTCAAGTTCGCATAGTCATTCGTAACTGAACGGTATACCATTCGTTTTAACAGAGGCTTTGCGAGTTTGAAAAGTCCACCAGGATCCCCTTCAACAACTGCACTTACGAGTGTGCCTTCATCGGCAAGCTTTACAGATCTCGTGACTTTAATCGGAAAAGTGCTTGTTACGCTTTGAATTTGTATACATCTGTTTCGTTCAAAGCGGGTGACAACGAAGGAGGTGATGATTTTTCTGCCTAAAAACGTTGCAACCTGGTCATATGTCGATCCCTCTCCGAGTGGACCAGTAGATGTGAACGTGGCCTCGATCATCCCACCTTGCCAGATGGGATTGTTCTCAAAATTCGAGATATACTCAAAGACAACGGAGGGCTCACATTTAATGACTCTTTCCGATGTGATCTCCATCATTTTTGCTGCTCACTATATGTCTTACCTTCCTCCACATAGTTCTTTAAGAATGTACCAAGTAATTCTTTCCATCCGCCGTCATGCGCAGCATGCCACTCAGGATCTAATAAGCCAGATGCATGATGAGATAGGGAGAGGATTGTTTCTCCACCTTCTTCACGCAGCTTGTAGCTATATGCACTGTTAACTGCCCCTTGCATTCCTAGTAATCCATTGAGACGGATTTCACACGGTGCGTTTATATACGTGATCGTCCCCCATAGAGCACCAGCCTCACCTGAAGCGCCTCTTTCAATGAATCGACCTCCAACCTCTGGCTCAAATGAAAGCGTCGAATCCTCACCACATAATCGATAAGCCCACCAAGAGTCGATTTTTTCTGTAAGTGATTTAAATACCTTTTCGATAGGTGCTTGAATGCGAATCTCCTGTTCAATTTGAAATGTGTCGTGCTTGTAACCGTGGTTTTCCATTATATTTGTACCCCTTTCAAGAGTAGATTTTAAAGATAAAAGTGAAGAAGCATGCATGGATTGATACTTGTTCATCCAGCGATCGTACATCTCTTGAATCGGCACGGCGTTTAAGTAATTCATTCTAGAACGCCCCTCCCGACGAACGAGAATCAAATTAGCTTCTTCAAGTTGTGATAAGTGCTTCATGACCGCATAACGGCTGATTTCCCCAAACTGTTCATCTAAATACCCAGTTGTTTTGGGACCATCTTTCAGTAGATCAAGAATTTCTCTACGTGTAGGGTGAGTTAAAGCTTTGAGAGTAGCTGTTAACTCATCTTCAAGGGTCAAAAAATCCACCTCCATATTCATGTGACGTAAAGGTAACATTTATTATGTGACTTAATAGTAACATATTATTCATGCTAAGACGATGAATTTTAGAAGGTAATAATTGGAACGGTATCGCTTACATAAAAATGTTTCGTAAAAATTCTGATAATGGTTTGCAGAAGGAGCTGAAAACTAGTATTATCAAAGAATATAAATTTTGAATAAACAAAATTATGAATTTTCATGTAAGGAGAAAGGGTGAGAAGGATGACAGAAAAAAAAGACTTGCGCATCCGAAGCAAAGTTATCAGTGAGGGCGTAAATAGGGTTCCGAATCGCTCTATGCTTCGAGCAGTTGGATTTACAGATGAGGATTTCAAAAAGCCTATGATTGGCGTAGCTAGTACATGGAGTGAAGTAACGCCGTGTAATGTACATATCGATCGGCTTGCACGTGAAGCAAAAGGTGGAGCGGCCGATAACGGTGGCGCCCCAATGATCTTCAATACCATTACCGTTTCTGATGGAATTGCGATGGGGCACGAAGGAATGTTCTATTCTCTTCCAAGTCGAGAGATCATCGCGGATTCCATCGAAACCGTTACAAACGCTGAACGTTTAGACGGTATCGTTGCAATCGGTGGTTGTGATAAAACTACACCTGGCTGCTTGATGGCAATCGGACGAATGAACATTCCATCCGTTTATGTTTACGGTGGAACGATCCAGCCAGGGAAACTCAATGGAAATGACATCGATATCGTGTCTTCATTTGAAGCTGTTGGTCAGTATCGTGAAGGTACAATCAATGAGGAAGAGCTTCATAAAGTTGAATGTCATGCTTGTCCGGGAGCGGGAGCATGTGGCGGAATGTATACTGCCAACACGATGGCATCAGCAGTAGAAGCACTGGGCATGAGTATTCCAGGATCATCATCAACTCCTGCTGTAAATGATTATAAGGAGTCAGAATGTCGTCAGGCTGGTGAAATGGTCGTGAACCTATTGGAAAAGGACATCTACCCACGCGATATCATGACAAAGAAAGCATTTGAAAATGCGATTACCGTTGTGATGGCGCTCGGAGGTTCAACGAATGCCTTTCTTCATTTAACAGCTATGGCGCATTCATCTGGCGTTGATCTTTCTCTAGATGATTTTGAAAAAGTGCGTGAGCGCGTTCCACATATTGCAGATATGAAACCAAGCGGAAAATATGTCATGCAAGACCTCTATGAAATCGGTGGCGTCCCTGCGGTCATGAAGTTATTGCATGAACATGGACTTCTTCATGGTGATTGTCTAACAGTTACAGGAAAAACAGTTGCAGAGAACCTTGCTGAGGTTGAGTCCCTAACAGAAGGACAAGTGGTGATCAAACCGCTGAACGATCCGATCAAGCCAAGCGGTCCACTTGTTGTACTTCGAGGCAACCTTGCTCCTGAAGGTGCCGTTGCTAAAATGTCTGGTCAGAAAATCAGCCGCTTTGAAGGACCTGCAAGGGTATATGATAGTGAAGCAGAAGCGACGGTCGCAATCGAAAATAACGAAATAAAAGAAGGCGATGTTCTCGTCATTCGAAATGTTGGACCAAAAGGCGGACCTGGAATGCCAGAGATGCTTTCAATCACAGCCATGATCGTCGGGAAAGGACTTGGTGGTAAAGTAGCCCTTCTAACAGACGGCAGATTCTCCGGAGGCTCACATGGTTTTGTTATCGGTCACGTATCACCAGAAGCCTTCGTTGGTGGACCGATTGGATTGTTGAAAGAAGGCGACACGATTACGATTGACAGCGACACTCAGCAAATCAATTTCAATGTCACAGACCTCGAACTTCAAAATCGTAAAGCTGAATGGGTCAGGCCAGAATTACGATACAAAACAGGAATTCTTGGTAAGTATGCGCGTCTAGTCTCTTCTTCAGCTAAAGGCGCAGTGACAGATTTAGATATCGAGTAGGTTATTGTGCCGGTCTTCCTTTTTCGGGAGGCCGGTTTTTGTGTGGGAGGAGGAGATAGGGGTGGGGAAGAGAATAATAGTTAGGTGTTGAATGAAAGGATTGATGAAAACGTGATCGCCAAAAATCGAAATACTCCGCAGTACCTCCTCAAGCTAACCGCACTTATGAAACGCCTCCCATCACATCATCCAATAGTTGAAGAAGTTAGAGAACTGGTAGCGATCCATAAAGCTGGATTCAATGGAGAACGAGCGCTAGATTTTCCCCTTAGCTTAGTCAAAAGTAAAGATCATACCGTCTATCATGATATTCGAATCTCTAATATTTCATCTTATTTTCAAATGGATTCATTGGTCGTAACTCCGTCTTACTTGCTAATAATAGAAGTGAAAAACATATCTGGCACGCTGCTGTTTGACCCTATTTTCAACCAACTTATTAGAACTTCAAAAAATAATGATGTCGAGGAAGCGTTTCCTGATCCCTTAACACAGGTTAGACGACAACATCTTCAGTTATTAACTTTCCTCAAACAACACCGTTTTCCAAGTATCCCTATTGAAACCCTAGTTGTCGTGAGCAATCGAAGGACAGTTCTTAAAGCAACGAATGATGTTAAGGAAATAGCAACTCAAGTAATCAAAAGCGACTATTTGCCGACGAAGATAAAAGCATTTGATAACAAGTACCTCGAAGAGAAGTTATCGATGAAGGAAATGCGAAGATTAGGGAGACTGCTCATTAAGCATCACACTCCACTAGATATCGATGTGTTAAGAAGGTTTTCACTGTCACGATTAGATCTTCTTGAAGGTGTTCATTGTCCGGAATGTAGTTATTTACCTATGAAGAGGTTGCATGGTAGATGGATTTGTATGAAGTGCGGAGGGGTATCGAGGGAGGCGCATTTAGAGGCTTTGAGGGATTATGCTTTGCTGGTTAGCAATTGGGTTACTAATCAAGAGGTCCGAAGGTTCTTGAAAGTAGAGTCTGCTGATGCTGTTAAGAGATTGTTAGGAGAACTGAATCTTGAGTATGTTGGAGCAAATAAAGCGAGGAAATACAAGCTGGATAATCGAGTGATTAATCGATTCGCTGATAAATAGAGGGTATCGCTGATATAACTAGTGTTTTCGCTGATATATTTTAAATATCGCCGATATATCTTGAATTTCGCTGATATCCCTGAACTTTTCGCCGATATCCGGTCTTCCAGCCCCGTCAAGCTCTAATCCACCCTAATCCACCCCCAATCCAGCCCCTGCCCACACCCCCAAATCACCCCGCCACCCAAAAAACAACCAAAAAAGCACCCGCCACTCCCCGTGACAGGCACTCTCCAACTCAACTATTATTTAGCTTTTGCCTTCTCAAAGTTCAAATCCCACGTAACACCGTATGCATCCTTCACTTTAGCGAAAGTTGCACCCCAGAAGGTATCTTGAAGCTCCATAAAAACTGTTCCTCTTTCTTTCAAACGCTCATATAACGCATTGATTTCTTCTTCCGAATCAAGCTCGAGTGCAAGAGAGATGTTATTTCCAACAGCGACATCCTTATTGTCGAATGTGTCTGAAACCATGAAGTAAAGGCCTTCCTTTCTGAAGCGAGCATGCATGATGCGCTCATCCATGTTTGGGGGCGTTTCGAAGTCTGCGTCTCCGAAAGTTTGGAGATCAGTGATTTCGCCACCGAAAACCTCCTTATAATAGTTCAGTGCTTCTCTTGCTGTACCATCAAAAGTAAAGTATGGAATTGCTTGTTGCTTCATTAGATACACTCCTTTTTCGTTTGTAGGATGTTTTCATCACCATTATAGTATAGCTCATCCTATTCCCCTAGTCTAGAACATATGTTCCTAAGATGGTGTGTTCGAAAAAATTATTCGTTATGCTCTGAGAAATGTTTTATTTTGGGAGAAGGAGGGGATTACCCATGTAGACGATTTATACATATTCGTTAGAGGAGGAGAACCAAAAATGAGTGAGGAGCAAAATAAGAAAAAAGAACAACTAGAGAAATATAGCACGAATGACGAAGGTAAGATGACAACGAATCAAGGGCAAAAGGTTTCTGAAGATGAATTTTCTTTAAAAGCTGGTGAACGTGGACCAACGTTGATGGAAGATTTTCACTTTAGAGAGAAGATGACGCACTTTGACCACGAGCGAATTCCAGAACGAGCTGTTCATGCAAGAGGTTTTTCAGCTCATGGTGAATTTCAAGTATATGACTCGTTAGAAGAGTTAACAGACGCTGAATTTCTAAAGGATCCATCTAGAACTACGCCTGTTTTTGTTCGTTTTTCTACAGTGGCTGGTTCCAAAGGTTCTTCTGAAACGGTACGTGATGTAAGAGGATTTGCGACACGTTTTTATACAGATGAAGGAAATTTCGATTTAGTAGGTAACAACATTCCTGTTTTCTTCATCCAAGATGCGATTAAGTTCCCTGACTTGGTTCATGCAGTAAAACCAGAACCACATACAGGAATGCCACAGGCTGCTTCAGCACATGATACATTTTGGGATTTCATTGCAAATAACCAAGAATCAGCACATATGGCAATGTGGGCGATGTCAGATCGCGCAATTCCAAGAAGCTTCCGCATGATGGAAGGTTTCGGAGTTCATACTTTCCGTCTTGTTAATGCAAAAGGTGAAGCTAACTTTGTTAAATTCCATTGGAAGCCGAAACTAGGTGTGCATTCCCTTGTTTGGGATGAAGCTCAAAAGCTTTCAGGTAAAAATGCAGACTTCCATCGTGCTGATTTACTTGAAGCAATCAATAATGGAGACTATCCAGAATGGGAGCTTGGACTTCAAATTATTAAAGAAGAAGATGAGTTCAAGTTTGATTTTGATGTCCTTGATCCAACCAAAGTTTGGCCGGAGGAAGAAGTTCCTGTCAAAATCGTTGGTAAGATGGTACTGAATCGAAACGTAGAAAATGTTTTTGCGGAGAATGAACAGGTTGCATACCATCCAGGAAACGTCGTGAAAGGAATCGACTTCTCGAATGACCCGCTATTACAAGGACGTCTATTCTCTTACACAGACACACAAATCAACCGTTTTGGAAGTGCGAACCATCATGAACTACCGATCAACAAGCCAGTATGTCCGTTCCACAATAACCAGCGAGATGGGTTTATGCGCCAAACAATCAATAAAGGGCAGGTAAGTTATCACAAGAACTCTCTTGCAGATAACCAGCCTGAACCAGCAACAGAAGAAGAAGGCGGATATGTTCACTACCAAGAGAAGGTAGAGGGACATAAGATCCGTGCTCGTAGTGAGAGCTTTAAAGATCATTTCTCTCAAGCTACTCTATTCTGGAACAGCATGAGTGATGTTGAGAAAGATCATATTACGAATGCATTTAGCTTTGAGTTAGGAAAAGTTGAAAGTAAATCTGTTCAGCAGCAAGTGGTAGATATGTTAGCGAATATTAACCTAGACTTATCTACATCAGTTGCAGAGAACATTGGAGCTAAAGTTCCTGAACAGGGTGGATCTGAAGTCACAAAATCATCTCCAGCTCTAAGCCAAATCAATACGAAGTTCAAACCGGATACTCGTAAAGTTGGAGTCATTGTTGATGATGGCTTTGATGGTAAAGAACTGATCGCTATTCTAGATGAACTGAAGGGACAGGGAATTATGCCTGAGCTAATCAGTGATAAGCTTGGTGTTAAGAAAGGAAACGACGGCGCAGAAGCTGAGATCGATCATACTTTCTTAACGAGTGAATCAGTCCTCTTTGATGCGATTTATGCAGTCGGCGGAGACAAGGAAGACAAAGGATTCTATCAAACGGCGAACTACTTTATTAATGAAGCATTTTCTCATTTTAAACCGATCGGTGGAACACATGAAGGTGCGAAGTGGTTGGAGAACAACAATATGAAAGGTAGTGCCGGAGTCGTAACAGGGGATAACCCCGAGGATTTCGCAAGAGAATTTGCGAAAGCTATTGCGAAGCACCGTCACTGGGATCGCGAATTGGTTTAATCCTTGATCATAAATAACGGGAGCTATCATGTAATGTGATAGCTCCCTTTTTGTGTGTCATCGCCGTTTTGACAATAAAAAAACCGCCAAGGAAAGTCCTTAGCGGTTTATGTGTCATTATACGTTGATTTTGATGTCTGCGTCTTCTTTCAATTTCTCAATGTGTTCTTGAGTTTTCTTTTTCTTCTTTTCACTCTCTAGCCCTTTTTTGATTTGAGATTTTACTTCTTCAAATGCAGGCATTTCTTCAGAGCTTCCTTTTTCTTTTGCTTGGTCGTAATATTGCTTCATTTCTTCTTCTGTTACTTCTTCTACCCTGATTTCTTCTTCAACATAAGACGTATATTGGACGTTCTTCCCAATTTCTTTCTTAAGTTCATCTAATGTCATGCCACTCTCTTCAAGAGCAGTTTCGAATTTCTTTTCATCGCCATACTGTTCTTTAAGGTCTGCAAGTTCTTCTTCTACTTGCTTTTCAGAAGCTTCATAGCCTTTTTCATTGGCTGCTTGAAGAATTAATTCCTGACCCACCATACTTTCAGCTACTTGTTTTTTGATTTCTGATAATTGTTCTTCAGAGACTTCTTGTCCCATTTGATGGTACTGCATTTGGTTTTGAGTATAGAGGGCATTGAAGTCCTCACCTTTAATCTCTTCACCATTTACAGTAGCAACGACTTTATCTGCTTTTACTTCATCAACGTCAGGTTGAGATTGCTTTGAATCCCCTTCACCTGCTTCAGCTGACTTTTGTTCTGTATCGTTTTCTTTATTTTTGCTTTCACTTTCTTCATTACCTCCACAAGCTGCAAGTGCAACTAGTAAAAGTCCAGTTATCATTAGATAAGTTAGTTTACGCAAGTCACATTCTCCTTTCAAAAGGCTGTACCCATTGTTCCACAAATTTTCCACTTTGAAAACCCCATGAGTAAAGTATGGGACAGATTCCACAATTCTATTACCAGAATGAAACAATGGGTAACTACCTTGCCACATGTCCACCTCTATTTGCATAAACTAGAATTAGAAAGGGGGAGCATTTTTGATTAATGGGAAACAATTCGTCGATAGAATCGATGCCCTCCAGAATGAGGTATGGATTGAAGGAAAACGATGTTTGGATGTATTGTCCAAATCAGCACCCTTCAAAGGGATTATTGCAAGTAAAGCTGAACTGTATGATTATCAGTGTTGTAAAGCGCAACAGGAGTTGTTTTGTTGTACAGCACATGATGGAAGAAAGTATGGTTTTTCATACCATCAACCTCAAACTGTCGAGGATTTAATAAATAGAAGAAAAGCGACACAGAGCTGGGCAAGACTAAACGGTGGTCTGATCGGACGCCCACCTGATTATATGAATACACTCTTAATGACTTTAGGAACCGCTTCTTCACACTTCTCAAAAGGTGAACGCCCATTTGGTGAAAATTTGAAGGCACTCTATGAATTAGCGAAATCGGAAGATCTTTCGATAACACATACATTTGTTAATCCACAGGTGAACCGTTCAATCTCGCATTATTTGGATGACAAAACGATTACTGCGGCAAAAGTAATTGAAGAAAATAAAGATGGAATCGTTGTTCATGGGGCTAAACTACTAGCAACCCAAGGAGGACTTACAGATGAATTACTCGTTCTACCAAGTGGGCAAATTGTAGACGAGTCATTTATTTTTGGGTTCATGATTCCCTCGAATACAAAAGGACTACGTTTTTTGTGCAGAGAGTCATATCGGTATAGAGATTCGTCCTTTGATCATCCGCTAGCTGCGAGATTTGAAGAAGTGGACTCTCTTGTAGTATTCGATCATGTCTTGATTCCATGGGATCGCGTTATTCTTTACAAAGATTTACAGGTTCTAAATGACTTAGATGCTGAAACTGGTATGTATGCATTTTTACAATACCAGGCGGTTTGTAGACAGATTGTTAAATTAGAATTCTTGCTCGGTTTAGGTGAAGCCATGTGCGATGCGATTCAAATTAGCGAATTTGAACACGTGAAACTGAAAATGACAGAGATCATTGTTTCTCTAGAAATAATGAAAGCTTTGCTCCTGTCTTCTGAAGTAAATAGTGAATTGAACCAGCATGGTACGCTTGTCCCTGATAGCAAACCATTGCGTACCGCGAATAATTATTTCGCGAATACGTACCCAAGATTAATAGAGATCACACAACTACTTGGGGCGAGCAGTATGATTTCCTTACCTACAGAAGAAGATTTTGCATCACAGATAAAAGGTGACCTCGGACAATATTTGCAAGGTGCCAATATTGGTGCGATGGAGCGGGTGAAACTCTTTCGAGTAGCATGGGATCTTGGAATGAGTGCCTTTGGGTCAAGACAAACTCAGTTTGAACGATTTTTCTTTGGAGATCCGATTAGGCTTTCAACAGCGTTTTACAACAGTTATCCGAAGCAACCCTACCATGATATGGTGCAGAATTTTTTAGATAACGATAAGAAATAAATGTGCATGAGCTTAAAGATAGTAACTGTCGAGATTTCTCGACAGTTTTTTTATTTCGTCCAGACGCAGAACGGATTTTCATTAAAACAATAATGTAATCGTTTTCAATATGCGGGAGGAGTCGTTTAGAAATATGTCGAATGAGTTTAGAGAGAGAGATAGATTGTAGGAGGAGATAGTGTCATGTTGAAATCAGCGATATCTGTTTCAAATCGGGTTATGCAAAGATATTTGCCTGATCCATTTTTGTTTGTCATTTTGTTAACATTCGTAGTATTTGGATTAGGATTAATCATTACAGGAAGTACCCCTGTTCAGATGGTTCAATACTGGGGAGAAGGGTTCTGGAACTTACTTTCATTTTCTATGCAAATGGTGCTTGTTCTAGTAACAGGATATGTTCTTGCTAGCAGTCCTATTTTTAAAAGAGGACTTGGTTGGTTAGCAGGCTTGGCAAAGTCACCTGGACAAGCAATCATTTATGTCACACTTATTTCATTACTTGCCAGCTGGATTAACTGGGGTTTTGGATTGGTAATTGGTGCTCTTTATGCAAAGGAACTAGCGAAAAAGGTTGAGAAAGTCGATTACCGCTTACTTATTGCGAGTGCATATAGCGGGTTCATCGTATGGCATGGTGGATTAGCAGGTTCGATCCCGCTTACTATTGCAACTCCTGATCATTTCTCAGAGGAACAAATCGGGCTGATTTCAACAAGTGATACGATTTTTTCTATGTTTAACTTAATTATCGTAGGAGCTCTGTTTCTTTGTCTTCCTATCATAAACTATTTTATGTCGCCTGCTGAGGACGAACGAGTATTGGTGGATCGCTCTGTACTAAATACGGAAGATCTTCAAGCTGCTACGGTTGAGGGTAGTCCAACTCCTGCAGAGCGCATCGAAAATAGTAAAGTACTAGCTATGCTAATGGGGTTAGTGGGATTATCTTATCTCTTCTATTATTTTATTACGAACGGCTTTCAGCTTAATTTAAACATTGTAAACTTTGGATTTCTGTTTTTAGGGATATTATTTCACGGTACACCGAAGCGTTTTCTAGAATCGGTAACAGATGCTGTAAAAGGGGCTAGTGGAATCATCATTCAATTCCCGTTTTATGCAGGTATCATGGGGATGATGGTAGCTTCTGGACTTGCTGCAGAGATGTCTCAAGGATTTGTATCAATATCGAACGAATGGACATTTCCGTTTTTCACATTCCTTAGCGCAGGTATCGTGAACTTTTTTGTTCCTTCAGGCGGAGGACAGTGGGCGGTACAGGCACCAATCGTGTTAGATGCTGCAAAAGAGCTTGGGGTATCTGTCCCGAAGGCTGCGATGGCTGTAGCTTGGGGAGATGCTTGGACGAACATGATCCAACCTTTTTGGGCGTTACCTGCACTTGCAATCGCTGGGTTAAAGGCGAAAGATATCATGGGCTTTTGTCTCATTGTTCTAGTGGTAAGTGGAGTAGTAATATCAACAGGACTTGTTTTCCTATAAGTGTACGTAGCTACAAAAAAAGCGGCTTCCCTTCATTGAAAGGAAAGCCGCTTTTTTTTTGTGATTATGAGGCAACTTGTTCAACAGTGAAGCTATCTTTCTTACGCTCTTTCCAGAGTTGATACCCAAACCATAATGCGACGATTATTGTGATAACTCCGCCCAGAATCATGGAGACTCCATAGGGAAGTTCAAATCCTTCAGGTGCTAAGAAAAGATACGTTGCCACTGTCATTGTCATGAAGAGGGCAGGAAGGCTACAGATCCAGTGGAACTTCTTGCTTTTAACAAGGTACATGGCTCCAGCCCAAAGCATTACTGTCGCAACAAGCTGATTGGTAAATCCTACATACCTCCATAAGAAGGTGTAGTCCATTTGCGTCAGCATAAATGTAGGTA
Source organism: Guptibacillus algicola (assembly GCF_020171805.1). Classification (GTDB taxonomy): domain Bacteria; phylum Bacillota; class Bacilli; order Bacillales; family Guptibacillaceae; genus Guptibacillus; species Guptibacillus algicola. The sequence continues at coordinate 1,065,231 of NZ_JAIVAF010000001.1, read as the reverse complement.
GTGCAACGACGCCAGTAAGCAATAAGGTCTTCCCTTTACCGGAAGCTTTCCCTTTGTTCTCTTTCTTAGTGAATAGGTCTGCGAGCATCATTCTTGATGAGCGAAGAGAAGTATCGCCCGTCGTGATCGGAAGTACAATCACGCCAAGAATAGCAAGTATGCCCCCTACGGTTCCAAGAAGAGAAGAACTGATTTCGTTAACAACGCCTGAAGGTCCGCCTGCTGCTAATGTTTCCTGTAAGCCGCCAGTTCCGCCGAAGAACGTCATACCTGCAGCAGCCCAAATTAGTGCGATGACGCCCTCTGCGATCATTGCGCCGTAAAAGACTTTTCTTCCTTCACTTTCTTTTTTCATCGTCCTAGCGATGATCGGACTCTGAGTTGAGTGAAATCCTGAGATTGCCCCGCATGAGACGGTGATCATTAGAAGCGGCCATAATGGTAAATTATCAGGGTGGAGATTAGAGAACGTTAGATTCGGAACGGCATGATCCATGAAGAAAAGCCCAATCCCGATTGAAACAGCCATAACGATAAGAATAACGCCAAAGATCGGATATATTTTTCCAATGATTTTATTTACAGGCAACACTGCTGCAATAACGAAGTAAGCGAAGATGATCAACAGACTTACCAAAAAGCTTAATGGTGTAACTTGAGCCATTAGCTGAGCAGGACCTGCTGTAAATGCTGCCGCCACTAATACCATAAGGACGATAGAGATAATGTTGATCGCCCCTTGCGCACCACGACCTAAGTACCTTCCTACAAGAGAAGGGTATTGCTCTCCATTATGTCGAAGTGACATCATTCCAGAAAAGTAATCGTGAACAGCTCCAGCGAAGATACTACCGATTACGATCCATATAAAAGCGACAGGGCCGTAAAGTGCGCCAAGAACTGCTCCGAAGATAGGTCCGAGTCCGGCTATATTTAATAGCTGGATCAAGCTTCCTTTCCACCAACTCATCGGCATATAGTCCATGCCATCGTTCTTTGTATATGCAGGCGTTTCGCGATGATCATCAATGCCGAAAATTCGCTCAACCACCTTAGAATAGACAATATAACCAAGAATTAATAAAGCAACTGCACCGACAAATGTGATCATGTTACTCGCCTCCTCTTTTTGTATGTTTGAAAATATAACACTCATTGTACGTACCAAATTGACAAAATACAATAGATTATTCAGAAAAAATAAAATATATCGAACTATTGGACTGAACATGCATCGGAAAGGCGTCGAATTAAGGGGAAATCAGGACTATAGACGTACGGTAAAATTCCCTCTTTATGAAATTCATACCTTTTCTTAGATGACCGATAAAATACGAATATTACAATTCGAATAACTAATAGTGAAATAGGGTAAAAATGAACTGAAACTGGGTATTAGAAGGGTGAGCGGGATTGTCCCGTTTTTGATCTTATGAGGAGGTCTTGTATCGTGTCGCAGCGTATAGCATATTTCGATAACAGCAAAGCAATTTTAATTCTACTAGTCGTTGGGGGCCATCTGCTTACGCCATTTATTGACGACTCACGTTTTTTATATAGTTTGTATCATGTGATTTTTATCTTTCATATGCCGGCCTTTATCTTTCTAACCGGGTATTTCACTCGTAAGGCTTCTGGAACTAAGTACTATTGGAAGATCTTCACCACCTTCCTTCTTCCTTATATCTTGTTTCAAGTTGTTTATGCAGTTTACTATACGAACCTGTATGAGAAGGCATTCCAAATTGAGTTTCTTACTCCTAGGTGGGCCATGTGGTTCTTATTATGTATTGCAGCGTATAAACTTCTTTCACCATTCATTCTAAAAAGCAAAACCAGTATTTTGCTCACTGTAAGTATTACAGCGGGTCTTATCGTTGGGTATTTTGATATAGAGAGGTTTCTTTCTCTCGATCGCCTATTTGTTTTTCTACCATTCTTTGTTTTAGGTGTCGTAATGGGAAGAAGTGAAAAGCCAATTCGCTTACCTCATATGAAATGGATTGCACCTGTGGTGCTTGGAGGACTGTTTCTTCTATTCTACTTGTATAAGATAGAAGGTCTGACAGATCTCCTTTATGGAACGTATGTTTATGAATCAAATATGGGACTTCTCGTACGTCTAGGGTATTACGTAGGAACGGCATTCGTAATGTTCATGTTCTTTTCAATCATTCCGAAAACGCCGATCGTGATCACGCCGATTGGCTCACGAACATTTGCGATTTATCTCTTCCATGGGTTTATCATCAAATGGTTCCTTGAACAGCAATCTGCAGAAGTTATCTCTACCTTATGGGGTATCCCGTTCATCGTGATCTTTACTCTCACGATCGCGATGATTCTGAGTCTGCCATTCTTCTCGAAGCTTCTTGCGTTTGATCGCTGGCTTCCATCACCAGACAAATTAATCTTTAATAAGAGGTAATAGGAAGGTATCCCTGGTGGGGTACCTTCTTTAAGGCTGTTGAGACGTTCTCAACAGCCTTTTTTTAAAATATGCTCTTTAAAAATAAGCACGTTGATAATCGGCCTATTGTCAAAGCAAAAACCTCTCTTTTACAACAGAGATGAGTTACACTTAGAGTAACTGGAAGAGAATCTTCCACGGTGATTTAGCAAAGGGAGGAACTTTATATGAAGAAATCAAGAATCCTCATGTTACTAGGTTTGCTAGCCGTTCTGATAATTGGAGCACCAAAACTGTACGATGTTCTTTTCAATCGCTCTTATGGAAGTGAGCCGGTTAATGCTGTTGATGAAAACCTTGAAGTTGCGACGTTTGCTGGAGGATGTTTCTGGTGCATGGAGCCACCTTTTGAGAAACTAGACGGTGTAGATGAAGCTATTTCAGGTTATATAGGAGGAGATACTAAGAATCCTTCATACGAAGAAGTGTCTTCAGGCGACACAGGTCATATTGAAGCAGTTCAAGTGCATTATAATCCTGATATTGTCTCTTATGAAACATTGTTAGATGTGTTCTGGAGGCAGATCGATCCTACAGATGAAGGTGGGCAATTTGTAGATAGAGGTGATCAGTACCTTTCGGGTATTTTTTATCACGATGAGAATCAGAAAGAATTAGCTGAGAAATCGAAAGAAGAGCTTGAGAGCACAGGACGATTTAATGAACCGATCGTAACGTTTATTAAAGAAGCCCCTACCTTTTATGTAGCTGAAAAATACCATCAAGATTATTACAAAGAAAACGAGTTTCGTTATAAGATCTATCGTAAGAACTCTGGACGTGACGCTTTCTTGGATGAAGCTTGGGGAGATGAAAGGGAAATCGAACAGCCCGATAATGATGTGACTTATACAAAGGAAGAATTGAAAGAAATGCTTACGCCAATTCAATATGAAGTGACGCAAGAAGATGGAACGGAAAAAGCATTTGATAATGAATACTGGGACAATAAAGAGGAAGGAATCTACGTCGATATTGTTTCTGGAGAACCATTGTTCAGTTCTACTGACAAATACAAATCAGGTACAGGTTGGCCGAGTTTCACAAAACCTTTGGTCGAGGATAATATTGTAGAGAAAGAAGATAAAAGCTTTTTACCACTCGTACGGAAATTAGGAGTAAAGAGGCCGACTCGCATTTAGGACATGTTTTTGAAGATGGTCCAGAGCCAACGGGATTAAGGTATTGTATGAATTCTGCTGCACTTGATTTCATTCCGAAAGATGAATTGGAGTCTAAAGGCTACGGAGAATTCTTAAGCCTATTTGAATAAAAGGAGAGTAAGTCATCACCATATTCTTGGTAACTACTGACAAACCAACGTTACCATAGATATGTTTCTAAACTTTTCTACAGCCTGAGGCAGCATCCGTTGCTGCCTTTTTATAGTTATCGTTTCCTTTGTACATACTCTATTTAAGGTCGAAGTGAATAAACTCATCTCTTGATATTTTACGGAGGGGGGTATAAGATCAAAGGTATGAAAGAGGGAGGGAGATTAGGAGTGGAAGAGAAAAAAGCAGATGGAAGGGTTCAGCAGCTACTTGCAAATGAACGGACATTTTTAGCATGGATTCGAACATCAATCGCTATCATTGGTATTGGATTTCTCGCAGCTAGTCTTCATTTTACAAGAACGGCTGGTGAGCGTGCAGATGATCAAATTGTTGTCATGATCAGCTTTACTTCATTATTATTTGGTTTATTAACGATGGTGGGTGGAGCATTCCAATTCTACCGTACTCGAAAGAAGATCTTGAATTTCGAAGTCCCTTCATCAACTTGGGTCGTTATTTTCTTAATCGTGATTGTCCTTCTTATTATCGCTCTGATTATCACGTATTTTGTTATTCAAATAAACTGGCTTTCTTAAACTTGAGCACCTATTGACATTTCAACTCAGTACGTTATAATACCCCTATAGGTATTAATTGTTAGTGACAACACGCATTCATATAAAATTTTTTTGGTTGCAATAATACCCCGTAGGGTATATAATGTGGAGGTGACCGTATGAATTACGATAAGAAAGTAATAAATCGCATCAAAAGAGTTGAAGGTCAACTTAGAGGTGTCGTTCGAATGATGGAAGAGGGGAAAAGTTGTGAAGACATCGTAACGCAGCTTTCTGCTACACGATCTGGTATTGATCGTTCCATCGGGCTTATTGTTGGCTCCAACTTAGAACAGTGTCTTCTAGAGCAACTTGAGCAAGGCAACTCAACAGAGGATACAGTTAAAGAAGCAGTTCAGCTTTTAGTTAAAAGTAGATAAAAAAATTTAAAGATAATTATACCCCTATAGGTATAACGAGGAGGAAATAAAGATGAGTGAAACAAAATCAACAAACATTGTCCTTTTTAGTGGTGATTACGATAAAGCAATGGCAGCTTATATTATCGCAAACGGTGCAGCTGCTTACGATCATAAAGTAACGATCTTCCATACGTTCTGGGGCTTAAACGCATTACGAAAAGACGAACTTGTGAAAACGAATAAAGGTTTCCTAGAAAAAATGTTCGGTAAAATGATGCCTCGTGGCGCAGATAAAATGGGAATCTCAAAAATGAATTATGCTGGCATGGGTCAGAAGATGATTAAGAAAGTTATTAAAAAGCATAATGCAATGGAATTGCCACAGCTGATCGAGATGGCTCAAGAACAGGATGTCGAGCTAGTAGCTTGTACGATGACGATGGATCTCCTTGGCTTGCAAAAAGAAGAGTTGTTGGAAGAAATCGAATACGCTGGTGTTGCTGCTTACCTTGGTGATGCAGAAGACGGTAACGTAAACCTGTTTATCTAAATGGAGGGTTAAGATGGAATTCCTAATCATTATCGCAGTTGTAATTCTTGCATCATTTTTTTTGAAACGAAGTGGAAAAGGTGTAACGACGATTAATCCTGAACAAGCAAAAGCTAAGTTCGGTGATCGTAATGTGCAATTTATCGACGTAAGAACGCAGGCGGAATACAAAGGTAACAAAGTGAAGGAATTTAAAAATATGCCGCTCGACCAACTTGGTAAACGAGCAAAAGAGCTCGATTCCAATAAGGAAACCATAGTTATATGTCAGAGTGGGATGAGAAGTTCCAGAGCATGTAAGGTATTAAAGCAACAGGGTTTCAAATCGCTTTATAATGTTCGTGGCGGTCTAAATACCTGGAAATAAGGGAGGAAAGGTATATGTCAGGCTATGTAGAAGAAATTGCTCCAGAAAAAGTAAATGACCTACTATCGAATAGGGAGAAATTGAGCATCGTTGATGTTCGTGGCCCCGAGGAGGTTGCAACTGGTAAAATTCCGGGCGCATATAACCTTCCTGTTAACGAGATTCAAACGAGAATGACCGAACTAGACAAAAACAAACAGCATATTATCGTCTGTCAATCTGGAGGTAGAAGTAGTATGGCTTCTATGGTCTTAAAATCTAATGGCTATAACGTGCTTAATATGACAGGCGGTATGAATGAGTGGAACGGTACAACAGAATAACAAAATCTCAGGAGGTATGGATATGATTCAAACTGACCATGTATTAGATGCAAAAGGACTAGCTTGTCCGATGCCAATTGTTAAAACAAAGAAAACGATGAAAGATCTTGAACCAGGAGTTGTTCTTGAAGTTCAAGCAACAGACAAAGGTTCAAAAGCTGATATTAAAGCATGGGCTGAAAAAGTTGGCCATTACTATCTTGGAACAGTTGAAGAAGACGATGTACTAAAGCACTATTTACGCAAAGCTTCTGATGATGAAACAGTGCCTGAAACAAAGCATGATCACGTCATTTCGAATGAAGAATTAAATGAACTACTTTCTAATGATGCTTACACGCTTTTAGATGTTCGTGAACCTGCTGAGTATGCATTTGGTCACATTCCTAATGCAGTATCGATCCCACTTGGAGAAATCGAAGAGAAGATGACTGAACTATCTAAGGACAAAAAAGTATTAGTGATCTGTCGTACAGGATCAAGAAGTGATCTAGCTGCTCAGAAGCTTTCAAGTAATGGTTTTGAAGCGATTAATGTAGTGCCTGGTATGTCAGAGTGGAACGGCGAAACAACATCAAACCTATAATTTTTTTTGGTAAGAATAATACGGATGGGGGTATAATTGATGAGTTTAAATAAAATGCATGCAAGTGAAGTAGCTGCAAAAATTATCAACAAAAACGATCTTTTCATTCTTGATGTTCGAAATGAGGATGCATATGCTGACTGGAAAATCGACGGTGAGTCTGTAACAAGTATGAACGTTCCATACTTTGACTTAATCGATGGCGTAGAAGATATTCTCGAGAAACTTCCTAAAGATAAAGAAATACTTGTTGTTTGTGCAAAAGAAGGGTCTTCAATCTTTGTAGGGGAAGAATTAGTAGAAGCTGGCGTTCAGAACGTTTCTTATCTTCCTGGTGGAATGAAGGCATGGAGTGAATACCTTGAACCAGTCAAAGTAAGCGATCTTCCTGGAGGCGCACTTTATCAATTTGTACGCATAGGGAAAGGCTGCCTATCTTATATGGTCGAATCAAACGGTGAAGCTGCAGTCATCGATGCTAATCGTATGATCGAGAATTACACGTCATTTGCTGAGAACAAAGGTCTTACGATTAAAGCAACGTTCGATACACATCTTCATGCTGATCATATTTCAGGAGGAAAAGATCTTGCTGATCAGATGGGTGGCACGTACTACCTTCCTGAAGAAGATGCTGGAGAAGTGACGTTTGACTATACGCCTCTAAAAGAGGGAGATGTGTTTTCAATTGGTGATGTGAAGCTTGAGCCAGTTTATTCACCAGGGCATACGATCGGAAGTACGTCTTTCATCATTCAAGATCAATTTTTACTAACTGGAGATATTTTGTTTGTTCAATCAATCGGTCGTCCTGATCTTGCAGGAAAGGCAGAAGATTGGGTAACAGACCTCAGAACGACACTTTATGACCGTTATAAAGAAATGGCAGGCGAGCTCACTGTATTGCCAGCACACTTCTCAAAAGTAGAAGAGTTGGGCGAAAATGGATTAGTTTCAGCTCAGTTGAATGAACTTTATCGTGTAAACGATGGCTTGAACGTGGAAAAAGAGGAAGACTTCCGTAAGATGGTAACAGAAAATCTTCCTCCTCAGCCAAATGCCTATCAAGAAATCCGTGAAACAAACATGGGCAAGATTAGCCCTGATGAAGAAACACAAAGAGAAATGGAAGTTGGACCAAACCGCTGTGCGGTAAACTAATTAGGAGGTTTTATAAGATGGATGCACAAAAAACATTAGACGCAAAAGGACTAGCTTGTCCGATGCCAATTGTAAAAACAAAAAAGGCTATGAAAGAGATCGAAACAGGAGAAATCCTTGAAATTCAAGCAACAGATAAAGGTGCAAAAAGTGATTTGACTGCATGGGCCAAATCAGGAGGACATGAGCTTCTTAAGACAGAGGAAGAAGACGATGTTTTCTACTTCTGGATTAAAAAGGGATAAATATTGATACAATGTGGGGTACTTAATAAGTGCCCCATATTCATTTGGAGGTGAGTGCAAATGGATTTTAGTTTTATTATTACAATATTCTTAATTGGATTTATAGGCTCTTATATTTCAGGTATGGTGGGAATCGGTGGCTCTATTATCAAATATCCGATGCTCTTATATATCCCAGGACTTCTTGGTTTTACAGCATTTAGTGCTCACGAAGTATCGGGGATAAGTGCTGTTCAAGTGTTCTTCGCAACCATTGGCGGGGTCTACGCATACCGTAAAGGTGGCTATCTTAATAAACAGCTTATTCTATATATGGGTGTAAGTATTCTTATCGGAAGTTTCATCGGTGGTTATGGTTCTAACCTGATGTCTGAACAGGGGATTAACGTTGTATATGGTGTGCTAGCAGCGATTGCAGCAATCATGATGTTTATCCCTAAGAAAGGAATCGATGATGTACCACTCGATCAGGTTAGCTTTAATAAATGGTTATCTGCTAGTCTAGCCTTTATCGTTGGGGTTGGCGCAGGGATCGTTGGCGCGGCCGGGGCATTTTTACTAGTGCCGATTATGCTTGTTGTTCTTAAGATACCAACTCGAATGACGATAGCATCATCGCTAGCTATTACGTTCATTTCATCAATAGGTTCAACAGTAGGAAAGTTAGCAACAGGGCAAGTGCTCCTTTTGCCAGCAGCTATTATGATCATTGCGAGCCTAATCGCAGCACCTCTAGGGGCAAACGCTGGTAAAAAGATAAACACGAAATTTCTACAATGGTTATTAGCAGCTCTTATCCTAGGAACTTCAATCAAAATATGGGTAGATCTTCTTATGTAATAAAAGCTGGCACGATCCACAATGGGCGTGCCAGCTTTTTATTATGATTGTTTCGTCTTGATTTCGATTTCTTTTACTTGATGACCATCGATTTCTAACACTTTAAATTCATACTGATCGACGGTTAACGTTGTACCATGAACAGGTTCCATGTCATGCGTGAGAACCCATCCACCAATCGTATCAACATCGTCATGCTCGATAGCAGTTCCAAGATATTCGTTAATATCTTCAATCAATGCTTTTCCATCGACAACGATACTTCCGTTCTCTTCTTTTCGAATAGGAGGCTTTTCATCTGAATCAAATTCATCCTGTATTTCTCCAACGATTTCTTCGAGGATATCTTCTACTGTAACGAGTCCAGCCGTACCTCCATACTCATCCACGACAATGGCGATATGGCTATGTGTTTTTTGCATTTTAGCAAGAAGCTTTTTGATCGGCGTAGATTCGATGACATGATGAATCGGATGAATGTAGTCTTCTAATAATAACTCTTCTCCCCATTTGTACTGAGTGAGAACTTCCTTAATATTAACAACCCCTACGATTTTATCTTTATCACCATCTGCGATAGGGTATCGTGTATATTTCCCTGTTTTCATGATCGCTAGGTTTTCTTCTGTCGTATTATCTAGGAATAAACAAGTCATTTCTGTTCTTGGTATCATAATTTCTTTCGCTAACCGCTCATCAAATTCAAAGATGTTATTAACAAATTCCATCTCTGATTCATTAATTTCTCCACTTTTGTAGCTCTCGGATAAAATGATGCGAAGTTCTTCTTCGGAATGAGCTTGTTCATGATCATTAGCCGGTGGTAGTCCTAGGACACGGACGATTCCACGAGCGGAACCGTTCAATGCCCATATAAATGGATACATAATCCAGTAAAACCAGATGAGTGGTCGAGCCGTTAGTAAACTGACTTTTTCTGCTTTTTGAATGGCGAACGTTTTTGGGGCAAGTTCCCCGAGTACAACGTGTAGAAACGTAATGATCACGAATGCTAATGCGACCGTTATCGTACCAGTCATTGCTGGTGGTAGGTCAATCATCTCGAATAAAGGATGCAGAAGGTGCTCAACAGTGGATTCACCTAACCAACCTAGTGCTAGCGCTGTAATGGTAATTCCTAGTTGGCAGGCTGAAAGATATCCATCTAAATTACCAAGAACCTTTTGAACAGACTTTGCTTTCTTATTCCCTTCTTGTGCTAAAGAGTCGATTTTTGTTTTTCGTACTTTTACAATCGCAAATTCTGATGCCACGAAAAATGCAGTTAACACGATCAATAAAATAACAACAATAATTTTTATGATTTCCAATAGAGCCCTTACTTCCGCGTAAGGGTTCACCTCCTATACACTAAGTTACAACACCTATTATTATAACGATATTTACCTTAATAATGTCGGATTAAACACGTAGTTACATTATAGTTTCTTCACTATTGCATGAATTATCACGACATACTGTACAGTTTCGATTACTAGCGTTATTTCTACGCTGTGCTGTATGATGAAGCTTATTAAAGACAGAAAAAATAGGGAGAGAAGAATATTGGCTAAAGTAATCGTCATTTACAAAAAACCAACCGATGAGGAAAACTTTAAAAACTACTACGAAAATGAACACATTAAGCTTGTTCAACAAGTTCCTTACATTCAAAAAGCTGATCTAGACTATGTCACAGCAGCAATGAATACAGAGGAGTCCTATTACCTTGCAGCCACGATCGAATTTGAATCAAAGCAAAGAATTGGGGAAGCATTGCAGTCTCCAGAATGGGCGAAAGTAACGGAAGATGCGGAAAATATGATGAAATTCCTGCCTGAAGCACCTCTTGTACTGATTACGGAATAACGATTTCTAGATGAGTTCTATTGTTTAGGTGCCCTTGCGTAAAGGGAATGGTTGACTAAATCAAAGCTGCTGAGAGGAGATGTAAGAATGAAAGCACTATTTCTTAATTGCTCGCTTAAAGATAGTAATGAGACGTCAAACACCGATGCGCTGTATAAAGAAGCCGAGACCATCTTTCATGAAGAAGGTGTTGAATCAGAAACTGTAAGGGTTGCTGATTACAACATTGCATATGGAATTTCTGAAGATGAAGGAAAAGGTGATGAGTGGCCAATCATTTTTGATAAGGTAAAAGCTGCAGACATCGTCGTACTCGGCACGCCCCTTTGGCTTGGTGAAAAAAGTAGTGTAGCCACTTTAGTTATCGAACGATTGTATGGTGGAAGTGGAATAACGAATGAAAAAGGCCAATCAATCTACTACAACAAAGTTGGTGGGGTAGTGATAACGGGCAATGAGGACGGTGCAAAAAATGCCGCACGATCTGTTCTTTATGCATTTTCTCATATCGGCTTTACCGTTCCTCCAAATGTTGATACGTACTGGGTCGGTGAGGCTGGTCCTGGCGAATCGTATATTAAAGCTGAAGGACAAAAAAATGACTTCTCAGTCGGTCATGCAAAGACAATGGCGCATAACCTCATTCATTTTGCACAAATGTTTCGTAATAACCCAATCCCTGCCAAAGGGAATACAATGGAATAATGCATACTATAGCCCTCTAATCCAGAGGGCTTTTTTTAATGGAAAAGAAGAGCCCTCACCATTCACTCTGTAGCCTCATAAACTAATACACGAAATGTATGGGGGGAAATTTTATGGATGAATTGATAATCTTGCTAATCCTTTTTATTCTCCTAATCATCATTTTGCTTTTTGTAGCGGATGTATTTTAAGCATCTTTTAGGCCAGGGTATATAAATCTTACCAAATATGGATAGATGCCCATCCCTTACAATCAATTCTCACATATAGTATTAGTAACCTTCGAGGAAAGGGGGTTTTCAAATGAGCGGTGGAAAAGAGAACGTGCGCCCTGCTGGATACGGCAAAGGGTTTGCGTTGATCGTAGTATTGTTTATCCTTCTAATTATTGTTGGTGCAGCGGCAGTTGGAGGAGCTAATACAGGACCTTGCTGCTATGGAAAAGGTGGTTATGGCGGTTACGGCGGTTACGGCTACTAAACCTTTCTTTATATCTTAATTAGAAGGGAGGTTTTTTTATGAGCTATGGATGTGGTCAAGGTTTCGCGCTAATCGTAGTATTGTTCATTCTTTTGATTATCGTAGGAGCAGTTTGGGCTTACTAATATAAACGAAGCACCCTTTGAATGGGTGCTTTTATTTAATTTGATCTACAATACTTACATTTACTTATAAATAATAATAAATAACTTAAAATAATTGATTTATTCATTACGAAAACTTATAATGGTAGTGAATGGAAGAGAGGTGTTCCCCATGTATCAAGAGGAGCGCATGCTATCAATTCTTGAATATTTAAAGAATAATGAGCGTATTTCTGTCGAACAGATTTGTGACCGCTTTGAGGTTTCAAGGGATACTGCAAGGCGGGACCTGGTTCGATTGGAAGAAGAAGGAGCTGTGACACGTACAAGGGGTGGAGCGGTTTTACCACAACTACGACATGAAATTAAATCTTATCAAGATCGCTTGTCGTTAGTATCAAAGGAAAAACATCTTATCGGACAAAGAGCAGCTGAATACATAAGGCCAGGAGATATTGTAATTCTTGATGCCTCTACAACGGTTCAAGCGTGTGCTGAATTTCTCACTCATAAACACGCCGTCATTTTAACGAATTCGATTCATCAGGCTGATATACTCTCAAGTGGAGAAAACCTAGATATTCACCTTCTTGGAGGCAAACTTGAAAAGGAACATTTCTTCCTATATGGATCGAGTGTTGTGGAAAAGGTAGCATCTTATAATGCAGATGTTGCGTTTATCGGAGTAGTTGGCATAACGGAACAGGGATTAACGATTGCTCATGAAGAGGATGGCATGGTGAAGCGTAAGATGATTGAACAGGCAAAGCATGTGATCGTCCTTGCTGATTCAACGAAATTTGGTCAATCAGAGTTTTTCACGTTCGCGAAATTGGACGATGTAGATGTCATCATTACGGATAAACTGCCTGAACTGGTTTTTCAAGAGATGCTTCAGAATCTTGGTGTGGAAATCGTGATTGCAGAAGGCACATCATAAATTTTGTTTACAACAGCACATGCTGTTGGAATATACAATGGACCGGCGTAACCTTACGGGCGTAACGGTCCGTTTGCTTTGTAAGCATATTTTTTGGAGTAGATGTATTTACCTGTTATGATTTAACTGTAATATTTAAATTTACACATTAAGGGAGACCTTTATAGATGAAATTAAGTGTATTGGATCAATCACCTGTATCAAAAAATAAGACAGCAATAGAAGCTCTTAAAGAAACTACTGAATTAGCGAAAGAAACCGAAAAGCTTGGCTATCATCGTTTTTGGGTATCCGAACACCATAGTACAAAAAGTCTTGCAGGTTCTAGTCCTGAAGTTTTGATTTCTCACTTGGCAGCTAATACAAGTCATATAAGAATCGGTTCAGGTGGCGTGTTACTACCTCATTATAGTTCCTATAAAGTGGCTGAGAATTTTAGAATGCTTGAATCTCTAAATCCAGGACGAATCGATTTAGGTTTAGGCCGTGCACCTGGTGGAATGCCAAACGTTACGAGAGCTTTGGCAGATGGGAACCGAAGAGATATCGATCGATACCCTGAGCAAATCGATGAACTCACGAATTATCTTAAAGGACGTGCCTCTTCCTATAATGTTCATGCGACTCCTCAAGGAGAAACGACGCCGGACATATGGTTACTTGGATCAAGTGGAGGCAGTGCCCGAATAGCTGCGAACAAAGGTTTATCATTTTCGTTTGCACATTTCATAAACGGGAATGGTGGTACAAACGTAGTAGATAAGTATCGCGAACGTTTTACAGCGTCAGAATTTAATGATACGCCAAAAACGAACGTTGCCGTGTTCGTTGTATGCGGTGAAACAGAAGAAGAAGCAGAGTACTTAGCATCTAGTCTTGATCTTGCCATCTTACTAATAGAACAAGGGAAGTCAGGGACAGGCTTTCCATCACCAGATGAAGCCATGCAATTTCCGTACTCTGTGTTTGATAAAGCACGAATCAGGGAAAATAGGAATCGTATAATCGTTGGCAACCCTAAACAAGTAAGAAAGCAAATCGAAGATCTTTGTGAAATGTACCAAACCGACGAAATCATCGTGAATACCATTACGTATGATTTTAACGCCCGGTTAAAATCGTATCGTTTATTAGCAGAAGAGTTCGGTCTTTAATCCGACACTGTTGACAAATCTAACTGTAATATTTATTATTACATTATGCGATGACGCAGTTGGAACACGATAATCTTCCAAATAAGGAGGGAGAATAATGATGAACCAACTTCATCAACAATCTCAATTTACTAAAGGTGAATGGGTAAAAGGCAAATCAGTTCACGATGAATTAGTGAAAGGGTTTGTAGATTCAGTAAATGATTATTTAGGTACGATTAAGATATATGTTCATGAGTGTGATAACCCAGAAACAGTGGGTAAGGTGATTGAAACCTTTCAAAATAGGATTTCAGTGTTAGAAGAACAAGATCTTGAGAAAGACGAAACTTACATTTTGAATCTTATTGATCTTGCTCTTATTACTAAAGACAAAGAATGGTTTTTAGAGCTTTCGACTCAGCTTAATGAAATCCGAAATGGGTCTGAAGAAGCGGTTGCCTGTTAAAATTTTCTTGCCAGTTACAAAAGGAGTACGATAGGATGGAATTGAAGAAAGTGTTAGGGGGCGCTAAAATTGAATAGTGATTTTACTCTTGCCGTGCATAGCCTGGCCTTATTAGCTATTAAGCCAGGACAAATGTCAACAAGTGATTACCTTGCTGGCAGTGCTTCGGTCCATCCTGTACGTATGAGAAAAATTCTTAGTTTACTAAAGAAAAATGGATATATTGTTTCAAAAGAAGGTGCCGGTGGTGGCTTTACTTTAGCATGTAAGGTTGAGGATGTTACACTTGATAAGATCTACTCACTAACGTCGATCGGTTCGTTAAAGCCTAAGTGCCCAGATGCGAACCAGTATTGTCTCGTAGGAGCAAACTTATCAGAGGTACTAGGAGACATTTTCACTGATGCGGAGGATCACTTAACATCATTTTTGAAGAAATATACGATTCGTGATATCATACAAAGCCTAAAGCAGAAGCAATTCTAAAGAATTGTTTTTGTTTTTGAGATAACTGTAACAAAATATATTCTAATTATTCGGGGGTGAGCAAACATGGGAAGTTTGGCATTGAGTAAAAGTGAAAAGAAGTTCGAAATAAAGGATTGGAATAAGTTAGAACGATCTGGACGAAAATTGAAACGAAATGAAGGAAGGTTTCTTATTCGACCCAAACATACGAATCGCGATGTTTATATCATTCAACAAGGATGTGTAGCGATTTATCAGGAGGGTGATGACACGCCGCTCGCCGTGCTTTCGGCAGATGATGTCCTTGGTAATCGCTCGATTTTTGTGCATCAGAACTTGTATGCCAAAACTATAACTGATGTTGAGCTCATTCAACTCGATCAAGCATCTTATCGCTCTTTGTATCTGGCATATCCAGAGCTTGCAATTAAATTAACAACGGAATTATCGAAGCTAAAGCTAAAACTTGATTTTCCAGAACAACTGCCAAAATCAATTCTTGCTGTGTTCAAAAAGAACGCAAAATCATTGTTGAATAAGACTACAACGAAAAAAGGTAGATACTGCCACAATTGCTAACAATATGATTTTGTAACTGTAATCATTTATGTTACATTATAATAGTGCTATACCTTAAGAGAGAGTATTGATGGATAGAAAGGGAGAGAAACAAATGTCTACACAAGTTGAACAAAAACTAGATGTTCTTGAAGTGATGAAAGAACGCCATTCAGTAAGAAAATATGAAAAGGGATTTAAGATTCCTGATGAGGATATGAACGATATTTTGAACGCTACAATCGAAGCTCCTTCATCTTGGAATCTACAACATTGGAAATTCCTTGTTATCGAAAATGATGAGAAGAAAGAAAAGCTTCTACCAATTGCTTTTAACCAGAAGCAGGTTGTAGATAGTTCTGCAACGATCGTTATTCTAGGTGACACAGAGGCAAACTTGCACGCTGAAGAAGTATATGGTCAAGCAGTAGAGAATGGCTTTATGGATAATGCAGTTAAGGAAACGTTAGTTAGCCAAATTAACGGTGCCTATGAAAGAGAGGGCTTTGCATACAGTGAAGCAGTGAAAAACAGTTCTCTAGCTGCGATGCAACTCATGCTAGCTGCAAAAGCAAAAGGATATGATACGATTCCGATGGGTGGCTTCAATCCACAGGCCCTTATCAATGAATTTAATATTCCTTCAAGATATGTACCTGTTATGCTCATTTCAGTTGGTAAAGCAGCAGCCGAAGCGCATGCATCTGCTCGTTTCCCAGTTGAGCGCGTCGTGATTAAAGATAGCTTTTAAAAAGTATTAATAATTAGAAGAAGAAGCTGTCAGCTTATGCTGACAGCTTTTGTTATACATAATCACATTACATGCCTTGTGAGCGTGCTTCTTGCTTTTCTTCTTTTACTTTTTCAAGGAAGCGTTTTGTTTCAGCAACGACAACTCCAGAAAGACCTAGTAGTCCAATTAAGTTTGGTAGTGCCATTAGGCCGTTGAAGATATCAGCAAGCAGCCATACGACATTTAGTTTTAGCGTTGTACCAACAAATACTGCTAATACAAAAACAATTCGATAGTACTTGATCGACTTATCTCCAAATAGATAAGAGAAGCATTTCTCTCCGTAATAGGACCAGCCCAACACAGTCGAGTATGCAAAAAGAATTAATCCGACCGTCACGATTAATGCTCCTGGTACTCCTAGGAATTTCTCAAAAGTAGCTGTTGTAAGAGCGGCGCCGTTAAGATCGCCCATATACAGGTCACCCATCACGAGTGCAATTCCTGTGATCGAACATACAACAATCGTATCGATGAATACTTGTGTCATGGAAACGAGAGCCTGGCGACCAGGATAGTCAGTCTTAGCAGCTGCTGCAGCAATTGGAGCAGATCCTAGACCGGCTTCATTTGAGAATACCCCTCGAGCAACACCATAACGGATGACTGCACCGATTGCGCCACCTGCTACAGCTTCACCGCTAAAAGCGTCAGAGAAAATGAGCGACACGGCTGCAGGGATAAGATCAATGTTCATAAGTAGAACGATAAGACCACCGACTACATAAAAAAGCGCCATGACCGGGACAAAGAAAGCTGTAACCCGTCCGATGCTTTTAATTCCTCCAAGAATTACGAGGCCAGTAAGAACCATTAAGACAAGACCAGTAATCCATGGAGCGATTCCAAATGTTGCTACTGCATCTGCTACGGAATTCGATTGAACCATGTTCCCGATTCCAAAGGCTGCAAATGCCCCAAAGAATGCAAAGATCATACCTAGCCATTTCATGTTAAGGCCTTTATCAAGGTAATACATAGGACCACCAGACATCTCACCATTCGAATTCACTGAGCGATATTTAACCGCTAGGATAGCTTCAGCATATTTCGTAGCCATTCCGAATAGTGCGCTGATCCACATCCATAGAACAGCCCCTGGTCCACCAACGAATACCGCTGTTGCTACACCAGCGATGTTTCCAGTACCGATAGTGGCAGCAAGTGCTGTCATCAATGCCTGGAAGTGGGAGATGTCTCCTTCAGAGGACTTATCTTGTTTTCTAGTAAATGCTTGTTTTAATGCATACGGTAGCATCGTAAACTGCAAAAATCCTAAACGAAGGGTAAGAAAGATACCCGTTCCAACTAGGAGGATTAGAAGGGGCCATCCCCAAACGAATCCACTAATAGTATTTAATACTGATTCCAAAATAATATCCCCTTTCATATGTAGTACAATACTAAATATTCTAATAATTTATCACAAATCCCTTTTAAATTACACAAATCGACTTATATTACTTAAAAAAAGTATTGGTTTTCATGAAAAAAGCATTATTAAGCGTTCATGTGTTTATTTGCGCAAGGAATGAGGAAAATAACAGAGGTGAAGGTAATTAAAGGAGGAAGATAGTTGTGAAAGTACTCGTAATTGGTGCGAACGGACAAGTTGGGACACATGTTATTAGTAGTCTTGCAGAAAGAGGGCACGAACCTGTAGGAATGGTGAGAGATACTGATCAAGTGAAAGCAATCGAGGACGCAGGTGGAAAAACAGTACTTGGTGATTTAGAGAAAGACTTTTCCCATGCAATGTACGGTTGCGAAGCTGTAGTCTTTGCGGCAGGTTCTGGACCACACACTGGTGCAGATAAAACGATTTTAATTGACCAGGAAGGTGCAATTAAATCTATTGATGAAGCAAAACATCAAGGAATCAAGCGATTTGTGTTATTAAGCACAGTAGGAGCTGATTATCCAGAACAAGGTCCGGATAATATGAAACCTTATCTATATGCGAAAAAACGTGCTGATGACTATTTGAAATCCACTAATTTAACATATACGATTCTCCGCCCTGGAAGACTTTCGAATGATGCCGCTACAGGACAAATTCGAGCAGCTGAAACGCTCGAAGACAAATCTGGACAGATTCCACGCGAAGATGTGGCTAAAGTACTTGCTGAAATTGTAGATAATGAGAACACATTCAATAAAACGTTCGAGATATTAAATGGTGAGACCACCATCGGTGATGCTCTAGGTCAATTATAAAAAGAGAGAATCTTTTGAGAGACCCATTTGAGGGTCTCTTTTTTTATGGAAGAAACGAATTATATAGTTGTGTCTGAAACGGTCATTATCATTGACCTCGAAATAATTCTGATGGTAATGTATAAAGGTCGTCGGTTGAAAGCGTTAACACGTTGGAGGAGTAGAGAAAATGGACATCTTAGAACTACTAAAACTAGTAAATGGTTTCCTTTGGGGAGCACCAAGCTTAATCCTTTTGTTTGGTACTGGTGTATTTTTGACACTGATTTTAAAAGGGCTTCAGTTCAGGAAGCTCGGCTATGCATTCAAGCTCGCATTCTCAAAAGAGAAGGCAGAGGATACCTCTGCTGAAGGTGATGTTAGTAACTACAAAGCACTTATGACCTCATTAGCTGCTACGATAGGGAACGGAAACATTGCAGGAGTAGCAACTGCGATTACGATTGGGGGACCAGGTGCTGTATTTTGGATGTGGGTCGTTGGGTTATTTGGAATGGCTACAAAGTACGGAGAAGCCCTACTCGCAATGAAGTACCGGGTAAAAAATGATAAAGGTGAGTACGCTGGCGGACCGATGTATTATGTTGAACAAGGTCTAGGATCGAAGTGGAAATGGCTTGCCATCTCGTTTGCATTATTCGGTGCAATTGCCTCGCTAGGAATTGGTAACAGTGTACAATCGAACACGATTGCGAGCGTTGTTGGAGAAAGCTTTAATATTGATGGCTGGATAACGGGAGCTGTCGTTGCAGGTCTTACGTCTCTTATTATTTTCGGAGGAGTAAAACGAATCAGTTCTGTAGCAGGGTTCTTTGTACCGATTATGGCGGTGCTCTACATAGTAGGTGCTTTAATCATCATCCTTTTGAATGTTGATGCAATCGTACCTGCAATGAAGTTAATCTTCACGTATGCCTTCTCACCAATCTCTGCTGTCGGTGGATTTTCAGGTGTAATCGTTATGGAAGCAGTTAAGTCTGGCGTTTCAAAAGGTATCTTTTCAAATGAAGCTGGATTAGGAACGGCAGCGCTTATTGCTGGTAACGCGAAAGCAGAACACCCTGTTAGGCAGGCACTTGTTGCCATGACGGGTACGTTTATCGTTACGATTATTGTTTGTACGATGACAGCATTAGTACTACTCATTACTGGGTTCTGGGATCCAACAGGTGGAGATCTGTCAGGAGTGGTTCATAACGCAGATTTGGAAGCTGGAGCATTAACCACAGCCGCCTTCGGGTCAAGTCTTGGTATGATAGGTGAATATATCGTCACCTTCTCAGTAATCTTCTTTGGTTTCTCTACGATTATTGGATGGTATGTATATGGATATAAATGCTTTGAATATTTAGCAGGAACGAAATTCACGACATACTATGGAATTGTGTATATCCTCGCATGCTTTGTTGGAACGGTTGCAAACCTGACAACAGTGTGGGCATTTGCCGATATGGCGAATGCACTAATGATGATTCCGAACTTGATCGCTTTGTTATTATTATATAAAGTCATAAAAAGTGAAACAGATGACTACTTTAATCGATACTTGGGTGAAATAGAAGTTAAAAAAGCGAGTTGAGTGCATAACGAAAAAGACGCTTCGTCCTATGAATAGGAGAAGCGTCTTTCTTATGTTACTACTATTCTGCTTTGAGCTCAGTGAACACGACGAGGCGTTCTTCATGTGTTCCATGAGACTGACTGAAGTTACCAGTACATGTGATGAGGTTCAGATTGGCGTCATCAGTTGGTCCAAAGATTTTTTCAATCGGTGCATTCTGAAATGGGTACCTCTCTTTACCTGTTACAACGAATGTAAGTGTTTCTCCATCCTTATTGGTTACAAATACTTCATCACCTTCTGATAGGTCTTCAAGATGATAGAAAACAGATGGTCCGGTTTTGCTATCTACATGTCCTGCTATGACAGAATTTCCGGTTGCACCCGGCTCAAAGCCAGGCTCAAACCACCCGACATTTACGTGATTGGATGGGACACCCATCTGTCCGTTTTCCAGAATACCTACGTTCTCAACTTTTGCTTCAACTTCAATAGAAGGGATCTCGACAGAAACGGGGATTATGCTTTTCTCACTAGAAGTTGGAACTTTCTTTGCATTTTCATCGATCGATTGTTTTACGTTGTCATATGCTACATCGGAATCATTTTCAATTTCTACTTTCTTAACTGGTTCTGAATCCGTTTCAGCTGTTGATGAATAGTTATTGGTATATCCAGTAATCAGAAGAAAGATGATTACTGAAGTAACTAGAGACATGACTATTTTCATAGTATCACCTCGTTTGTTCTATAGGGATTTAATAAGCTAACGATTCAATTGAAGGTTTGGATCACTCTTTTCTTCTTTTTCTACGATGGCGTATGAGAAAAACTACGGCTACTAAGGTAAGTGGCACAAGCACTGGCGATAACCCAATGAGAACTACCACTGTTTTTGAGAAGAAATGAAGGATGCCATTTGCTGTTTTCATAAATAGCTGCTTCGCCTCTGCAATCGTACTGTCATCACCTTCTCCTAGAGAGGGAACGGTGATTTTTCTTTCTTCTAATGAAATCGTAACCGTAGAAAAGTCACTCTGATTGTTTAAATACTTCATCCTACCTTTTAATTGTTCGATTTCTTCTTGTATTCGAGAAAGGTCATTTGAAATAGCAAGTAAATCTTCTGTCTTTTCCGCTTTCTCTAAGAAAGATTCTAGCCTACTCTTAACATCTTCCTTTGCTTTCAGCCTTGCTTCTAAATCTACAAATTCTTCTGTTACATCACTACCTGAAATAGATTTCTCTGGCGTTCCTTTTCCAATTGTTTCAGCTTCATCAAGAAAAGGGTAAAAGTTATTTTGAGGAACCCGAACAGTTATTGAAGCATGGTTAATATCTTCCTCAGAGAATGTATTAGCCTCAACAATATATCCTCCATTTGATTGTAAGAGCTGTTCGATTCTATCAGTAGCTTTAGAAAGGTCTTCAACCGTTAATGACAAATTCGCATTAAAGATGACTTTTCGATCAGTCTGAAGTTTTGGCATGTCCATAGCTTCATTTGAAGAAGGGGATTCGCTACTATCATTTCCTTTTCCTTCTTCAGAACTTCCAGCCATATCTTCGGTCTTGAATTCGCCTCGATCCCCACTCTCAGACTGGTGTTGGTTAGAGCTGCAAGCTGTAATAAGAAAAATAGATAAGGCAATCACACATATCAATACCCTTTTCATCCCTTTTCCCCCTCAATCACTTTATACAACTAAACGTGCTAAGGAAGGAATAGGTTACAAGTCCATGATATGATTGTTCATAACTCTTGATAAAGGAGGTTATTCGTTAGTTGTTAACATTCTTTGAAGATTCCATTATGAAAGATACGTTGATTACGACAGGTGTTATCGTATGCATCATCTTGTTTCGGTTTATTGGAAAAGCACTTTTCTTTAAAAGTAAAGGATTCGAAAAGCAAGAGAGCAAGCATGCAATTGTTTCGTTTCTGAATTGGGTTACGTTGTATGCGATTCTTGTTTTCCTATTGCTCTACTTTTCTGAGTATGCTTGGATGAGTCGAGAATTGTTCACGATTGGTGATGTTGACATATCCTTACTTCTTCTTCTGATCGCATTGTTCATCATTACTCTTGCGAACAGGCTATCGAAGATCTTCACATCGTTACTGATGCCTCCTTTGTACGATCACTACAGGTTAGATACAGGTTTGCAATTTACATTTAATCGTGTTTTTCATTATACATTGATGGTGATCGCGGTCATTATTAGCTTGACTACTGTTGGAATCGACTTAAGCGCATTGACGATTTTCGCTGGGGTACTAGGTGTTGGAATTGGTTTTGGAATGCAGAACATCGCTAATAACTTTATTTCTGGACTTATTATACTGTTTGAGCGGCCAATAAAAGTTGGTGATCGGGTCATTATTAATGACATCATCGGAGATGTTGAGAAGATAAAAATGCGAGCAACGATTATTCGCACGCTCGATAATGAACGGATCATCATGCCAAATTCCTATTTCATTGAAGAGCAAGTCGTTAATCACTCTTATGGAGACAACCGGCTTCGTCTCGTGGTTCCGATCGGTGTCGCCTATGGTTCTGATGTTGAACTGGTGAGGGATTTGCTTCACCAGGTCGCAAAAGAAGAAAAAGAAAATTCGATGTATGTACTCGAGAAGCCGAATCCTTTTGTGAATTTCATTGGATTTGGGGACTCATCTCTAGATTTTCAGTTATTCATTTGGATTTCTTCTCCTAAAGCAGCGGTAGAAACGAAAAGTAACCTTAATTTTCGAATCAATAGGGTGCTTGCTGAAAACAATGTAGAAATTCCATTTCCACAACGTGATTTGCATATAAGAAGTGTAGATGAAGCGGTCTTAGAAAAGCTAAGAAAATAAGAACGATTGAATTCACATAATTTCACACACTTTTCACGAAATTTCTTCCACAATTATTGTCCATAATGAAACATGTAAGGATAATAAATTGAAGGGAGATTTGATAATGAAAAAGTGGTTGGTAGGTGTTGTAGGATCTGTGGTACTTGCTGGGGGATTAGCTTCAGTAACTGCGAATGCCTCATCTGAAGACACACCAGTGGACAGTGAGGTAAGTCAAGAGCAAGGACAATTTGGAAACCATAGTCATAAAAGAGGCTTCCATAAGCATGGAAATGAAAACAAGAAAGAGAACCATGAGTTGATGGGAACGATCTTTCAAAAGCAAGAACAGCTGATCAATTTGTTGCTTGATAAAAATGCCTCAGCGATTGATGGTGTTGAAGAACTCCAGACTGAGTTAGCAAATGTTAATGAGCAGTTGAATGCTCTTCATGAAGAAGCGAAAGCGGCTCATGAGAAAATGAAAGCACAGAAACAAGATTGGAAAGATGGCGAACGACCTGAACTCACAAATGAAGAAAAAGAAGATCTCAAAGCGAAGTTCAGTGAAATGCAAGAGAAGCGTGATGAAGCACTTGCATTAGCCAAACAGAAAGACGTAATACTTACTCAGTTAATTGAGAAACTAAGTTAATTCAATTGACTAACAGAGATAGGGGTTCCTATCTCTTTTTGTATGCTTATGTTTGTTGCTTTGAAAGAAGATTCATGATTTCTTTACTTTCTTCCTCGCTAAGTAATCCAAATTTACAGCACAATTGTGTATAACCCGCTAATTTCTTCAGACATGTATGATGTTGTTTCTTCACGGTAAGCTCATCTCCTTTTTCCTTAGGGAAACATTTTTAGGTATAAACAATATATGCTGGATTGAAACAAAAGTGTTAGGCAAAACAAAGACTTTATACCCAAAAACGGCTAAATACATTTTTTGTTCTTGTTCGAATTCAGAATGTACGATAAGATATTGATATCGATATTTAGTATTTATTTTATATAGGTAATACTACATATAGATGTTTTTGACAATAATTACATAATGATTGAGTATGAGGTGTCGTATAACGACTTAATAGGGAATCCGGTTAGAATCCGGAGCTGTCCCCGCAACTGTCGTGTGGACGAAGCAAATGCCACTGGATGATTCATCCGGGAAGGCTTGCTGAGGAAGAAACACGTAGCCAGTAGACCTGCCTGTACTCAAATCGTTTCTATTCTTCGGGGATTGAGGATGAGAAGTGGCAATATGAATGCAGGACATTCCTGTATTCTAACCTTGTCGTATTCTCAAAGCTCACTCGTTGAAGAGTGAGCTTTTTATTTTGACTAAAAGGAGAGAGGTATATGAGTTATACGGCTGATCTAGCTGAACATGAAATGATAATAAAAGCAAAAGATATCTTGGCACGTTTTCCTTATTTAAATCGCGAAGGGTTTTTAACAAAGCTAGTAAATGGAGTTTCAGGAGAAGAGTCGCATCATGATTTAGAGCGAATGTTGGTTCTGCATGCACTCGAGCGAATCACAGCGGAAGAACCTGATTGGACATATGTGGCAGCGGGTTTTCATCTTCAAGCATTGTATCGGAATGCAATTCAAACTCGTGGAGAAGAAGGTGTGTATAGCAAGGGGTCATTCTACCGTCTATTACAAGTTCTTACAGATCAAGGAATCTACAACGCTGACCTATTGAAATTCTATAGCGAAAAAGACATCGAACAACTTACAGAAATACTTCAGCCAGAACGAGATCACCTTTTTACTTATATTGGTTTAAGAACACTTGCTGATCGCTACTTAACAAAAGATTACGAGAATAATATTGTTGAGATGCCTCAAGAGCGCTTTCTCGTTATTGCGATGACCCTGATGATGAAGGAGCAAGATAATAAAAGACTAGACCTTGTTAAAGAAGCATATTGGGCACTATCGCACCTCTATATGACAGTTGCAACACCTACTCTATCAAATGCGGGGAAAACGTATGGGCAGCTAAGTTCTTGCTTTATCGATACTGTAGATGATAGCTTGCGTGGCATCTATGATAGCAATACAGACGTTTCGACAGTATCGAAAAATGGTGGCGGAATCGGTGCATATCTTGGAAAGATTCGAGCGAGAGGCAGTGATATAAAAGGTTACAAAGGGAATTCCTCTGGTGTCCTTCCTTGGATGAAGCAACTGAATAACACAGCGGTAAGCGTTGATCAGCTAGGGCAACGCCAGGGAGCTGTTGCCGTCTACCTCGATGTCTGGCACCGAGATATTATTGAATTTCTTGATGCCAAGTTAAATAACGGGGATGAGCGGATGAGGACTCACGATCTTTTCACGGGGGTGTGTCTACCAGATGTATTTATGGAAGCCGTTGAAAACCGTGATGAATGGCATTTGTTTGATCCTCATGAGGTTCGAAAGGTGATGGGTTTTTCACTTGAGGATACTTATGATGAAACGCCAGGGGAGGGTGACTTCAGAAGGAAATATGCTCAGTGTGTGAAGAGGAGTGAGCTATCCCGAAAAACCATACCTGCGATCGACATTATGAAACGAATCATGAAATCGCAATTAGAAACCGGCACACCATTTATGTTCTATAGAGATGCCGTTAACCGAGCGAACCCGAATAAGCATTCGGGCATGATCTATAGCTCTAATTTATGTACTGAAATTATGCAGAACATGAGCGCGACTACGGTAGAGGAAGAGATAACTAAAGACGGAAAGATCGTTATTACAAAAGCACCAGGGGACTATGTGGTTTGTAATCTATCAAGCATTAATCTTGGTAAAGCTGTTCCAGAGGGCGTGCTCGAACGACTGATTTCGATACAGGTTCGAATGCTTGATAATGTGATCGACTGCAACACAATCGAAGTGCCTCAAGCTCAACTTACGAATGCCAAATATAGAGGAATTGGTCTAGGTACGTTTGGTTGGCATCATCTTCTCACAAAAAACAAAATAGTATGGGAATCAGATGAAGCGGTCCATTATGCAGATGAGTTATATGAAACCATCAATTATTTAGCGATAGAAGCTAGTGCGGAGTTAGCTCGGGAAAAGGGTCCTTACTCAGTGTTTAAAGGATCAGATTGGCAGACCGGTGCTTACTTTGAACAGAGACGGTATGACGATGAAAAGTGGCTTAGGCTTAAAGAAAAAGTCCAGAGCAACGGGCTTCGTAACGCGAATTTAATAGCAGTTGCACCGAACAGTTCGACAAGCTTGATTGCAGGTTCTACAGCCTCGATCGATCCTATTTTCCGGAAAGAGTACTCCGAGGAGAAGAAAGATTATAAAATTCCTGTGACAGCGCCAGATCTATCACCCGAAACAACCTGGTATTATAAGTCCGCCTATCATATCGACCAATTATGGAGCATCAAGCAGAACGCTGCCAGACAGCGTCATGTTGATCAGTCCATTTCATTTAATATCTATGTTCAAAACACAGTTAAGGCGAAAGACCTCTTAAAGATACACATGACAGCATGGAAAAAAGGGTTAAAAACAACGTACTACGTTAGAAGCACATCCGTAGATATTGAAGATTGCGAAAGCTGTTCTAGTTAGGAGGAACTTATATGAATACGATTCAGAAAAGGAAAATATATGATAGTACAGCACCTAATCGATCTAGCGGAATCATCAATGGAAAAAGTTCCAATGTACTAAACTGGGATGATACGAGATTCAGCTGGACGTATCCAATGTATAAGAACATGTTAGGTAACTTTTGGACGCCGTTTGAAATCAACATGTCTCAAGATGTAAAGCAGTGGGAGTCTTTATCGGAGGAAGAGCAGGAAACGTTCAAGAAAATTATAGGTTTACTTGCATTCCTTGATTCAATTCAGACAGATTACTCGAGCAAAGTGGCAGATTATTTAACAGACTCTAGTTTATCTGCTCTCATGCAAGTTCTTTCGTTTCAAGAAGTCATTCATAACCAGTCCTATAGTTATGTGCTCTCATCACTTGTGTGTAAGCAAGAGCAAGATAAGATTTTTGAGTATTGGAAGCATGATGAAATCTTGGTGGAGAGAAACGAATTCATAGCATCTGGTTATGAGAGGTTTGTAAAAGATCCTTCTCCTCAAACGTTCTTTGAATCGATTGTCTATGACATCATTTTAGAAGGATTGTTTTTCTATGCAGGATTTGCGTTCTTCTATAACTTAGCACGCAATCAAAAGATGGTATCGACTTCGACGATGATCAATTATATCAATCGTGATGAGCAGCTTCATGTCACCCTTTTTGTGAATATCGTAAAAGAACTATTCAATGAACAGCCTCAGTTGAACACAGAGGCAAACCATCGTTTTATTACAGAAACCTTTAGAAAAGCAGCAGAATTAGAAATAAAATGGGGGGAAGCGATCATAGGAAATAAATTTATAGGAATCTCTAAAAATGAGCTCAACGATTATATCAAATTTATGACGAACAAACGTGTGAACCAGCTTGGGATTGAACGGCCTTTCGAAGGTTACCGAGAGAATCCTATGCGTTGGATCAAAGCCTATGCTGATGTTAATTCCGGAAAGAGCGATTTCTTTGAACAGAAATCAAGGCAGTATACAAAAGTATCCGATGATAATGGATTTGACGAGTTATAGAAGAGAGAAGTGAACCTACTGCAATAGTAGGTTCACAGATTGTCGAGAAAGTAGTAAGGACCATTCGCCTCGGATATAGTAGTGATTTCCGCTCCAGGATGCTCGCTTTCCGCGGGGCGGGCGGTGAGTCTCCTCGTCGCTTTCAAAACGCTCCTGTGGGGTCTCACCTGTCCCGCACGTCCCGCAGGAGTCGAGCATCCTTCCGCTCCAATCAACATTGATATGTGGTTTTGAAAACAAGACAAAAGCAAATAAAAACCTTCTAGAGATATAAAGCAGAGGACTACTTAATTATAATCAGTTGGAAAGTTTGCTTTGATTGAATGCAACCTAGTAGGAGTGAATAACACTTGACTCCCGTGGAAAAAGGGCGTTCGTCCACAGGAAAGCAAGTGTATTAAACTCCTACAGCATAGGGAATACATTAATCAGGTTTCTCTACAAACTGTGAACCTCCTACTATAGTAGGAGGTTCATTTTTTATTCAAATCAATCCCGAACTCCTCCAATAAGTCCTTTAGTGCTGGGCGCTCATTTCCGTCTCTGCCAATTACATGAGTTGCCTGAGTCAACGAGTTGAGGACAGCTTCTTCCGTTGCTTCCCCGATCGCTCGAAAAGCAAGATCGATGTCTTCTTCATGGATGTTTTTCATTTCTAAAGGCACTGCCGTCTTCTCGTGAGGTACTTTGTTGGCAGTTGAAAAACCAACTATGATTTCACCACTTCCAGTTGTAATAATCGATCCCGTTCTTGATAGGCCTGTGACAGACCGTTTGAGGATTCGGTTCAGCTGTCGCTCAGAAACAGGAAGGTCTGTGGCTACGATGACCATAATTGAGCCTTTATCTTTCTCTTCCCATTTACTTTGGAGACAGGCTTTAAGTTCTTCACCAATCGCTTTGCCATTAATACGTAAATCACGTAAAATACCAAAGTTTGTGACAACGAGAACACCTAACGTATATGTACCGTGCGTCATTTCCATCATTCTAGATGATGTACCTATACCACCCTTTAATGAATAACAAAGCATCCCTGTCCCGGCTCCAACCGTCCCTTCTTCAACTTGACTCGAAGCATTAGTTATGGATTCTAGGACATGCTCTTTCTTAACGTTTTTCGCACGGATGTTATTCAAAAACATGTCGTTGCATTCACCAACGATTGGGTTGACCGTCCCTGTAGATGTTCCAATTTCAGGACATTGATCGAGCATATACTCAATTAGTCCATCTGAAACTGTTCCAATGCTAAGTGTATTTGTTAAAAGAATCGGAGTTTCCAATGTCCCGAGTTCACTCATTTGTATTGTACCCATCGTTTTTCCGAAGCCATTGATAACATGACTTGAAGCAATACATTTTTCTCTGAATGTGTTCCCTTGATGAGGGAGGATCGCTGTTACCCCTGTTTGTATGTCGCCGTTGCTAAGCGTGACATGTCCCACTGCAACTCCTGTTACATCAGTTATTGTATTTTGAGGACCTGTTTCTAATTCTCCGACAGTTATACCATAATCTCTTAATCTTTGTTTCTGCATCTTCTCCCACCTTTCTCATTTCATCATACTCTTAATGTGTTGAAAGGAAAATATGATGAAGCAATCTATGAAGTAATGATCAATAACTGGTGGTCTTGATAACCCATTCTCATTCGGGAGATGTGCTATAATCAATGAAGGAATTGTAAATTTCTTTACGTAATCAGTCATTAGCTTTAGATAATAGATAAATAGATTAAGTCGAAAGAGAGTGGAACGTAATGGGACGAAAATGGAATAATATTAAAGAGAAAAAAGCTTCCAAAGATGCGAATACGAGTAGGATCTATGCGAAGTTCGGCCGTGAAATATATGTTGCTGCAAAACAAGGGGAGCCAGACCCAGTAGCGAACCAGGCTCTTCGATTAGTACTTGAGCGCGCAAAGACGTACAACGTACCAAAAGCGATCATTGACCGTGCGATCGAGAAAGCAAAAGGTGGTTCAGAAGAGAACTATGACAACTTGCGTTATGAAGGGTTTGGACCGAATGGTTCAATGCTGATCGTCGACACGCTAACGAACAATGTGAACCGAACAGCGTCTGACGTTAGAGCTGCTTTTGGTAAAAACGGTGGAAATATGGGGGTAACTGGATCTGTTGCATATATGTTCGACCCAACTGCCGTATTCGGTATTGAAGGAAAAAGTGCTGATGAACTGCTTGAGTTATTAATGGAAGCAGATATTGATGTTAGAGATTTATTAGAAGAGGATGACGTAGTCATCATTTATGCTGAACCTGATCAATTCCATGCCGTACAAGAAGCTTTAAAAAATGAAGGAATCACAGAATTTACTGTTGCAGAGCTTACCATGCTTCCTCAAAATGAAGTTGACCTTTCAGAAGAATCTCAGGAACAGTTCGAGAAACTAGTGGATGTACTTGAGGATCTTGAAGATGTTCAGCAGGTATACCACAATGTGAACTTAGGTGAATAATGAATGTCATACAGCCCGACGATTTGTCGGGCTGTTTTATTAGGTGCATGTCATGTAATCCATAATCATCTTTCGATGGCTCAAAACCATATTATCAGGTAGATTAGTAGTCCGAAAAAATTGATAAGACAGGCTTTCTTCTTTATTTGAGATCAACGTTCCTGTGTAATGGTTCGTATAATAAGCAGCTGTTACGGAGTAAAACTCATCACCGTTATCTGCTATGGTGAAGAATTCCTGTCCTGAATACATTTGAAAAAGAGTAAGTGATTGTACACTCAACCCAGTTTCCTCAAAAGCCTCCCGTATAGCAGTTTCTTCAGTAGATTCTCCAGGCTCCATCAATCCACCAGGTAAGCCCCATCGTTCTTTCTTTTCATTTCTCTGTTGTAGAAGGATCGAACCCTCTTTATTACAAATAATCACAACTGAACCGACAAGTATAAGTGGTCGTTTTCCAACTAGGCTTCTTAATTCTTCTACATACCCCAATATCAAAACTCCTTTGAAGTGTTCTATTGTAAGTATAAAGGAAATTGTTTGTAAGGAGGCTTGTTCAAGCATATTAAGGAAAAATAACACGGTCATATTCCAAAAAAAGGTGAATAAACTTAATTATGTGTTAATTTTCATAAAATTTTAACAATTAGGTAACTTATCTTTCGTTATG
Source organism: Guptibacillus algicola (assembly GCF_020171805.1). Classification (GTDB taxonomy): domain Bacteria; phylum Bacillota; class Bacilli; order Bacillales; family Guptibacillaceae; genus Guptibacillus; species Guptibacillus algicola. Next base: position 1,034,493 of record NZ_JAIVAF010000001.1, on the reverse strand, counting down.
TTGATGTATAATCGTTAGCATACAGACAAGAAAGTTGGTGGGTTATTGTGAAGAAGCATAAGAAATTAACTTTTAAACAGCTTGTTGAGCAAAATAAAGCAGAACTTCTAAAGAACGAAAAGGAGTTAGCAGAAATAGAAAAGCGCCTGGATGATAAGCATTCATAGTTAAGAGCAGTCCTTGATAAAGGGCTGCTTTTTTCATTTGGAGCATCCATGAAATGGAAGGTTATGCTACGATTAGAGAAGAAGGGAGGTACGGGAGTGAAAAACTTATTGAGCGTAAATGTCGGGATGCCGGTTGAAATGCAATACAAAGGAAAGTCGATGGAATCTGGAATAATAAAGACGTCTACTCATGAACCATTGTATGTATCCACTGTTCAGGTAGAAGGGGATGGACAAGCTGATCGCGTTCATCACGGAGGTCCTGAGAAAGCAATTTGTGTTTATTCCTATGAACATTATCCATATTGGGAAGAGAAACTAAACCGTAACCTATCTCCTGGAGCATTTGGTGAGAACTTTACCGTATCTGGACTGGATGAACACGAAGCGAGAATTGGTGATGTTTATCGTATAGGAGAAATCCTTGTTCAAGTAAGTTTACCTAGAAAACCTTGTTATAAGCTTGCAAGTAAATTCGGTGTAGAGGATATGGCTAAACAAGTAACTGACAATGGATTTAGCGGGTACTATTTACGAGTCCTTAAGGAAGGGTATGTCACGACTGGAGAGAAAATAATTGTCGATCATAGGCCTGATCATGATGTAACTGTAGCGATGATCAATCGTTTAACCTACCATGACAGACAGGACCGTACAGGTCTCGAACAAGCTATGTTAGCGAAAGAGCTTTCAGAGGATTGGTATCATAAACTCAGTAAACAATTAAGCGCGCTCTAAGGCGCGCTTATTATTTTTTTGCCATTCGATAATAGAAGTAACAAAGCATACCGATCGTAACTGCAGTTACTACATATTTTACAATATCCATCTTTGCTCCTTAAAAGAAAAGCCGGAATCAAATGATTCCAGCTTTATGCGTTAGACGACTTTTTCTTTTAATGCTTTACCTGGTTTGAACGCAGGTGTTTTAGATGCTTGAATGAAAATTTCTTCTCCAGTTTGTGGGTTACGACCTTTGCGAGCGGAGCGCTCTCTTACTTCAAAGTTACCAAAACCAACGAGTTGAACCTTTTCACCCTTAGCAAGTGCTTCAGCAATCGTATCCATCAGCGTGTCTATCACTCTTGCAGTATCCTTTTTGGACAGTTCTGCTTTCTCCGCAACGGTGTGTAGTAATTCTGCTTTATTCATAGTGAATCATCCTTTCTAACTTTGCTAGTTTATCTATCTATGTCTTAAGCTTGGACATTAAATCCTTGTTCTATACATGTTTTTCTTAATTATTTGTAGATTCATCTGCAAAGAAAAAAAGAGATTCACTCAGAACCTCTTCGGATTAGTAATTTGAGAGTTGTTTGTACTCTTTTTCAAGGTCTGTCAGTGTGCATTGATAAAGGTGTTGGTCAGAAGTGGAGTATGCACCTGCTTCAACCAGCTTTGAAATGTAATAATTCTTTCGTTCTTCAATTGCTTTTCTTAGCTGATTCGCTTCCAAGAGTACACCTCCTTAATAATTCTTTTGTTCCCAGTATGTCCTCGAATAATGTATTCTAATCAAAATCTTATTGTGACAATTTAGACAAGATAAAGGTTCACTATAGGTGCAGTAACGAATACATAGTGGTATAGGAAAAAGGAGGAGATGTGATGATTAAAACGTGTTTACTTTGCAAGAAGGAATACGAAATAAAACCAGGACACCCTCAATATCGCAAACTATTGATAAAGAAATCATCTTCATTCACGTGTGAAAGCTGTAACCGTAACCTCCAAATGGAAGCGTCAGCAACGACAGGGCTTAAGCCAGAGGATATTGAGACAGATCATGATAGGATGTTAAAAAAGTAATGAACTACATATTAGAAAAAATCGCAGCCCTTCAATGGGATTACGAACCATCGTTTGTACCTGAATGTATTCATTTCGTTCAAAAAGAAGACCTAATAATGATAAAAAACTTACGGTCTACAAGTGTTCACGCCAACAGAGTCGTTAGGTACAATAAGCCTGTTGAGAACATCGAAATGGTTTTTGACTATTTTGAGGGTCGACCATTTTCCTGGTGGGTCATTGAGAACAAAGAACTTGAATCGAAGCTGAGCGAACATGGTATGACACACCATGATACGTATATTGGATTAGCGAGAACATTGGAAGACGTAAATGTAACACCAGAACGTTACCGAATAGAAAACGTAACAACGAAAGAGGACGTGTGTCTTCACGCAAAATTAAGCGCTGAAATTTGGGGTTATGACGAGAAGAATTTAGAGGCCGCGATTAATGAAAGAGAGAGTTATTTAAACCTTCCTGATCGTAGAGGTGGGTTCGTTCTCGCATTTGATGAGGATACACCCGTAGGTTATTCATCCTATCGTTATAGTCATGATGGAGATGCTCTTTATATGACTGGAGCTGGTGTTCTTCAGTCGCACAGAGGAAAAGGCGTTTATCGAAAGATGGTTGAGAATAGACTAGTGGATGCGAAGGAAAAGGGGAGCAGTATTGCGGTCACGCAGGCAAGATATGGAACCTCTGAGCCTATATTGAGAAAGCTAGGATTTCAAGAACATGGAGTCTTTAAACAGTATATTCCTGATGAAAAGGCATAAAAAAAGAGCTCTGAGAGATTCAGAGCTCTTTCCTATTAATGTTCACGTGCTACTTGGTGGTTCGATTGAGCTGCTTTTAGCTTGCCTGCAAGAAGGACTAATGCAGTCACAATAATCATAAATGCCCATTCAATGAACGTGTTATGGTTGATGAAGTCTCCAACAAAAGGCTCGTGTAGGATCATTTTGGATGCTGTCCATGCAAGAACACCAGCACCAATAAAGATAATGATAGGATACTTCTCCATAAGTTTCAGGATAATCGTACTTCCCCATACTACGATAGGAATACTGATGATTAGACCGAGGATAACGAGTAAGAAATCCCCGTTTGCTGCTCCTGCCACTGCAATCACATTATCAAGCCCCATAGCAGCATCAGCAATAATAATCGTACGGACAGCCGCCCATAAGTTACCTGCTGACTTTACATCTTCGTCCTCTTCTTCTTCATTTAATAGTTTATAAGCAATCCAGAGTAACACGACTCCTCCGATAAGTAGGAGGCCAGGTATTTTCAGTAACCAAACAACGAGAAGTGTCGCTACGGATCGAATAACAATCGCACCTAGTGCACCTAACCAAATCACTTTCTTTTGCTGTTTCTCAGGCAAGTTGCGAGCTGCCATACCGATTAGAACGGCGTTGTCACCAGCGAGCACAATATCAATCATAATGATACTAAGTAGAGCCATAAAGAATTCTACTGAGAATAATTCCATGAATACACCTTCCTCATAAAAATAATGATAACAAATAAAAAAATCCTGCCATGACGACGGACAGGATAAAAAAGAAGGGTCCTTTGTCCGGCGTACGGGCAAAGGTCTCGCTAACAGTCTGATAGACTGCCAGTGTGGCCGGAGAAACAAACGTTTCTCGTCATGACGACCATACTGTGACTAGCTACTCCCCTTTGAAGTTTATATTGTTCAATACCAACTAATTATACAATCCTTTACCTTATTGCGCAATGTGAACTTTTGTAATTTGAGATTACAGTAACGCTCATTAGCGTTTTATAAATGTAATAGGCTGTACTCCCCTGTGTCTGGAATAATGGACTGTGAGGATAATAGTAATCCTTACAATCTTTTGTACATCACTTCAAAAGAGCTGTTCTACTAGCGCGATATACAACGGAATAACGTATGCAGTAGAGCGGTTAAAACAAGAGGGTGATGTAGGAATCGCTCATCTTACAAATACAAAGCGAAGTAGTCTTGCTGAAAAGACTGTTATAGGACGATGGAATCACCATCACATTAAAAAAAGGAAAGAATTAGCACATATGGGACTGGACAAGAAGACTCTGTTTATCAGATAATTCTGTTAACAGCGTATGAAGGGGGTACTTATGAACGAAATAAAGTTAATTCCATTCGAAGTAAATGAAGTAGTAAGTAAAGCAGAAGAGGCTTTTCCGGACGGTGTTGAAATGATTCAGGCACCAGAGATATGGGATGAGTCTGATCGAGGGAAGAATAGAATAGTTGCCGTTATTGATACGGGGTGTCAAGTGGATCATCCTAATCTTAAGTCTAGAATAATTGGTGGAAAAAATTTCACAAAAGATTACAATGCTGACCCAGATAACTATGATGATAATAACGGTCATGGAACTCACGTGGCTGGTACAGTCGCTGCTGTGCAAGGTGAAGATGGAATTGTAGGAGTAGCACCAGAAGCAAAGCTCTTAATCGTTAAAGTACTAAATGGTTCCGGAAGTGGTTCGTACGAGTCCATTATAAGTGGGATTCGCTATGCGATCGATTGGGAAGGAACAAATGGAGAAAAGGTGAATGTCATTTCAATGTCTCTAGGCGGCCCATCTGATCTGCCTGAGCTTCATGAAGCGATCAAAGATGCTGTCGATCAAAACATATCGGTCGTCTGTGCAGCTGGAAATGAGGGAGACGCGAGAGCAGATACCCCAGAATATGCTTATCCTGGCGCATATAATGAAGTGATTGAAGTGGGAGCTGCTTCCTTCAAGCGAACCCTAGCACCGTTTTCCAATACTAATGATGAAATCGACCTTATCGCTCCCGGGGTAGATATTTTATCTACTTTTCCTGATAATAAATATGCGGTGCTTTCAGGAACGTCGATGGCCGCACCACACGTCTCTGGAGCGTTAGCGCTTCTTATGAACTTATCCGAGAACGAATTTAATCGAACATTAACAGAACCTGAGATTTATGCTCAGCTTATCAAACGAACTGTTCCAATCGGGTATAGGAATAGCGCAGAAGGAAATGGTCTTCTTGCTCTAAACCTAGTAAACCAACTTGAAGAGTTATTTAACATCTACACAACTGCTTGGAATTCAAAAGAATAGAATGGTTTCAGGCTGTCGAGTAAATTTCTCGACAGTCTTTTTGCATTAATTGTATTTTTAGTTGCAAACGTAAACCCTCCTGATCATCAGGAGGGTTTCAATATTATAGTCACGAGCTATATTTTCGTATAAAGTACGCATCTTCAATTGTAGTAGTAGTGAGTGTGAAGGTTTCAAAAGGCTTTGATTCAGATATATATTTAACGATAACATCGTCTTTCGATCTCTTCATATACGTTATGCGGTTGAAATCAAGTGAGCTGATTTCATGTTGCTTTACTCTTCCTTCCCAAACGCGACCAGAGTTATTTTTCCATAAAGTAAGTGGTCCATCGAACAGTACTTGTCCATCACTTAGCCAGATGATGTGATCGGCAATTTCTTCCCACTCATTTAAATCATGAGTAGCAACGAGTACAAGTTTACTTTTCCCATAACGTGATAGGAGCGACACTACGTTTTTTCTTTCTTGACTGTCTAAATAATTTAATGGTTCATCAAGAAGGAGGAAAGAAGGTGTATCTAATAGTGCTTGTGCAATTCCTACTCGTTGTTTCATTCCTTGAGAAAGAGATTTGATCTTGGTCTTTTTTACATCTTCAAGTTTCATTGCTTGAATTGAAGTTTCCACTGCTTTGTCAGTTGAAATGCCTTTTAATTCACTCATGTAAGTTAGGAACTGTCTCGTTTTCATTTCTTCGTACAGTTCTACACCTGTTGGGAGAAAGCCTATTTGTTTTCTGATAAATGGAAGAGCCTCGCCAACTGTTTTTCTTCCATAAGTAATACTGCCTCGATGTGGCTTAAGAGCAGTGGCGAGTAGTTGGAGGAAGGTAGATTTTCCAGCTCCGTTCTTACCAACTAAAATCGTAATGCCAGCATTAAGCTGCATAGTAGGAATCGTTAGTGAGAAACCTTTTCTATTGTATGTTATCTGGTCAATTGAAATCATTGAATAACCTCACATATATTGAAGGTGTAAACTCTTGCGATAGGATAAAAATAATAAGAGACCTCCTATGGCAAAGATAATAAGGTATGAAGCAACTAATGGAACTTGAGAGACATGTGATCCGCTAGACAGTTGATGCAAAGAGTATGGCAGTGCGATAAAGGTGAATACCCAACCAGCTAATGCAGAGATAAAACCAGCCACTACCCCTTTATGAAACATAATGTAAGCAAGTAATCCCGTTAGGAATAGTAAAGGGGCGATCCATTGCAATAAGAACATGCCTGGTTCAACGAAACGGTTCTCCACGATAATAACCATGGTTGAGACAAAGGCAAAGCTGAAATTCACTCCTAGAACAACGAGTAGTTTGCTAAGTAATAAAAGTGCTGGTGGAAAAGGAGTGACAGATTCAATCATTCGCATTTCTTTGTTCCAGGATTTGTAGCTGTACAGTATTCCAAACAATAAATAAATCGGGACGAGTAAAGGAAAGAAGCTGTCTGGATCACCGCTTCCAGAAGTAATTAATGTTAACATCGTGAATATACCAAGACTTATTATCCAATAGAGCCAGTGATAAGAACGGAATTGATTTAGACACTGTTTGAGTAGAGACGGTTTTTCAGGTTCAGCATCGAAATCGAATTCGATTTCATTTGGCTTAAGGTCATCGAATGAATCCTGAAGAGAGAGGATAAGCTTTTGAGTATCTTCTGACCTTGGTGACGTTGCCATATAAGAGTTGAATGGTTGCTTCATTTCTTGTTCGAGTTCTTCTAATTCATCTTTGTGATCTCGCATGGCTAACTTCCTCCTTTCGCCCAATTGATGTCTTTAGTTTCTTTAATGCGTGATAAAGGTTTGATTTAACAGTTCCTAAGGGCATTTCAAGGGTTTCTGCGATTTCCTGATACTTCAGATCTTGGTAGAATCTCAAAAACACAATCTCTCGCTGGCTCGTAGAAAGTTCATCGAGTTCCTCAAGGAATTCTTTCCTAGACTCTTGACGTTCAAATAATTCTACAACAGATGGATCTCCGCTTTGTTGATCTGGTAGTTTATCAATTACTTGTTTCTCAGATTTATAACTTGAGCTTTTCCAGTAGTCCCTACATTGGTTTGTAGCAACCTGGTATAGCCAGGGTTTAATCTTTTCAGGGATCTTTCTCGCTTTTAATTGGGTTAGTAATTTCAGGAATGTGTCCTGTACGACATCTTCCGCTTTTTTTCGGTCTCGAAGCATTCGCTCTAAGTAGCCTAATAGAGGTGCATGATAGCGGTGAATCAATGCTTCAAAAGCAGCCTGATTGCCTTTGGACATTCCAATAACTAACTCTTCATCAGTCATGCCCTTTCTCCTCTCGCTGTTTAGTAGTCATTACGTCATTCCATTCTTTCATCCAATCGTCAAATCCAATGATGGAAGCAGGCTCGAGATACAAGTTATATCCGGTCGGATAGCTAGTGTCGCTCCAGTGCTCACTGTAAAGTCTGTTGAGAACCTCCTTAACTTTTTCTTCCTTCCCTTCCTTTACCGCAGCTTCGATCATATCTAATACCATATCAGCTTGAATAATTTCGTTACTTGATATAATCTTTTCACGTTCATCTGTGATGTTCGCAAAAGCAGATCTTGTCTGAAAAGCATCATCTTCTTGTCCATTTTCGAGTTCGTATAAATAATTGAATGAAGCTTTGATCGTGCTCGTTATTAAAATGTTCTTAGCTCTAGCATTTCCGCTTACATAATTATCCTCATGAAATAAATTAGCGATCATAAAGGTATTGATCGTTTCACGCTGATTTAAAGAATTATTATCGTTCATAATGTAATTTTGATCGATAAACCCATTTTGTCTAAAATAACCACTCCACCTCAATCGATTCAGCGGCAGATAGAAAAAGTGGTTTACAGGCTCTATTTTTTCATCCAAAAACTCATCAAAATATACGAGTCGTGAATCTACTTCCCTCATAAATAACTCTGAAGCTTCCCTATGATAAGGAACAGTTACTAAAGTAGTAGAATAGTGATCTGAATAAATCTCAGTCAAAAAGCCACTGAATAGATCAAGTCTAGCTGTTTCCCCGGATAGGGTATGAGTTTCACCTGAAGACTGCACGTTTTTAACAGAGCCATACACGTTGTTATCAACCCCTGACACCTTCACATTAAACTCGGAAGGGTGAAGCAAGCCGACATCAGTGCGTGATTCACCAGTAGAATCAGTCAAGTACTGATGACCCGGTAAAGGATACCATGCTGTATGTGAAGGCATCACCATCTGGTTGTTTAGAGCGAAGCCAGGATAATACTCTTGACTATTGCGATGTGTCCAAAGTTCAAAAACCCCCTCGTAGTCGAAGTGAATGATTGGTTCTTTTATTGTGTTTGGAAGAGTGATCGTAACGAAATCGCCACTCTGTTTGTAAGGAATCGATTGTTGATCAATTTTCACATCTTTAAGTGAAAAAGTGTGGTTAAGAGTAAACTTGAATTCATCTTTGTTTTTTAACTCAGCTTGTTTAAGAGCAACGGTTGCTGATATATCGAGCTTAGAGCTTGGTGTATGATATAGATCGATATCATAATTCGTAATAGAAAAAAGGCTTGGCTCGTAAACATCTCTTTCTTCTAATGGAATAGCTTCATAGTCTATAGGCGAGAACCACATATAGGAGTGATTACCCTCACTAGCTTGTGCGAAAGTGGGGGAACTATCTTTCATACTATTAAAAGTAGATAAACGATCATTCCATAATTGACTATAGGGAAGGTAAGCAAATGTCGCTCCTAGTAAGCTAATACCGCACACCAATTTCCACAGTTTTGTATGATCACTTGGACGCTTGCTATTTAAGACTAGCATCGTCACCATCAGTAACATGAAGGAGAAGGAAAGGACGAACAGTCTTTGCCTCTTAATTTCATCCTTCATTATTTCAATTCCCCATACTCCATTTGCCAATATGGAATCCACAAAGAAGTAGGTGAGATGAAATGGCTTTAAATAGAAATTTCCTGTTCCACCAAGTATGTATATTTCCATAAACAATGTGCCAAATATCCATGCGCAAAATGCGATTAGATAAACAAATCGGTTTCGAATAATGACGGATAAGACCATTCCAAGAGATAAGCTGATCAATAGTGAGATTTCATATTGAACGACAAAGAAGCTTAGCACCTGCGTTGTTTCCGCACCTGGTATACCTTGCATGGTGGAAAGTGCACTGAACACGATCGCCATCAACAATGTGAACAACGACATATAGGTCATACCAGCAAATAATTTTGCCGATAAAAATACAAAGTTAGAAACAGGTAAAGCTCGATGCCATTCAAATGAGTCATTCCCTAAATCCCTACGCATAAGGTATACGCCTATAAGGATACTCAATCCGACTACTAAAATGAAGATTGTAGAATGGGTTGTTCGATAGGCTGACACATAAAGATTAGTTGAATCGCTAACATTCTCAATGGTCATACTCGTAAGTAGCCAAATTAGGAATAGAAAGGGCATGGGAAGTAGAAACCAGTTCTTGTATAAAAATGATAATTCAAATTTCCATTGGATAAACCATTTCTTCATCTCATGTCCCACCCAATCATGGTCATATATCCTTCTTCGAGCGTTGGATTAACGCCTTCTGCATCTTCTAGCGGTGCTACAGGTGAAAGGACTCGGAATAAATAGCCGTTTTTAGTTTGCTTTGAGAATGTGATTTGTAGTCCTCGCAAAGCAGTGGCATTCTCATCAAACAACTCAAGCTCCCAAACGAACCCATCCCCTTTCCGTTGTAGTTCATCAGGCGAACCATGGAAAATGATCTTACCTTCTTTTAGAACGATCAACGTATCACAACTTGCTTCAATATCTTCTACGATATGTGTTGATAGGATGATCGTCTTATCTGATGGAGAATTAGCAATCAATTGCCGGAACCTCAATCGTTCATCGGGATCTAGACCAGAAGAAGGTTCGTCAAAAACAATGACATCGGGACTCCCGTACATCGCCTGGGCTATCCCGAGTCTTTGTCTCATACCGTTTGAGTATGTTTTGACTTTGGAATGTTGGTAGTCTGATAAGTTTAATTCCTTTAATATGCGCGCTTTTTCCTTCTTGTGATCAACATTCGTAAAGCGCTTTAGGTTACCAGCATAGTCTAGGAACGTTGATCCTGTTAGCTGAGGGTAAAGTTGAAAGTGTTGAGGCAAGTAGCCAACTTGTTTTCTAACTTTAGTAGTCTCTTTTTGGACAGAATAACCGTTTATCTTCACATCACCAGAAGAGGGGCTAGTTACGGTGGAAAGAATCTTTAACAGTGTGGACTTTCCAGCACCATTCGGTCCGATGAGCCCGACCACTCCTCCTTCAATCGAAACAGTTAGGTCTTCTAAAATCGCTTTACTTTTTATTTGCTTTGATAATTTCGTTATCTCGATCACATGTCTTCATCCTTTTAATATGTAATTCTACTTTTATAACGAGTAGACAGTATGTTTTGTTCTAGTTCACACAAAAAAAACACCTCTGCACGATAATCGTACAGAAGTGCTCTTTAAAGGGGAAGAACATAAAACAAAACACAGAAGAAGTGTGTGATTGTTCCGCCAATTACAAATACGTGCCAAACTGCATGGTGATATTTAAAAGCTCGCCAAACATAAAAGACTGCTCCTACCGTGTAGAGCAAGCCTCCTATGATCAGAAGTGTCAATCCATTCGGATGAAGGTTCTGAAGAAGAGGATCCCATGCTAAAACGATTAGCCATCCCATAACAACATATACGATTGTAGAGATGAACAAGAATTTCTTAACAAAGAATGCTTTGAATACTGTTCCGGCGATGGCAAGGCCCCAGACTGTTCCAAATAACGTCCAACCGAGCCATCCTTGGATAACAATAAATAAAAACGGTGTATACGTTCCAGCAATAAAGAAATAGATTGCAGAATGATCAAGAAATTCAAAGAAATCTTTCGCCCTACCTGGTGGAAAACTATGAACTAAGGTAGACGCCGTGTATAGAAGCAGCATAGTCGCTCCAAATAATGTGAAGCTGATGATATGCCAAGCTGTGCCTTGAAGTGACGCGAAAACAATAAGGATGACGAGAGCAGCAAGACTAATTAATGCACCAACACCATGAGTAATATAGTTTGCTCGTTCTTCACCTACAGTAAATGTATGGGTGGTCATGAAAGGCATCATTCCTTTTTATCAGTTACAAGAAGTATACATCATATGCGCCCATCATCAAATAGGTCAATGTTGTTATTTCCTTTTACTTCTTAATTCTTCTGCTTGTTTTAATAGGTGGTACGTAAAGAAATCTTTCTCTTGAACATTTTCATTTACCGCTTCCATTACTAAGAATTCTTCAGCGATTTCCTCGCGAACGGATGCTAACAACTTCTCACTACCTTCTGCGATGAGTTTCTTACGTTCATTCACTATATCCCTCTCCTTTTGGTAAAGAATGTTATTATCATTCTTCCATAGACTGGGAATATTATTCTTCTCTTATGTTATTGCAGGTACAAATTATTAAAGAATTTGAAAAAATACATGTTTGTACCGTGGTACTTGTCCAACCAATCGTGCTTAATTAACATAGTATATTGTGAGAGTGAGTAGTGGTCCCCCCCTTCGTAAAGCTCACTCTTATGTGACCCATAGTACAACCAAAGCTAGTCTTTGGTTTTTTTTTTTTTTTTTACATAATTTAAATGTTTTGTCTTTTGTACCTCTAAGAAGAATGGTGTTTCCTTCGAATATTGTGTAGAGGAGGTATGTACTTTGCTAGAAATTGTAGAAATGGGTCAAAATCAGCAGGGAAGAGAGTTTACGGTTAGAGAACTAATTAAATTGATCGAAGAACATTCTCTCGATCCTGCATATGAACAAAATGGGAACTTCATCTTTCCATATCAACCCGTTCGTGATGCGAAGAGATATCAAGGCTGTAGAGCATTCTTTGGAGATTTTGCGATGATTTCTTGCAGGTTCTTTATCATTACTGACGAAACCGTATTAATTGATGAATTAGTTAAAGTCATTCGTGAAAATCAACAGAGAATAGATTATGCAAGACTAAGAGATGTTCAGGTGAACGGAAGAGTCTCTCCTTATTAAAGAACTCTGCTCTATGCTATAATCGAGAGACACTGTATTGATCGGAGTGATAGCATGAGTCTAGAAACCTTGCAGGAACAAGTCGATGGATTGATGGAAAAATATACAGAACTATTAGTTGGGGAGAGTACTCCTGAACTAAAGGAAAAAGTGAAACTATGGGCGATGTATACGCACTTATCCAAAACGATGCCTCCACTAGCAAAGCACTGGAATCAGACATATCCAGATGCCAAAGATGAAATGAAAGAACTGGTGGAGGAAATTAAACTATTAAATGAAGAAAATCGCAAATCTCAGCAAGATAAAGAGTAAGAGACTAGGGCATAAACTGCCCTAGTTTTTTTATGTTTAAAGGTAGCGCGGAGTATCCAAACAAAAGAGTTAGCAATATAATAGGGAAAATATGTTTTTTGACCCCATTCACTTGGGTATGGTTAAAGACACAGTTAAAAATTAGCAGTTATTATTTGAGAGAATTTCTAACAAAAAACGTCTTATTCATAGGATTTCGTGGTAGAATAACACTAAAGGGAGAATATGACGGTATTTGAAGCAATATGCCGTTTTTCACCACAATATATTTTTTATCACGCTTTGAATGCGTTTTCATGGAGGGGTTATTATGGAACAAGTAATGCGTAATTTCTTTTTACACATGGGAAAGAACAAGGTCGCGACAAAAGTTGCTAAGAAATATGGCATGCGATTTGGCGCAGGTAAGTTTGTAGCTGGTGCATCTCTCGATAGCTCTGTAAATGCAATTAAACAACTAAATGCCAAGGGATTATCCGTAACGATCGATCATCTTGGTGAATTTGTTGATAATGAAGCAGAAGCATCGCAAATGACAAGGCACTGTATCGAAGCGATTGAACGTATTGCTGCCGAAGGACTTGATTCTCAACTCTCTCTCAAGCTCACTTCTATGGGGCTTGATATTGACTACCATATGACGCTAAGGAATATGCGCGAGATACTTAAAGCCGCTGATAAATACGACGTATTTGTAACAATCGATATGGAAGATTATGAACGTTGTGAAAGGACATTGAATATCTTTACTGAATTAAAAAAGGAATTTCAGAATATCGGAACTGTTTTACAAGCTTACTTATACCGAGTTTCTGATGATGTCGAAAAGCTAAATGAATTATCTCCTAACCTACGATTAGTAAAAGGAGCGTACAAAGAAGCTCCGACAGTTGCTTTTCCTGCAAAACGAGATGTTGATATTAATTTCAAGAAGATTATCAAAATGCATTTACTGAATGGAAATTATACTGCAATCGCTACTCATGATGATGCCATTATCGAATATACAAAAGAACTTGTTGAAGAACATAATATTAGTCGCGATCAGTTTGAATTTCAGATGTTATATGGGATTTGCGTAGATCGTCAGGAGCAACTATTAAAAGAAGGCTACAAAATGAGAGTGTATGTACCATATGGACAGGACTGGTACGGTTACTTCATGAGACGTCTTGCTGAACGTCCTGCGAACGTTGCCTTTGTGCTTAAAGGAATGATGAAATAAAAGGAAGGCGAATTTTTTTGCCTTCCTTTTTCACAATGTTTTGATAAATAATCGTAAAGAAAATAGAAAACATTATATTGCTAAATTTCAGAAAATACTTTATAGTAAAGACAGAGGAATTGAAAAGTGAATTCGCTTCTTTTTTTGAAACAAAAATGAATGAGCATTCATTCAATAGGGAGGTTCATTATGTCACGCAGCATTCATAAAGTTGCCGTATTAGGAGCAGGAGTAATGGGATCAGGTATCGCTGCACACCTTGCGAATGTTGGTATCCCAAGTATTTTACTAGACGTTGTACCGAAAGAACCAAACGAAAAAGAAAAAGCTAAGGGGCTTTCCATAGAGCATCGATCGGTAAGAAATAGACTATCCGTAGATGCAATCAATAAGCTCAAAAAGCAAAAGCCAGCACCACTGTCTAAGAAAGACAATATTCAACTTATCGAACCAGGGAATATGGAAGACGATATGGAGCGATTAAGTGAAGTGGACTGGATCATCGAAGTGGTTGTTGAGAACTTAGAAATCAAAAAGAAAGTATATGAGAAAGTAGAACAATATAGACGTCCTGGTGCAATTGTTAGCTCTAATACGTCAGGAATTTCTGTAGAAGCTATGGCAGAAGGTCGCTCAGAGGACTTTAGAAAGCATTTCCTTGGCACTCATTTCTTTAATCCTCCAAGGTACTTGAAGTTATTAGAGGTCATCCCAACTAAGGGTACAGATCCTGCAGTTCTTTCTTATATGAAGACATTTGGAGAAGAGACGCTAGGGAAAGGCGTTGTCGAAGCGAAAGATACTCCAAACTTCATTGCGAACCGCATTGGAACATATGGGTTACTGGTTACGGTGAGAGAAATGCTCAACCGAGGTTATTCAGTTGGAGAAGTTGATTCTGTTACTGGACCACTGATTGGTCGTCCGAAGAGTGCAACGTTTCGAACACTTGATGTTGTTGGGTTAGATACATTTATTCACGTAGCGAAAAATGTATATGATCAAGTATCAGGTGATGAAAAAGAAGTGTTCAGAACGCCGGATTTCATGGAAAAAATGAACCATAAAGGATGGATCGGTTCGAAGGCAGGGCAAGGATTTTTCCTCAAGAAAAAAGGTGAAAAAGGAAGCGAGATTCTAGAATTAAATCCTGAAACGCTGGAATACGAACAAAGAAAGAAGCTTAGAACTGGTTCAGTTGAAGCAAGTAAACAAGCAAAATCAAAGAGTGATAAATTGAAAGCGGTTGCTTATGCAGAAGACCGTGCTGGTGAATTGGTATGGAACATATTGAAACCAGTGTTACTCTATTCAGCTGAAAAAGCTTACGAAATTGCAGACGATATTCAAGCGATCGACCGTGCGATGAAGTGGGGATTCGGCTGGGAGATGGGCCCATTTGAATCGTGGGACGCTCTTGGACTTGAAAAGTCAGTTGCACGAATGAAAGAACAAGGTGAAACCATACCAGCTTGGATCGAAGAGATGATCGAAGGCGGCAATACAACGTTTTACAAGCGTGAAGGTGGCAAGACCTTCTTCTTCCATAACGGAGAATACAAGGAAGTAGAGGAAAGTAAGAAGATTATTCATCTGAAAGGGTTAAAGGACCAAAATCGTGTGATAAAGAAGAATACTGGTGCTACTCTTTTAGACCTTGGGGACGGCGTTGCTGGACTTGAATTCCATTCTCCTAACAACGCGATTGGAATGGATATTCTCCAAATGATCAATGAAGCGGTCGATGAGACTGAAAAGAACTTTGAAGGTCTTGTCATTGGGAACCAGGGAAGGAATTTCTGCGTTGGAGCAAACGTCGCATATATGTTGATGGAAGCGCAGGATGATAACTTTTTTGAAATCGAATTAGTCGCAAGGAAGTTCCAACAATCGATGGGACGCATCCGTTATTCCAAGAAACCTGTTGTGGCAGCACCATTTCAAATGACACTAGGTGGAGGAGCAGAGGTTGTCATGCCTGCTGCAGCGGTCCAGGCATCATTTGAAACCTATCTCGGTTTAGTTGAAGTAGGAGTTGGGCTGATCCCAGGCGGAGGCGGAAACAAAGAGCTTTATCTAAGAAAGCTTGAGCAGGCTGGCGGAAAACCAAACTTAATCGATGTTTCTGCAGATGTATTCGAAACCATTGCGATGGCAAAAGTATCAACTTCAGCACATGAGGCTTCAGAAATGGGATACATCAGAAATAAGGATGGCATCAGTGTAAACGCTGATCATGTTCTACATGATGCGAAGAAAAAAGTTCTCTTCCTAGCTGAACAAGGATATCAGCCACCCGTTTCAAAGAAGATACCAGTTTCAGGTGAAGCAGGGTATGCCGCGATGTTGATGGGAGCGAAAACAATGCAGTGGAGTGGCTATATTTCAGAGCACGATTTGAAGATAGCGAATAAACTCGCACATGTAATCGCTGGCGGTAAAGTGAAAGAAGGAACGCTTGTGGATGAACAGTATCTTCTAGATATTGAACGAGAAGCATTCTTGAGTCTATTAGGTGAACCGAAAACTCAAGCGAGAATGCAGCACATGTTGATGAAAGGAAAGCCCCTACGTAACTAGTTTTGGAGGAGGGAAGCAATAATGAAAGAAGCAGTGATCGTGTCTGGTGCCAGAACACCTGTAGGAAAAGCAAATCGTGGAACACTTGCCGAAATGCGTCCTGATGATTTAGGAGCAATAACGGTAGCCGAAACGTTAAAAAGAGCTGGGGATTATGATGGAGACATAGATGATGTCATTATGGGTTGCGCGATCCCTGAAGCAGAACAAGGTTTAAACGTTGCCCGTATGATCGGTGCACGAGCTGGCCTAAAAGAAACAGTTCCAGCTATTACTGTAAATAGGTACTGTTCTTCAGGATTACAAACAATCGCATATGCTTCAGAGCGGATTATGCTAGGTCAATCTTCCTCTATATTGGCAGGAGGCGTTGAGTCGATGAGCCTCGTTCCAATGGGAGGACATGTGATTAAACCAAACCCTACACTCGTTGAAGAGAAGCCAGAGTATATTATGGGTATGGGTCATACCGCTGAAGAGGTTGCCAGAAGGTTCGACATAAGCAGAGAAGATCAAGATGCGTTTGCGTTGAGGAGTCATCAGCGCGCAGCAAAAGCGATCAAGGAAGGCAAGTTTGCTGATGAAATCGTACCGGTCGAAGTAACAAAGCGCTGGGTAGACGCTAATCATAAGCTTAAAGAAGAAAAAGTGATGTTTTCACACGATGAAGGAGTCCGTGAAGATACGTCCCTTGAAGTACTTTCGAAACTTCGTCCAGTCTTTAATGTAAGAGGATCCGTAACTGCGGGTAATTCTTCTCAAACAAGCGATGGTGCAGCTAGTGTTCTCGTTATGGACCGAGAAAAGGCCGAGAGTGAAGGATTAAAACCGATGGCAAAGTTCCATTCGTTTGCTGTAGCAGGTGTAGCTCCTGAAATTATGGGTGTCGGACCTATCGAAGCTATTCCAAAAGCATTGAAACTAGCTGGACTAGAGCTATCAGATATCGGATTGTTTGAGCTGAATGAAGCGTTTGCTTCTCAGTCCATTCAAGTTATCCGTAAATTAGGACTCGATGATGAGAAAGTGAATGTAAATGGAGGCGCGATTGCGCTCGGTCATCCGTTAGGCTGTACAGGTACAAAGCTCACACTAAGTCTTATTCATGAAATGAAAAGGCGTGGAGAGCAGTTCGGTGTCGTAACGATGTGTATTGGTGGCGGTATGGGAGCTGCCGGAGTGTTTGAATTGCTATAATACATGACCAAATTAAGGGAGGAACACCTGCATGTCTAATACAATGAACAAAACGGTTAAAGGCGGAAGTTTTCTAGTAGAGGATCATCTTGCAGAAGATATTTTTACACCAGAGGATTTTTCCTCTGAACATGTGATGATGGGGAAAACGACGGAAGACTTTATTATTAAAGAAGTTGTTCCTGAGTTAGAGAAGATTGAAAATCATCAGTTCGATATTTCACGTAAGCTTCTGGAACGCGCTGGGGAAATCGGTTTGCTTGGAGCGGATGTACCTGAAGAATACGGTGGACTTGGTCTCGATAAGATTAGTTCTTCTGTTATCACAGAAAAATTTGCTCGTTCTCGCTCATTCTCTTTAAGCTACGGTGCGCATGTGGGAATTGGATCGTTACCTATCGTGTTCTTTGGTAACGAAGATCAAAAGAATAAGTATCTCCCAGATCTAGCATCTGGAGCGAAAATTGCAGCTTATGCACTGACTGAGCCTGGCTCCGGTTCTGATGCACTAGGAGCAAAAACAACAGCTAAGTTAAACGATGAGGGTACGCACTATATCTTGAATGGCGAAAAGCAGTGGATTACCAACTCTGCATTTGCCGATGTTTTCATTGTTTATGCAAAAATAGACGGAGAGCACTTCTCAGCTTTCATCGTAGACCGTGAGCTCGAAGGCCTTTCAACCGGACCAGAAGAAAAGAAGATGGGAATCAAAGGTTCTTCTACCAGAACGCTAATTCTAGATGAAGTAGCTGTGCCAAAAGAAAACCTTCTTGGGGAAGCTGGTAAAGGTCATGTTATCGCCTTTAACATTCTTAACGTAGGACGTTATAAGCTTGCTGTCGGTACAATTGGCGGTATGAAACGCGCGATTGAACTTTCAGCTAAATATGCAACTGATCGAAAACAGTTTAAAACACCTATTGCTAAATTCACGCTCATACAAGAAAAGCTTGCGAATATGGCGGTCGCAACTTATGCAAGTGAAAGCTCAACATACCGTACGGGTGGGCTCTTTGAAAATAAGCTTGGAAACCTCTCTGATGAAGAACATAAGGATGGAGAAAAGGTTGCAAAATCCATTGCTGAATATGCGATCGAATGCTCATTAAATAAAGTATTTGCTTCTGAGGCTTTAGATTATGTCGTAGATGAAGCCGTACAGATTCACGGTGGATATGGATTTATGTCTGAGTATGAAGTTGAGAATATGTATCGTGATTCCCGAATTAACCGAATCTTTGAAGGGACGAATGAAATCAACCGTCTTCTAGTACCTGGAACGCTCGTTAGAAAAGCGATGAAAGGTGAACTTCCTTTGATGGAGAAGGCTACTGCTCTTCAAGAAGAGCTGATGATGTTGATGCCTGAAGAAATTGGCGATGCTCCACTTGAACAGGAGAAACACCTTGTTGCCATGGCGAAGAAGATTATGCTGATGGTAGCTGGAACAGCAGTTCAAAAGTATGGCAAGAGTCTTGATAAAGAACAAGAAGTCTTGTCTAATATTGCTGACATAATCAGCGAAATCTATTCGATGGAGTCAGCAGTCCTACGTACTGAAAAAGCAATCAATAAATCGAGTAGTGATAAGCAACAGCAAAAGCTTTTACTAACACAAGTTTTCTGCCAAGAATCGTTCAATCGAATAGAAGCACACGCTAAAGAAACTCTTGTGGCTGTTGAAAGTGGAGATACACTACGCATGATGATCTCTGCATTACGAAAGCTAACTCGTCACACGCCAATCAACGTTATTGCGAAGAAGCGTGAGATTGCTGCCAACATTTTGGAACAGCAGCGTTATGCTGTTTAACTAATATTTTTCAAACCCTATTCTCTTAGATTCCCTCTTGAAAAAGAGGGATTTTTTTTGGCTGAATTGGGAAGATAAATCTTAAAGCAAAAAAGAGGATTTGCACTGTATATGACGAAAGGTGTTTAAGGCACGTCATAATTTGTTGTAGGGGTTTCATATGGTACACTTAGTCTGTACTTACTATTGATCAGTTGCACAAGGAGGAAATGGATTGTCACTTACTTTTTATGCATATCCTAAATGCGGAACGTGCCAGAAAGCAAAGAAATGGTTTCAAAGTAATGAGATTGCCGTGGATGAAGTCCACATCGTCGAAAATCCCCCTACAAAGAAGGAACTTGCAGAATTAGTGGAAAAAAGTGAACTGCCTATCAAAAAGTTCTTTAACACTAGCGGGAAGAAATATCGTGAGCTAGGTTTGAAAGATAAGGTTTCTTCATCTTCTCAAGATGAACTGTTAGAACTGCTAGCTTCTGACGGTATGTTGATCAAAAGACCTATTGTTACTGATGGGAAAAACGTAACGTTGGGATTTAAAGAGGAAGTTTTTGACGAAACTTGGGGACACTAATAGTTGATTAATTAATAATAACTATTATACGATAGTTATTGTAAATAATAATAATAAATACTTACCTTAGTTGAGGGATATTTCAGGGAGGAATTACTAATGAATTTACCAAAAGATTTCCGTTATTCAGAAGAGCACGAATGGGTACAAGTACAAGAAGATGGCAATGTTCGCATTGGAATCACTGATTTTGCACAGTCAGAATTAGGTGACATTGTTTTCGTAGAACTTCCTGAAGAAGGCGACAGCCTTGAAGCTGACGAACCTTTTGGTAGCGTTGAATCAGTTAAAACTGTATCTGAGCTTTATGCACCTATTTCAGGTAAAGTTGTTTCTATCAATGAAGACTTAGAAGACAGTCCTGAGTTTGTAAATGAGTCTCCATATGAAAAAGCTTGGATGGTTGTTGTTGAACCTTCTGATTCTTCAGAGCTCGATGAACTTATGACTGCACAGGCATATGAAGAAATGGTAAGTGCTGACTAATCATCGCTAAATACTTCCAAGTATCATTTGAGGGAATAAATTCTTCATCATCGCTAACCCTATTGAATACCTGTGTTTCCGTTTCATATTGCCTGTATTTGTTGTGATGTTAGGTATAAGGAAAGACACTATAAAAAGGGGATGAATTCGATGAATGATCAGTCTCGTCCTATGGAAAAAATCGATATCACTAGTAGAGTGCATGGTAAACTCGACCAAAGTTCAATGAACCTATATCTGAACAAAGAAAAAATCGGTCGTATACTCTTCACGAATCAAGGCAACCAGTATGAATTTGCTGAGGGCTTTGAGTTTGACCAGGATAAGATTTTTCAATATCAACGAGCAATGGAGAAAAACGGCAAGTACGTTGAAGACTGTGACCTCGGATGGTGCTAAAAAGACCGGCCATATGGCCGGTCTTTTTATGCTTTATTTTTGCGGATATACTTAATTGTAGTAGTTAGCCCATCTGCTGACGGACGTCCGAATGGACTAGACTGTAGATATTGTGCCATTAACTTTCCTTCATCATCGATAATAAAGATAGCAGGCTCACCGTGCTCGCCATGATCTTCATAAGGGTCTTCTTCAGTATGCATGAACACGCCAAATGAGTCGATTGCAGCTCGTTCGTGATCTTGGAGAACTGGAAAATCAAGACCGTGTTTCTTCTTCATCTTGCGTAGTGAATCCATTTCGTCACTTGCAATCGCGATAACGTGCACATCAAGGTCTTCAAAAGCCGAGATATTTTCTTGTAGTTCTTCCATTTGCTCGTTACAAACAGGGCACCACTCACCTCTAAAGAATACAAGCATATGCCACCTTTTGTTATCTTCTTCTAAATGCTTATCTAGTTGAAAAAGCCCTCCCTCAGTATCGACGAGGGAAAATGATGGTACATTTTGTCCTAAAGATAATTTAGCCATTATACTCACTCCTATTTAATGTCTTATCCATTGCTTTCCACTTAATGGACATAATAAAACCCAATGGTTGGTTTAACGTAATCAATTAACAGGAAATTAAATTATGGAAAAGAAAAAGAACCTTTGGAGGGAAAAAATATGACTTTGTCGAATCAAGAAATACAGGGATTTAAAAAAACCCTTATTATGCAGAAAAAGGAAATATTAGAGAATGGTGAAGCCGAGCATAATGAAAACAATGGGCTTTCTGAGGAAACGGGGGATCTAACTTCATATGATAACCATTTTGCTGACCTTGCAACAGAGTTGGATGAACGAGAAAAAGATATTACAATCGAGGACGCGGCGAGAGAGCGTTTAGAATTAATCAATACTGCACTAGATCGTATTCGTGAAGGAAAATACGGTATATGTGTAGATACTGGAGAAGAAATTGATCGAGAGCGTCTAGAAGCTATTCCATATGCGATCCGCACGAAAGAAGCGCAAGATCGACTTGAAGATCGAAAAGAGGGGAATCGAACAGAAACTGAGGCTTCGTTTGCTACAGGCGGCGAAAGGGAAGATGACCGAATTCGCACAGTGGATGACCTGCAAGAGGAGCACGGCAATTCAACAAGAATTCCGTCTTCAGAAGATGAGCGTTTTGACGACTAGGTAGAATACTTTATAGAAAGTGAAACGATATGCCTTCTTATCCATATACTATAGTAAACGCAGTAGAGACGACAGCTTGAATGGAGAGTTGCGCCATGCATGATAAAGTGATTATTGTAGAAGGTAAGACGGATCGGGATCAGCTACTTAGAATTCTAGATGAGCCAGTAGATATCATTTGTACGTACGGTACGATTAGCTTTGACCGACTCGAAGAACTAAGTGAAGAGTTGATAGAAAAGGATGTATATGTACTCGTAGATGCGGACGATGCTGGTGAAAAACTACGAAGACAATTGAAACAAGAAATTCCTCATGCGGAACATTTGTATATTACGATGCTGCATCGAGAAGTAGCAGAAACACCATTAAATTATTTAAAACGCATTCTACGAGCAGCGAAGTTTAAAGTAATGCCTGTATAAAAAATAAATAAGTATCTTTTCCGAAGAAGAAGCTCGCTAAGCTTCCTCTTCGGGTATATAACTGAAGGAGTATACACATATGATAGAATTAAACAAGGAGGTTGAGATTGAGAGAGCCCATCAAGAATCAATGTCGGTGCTCTTTTTTTATACGCCTTTTTGTTCGACATGCAAAATTGCAGAACGAATGTTGGGAATCGCTAGTGAAGCTAACGACTTAAAGGAACACACGTACAAAGTGAATTTGAATTATTTCCCAAAACTAGCCGAGAAGCTCACGATACAAAGTGTTCCTGCACTTACAATCTTTAAAAATGGACAAGAGGTCGAAACCATTTTCGCAATTGAATCAGTCGTCCGCCTAAATTCTTTATTACATAAGTATAAAGAGGACTAAATTTATTTGATGAATACTGACCAAATCCACCACAGTTTACGTTTCTTAAAAAGCGTATTCTAACAAGGGTTTGAGGCGTTGAAAATTTGTTGAAAATTGTGCAATATTAATAATGATAAATTATGATATCAGACAGTAAAGAAACAGTAACATTGTCATTAAATTGTATTTTCGTTGCAGCTGATTGAGTGGTATAAATGAATAGAGAGTCGCCATTCGAATCCATCGTATGGGGGCGAATTTTTATTTTGCATTCTTTTTTAATTTTTAAATAACAGACATCTAAGAAAAAAACCTAATAAGCGATCAATGCTAAATTGACTGCAAGATGAGAGGTGTATGACATGACAACCATTTCAATCAGCACAAGAATAGGAAAATATAAAAACAAAAAAGACAATGTTACATTAGAGGATAAAATTGATAGAATTCAAAACGGTGACGAGTTTTTACGAAATAAGCTTTTAGAAGACTATCAACCATTTATTAAGAAAATCACGTCAAAAGTCTGCAATCGATACATTAATCAAATGATGGACGAATTTAGTATTGGTTTATCAGCTTTTAATGAAGCGATGGATCAATATCAAAGAGGACAAGGTAGTCGTTTTCTTACATTCGCAGATATGGTTATCCGTCGACGCGTAATCGATTATATCCGTAAAGAAGCACGTCAAAATAAGTACATCTATTTAGAGCCAGAAGAGTTGGACGAAGAAGGTAGATTAGAAGATAGCTTTGCAGAACAGAAGGCAGCTCTTGACGTCTATGAAATGGATAAACAACGAGAAGTAAGAATGTACGAAATCGAAGAATACGAGCAATTACTGCAGAAATTCAGCATCACGTTCAAGGTGTTGAGTAAGAATTGTCCGAAACACATCGATGCAAGAGATAATGCTAAATTGATAGCAAAACTCATTGCGGAGGATTCAACATTATCGAGTTATCTACTTGAAAAGAAACAGCTCCCAATAAAAGATTTGCTATCTCTTGTTTCTTGCAGTCGGAAAACGATCGAACGTAATCGAAAGTATATAATAGCAGTTGCATTAATTTATCTGGGAGGTTTTAATGCGCTGAAATCTTATATACAGTAACTGAACGAGGGGGCCAGGGGATGAAAAACGGGGTTATTATGGAGATACGAGGCAGAAAAGCCGTAGTCCTGACACCCGATGGTGAATTTACAACAATCTATCTTAAACGAAATCATAATCTATCAATTGGCTCTGAAATTAAACTTGCACAAAAACCTCAGAAAAATAGAAAAGGTTACTTTATCCCCTCTATGCCAACTATGGCAGGAATGGCATCGATCATCATGCTTTTTGTCATTGTGGCGAGTGTCATTCCTGTCCCGAATAACGATGCAGTTGCTGCTTATGTTAGCTTCGACATCAATCCAAGTATCGAGGTGGGAATCAACTCCGATCTTGAAGTTGTACAGTATCAAGCATGGAATTCGGACGGTGAAGGGTTGAATTTAGATCATACAACAAAGAATATGCCGCTCGCTGAATTTGCGAATGTCCTTGTTTCAAAACTCGAAGAGAATGGGTACCTAATGGACCAAGGACAGCTTCTTATCGTAGCGAGTAATGTTGAAAAAAACAGTCGCTATCAGGAAATCAAAAATAAACTAGAAGTAACGATTAATAGTTTGAAACAAAACGAAGTTCTTACAAAACAAGCTGTTGCCATTACGACTATTTTACATGCCGATTATCAAACGCGGAATAAAGCAATTGAAAAAGGCGTGTCTCCTGGAAAATACATGACGTATTTAGCTGCACAAGATCGTGGAGTTGCGATTACTCTTGAGGATGCACGTAACCTCTCTATTAAGAAGTTGGATGCACTTAACAATCGCGCAACTGCTTCGGAAGATACTACTTCTGAAGAGAATGAAGCCGAACCTATCAAAAATGAAACGAACAACTTAGAAAATAAGATCACTCAGCTTAATGATAAATCCAGCAAAGCTGTTTCCAGTGAATCTGATGAGAAAAAAAAAGTACAAAGTAAACAGGACCTTGATCCGGTCGTAAAAGAAGAAAAAGATTCAATCGGTAAGCTATCTGATAATGGACAATTCTCAACTCAGCAAACTAGTGACAAAACTGTTGAAACGAAAAAGGTTTCTGAACCTAAGGAAACGTCTATAGAAAAAAAAGATAGAAAAAAAGAAGAGAAAGATAACAAAAACAATCGTTCCTCGAAGGAAGATCACAAAAAGGATAACGATGAAGATCGAAAAGAACATGATGATGAGAGAGAGAAAGAAGATCATGATGACGAGAAAGATGAGAAAGACAAAGACAAAGATGATCGTAAAGACAAACGCGAAGATAAGCATGAGGAAAAGCACGAAGGTAAACACGACAGGCATTCGAAAGATGATGAAGATCGCGAAGAGCAAGAAGACGATTAAGAGAGAGTTTTACTCTTATTCAAAAAGATTAACGCTATTATTTTATATTATTAAAGAAAAGCCAGGGGATTTCCCTGGCTTTTTTCGTTGTGTCTTATAGTTTTAAAGCATGATTGTAGGGAGCACTTTGACGATGTCCATGAATGATGCCTGATCTCCGAAGGTCTCTACAATATTGTGTTCTTTATCTAGAAGTACCGTTGTAGGAACACCACTACAGCCATATTGATCATATGTCTCTCTTCCTTCGTCCTTTAGTACCGGAAAAGGGAGGTCGTTTTTGATTGCAAATTGTTTGCCGGCTTCTTCTGAACGTTCTCGCCCAGTCACATTGATTGTAAGAAATGCAAGTTTTTCTAAGTCGGCGTGTTCATAAAATTGTCCTTTCGTAGGTAGGTCCTTCATACAATCAGGACACCACGATGCCCAAAAGGTAAGCATAACGGGCTGCCCTAAATAATCATTTAAAGAATATTTTTTATCACTACGGACCTCTTGTAAAGAAAACGTAGGTGCTTTCACAAAAAGTCTCCTTTCGAATATTGTTATGGTAACCTTATCAAAATTCTCGTTCTAATCAAACCGTTTTGTGTGTATAGTGAATTTGTATAAACTTTCAAAAAAAAGTTTGACACTAATGCATTGCCTTGCTAAAATAATACTCAATCACAAAGTAATTGAATATTCGTACTTATCTAGAGTGGCGGAGGGACTGGCCCGATGAAGCCCGGCAACCGTCAAACCATTATGGTTTGAAAAGGTGCCAATTCCTGCAGGATTATTCCTGGAAGATAAGCAGAGCTGATTTTATATAATCGTGCCTCTCTGTCTTTCAGAGAGGCTTTTTTATTTGGTATAAACTATAAACATCTGAAATTGGTAATGCGTGATGGGAGTGATCGTGAGTTGGAAAGAGAGACGAATTACGAAGACCAAAGGGTCTCCATTGGCTCGTTCGTTCTCGAATCAGGAAAAGTACTTGAAGAAGTTGAGCTTGCTTATGAACGAGTTGGACCGAAAGAAGCGCCAGTCATTTTAGTCTGTCATGCACTAACAGGGAATCAATATACGGTTGGAAGAAGCGAGGATGGGTGGTGGGAAGGCCTTATCGGTCATCGCAAATTTGTAGATACTTCGGAATTCCAGGTCATCACATTCAATGTTCTAGGTGGATGCAATGGTTCGACTGGTCCATTATCACTTGATCCGAGTAGGAACCGTCCTTATCAGGCAGATTTTCCTTTCGTAAGTGTGAGAGATATGGTCCATTCTCAAAAGAGAGCGCTTGAAGCTCTTGGCATTGACCGCCTTCACGCAGTCATTGGTGGATCACTTGGAGGAATGCAGGTTCTCGAGTGGGGAATCCTTTATCCAGATATCATGGAGCACCTCGTACCATTAGCAGTGACACCATCTTTAAGCGCATACGGAATTGCATATAACGCAATATCGAGACACGCGATAACGAAAGACCCTGAATGGAGAGGGGGCTATTACGATCATGCCCACCCACCAGCTGCAGGCCTAGCTACAGCGCGTATGATCGGAATGATATCGTATCGAACAGATGAAATGTTTCAAAAGAAATTTGGCAGGAAGGTGATTGGAAAACCTGAAGATCAGCATACAGAGGCTGCCTACGACGTTGAATCATACCTTAAATACCAGGGGCAAAAGCTTGTTGGAAGGTTTGATGCTAACAGCTACTTGTACTTATTAAAAGCAATGGATCATCATGATATCACTAGAGGTAGGGATGGCACTTCACCCATCAAAAAGATTAAAGCAAATGTTTTAGCGATTAGTTTTAAGGGTGATTTAATATACCCGCCAAAGGATCTTGAAAACGTATTTAACCTTGAGAGCATGGCACAATTCTATATCGTCGATACAAAATATGGTCATGATGGATTCCTTGTAGAATTTGAAAAATGGGGTCCATTAATTAAAGAGCGATTAAAAGAACCATCAAAAATTTGAAGGAGTGGATAAGAGATGGCAGAGAAACGTTATAACTTAGAAACAATTGGAATTCATGGTGGATTGCAGGCTGACCCTGCTACAGGAGCAAGAGCATTACCGATCTATCAATCGAATGCTTATAAATTTAATAGCACAGATCATGCAGCTGATTTGTTTGGATTAAGAGAGGAAGGATTTATCTATTCACGGATCGGTAATCCAACTGTTGGTACCCTTGAAGAACGTGTTGCTGAGCTCGAGGGTGGAATTGGAGCTCTTGGACTTGCGAGCGGCATGGCTGCTATCACAAATGCAATCTTGAATATCGCCAATAGTGGAGATGAAATTGTATCAGCTTCTACTTTATATGGCGGGACATACAACCTATTCTCTACAACCCTTCCTAAATACGGCATTAAAACCAACTTTGTTGATCCGAAAGATCCGGAATCGTTTCGAAAAGCCATTACCCCGAATACGAAGGCGATTTTCGCTGAAACGATCGGGAATCCTGGACTTCACGTCCTCGATATAGAGAAAGTAGCAGAAATCGCTCATGATGCTGGAATTCCATTAATCGTCGACAATACATTTGCCACCCCTTATTTGTGCAGGCCAATCGAACATGGTGCTGATATCGTAGTACACTCTGCGACAAAATGGCTTGGTGGGAACGGCTCAACGATGGGAGGCCTAATTGTGGATAGTGGTAAGTTCGATTGGAACTCATCGAAGTTTCCAGGTTTCATTGAACCAGATCCTTCTTATCACAACATCGTATATGCTGAAGCACTTCCTGAAGCAGCTTTCATCATCAAAGCGCGTGTTCAACTATTGCGAGATACTGGTGCATCACTAAGTCCTTTTAACGCTTTCCAAATCGCTCTAGGAATTGAAACACTTCACGTTCGGATGAAGGAACACGTTCAGAATACACGTAAAATCGTATCCTATTTGAAAGAAAATCCTGCGGTTGAGTGGGTAAGCTATCCTGAAGACGAAAACCATCCTTCAAAGCCCCTTGCAGAGAAATATTTACCGAAAGGAGCAGGATCAGTAGTCGTATTTGGAATCAAAGGGGGACGTGAAACTGGTGCAGGTATTATTAATTCAGTGAATCTGTGGTCCCATGTAGCAAATGTTGGCGATGCAAAAAGCTTGATTATTCATCCTGCAAGCACGACACATCAGCAGCTTAGTGCAGAAGAATTAACAGCCTCTGGTGTTAAAGATGATTTGATTCGATTGTCTGTAGGAATTGAACATATCGATGATCTCATCGAAGATTTGGATCAGGCCATTTCAAAAGCAAGAATAGAAGCTAGCGTATAACAGAAACCATCCAAAACTAAATAGATCACTCTTATCAAGAGAGGCAGAGGGACTGGCCCGATGATGCCCGGCAACCTTTAAGCAATCCGCTTAAAAAGGTGCTACTTCCAGCAGAATAGCTACTATTCTGAGAGATAAGAGGAGGCGAATGCCCTCTTCTTATTGAAGAGGGCATTTTTTATTACCTATACAACAATTACTGGAGGAATCATGATGACACAACAATATCAGTTCGACACACTATCGCTTCACGGTGGCCAATCACCAGATCCTACAACAGGATCAAGAGCAGTACCGATTTATCAAACGAGTTCGTATGTGTTCCATGATAGCGAGCACGCGGAGAGACTGTTTTCTCTTGATGAACCAGGCAATATTTATTCAAGGATTGGAAATCCAACTGTAGATGTTTTTGAGAAGCGTATGGCTCTTCTTGAAGAAGGTGTGGCAGCCGTTGCAACATCTTCTGGGCAGGCGGCGATTGCACTTTCGATTTTGAATATTGCAAGTGCCGGAGACGAGATTGTAGCGGCTTCAAACTTATACGGAGGAACTTATAATTTGTTTGCCGTGACACTCCCGAGGTACGGGATCAATGTGAAATTCGTCGATCCTACTGACCCAGAAAATTTCAGAGAAGCGATTACTAGTAAAACAAAGGGAGTTTTCGCAGAAATCATTGGGAATCCTAGTTTGTCCGTTCTCCACGTTGAAAAGGTGTCAGCGATTGCTCATGATGCAGGAATTCCATTGATTGTCGATAACACGTTTGCTACGCCTTATGCTTGTAAGCCACTGACGTTAGGTGCGGATATCGTAGTTCATTCTGCGACAAAGTGGATCGGAGGGCACGGGACATCGATTGGAGGTGTGGTTGTCGATGGAGGGCGGTTTGATTGGAATTCTCCAAAGTTCCCTACGTTCACTGAACCAGATGAAAGTTACAACGGAATTCGCTATGCGATTGATTTTGCGACACTCGCATTCAGTACAAAATTACGCGTTCAGCTGCTTCGTGATTTTGGTTCTTGCTTAAGCCCATTCAATGCATTTCTTCTACTACAAGGACTTGAGACGCTTCATCTTCGAGCAGAGAAGCACAATGAAAACGCACGTAAGCTAGCAATCTATTTGCAAGATCATCCTGCTGTAGATTGGGTGAGTTACCCAGGCTTACCAACTCATCCATCCTATAACGATGCAAAAGAGATCCTAACGAATGGTTTCGGGGCAGTCGTTAACTTTGGAATTAAAGGAGGAAAAGAAGCAGGTCGGAAGCTTATCGATCATGTCTCTCTTTGGTCTCATCTTGCAAATGTTGGCGATGCGAAAAGCCTGATTATTCATCCAGCGAGTACGACTCATCAACAGCTAAGTAGAGAACAGCTACAACGAGCGGGAGTGAAAGAAGAGCTTATCCGCCTTTCTGTAGGGGTCGAGGGTGCAGATGATTTGATTTTTGATTTAGATCAATCGCTCCGCAAAGCAACTGGTTTAGAAACTGACACGTGTATCGTCATCAATGATGAAGGTGAGATTCAATGGGCCCTGCAAAGTCCTTATCAGAAAGAGAAGATTAATGGAATTGACACCCAAAGACAGAAAACACTTGCTGTTGTAGGTCTTAGTGGGAATGAATCCCGCCCAAGTCATCGGTTAGCTAGGAAAATGCAGAGGTTAGGATACAAGATTATTCCTGTCAATCCGAAGGCCGACTACATCCTAGGTGAAAAAGCTTACCCAAATTTAAAGAGTGTTCCAGATTATATAGATGTTGTGCAGGTATTTAGAAGTCCTGAGGCAGCTGTGGAGATCGCAAAAGAAGCTGCCGAGGTGAAACCACGTTTATTCTGGCTTCAAGAAGGTGTGGTATCAGAAAAAGCTGCACAAATAGCAGCTGATGCGGGTCTACAGGTAGTTCACAATCGTTGCACATACAAAGAGGCTCAAAGGCTTAGAGGCACGATTTCAACATATGCGTGTGAACGTTAAATAGGGAGAGGGAGAAATCATTATGAAGAGAATTCCATGGATTAATTTAAGAAGTTTGGTAGCACTCTCATTGGTAGCCGCGTTGATTCTAATAAGCGCAGGTTGTTCTTCTTCAGGAGCTTCTTCGAGCGAAGGGCCAGACGAATTAAGAGTAGATTATGCTTATTATTCACCTACTAGCCTCGTTGTGAAAAAGCAAGGCCTGCTTGAGGAGGAGTTTAAGGGTGACAATATCAAGATTGAATATGTGCTGAGTCAAGGAAGTAACAAAGCTCTAGAATTCTTAAATAGCAATAGTGTTGATTTTGGTTCTACAGCAGGTGCGGCAGCATTAATGGCAAAAGCGAAGGGCGCACCGATTAAGAACGTGTATATTTATTCAAAACCTGAATGGACGGCGTTAGTGACAGATAAGGGTTCAGATATTAGTAGTGTTAAAGATTTAAAAGGAAAGAAGGTTGCAGCAACCTTAGGTACAGACCCTTATATTTTCTTACTTCGTTCATTGAATGAAGTGGGGCTGACGCAAGATGATATTGAACTAGTGAACCTTCAGCATGGTGACGGTGCATCTGCCTTAAGTACTGGTCAAGTGGATGCGTGGGCAGGGTTAGATCCTCATATGGCACGCCTTGAACTAGAGACGGGCTCAAAACTATTCTATCGAAATGCAGATTTGAATACGTACGGCTTTTTGAACACCAGGACTGAATTTGCTGAGAAATATCCAGAGCATGTAAAGCGTGTGATTAGCGTATACGAGAAAGCTAGAAAATGGGTCATCGATCACCCAGAAGAAGCAGCACAGTTACTAGCTGAAGAAGCTGATATTAAGCTTGACGTAGCTAAGAAACAATTGGAACGAAACGATTTTTCAAACCCAATTCCTGGTGAAGAACAGAATAAAGCGATCATTAAAGCAGGAGACGTTCTTCAGAAGAGCGAGATCATCGATCAGGGTGCAGATATCCAATCGTTAACAAATGATCTGATCGATCCATCGTTTGCAGAAGAAGTTATTACAGAATAGAAAGGGGATAAGGAGATGGCAAAACAACATACAGAAGCACTCCCCTTAAAGGGGATCGCGGGTAAGTCTGCCGAGAGACAACTTAGGTTACACCCGATCCTTATTGGAAGTATCCTCCCCTTTATTTTGTTAATCATATGGGAGTCATTAAGTAGATTAGGTATACTACCGTCTTATTTACTCCCAGCTCCCACTGTTATTTTTAGCACGATTGTAGAATTGGGTGCAGATGGCTCTCTTTTTGGTCATATTGGAATAACATTATATCGAATTTTCTTAGGCTTTCTCTTAGGAGCTGCATCAGCATTATTGCTAGGCTCATTCGTTGGCATTTACCGAAAAGCAGAGCAATTTTTTGATCCGATCATTCAAGCATTTCGTTCGATCCCATCTCTTGCCTGGGTTCCACTTTTCATCTTATGGATGGGTATTGCTGAAGCATCGAAAGTTACGCTGATTGCTGTTGGTGTATTCTTCCCTGTTTATCTGAATGTGGTGAGCGGGATTTTGAGTGTGGATCGTCAGTTGATCGAGGTTGGCAAAATGTACGGATTAAATAGTTATCAATTAGTAAAACGAATCATTCTTCCAGCTTCGCTCCCTTCTTTCCTTGTCGGTCTCAGAAGTGGTTTAGGTCTTGGGTGGATGTTTGTTGTCGCAGCTGAATTAATGGGGGCAAGTCAAGGACTGGGTTATTTACTCGTACTTGGACAAAACACGTATTCTCCAGAGTTGATTATCGCGAGCATCGTTCTCTTTGCATTACTTGGGAAAGTAAGTGATGCCCTATTAAAGAAAGTGGAGTACCGATCATTACACTGGCAGGATCGAATGGAACAACGTTGAGGGGGAGTCACAATGAGTCTACAAGTACGTAACGTAAGTAAAGAATTTGAAACCCGAAAGGCCATTAGTAATATTTCGTTCAACACAGAGAGTGGTGAAATTATAGGAATACTAGGAACGAGCGGTTGTGGGAAAAGTACGTTGTTACGAGCAGTTTCGGGACTAGATTCATCGTATACGGGTGATGTGATTATCGATGGCGAAGTTTGCAACGATATTGATGAAAGACTAGGGTTTATTTTTCAACAACCAAGACTTATGCCGTGGTTATCTGTACTCGACAACGTGTCGTTTGGTTTAAAGGGCGGGAAGGAAGAACGACGGTCGAATGCTGCGAGATACCTTGATCTTGTTGGGCTTAAAGGAAATGAACAAGATTATCCAAAGCAACTTTCTGGAGGGATGGCCCAACGCGTTGCGATTGCGAGAGCGCTTGTTACGTCACCACAATATTTGTTATTAGATGAACCATTTAGTGCACTGGATGCGTTTACGAAAATGAAGCTTCAGGACTTATTGTTAGACATCTGGGAGGCTTACAAAACAACTATTCTACTCGTCACTCATGATGTGGAGGAAGCACTGTATCTTTGTGACAGACTTATTATCTTAAAGGGGCAACCAGGACGGAAAGATGAAGAGATTGTTATCGATGAACCACGACCTCGTTCTCGTGGAAGTGTAAACCTCGCGGAATACAAAGAACATATCTTAGAGAGGTTGGAATTGACTACATCTGCAACCGAAATCGGAGGGGCTACCACATGAGTATATCCATACCAAAGCAAATTCCTTCAGAAGCAACAGGTACAAATCTAGGAAGTTATGAAGAGGCTTATGAAACGTTTCAGTGGGGGAAGGTAGAAGATCAATTTATCAATCATACTACTGGAAAAATGAATGTTGCTTATGAGTGCATCGACCGCCACGTAGAAAATGGCTATGGTCATAAAAAGGCATTGTATTATGTTAACGAAAATACGAAAACCTCACTCACGTTCGAAGAAGTGAAGAACAAGACAGATCAGTTTGCGGCTGTACTCAAAAAGCATGGGATAAGAAAAGGAGAAAGAGTGTTTGTTTTTCTTCCTAAGAACCCAGAGTGCTACATCGCCATACTTGCTGTAATCAAAATTGGTGCGATCGCTGCACCATTGTTCGAAGCATTTATGGAAGAAGCTGTGAAGGATCGCATCGTTGATTGCGACGGTACAGCACTCATAACTGATGGAGAGCTCCAAAAGAGGGTGCCTGCTAATGAAATACCATCACTTACTCTCATTCTTACGACGGATGAAATTGAAGAAGCGCATGTACAGGAAAGGGAACCTATTGAATGGTCTGATCCTGAAGATGGCTTTTTGCTTCACTATACGAGCGGGTCAACAGGGAAACCAAAAGGAGTTCTTCATGCACATCGTTCGATGATCCACCATTATCAATCGGGTAAGTGGGTTCTCGATATTAGAGATTCAGACGTTTATTGGTGCACGTCACACCCTGGATGGGTGACTGGAAGTGTCTATGGATTGTTTGCCCCCTGGTTAAATAAAGCAACGATTGTGATTAATGGAGGACGTTTTAAGGCAGAAGATTGGTATAACATAATCGACGATTTGAATGTCACAATCTGGTATAGCGCGCCAACTGCATTTCGGATGTTAAAGGCAAAAGAAGATATAGTAGAAAACTATCGTTTAACTTCATTACGTCACATTCTTAGTGTTGGAGAACCATTGAACCCAGAAGTGATCCATTGGGCCTCACGAGTATGGGGACAAAGGATTCACGACACTTGGTGGATGACGGAAACGGGTGGACACCTCATTGTGAATTTCCCAGGCGAATCGATTAAACCTGGCTCAATGGGACGGC
The DNA here is from genome assembly GCF_020171805.1 of Guptibacillus algicola. Classification (GTDB taxonomy): domain Bacteria; phylum Bacillota; class Bacilli; order Bacillales; family Guptibacillaceae; genus Guptibacillus; species Guptibacillus algicola. The sequence continues at coordinate 1,000,235 of NZ_JAIVAF010000001.1, read as the reverse complement.
CATTTCCAGGTGTAAAGGTTGGGATCCTAGATGAGGACGGAAAGGAAGTACCTGTAGAAAAAACGGGACAGCTGGCGATTCAGGCACCATGGCCAGGATTAATGAAAACGATTTGGAAAAACGATGAGAAATTCGAAAGCTATTTTCCGTATCCGGGTTGGTATGTATCAGGTGATCTTGCTTATAAAGATGAGGAAGGATTTATATTCTTTCAGGGACGTGATGACGATATGATTAATTCCTCAGGGGAGCGGATCGGTCCGTTTGAAGTAGAAAGCCAGTTGATTACTCATCCTGCAGTTGCTGAGGCAGGTGTGGTTGGCAAACCCGATCCACTTAGAGGTGAAATCGTAAAAGCATACGTCACATTAAGACATGGCTATGAAAGAAATGAGAATCTTCTAGAAGAAATTCGACTTCATGTGAGGAAGAACCTTGCAGCACACGCTGCACCACGAGAGATAGAAGTGCTAGACGAACTACCGAAAACGAAAATAAGCGGGAAGATCTTGAGAAGAGTCTTGAAGGAATGGGCAATACAATAACGGAGGTGATAGGATTGGATACACTGCACGTAGCGCTGATTGGTTTCGGCACAGTTGGTAAAGGCATTTATCAATGCATCGAGAAACAGAGAGAACAATTAGAGAGCTTGCTTCAGAAAAAGATTTCGATCGACGCCATCTTAATTAAAAACGCTGAATTACAACGTGAAGTAGACGAGGGAACGGTAGTGACGACGGAATTTGATGAACTATTGAACCTACCTCAGCTCGATGTTGTGTTTGAAGCGATCAACGGTGTCGAACCTGCAGAAACCTATTTGTCTAGATTAATAGAAAAAGGCTGTCATATCGTCACAGCTAATAAAGAGTTACTTGCGACGAGTGGAAGTAGGATAAGGGAGTTAGCAGCAACGCACAAGGTAGGCTTAAGGTACGAAGCATCCGTTGCGGCATCTATTCCGATTCTAAGCACGTTGAGAGAGGGGGTTAGAAGCAACCAACTTAGCGAAATCAGCGGAATATTAAATGGGACCTCTAATTTCATTCTCAATGAATTACAAGAAAAGGGCATCACATTTGAAGAAGCTCTAAGGGTTGCGCAGGACAAAGGGTACGCTGAAGCTGATCCCAAAAATGATATTGATGGCTGGGATGCGTTTTATAAGATTCTCATTCTATCTGACATTGTATACGGTCAGCAGCCTAAATGGGAAAACGTAGTTAGGAAAGGCATAAGCGATGTTACTAGTTTCGATATCAAAAAAGCTGAAGCAATTGGTCTCCGAATTAAACATACAGCGAACCTTAGCTTAAGTGCTGAAGGACCCGTTATTTCTGTTGAGCCAGTTGCAATTTCTAATACCCATCCTTTTTTCAATGTTACAGGTGTTAACAATGCTGTATGTGTTTCTAGTAACCTCGCAGGTGACATTACACTACAGGGACCAGGGGCAGGTGCAGAACCTACTGCTAGTGCTATGATTGAGGATTTGCTTAGCCTACATCGAAACAGCACGGACGCAGTGTATTACTCTAGCCTAGAAAAAGCAGAGGATGGAGATCAGAACTTTCTGCTGATAGGTGATGATGCTGCCTTAAGTAACCTAACCTTTCTTCCATCGTCCGAAGAGGGTGCTTACTATGCCACGGGCAATCGGAGAGATATTGAAGCAGCATTACAGACTCATCCTCATGTAAAGGTTTATCCGATGTATGGAACTGAAAATAGGTTAACACCCCAGATAGAATTAATTTAAACACATCTTCCCCCCCCTCTGAGTTTTGGAGGGGGTTTCCTCTTAATGGATTGTAAGCGCTTTAATAAAATTTACAATAAAAAATTTTATGTCATGTAATCTCACTCATGTAAAGGTTGTAAGCGGTTGCAAATAAACTGATATATCTAAATAGTCTAAAAACTTTCGTGAAGGGTGTTGACCTTCACCAGAAACGGGAGTATTATTGTCCTCAATTAAACAAATTATCAAAACAATTCAAACATTCAACAAGGACCTAACTCGTATGGTCCTACAAATTAAACTTGATGCTTTAATGCGTCTATTACCAAAAGGAAAGGAGTGAACAAGGTGAGTGAACAATGGATCTACCTTAATGGAGAATTTGTAAAAAAAGAAGATGCCAAAGTATCGGTATACGATCATGGCTTTCTATACGGCGATGGGGTGTTCGAAGGGATTCGCATGTATGATGGAAACGTCTTTCGACTGAAAGAACACTTACAGCGTTTATTCGACTCAGCTCATTCAATCATGCTTAATATTAGCTACACGATGGAGGAAATGACTGACATTATTGTCCAGACATTGAAAAAGAATAAACTCCAAGATGCTTATATTCGTATTGTTGTTTCACGCGGCGTGGGCAACCTGGGACTTGACCCATTCACATGTAAGGAGCCACAAGTGATTGTTATTGCGGAATCACTGGCCTTGTTCCCTAAGGATCTTTACGATACTGGGCTTGAGATCGTAACGGTCGCAAGTCGAAGAAACCGTTCAGACGTTCTAAGTCCAAAGGTTAAATCATTAAATTATTTGAATAATATTCTAGTGAAAATCGAAGCGAACCTTGCTGGGGTCAGTGAAGCTCTCATGCTTAATGATCAGGGCTATGTTGCAGAAGGTTCAGCTGACAATATATTTATCGTGAAAGGCAATGTTATTAAGACGCCACCTGGTTATGTTGGTGCTCTAGAAGGAATCACGCGGAATGCCATCATGGAAATTGCCAGAGAAAAAGGATATGAAATGCGAGAAGAAACATTCACAAGGCATGATGTTTATGTTGCAGACGAGGTGTTCTTGACTGGAACTGCAGCGGAAGTCATTGCTGTGGTTAAGGTTGACGGAAGGGTAATCGGTGACGGCCGTCCTGGTAAGACCACTAACAATCTTCTTAAAGCATTTAGAAATATCGTTACCGTGGATGGCGAGAAGGTATACCCTACACAGCGTGATGTTCAAGCAGGATAATAGCGAATACAAAAATAAATATGCAAAATCAATGACGAGGTAAAAGGTGCAGGACCGAGTAATTACCAGAGAACCGGTAAAGGTGGAAGCCGGTATTACTCCCTGCTCCGACATCCCCTCTGAGTGCTGATCTGAATAAAGCAACGTAGGATCAGTCAGGTGTTTTACAACACTTGTTACTAAAAAAACAGCATCAGCTGTTACTGAGGTGACATCGAATAGATGTCACAAATGTAGGGTGGTACCGTGAAGTCTTTTCGCCCCTACGGACCGTGTGAAGCGGCGTGGGGATGAGAAGGCTTTTTTTTAATACGTTAACGAGCCTGTTAATACAGGATAAAAAGCTTGTTGCAAAGCACGATAAGCAAAAGTCATTACAAAGCATTGGAGGGATTATCAGTATGCGGGCGAAGGCAAGAAATGAAGCCGAAGCTGTTACGATGGAGATGACCGGAGCGGATATTCTGATCGATTCATTGAAAAAGGAAAATGTTGAAGTACTGTTTGGCTATCCAGGAGGTGCTGTTTTACCGATTTACGACGCCCTCTACCGTTCACCGATCAAGCACATCCTTTCAAAACATGAACAAGGGTCGATCCATGCTGCTGAAGGATACGCGAGAGTAAGCGGTAAGCCAGGTGTCGTGATTGCAACATCAGGTCCTGGTGCTACTAATCTCGTGACAGGTATTACAGATGCCATGATGGACTCGTTACCGATCGTTATTTTTACAGGTCAAGTAGCTAGTAACGTCATCGGTACAGATGCCTTTCAGGAAGCAGACGTGATGGGAATCACTTCACCGATTACAAAGCATAATTACCAGGTGCGTGATGTGAAGGACCTTCCTAGAATTATTAAAGAAGCGTTTCATATCGCTTCTACCGGTCGACCAGGTCCAGTGCTTGTAGACATTCCAAAAGACGTATCGAATAAGAAAGTAGCGCCGGTTGAGGATTTCAAGGTGAATCTACCAGGTTATCAACCAACCTTTTCTCCAAACGTCTTACAAATTAAGAAATTAGCAGATGCGATTGGTACTGCACAAAAACCTGTTATTTTAGCTGGGGCTGGCGTTCTTCACGCCACTGCCGGTAAAGATCTACTCGCATTTTCAGAAAAGCACCAAATACCGGTAGTCAATACCCTCCTCGGCTTAGGAAGCTATCCAGGTAACCACCCACTGTTTCTCGGAATGGGAGGTATGCATGGTACGTACACGGCCAACATGGCGTTGTATGAATGTGATTTGCTTATCAGTATTGGAGCTAGGTTCGATGATCGGTTAACAGGTAACCTTGATCACTTTGCTAGAAACGCAGTAGTAGCACATATCGATGTAGATCCAGCAGAAATAGGTAAGAACATTCCTACCCAAATACCAATTGTTTCTGATGCGCGAGAAGCGTTAAAGAGTTTACTAGATGTTGAAACAAGAACACCTGAAACGGATGAGTGGCGAAAGCAACTTACAGAAAAAAGTGAACAGTATCCGCTTTGGTACAAAACGCATACAGAGGAATTTTTACCACAGCGCGTTATAGAGCTTGTTCATAAGCATACGAAAGGAGACGCCATCATCACGACTGATGTTGGGCAACACCAGATGTGGGCAGCTCAATATTATTCTTTTACAGATCCGAACAAATGGGTTACTTCAGGTGGTCTTGGAACAATGGGATTCGGCTTCCCAGCTGCTATTGGGGCACAGCTAGCGTTTCCTGAACAAACAGTTGTGTCACTAACCGGCGATGGCGGTTTTCAAATGACGCTGCAAGAGCTTTCAGTTCTTCAAGAACTAAATCTTCCAGTAAAAGTGGTCATCGTAAACAATCAATCACTTGGAATGGTGCGACAGTGGCAGGAAGCCTTCTATGAACAGCGATACTCTCAATCTCTTATTCCAATCCAGCCTGATTTCGTGAAACTTGGTGAAGCATATGGAATTAAGGCCTATCAAGTGCACACAGAGGAAGAAGCAGAGGCTGTATTCAGTGAAGCATTTTCACATAGAGATCCTGTATTGATTGATTGCAGAGTAAGTGCTTCTGAGAATGTATATCCGATGATAGCACCTGGTAAAGGTCTTCATGAAATGATCGGGGTGAAACCATGAAACGAATCGTGACGGCTACGGTTATTAATCAAAGTGGTGTGTTGAATCGAATCACCGGATTGATGACCAAAAGACAGTTCAATATCGAGAGCATCACAGTTGGTCATACCGAAACTGAAGGTATATCAAAGATGACCTTTGTGGTTAACGTTGAAGGTGACGGAAAGATCGAGCAGTTGATCAAACAGTTAAACAAACAAGTTGATGTGTTGAAAGTATCTGATATTACTGACCAGGCAATCGTTGTAAGAGAGCTTGCACTTATCAAAGTCATTAGTAACGCTCAGATCAGAAGTGAACTATCCGGGATTATTGAACCTTTCCGAGCTTCCATCATCGATGTTAGCCGCGAAAACTTAACGGTTCAAGTAACAGGAGATTCAGATAAAATCGAAGCCATCATCGATCTGCTACGCCCATACGGGATTAAAGAGATGGTTCGAACTGGCATCACAGCATTCCCAAGAGGAAGCCAGAAATCTGTAACAGACTTAAAACAATATTCAATTCTTAATTAACAAACCACATTCAGAAGGGATGGAGAATCATGGCAAAAGTTTACTATAACGGAGATATTAACGAAGGTGTACTGAAAGATAAGAAGATCGCGGTAGTTGGATATGGCTCTCAAGGGCATGCACATGCACAAAACTTAAGAGAAAGCGGTTTTGACGTGACGATTGGTTTACGTAAAGGTCGTTCCTGGGATCAGGCATCTGAGGATGGTTTCGATGTAAAGTCCGTTAAAGAGGCAAGCGAAAAAGCTGATGTCGTAATGGTACTTCTCCCTGATGAACATCAGCCGGAAGTGTATAAAGAAGAGATCGAACCAGGTCTGAAAGCAGGTAATGCACTTGTATTTGCTCACGGATTCAACGTTCATTTCAATCAAGTTGTCCCACCATCAAATGTAGATGTATTTCTAGTAGCTCCAAAAGGTCCAGGACATCTTGTTAGAAGAACATTTGCCGAAGGAGCTGGCGTTCCTGCATTAATCGGTGTTTATCAAGACGTAACCGGTGAAGCGAAAGAACTTGCATTAGCCTATGCGAAAGGCATCGGTGGGGGACGAGCGGGAATTCTAGAAACATCGTTCAAAGAAGAAACAGAAACAGATCTTTTCGGAGAGCAAGCAGTCCTTTGCGGTGGTCTAACGTCCCTCGTTAAAGCTGGGTTCGAAACATTAACGGAAGCAGGTTATCAGCCAGAAGTTGCCTACTTTGAATGTTTGCACGAGTTGAAGCTAATCGTTGATTTGATGTATGAAGATGGTATTGCTGGTATGCGTTACTCGATCTCAGATACAGCTCAATGGGGTGATTTCGTTTCAGGTCCACGCGTTGTCGATGCTGATACGAAGAAGCGCATGAAGGACATTCTTGATGAAATCCAAACAGGCAAGTTCGCGAAAGGCTGGATTTTAGAAAACAAACTGAATCGACCTGAGTACCACGCGATCAATGAGAAAGAAAAGCAGCATCCTATTGAACAGGTTGGGAAAGAACTACGAGCAATGATGCCTTTCGTTAAACCAAAATCCAAGAAGGAAGTGGTTTCAAGTGCAAAAGATTAATGTATTCGATACGACGCTTAGAGACGGTGAACAGTCAGCAGGTGTCAATCTGAATGCATTAGAAAAGCTCGAAATCGCTAAACAACTTGAAAGGTTAGGAGTCGACATTATGGAAGCGGGTTTTCCTGCCGCTTCCAAAGGCGACTTCGAGGGTGTGAAGAACATTGCTGATACAGTACGAAATGTCTCTGTAACAGGTCTTGCGAGAGCGAATAAAAAAGACATTGATATCGCATGGGAAGCCTTAAAAGGCGGAGCCGACCCAAGATTGCATGTCTTTCTTGCAACGTCTCCGATCCACATGACGCACAAGCTTAAGAAGACGCCAGAACAAGTGGTAGAAACTGCTGTAGAAGCTGTAAGATATGCCAAAACGATGTTCCCTAAAGTTCAGTGGTCAGCTGAAGATGCTTGTCGTTCAGATCGAGCGTTTCTAGCAAAAATCATTACAGAAGTAATCGATGCGGGTGCATCTGTTATTAATATTCCGGATACAGTCGGCTATCGCAGTCCACAGGAATACGGAGAACTATTTACGTATTTGAAGAAGAACGTTCCTAACATAGATCAAGTTGCCCTTTCTGCACATTGCCATGATGATCTTGGCATGGCTGTAGCCAATTCACTAGCTGCAATCGAATGCGGTGCTACTCAGATTGAAGGAACGATCAATGGAATCGGTGAACGTGCTGGGAACGCGGCGATCGAGGAAGTCGCTGTTGCCCTTCGAATAAGAAATGATTTCTACAACGCTGAGACTAACTTGAAATTAGATGAAATCAAACGAACGAGTACGCTAGTAAGTAAGCTGACTGGTATGGCGGTGCCAGGAAATAAAGCGGTTGTTGGAGCAAATGCGTTTGCTCATGAATCAGGAATCCACCAGGATGGCGTTCTTAAAGAGAAATCCACCTATGAAATTATTAGTCCTCAATTAATAGGTGTCCAATCGAATAGTCTTGTTCTTGGTAAGCACTCAGGAAAGCATGCTTTCAAAGATAAAGTGAAAGAACTCGGTTTTGTTCTTGATGAGTCCAAGATCCTTGAAGCTTTCGCTGATTTTAAAGACCTTGCTGACAAGAAGAAACATATCACTGAAGAAGATTTAATCACGCTTCTAACTGATATTCAGACTGATGAGACAGTTGAGAAATATGAGATTCATAGTATACAGGTGCAGTATGGAACGGCTAATATTCCGACAGCAACCATATCTATGAAGTCTCCAGATCAATCGATGTTACAGCAAGCTGGTACAGGTTCAGGTAGTGTTGAAGCGATCTATAATACTCTTGAACAAATGATCCCAGGGACGCTGCAACTACAAGACTATCGTTTAAGTTCAGTTGGTGGAGGACGTGATGCCCTCGCAGAAGTTCATGTTCGCGTCTTGTACAACGGAATCGAATCAAGTGGGCGAGGTACTGCTCAGGATGTTCTAGAAGCTTCAGCAAATGCTTACTTGAACGGAGTAAACCGGACGCTAGCTCGTGAAAATTATTTAGTCAAAAAGCAAGCTCACGTATAAAAGGAGGTTAAAAAGGATGAAGAAAACAGTTGCGGTATTACCAGGAGATGGAATTGGCACAGAGGTAATGGAGGGAACGATTAAAGTTCTAAATGCCGTAGCAGATCGATTCGGCCACACATTCGAATTTCAAAAAGGCGTCATTGGTGGTGCAGCTATTGATGAAACAGGTGAGCCGTTGCCTAAAGAAACACTTGATGTGTGTAAAGAATCTGACGCGGTTCTATTAGGCGCGGTAGGCGGACCGAAATGGGATGATCTGCCCCGAAACCTTCGTCCTGAAAAAGGCCTTCTAAAAATTCGAAAAGAGCTTGAATTGTTTGCAAATCTACGTCCAGTTAAAGCGTATGACAGCCTCTTAGATGCATCGCCCTTAAAAGAAGAGCGCATCAAAGGTGTCGATATGCTGATTGTACGAGAGCTAACTGGTGGTCTGTATTTTGGTACACCGAGTGAACGAAGAGAGGATGGGGATCGCGTTGTCGACACCCTTTCCTATACAAGAGAAGAAATCGAACGCATTGTTGACCAGGGATTTCAAGCAGCCAGGAAACGAAATAGAAAGTTAACGAGTGTCGATAAAGCGAATGTTCTAGAATCGAGTAGAATGTGGCGCGAAATCGTAAATGAAAAGGCAGCGAATTATCCAGATGTCGACGTGGAGCACATGCTTGTAGATGCTGCGGCGATGAAAATCGTCCAAAATCCTGCGAACTTTGACGTAATCGTAACAGAGAATCTTTTCGGAGACATCTTGAGTGACGAGGCATCTATGATTACAGGGTCATTGGGTATGCTTCCATCAGCAAGTCTTAGAAAAGATGGATTTGGAATGTATGAACCTGTTCACGGTTCAGCGCCTGATATCGCTGGGAAAAACCTTGCGAATCCACTAGCAATGATCCTATCCTCATCAATGATGTTGAATCATTCCTTCAATATGAAGGAAGAATCTGAAGCAATTGACAAGGCTGTTAAGGAAGTACTTGAAGCCGGATATTTCACAAGTGATCTTGTGAAAAAAGGGAAGCGTGGCCTTAGTACAGACAAGATGATCAATCAAGTGATCCTTCAATTGGCAGAAGACAATGCTACGGCTGGAATCATGGAAGCTTATGCGTGATCGAGAGGAGGATGGGTGTGGAGCCAAAAACAATTATTGAAAAAATCTGGAATAAACATATCGTTCATAGAGAAAAAGGTAGTCCAGATTTACTTTATATCGATTTGCATCTTGTTCATGAAGTGACATCTCCGCAGGCTTTTGAAGGCCTGCGGATGAACCAACGGAAGGTTAGACGACCTGAATTGACGTTTGCAACGATGGATCATAATGTTCCTACAATAGCACGGCACATTATTAATGATCCTGTATCAAAAGTGCAGATGGAGAAGCTTGAAGAAAACTGTAAAGAATTCGGTGTGGAAATTGCGGATATCAACCATCCAGATCAAGGGATTGTCCATGTAATTGGTCCTGAACTAGGGTTAACTCAACCAGGTAAAACAATTGTGTGTGGAGATAGTCATACTTCGACTCATGGTGCTTTTGGAGCACTTGCTTTTGGTATCGGAACGAGTGAAGTCGAACACGTTCTTTCAACACAAACGCTTTGGCAGTCCCCTCCGAAAACAATCGAAGTTCGAGTGAACGGTCAGCCAGGTGCAGGTGTGACAGCGAAGGATATTATTCTTGCGATCATCGCAAAATTCGGCGTGAATGCTGGGACAGGTGCCGTATTAGAATACACTGGTGAAGCGATTCGAAACATGTCTATGGAAGAACGGATGACGATTTGTAATATGTCGATCGAAGCAGGTGCTAAAGCAGGGTTGATCAGTCCTGATGAGGTGACCTTCGACTATCTAAAGGGCAAAAGACACGTTCCAAAAGGCGAAGCTTTTGAAGAGGCCGTAATGGAATGGAAAAGCCTAGCGACAGATGAAGGAGCAGAGTACGATAGCGTATTAGAAATACACGCTGATGAAATCGAACCGCAGGTGACATGGGGAACGAACCCTTCGATGGGAACCTCCGTTTACGGAAGAGTACCTTTTCCAGAGGATTATGAAGATCCAGGTGATCAGAAGGCGATTTCTCAAGCATTGACTTACATGGGCTTAACAGCAGGGATGGCGATTCAGGACATCGACATTCAACATGTTTTCATTGGTTCTTGTACAAATTCACGAATTAGTGATTTAAGGTCAGCAGCAAACATTGTTCGAGGAAGAAAGGTACACAGTAATGTTCGGGCTCTTGTGGTGCCAGGCTCTAAATCAGTTAAAGATCTAGCCGAAGCCGAGGGACTTCACCAGGTATTTATGGAAGCTGGTTTTGAATGGAGAGAGGCAGGATGTAGTATGTGTCTTGCGATGAATGACGACATTGTTCCACCAGGTGAGCGATGTGCTTCAACTTCGAATCGTAATTTCGAGGGTCGACAAGGGAATGGCTCTAGAACACATCTTGTTAGTCCTGCTATGGCAGCAGCCGCAGCTTTGGAAGGCAAATTTACCGATGCTAGAAAAATGAAGCCGACTGTCGTTTAAAGGAGTGAACGTATGGAACCAATCAACGAATATACTGGTATCGTTTATCCACTAGAAAAGGTGAACGTGGACACTGACCAAATCATTCCAAAGCAATTTTTGAAACGGATCGAGCGGCAAGGATTTGGACAGTTTTTGTTCTATAACTGGCGTTTTGACGATGATGGAGTCGCACGATCTGATTTCTCATTAAATGAAGAGCAGTACCGATCTTCATCCATCCTTGTAGCAGGAAAAAACTTCGGATGCGGCTCTTCAAGAGAACATGCTCCGTGGGCACTGCTTGACTATGGGTTTAGAGTGATCATTGCACCAAGCTTCGCCGATATCTTTTATAATAATTGCGTCAAAAATGGCATTCTCCCAATCGCGCTTCCTCAAGAAACCATCTCAGAATTGTTCTCGAAAGCGTTCGATGGTTATTCTTTAACAGTCCACCTTGAAGACCAACAAATCAAGGACCACGAGGGATTACATGTATCGTTTGATATCGATCCTTATTGGAAGGAAATGCTGTTAAACGGTTGGGACGAAGTATCACGTACCCTTTCGCTGGAGGAAAAAATCCAGCATTATGAAAATCTGCATTCAGGAGTGTGAGGAACTTGGGAATTATCAGGGGAAATACAACGTTCATGTCGTAAAAGCAATGGAGAACTTACTTGGAGCCGTCCACAGAACCCCGTTACAACGGTCACATACACTTGATCAATTAACAGGTAAAGATGTCTACTTAAAGATGGAGAACTTACAGCGGACAGGTTCTTTCAAGTTACGCGGTGCTTTTAATAAAGTTTCGAAGTTAACAGACATAGAAGCTGCGAGGGGTATTGTAGCTGCATCGGCAGGGAACCATGCGCAAGGAGTAGCCCTCGCATCAAAAGGAATCAAATCAAAAATATTCATGCCAGCCCATACCCCGATAAGTAAGATTGAAGCTACACAATCATATGGTGCTGAAATTGTTCTTGAAGGCGATTCCTATAATGAAGCTTTCAAAGCTGCACAAGAAGATCAACTGAAACGAGGAGCAACATTTGTACACGCCTTTGATGATGAAGATGTTATGGCTGGTCAGGGAACGATTGCACTAGAAATGATGCAACAGTGCCCGGATTTAGACACTATTCTAGTTCCAGTTGGAGGTGGTGGTCTACTAGCTGGCATGGCGGTCGCTATCAGAGAGTTCTTCCCACATGTGAAGCTTATCGGTGTTCAAGCTGCTGAAGCCTCAGCTACATGGAATCGTTTTCATAAAATAGGACCAGATCAATTATCTTCTGCAAAGTCAATTGCAGATGGTATCTCTGTGAAAGAGCCAGGTCAAATGACATATCCAATCATTGAAGACCTTGTTGATGATATGGTTACCGTGAGTGAAGAAAGGATAGCGTCAGCCATCATCTTTATGCTTCAGCGGCAGAAAACGCTTGTCGAGGGTGCCGGAGCAGCATCAGTTGCGGCACTTTTAAGCGGCAGTATAAAAGGCGAGAGAATTGGTGCGGTTATTAGCGGTGGAAATGCAGATGTAGAGAAGATCTCAACGTATAAAAAGCTTTCAGAAGAAGCAAACAAGAGAGGCAAAAAGTTAAAGGTTATTTAAAAATTCAAACTTTTTACTCATCGATTGACACACTAAAAGTCCCATGCTAGAATTCGATTTAGTACTTAACCAGAGTAACGTGTTAATAACTAAATATCTCTTATTCAGAGAGGTGGAGGGACTGGCCCTGTGAAGCCCGGCAACCAACAAACAATATGTTTGAGAAGGTGCCAATTCCTGCAAAGCAATTGCTTTGAGAAATGAGAGAAAGACATCGATTTTTCAGTGCCTTTCTGCTCATAGCGGAGAGGCACTTTTTAGTTTAAGAAATAAAAAAATAGTGGTCATGGGACGTCGTACCTAAAAAGGATGTGTGCAGATGATTGAGTTAAAAGGAATAAAGAAAACTTTTTTTGCAGCTTCAGGACCAGTTGAAGCCGTGAAGAATACTGATCTTACAATTGAAAAAGGCGAAATTTTCGGAGTAATCGGATATAGTGGCGCTGGTAAAAGTACGCTGATCAGGATGCTGAATTTACTAGAAAGACCTACTGAAGGTAGCGTAACCGTAGATGACAAAGCGTTATCTAAGCTGAAGAAAAAGGACCTTCGGTTGGCAAGACAAGAAATAGGAATGATATTTCAACATTTTAATATTCTTTGGTCCCGTACTGTAAAGGAAAATATCGCTTTTCCACTTGAAATATCAGGTATGCCGAAAGAGAAACGAAAAGCTCGCGTAGAAGAACTAGTCAATCTTGTTGGATTAACTGGGAGAGAAGATGCCTATCCTTCTCAGTTAAGTGGTGGCCAAAAGCAACGCGTTGGAATTGCAAGGGCACTTGCTAACAATCCTAAAGTGTTACTTTGTGATGAAGCAACTTCTGCTTTGGATCCGAAGACAACAGATAGCATTTTAGACTTGCTAAAGAAGATTAATAAAGAGCTGGGATTAACGATTGTGCTGATCACACATGAGATGCACGTAATAAGAAAGATATGTCACCGTGTTGCCGTTATGGAAGGCGGAAGCGTTGTGGAAGAAGGTCCAGTTCTTGATATCTTTCATCATCCAGAGCAGCCGATCACTAGAGACTTCGTTAATCAATTGAGTGAGCCTGAAGAAATGAAAGAATCGATATCACATCTAAGTGAAGGAGCGGATGGTACGCTCGTACAATTTACATTTGTGAAAGGTGCTACTGGATCACCACTCGTAACTCAGTTGATCAGAGAGTATCAGGTTGAAGTAAACATTATTCAAGGTAAGGTCACTCACACTCAGGATGGACCGTATGGCAAGTTATCTGTCTTACTAAAAGGTGATGAATCTGCGATCGATAACGCTTTGAATTATGCGCGGGGGCAAGTGAAAGTTGAGGTGATTCCAAATGCTTAGTTCATTATTTCCAAATGTGCGTTGGGAGGATATGTGGGAAGCTTCATTACAAACGATGTATATGACCGCAATATCCGTATTTGCAACGTTCATCTTAGGCATTGCGCTTGGACTCCTCCTTTTCTTAACTTCAAAAGGAAACAGCTGGGAAAATAAGTTTGTTAATGGAATCGTTGCAGGGGTAGTCAATCTGTTTCGTTCGATTCCCTTCATCATATTAATTATTTTACTTATTCCACTATCTGTTTACATTGTTGGAACCATGCTTGGTGCAAATGCAGCATTGCCAGCACTTATTGCGGGGGCTGCGCCATTTTATGCACGAATGGTCGAAATTGCTCTAAGAGAAGTGGACAGAGGCGTCATCGAAGCATCTCAAGCAATGGGAGCGACGAATGGCCAAATTATCTTTAAAGTTCTACTTCCTGAAGCTATGCCAGCATTAATATCAGGTATTACCGTAACTGCAATCGCACTAGTGAGTTATACAGCGATGGCAGGTGTGGTTGGGGCTGGAGGTCTAGGTGACCTTGCTTATCTAGATGGTTTCCAACGAAATAACCCAGATGTAACACTCGTAGCAACAGTATTGATACTCGTCATTGTTGCGGTTCTCCAGGTTATTGGAGATGTAACGACGCGAGCTATGGATAAAAGATAGAAAAAAGGAGAGAGAAACCATGAAAAAACTATTAGTCATACTGTCAGTTCTTGCTCTTGCAGCACTAGCAGCTTGTGGAGGCAATAACGGTGGAAACAGTGAAACTTCTGGCTCAGAAAATGAAGAAACGAAGCTAGTTGTAGGAGCATCAAACGTACCACATGCTGAAATCTTAGAAAAAGCGCAACCGCTTCTTGAAGAAAAAGGGATAACTCTTGAAATTGAACGATTCCAAGATTATATTCTACCCAACAAGACACTAGCTAATGGCGAATTAGATGCAAACTACTTCCAAACCGTTCCATACATGGATCTTCAGATGGAAGAAAACGAAAATTATGATTTTGTTAATGCTGGCGGCATTCACATCGAACCGATCGGCGTGTATTCTCAAGAGTACGAAAACCTTGATGCATTACCAAAAGGTGCAGAAATCATCATGAGTAATTCTGTATCTGACCACGGTCGTATGCTTTCATTATTAGAAGCAAAAGGCTTGATCACGATCGAAGAAGGTATTGATCCTACAGATGCACAAGTTGAGGATATTGCAGAAAACCCTAAAGAACTTGAGTTCACTACAAATGTTGAAGCTTCTCTTCTTCCACAGATTTATAAGCAAGGTGAAGGCGACGCAGTAATGATCAACACGAACTATGCGATCGATGCCGGTTTGAATCCACAAGAAGATGCGATTGCACTTGAAGGATCAGATTCTCCTTATGTGAATGTGATTACTGTGAACAAAGGCGATGAAGATAACGAAGCGGTACAAACGCTTGTTGAAGTTCTTCGATCTGAAGACATTCAGACATTCATTAAAGAAGAGTATGATGGAGCGGTCGTTCCGGTAAATGAATAAATACCATAAAAGGTTCTCCAAAATGGAGAACCTTTTTAATGCTTATTTGTTCAGAGACACTTGCTGCATTGCCTGTTTAAGAGTGTTTGCTGAATGATGAAGTTTTTCCTTCTCCATTTGATTAAGGTCAAGCTCTATAATCTCCCTTATTCCTGTTTTATTAACAATCGCTGGCACCCCGATATAAATATCATTAAGTCCATATTCACCTTCTAAATAAGTGGATACTGTTAGGATAGAGTTTTCATTTCTAAGAATTGCTTTTGTTAAACGAACTAGCCCCATAGCTATTCCATAATACGTAGCCCCTTTACGATTAATAATGTGATATGCCGCATCCCGTACATCCTCAAAAAGAGAATCAAGTTCAGCTTTTGCGCTCTCGTTATTTTCAATCAATGATAAGACAGGCCTGCTTCCTATCGTTGCGTGGCTCCATATTGGTAACTCGGTATCACCATGCTCGCCAAGAATATAGGCATGTACATTCCGTGAATCTACATTAAAATAGTCACCTAATAAAAATCGAAATCTTGCAGTATCAAGGATTGTACCAGAACCGATTACTCTTTCTTTAGGTAATCCTGAAAATTTCCACGTTGCATAAGTTAAGATATCAACTGGATTTGTAGCGACGATAAAGATGCCATTAAAGTTGGTTTCCATCACGTCTGAAACGATTTTCTTAAAAATACTCGTGTTTTTATCGATAAGATCTAGCCTGGTTTCTCCTGGACCTTGGTTAGCTCCCGCTGCAATAACGACAATGTCAGCTTCCCTACAATCTTCATAATTACCTGCCCATATTTTCATTGGAGTGCCAAAAGGGAGGCCATGATTCAGGTCTCTTGCTTCACCCTCGGTTTTTTCTTTATTAACATCGATCAATACGAGCTCGTTAACCACTTCTTGATTTAATAATGAAAAAGCATAGCTCGTTCCTACAAAACCTGTCCCGATCAATGAAACGCGTGTCGTTTTACCTTCGTACATAAAAGCAACTCCTTCTACGTTATTAAATCTAGATTATCGTACTACTTTACCCAATAATGTGACATTCCTCACAAAAAAATCGTTTTATGAAGCATTCTATATAATTTCATGGATAGCATTGTTACTGTCATCTCATACTAACGGTGAATAATAAGAAGGAGGAATGTGTCTTGACGCAGGAACAACAAACGAATAATTTCGCTCAACAAGCACTTCAGGATTACAAAGAGGGTCTTGGAGTATTTACTGAGAAAATGCCACAAATAGCAAAAAAGTATAATGCTTTTACTGAAGCTTGTTTTAGAGAAGGTGCAATCAGTAAAAAAGAAAAGCAAATGATAGCACTTGGAATCTCTATCTTTTCTCAAGACGAATATTGCATTATTTACCACACAAAAGGGTGCCTTGATCAAGGATGTACGGAAGAGGAAATACTTGAAACCGTAGGCGTAACAGCTGCATTCGGGGGCGGAGCTTCCATGAGTCAGGCGGTTACCCTTGTGCAAGATTGTATAACTGATTTAAATCAAATGAAGCATTAAAAAACGAGTTTCTTCCATTATATATGTGCATGGTTCAAATAGAGTTAGCTGAAAAAGGCTGTTAATTGAAGGAATGGTACGAATTATAGTTTTCAATATATTCAGAACATAGAAGAGCGTGATATATCCTTTCTAATTCCTTTATATGCTGTTTGTA
Source organism: Guptibacillus algicola (assembly GCF_020171805.1). Lineage (GTDB taxonomy): Bacteria > Bacillota > Bacilli > Bacillales > Guptibacillaceae > Guptibacillus > Guptibacillus algicola. The sequence continues at coordinate 983,309 of NZ_JAIVAF010000001.1, read as the reverse complement.
GGCTAGCGTATTAAAGTGGTAAATTAAGTAAGTGAATAAATAAAGATTACTGAAAGGATTGATTCATTATTAGCCCGTTGCGGTTAAACCACACATCAGAAATGGAAAAGGCAATGTACCAGTCTCACGGGGTAGGCTACGCAGAATATAGCAGAAACTTCAATAAACGAATGCAGGTAGAGCGTGATCGTGATCTGGACTATCGCCAGAGTCTTATGATGGTAAGGGAATTCGACCGTAAGTTGCAAAAGTGAATCAGACTAGAACGCCACTAGAAACCAGTCGTTGACTGGTTTTTTTATTTGGATAATGAGAATAACATCCGTTGTCTACCGTATGAGGAAATGATACGCTTATTCTTGGGTGCAAACTCTTGTCTGAATAGTGCACAGATTTGTGGTGTACGCTAGGAAAGGACACTTTTCTCGTTCCTTGATAATAGTTTGGATTTGTTATAAAATTAGAATGAAAATAGATTGAGAATGACTCAGCACACATTCCTTGACTTAAACCTTATAGCTACTACAATAAGGAAGGAAGAAGGAATAGTATAAACGTTATTGGAGGTATTCACAAATGGCAGCATCAACTCTTAAGATTGAAAATCTTCATGTTTCCATTGAAGGAAAAGAGATTATCAAGGGGCTAGACCTTGAAATAAATGGTGGCGAAATTCATGCAGTAATGGGTCCGAACGGTACAGGTAAATCTACCTTAGCATCCGCTATCATGGGACATCCGAAATATCAAATCACTGAAGGTAAAGTCTTTCTTGATGATGAAGATGTACTTGAAATGGAAGTTGATGAGCGTGCGAAAGCGGGCCTCTTTCTTGCAATGCAATATCCAAGTGAAGTAAGCGGGGTAACAAACGCTGATTTCCTACGTACGTCAATCAATGCTCGTCGTGAAGAAGGCGATGAAATTTCTCTAATGAAATTCATCAAAAAGCTAGACAGCAAAATGGCTGACCTTGATATGGGCGAAGAATTTGCTCAGCGTTACCTTAACGAAGGATTCTCAGGCGGTGAGAAGAAGCGTAACGAAATTCTACAGCTTATGATGCTTGAACCAAAGATTGCCGTTCTTGATGAAATTGACTCTGGTCTAGATATCGACGCTCTTAAGGTTGTTTCTAAAGGTGTAAACGCTATGCGTAACGAAGAGTTTGGTTGCTTGATCATCACTCACTACCAGCGTCTTCTAAACTATATTACTCCAGACAAAGTCCACGTAATGATGCAGGGACGTATCGTGAAGTCCGGCGGTGCTGAACTAGCTCAGCGTCTTGAAGCAGAAGGTTACGATTGGATTAAAGAAGAACTAGGTATCAAAGACGAAACAGTTGGCCAAGAAGCGTAAGCAGTAAGGAGGATGACAATGTCAGTGGATACGAAGATTGCATTCGATCAAGATTATGTTCGGTCTTTTTCAGAGAAGCGACAGGAGCCTGAGTGGCTTACACAGCTTCGACTTATGGCACTAGAGAAATCAACAAACCTTCCTATGCCAAAACCTGATAAGACGAAAATAGATAAATTTAATTTCACTTCTTTTAAACACGATGTACCGACAGAAGGAATTTCTTCTTTGGATGAACTTCCAGAAGATATTAAGGACCTAGTTGCAAAAGATCAGCAATCAGGTAACCTTCTCGTGCACCGTAACTCAACGCCAGTTTTCAGTCAGCTTTCTGATGAACTTAAAGATAAAGGCGTTATCTTTACAGACATTCAAACAGCTGTTCAGAATCATAGTGAACTTGTTGAGAAGTACTTCATGAAAGACGTTGTAAAAGTGGATGAACACCGCTTAACAGCACTTCATACAGCACTTCTTAATGGAGGAACGTTCCTATACGTGCCACGCAACGTGGATGTAGACGTTCCAGTCCAAGCTCTATACTGGCAAGAAGACCCTGAAGCAGGTCTATTCAACCACGTGATTATCGTTGCTGAAGACAACAGTTCTGTAACTTACGTAGAGAACTATCTATCTTATTCTCATGACGTTGAATCAGTAGCTAACATTATTGCTGAAGTTCATGTTGGTCAAAATGCTCGCGTAACGTTCGGATCAGTTGATAACTTCGCAAAAGGCGTAACAACGTACGTTAACCGTCGTGCAAATGTTGCTCGTGACGGAAACATTGATTGGGCACTTGCTCAGATGAATGACGGTAATACAGTTTCAACGAACTCGACTAACCTTGTTGGTGACGGTTCTACTGCTGACTCTAAGACGGTTACGATCGGTCGTGGTAATCAGAAGCAGAACTTCACAAATGAGATTTTCCATCACGGTAAAAACTCAGAAGGTGTTCTTCTTGTTCACGGTGTTCAAAAAGATAGTGCGAGCGCAATTTTCAATGGAGTTACGAAGATTGAGCACGGCGCTACGAAATCAAATGGTGACCAGACTCAACGCGTTCTTATGATGAATGAAAAGGCTAGAGGGGATGCAAACCCAATCCTTCTCATCGATGAAGATGACGTTATGGCTGGACACGCGGCATCTGTTGGTAAAGTAGATCCACTTCAACTCTTCTATCTACAAAGTCGCGGAATCAGCCGTAAAGAAGCAGAACGTTTAATTATCCACGGATTCCTTGCTCCGGTTATTAACGAACTTCCAATCGAAGGTGTTAAAAACCGTGCGATCGAGGTAACCGAAAGGAAAGTAAATTAATGTTCAATGTCCAGGATATACGCAAGCAGTTTCCCATTTTACATCAAGAGGTGAATGGGAAACCTCTTGTTTATCTTGATAGTGCTGCAACGTCTCAAAAGCCTAAGCAAGTCATCGATGCAGTTGAGCGTTACTATAAAGAAATCAATTCTAACGTCCATCGTGGAGTTCATACGTTAGGTACGCATGCTACTGATGCATATGAAGGCGCACGTGAGAAGGTTCGTGAGTTTATCCATGCTTCTTCTACTGAAGAGGTTATCTTCACTCGTGGAACGACAACTGCGCTTAACATGGTTGCATCAAGCTATGGCCGTGCAAACCTTCAAGAAGGTGACGAAGTCGTCATCACTCCGATGGAACACCATAGTAATATCATTCCGTGGCAACAAGTTGTTAAAGCTACTGGTGCTACACTCAAATATATTCCTCTCCAAAAAGATGGAACGATTTCACTTGAAGATGTAGAAAATACAGTAACAGAAAACACGAAAATTGTTTCAGTTATGCATGTGTCAAACGTCTTGGGTACGATCAACCCAATCAAGGAAATCGCTGCGATCGCTCACCGTAATGGTGCTGTGATGGTAGTGGATGGTGCACAGAGTACACCGCATATGAAAATCGATGTCGACGACCTTGATTGCGACTTTTTCGCATTCTCTGCACATAAAATGTGTGGTCCGACAGGTATTGGTGTTCTATACGGTAAAAAGCATCACCTTGAAAACATGGAGCCGTTTGAATTCGGTGGAGAAATGATTGACTTCGTTGGTCTTTACGACTCAACGTGGAAAGATCTACCTTGGAAGTTTGAGGGAGGCACTCCTATCATTGCAGGAGCAGTCGGCCTTGGTGCTGCAATCGACTTCTTGAATGAAGTCGGAATGGATAACATTAAAGCTCATGAACAGCACCTTGCTAACTATGCAGTGAAACAAATGTCTGAAATTGAAGGTGTCGAGATTTATGGTCCTGAAGAACGTGCTGGCGTAGTAACGTTCAACAGTGCCGATGTTCACCCTCATGATCTGGCAACAGTGCTGGATACTGAAGGAATTGCTGTTCGAGCAGGACACCATTGTGCTCAGCCACTCATGAAGTGGTTAGAGGTATCAGCTACAGCTCGTGCTAGCTTCTATTTATATAACACTGAAGAAGACGTGGACACTTTTGTAGCAGGTTTACAAAAAGCAAAGGAGTTTTTTGGTCATGTCTTTTAACAATCTTGACCAGTTATATCGACAGGTCATTATGGATCATTATAAAAACCCTAGAAATAAAGGGGAGCTTGAAGAAGGCGACCTAAAAATAAATATGAACAATCCAACATGTGGAGACGCGATTCAGCTTCAGTTGAAAGTGGATGAAGGTAAGATATCAGAGGCAAAATTCATTGGAGAAGGCTGCTCAATTTCATTAGCATCTGCTTCCATGATGACGGAATCTGTTAAAGGCCTTGAAGTTGATGAAGCTCTCCGTATGTCTAAGATCTTCTCTGATATGATGCAAGGAAAAGACTACGACGATGAAGAATTCGATCTAGGTGACATTGAAGCTCTTCAAGGTGTATCAAAATTCCCAGCTCGTATCAAATGTGCAACACTTTCTTGGAAAGCAATGGAGAAAGGGTTTAAGGAACAGAACAACGAGGCTTAACCCCTTTCCAGGTGTTGTAATAGATGCTTATTCATACTAGAATGATGGAAAGAGAACGTAAGCCAAACACTGACATGTAATATGTCTAGGAGGGAAATACTATGGCTAAAAAAATGCCTGAAGTTGGCGATTACCAATATGGTTTTAGTGATAAAGACGTTTCAATTTTCCGCTCACAGCGTGGCTTGACTCCTGATATCGTTAAAGAAATTTCTCGAATTAAGGATGAACCACAGTGGATGCTTGATTTCCGTTTGAAATCTCTTGAAACGTTTTATAGCATGCCTATGCCTCAGTGGGGTGGCGACCTTGCTGATTTAGACTTTGATGAGATTACGTACTACGTAAAGCCTTCTGAGAAGTCTGAAAGATCATGGGATGAAGTACCAGAAGAAATTAAGACAACGTTTGATAAGCTTGGAATTCCTGAAGCTGAGCAAAAGTACCTCGCAGGTGTATCTGCTCAGTACGAATCCGAAGTCGTTTATCACAACATGCAAGAAGACCTTGAGAACATGGGGATTGTCTTTAAGGACACAGATACAGCTCTTAAAGAAAACGAAGAATTGTTCAGAGAACATTTCGCTAAAACAATTCCTCCAACTGATAATAAGTTCTCTGCTCTTAACTCTGCAGTATGGTCTGGTGGATCATTCATTTATGTTCCAAAAGGCGTAAAAGTTGATACTCCACTACAAGCATACTTCCGTATTAACTCAGAAAATATGGGGCAGTTCGAGCGTACGCTTATTATCGCGGACGAAGGTTCTTCTGTACACTATGTTGAAGGTTGTACAGCTCCTGTTTATACAACGAATTCACTACACAGTGCTGTTGTTGAAATCGTTGTTAAGAAGGATGCTTACTGCCGTTATACTACGATCCAGAACTGGGCTAACAACGTCTACAATCTCGTTACAAAGCGTGCAGTTGCAGAAGAAAACGCAACGATGGAATGGATCGATGGTAACCTAGGTTCAAAACTTACGATGAAGTATCCAGCCGTTCTTCTAAAAGGCGAAGGCGCACGTGGAATGACACTTTCCATCGCCCTAGCTGGTAAAGGACAGCATCAGGATGCAGGTGCTAAGATGATTCACCTTGCTCCGAATACTTCTTCTACAATCGTTTCTAAGTCCATCTCAAAACAAGGTGGTAAAGTAACGTACCGTGGTATCGTACACTTTGGCCGTAAAGCTGAAGGTGCTCGCTCTAACGTTGAGTGTGACACGCTTATCATGGATAACGAGTCTACTTCTGATACAATTCCTTACAACGAAATCCTTAACGATAACATTTCACTTGAACACGAAGCGAAAGTATCGAAGGTTTCTGAGGAACAGCTTTTCTATCTAATGAGCCGTGGGGTTTCAGAAGAAGAAGCAACAGAAATGATCGTAATGGGCTTTATCGAGCCATTCACAAAAGAACTTCCAATGGAATATGCGGTAGAAATGAACCGTCTTATCAAATTCGAAATGGAAGGTTCAATCGGTTAAATACAAGTAGACCCTGGATACATTCCAGGGTCTTTTTTTATTGGTTTCTATAGACATAAGAAAAATGACATAGAGCATTTAATGTGTTAGCAATAGGAATTAGGTTGACACTCTTAAACGTTTCAACTAGAATAAACTATGACATTGATAATCATTTTCATTTAGATAAGTTTGGTTCAGTATAACTTGAGAATTTCTAAGGAGTGGTAGCATGTCTAGACTATATGCTGAGGATTTAAAGGTTGCTTATGGTGAGAGGGAGATCGTGAAGAATTTAAAAATCGATATTCCGGATAGAGAGATCACTACGATCATTGGTCCGAATGGCTGTGGGAAATCAACAGTTCTAAAAGCGTTATCACGCATTCTCAATCCGAAGTCTGGAACAGTTTATTTAGATGGTAAAAGCATCAGTAAAGAGTCGACAAAGAAAATTGCTCAAAAGATGGCAATTTTACCGCAAGCTCCAGATTCACCTGATGGACTTACTGTTGGAGAACTTGTTTCATATGGTAGATATCCATATCAAAAAGGGTTCGGTAAACTAACGAAAAAGGATTACAACGTGATTGACTGGGCGCTTAGCGTGACAGGTATTCTTGACTATAAAGAACGCCCTGTAGATGCTCTTTCTGGTGGTCAAAGGCAGCGTGTATGGATTGCGATGGCGTTGGCGCAAGAAACAGACATCATCTTGCTAGATGAACCTACAACCTATTTAGACTTGTCTCATCAATTAGAAGTACTCGAGTTATTGCATCAATTGAACCGTGATGAGAAACGTACAATTGTTATGGTCATTCACGATTTAAACCATGCCGCAAGATTTGCTCATCATATGGTTGCTATGAAAGAAGGCTCGATTGTAAAAGAAGGAAAAGCAGAAGAAGTGATGACGCATAAAGTTCTTTTTGATGTGTTCAATATCGATGCTGAGATCGGGGTCGATCCAAGAACGAGAAAGCCTGTATGTCTTACTTACGATCTTGTGAAGAGTGAGCAGTACGAGAAGAATTTGGCGTAATCGCCTTTCTTTTTTTCTACTATATGAGAATGATTCTTATTATCATACAATTCAGGAGGAAGAACAACATGACAAAAGGATTGAAACAGTTTCTACTAAGCTTGACGGCACTTGTATTTGTATTCGCACTAGCAGCTTGTTCAGATCAACCATCAGGAGAATCGAGTACAGAAGAAAAAGAGTCAAAACAAGAGACAAGAATATATGAAGGCGAAAATGGAGAAGTTGAAGTGCCGGCTGAACCAAAACGCGTTGCAATGCTTGCAGCTACATACGCAGGGAACCTGTTAGAATTAGGCATTACGCCAATCGCAGTAAATGAATATCCAAAATCCAACAAATTTTATGGTGACAAACTAGAAGATGTAGAAGTTGTTACTGCTGATTCTTACGAAAAATTATTAGAACTAAATCCTGATCTCATCATTACGTATTCAGATGATAAGAATCTAAAGAAATATGAAGAAATCGCGCCAACTGTAACGATGTCGTATGATAAGTATGATTATATGGAACAACACGTGGAAATTGGTAAGATTGTTGGGAAGGAAGAAGACGCGAAAGCATGGGTAGAAGATTGGAAGAAAAAAGCTGCACAAGCTCGTAAAAAAGTATATGAAGCAATTGGTGAAGACAAAACATTCATGGTCATGGAAGCATACGGAAAAGACATGTATGTTTACGGAGAAAACTGGGGCCGCGGCACAGAAGTTATCTATCAAGCTCTAGAATTAAAAGCACCTAAGAAGCTAAAAGAAGATGTCTTTGGACCAGGTTGGAAAGCTATCTCTACGGAAGTGATCCCTACTTATGCAGGAGACTACATTTTCGTTGGAACTGGAGCTGCTAATCCGGATAACTCATTTATGGAGTCTGACGTTTGGAAAGAGCTTCCTGCAGTGAAGAATGGAAATGCGATCAAGTTTGATTCAGAATCCTTCTATTTTAATGATCCGATCTCTCTAGAGAAAGAATTGGAGTTTATCGTCGAAGAATTAACGAAAAAAGAATGAATAGACGTTTCATAAAGGGATAGTTTATATGTTCAAAACGAAAACGAAGGTTATAAATGATGTAAAAGTGTATTCGAGGCCTCAGGTTGGAATGACCATCTTATTGTTAGGGTGTTTGCTACTCGTATTGAGTATAGGGCTTGCAGTCTCAGTTGGAGCTGCAAAGATTGATTTCCGTTCAGTTTGGGAAGCTATATTTAATTATGACGCTAGCAGAGAAACCGACCGAATTATTATGAGCCTCCGCTTACCAAGAGAACTTGGAGCTGCTGTGGTCGGGGGTGCGTTCGCTGTCAGTGGTGCGATTATGCAAGGCATGACTCGAAACCCCCTTGCAGATCCAGGCTTGCTCGGTTTGAATGCTGGGGCTAGTTTGGCCCTCGCTTTAGTATTTGCCTTTAACTTAGGCTCATCCTATTTCACAGTTATGCTTCTTTCTTTTGTAGGAGCTGGAGTGGGTGCGGGATTAGTATTCGGTTTAGGTTCAATGACAAGGGGAGGGCTATCTCCTATACGTATTACGTTAGCAGGTGCAGCTGTGTCTGCACTGCTTTCTTCATTAGGAGAAGGCGTTGCAATTTATTACAAACTCTCTCAAGACCTTGCATTTTGGACAGCGGGCGGTGTTTCAGGAACGAACTGGACACAGTTGAAGATTATTGTTCCCGTTGCTGTGATTGGAATGATGGTTTCAATTATGCTTTCGCGACAGCTTACAATTCTTAGTTTTGGTGAAGACCTAGCCAAAAGTCTTGGACAACGCACGCTAGTGACGAAGGCGGTTTTGATGACCGTGGTATTGATTCTTGCAGGAGCTGCTGTGTCACTTGCGGGCGCAATTGCTTTTGTTGGGTTACTCGTTCCGCATATCGTCCGTTTTCTTGTTGGAACAGACTATCGCTGGATTATTCCGTGTTCAGCTATTTTTGGTAGTGTACTGTTAGTTTTAGCAGATACGTTTGCGAGAACAGTAAATGCGCCATATGAAACACCTGTAGGAGCAGTGGTAGCAATGGTTGGAGTTCCTTTCTTTCTTTACCTCGCTAGAAAAGGGGGAAGGAAACGATCATGATGAACGCACAACAGGTCAAACGCTTTAGAATCACTTTGATTACTGCCGTAGTGTTATTAGTCCTAGCTATCATTATTAGTATTGGAACAGGATATGCGCCGTTAACGCCTAGTGAACTCTTTCGTACAATCATCGGACAAGGAACACAGCGAGAGAATTTGATTTTGTTTCAATTCAGGATGCCAAGAATTTTCGTAGCGGTACTTGCAGGAATGGGACTTGCAGTATCTGGTGCCATCTTGCAGAGTATTACGAAGAACCCACTCTCTGATCCTGGTATTCTAGGGATAAATGCAGGAGCAGGTTTGATGATCGTCGTCTATATTATGTTCTTCTCCGTTGAGTCTACTAGCTTCCTATATATTCTGCCACTCTTTGCATTGGCTGGTGGAATGGCAACAGCTGCTATTATTTATGTGATGTCATACATAAAAGGTGAAGGTGTTGAACCAACAAGGCTTGTATTGATCGGAGTTGGTTTAGCAGCTGCGTTATACGGGGCAACATTAGTGCTAACTACTCGATTAGACATGGAGGATCATGCTTTCATGGCTAATTGGATGGCAGGGCGTATATGGGGAGACGACTGGGTATTTGTTCTTTCATTAGCACCTTGGATTTTGATTTTATTCCCGATTGTGCTTATGAAGTCTAACGTCTTAAATACATTGACGCTTCATGAAAATGTTTCGATCGGTGTAGGTGTGAATATTGGTAAAGAACGAATCGTTCTCATTATTATTGCCGTTGCGCTAGCGTCTGCATCTGTAGCAGTAAGTGGAGGAATCGCATTCGTAGGATTGATGGCACCGCACATATCCAGGTCACTTGTTGGACCTCGTCATCAAGCGTTTCTACCGATCACTGCATTATTAGGTGGTATTTTGCTTCTTACTGCGGATACGATTGGGAGGGTGATCCTAGACCCTAGCGGAATTCCTGCTGGAATCATCGTTACAATAATCGGAGCACCATACTTTATGTATTTATTAGCCAAAAAGTAAAGGAGCCATTTCTGGCTCCTTTTTTATATCATCTGTTTGATTAGCTCTCGGTTTCTTTCTTTGAAAACTTCATTATGAGAAGAAACCATTCCAGCAGCTTGGGCTTCAGGCTGGATAAATTGTTTCGCTTTATTTACAGCGTTTGCAGCATCTTGAAAAGCACCTGCAATTAAGTTTAGTTTGCCATCGTGTTTTAATATATCACCTGCTGCATATAACCCAGGGATAGATGACTCGCTAGTTGAATTTCCTTCGATAAAGAATTGGTCAACGAGTACAATATCTAAGTCACTATTCCCAATTAACGAAGAATCGCGCTCATATCCATGATTAATAATAACTTCATCGATCGGAAGATAAGAAATTTCACCTGTTACATGGTTGGTCAACTCGATCTGTTCAATCGTTTCATGGTTACAACAAGCGATCAGTTTAGAAATTGAAGTGTTGAAGATGCAGTTTGCACAGCTATCTTTAAGCTTTGAGACCTGAGCTTCGTGCCCGCTAAGTGTATCTTTTCTATACGTAAGATATACTTTTTTTGCGACAGGAAGTAGTTCGTTTGCCCAATCGATCGCAGCGTTACCACCGCCTGAGATGACAACCGTTTTATCCTTGAAATGCTGAAGAGACTTAATTGTGTAATTCAAGTTCGATACTTCAAACCGTTCAGCACCTTGAATCTCTAGTTTTTGTGGCTTTAGAATGCCGCTCCCAACTGCGATGATTACGGTCTTAGAGTAATGTTTCTCTCCTTCAGAACTTTTCAAGATGAATAGTCCATCTTCATCTCTAGTAATGGATTCAACTTTTGTATTTAAGACTACTTCTGGGTCGAATGTTAATCCTTGCTCAACGAGAGATTCGATGAGTTGAGCACCAGGAAGGGGCTTGTGCCCACCTACATCCCAAATCATTTTCTCTGGGTAAACGTGAATTTTGCCTCCTAAATGAGGCTGGAATTCGATAATCTTGACCTTTAATTCTCTTAACCCACTATAAAACGCAGAGTAAAGTCCTGCAGGACCTCCTCCAATTACCGTTACATCAAAAACTTCTATATTTGGCATTTACAGTCCTCCCCAGAAAGTAAACAGTACTGATTATCATTATCAATTACAATATATAATAGATCCTGGGGATTTACAATAGATAGTAGTTGTGCAGTTCTTGGGGTTACTTCACCTTTTCGTTTGAAGGTGAACAGCGTGTTCAATCGAAAAGGTTCCAGCGCTTGTCGGGTCTAAGCGCGCCCTTCCGCATTTCGGTGTCTAGCTGCGGTGGGCAGATCCTCGATCGCTTCACTCTTTCACATGAACACAAAAAGCGTGTTCAGTCGAAAGGCCTCCAGCGCTTGTCGGGTCTAAGCGCCCCCTTTCGCTTTTCATGTCTAGCTACGTGGGCCAAATCCTACGGCTGTTTCGCCCCTTCGGATGAGACAAAAAGCGTCTCAACCTCACGGGCTCCAACATCCTACGGATTTAAAGCGCGCCCACCTCCGCTTTTCGTGTCTAGCTGCGACTCGCAGAAACTACGATATTTCACTCTTTCAACAGAACACAAAAAGCGTGTTCTATTTCAAGAGTTCCAATATCTCCGTTTCTAAACGCTCGTCTCCGCCTTTCATGTCTTTTCCCTTGCTATTTCTTCTCTAAAATCAGAAAATAGAAGGAGTGAGGTAGAAGGGAAGGATTTGATGATTTACATAGGTGTTACAGGTTGGGGAGATCATGATGATTTGTATCCTCCTGGTGTAAAGAGCAATGAAAAACTATCGATTTATAGTTCCCATTTCCCTGTGGTGGAAGTGGATTCTTCTTTCTATGCGGTACAACCTATCAGAAATTATGAGAAGTGGGCGAATGAGACGCCTGAGGGTTTTCAGTTTGTTGTGAAAGCATATCAAGGTATGACAGGGCATGAGCGAGGAGAGATTCCGTTTGAAACGAGAGACGATATGTTCACTGCGTTCAAGGAGTCGATCGTGCCATTACAACGTTCTGGGAAGCTCGCCATGGTTCTTTTTCAGTTTCCACCATGGTTTGATGTGAACAAAGATAACGTGAACATTTTGCGAGATTGTAAAGAAAGGATGGGAGACATCCCTTGTGCGGTTGAGTTCAGGAACCAGTCCTGGTACCATGAAGCATTTCGTGAGAAGACTTTGTCCTTTCTCGAGGAACAAGGCTATATTCATTCCATCTGCGATGAGCCGCAAGCTGGAGAAGGATCGATTCCGATCGTGATGGAAACGATCTCTAATAAGGACGTACTTGTTCGGCTGCATGGTAGAAATGTAAACGGATGGCGTAACCCTGGAAATAGCCAGAAGTGGCGAGAAGTTCGCTATTTGTATGATTATGATAAAGAAGAGCTAGAGGAATGGAAAGATAGAATTGAGAAGCTACGTAAAGAATGTAAGAATGTGACTATACTATTCAATAACAATTCTGGTGGTCATGCGTCAGGGAATGCAAAAGAGATGATTCGAATGCTAGACATTGAGTATACGAATCTTAACCCAAGACAGCTTGATCTTTTTGATTAATAAGGAGTTCTTACATGCTAACTTGGGTATTATTATTTGTTATCGGACTAGCTGCAGGAACAATCGGAAGTCTAGTTGGACTTGGTGGCGGAATCGTTATTGTGCCGGGGCTCTTGATCATTGATAAATATACGGATTGGCTTCCGAATTTAACCCCACAGCTCATTGTAGGGAGCTCTATCGTGGTTCTTGTAGCCATCGGTTTATCTTCAACGCTCTCTTACATGAAAAAGAAGACCGTCGATTATAAAAGTGGCGGATTATTCTTTCTCGGGAGCGGTCCTGGTGCAATCGCAGGAGCCTGGTTGAATAAATTTATCGCGGTTGATCAATTTTCTATGTATTTTGGGGTATTTATGGTGCTTGTTTCCATATTATTAATGGTAAGGGGTCGTTTACGGCCGTTGAAGTTGAATGGCCGATTCACTCGAACGATTACCGATTCCAATGGAAATGCTAGTGAATACCGATTCTCAGCGACAGTTGCTTTACTGGTTTCGTTCAGTGTTGGGGTTCTTTCAGGGTTGTTTGGAATTGGTGGAGGCTCATTAATGGTACCTGCTATGATTTTACTATTCGGTTTTCCGACATCTGTTGCAGTGGCTACTTCGATGTTTATGATCTTTCTTTCAAGTATAATCGGCACGGCAACTCATCTAGCCCTTGGGAATATTGCCGGATTTTTGTTGATTGGATTAGTTCCGGGCGCCTGGATTGGGGCGAAATGTGGCTCTTTCATTAATCAGAAACTGTCAGATAATACGATTGTCGTTATTTTAAGGTGGATGCTAATTCTCGTCGGGATACGATTGGTCTGGCAGGGAATGACGGGTTAAGAAAGGAAGAGTGTCTTGACTTCAAAAAAGATACATTTATATTATACGAACGACCTGCACAGTCACTTTGAGAATTGGCCCAAAGTGGCTAGGTATATAAAAGATAGAAAAAGAATTCATGATTACCATGAAGATCGCTACTTATTATTAGATCTAGGAGATCACGCGGATAAAGTTCACCCCATTACTGAAGGAACGTCAGGAAAAGGGAATGTACATCTTTTAAATAAATTGAATTACGATTATGCGACCATTGGCAATAATGAGGGAATCACATTTTCAAAGGAAGAGCTTGAAGACTTATACACGGACGCTGAGTTTCAAGTGATTGTTTCAAACTTATTCCATTCCGATGGTTCTAGACCTACTTGGGCAGCTCCATATGTTATCGATGAACGTGACGGGGTCAAAGTTGGACTCATCGGTGTAACGATTCCATATGAGCAATTCTATAGCCTCCTTGGCTGGTCGATTCAATCTCCTTGGGATATGCTTCAGGAAATTGTGGATGATGTTCGTGAGCAAGCTGATGTGGTCGTGCTGATGTCTCACATGGGCCTTGGTAATGACGAGCGGATTGCGAATGATATAGAAGGAATAGATGTAATCATAGGTGCTCATACCCATCACGTTCTTAAGCATGGTATGACTGTGAACGGTACATTGATCACACAAGCAGGGAAAAACGGAAACTATGTAGGCGAAGTTGTATTGAAGTACGACCATGGAAAGTTGCTAGAAAAGGAAGCATACGCTATATCTGTTCGTGATCATAAGGAAGACCAAGCTACGAAAGAGCTACTAGATCAGTTAGGAACAAATGCACAGAATTTATTGGACGAGGTCGTTTGTCGACTTGAACAACCTCTAGAAGCTGATTGGTTCAAGCGCTCTGTTCTCCCGGATGAGCTTTCAGCTGCTCTTAGAGAATGGTGCAACGCTGATATCGGGATGATTAATTCCGGAATGCTTCTTGAGGGATTACGGGAAGGAAAGGTCTCAAGAGAAGATCTTCATCGTATATGCCCACATCCCGTAAATCCATGTAAAGTTATCTTAAAAGGAAGCGAGCTTCGAGAAATCATTGCATATGCCATGTCTGATGAACTCGTGAATTTAAGTTTTAAAGGATTAGGCTTCCGAGGGGAAGTTATGGGCATCATGGCATTCGATGGACTAGAAGTCAAAACTGTTATTATGGAGGACGGTCTCCATCACGTTACAGAAATTCTTCATAATGGCAATCGTCTATCTCCAGAACAAGAATATTCAGTGGCAACTGCGGATATGTTCACCTTTGGAAAATTTTATCCGCAGATGAAGCACGCTAGGAAAAAGTATTACCTACCTGAAATGTTAAGAGATCTGCTCGCATGGAGACTCGAGAATAGATATTAATCTTTGATTGTCAAACAGGCCTCCGCGCTCATATAAATATAATGACAATTTGTGAGTCAGGAGGCGGAGAATACATGATTACAATGACACCTATCATGATCGATGGTCATCCATTTACAGCTATCAGTATGAAGCTACCTAAAACAAACTTCCTTGCTGTTTCAAATGAAAATGGCTACATCATGTGTGGAGCACTCGATATCGCGTTGCTTAATGAAAAGTTAAGTGATCGCAAAATTATCGCAGGGAGAGCAGTTGGTGTAAGGTCTATCGAACAGTTGCTGGATGCACCACTTGAATCTGTAACCCTTGAAGCAGAGGCGAGAGGCATCAAAGTAGGAACAATCGGTAGAGATGCGATGCTCAAAATGCTATAAGACAAACCACAGCGAATAAGCTGTGGTTTTCTTTCGGGAAAATTGTCCATACTTCTTTCCTTCTTCGCATATACATGTTGAGGAGAAGGGAGGATATTCGCTTGTTCCGAACTCGAAGAAGATTTATTCGAAAAGGTCCACTTCCTTTTCGATATGTGTTTGTGATCTCGTTCATTCTTTTTATTTTTATGACTGTTCAGGGCTTATGGATCGTTGAAAAAGGCATTAAGCCGACCCTGATTGAAATCGCTAGAACGGAGACGAACCGAATCGCAACACTTGCGATCAACCAGGCGATCAACAAAAAGATCGTTGAAGAAGCGGATAGCACAGAAGAACTTATCAAAAAAGAAACGGTGAACCAAGTAGATATTGTACAGATTAACCAAAGTGCAGTTAATAAAGTGCTTGCTCAATCTACAGATAAAGTACAAAAGTTCTTAAAGAGCGTTGAAGATAACTCGATCGATTACTGGGCAGAAGAAAATGGAGTGGAACTACAAGTGGATGAAGATGTTCCATTAAGTAAAGGTATTATCCATAACATTCCGATCGGTCAGGCATTCAATAATACATTACTCGCTAACTTTGGTCCGAAAGTTCCAGTTAGATTCACAGCGATCGGAGAAGTGAAGTCTGATATTAAACACAATATTAGACAAGTGGGAATCAATAATACGTGGGTAGATATTCGCGTTCATATCGAAGTTCATGTGAAAATAGTTATCCCATTTGCAACGGATTCTGATGTTGTTACAACGGATATACCAGTTATCGCGACCTTTATAAAGGGAGACGTTCCGAACTTCTATAACAATGGGTCAGGAACTGGGCTGCCAGATCCTGCGATCGATATAAGTGGAATGGAATAATTTGCGATTGCAGAGCACGTAGAAATAAGATATAATAACACATTGTATTGAACTAAATAATGTTCCTTATCTTATACGATGAGGTAGAGGAGCAGATACTCATTAGTACGTGTTGGGAGAATGACATCCATGATCAGCATCGAAAGGGAGATCTGCCGAAGCAAAAATAATCGTCACATTATTTTTGTTGGGGCGGCATTGAATAAATGTCGAACTGTCATTATGAGGCCCACTTATAATGGAGAACTACTGATCGGGATGGACACTTGACATTGTATCGGTGAAACGGGCAATGATAGGACCATATCCTGTCATAGCCCGTTTTTTGTTTATCCAAAAAGTAGTGAACCATAATTTACAGAGGATGGTGAATATGGAAAATACGATTTATTCGATTATTCCGCCGCTCGTCGCGTTATTGATGGTAGTGGCAACCAGGAAGGTATTACCTTCACTAGGGGTGGGAATCGTCCTTGGTGCGTTAATGATTAACGACTGGAGTATCATGGGTTCATTGAAAGAAGTTTATGCGATCGTGAAAGGAATCTTCATTGATTCTGAAAGCGGTGGACTGAATAAGTGGAATATGTATATTATTTTCTTCTTATTATTACTTGGAATGATGACTGCATTCATTTCCATTTCTGGCGGAAGTCGAGCGTTTGGTGAATGGGCGATGAAGCGAGTGAAAACAAGAACTGGCGCCCAAATTGTAACGGCAGTCTTCGGAGTTATCATCTTTATCGATGACTACTTTAATTCACTAGCAGTAGGGAACGTCAGTCGTCCAATTACGGACAGGCATAAAGTATCACGAGCAAAACTTTCTTATATTATTGATTCAACTGCAGCACCAATGTGTATCATTTCTCCGATCTCAAGCTGGGGAGCTTATATTATTGCAATTATAGGTGGCATTCTTACTACACATAGCATCGTTGGTGTTGGCGCTTTAGAAGCATTTATCAAAATGATTCCTATGAACTTATACGCAATCTTTGCACTAGGATTGGTATTCTTCGTTAGTTATTTTGATATTAACCTGAAATCGATGAAGGTTCACGAAGACCGTGCTCAGAAAACGGGTGAAGTGCTCGACCCTTCAAAGGGTGCTGTTCCAGGAGAGTCTACTGGGTTACCAGAAAGTGAAAAAGGTAAAGTAGCAGATCTCGCTTGGCCGATCATTATGCTGATTGCAGGAACGGTTATCTTCATGATCGTTACGGGTATTCAAGCGGTAAGTGGAACAGATGCTAGTGTAACACCACTTACAATTTTCGAAAATACTGATGTAGCAGCTTCACTCTTGTACGGTGGTCTAATTGGATTAGGCACGTCTCTAATCTTCTTCTTCCTAAAGAATATGGGAGGATCTGCTTTTGGTAAGGGCATTGTAGAAGGTATTAAATCGATGCTTCCTGCAGTGTATATCCTACTCTTTGCTTGGACGTTAATCGAGATCATTGGAACGCTTGGAACAGGTAAGTATTTAGCTGGCCTTGTCGATCAGCACATTGCGATTGGGTTCCTTCCGGCAATCTTATTCCTATTAGCAGGAGTTATGGCATTTGCGACAGGAACATCTTGGGGAACATTCGGTATCATGCTACCAATCGCAGGGGAAATTGCTGCGGCAACAGATCCGACATATATGCTTCCTGTACTTGCAGCAGTCTTGGCAGGAGCGGTGTTTGGAGATCATTGTTCACCGATTTCCGATACCACGATCCTATCGTCTACAGGGGCAGGAAGCCATCATATCGACCACGTGTTAACACAGCTTCCTTACGCGATGATCGTAGCTGGAATCGCACTCGTCGGTTATCTTATTCTTGGATTTACAGGAAGCTCAGTCATTGGGTTACTGGCAACAGCGGTAGTGTTTGCAGTTGTTGTTTATTTCCTTAAATCAAAATACGCAAATCGTACGGTTGATGCCGTTAATGATTAAGTAAACAGGGGGACCATCCTCCTGTTTTTTTTATGTCAAACTACAAAAAAGGTGCGTTAGTATCTAATTTTCTACTGAATTTTACAAAATATTTAAAAGATTACTTTGACATGGCCAATAGTACTAGATATACTATAAACAAAATAATCAGAATTTAATTAAAAGTCTAAACCTTTTTCTGGAAGGGGGAATATGGGGAGAAGGTTATAACGTCTAAGGGGGTAATGCATGTGGAAAAACGAGCACAGTGGGGAACAAGAGCTGGCTTTATTTTAGCGGCTGTTGGTTCTGCAATCGGACTAGGTAATATTTGGAGATTTCCAGCCGTTGCATATGACAACGGTGGGGGAGCATTTTTTATACCTTATTTATTTGCACTAATAACAGCGGGTATTCCGATTCTTATTTTAGAATTTACACTTGGTCACAAGTTTAGAGGTTCCGCTCCACTTTCCTTCTTCAGAATGAACAAGAAGACAGAATGGCTCGGTTGGTGGGGAGTTATCGTAGCATTTGTTATTTCTACGTACTATGCGGTCATCATAGGCTGGGCGATTTCCTACAGTTACTTCGCATTCAATCTAAGCTGGGGCTCAGACACTGAAGGCTTCTTGTTCAATGACTATCTCAAGCTAACAGTAGATCCAGGACAAACGGGTAGTCTTGTACCGGGAGTATTCATTCCGCTTGTTGCTGTATGGATTATCACACTTGGTGTCCTTCTTGCGGGTGTTAAGAAAGGAATCGAGCGTGCGAACAAGATCTTTATCCCAACATTGATTGTACTTTTCCTTATTATTGTTATTAGAGCTGTCACGCTTCCAGGTGCTGCTGAAGGCTTAAATGCATTCTTCACACCTAACTTCGATACGATTATGTCAGGAAGCGTATGGGTCGCAGCTTATGGTCAGATCTTCTTCAGTTTATCGATTGCGTTTGCTATTATGATTACGTATTCTAGCTATCTTCCGAAGAAATCTGATATTACGAACAACGCATTTATTACCGGCTTTGGTAACTCGTCTTTCGAACTTTTAGCTGGTATCGGAGTATTCTCAGCACTTGGATTTATGGCTACGCAACAAGGTGTTAGTGTTGGTGAAGTTGTAAGTGGTGGAGTAGGACTAGCTTTCGTCGTATTCCCTCAGATCATTAATGAGTTTCCAGCGATGAATGGTTTGTTTGGATTCCTATTCTTTGCATCACTCGTACTTGCTGGATTGTCGTCATTAATCTCAATCTCAGAAACGTACGTTGCGGGTATTTCAGAGAAGTTTGGCATTTCTCGTACTAAGGCTGTATTGATCGGTGGAGGCGTTGCATCGCTTATCTCGATCTTATTTGCTACACAAGGTGGATTGTTCTTCCTTGATGCAGCAGATTATTTCATCAACCAATTCGGTATCGCATTTGTAGGTCTAGTCGAAGTAGTCGTGGTAGCATGGTTCCTACGTCAGCTTACAGACCTTGAAAATCATGCGAATGGCATTTCTGATATTCCGCTTAACTACTGGTGGAAAGCGTGTCTTGGTGTCATCACACCAATCGTGCTTGGTTACATGATGTTTGATCTATTCAAAACGAACCTTCTTAAGCAATTTGAAACTGAGACAGGAAACTATGGAGGATACACAGATGGCTTTATCCTTTATAGTGGCTGGTTCGTAGCTGGATTTGCTCTTCTTGTTGGTATCCTATTCAGCGTAAAGAAATGGGATGCAAAAGTAGAACAGGAAAAGTATAAGGAGGTAAGTTAATATGGGTGGAAGCGCAATTTTCATGATGATTGTTGGCATGGTAATCATATGGGGTGGACTTACAGCAAGCATACTGAACGCTGTAAGAGTCGCTAAAAAACAATAAATCAAAGAAAGAACTAACGGGTTTCCGTTAGTTCTTATTTTTGCGTATTCGCTCTTGTCTCTCCCATAGGCGTAAAGAAGGATAGGGATCGTAAGACCATTCGGTTCTCCCATTATCTTTATAAATCCCATAGTGTAAGTGTGGAGGGAACTTACCTGCAGTGCCTTTAGGTCCGTACCCCGAGCTCCCAACATATCCAATAACCTCTCCTGGTTGAACGACGCTTCCTTTATTCATTCCTTTTTCAAAGCCATTCAAATGTGCATAGTAATGATAGTTACCGTTTATATCACGAATACCTATTCTCCAACCGCCATAGCGATTCCATCCTTTTGTTTCAACCGTGCCATAGCTTGTTGCTTTCACTGGAACACCGTATGAAGCAAAAATATCTGTTCCTTCGTGAATACGAAGACCACCCCATCCGCGACGATCTCCCCATGTGCTTCGATAGCTGTAATTCGCAGTGAGCGGTACAGGGAAGGCATGTTTCTCAAGTTTTAGTGTATTGAAGGTTTTGTAAACTAAGCAGTTGCTATTAATCGTTCTGACCGCTTGATCTCGTTGATAATAATCCCATAAGCCGATGCGAATATCTTCCATGTTTGTACCATACTTTTGTAGAAACGAACCGATCGTGAACAGTAGGTCTTCATCATCTGTTCGACTTGCTTTTCCATCTTCATTACCATCTAAACCGATTCCTCCGAAGAAAGAGATTGATTCAGGTGAGGTATCCTCCTTATTAGGATTAGCACCTCCTGCCCATTCTTCAGGCGATATATTGATTGCAATGGCACCCGTTTCTCTAGGGATATCGTTCCGTGATCTTCTTATACTTCTTTCATACTGATCGATTCCGGCATAGACATACCAAGGGATTTGGGTGATAGTTTCCATATTATTAAAGAGCATCATACGAGCTTTTCTTAGCTCGTCGTCATTTTGTTCAGCAGCAGAATAACTCGCAGGAAATAGGAAGAAAAGAATAAGGATAAGAAAGCTGTATTTTCTCACGATTCTTCTCCTTTCGTTAAATGTCGTTATATATAGTGTGGTTTTCCTGTGGTAATTCATTAGGTCTAAATAATGGAAAGGAAATATGGGACAATCGTCATTAGATTCCGACTTTTCCTAGATTCATCCATATTAGGTATGTTATTCTTTAATACAGAAAAGGAATGGTGGGGTGAATAAACATGACAAAAAAAGAAGAACATTTGCGTAAACCGGAATGGTTGAAAATAAAATTAAATACGAATGAGAACTACAAAGGTCTTAAGAAAATGATGCGCGAAAAGAACTTACATACAGTCTGTGAAGAAGCTCGTTGTCCTAATATTCATGAGTGCTGGGCTGAAAGAAAAACAGCGACATTTATGATTCTTGGAGATGTTTGTACGCGTGCGTGCCGTTTCTGTGCCGTTAAAACTGGATTACCAACTGAACTTGACTGGGCTGAGCCTGAGCGAGTTGCAGATTCCGTAGAAATGATGGGTCTAAAGCACGTTGTTATTACTGCTGTTGCGAGAGATGACCTAAAAGATGGTGGAGCTGCTGTCTTTGCTGAGACGGTTCGTGCGATTAGAAGAAAGAATCCATTCTGTTCCATCGAAGTGCTTCCATCAGATATGGGTGGCCAATTTGAAGCACTGAAAACGTTGATGGATGCAAAACCAGACATCATGAACCATAATATTGAAACAGTTGAGAGACTGACTCCAAGAGTTCGAGCTCGAGCAAAATATCGTCGTACACTTGAATTCTTACAACGAGCAAAAGAAATGAACCCTAACATACCTACTAAATCAAGCATCATGCTTGGTCTTGGTGAGACGAAGGAAGAAATCATTCAAACCCTAGACGATCTCCGTGCGCATGATGTTGATATCGTTACGCTAGGTCAGTACCTACAGCCTTCTAAAAAGCATCTAAAGGTTATGAAGTACTGGACTCCACAAGAATTCCTTGAACTAAAAGATATTGCACTTGAAAAAGGCTTTAAGCACTGTGAATCTGGCCCGATGGTCCGTTCATCGTACCATGCAGATGAACAGGTTAATGCTGCAAAAGAAGCAACAAATTAAAGAAAATGAAATCGGCCCTCTACAGGGCCGATTTTGTTATTCATTCTTCATTTCTTTTCCTTGCATATCATTTAACTCGTCGTTCGCTTCACCTGTCATCTCGCCGTTTTCGTTTTCTCCATCACTTACTTTTTTGCCCTGTGGTGCTTTTTTCATTTGAGCAATAGTCTGATCGATGCTCTTGTCCATTTGACCATTAGCAGTAGAACCGCTCTCATAACGTTCAATCTCAGGAATCATGCCTTCCATATCAGAAACGTAGACATGATAATATCTTGGAATAACCGATAAAGCTGTTTTCTTTACTTGATCGGCTGTTGCATCACGATTTTTTGTCGTTGTTTTGTATCCAATCAATACTTCTTCATCGGTTACAAGAACAGCTGTATCATGAACATAAGGGAGTTGAATAGCCATCGAGCTAATCATATCAGCCAGGCGATCACGATCAAGGTAAACAACGTTTGACGGTTTCCGTGCTGACTTCATGTTGTTCGTATTTCTTGAATGTCGAACATACCCAAATTCGCCTTTTTTGGCTTTGTTCTGTGTATTCGCTTGGTTCATTCCGTACTCTTCAGGGTCCGTTTTAATGGGTGTTAAATCCGCGTGATCGAATGGATCCGTAGCTTCTTCACCCTGACAAGCAGCTAGGCCGAATACAAGCGGGATAATAAGCATGATTTGCTTTTTCAAAAGATTCACCTCCATACTGTTATCATCACCCGATTGTATGATCTTTTTTCCTAGCAATACTTGGACATTTAGAATAAAAAAGGTATGATTATGATAACGAGCCATATCAAAGTGAGGGAAGTATCATGATAAAAGTTAATCAACACTCCTATGAGTTGGTAAAAGAAGAACGGGAAGGCTGGAACGAAGAAGCATTCCAAAATCGTTACAGCGAAATACTCGATAAGTATGATTACATCGTTGGTGACTGGGGATATGGCCAATTGAGGTTAAAAGGGTTTTTTGAGGATCGTAACCAGAAAGCCACATTCGATACTAAATACAGCACAGTTCTTGATTACCTATATGAGTATTGCAATTTTGGCTGCCCTTATTTCGTACTGAGGAAACAAAAGAAAGAAAAGCCGAAAAAGCAATATCAAGAAGCATAACAAAACCCTCCGATTGTGGAGGGTTTTGTTATGCTTTATAAGGCTTCTCAGACTCCCGATCTGGATCATCATGCGGAGGATGCGAAGCAGGATCTTGACGAGGAAGGTCCTGATGAAGATTTTTGTTTTCGTAGTTAAACGCACTATAGGAACGTTGCCCTTCCCTCCACGGAGAGGTTTTGCCAAGCTTTTTGTTTACTGGAGAGCCGTACGGGCCCTCAGGTGTATCCTCTGGAAGAACATAGTTTCTCCCTTTCTCAACATTCGCAAAGTCTGTATACGTTTCATCATCGTCATCGTATAAAAACATGAAAAAACACCACCTTCAACAGGTAGTGTATTCATATTCAAGAAATTTTATTAAACAAGTGCGCCGCGAAGAAATTCCCTTAGCTCTTCAGCATCTTCTTCGTTAAGCGTATAAGCGTGCTCAAGATATCCAGGCTCATCAAGATCGTCTTGTCCTACGATCGCAAATTTTCCACCTTGAATATCCAAAACGAGTGACTTCCCATAAAATCGGTCAGATTTCACGATGCAAAGGTCAAACCGATGATTGTGTCCCATAAAGCAAACGAACCTAGAATCGGTACTTTCTTTTTCATCATAGATAAACTGATCATCTTCAATCATATTCGACACACCCTCTCGCTTTTATTATTATCATACCAAACTCTGAAGCATTCTCAAATTCCTTCATGTATGCTTTCTCATCTTAGATTATGATAAACTATACTCAGTTCTCATCGTAATAAAGGTAGGGGATAACGATATGTATTTTGTAGATCGAAGAAAAATTGAGGAACAGCTTGTTTTCCTAGAAAGAAACCTTTCGCTTTTTAAGGAAAGCTCTTTCCAGACAGATTTAGAAAAAGTAGCGTTAGAAAGACTTCACCATGTAGTTATAGAAAGCATTATTGATGTTGGGAATACGATCATCGATGGATTTATTATGCGGGATCCTGGTAGTTACGAAGATATCATTGAGATTCTTACTGATGAATGCGTGGTCCCTGCAACTAGCAGTGAACCTTTAAAACAAGTTGTCGTGATGCGTAAAATACTTATGCAAGATTTTACGAATATTGATCATAATGTTCTTGAAGAGAACTTAACGAAAAACATGAACGTTCTTGAAGCATTTCCAAATCAAGTAAGAAAATATTTAAATGAAGAGCTTGGGGCTGTTTCAGCTTTTATGCCTGAAGAGTCCTAGCCGGTAACCGCTTTCAATAAGGAAGCGGTTTTTACATTGTTGAGTGGAGGTAGGAAATATGAAGAAGTATAAAGGGTATTTAATCGATTTAGACGGTACGATGTATCGTGGCACTGAAAAGATTCAAGAAGCAGTAGATTTTGTGAAAAAACTTGAGGCCGCGCAAATTCCATACTTATTTGTGACGAACAACTCGTCAAAGCGAAAAGAGCAAGTAGCAGAGAAGCTTGTTGAATTTGGCGTTCCATGTACGAGAGACCACGTGTTCACAACAAGCATGGCGACGGCTAACTATATTTCGAATGAAAAAAGGGATGCATCTGTGTATGTAATCGGTGAAGAAGGAATTCGTGATGCTCTTAAGGATGAAGGGTTGACGCTTCAAGATGAAAATCCAGATTATGTTGTTGTTGGAATCGATCGAGAAATCTCATATGAGAAACTTGCGAAGGCTTGTATCGCTGTTCGTAACGGTGCAACTTTCATTTCAACGAATGGAGATATCGCGATCCCAACAGAGCGTGGATTACTACCGGGGAATGGTTCACTAACAGCTGTCATCACAGTTTCTACTGAAGTCGAACCAATTTTTATCGGAAAGCCAGAGGCAGTCATTATGGAACAAGCATTGAAACAACTTGGAACTGCAAAAGAAGAAACGCTTATGATTGGTGACAACTACAGAACAGATATCATGGCTGGTATACAGGCAGGTTTAGATACGTTACTTGTTCACACAGGAGTCACAACGAAAGAGCATTTAGAATTGGTGGATAAGCAGCCCATGTACACTACGAATTCATTAAAGGAATGGGAATTATAGGGGAAATGAAGAAAACGCCCCAGAAATGGGGCGTTTCGTATTATTATTTTTCTGAACGGTGGGCAAGGCGGCTTGAAGCAGCTGCTGCGATTGCTCCTACGATGTCATCAAGGTACGTGTGGCATAGTCCTGATGACTTATCGTTCAACTTTTCTAGAATTCCTGGTTTTAATTTATCGATGTAACCGTAATTTGTAAAACCGATAGATCCGTATACGTTCACGATGGAAAGCGCGATAATTTCATCGACTCCGTACAACCCTTCGTCTTTCATCAAGATATCTTGAAGGGGTTGATCGAGCATGTTCTTCTCAGCAAGCTCATCAAGCTGTATGCCAGTAAGGACTGCGTTCTGTACTTCCCTTTTTGATAAAACGCGATCAACGTTTGTTCGACACTCTTCCATTTGAAGATTAGGGTGATACTTCACTTGCAAATAATACACCAACTCTGCAATGTCCTCTAATTCTACTCCTCGTTCTTTTAGCTTAGCTCGAGCAGCTTTCTCTACACCATCTGTAGGTTTTTCGCCCATTCTTGTCCCACCTAACTTTATAGTAAATTGGTAATGTTGTTTGTTAGTTTTATTAGTATATGGTTAAAAGGTAGGAACTATGACAATTCTTAGCACCCATAAATCATACACAAAATGGGCGGTCGGGCATATCTTACATATATACGACGTAACGTGGAGGCCAACTATGCTAGAACGAGAGCTGTTTCACCAGTACGGAATCGTGGTCAATCATGTATACAGAGTGAGCGGAGGATATTTGCTTCAGACGGTAGAATTGGGCGAGTGCATTCTAAAACGGGCTGAAACAGAACGAGAAGAAGATTTCCCCTGGTATGTACTTGTCTCACAATATTATAATCAACAGAATGAACCGACACTTCTTCCGATGCCCTCAAAGAAAGGAAGGTATATTGAAACGATTGGGAACGAAGCGGCTACGCTTTATCAGCTCCCATTAAAAACACGGACGATTAGAGAGTCTGATGGACATCGATTAGCTCTCCTTCACAGAAAGGGAGGAAATCTATTAACGAGCTATAGTGAGTTGCCTGAAGTCCAGCCATGGCAAATGAGGTGGCAGCGAAGAATCGATCAGCTAGAAGCATACCGTGTAACGTTGATGCAACAAGAACAGCCTTTAAGAGAATTCGATACGTTATTCATCGAGACGTTTCCATATTATCTAGGGTTATCAGAAAATGCGATTCAATACCTTGTTGATGCAGGAATCGATGCAGGAGTAAATCCATTCGATGTAAAAACATTGGTGTTTAGAAGATATAATGCGCAATATATCGCTGATACAGAATTTCTGCTTCCTTCTGAATTTATACTCGATCATCCTGCTAGGGACCTTGCAGAATGGATACGGTATAAGCTGTTTGATGAGAATGCAGGTTTTGATGAGGTGAGATCGTTTATTTGGGACTATCACCAGAGAAGGTCCATGAACGCGATGGATTGGAACTTGCTCTATGCACGTATCCTATTTCCTATTGCTTATGTTGAGGCGATCGAACGGTATTATAGTGAAGAGAATCTTAAAGAGAAGCAAGAGATCTATCATCGATTGCTGAACTACGTGAATCATGAGGGTGATCGAGAAGCTCTTTTTAAAGGGATATTCAGTGAACTGATCGGGGAACGGGGAAGTACGATGAGGCAAATCGAATGGTTGACGATATAAGAAATACCCTCCAATTTATTGGAGGGTATGAATGTGTATTTATTAGAAAACCTGTTCAAGTTCGGTCACGCCTGGAACTTCTTCAAGAAGTGCGCGCTCGATTCCTGCTTTTAGTGTAATAGTGGAACTAGGGCAGCTGCCGCACGCTCCCATTAAACGTACCTTTACAACGCCTTCTTCGATGTCTACAAGTTCTACGTCTCCGCCGTCACGTAGGAGGAATGGACGCAGTTTGTTAAGTACATCCTGGACCTGTTCGTGCATCATTCATCGACTCCCTTCATACTTCCATTATACTAATGATTAGCGAAAAAATCTATGTGCTAACGTGGAATGATTATAATTATCACTATAAATTTATCATGCAATCAGATGACAAGCAATAACGAATGTGAAAAAGGCTTTTGGTTCTTTTCGTTCCATTAAGATTAAGGTACAATAAAGGTATACGATGGTATAGAAAGGGCGTTTTGCATCATGGAAGAAGTGCT
Source organism: Guptibacillus algicola (assembly GCF_020171805.1). Taxonomy (GTDB): domain Bacteria; phylum Bacillota; class Bacilli; order Bacillales; family Guptibacillaceae; genus Guptibacillus; species Guptibacillus algicola. The sequence goes on along the minus strand of NZ_JAIVAF010000001.1, from coordinate 956,058 downwards.
TGTATATGGAGCAGGTGAACGTTGTGCAAGTTGTGTCAATCTCCCATCTTCAGAAGAAACAGCGGATTGGTTACAAGCCGCGTTGTCCCGTAAATACCCAGAACGAAACATATCCGTACGTTATATAGATATTTTCTCTAAGCTAGAAGGTGAAGAAGCTGCTTTTGCCGAGAAAGTGATCGAGGAAGATCTTTTTTATCCAGTTGTCGTGATTCAACACCAGATTATTTCAGAAGGTAACCCTCGCTTGAAAGATCTGTATGCTGTACTCGATGACCATGCTTCTACAGCTTAATGAAAAGGCCAGTGAGATGAGGTTCTCACTGGCCTTTTCTCTATCCATTATGGTTTTTGTACATCCAGAGAATACCAGACTTAAGAAGACGAGGAACTCGACCTGTTAATGGTCTGTTCGCCATTACACCGAATCCATGCTTACTCCCAAGGGACCCGAGCGTTCCTTTGACTTTAATCGGTGGTAACTTCGGAAGAGCTTCTTGCTTCCATTCCTTTTGTAGAACAAGTGCGATTTGTTCTGCTTGTTCCTCTGCTAGCTGAGCACTAGGAGAATAAGGAAGGCTTGCACAATCTCCTACAACGAATACGTTTGAATGATCAGGGATTTTGTGGTGCTCATCTAGGATGATTCGCTGCTGACCATCCTTCTCGACATCAAGGTCACGTACTAATTGATTGGGCTGGATACCAGCAGTCCAAACGATCGCATCACAATGAACAGGATCACCATGATTATAAAGGGTGTTCGGTTCGACCATCGTGATATTGGATTCACTTACAACCGTTACGTCTCGATCTTCAAACCATGTTTGTACATAGTTCCCTAGACGATCAGGAAACGCAGAAAGGATCGTCTTTCCTCTGTCAAAAAGCTTAATTTCAAGATCAGGTCGGCTTTCGTGAAGCTCGCTTGCAAGCTCAACCCCACTTAAACCGCCACCTACGATTCCTACAACCGATCGTGCACCTAGATTATTTAGAACTTCATATGTTCTTCTAGAAGAATCGATTGTTTGAATACTCATCGTGTGCTCTTTTGCACCAGGCACATTGTGGTATTTATCCTCACAACCTAAGCCGATGACTAGGGAATCGTAAGGAATTGATTCATCGTCTTTCAGATGAATAACATTTTCATTTAAATCCAATTCAGTAATTTCACCGTACTTTACTTCCAAATTCGGATGCGTTGGAAATTGAACGCGAATATGATGATCACTTGCTGTCCCAGCCGCAAGCGCATAGTATTCTGTTTTCAAACTGTGGTAAGGATTACGGTCAACTAGCGTTATTGATACATCTTTTGGTAAATCTTGAGCGAATAATTTCTGGAGAATACGCATTCCCCCATATCCTCCGCCTACAAGCACGAGCCTTTTCATGTGAAATTTCCCCTTTGTAAGAACAAATTCAATAACGCAGTATCCCTTTATTAGCAAAATGTAGTAATGAAATTTAAAGAAATGAAGGAAGTAGGAAGATACACGCGTTATAATAAAAGCAATAGGTAAGTTCGATCTGCTTCGACAGTTAAAAGTATAGCGAAACTGCTACTTTTCTACAATATGAATTCTGAAATGGATTGTAAGGGGATGGGTGCGTTTGCATACGATTGAGTTTTGTAGTGGCAATTTAAGGAGTAATAACAAAGTGTGGAGGGGTTTAGAAAGTTATGGAAATATCGAACTGATCGACTACGGTTGTCTAGGGTATTGCGGTAACTGCTATGAAGAGGCTTTTGCTATCGTGAATGGAATTTTGATGAGCTCAACGGATCCTGATCAACTGTTAGAGAAGATTATAACTGATCTAGAATTACGAAAATAAAACCTTTTCATGAAGGGGATATATGTTATAATGACAAAGGTCAAAAGAAGTCTGATAGAGAGAGAACAGGCTTTTTCTTTTGGGACAATATGCGAAAATTGTCGAATATTTCAGAATGGGTTTGTAAGCGCTGTATCCAAACTTTTAATATATATATGCTTTCTTATGGTAATGATTTGGGTACGCTAAGCTTATGACTGGTACGAATATTAATTAAGGGGTGTAAAACATGCAAATATTATGGGGTTTAGGCGGTATGGCTGTTCTATTTGCCATCGCGTTAATCTTTTCGACGAATCGTAGATCAATTAACCTTCGCACAGTTTTTGGTGCGCTGGCTATTCAGATAGCATTCGCGTTTGTAGTTCTAAAGTGGGAAACAGGTAAAGAAGCGCTGAAGTGGTTAGCACTTCGCGTACAAGATATTATTAATTATGCTAATGAGGGAATTGAATTTCTATTCGGTGGGTTGATTGGTAATGAGCAAGTTGGATTTATTTTTGCTTTTCAAGTATTAACGATCATTATCTTCTTCTCCTCATTAATTTCAGTTCTTTATTATCTTGGAATTATGCAATGGATCATTCGCATTCTAGGTGGAGCAATCTCTTGGGTTCTTGGGACAAGTAAAGCAGAGTCACTTTCTGCTACAGCGAATATTTTCGTTGGTCAAACGGAAGCTCCACTAGTTGTAAAACCATACTTGGATAAAATGACAAAGTCAGAACTATTCGCAGTAATGACTGGTGGTCTTGCATCAGTTGCAGGTTCTGTACTAATTGGGTACTCTCTCCTAGGTGTACCTTTGGAATATTTACTTGCAGCAAGCTTCATGGCTGCTCCAGCAGGTTTGTTAATGGCAAAACTAATCATGCCTGAAACTGAAAAATCAGAAACGGCTGATAAGATTAAGATGGAAAGAAACGAAGATCATGTTAACGTGATCGACGCAGCAGCACACGGTGCATCAGACGGTCTTAAGCTAGCGCTTAACGTTGGTGCGATGCTACTATCTTTCATCGCTTTGATCGCACTACTTAACGGACTAATCGGTGGAATCGGTGGATTCTTCGGATTTGGTGGAATCACGATTGAACAGATTCTTGGTTACATCTTCTCCCCACTAGCGTTCGTCATCGGTGTACCATGGCAAGATGCTGTACAAGCTGGTAACTATATCGGTCAAAAACTTATTCTTAACGAATTCGTAGCATTCTCTTCTTTCGGACCTGAAATTGGTACCGGAAGCCTTTCAGAGAAGTCAGTTGCGATTATCAGTTTCGCACTATGCGGATTCGCTAACTTCTCATCTCTAGCAATTCTGCTAGGAGGACTTGGTGGACTTGCTCCAAAACGTCGTCCTGAAATTGCTAAATTCGGAATGCGCGCAATCCTTGCAGGTACGCTTGCAAACCTTCTAAACGCAGCTATTGCTGGTATGCTTATCTTTTAATTCAAAGCCTCTTTTATAGAGGCTTTTTTTCTTTAAGCAACAATATTGTTTTTCACATGTATTGTTGTATACTTGTTTCAATGACTGACAAGGGGAGGCGAGCACGCATGACGAGCTTCAACCATACACTGCCATATGACAGGATGATGGGCGACGTTTATGTGAATGAGTGCCCTTTTTGTCATAGTGAAAACGTCCTTACTCCTATGACAGAAAGAGACTTTGAACAGGGGTTACAAGAGATCAAAACGCGATTAGTGATGCCTTGCTGCAACGGCAAGGTTCATATCGTAAAAATAGATGACGATTATTTTTGGACAACGCAAGCTGTTCGGAATAGTAATTAATATATAGAAAGAGTGAAATCATTGCCAGAAATTACGTATACAAAAATGCACGGATTAGGCAACACCTACATTTACATCGACATGTTCCAACAAGAACTCAGTGAAGACCGTCTGTCACAATACGCGATCGATGTCTCAAACGTACATACAGGCATTGGATCCGACGGAATGATCTTAATCTGTCCTTCAGATCAAGCGGATGTGAAGATGCGCATCTTCAATAAAGATGGTTCAGAAGGGAAAAACTGTGGAAACGGCTTACGTTGTTTAGCGAAGTACGCGTATGAGAACAATATTGTCACAGATACATCCTTTGCTATTGAGACACTAGCTGGTCTTGTTCATGCTGTTGTTCAACAGGAAAATGGTGTCGTAGAGTCAGTTACGATCAACATGGGAGTACCTCAATGGACAAAAGGAAGCCTTCCAATGGTAGGAAATCCTGATGATGAAGTGATTAAAGAATCGGTTTATTACAATGAAGAACTTTTTACCATGACCGGAGTTTCGATGGGAAATCCACACATGGTGATGTTTGTAGATAACATCGACGAAGCACCGCTTACAACAGCAGGGCCTTATTTTACAAATCATGAACTATTTCCTGAAAGCATTAACGTAGAGTTCGTTGAAGTTGTATCAAACTCTGAATTTCATTTCAGAGTATGGGAAAGAGGATCTGGAATCACACAGGCGTGTGGAACTGGAGCTTGCGCAGCCGTAGTGGCTGGCGTGTTAAATGATAAAACAGAAAAAGGGACACCCGTAACAGTCCATTTAGCAGGCGGTGATCTTGAGATCACTTGGAAAGAAGATAACCATGTGATGATGACAGGACCAGCAACAACGATTGCCACCGGAATCTATTACAGTTGTTAACAAATTTAGAGATGTTTGTTAATAAAAGGATATTCATGTAGAATGGAAGGAGGTACTTATAGAGAGGGGACGCAGGCATTGGACGGTATAGAAATGCAGCGATACAATGACGAAATTGAATCTCTACGAACGAAAATGATGCAAACAGCAGTAGCAATGGGCTTAAACCATCCAAAAGTTCTAGAGTACAGTCAAAAGCTTGATGAAAAGCATAATCTGATATTACAGATAAAATACAAAGAGCGTTCTGAAGAAATGAGTGTATCTGTCCGATAAGGTTCGATTGTTGAGCTTAAGGACTGAGCACTGTATACTAGAAGTAGCATTATGGTGAAATGGAGGGATATGTATGATCCATTTATCTGAAGCTGCAGCAGCACAGGTAAAAGAAATGATGAAGCAAGAAGAAGGCGATAACCTTTACCTGCGTGTAGGTGTAAAAGGTGGAGGCTGTACTGGCCTAAGCTACGGCATGGGCTTCGATACAGAAATGAACGACGATGATCAATCGCTCGATCCACAACATGGCGTAACGATTATTATGGATAACGAAAGTGCACCGGTCTTAGAAGGTGTTCAGATCGATTATAAACAAAACATGATGGGCGGCGGGTTCACCATCGAAAACCCGAACGCGATCGCATCATGCGGGTGCGGTTCTTCGTTTAAAACAGCGACGAATGCTGGTACGCCGGAGAATTGTTAACACGATTTCTAAAGTCTTCGCAATTAAGTTTGCGATGGCTTTTTTTTATTGAGCTGAAAAATCCCTAAGGTTGTCTAGTGACTAGTCCAAGCAATTCGGTTTTTTAAGAGTAAGATAGAGTGATAAAACTTTTATGGGTAAAGGAGGGTCAAGATGGACTGTGGGTGTAACTCAAAATCGAAAGACAAGAAAGGCAAATGCGACGGATGTGTTTGTTCAATACTAAGAGACTGTACGGATCACCAGCACGACCTATGCAAAAAAGGTACTCAGTTTTTCACGATTTTATTTGGTGATCCAACATTAAATATCGGTGGACTCATGTTTAAAGATCTAGATGAGAAAACATGCTGTGCAACGTTTGTGGATATGGATGGAAATGTTTACATCTTTGATTGTCGAAAGCTTCATGGAATTAGCAGTATGAGAGTTCAGCTAAATGGTGAATAAAGGAGAGGAGGATAACGATGGATCATAAGAAAAAGCACACTTCTTGCGATTGTGAAGGATGTGTGTGCAGTGTCTTACGTAAATTAAGTAAAAAAGATTGTCTATTTGACGACTCAGAAGAGCAGTTTTTTACGCTAGTAAAAAAGAATGGATTAAAAGTAGCAAATTTAAGGTTTATTGAACTTGACCCAAAAACTTGTTGTGCAAAATTCAAATCGTTTACAGGTCAGACGATACAAGTATGGGATTGTCGTAAGCTTGCAGGAATCATTAAGCAGAACGTACCGCCAATTCCGCCACCCCCACCGCCTATTGAGTGCGAGTGCAGCGGAACAATTACAGCAGGTCAATCGGGTACTCCAGAAACGTTCGCAAATAACCGAGTGGACTTCTTGGTTCCTTCAGATACACGAAGAAACGTGAACGGAAGAATAAATATTTGCCCTAGCTGTTCAATTGATCAAAGCGTTTTTCAATTCAGAGTTCCTCCTAGTGGAGGGTCAATGTTTGGTTTTAACTTTGAAGCAAATACTTTCACAAGTGCTATTTGCTCGATGGAAAATACGATTCTTACAGTATGTGGCGTAGGAACGGCCACTCAAATGGGAGCAAATGGGTTAGATGGTGTGTTTACCTACGAGGTTATCTTAACTGCAGGTGGAGAAGGCACGATTAAAATAACTCTATATGATGAAAACAATTTAGTTGTTTTTGAAACAGCACCGTTCAGACCATCTGTTGGCGGAGGAAAATCGGTAGCGATTGTAGAATGTCCTTAAATGAATTATATATTAAATAACATCCTTCCTATGGAAGGACTTTTTTATTTTAAAAGAGGATATAAAGATCTCATCTCGAAAGGTGCACACGAGAGAAATTTATCATTTGGGGAGGCTTAACCATGTTAAATGAGATCGGTGTTGGTGTGCAGCTTTACACACTAAGGAACGAATGTGAAAAAGATTTCTTCAAGACGCTAGAACGGGTAGCCGGAATTGGTTATGAAGGTGTAGAGCTCGCTGGGTTATTTGGTCATCGACCAGAAGAAGTGAAAGAAAGATTGGATGAGCTAGGATTAGAAGTGGTGGGTCACCATATTCCATTTGAGCGAATCGAACAAGACCTTGAACAAGTGATCTATGAACAGATGAAACTTGGCAATACGCGTATCGTTTGTCCATGGCTTCCGCCTGAAATGCGAAATGAGGAGAGCTATGAACGTGTTGCGGATGTATTAAAAGATGCAGTTGAGAAATGTGTGGAACATGGAATGTCCATTTCGTATCATCACCATGACTTTGAACTTGAAAAAAAAATGACGAACTCTCCACTCACTATGATTCTAGATCGTGACGAAAGAATTCAAGGAGAATTTGATATTTACTGGTTAGAAAGAGCGGGGCACAATCCTGTTGATTGGTTAAAAGCTTATAAAGGACGGACGCCAGTTGTTCATTTGAAAGATCGTTCAGATGATGGTAATGAAGATACGGTTATTTTAGGAACTGGGAACCTTGCAATTCAAGACGTTCTTGAGCAAGGGCCTGAAAGCAATGTGCAATGGTGGGTTGTTGAACAAGATGAGTGTCAGCTCGATCCCATTGAGAGTATTTCAAGAAGTTACCGATTTTTAAGAAAGTTAGAAATAAATAAAAAGTAATCGTAAAAATTTTCTAAAAATAGTCTTGAAGGTATAAAAAAGATGGGGTACAATGAATGCAATCGATTCCATGTAATCGATTACAAAGAACGGGGGGAGGCTATTGAGCTTTCTGGGGAGGTTAATTGATGGCTACAATTTCAGATGTCGCCAAACAAACTGGGCTTTCTAGTGCGACAGTATCTCGCGTCATAAATAACTATCCTCACGTATCGGAAGAAAAGCGAAGGCTTGTACATGAAGCGATGGAGGAATTAGGTTATTTTCCTAACACCTCAGCAAGAAATCTTAGGAATAGGAAAACAAACCTTGTAGCTGTACTGATACCGAGACTAACGAACCCATTTTTCACCTCGATCCTTGATGGAATCGAAAAAGTGGCAGAAGAAAAAGGATTTCAATTGCTCATCTGTCAAACGCAGTCTAGTAAAAAGAAAGAAATGGATTTTCTCACGTTATTAAAGACGAAGCAGGTAGATGGGGTGATTTTCACATCGATTGAAAACGATTGGAGTGAGATTAAGCCGTATACTGAATCAGGTCCAATCATTCTTTGTAACGAGTATCACAGAAATGCAACAGTTCCTATCATTCGCCTTGATCAAGCCTATGGAAGTTATTTAGGCACTCGCCATTTAATTGAGCGGGGCTACAGGAAAATCGCATTTTGCCATGGTTCTAAAAGCGGTCTATCGAATGATCGACGAAAAGGATTTGTAAGAGCCATGTCTGAAGCTGGTCTTCCACTCAACCAAGAATGGATTTTCCATAATACATACACGATGGAAGATGGTAAGAACGTGCTTAGAGAGATTATGAACCTACGTGATCGTCCAAATGCGGTCTTTACCGGTGGAGATGAAGTTGCTTCAGGGGTATTAAAAGAAGCAAAACGCTACGGTCTTAAAGTTCCAGAAGAACTTGCGATCTTAGGGTTTGATGATCAACCTATCGCTAGTTTGATTGAGCCTGAGCTTACAACGATCTGCCAACCAGGAGAAGAGATAGGCTCACGAACAATGTCAGTATTTATTGATTGTTTGAATGGAGAAATTGATCGTAAGCAACAATCGGTAATCGAACTACCCATATCACTTGTGAAAAGAAAGACGACATAGTCATTGCACGATTTTTTGAAATCGATTACAAATTTTTTGTAAACGATTTCAACAACTAAAAGGGGGAAAAAAATAACATGCATTTTTTGAAGAACAGTAAGCTGTTGACGATTGTATTGGCTCTTATTCTTGTATTATCCGCTTGTGGATCGAACTCCACATCGAGCAACAGTAACTCAAATTCAAGTGATGAAGAAGCAAACTCTGAAGACCAAGAACAGGTAACAATTGTGTATGCACGTGGTAAAGATGCAACTGGTGCAACAGATGTAATGGTTGAGGAATTCATGAAACAAAACCCTAATATCAACGTAGAATTCCGCGAAATGCCAACAGACACTGGCGCACAGCACGATGCGTATGTAACGATGCTTAACGCTGAATCATCTGAAATCGACGTGTTCGATATCGATGTAATCTGGCCAGCTGAATTCGCTCAAGCTGGATATGTATTACCTCTAGACCGTTTTATCCAAAAAGACGGCATCAACATGGAAGATTACAACCAGGGACCAGTAACAGCTGCAACGTTTAACGGTAAGCAGTGGGCGATGCCGAAATTCATCGATGCTGGTATGCTTTTCTACCGCTCTGATATGGCTTCTGAAGCTCCAAAAACATGGGATGACCTTATGACGAAAGCATCAGAGCTTGATGGTCAAGATGGAACAAAATTTGGTTACTTAATGCAAGCAAAGCAATATGAAGGACTTGTTACAAACGCAGTTGAGTTTGTTGCATCTTACGGTGGAGAGTTCATCGATGAGAATGGTGAAGTAGCAATCAACTCACCTGAAGCGATTAAAGGTCTAAGCAAGATGGTTGAAATTGCAAATGCTGATTTCGTTCCAGATAACATCACGACGTTTACTGAGCCTGAATCTCACACTGCATTTATCGAAGGACAAGCTCCATTTATCCGTAACTGGCCTTACCAATATTCACTAGCTAACGATGAAGAGCAGTCAAAAATCGTTGGAAACGTAGAAGTAGCACCACTTCCTGAAGGTGATGCTGGTTCAGCAGCAGCACTTGGTGGTTGGATGGCAGCGATCAACAACTACTCTGAGCACCCTCAAGAAGCTTGGGAGTTCTTGAAGTTCATGACTGGTCCAGAAGGCCAGAAGATCGATGCGATCGAAGGTTCTCACGCTCCAACACTACCAGCTCTATTTGAAGATGAGGAAATCATCGAAGCAAATCCATTCTTTGGTGAAGAAGGATTCCAGAACGCACTAGAAGGTGCCGTTTCTCGTCCAGTTGCTCCAAACTATCCTGAAATCTCTGAAATCATTCAGATCCACGTATCAAAAGCAATCGCTGGTGAAGAAACTCCTGAAGAGGCAGCAGCAGCGATGGAAAAAGAGATGAAAGAAAAGCTAGTTAAGTAAATCTAAATGAACATTAGCCTTCATACCTATGGAGGCTAATGTCTTTCATAAGAGAGGAGCGGCAAAATGCCACAAACGGATATTGATCCTCATAAGCCTATAAAAGTAGACAAGAAAACGAAAAAGAAAAAAAGTGACGCAAAAGTAGGTTACTTACTTGTCGCCCCGGCATTGCTTTTAATTCTAGCGATTTCGATTTGGCCCGTTATTCAATCCTTTTACTTTAGCTTATTTGACCTTAGATTGAACGATCCGACGAAATCTTCTATTCATTTAGACTATCAGCTCGATATGGATCGCTATCTTCAGAACTATCCTTTCTTAATCGGAGCGATCGATTCAGAGATCAGTAAAGGAAATGCAGCAGACGAGCTTGGCGAAATCAAGACGACCCTTGAAGAGTTGGACGGTCGCATTCAAGAAAAGCCAAAGGCTGCTGAAAACTATGATCTAATCAACGAGAAACTCGATAACTTTGAAAACATTCCAGAAGAGTTAAAATACGTTGAAATCGAAAAGGGTGTCGCTGAAGAATTCACAACATCAGTTAAAGACATCAATTCTGAACTGAAATCAATCAACAGTGCAGGTGAACTTGATCAAGGTGATAAGATCGTCGGACTCGCGTCATCACTCAATGACATCGTCGTGGAACCGAACTTCATCGGTTTTGAACACTACAAAGATAATTTTAGTGACACGCGTATGTGGAAAGCGTTATGGAACACTGGGGTATTTACATTCATTTCTGTATTAGCTGAACTTATTCTTGGACTTGCGATCGCGTTATTGATCAATAAAGCATTCATCGGAAGAGGACTTATCCGTGCGAGCATCCTGATTCCATGGGCAGTACCAACCGCTGTAGCCGCATTGATGTGGAAGTTCTTATACGATGGTCAGAATGGTATTGTCGCTAAACTATTTGCGGACGTAGGTCTCGTAGAAAAAATGACCGTCTTATTGACGACTGATACAGGTGCGATGTTCTCTGTTATCTTTGCGGATGTTTGGAAAACAACGCCATACATGGCACTACTTATTCTTGCTGGACTACAAACGATTCCATCCTCTCTTTATGAAGCAGCATCGATCGATGGAGCGAATAAGTGGAAACAATTCTTAACGGTAACGCTGCCACTTCTAAAGACTAGCATTCTAGTAGCCCTTTTATTCCGTACTCTAGATGCGTTCCGAGTGTTTGACTTGATTTACGTATTGACTGGTGGAGGTCCGGCAAACTCAACCGAAACGATATCGATCTTAGCGTACAAGGTGATGTTCTCACAAACTAACTTTGGTGAAGGATCAGCACTTTCCGTTATCGTCTTCCTCTGTGTTGCCATCATTTCCGCTATCTTTATCAAATTGCTTGGATCTGAATTAATCAAGGACGGTTCTGGTAAATAATGGGTGAAATCGTGAAGGAGGCCAAGTATAATGAATAAGAAAGCGGGACCACTGTTTTATGTCTTTCTAGCAGTATTTGTTTTTGTTGTCATGTTTCCATTCTTATGGATGCTTGCAAGTTCGATCAAGCCTTTGTCAGAGCTATTCGGGGAGAAAGCATTTTCTCCATTTACATCTAATCCGACTCTGCAAAACTACGTATCTGTTTTCGTAGAGTATCCATTCATGCGCTACCTTTGGAACAGTTTCGTGGTGGCAGGTGTCACAACGGTATACACCGTACTTGTGGCATCGTTCGCAGCCTATGCGATCGCGCGATTAAATTTCCGAGGGAAGCCGATTATCTTAGGTGTTGTGCTATCTGTTTCGATGTTCCCACAGATCGCAACGATTTCACCAATTTATATTTTCTTGAAGAATCTTGGACTTACAAATAGCTATCTTGGTTTGATTATTCCTTATACAACGATCACGCTGCCTCTTTCAATCTGGATTCTCGTAACCTTCTTTAGGAAGATTCCGTTTGATCTAGAGGAAGCAGCAAGAATCGATGGTGCGTCACTTTGGCAGACCTATTGGAAAGTCATCATGCCACTTGCTGTTCCAGGGATTTTCACGACTGCGATTCTTGTCTTTATCGCTGCGTGGAACGAGTTTCTATTCGCACTTACGATTAACACAGCAGATAAGTTTAAAACGGTACCTGTCGGGATTGCGCTTTTCCAGGGGCAGTTTACAATTCCATGGGGAGAGATTTCAGCAGCAACCGTTGTTGTTACGATTCCACTCGTCATCATGGTACTTATCTTCCAAAGAAGAATTGTATCTGGTTTAACATCAGGTTCTGTAAAAGAATAGGTAATAACAGAAAAGGAAGTGGAGAAATATGCTTAACGTAACAGTATGGAATGAGAATCGACATGAACAACAAAATGAGGAAGTAAGGAATGTATATCCAGACGGAATACACGGCACGATCTCAAACTTTTTAAAAGACGATCATCACGTTAGAACGGCAACGCTCGATGATGCAGAACACGGACTATCTGAAGAAGTTCTAAATGATACAGATGTTTTACTATGGTGGGGTCACATTGCGCATGAAGAAGTCTCTGATGAGCTCGTTGAGAGAATCCACAATCGCGTATTGGACGGCATGGGTTTGATCGTCCTTCACTCCGCTCATTTCTCAAAGATTTTCAAGAAACTGATGGGAACTGGCTGCGATTTAAAGTGGCGTGAAGCAGATGAGAAAGAGCGATTATGGGTAGTCGACCCTTCTCATCCAATCGCTGAAGGCATCGGAGAAAAAATCGAACTAGAAAAAGAAGAAATGTACGGAGAGCACTTTGATATCCCAGCTCCTGACGAGCTTGTTTTCCTTAGCTGGTTCGAAGGTGGAGAGGTATTTAGAAGCGGCTGTACATATAAGCGGGGACAGGGGAAAATTTTCTATTTCAGACCAGGCCATGAAACGTACCCAACCTACTATAACGAAGAAATTCAACGTGTTATTCAGAACGCTGTCGCTTGGGCTGCACCTACGAAACGATCAAAGCCTGTTTACGGAAATGCAAAGCCACTAGAAACGATTACCGCGAAATAAGAGATAGATGGAGGATAAACCATGAAAACATTAAAAATTGGCGTCATTGGATGTGGAAGCATTGCGAAGCATCGTCATCTACCAGAATACGCTCGGAATAAGAATGTACAAATCGTCGCTGTATGCGACATCGTAAAAACAAGAGCGGATGAAATCGCGTCCCTTTATGGAGCGACTGCCTACGAACATGCTGAAGAGTTACTTCAAATTGAAGAGATCGATGCGATCAGCGTATGTACGCCGAACTACTTGCATGCTCCGATCTCCATTGCTGCATTAAAAGCAGGAAAGCACGTTCTTTGTGAAAAACCTATGGCAACATCAAAGGAAGACGCGGAGCTCATGATCGAGACTGCTCGTGAACATGGAAAGCAGCTTATGATCGCTCATAACCAGCGCTTTGTTCCATCACACTCAAAAGCGAAAGAATTGCTAGCTAGTGGAGAGCTAGGAAAAGTGTATAGCTTTAGAACTGCGTTTGGACACCCGGGACCTGAGGGATGGAGCGTTGATGGTAAAGAAAGCTGGTTCTTTGAAAAAGAAAAAGCATTTATTGGAGCAATGGGAGATTTAGGCGTTCACAAGACAGATCTCATTCGCTATGTACTCGGTGAAGAAATCGTTGAAGTAGGATCGTTCGTAGAAACGAGTGCAAAAGACTTTGCAACGGTTGATGATAATGCGGTTTGTATCTTGAAGTCTGAAAGCGGAATCGTCGGTACGCTTGCCGCAAGCTGGGCGTATACAGCGAGTGAAGATAATTCAACGATCATTTATGCAGAAAAAGCAATCCTTCGCTTAGAAGATGATCCGGTTAACTCACTCGTCGTTCAGTACCAAACAGGTGAAGTCGTGAAGTACGAACTTGGTGGGATTCAGACGAACGATAGCGGTGGACAGACTAGCTCACAAGTAATTGATCGGTTCGTTGATAGCATCATCTCAAATAGTGAAAGCCCTGTAAGTGGAGATGAAGGAATGAAATCACTCCAAGTCGTATTAGCTGCACTCCAATCAAACGAAACAAAGACAATCATTAACCTGAGGTGATAACGTGAGTAAATTACGAATGGGCATAATCGGATCTGGCGGGATTGCTCAAGGTCGCCATATCCCAGCATACCAACAACTCTCTGAACAAGTAGAGTTGTTCGGTGTGTATGACGTTGATCGTGAAAGAGCAAAGGAAGCGTCACTTTTATTCAAGATTCCAAATGTATATGAAGACGTTTCAGATATGCTGAAAGAAGTAGATGCGGTAACGATCTGTACACCGAACAAGTTTCATGCAGATCTTGCAATCGAAGCTCTACTAGCCGGCGTTCACGTGTTATGTGAAAAGCCGATGGCGATGACGGTGGAAGAGTGTGACCGGATGATCAAGGCGGAAAAAGCCTCCGGTAAAATCCTCTCGATCGGGTATCACTATCGCTTTATGAAAGAGCCGCGTGCCGCTCGTCAAGTTATCGTCGAAAAGGAAATCGGTGATCCGATGGTTGCGAGAGTACAAGCACTTCGCCGACGAAAAGTACCTGGCTGGGGTGTATTTACGAACAAGCAGCTTCAGGGTGGCGGAAGCTTGATCGACTACGGTTGTCACTTCCTCGATCTGAGCATGTGGCTGATGGGGAATCCAAAGCCAGTTGAGGTGACAGGCACCACATATAACAGGTTGAGTAAAACGCCTGAACAGGTGAATTTATGGGGCGGTTTCGATCATGAGACGTTCAATGTCGATGATCATGTTACGGCATATATTAAATTCGATAACAACATCTCATTGTTGTTCGAAACTTCATGGTCCGCAAACATTGCGGAAGACAAAGAGTCTGTCAGCATTTCTGGAAGTGATGGAGGACTCGACGTGTTTCCGTTCGAAATGAATAAAGCGCAGTATGGCATGCTTTTGAATAGCAGCAGTCAGTGGGTACCAGGTGAAGATGACCCGGGCTTACCACAAGCAGCTAATTTCGTGAACAGCTGCCTTGGACTTGAAGACCCAATCGTGAAGGCTGAAGAAGCACGAACAGTTTCACAAGTGATCGAAGCGATTTATGAAAGCTGTGAGACAGGCAGAAGCGTTCGACTATAACAATATTGAAGTAGGAGTGAGACGATGAAACTTGGCGTATTTACTGTTCTTTTTTCCGATAAATCATTTGAAGAGATGCTTGATCACGCCAAAGCATCTGGATTAAAAGCTGTTGAAATCGGCACGGGCGGTTATCCAGGCAATGCCCACTGTAACCTCAATGAACTGCTTGAAAGCGAAGAAAAGCGAGCTGAGTATCTAGAAAAAGTTCAGGAAAGAGGACTTGAAATCAGCGCATTTAGCTGTCACGGAAACCCACTTTCTCCTGATAAGGCGTTCAGAGAAGAGTGCCACGAAACATTTGTTAAAACAGTGAAGCTCGCTTCATTAATGAATGTTTCAGTGGTGAACACATTCTCAGGTACTCCTGGAGATCATGAAGATGCGAAGTTCCCAAATTGGCCAGTAACACCATGGCCAGCGGAATATTCAGATGTTCTTACGTGGCAATGGGAAGAGAAACTCGTTCCTTATTGGAAAGAAATGGGGCAATTTGCGCAGGATCATAACGTGAAAATTGGTCTAGAACTACACGGTGGATTCCTCGTTCACACGCCATATACGATGCTGAAGCTTCGTGAACTAACGTGCGATGCGGTAGGTGCAAACTTAGACCCAAGTCATATGTGGTGGCAAGGCATCGATCCCGTCGCAGCGATCAAAATTCTTGGCAAAGAAAATGCGATCCATCACTTCCACGCAAAAGACACATATATCGACCAGGATAATGTGAACATGCATGGCTTAACGGACATGCAGCCATATGGTGAAGTAAAAACACGTGCGTGGACGTTCCGTTCAGTTGGATGTGGACATAGTAACCGCGAATGGTCGAACATGATGAGTGCACTACGAACGTATGGCTACGATCATGTCGTCAGTATCGAACATGAAGATCCACTCATGTCGATCGAAGAAGGTTTCCAGCGCGCAGTGAGAAACTTGCAATCTGTATTGATAGAAGAACAGCCAACCGAGATGTGGTGGGCGTAAAAAGATACCCCCCGTTTCCTTATTGCGAAACAGGGGGTTGTTATTTATTCAGTTTCTTCTTTCCATTTGTTGTCGATCAACATCTTACCAGGCCACGTATATGCCATGATACCGCCATCAGCTGCGATATCTTCGCCAGTTACGTAAGAACTATCGTCAGATGCAAGGAAGAGAGCTACACTTGCCATTTCTTCTGGACGACCTAGTCTTCCCATAGGCGTCACCCATTTATTAGCTTCTCTGAATTTTTGACCCATTTCTTCATCCTTCGATCCAGCTAATTTATCGATGAGAGGTGTTTCGATCGTACCTGGTGAAATCGAGTTTACTCGAATACCGTCTCTAGCATAATCGATCGCCATCGCTTTTGTGAAGTTCGTGATGCCACCTTTTGCAGCGTTATACCCAGAGCGATCCAGGTCAGCTGCTCTGCCTGACATCGATGACGTATTGATGATGGACCCGCCATTATCGAGCATCAGTGGGATTAAGTATTTGCTAGTTAGGAACGTACCGCGCAAGTCCACAGAAATAATACGATCAAACAATTCAGTCGGGTATTCGTGAACCTTGCCACCTTCCTGATCCACACCAGCGTTGTTGAACAGCACATCGATCGATCCGAATTCCTCTTGTACATTATTTGCAAATGCTAAGACACTATCTTCATCAGATACATCGACTTGATACGTTTTAACTTCTGTGCCTTTTTCATTTATTTCCTTCGCTGTTTTCTCCATCTCTTCTGTATTAACATCTGCCAACAGAACAGTAGCGCCTTCCTTCGCAAAAAGCTCTACCGTCGCTTTCCCGATTCCAGTAGCTGCACCTGTTACGACAGCGGTTTTGTTTTCTAGTCTCTTCATTGTGCCTGCCTCCCTATGTAAACTTAGTAAGCTCTTACCCGATGGGAGGGGAGAGTAATCATTAGAGTGTTTTTTTGGTTTGTGTGAGGGTGTAGGGAGGTGACGGAATGAGCCGGGTTCGCTGATATATTCTCGAAATCGCTGATAAAAGTGGTGTTTTCGCTGATATAGGTGGGATTATCGCTGATAAATTTGAAATTTCGCTGATAAACCTGGGATTATCGCCGATATGTAGCGAAAATTAGCAGGTTTCCCAATCAAATTCGCGGGTGTCCCGCCCCCCAAAGGCCTAGACTCCAGCCAAAATCACAAATAACCTCATAACTTCGCCCACTTCACTTCCAAAAAACAGGTAAATACTGGGCATTATGTTAACTTTTGCGCATATCTCCGTCTCTCTCAGGATGATAAAATTAATGTATTATGTAATGAATTTGGGGGGATCATGTTGTTCTTGTTAAAGATACGTGAGGAGAATTCAGGTCATTTAGAAACAGAAAGTATCGAGATTCGCTATAGTGCTAATATTGCATTCAAAAAACGCACGTTAGACTATTCGAATCGACCTGGCCGTTATGAAATATCGTTACATCACGATTCTGGAGAATCGATTTTATCTACGAAAGTAGGACTAGGTTGGTAAAACGCTATACATATTGAAACCCCGTGCCATGGCACGGGGTTTTAGTTTTTCTATTGAATTAATGAGTAGAGTGGAAAAGGTTTTTCTTAACGGACTTCCAGTCTGGCTTAGGTGTGTGCTTTAAACTTCTGTATAGGGAGTAGCCAAGACCTGTGGCCATTACTAGTATAAATAGTATTTCGATCACAACGATCCCATCCTTCTACTTTACTTTTTCTTATCGAACAAGCTCGTACTGTGCATCGGCTGTACTTTTGCATCCGGATCCATATACGATTTTGCGTTGTTTACAGCTGTAGGTGCTTCGCCAAAACCTGAGGCAATCAATTTTACCTTGCCTTCATATGTAGCTACGTCACCAGCAGCATAGATTCCAGGGATGTTCGTTTCCATCTTGGAATTCACAACGATCGAATTCTTCTCGATATCAAGGCCCCATTCTTTAATAGGTCCAAGCGAAGAGATGAAGCCGTAGTTCACGATGACTGCATCTACGTCTTTTCGAATCTCATCATCTTCTTTAGCATGTTTAAGAACAACTTGATTGATACGCTCGCCATCACCGATGAATTCGCTGATGTTGTATGGCGTTTGAATATTGACAGAGGAATTCATCAATTGCTCCACGCTATGTTCATGTGCTCTAAACTTATCACGACGGTGAATAAGCGTTACTTCTTCTGCAATCGGCTCAAGCATGTTTGCCCAGTCTACTGCAGAGTCTCCGCCTCCAGCTACAAGCACTTTTTGTCCCGCGAATTTCGTTAAGTCATTCACGAAATAATGAAGATTCTTGCCTTCGTATTGGTCCGCACCTTCAACTTTTAGACGGCGAGGTTGGAACGCACCAACGCCAGCAGTAATGATCGCTGCACGTGTATAGTGTTCTTCGCCAGTATTCGCTCGAAGATAAAGCGTACCATCTTCCATCTGTTTCACTTCTTCAACCGATTGTTCAAGCGCCACTTCTGGTTTGAATTGGTCGGCTTGTTCGATCAAGTTGTCTACAAGATCTTGAGCTAGCACTTTTGGAAAGCCAGCTACATCGTAAATATATTTTTCAGGATAGAGAGCGGATAGTTGCCCTCCAAGCTGAGGCATACTTTCTATTATTTTAACGTTTAGCTGACGCATACCACCGTAAAAGGCAGTAAATAGTCCAACTGGACCTCCACCGATTATGGTAATATCGTAAACCTCTTGTTGGTCAGTCATTGTCAGTCCCCCTCATAAATTAATGAACCTTTCATTATTATAATCGTAATAAAAACGGAACTAAACCCCAATCACGAAAACACACCTAGAAGTTTTATTATAAGGGTTGAAAAACAAAATAAAAAAGAATATGATTAAAATTGAGCGTCAGAATTGAAGTATTTATGACAATATGCGTGCTAGACATACATTTTTTTCGATCTAGAACGTGAAATCTTTAACAATGTCTCTTGTTCTTTTCTATTAAAATTTGAATAATGAGGGATAATATCCATAATCATAACGTTTATTGACGTTTCACGAATGGTCAGAACAGGAAACTAATCTGTAATGTCCAAAAAATTTCGGTAAAAAAGGTGGATGTGATACAAGTGAGTAGGCCAAAAATCGCAATCCTAGGTGCAGGTTACGGTGGAATGATGACAGCGGTTCGCCTCCAAAAGGAAATGGGAACCAACGAAGTGGAAGTTACGCTTGTAAACAAGCATGACTATCACTACCAGACTACATGGCTTCATGAACCAGCAGCAGGAACAATGCATCATGATAAGACACGTATTATGATCAATGAAGTGATCGATACAAACAAAATTAAGTTTGTACAAGACACTGTTGTAGAAGTTAAGCCGGATGAGAAGCGCGTTATTCTCAAAAACGGCGAGCTTGAGTATGATTACCTTGTTCTTTCCCTTGGGTTCGAACCAGCAACATTCGGTATCAAAGGTTTGAAAGAAAATGCATTTAGCATCCGTAGTGTAGACTCTGTTCGTAAAATTCGTGAACACATCGAATATCAATTTGCAAGCTACAACAACGAACCTGAACGTCGCGACGATCTTCTAACGATCATCGTTGGTGGTGCTGGATTTACAGGTATCGAATTTGTAGGAGAACTTGCTGAGCGTGTTCCTGAACTTTGTAAAGAGTTCGATATCGATCGCGATCGTGTAAGAATTATCAACGTTGAAGCTTCTCCAACAGTACTACCAGGCTTTGACGAAGAGCTTGTCGAGTATGCGATGAACCTTCTTGAGCGTAAGGGCGTAGAGTTCCGTACGAACACAATGATCAAAGAAGTAATGGAAGACGGCGTCGTACTTGGCGAAGACGAAGTAGTGAAATCAGCAACTGTCGTTTGGACAGGTGGTGTTCAAGGTAACTCGATCGTCGCAGACTCCGGTTTCGAAACAAACCGTGGCCGTGTACCTGTTCGCAAAGACCAGCGTACGCCAGATTACGATAACGTATTTGTTGTTGGTGACTGTGCACTTATTATCAACGAAGAGATCGACCGTCCATTCCCACCAACTGCTCAGATTGCTATTCAGGCTGCTGGCGCAGTATCCAAGAACCTTTTGAACCTTGTAAGAGGTAAAGAAACAGAAGGGTTTGTTCCAGACATCAAAGGAACAGTCGCTTCTCTTGGTAAAGGTGAAGCGATCGGTAAAGTTGGTAACAAGAAGCTTTACGGTACAACTGCATCCGCTATGAAGAAGGTAATCGACAACCGTTACCTGTTCATGCTAGGCGGACCAGGGCTTGTATGGAAAAAAGGTAAACTGAAGTTATTCTAAAATGAATCAGCTAAGAGGGCAAAGACGCGACGTCTTTGCCTTCTTTTTTAAGCCTTACATAAGGAAAAGCAAAGACTCTGTGAGCCTTGCTTTTCTATAATAAGGATAGGGGCTATGGTAAAGCTTATGAACGTATCATAGAGAATATACCGGGGGGAATTCGCTTGAGTAGGAGAGGAAACGTCTGGTTGGGAGCTGCTGGTATTGTTGAAGAAAACGGAAAATACTTAGTTGTAAAAAAGAACTATGGTGGCCTGAAAGGACAGTGGTCATTTCCAGCTGGTTTTGTTGACCAGGGGGAGACTGTTGATGAAGCAGCAGAACGTGAAGTCTTGGAGGAAACAGGCGTTATCGCTGAACCAATAAAGATTGCAGGAATCCGTTCTGGTGTGATCAAAAGTGAAATCAGTGATAACTTAGTTGTTTTTTATATGAAGATGACTGGTGGAGAATTGAAAGCAGAAGAGGGCGAAATTGCGGAGGCACGTTTTTTATCAAAAGAAGAGCTTCTCCGTGATCCAAACACGTCTTCAATGATTCCTTATTTCTTAAACAGAAAAGAAGAATTTAAGACTGAAATGAACCCAGGTAGTCAGTTCGGGTATACAACTTATAAATTATTTCATAATGAGTAAAACCGTTAGATTACAGACGGAATATTCTGATAATTGTAGTTGTATTCGCTTACATGAGCAAATTTGGACGTATTTGGGGTTTTTCTTTTTCAACCATTCTTGGTATATTATCAGAAAATTATAAAAAGGAGTGGTTGATTTGAGAAGACAGCAAAGAAAAGTAAAGGCAACAGATTGTCCTTACTGCCAGGGGAAGGGGTACTTTCAACTACTTCTTGGGGGATCGGAAACATGCGATAACTGCGGAGGCAGTGGAGCTAAGCAAAATCCAACAACAAGCTAAGCGCGAACAGCGCTTAGTTTTTTTTGTGTGTCCTTTTCGTTCACGGTCTGTTCATTGACTAAATGGACGCAATCCAGTAAACTAACAATGATTAAATGGAGGTGAAAGTATGGCAATTCCACAGCTAATCATCTCGATGCTGCTATTTATCGTATTATTTTTTGGAATCGGATTCTTACTCAATATGCTCCTACGTTCTACGTGGATCATGGCAGTTGTTTATCCGATAATCGTCATTATGATCGTTGATAATGTTCCGTTTTTTAATTATTTTTCTCAGCCGGGCACGTCACTTCGAGCGCTTGGATCTGATTTGATATCTCTAGGAAGTGCAGATACAGTCATATTAATTTCTGGCCTAGTTGGAGCAGTGTTTGCAGGAGTCGCAATCCGCATGCTACGCGTCAGAGGATATCAAATGTTTTAGAAAAGCTTCGCCAATTCTTGGCAGAAGCTTTTTTCGTGTGCGGTTTTCAGTCTGTTTCTGAATAGCTTTGCTTTTCTCTGGACATGAATAGACCATGAGAGGAGTGGAGCAAGTGCGAGTTTTAATTGTAATGACGAAGGGCTTGTTTTTCACAAGTCTGGTACTAGCAGCCCTAATATCAACTTATTTACTACTATCCGGTGTTCCGTTAAACGATTTAACAAATTGGTTTTTTCCTGATCAAAAAGTATTATCGAGTGAAGAACGACCACAAACACTTGATGATTCACAGGACTGGTCACAGTTTCCTGTTCATACTGTCACAGCTACAGGATATACAGCGGGTGAAGAATCAACTGGAAAGAAACCCGATCATCCCGCTTACGGTATTACGTTCTCAGGCGTGAAGGTAACGAGAGATCTTTATTCGACAATCGCAGCTGACCCAGACAAATTTCCAATTGGTACGATTTTATTTATCCCAGGGTATGGATATGGTGTTGTGGCGGATACGGGAAGTGCGATAACGGGAAATCGAATCGACCTTTACTATGATACCGTTCAAGATGTTTATGATGAGTGGGGGAAAAAGACAATCGAAGTGTATGTGATAAAAAAGGGAGACGGCTCGTTAACGGAAGAGGCGCTGCAGTCATTGAATGAAGACGAATCGATGCAGGTATTCAGACAGCAGCTGTTGAATAAAACAGAAGACTAAAAAACGACGGAGATGCTATCTCCGTCGTTTCTGTTATCTATGAAAGAAAAGGATCTTTCCCGTCATAAGCAGGGTAGTGATCTGGGTGAAGAATCGCAGCAAGCTTCACTAAGCCTGTGAGTAAGCGTGGAGAAGGTCTACAATACAGCCATTCTTCAAGGATGTGGATTGGCGTTTCACCTAACTCCTCCCATCCTTCACGCTTCTTCACTACAATCGGGTTTACCTTCTTTTTACGGACGCCTACCCAGGCGAGGCAGATGTGGTCAGGCTTTCTCGCTACGACATCTTCCCAATCGGTTTGAACAGAAGCGAGCTCTACATCTCTGAAGATATTCTTGGCTCCGGCTAAATCACTGATTTCTGTTAACCAATTCGTTTTCCCAGGCGTGAAGATCGGTTTTGGCCACCATTCCCAATAGATTTCAGGCTTATTCTGAATCGAGCTACTGATCTGTTTGTACTCATGAATCATATGTTGGATACGGTCAGTAAGCGCAATGGCTTCTTCCCGTTTATTTGTTAGCTCGCCTAGTGTCACAAGATCCTTACAAATATCGTCTAGTGAGTTAGGATTCAGAACCGTATAATTCAACTCTAACTTTTCGAGTGCTTCGATATTCTTTTCCATCCCTGGAACGCTTAACGATGCGAGGATGAGGTCGGGTTTTAATTCTTGTACTTTCTCCATATCGATCGATAGGTCAGGACCAAGTCTCGGAAGGCCCTGAATTGATTCTGGCCAGTCTGAAAAGTCATCGACTCCAACGAGCTGAGAAGTTAAATTAAGGTACGCACAGAGCTCAGTGTTGCTTGGACAAATTGAAACGATTCTCATAATACCCTCCTTACGAGCCGATCTTAAATAAATAGTAAAGAATGATCGTTGCGATGACGCCGAGTAGTCCGCCTATGAAGACTTCAATTGGCTTGTGACCTAGAAGTTCTTTCAGTTCTTCGACTTTCTCACGATCTTGCTTTTGTGGCCAGCTCTTTGCTTCTTCAATAAACCTATTGAAGTCCATCATGAGCTGGTTAAGGACGATCGCTTGCTCTCCGGTTTGCCTTCTGACACCCGTTGAATCAAACATCACGATGATACTAAACATGGCAGCAATCGCAAACACGGGGGAATCGAGCCCGGTTTCAAACGCTACGCCTGTTGCAAGAGCCGTTGTAGCAGCAGAGTGGGAGCTTGGCATGCCTCCTGTTGAGTTCATTAACGACCAGTCGATTTGTTTTGTGGCAATAAAATAGATCGGGACTTTTAAAAATTGAGCGAAAAATACGCCGAAAAGTGCAGCCCAAAGTGGGAAATTTAATAAAATATCCATTGGTGAAAACATCTTCCTTTCTCATCGGATCCTAAGTATGATTTACCCGAAGTTCATTTAACTCAATCGAGCGGAAGGGGGTAACTAATAATGAAGTACCCTTATCCTCAAGAATATTATGATTTCCTTGTAGCATTCAATGAACAAGAATTCTATCTCTGCCATGATCTTTTAGAAGAGATTTGGTTAACAGATCGTTCAAACACCTTTATAAAAGGGTTATTGCATTTGTCAGTTGCCCACTACCATTATAGCTACGGAAATGTAAAAGGGACAAAATTGATGATGCAGTCCGCATTGGCGTATCTTCACCCTTATATGCCAGTCCATTGGGAGATCGATGTATGTAAAATCGTTGAGCATATTGAAAATTGTCAGTCTATTATACCATATTTAGAGTCGCTCACTCTTCACAATATAGGGCATCTCCCGACATTGCCAGACTTAATCATCGAACCGGAAGATGAGGTTTGACACGTTTTCTCTTTCGTGTTAACTTATTAGTGATTTACCAAACTAAAGCAAAACGTCATGAAAGGTTGTTACTAAAATGAACGCTGTTATTATAGCCGTACTCATCATGCTAGGGCTTAGCCTTTTTCGAATACATGTAGTTGTCGCTCTTGTTATCGGTGCAATAGCAGGTGGCCTGTTGGGTGGCATGTCACTAGATGACACAGTTACCGCATTCACCTCTGGTCTTGGAGGAGGAGCAACAGTTGCCTTGAGCTATGCATTACTAGGAAGCTTTGCAGTAGGATTATCACGAACTGGATTACCAGAACTAATGGTAGATAAAGCATTAAAAGTTGTAAACCGACAAGGTGGAGATCGAAAGAAGGGACTTGCAAAAGTACTTATCTTGTTCATTATCTTATTGATTTCTTGTTTCTCTCAGAACCTTGTTCCCGTGCATATCGCATTTATTCCGATTCTTATTCCGCCGATCTTACAGGTTCTTAATGAATTAGGGGTAGACAGAAGAGCAGTCGCATCTGTTCTAACATTTGGTTTGACTGCACCATATATTTTATTGCCAGCTGGGTTCGGGAAGATTTTCCACGGAATTCTTCAATCCAATATGGCTGACAGCGGGATGGAGATCGAGCTTTCTTCGATTCCAACTGCTATGTTACTGCCGACCGCTGGACTTGTTGTAGGGCTATTCATTGCCGTATTCATCACGTATAGAAAATCTAGAACATATAAACAGCTCTCGATTTCTCAAGAACCAGAGAAAGAACGCACGTATTCAAAACGTTCGATTTTCTTTGCATTACTATCTGTTGTAGTAACACTTGCGGTGCAGCTACCAACTGAATCAATGATTCTAGGTGCTCTAGCTGGTATCATCGTTCTATATATTACGGGTAGCATCCGATTGAAAGAATCAGAAGAAGTTCTAACTGATGGAATGAAGATGATGGCATTCATCGGATTCGTCATGTTAGCTGCTAATGGATTTGCAGAAGTGCTAAGACAATCAGGTGAAGTTGAACAACTCGTAAATCAAGTGTCTGGCATGATTGGCGATAACAAAGCACTGGCAGCGCTATTGATGCTGATCGTCGGACTATTTATCACGATGGGGATCGGTTCATCATTTTCCACAATTCCAATCATTGCAGCGATTTATGTGCCGCTTGCGTTGGAACTAGGATTCAGTGACATGGCGACGATTGCTCTCGTAGGAACAGCTGCTGCTCTAGGAGATGCTGGGTCACCTGCATCTGATAGTACCCTTGGTCCAACCGCCGGGTTAAATGCGGATGGTCAGCACAATCACATTTGGGACACTGTTGTTCCAACATTCCTACACTACAATATTCCGCTCATCCTATTCGGATGGATTGCGATCATGATCTTTTAATGTGTGAACACAGGGGAGAAGTCCCCTGTGTTTTTGTTATGATTGAGTTAATAGGAAATGCTGATGCATAGGAGGTGCAGGAATGTACTTTGGAAAAGAAAAGGAACAGAACGAAGGACGAGTACCGCCTAACCAAAAGGTAACGTCTGGATGGCCAGTTCTTCATGTTGGGAATGTTCCATATTACAAAAACGACCTTTCGAATTGGGATTTAACGATCGATGGATTAGTTGAAAGACCTACTGTGTTCTCGTTTGATGACTTACTTGCACTAGAAGTAGCGGAAAAAGAAAATGACGTTCACTGTGTGACAGGGTGGTCGAAGCTCGACAATCGCTGGAAAGGTGTTTCCACTCGAGTCCTAGCAGAACACGTAGGATGTAAAGAGGAAGCAAAGTTTGTCATGCTGTTCGCTGAAGAAGGATGGTCGACGAACCTTCCCATTGAAGATTTCCTCCATGAAACGAGCTTGTTAGCTCATTCCCATAACGGAGAACGATTGACCCCGGAGCATGGGTATCCTCTACGTGCTGTGATCCCCCATCTTTATTTCTGGAAAAGTGCGAAGTGGATCAGAGGCATACGATTTCAATCAGAGAATGAGCAAGGGTTTTGGGAGCGGAATGGCTATCATATGTATGGGAATCCGTGGAAGGAACAACGCTTTGCATGGGACTAAAAAAACGCTCGGACCTGCCGAACGTTTAAATCGTAATTTCTGTCAGAAGTTTATTTAGTTTTTCGATCGTCGTCTCCATGTCGGAGATTGAACTCTGCACCATTTTTTTGTAAAGCGTTAAGATCATTTCGCCATAAGTGGTTCCTGGCACCGCCCATTTGCCATTCAAAGCTTGCCATGTCGTTGCTGAACCTCTGGTTACTAATGAGAAGCGAGGGTCTACGACTTTTTCACCTGCTGGAATCGGATCTTTCGAACTGTACGCATACAAGTGTTGGATATGTGCAAGTACGCCGTCAGAAGGTGTATCGAATGAAGCACCTTTTGCCCCTCCACCAGTGGCACCTATGCCAGCATAGTTATTTTGTTCTGGAGTAACATCTCCTGTGAAACGGAAGAAGTTTGTTTCATGCAAAGCTTGCGCAAATGCAATATCTCCTCGAATTCCATAACGTTTGCTGTGTACAAGGTAATAAGCTCCGAGTAGTGGTGCTTCAGGGTTTACTGACCTAGCATAATTGTTCAGATGTGCTGCAGCTAGCGCGCTATCTCCAGCGATCGGATATCCTACGTCAGGTTCAGGCTCTGGCTCAGGCTCAGGTTCTGGCGCTGGTGGTTCTACTGTACCTTCTGTGATGATGAAGGAATCGATGCCGATCGTCTTTAATTTTGCTACTAGTTCTTCAGCATTCGATTTCTCCGAAAAGGCACCGGCTTGTACACGGTAGTAAGTGGTTCCCTTGATGACGAGTGATGTGATAAAGGAATCGAACCCTTTGCTGGCTAAAAATTCTGCTCTAACTTCAGCGTTTTCTCTAGAAGTAAATGATCCAGCGATGACTTTATAAAGCCCTAGCGAAGGTGGCGGCGTCTTTTTTGGTAGATTGAGTGCACTAGCAGTTCCTTCAGCAATCGCCATGGATACGTCTTTAATAAAGACAGAGTTATTTAGTAGATTCAGGTCTATATTGTTATCAACGAATAAGACTTCAAGTAACAATGCATGCATTTTGGTTTCGCGTAACACATGGAAGTTAGCGCGTTTCTTACCTCGGTTAGGGATTTTGTACTTATTGAGAACAGTGGAAGCAATCGTATTGTGTATCACATTTTGAATTCGAACAGTTTCTGCTGGGACGGTTCTGTTGTAAATGAAGCTTTCAAAACCTCGTCCTCCGGCAGCGTTGTTGTGTATGCTAAGGTAGAAATCAGCATCCTTCGCATTAGCAAAATCTGTTCGTTGCTTTAACGAAACTGTTTTATCAGCTATTCTTGTTAAAGAAATGTCTACTTCATATCTTGATTCGAGTGCAGCTTTAACAAGTAGAGCGATCGTTAGGTTATACGTCTTCTCAAAATACCCCTTATATGTTGCACCAGTATCAGACCCTCCATGTCCAGGGTCTATTATAATTCGTTTCAACCTAATCCCTCCATTAACTGTGCATTAATAATAGTATATTATTTCCAATTTTTTACGCTTGGACGAAGTGTACAAGTTAGAAGGGAAATAGGCTCTTTAGTAGCTTAATTGATAGAGAGGTTGAACGTCTGGTGCTTGTGCGATGTGTTCTGGATAAATAAAGCCTCGTCCATCATCTGGGAAGATAAGTCCTGCTTTCTTAAAACACTCATGAACAAACTCAGAACATATATAGCGATCATTAGGAATCGATCGTAAGTCACCCATAACAACACTCGCGAGAATCTTAAGAATTTCTTCGTTATCGTATCGTTTTCCTGAGAGGTCAGCACCTCGTTTTAGCATGGCTTCTGTTCTTGACTGTGATAAGTTTTTTACGGCAGTATGCCTAGCTAGATACAGGTCACCTTGGTACGGACCACCGGAGTTTTTATAGTCATGGATATAGTGAGAAAGTGGAACGATCCTCACCCCATAGCTTTCTACGCTTTCCATCATCATGACTCTATCCATCCATCGGAACAATAGTCCCACATGACTGAAGCGCGAATCCGATACCTTTTGAATGATTTTACTCACAGGGTAATTTCCGCTACATAGTAGTAGATCTGCAGTTAAGATATCCGCTCGGGCGGCATTATATTTCATTGTTGGTACGTGATCAAAACGGTCTGATGTCATGAAGTATGTCCTCCCTCGAATTACGGTCCTTACCAAAGTAGTTGGATAAATTTTCTTGTATCCCTCTTTTTGAATGTGAAATTGCTAAAAACAGTTGTCTAAGGTAGGGTGCTCGCTCTATAGTAAAGGGAGGAGGAGAATGATATGGACGTTTTGAAAATTATCGTAGTACTTGCCTTTTTGTTTATGACCTTAAATATTATTAAACCATTTATCGGTTCTGTAACGCGTAAGCGTGCAGCGCTTTATGCAGCTTTCTGGGTTATATTATACTTGCTTGTTTGGGGAGCACCTGGATTTATTAATTCATCAGATGAAGCAAGTGGTGGCAGTGAAGGTGGCGTCGACCAAGAAGTGCAACAGCATGGTGAAGAAGTATCTCCTGAAGAGAAAGCAGAAGAAGCGAGGTTGGAAGAAGAGATCGACTTTGATCCTGAATCGATCGAGTTAATTATCGATGTGCCAAATTTGCTCGGGTTGTCTCGTGAGGAATTTGTAACGAAGTTTGGCAGAGAACTTGAGAACAATGGTGAAGACCCAATGGTCATGACGTTTGAGAATGGCGAGGTGACTTTTGAGGATAATGTCGCTAAATCGATGACGTACTATCCTGAAGGTTTGCAATACCCCGAGGATAATCGCCTGCTACTCGCTAGCCTCGGATTCGATATTAAAGAACTGAAAAAAGGATCGAATCCTTTTGAAAGCCCTGTTACGTTTTATTTGATCGGTGGTTTTTCAGATGTGACGATTTCCGCTGTTGAAGAAAAAGAGTCCAAAAGACCAATCGATAAGATCTATATGAAGAAAGAAATTTATCCACCGACTTCACCAGATGAAGAAGGTGAAGAAGAGGAAGATCAGCACTAAGGTTTGCTCGTCGAAATAGTGGGGAGCTCGTTGCTAGATAAACGAAAGTATTATAATACTAGAGAAGACGCTTCCAAACGAGGGAGCGTCTTTTGTTCGTGTTTCAGCGGTAACTAAAATATATGTGAAGATAGGCTTTTCCAAACAAAGTCCAACTAATTCATTTGATACAATTTTCTAAAAACTATTGCATTCTTGTATGCGGTTACAATATAATGTGTTCAAAGGTTATGATGTTTATATAAACGTCATTACTTATGATCGGAGGGATTGATATGATTGATGTGTTAAAAGAGTTGAATCAGCATCTCGAGATTGAAAGCGTACATACTAATTCATTCTTACCTTTTGGTAGAGTTCTTAATGATTTCCCTTTTAATGAAATGGCCGAACGAATGGATAAGACAGTTATTCCTGAAGAAGGGAACCAATACCTCCCTTCTATTAGAGAGCTAGAAGAGGAAGCTCTCAAAGGGTTCGTAGAAAATCGTTACTTTGGAGGTATGCCAGTTCAAATAGGGTACTGTAACGGCAACAATTCGTCACTTGGGGGGCTAGAATTTCACAAGGGCAGTGAAATTAACGTGGCGATTACGGATTTCGTATTATTGCTTGGTCATACGAATGATATTGTAGATAACCAATACGACGTAACGAATATCAAGGCATTCTTTGTTCCAAAAGGTACTGCGATCGAAATGTACCAAACGACGCTTCATCTTGCACCGTGTAAAGTGGGCGACGAAGGTTTTAAGTGCACAGTGATCTTACCAGAGGGAACGAACACACCTCTAACTGAAGAACAGAAAGAAGTGGATCCACTGCTTTTTATGAAAAACAAATGGCTGCTTGCACATACAGAACATCAGCGCTTTATGGAAATGGGCGCACATAAAGGAATAATCGGTGAGAACATTACACTCGCTTACCCGAGTAAAGAACAGAGGAGGAAATTGAATGTCTAGTATCACGTTTACACTCGTCTCATGCGTCTTCTTCATGGCACTCGTCGCCTGGATTTCTTACTTGAAAACAAGAAACTCCGTCAACGATTCTGATGGGTACTTCCTTGCAGGCCGCGGCCTAACGGGTGGGTTCATCGCAGGTTCACTACTACTGACAAACTTATCAGCTGAACAGCTCATCGGCTTGAATGGACAGGCTTACCGAACGAACTTATCGAATATGGCCTGGGAAGTTACTGCTGCTTTTGCAATTGTAATTATGGCTCTTATTTTACTACCACGATATCTTGGCGGCGCGTTCTCGACGCTTCCGGAGTTTTTAAGTAAACGTTATGATGAAAGCGTTCGCAGATACACGGTTATTCTGTTTATGCTTGGATACGTGTTTGTAACGATACCATCAGTTCTTTATTCTGGTGCACTTGCGATTCTTCGCTTGTTCGATGTTCCTGGACTTTTCGGAATTTCGTTCGAGTCCTCTGTATGGCTCGTTATCTGGGTAATCGGTATTATCGGTGCTATTTATGCGATATTCGGTGGATTGAAAGCGGTTGCGGTTTCCGATACTCTAAATGGAATCGGACTTTTATTCATCGGCTTGATCGTTCCTGTGTTAGGGTTCTTCGCACTTGGTAATGGTGATATGCTTCAGGGAATGAAGACGATCGCAACTGAGAATCCCGAAAAGTTAAATTCAATAGGGTCGAGTACCGACTCCGTTCCGTTCTCAGCGATCTTTACCGGCATGATCTTTATGAACATGTTCTATTGGGGGACGAACCAGTACGTAATTCAACGTACACTTGGTGCGAAGAACCTCGCTGAAGGCCAAAAAGGTGTCCTGCTTTCAGGTTTCTATAAACTAACCGTTCCTTTCATGATGATGATTCCTGGTGTTATTGCGTTTCATTTGTACGGTAGTTCAATGGATCCTGTTGATCTTGCGTATCCAACTGTTGTATCAAACTTGCTCCCAACGTTCATGTCCGGGTTATTCTTGGCCGTTCTTCTCGGAGCAGTATTCTCAAGCTTTAACTCACTGTTGAATAGTGCGGCAACGATGTTTGCTCTTGATGTGTATAAACCAGGTTTTAATAAAAACGCAAGTGATCGACAGTTAATCAATGTTAGTAAATATTTTGGAAGCGTTCTCGCGCTCATATCGTTCTTCATCGCACCAATGTTGATGAACGCGCCGGATGGCCTCTGGGATCTCATCCGTCGTTTCACTGGATTCTTTAACATCCCGATCATTGCGATTGTTCTTGTCGGTATCGTTTCAAAACGTATTCCAGCCCTCGGTGCGAAGATTGCAATCATCTTCCACGTCATCACGTACTACATGCTCGTTTGGGGCTTAACGCAGCTTTTCGGTATCGAAATCACGATGAACTTCATCCACATCTCAGCGATTCTCTTCCTAATCGAAGTTGCGATCATGATGGTAGTTGGGCGCATTCGTCCACTGAAAGAAGCGTATCAGTTCCGAGCGAATCCAAAGGTCGACATGGTGCCTTGGAAATACACGATGCCAGTTGCCGTTGTTCTTGTCAGTCTCGTCGTGATGGTGTACATCCTGTTCTCACCAATCGGTGTTGCATATGCAGGAGGAATCGTGTCAGGTTGGTTCTGGCCAGCTATAATCGGAACAACAATCGTTGGCGCACTGTGCTACGTACTTGCTCTTAAATCTTGGAACAAAAAATATACAGGCTATGTAACGCGTAAGCACGACGAAGCCGTTGAAGTCGATAAGAAATTTAGAAGTGCATAATTAACTAGGTTGTAGGAGGCGTTTATGTTGAAAACACAAGAGGCTCAAAACGTATTTGAAGTGAATCAGCAGGGAGAGGAATTCGACGTTCAACTCGATGGTCGGTTACTATTCAAGCACTCCCCAGCAAAACCGTTCATTTTTGTTGGCAGTGGGGAAGAGACGATCGATATGTACCGAGGAAATTTTAAAATAAAAGATTACGTGGTTGAGAGAGTTGCACTTCGTTACGCAACAGTAAGACATGAGGGAGAAACGTGCCGGATTTCGTTCCGTCACTTCTCTCATGACCACGAGCTCCTTACGATGGTTCTGAAAAAAGATGGAGAGGGTCTACGCGTTTCATTCGAACTTGTTGATCCGCTCTTCAATCGTTTCTGGGTCCGCGTTGCTGCAGATGCGAGTGAGAAAGTCTACGGATGTGGCGAGCAGCTTTCCTACTTTAATCTGCGCGGAAAGAACTTTCCACTTTGGACATCAGAGCCTGGTGTTGGAAGAAACAAGTCTACCTACACAACATGGCAGGCAGATGTGAAGGATCAAGCTGGCGGCGACTATTACAATACGAACTACCCACAGCCAACCTTTGTATCTACCAATAAATATTTCTGTCATGTAGAAACTACTGCATTCGCTGATTTTGATTTCGGGCGTGATGATTTCCATGAACTACACATCTGGGAAGCACCTGCATCGATCCTTTTTGAAACGGGAGAGTCGTATAAAAGTTTAGTAGAGAAGCTGACAGCTCGTCTGGGACGTCAGCCTGAGCTTCCAGACTGGACGTTCGATGGCATCTGGCTTGGGATGCAGGGTGGAACAGAAATCGTTCAGGATAAAATTGATCGAGCGATTGAAAAAGGGATGAAGATCGGTGCGCTCTGGTGCCAGGATTGGCAGGGAAAACGGGAGACGTCATTCGGAAAGCGCCTCATGTGGAACTGGAAATGGAATCCTGAAATGTATCCTGAGCTCGATCAAAAGATCAAAGAGTGGAAGCAGCAGGGGATCAAGTTCCTCGGCTATATCAATCCATATGTTGCGGTGGAAGGACATCTTTATAAAGAAGCTTATGAAAAAGGGTATCTCGCAACAGCACTCGACGGAAGCGATTATGTTGTAGACTTCGGTGAATTCGATTGTGGTGTTGTTGATTTTACGAACGAAGATGCGTGTGAATGGTATCAGAACGTAATCAAAGAAAACATGATCGATTTCGGTATGGACGGCTGGATGGCTGACTTCGGCGAGTACCTTCCGACAGACCTTAAGCTTCATAGCGGTGAGTCCGCTACGATGATGCACAACGCGTGGCCAGTGATGTGGGCGAAGGTCAACCATGATGCGGTGAAGAAAGCCGGTCGCTGGGGCGATATCGTGTACTTCATGCGCGCGGGTTATTCCGGAACGCAGGGGTATTGTCCACTTCTATGGGCAGGTGATCAGAGTGTGGATTGGAGTCTTGATGATGGACTCGCATCTGTTATTCCAGCGGCTCTTTCAGCTGGGATGAGCGGTAACGGGGTTCACCACAGTGATATCGGTGGCTACACGAGCCTTCACGGTAACAAGCGAAACAAAGAGCTTCTGCTTCGATGGGTCGATATGGCGGCGTTCACACCGGTAATGCGTTCTCATGAAGGAAACCGTCCTGATGACTGCTGTCAATATGACCATGACGAGGAAACATTGGATCATTTTGTGAAGATGACGAATGTATTCACAGCGTTAAAGCCTTATTTAAAAGCACTTACGAAAGAAAATGCGGAAAAAGGGATTCCGATGCAGCGTCCGCTGTTCATGGAATACGAAAACGACGAGCACGCGTATAACATAAAGTATCAATACATGCTTGGAGCGGATCTTTTGGTCGCACCTGTGTATGAAGAAGGGAAAGAAACGTGGAGCGTTTACCTTCCTGAAGATGAGTGGGTTCATTTCTGGAGCGGAAAAGAGACCAATGGTGGCACGATTGAGGTAGAAGCGCCGCTTGGTGAAACGCCAGTCTTTTACCGCAAAAACTCAACGTACGCAGAGCTTTTCAAAAAAGCTGCCACGAAAAAATAGTAAGAAAGAAAAACAAAAGGTTATTACCTATTTTAAAAGGTTATGACTTATGATACAGTATGAGTAACGAACAGCTAAGAAAGGTTGTGACCAATCATGCCAAAAACGAGCATTTTATACGTACCGATCGGAAGAAAAACATTTGACCTAGAAGCGGGGGAAGTTCAGAGAAAGAAAAGCTCTGAATTTCTCCACAGCGTAACGGAGAACGTCATCGAACCAGAGGAGATCATCACATCTCCAGAAGATCTTGAGAAGTTCCTTGAAACCGTTAACAGTGAGGAGATCATCGCAAGCATTTACCAAAGCGTTACGTTCGCGGATGGCGAATTCGTTGAAGCACTGGTTAAGAAGGTAGAAGCACCAGTTATCGTTTGGTCTGTAAGAGAGCCGAGCGTTGGCGGAAGGTTAAGGCTGAACTCACTCACAGGTGGAAACAGCACGAGCCACGTGCTTCGCTGTGCAAAACATCCGTTCAGCTTTGTGTTTGGAAATGCAGACGAAGCGCAGGTTCAAAAGCGCGTAAAGGTTCAGCTGAAAGTTCAAAAGGTCATCGAGGATTTGAAAGGCCTACGCATCGGCGTTATCGGCGAGCATCCTCCAGGCTTCTTTTTCTCAGGAACGGACGAAGAAGCACTTCATAAACAGCTTGGTGTAACGGTAAAGAACTTTGACCTCAACAAAGCGTTTGAAGAATGTGTGAAGCTTCCTCGTGAGAAATGGGAAGGTGCGATCGAGAGAGCAGAGCAGCAGGTGATCGGCCTGAACCGCAATGAAGAAACGGTTCAGCGTTTTGCTCAGTTTACTACATATGTTCAGGAACAGATCGATGAAGCAGACGTATCAGCGCTAGCGATCCGCTGCTGGCCGGACTTTTTCAATGAGCTCGGAGCTGCGGCTTGTTCCACGCTTTCTCAGTTCACGGAAGATGGTGTTGTGTCGTCATGTGAATCAGATATCCACGGTTCTGTTTCCATGTTCATTCTTCAGCAGCTAACTGGTAGCGCGCCGTATCTTGGTGACATGGTACACGTGAACGAAGCAAGTAACTCTGTTGTGTTCTGGCATTGCGGAGCTGGCGCATATTCCCTCGCACATCCTGATCAAGGTGCAAAGCCTGGTGTTCACCCGAACCGTAAGCTCGGCTTTACGATGGAATTTGGTTTGAAGCCAGGTCGCGTGACGATGTTCCGAGTAGGCTATACGCCAGAGGGCTACCGCCTTCTCGTTATGCGCGGGAACGCACTCGATACACCACAGCGTTTCAACGGAACGTCAGTGGAAGTTGAACTTGAAACAGAAATTAATGACACGTTGTACGGGTTGATGGAAGAAGGATTCGAACCGCACTATGCGATCGTTTATGATGATGTGGCTGACGAGTTAGTAGAGCTTGGAAAACAGCTAGGACTAAAGACCACTGTCTATACAAAGAAC
Organism: Guptibacillus algicola; assembly: GCF_020171805.1. Taxonomy (GTDB): domain Bacteria; phylum Bacillota; class Bacilli; order Bacillales; family Guptibacillaceae; genus Guptibacillus; species Guptibacillus algicola. Next base: position 920,647 of record NZ_JAIVAF010000001.1, on the reverse strand, counting down.
TGAAGGGAGTGGGGTGCATGAGAAAGGTCGCCGTTGGCCAGGCCGGGGGACCTACGGCCGTAATCAATGCTACTCTCGCAGGGTTTGTACAGGAGATCGAACGGACTCATTCCCTGCTGTTTATCAAAAATGGATATGAAGGATTAGCGAATGGAAGCTACTATGAAGGCGATGAGGAGATGCTGAGGAGCATTTCCCTCCATCGCGATGTTCCTGGTGCGTGTCTTGGATCAGGACGTTTTCCTCTTACGGATGAACATATCGAAAGAGGTGTCAGACTTCTTAAAGAAGAAGGTGTCGATGCGCTCGTATTCATCGGTGGAAACGGCACGATGGAGGCATTGAAAAAAGTTGATCGCGAGGCGAAAAAGCAGAACTATTCGTTGCAGGTAATAGGTCTTCCGAAAACGGTCGACAATGACCTCGGTGAAACGGATCATGCGCCTGGATTCGGCAGTTCGGCACGATATGTTGCGCAGGCGACAAGAGATATGAGTCGCGATCTCGCATCGATGAAGAATTTTGAAAAAGTACGTGTCCTTGAAACGATGGGAAGAAATGCTGGATGGCTAGCTGCAGCGTCAGGTCTTCTGCAAAAGTATGAAGAAGAAGGACCACATGTTATCGCGATTCCAGAACGACCGCTTGAGCGAGAAGCACTTTTAGATGGAGTGACGAGTGCACTCAGGCGTTTCGGCCATGCAACAGTCGTTGTGAGTGAAGGTGTAACGTGGAGTGAAGGCGCTCAGGTGCAACGAGAAATCGTCGATGGGAGATCGGTGCTTGGTGGGATCTCAAATGAAATCGCAGCTTTTTTGAAAAAAGAATGCAACGTGATGACGAGAGCAGAGCTTCTCGGAATGAATCAGCGGAGTTTTTCAGCCGTTGTATCTGACATCGATCGTGAAGAAGCTTATACTGTAGGTAGAGTTGGTGCAGAATGGATTCGTGATGGATTATCGAACGTGATGGTTTCGATCGCGCGTCATTCCCACCATCGTTATGCTGCTCGTATGATTCCTGTACAGCTCGAAGCTGTGGTAAAAGCGGGAGAACGCGTCATGCCAGAGCAGTTCATCCAAAATCGGAAGCTATACTATGAGTGGTTGAAGCCGCTTATAGGAGAGGATGTGTCAATCTATCCTCCACCGCTAAAAGGAGACGAAGTGTATGTCGAATGAACAGTTTACTAAAGGCGAAGCCCTCTACCTACAAATAAAAGATATTTTGATCGATCGTATTCAAAACGGCTCTTGGAAAGCGAATGAATTGATTCCGACCGAACAGGAGCTAATTAAAGAGTTTGGTGTAAGTCGGACAACGATTCGCCAGGCGATCACTGTCCTCGTACAGAACGGCCTTCTTGAAAAGAAACAGGGCAGAGGAACGGTCGTGAAACCGCAACAGCTCGTTGGAAACCTCGGACAGTTAAAAGGATTCGCAGAGGAAGTGATGGAGCGCGGTTCTGTTCCTCGTTCAAAACTAATTCGAGCTGAATTTAAAACGAACCTTTATCACGAAAAGGAAATGCTTCAGGTTCCAGAAGATTCTCCAATTCTTTTAATAGAAAGAATTCGTTTTTCAGATGATACGCCGGTCGCGCTCGAGCGAAGCTGCTGGCCTGAAGAAATCGGGCAGCTTTTAATGAAACATGATCTCAATGAAGCGAAGTACTATGAAATTCTGGAGAACGACCAGATTTATCTAAATCGCGCAAACGAACGTATCGCAGCGATGAACGCGACGATCGATGAAGCAGACTTGCTGGCGATCCGTCCTGGAGAGGCATTACTCGAAATGACGCGTCTTAGCTACGGGCTGAACGATCATCCGATCGAATATACGAGAACGAAATATAGAAGCGATCAGTACCACTATCATATTGAATTGAAACGATAAGAAGGGAGCATATCACATGCCATTTATTGATGGGAAAACGATACTTGACCATGCTTTTCAAAACGGATACGGAGTAGGTGCTTTCAGCGCACATAACGCAGAAACGGTTGTTGCGATACTGGAGGCCGCCCATGAAGAGAAGGCTCCAATCATGATTCAAGTTGGACAAAAAGTAATTCAAACGCTCGGAATGGAAGCGTTGAAGAACTTGATCGATACGTATGAAAAAGAATACAACGTACCTGTTGCGATTCACCTTGATCATAGCCGTCAGTTCGAACAAACGATGCAAGCCGTTCAAATGGGCTTTCAATCCGTTATGTTCGACGGCTCTGGTCTCTCGTTCGAAGAAAATACAGCGACGACGAAAAAAGTTGTCGATATCGCACGAGCGCTCGGAATCGGTTCTGAAGGTGAAATCGGTAAGATCGGTGGTACAGAAGACGACATCACAGTAGATGAAAAAGATGCGCTTATCACAACGACTGAAGAAGCGGTCGCATTCGTTGAGGCAACGGATGTTGATTACCTTGCAGTCTCGATCGGAACAGCACATGGCATCTACAAACAAACGCCGAACCTTCGCTTTGATCGCTTGAAAGAGATTGTTGATGCAGTAAAACGCCCGGTTGTACTTCACGGTGGGTCAGATGTACCGGATGAGCAGGTACAGCGTGCGATTTCACTTGGAATTGCGAAGATCAACGTAGATACAGAACTACGTCAGGCATTTACAAGAGGCGTTCAAGAAGCATTTGCTGAGAATCCGAATGATATCGTAATCGCAAGCACGCTTGGACGCGGTCGAGAGCGTATGAAAGAGAAAGTTCAGGAGAAGATCCGTGTATTCGGTAGCCAGAACAAGGCAGAAGAACTTTTAACAAACAAAAAGGTCATTACCATTTCTTAAGGAGGATGATGAATCGATGAGTACACAAACTTCAGTACGTACATATGGCTTGTACATCAATGGCGAATGGCGAGAGAAAGCAAAAACAGACGATGTTCTTAATAAATACACGCAGGAAGTAACGGCGAAAACAGCGGCAGCTGACGAGCAGGATGTAAACGATGCAGTCCAGGCGGCTAAAGACGCAATGAAAACACCTTTTTCACCTTATGACCGCTACAGTGTATTGATCAAGGCAGCGGCTGCGCTTCGTGCGCGTCAAGATGAGCTTGGTGAAGTACTCGCAAAAGAAGTTGGAAAACCACTTGCTGAGTGTAAAGGTGAAGTTGGCCGAGCAGCACTCACGCTAGAAGTATCAGCTGAAGAAGCAAAACGCATCCACGGTGAAGGCATTCCCGTTGAAGCAGCTCCTGGATCTGAAAAGCGTCAGGCGTTCACAAGACGTTTTCCAATCGGTGTTGTCGCAGCGATCACACCATTCAACGTTCCTCTAAACCTTGTTTGTCATAAAATTGGACCTGCGATCGCAGCTGGAAACAGCGTGGTATTGAAGCCGGCAGAAGTAACGCCGGTAAGTGCGATCATCTTAACTGAAATCATGGAAGAAGCTGGCCTTCCTGCTGGTCGGTTGAACCTTGTGACCGGTGAAGGTGCGACTGTTGGTGAATGGTTGATCTCAAATCAGGATGTGAACATGTTTACGTTTACAGGTAGTCCGCGTGTCGGTCAGTACATTCGTGAAAAAGCTGGTCTTCGCAATGTGTCGCTTGAATTAGGAAACAATTCGGCTACGATCGTTCATAGTGATGCAGATGTTGAAACAGCAGCGACGCTTGCTGCCCAGAAGAGCTTCAACAATGCGGGGCAAGTTTGTATCTCAGTTCAGCGCGTGTATGTGCATGAAGATATTTACGAGCCGTTCCTTGAGAAAATGAAGGAAGTAACAGAGAGCCTGGTACTTGGAGATCCGATGGATGACGCAACGAACATTGGGCCGATGATCGCTGAGCGTGAAGCGATTCGTGTTGAGGGCTGGGTGAACGAAGCGGTCGAGCAGGATGCGAAGATTGAAACCGGCGGCAAGCGTGACGGTGTATTCTATCAACCTACGATTCTCACAAACGTAAACGATGACATGAAGGTTTGTCGTCAGGAAGTTTTCGGTCCTGTTGTTGCGGTGAGCACGTATCGCTCAGAGGATGAAGTGATCGCACGCGTGAATGATTCGGAGTACGGTCTTCAAGCAGGGTTGTTTACGAACGACCTCGCATTTACGCTAAAAGCAATCAATGAGGTTCATGTTGGTGGCCTTATCATCAATGATACGTCAGGGTACCGTGTTGATCACATGCCATACGGCGGTGTGAAGAAGAGCGGGACAGGAAAAGAAGGTCCACGCTATGCGATCGAAGAGATGACAGAAGAGAAAATCGTCGTGTTTAACGGATAGACAGGAAAGGGGTCCAGATATTTGGATCCCTTTTTATAAGTGTTGAACACGTTAAAGGTGAAGGAGAATGAGTATGGCGATCATCACGATTTTGTTACCGATCTTTTTTGTGTTTGGCGTCGGGTATATTGCACAGCGCTTTTTGAAACTTGAGACAAAGGTTCTTTCTAATCTAGCTTTGTACGTATTGGTGCCATTCTTAGTGTTTCGAACGTTCTATGAACAGGAAATCGATTCATCCTATGGGTATCTCTCCATTTACATGCTTGGACTTTGTTTCGCATTGATCGTAATCGTGAGTATTCTATCGAGGATGTATCGATTTACAGAGTCAGAGCGGTGCGGTCTAGTGCTTTCGAGCGCATTTATGAATAATGGAAACTATGGAACGCCACTCATACTCTTTTTATTTGGGACAGTCGGAATGGAAACAGCCATCGTATTAATGGTGCTTCAACAGTTATTGATGAGTACGCTCGGCGTGTACTATGCGGCGAAAGGTAGTCCAAATCATGATGGATTTAAAGCAGCACTACGAGCAGTGAGGCGCATGCCAATGGTGTATGGCGCGATCATCGGCTTGTTGTTTCAATGGTTACAGATTCCTCTCGGCACGATAGCTGGAGGGATCGATTTGATCGCAGACGCTGCGATACCGGTCATCATGGTAACGCTAGGTATGCAGCTAAGGAATATCACAGTGAAATCGATCGATTGGCGCAAGCTCTCGACAGCTCTTTCTCTTAAACTAATGATTGCACCAATCATCGCAGCGGGCATCGTGCTATTGATGCCGGTTGATACGATGACAAAACAAATTATGATCATCATGGCAGCAACCCCAACCGCCGCAAATACAACGATGTATGCTATTCAATTTCATACTGAACCACAGAATGTCTCGAGTGCGACATTGGTCTCAACCTTATCGAGCCTAGTTACTATGCCAGTCGTAATCTATTTAGCAACGACATTTGTATAGAAGACGCTCCTAAACTAAGGGGCGTCTTTCATTTTGAGATTCATTATATTTAAATAGTGAAAAGGGATTGAAATAAATTACATGGGAATCTATTCCTTTATTTTAGGATTCAAAGTAAAATAGAAGTACTAATCTAAAGGAGGAGTTAGAAAATGAATGGAAAACCAATTCATTTCGACGGTAGCTCTGTTCCCTCTAAAGGTTCTGGTGAGAGTAAACCACCATTCAAGCTAACTGATGAGACAAGAAAAGTAATAAGCGGAAATCCGTTTTACCAACAAAAATAATAAAAACCAAGGAGACAGGAATATTCCTGTCTCCTTTAATTTCTCTCATTATGTTCTAACGCTTACACGGTAGCTAAGTAAAAGCATGACCATCGATATGAGCATTGTAATTGCGACCCATGCCCATGCTAATTCCATTTTTCCTGAATCGATTGCTACGTAGATTGCTGTCGGCATCGTTTGAGTTTTACCAGGGAGGTTACCAGCAAACATGAGCGTTGCGCCAAATTCCCCTAGTGCGCGAGCAAAGCTCAGAATGATGCCAGATACAATTGCGTTCAACGAGAGGGGAAGCGAGATCGTCCATAACACAGTCCATTTGCCACCACCGTCAACGCGGGCTGCATCTTCTAAATTAGAATCGACTGATTCGAATCCTATACGAGCGGATTGATACATCAATGGAAACGCCACAACACTTGAGGCAACAACGCCAGCTTGCCATGTGAAGACGAGCGGATGTTGGAAAATCGTCTCGATCCATCTTCCTACGGGGCTGCTCGCTCCAAATCCAACTAAAAGGATGAATCCCACTACTGATGGAGGGAGGACGAGAGGGAGCATAAGAAGTGTATCGATCATACTTTTTCCTCGAAACGTTCGGTTTGCCATGAAGCGGCTGACCGCAATTCCAATGATCGTAACGATAAGGGTTGAGACGGTAGCGATTTTTAGTGAGATTAGTATAGGGTCAATGAAAGATGCTGGCACGTGAATCACTCGTTTCGTTTAAATCCATAGTCTTCGAATGTTTGCATTGCTTGATCGCTTTTTAAGTAGGTGAAGAATTCTTCTGCAGCTTGAGGTGCGCCCTTCACAACTCCTGCAGGATATATGATCGTAGAATAGTTTTCTTGCGGAACTCTAGCAACCATCATAACATCCTCTGAAGCATTGAGGTCACTACTATATACGATTCCTGCTTCTGAATTGCCTGTTTCTACGTATGTAAGAACCTGTCTAACATCCTTGCTGTATATGAGCTTACTCTCTAGATCCTTCCATAGGTCCATGGATGTTAACGCTTCTTGTGCATAAGCACCCGCCGGCACGGTTTCAGGCGTTCCAATCGCAATCCTCTTAACGTTCTTGGATAAAAGGTCATCCCATGTCGTGACTGTTGTGTCCTCTTTCGTAATAACCACTAATTCATTAGTCAACAAATCGGTTCTATATGTATCATCCATAAGACTATCAACAGCTGAAAAGTGTTCGTTTGATGCTGATACAAACACATCGATCGGAGCTTCTTGTTTGATTTGGTTCGCTAATACGCCTGAAGACGCTACGTGTAACGAAATATCGATATCTGGATGAGTCTCTTCATATGACTCTATTGTTTCTTCCATTGCATCACTTAAACTCGATGCAGCTGCGACTGTAATGGTTTGGTTTGGATCGTCACTTGTTTGACAGCCTGCAAGAATAAGAGACATGACGACTAGTAGAATACGAAGTTTCATATGTAAAATCTCCTCGTTGGAAGGTATCTTTCATTTATTATAACGAAGAAAAAATCTTTTGCGTGTGTTATATCATTTTTCCACTTAAGATGGTAGATTTATTTCGTAGGATAGTAAATTCACATGTCTCTACCAGAACAAGAAAAATGGGTTAATTTAGCGATGAGTATACGTCATTTCCTTGGAAATATTGACGAATTATATAAGAAAATACCGAATAGCTAGTGCTTATATGGAAGATAACTACTAAAATGGAATTGAGATTAATTCGAGGTAGTGTCTATAGCAAACATACGTTCCTCATTCCACCTCTAGATGCTACATTATTCATGATAAAATAGATGAATGTTAGCAAGAAGGAAGGATGAACGACGGTTAAATCGAATTAGTTTATATGACTCAGCTTCCGCATAATGAGAGAGGGAATAGAATGAAACAAAGACGCATGTTTAGACTGGCGCTAGCTGGAAGTATTTTAAGTGTCATTGCAGCGGTGCTTTCCAGGTTCGATATCATACCTCTATTTCACCTACAAGATCTATCATCTATAATCGCGTTTCTTTTTCCTATTATGGCGATCATCGGTTGTTATCTAGTAAAGTCACGACCGATCGTCGGAGGGTTTTGTTTGTTGGTTTCAGCAGTAGGAGGCATTATCTTTTTATCCGTCTTTTATATCATACCGGCAGTATTTCTAATTACATCAGGCTTTTTAAGTATACTTCTTAAAGACGAAACACAATTGGTCACAGACAAGTAAACCGCTCCAGGTTATGGAGCGGTATTTATTTTGTTAAAAACGAACGAATCGCATCTGCTGTTTCCAGAGGATGCTCTTCTGGAATCAAGTGGCCTGTGTGTGGAAATACGAGGAGTTCCGCATCAGGTAAATCTTTCTTCATTCGCTCGCCGACTCGTAACGGTACAAGTCGGTCATCTTCTCCCCAGATAAGCAGAACAGGAAAATTGATTTTATTCAAAGCGCTTGTAGATAGATCTTCTTCTCGCTCACGAACCAACTTGGCAAGAGCGGTAAAAAACCCCTTCTCGTTGAAGCTCGTTGTATACCCATCAATAACCTCTTGAGTGAGTAGCTTGTGATCGTACACGAGATGCTGGAAGTTCTTTTCAATGTTGATCGAACTCATGCCTATACTTAAACAATAAGGGAAGAACGGAAGGTAAGAGCACAGTCTCAGTGGTAACGATGATGATTTAATGTAGCTCGAGCTACAAAGAAGGATAAGCTTCTCAACTCGCTCAGGATGTTGGATACATGTTCTAAGTGCGATTTGGCCACCCATGGAATGCCCGATTAATATTGCTTTCTGAATGCTCAGTCGATCTAACAAATCATTTGTAAGAGCTGCGTATTCGTGAAGCGAGTAATGTATTGAACTGATCTTCTCGCTCTCACCAAATCCAGGAAGGTCAAAGCAGAGAAGGTTGTAATCGTTGTAGAGTAAAGGGAAGAGCTTTCGAAAGCTAAACGAACATGAAAGAAACCCATGAATAAAAACGAGCGTATCGGCATGTGGATTTGCTGCATGATAATATTCATAAGAAATTGTCACGTTACGAAGATCGATCTTGTCTTTAGACTGTACGAACATCTTCCCTCATTCTCCCTCCTAGTTAGACTCTGTATAATAAGTTTGGCTTAAAACAGGACTGATTATGAGCATAAAAAAAAGACGAAGCATACGCTCCGTCATCAAAAAGGGGGAATATAGATAGCTTAATAATACTGTTATTGCCATGTGATCCAATTTCTATACATGATTCTGTAAATTAATATGAAAGAAGGGATGTGATCAGAACAATCGTGATGGCTGCTGGTACGATATAGCGAATCAACGCAAACCAGGCAGGGAAAATGACTTTTCCAATCTTAGACCCCATCATCACTTCATTTTGAAGAATATCTTTCTTCATCTTCCTCGAAACAAAAATCGAAATCAACAATGCGCCAATCGGCATAAACAAATTACTCGCAAGAAAATCCATCACATCAAAGATTCCTCTTCCCATAAGTGAAACGTCAGAAAGTACACCGAACGAAAGGGCTGAAGGAATTCCAAGGATGAAGATAAAGAATCCAGAGATCCATGCAGCCTTTTTCCGATTGCCTTGTCCTTTCGTTACCGTTGCAACGATAATCTCAAGCAGGGAAAACGCAGAGGTCAAAGTTGCGAATAAAAGAAGTGCCATAAACGTCGCTAAGAAAAGGTTACCAAATGCCATCTGGTTAAAAACAGCAGGCAGTACTGTAAAGATTAGTCCTGGACCGCCCGCTGGTTCGAAACCGAATGAAAAGACGGCAGGGAAGATCGCAAGACCAGCAAGGAACGAAATAAAAATGTTCAAGCCTACAACAGAAAATACGGATCCTGTAATATTCGCGTTCTTACTAAGATATGAGCTGTACGTCACCATAAGTGATATACCCACGCTCAGCGCAAAGAATGATTGACCAAGCGCATCGAGCACGCCTTCAGCAGTCAGTTTTGAAAAATCAGGCTGAAGGAAGAAAGCTACACCTTCTAACGAGTTCTCAAGCGTAAGAGATCGTACTACCAGTATAATAAAGAGAAGAAAAAGTGATGGCATCATATATTTACTCGCTACTTCGATTCCTTTTTGGATACCGAATTGCACAACGGATATCGTAATCGCTAGAAACGCCGCCTGCGAAAGGAGAGCAGTAGCTGGATCACCGATGATGGATTCAAATAACGTTCCATATACATTACTCTCAAGACCTGTTAATGAGCCTGAGAAACTTCTGAGTAAATAAGTAAGAACCCAACCACCTATAACGCTATAAAAAGAAAGAATAATAAATGAAGCAATAACGCCAAGGTAACCAAGTGATCTCCACTTAGGGCTTCCTGATATTTCTTCATAAGCTGCTACTGCATCTTTCTTTGAATGTCTTCCTACTACAAATTCTGCGAGAAGCATAGGAGCTCCTACTAAGAAAGTGAAAAGTAAGAAAACGAGGAAGAAAGCTCCTCCGCCATTCGTACCTGCCATGTAGGGAAACTTCCAAAGTGCGCCGAGTCCAATTGCTGATCCTGCGGATGCAAGAATGAACCCGAAACGGGAAGACCATTGCTCGTTCGTACTCATATTGTCACCTCAATTGTTATAAGTCGCATTTACACACTATAGCCAACAGTGCAACTAGCGTCAATATCAAAAAATTCTGTTATGATTTACCACATAACAGCAAAGCAGCTATGACTGGATTTATAGCCGTTTTCCTTGTTAAAATAGATTTGAAAAAAGATTGGGGAATCTCGAATGTCTCACTCTTGATATTCCCATATATGAACGGTATGATTCTAGTGAGTAGAATTCATGACTTTTGTTTTGGAACGAAATCTGTGTTATACTAGTTAAGTTGAAAAAATTTGTTAGGAGTGTTTTCATGGCAGAACAATATAACGTCGGTGATATCGTAGAAGGGAAGGTAACAGGTATTAAACCTTTTGGTGCATTCGTTGCTATCGATAACCAAAAGCAAGGTCTTGTTCACATCTCAGAGATTTCTCACGGCTACGTAAAAGAAATCGAAGAACATCTTTCAGTAGGAGACGAAGTAAAAGTTAAAGTTCTTAACATAGAAGAAGATTCTGGTAAGATCTCTCTTTCTATCCGCGCTACTCAGCCTAAGCCTGAGAGACAGGAAAAGAAACCTCGTCCAGCTAGTGGCGGAAATAAGAAGCCTCAACAACAAGCTTCTTCTCCACAAGGCTTCAACACACTTGAAGACAAGCTTAAAGATTGGTTGAAAGAGTCTAACGACCGTCAAGCACAATTGAACAAGCGTCTTAAGAAATAATAATGAAAGAAGGCAGCCATCATGGCTGCCTTCTTTTTTTAGGTCGTGGAACGATCAGGTTCTGTTGTTAGTTCCTCAGCTGGCTTGAATAATAGTGTTAAGCAATAAAGACCACTAAGTCCTACAAGACCATAAACGATTCGAGCCAATGCAGCGTTTTGCCCTCCGAAGATAGCTGCCACAAGGTCGAACTGGAAGAAACCAATCAGCCCCCAATTAATCGCTCCAATAATAACAAGTGCAAGAGTAAATCGTTGTAGAGTACTCATGAGTATACCTCCTTTATCTAGGAAACATAGGTGTTCTTTCATAAGATAACTCCATTTCCAAATGTTATACATCTCGTAATAAATTTTGCCAAACAGATTTCTTTATTTTAGTACAGAGTTAAGGCATAATAAGACGTGATTTAGCTTGAAAGGAGAGAACACATTGAATAACTTTACTTTTCAAAACCCAACGAAACTAATCTTCGGCAAAGGTCAATTAGAAGCGCTGAAGACTGAAATACCGCAATACGGCAAGCGCGTCTTGGTCGTTTATGGCGGAGGAAGCATTAAGAAGAACGGTATTTATGATAACGTGATGAATACATTGAAAGAGCTTGGCGCAGAGGTTTCTGAACTAAGCGGGGTAGAACCAAACCCACGTCTTACAACCGTACACAAAGGTGTAGAGATCTGTAAGAACGAAGGCATCGACTTCATTCTAGCTGTAGGTGGCGGAAGTGTGATCGACTGCACGAAAGCAATCGCTGCTGGTGCAAAATACGATGGAGATGTGTGGGACTTCGTAACGAAGAAAGCTGCTCCTGAAGCTGCTCTTCCATTCGGAACTGTTCTAACTCTTGCAGCTACTGGTTCAGAAATGAACCCTGGTTCTGTTATCACGAACTGGGAAACGAATGAGAAGTACGGCTGGGGCCACCCGCTCGTTCATCCTCAGTTCTCAATTCTAGATCCAGAGCATACGTACTCTGTTCCTACAGACCAAACGGTTTACGGTATGGTCGATATGATGTCTCACGTACTTGAACAGTACTTACACTCCGAAACGAATACAGAGCTTCAAGAAAACATGCAGTTCTCTGTGCTCAACACGATTAAAGATGCAGCACCTAAGCTGCTTGAAGATCCAAAGAACTACGATCTTCGCGCAACAATCATGCTAAGTGGTACAGTTGCTCTTAACCAATCTCTACAAATGGGCGTTCGCGGTGACTGGGCTGCTCACAACATTGAGCATGCTGTTTCAGCTGTATATGATATTCCGCATGCGGGTGGTCTTGCGATCCTATTCCCTAACCTCATGAAGCACGACCTTGAAGTGAACGTAGATAAATTCAAGCGTCTTGCAGTTAACGTTCTAAACGTTAGTGAAGAAGGTAAAACAGATCGCGACATCGCTCTTGAAGGAATCGATAAGCTAAGCGAATTCTGGACAAGCCTCGGTGCACCAAACCGCCTGGCTGACTACGATATCGATGACAGCAAGCTAGATCTAATCGCAGATCGCGCGATGGCAAATGGTGCTTTCGGTAACTTTAAATCACTTGAACGTGATGATGTTATGTCGATTCTTAAAGCTTCACTATAAAAATGTTTGTAAAGGCCGTTCGGTAAGAACGGTCTTTTATTGGTATTGATGGGTAATTTTAGCAGTATATCGAATATTTTAAAGAAAATTTCAATGGGTAATCGCTTACATCAATCAGTCTTCTTGATTTAAAATTCTTCTTTCGATAAAGTGAAGATGAACACGTATAGCGAACAAAATTCGATATTGGAGGCTAACAATGACTTCAAAAGTAAGTTTTGATTATTCAAAAGCATTGTCGTTTGTCGGCGAACATGAAGTAACATACATGAAGGATGCAGTAAAAGCTGCTCACGAAGCACTACATAACCAAACAGGGGCTGGAAATGACTTTCTTGGCTGGCTCACACTTCCTCATGACTATGACAAAGAGGAATTTTCTCGCATCGAAAAATCTGCTGAGAAAATCAAGTCAGATTCTGACGTACTACTGGTTGTAGGAATCGGTGGCTCATACCTTGGTGCACGTGCTGCAATCGAGATGTTGAACCATTCTTTCTATAACACACTTTCAAAAGAAGAGCGCAAAACGCCTCAAGTTTTCTTTGTTGGAAACAACATTAGCTCTACTTACGTGAAAGATCTATTCAGTCTTCTTGAAGGAAAAGACGTTTCCGTTAACGTTATTTCGAAATCAGGTACAACGACTGAGCCTGCGATCGCATTCCGTATCTTCAGGAAGTTTCTTGAAGAAAAGTATGGTGTTGAAGAAGCAAGAAGACGCATCTATGCAACAACGGATAAAGAGAAAGGTGCTCTTAAGACACTTGCAGACGAAGAAGGCTATGAAAGCTTCGTCATTCCAGATGACGTTGGTGGACGTTACTCTGTCCTAACAGCTGTTGGACTTCTTCCTATCGCAGTTAGTGGCATTTCCATTCAAGACATGATGAAGGGTGCCGAAGACGCTGCAGATGATCTTAACACTCCTGATCTTGCGTCTAACCAAGCTTATCAGTATGCGGCAGTTCGTAATGCTCTTTACAACAAAGGCATCAACATCGAGCTTCTCGTTAACTATGAGCCATCTCTTCATTACTTTGCTGAATGGTGGAAGCAGCTCTTCGGCGAAAGTGAAGGAAAAGATAACAAAGGACTATTCCCTGCATCTGTTGACTTCTCAACTGACCTTCATTCTATGGGTCAATACGTTCAAGATGGCCGTCGTAGCCTCTTCGAAACGGTTCTTAACGTTGAGAAAGCGCGTCATGAGATCACGATTGAAGAAGACGACAAGAACCTTGATAAGCTGAACTACCTTGCTGGTGAAACGATGGATTACGTGAACCAGAAAGCGTTCGAAGGGACGATGCTTGCACACACTGATGGTGACGTACCAAACTTGATCGTCAACATCCCAGAGCTTACTCCTTATCACTTCGGTTACCTTGCATTCTTCTTTGAGAAAGCATGTGCGGTATCCGGTTACCTTCTAGGCGTGAATCCATTCGATCAGCCAGGAGTCGAAGCGTACAAAAAGAACATGTTCGCTCTTCTAGGGAAACCAGGCTTCGAAAAAGAAAAAGCTGAGCTTGAAGATCGTTTGAACTCAATGGGAAATGAATAAATAGGTAAAAGAGAGTGCCACGGGGTGGTTAACCCCAAAAGTTAAAGTTTTGTTATGCAGCTGATTGGATGGACTGAGTTCGGTACTCAACTGGACTTAGTCCATCCAATTTTTGTTTTGACCGTTCATGATTGTACTAGTGGATATATTCTTCAATCCGGCTTCTCAATTCCTCATAGCTTACTAATTTTTCTCCATAATACATTTCCTGCTTTAAAATACCAAAGAAGTTTTCCATTGAAGCGTTGTCTGCGCATGTAGACTTCCGTGACATGCTTTGGAATACATTATTTTTCTTTAATGTATTCACCCAATGATTGTGCTGGTAATGCCAGCCTTGATCAGAATGGATGGTGGTTCGGTAGATGGCGTGATTTTTTATTATTTCTATCGTTTCTTGTAAAGGTTCCGTGACTAAACCTAACGTGGGACGTTCACTGATTCCATACGCTATTATTTCTCCGTTGTAGAGGTCAAGAATGGGATTTAAATATAACTTCTCTTCGTTTAGACATTTAAATTCTGTAATGTCGGTTACTAATTTTTGAAGTGGGATAGGGGTATTAAAACGGCGTGATAATCGGTTTTTCGCTACCTTCCCAACTTTCCCCTTATACGAATTGTATTTTCGGGATTTTCGCATAAATTTTACACACTTTAATCCGAGTTCCCGCATAATACGATACACTTTTTTATGATTGATATGTTGACCTAATTTCTTTAATTCTTTCGTGAGGCGTTTATAACCATAACGTTCATGAGAATTTTTAAATAGGGAAGTAATGAGTTCTTTTAATTCAGTATCCAGATCCTCTTTTCCATAATTCTTCACATGATAGTGATAGGTTGCTTCTGGAATCCCCACTACTTTGAAAATATCTTTTAATCGGAATCCTTCTTCTTTAAGTTCGAATGCGAGTTTTGCTTGTGCTTTTCGTGGAAGGCATTCTGGTTCTCCCGAAAAGCTCTCAACTTTTTTAGGTACGCATTTTCCAGTCGTAGTAATTCATTCTCGCGTTCTAATTCCTCTTCGCGTGTTAACTTTTTCTCTTCTTTCTTCTCCGATTTACTAGGTTTCTTAGACATAGAAGGTCTCCCCTTTATTTTAGGTTTCAGGCCTTCTACTCCTTGTTCATTAAATGTTTTCGTCCAGTAATGAATTAATGAAGGATTGTTCAGTCTAAATTGTTCAGCAGTTTCCTGATAAGAAGCACCTGTCTCTAACATAAATAGTATCGTATCTAATTTATATTGAACAGAGTACGCATTCTTTATTTCTCTTCGCTTCAATCCCTGTATCCCTTGTGTTTTATAAGCTCTTACCCAATCTTGTAATGGCGTTTGAGAGGGCATGTTATATTTTTTCGCCAATGATTTATATCCAAGCTTGCCACCCAAATACTCGGTGACAAGCTTTATTTTAAATCCCTCACTATATTTAGCCATAAAAACACCCCCAAAAGTTAGTTTTCTACTCTAACTTTTGGGGGTCGATACCCGGCGGCACTCTCTTTTGTTTTATCATCACATGAATTTCTCTTTGTTTGGATACGATAAACGTAGACTACTTATACAGGGAGGAAGAAATCATGATTCCGATGGACTCCGTACTAGAAGGCAAAACGATTGAACTTAGCATTATGGAAGACAAGTTACGCCAGCTCGGCTACAGCTACGGCGGTGGCTGGGAATACGATCACGGCTACT
This sequence comes from Guptibacillus algicola, assembly GCF_020171805.1. Classification (GTDB taxonomy): domain Bacteria; phylum Bacillota; class Bacilli; order Bacillales; family Guptibacillaceae; genus Guptibacillus; species Guptibacillus algicola. Next base: position 904,939 of record NZ_JAIVAF010000001.1, on the reverse strand, counting down.
TCGATTATAAAATTGATGATGAAGATGGCTACTTATATCTTCGTGTACCGATCAAAGCAGTGAAAAAAGAGCTCGACGCAGACGGTGCTATTGTCCAGATCGGCCAACCATTTATGCTTCATCATATGTATCAGGCTGGCGTGGATCCTGGTGGTAATATCGGAAACATTACGGCTTCATTTAATCAGTTTCAGGAACCTACTGATAAAGATGCTGAAGTCGACGAGAAGTGGCTTAAATTTGGCGAGCGTTATGTGAAACAGCTCGATGCTGCGCTCATGCCCTATGTGTGAATCACAAACAGGCGGTCTTCCGCAACGATAGACGTTGAAGGGGAAGGGTTCATCATGAGCTCAGTCCCCCTTTTTATGCCAATCAATAAAATATCATCTTCATTCATCCGTTGAGCAGCATCGCAAAACGAATTACCAACGTAACCATCCGCATTTAGAAATCCTAATTGGTTTGGTTTAAGGTGAGCAAGCATTTCGAGTAACGTTGTGGAGATACCATGTGAAAAGACGCTGTTGATCATTACCGTACTGAGAAGGTGCGCACTCTCAATGATTTCATCAGCCCCCGCTCTTTGTGCGTTGATCAATTGCTCTCTAGATAATATCTCAACGATTGTGTACACGTCAGGATTAATCCCTTTCACTGTAAGAAGCGTTAGCATCGTCTGCATATCAACTTCAAGCTCGCTTTTATATTGATCCGCAGTAATGAGAACGGTCTTTGCTTCTTTAATGTTTGCTTTTTTGAACGTCGCATCTTCCCCAGGATTCCCTCTTATAAAATGAACGCCTTCTGCTTGCAGTGGATTTTCTTGTAGTGAAAAATCAATCAGCACAATCGACCGTTCAGGCCGATGCTCAAGCAAATAATTGATCGTATGATTGCTTCTTGAATTCCACCCGACAACGATAATATGATTCTGTCGTTCGAAACTCCTTTCTCCACGGCTGAGCGCACCTTGCGATAGGACAAAGCTTGATGCAAGCTTCGCCATATAAAACGTCATAAACCCAGCCCCAAACATAATGAATACCATGGCAAAGGCTTTCCCTAACGTCGTCTCAGGAGAAACATCACCATATCCGATTGTAGAAGCCGTTACAATGGCCCACCAAATCCCCTCAAATACATTTGGAAACATCTCTGGTTCCACAAGGTGCATCACAAATCCCATAATGGATAAAATGAGGACAATAAGAAAACCTAACTGTAATATAAGTGGATAGCGCGATATATAATAAATAACATCTCGGAAGTTCAAGTGAATCGTCTCCTTTCTCCTACCCATTATGTCCACAACTCACTGGAAAAAAACGACACGTGTGTGGTCTCCACTAGAAGGGTATAGAAAGGATATGTCTGTTTATAAAAGGGTGAAGAAACATGAGAGCACTATCATCATTCCTCGTATCGATTGTACGCCTCATCTTTGGCATCATCGAAGCGATTCTAGGAATTCGTATATTGCTGAAACTATTCAGCGCAAATCCAACAGCTCCATTCGTGCAGTGGATCTATGACTTTTCAGCTCCATTATTATATCCATTTCGAAATATCTTTCCAACGAGGGAATTCGCCGGACAATACGTGGTTGAATTCTCTGCGGTGTTTGCATTGATTGTCTATAGTATTGTGGGATCGCTTATTGTACGATTTTTGGCGATGGGGTTAACGAATCGAGAAAGAAGGTAAGGAGAAGAACCGTTGGCGAACGGGAACGGTTCTTTTGTTGTATCGAGTATAAGAAAACCTTAATAGTAATAACATAAAATCCCTCTCGGAATAGTGAGAGGGGTTTTATTTATGAATCACCTTATTTTCTGATATTACAAAAAACAAGTTGTTCGTTAAAGATAAGCTATGATAAAATAATTCATGTCGACAGGAAATCGCTGTCATTATACGGGGCATTAGCTCAGCTGGGAGAGCGCTACACTGGCAGTGTAGAGGTCAGCGGTTCGAGCCCGCTATGCTCCATCGATGGAAACCCTTATAAATAAAGGGTTTCTTTTATTTTATAGCGAAAATCCCTAACCACTTTTACTAATATCCTGTCTTTTGGTCATGAGTTGGTCATGTAGCTTCTTTTTTGGTTTCTTAACTCCATTAATTGAAAAGAGCCTGGTTAATCTTTTCAGCTGCTTCAAGTTGCATGTTAGGGAGTAGATGGCTGTATGTGTTTAATGTTATGCGAACATCAGCATGTCCCAACCTTTCAGACACTATCTTAGGATTTATGTTCTGCGAAAGCAGAATTGTAGCATGCGTATGCCTTAAATCATGGAAGCGAATTAACTTAACCTCCGATCTTTCAATAAGCCGTTGAAATGTACGAGTCAAATTACTAGGGTTGATTGGTGTTCCTAATTTTGTACAGATGACCAAATCATTATCTTTATAAATATCTTCGGCAAAAAGTTTTTCATTAATGACTTGCTTGTGATGTTTTTTTAGCTTAATAACAGTTTCTGCAGGAAGAGAGATTGTTCGAAGTCCCGCTTTTGATTTAGTACCAGACTTAAGGTGTTTGCCATCATGTGATAAGGTTTGACGCACCATTAGTATTTTCTTGTTAAAGTCGATATCTTGCCATCTAAGCCCTAAGATTTCTCCTTGTCTCATCCCTGTAGAGATAGCAATATGAAAAGCTATATACAGAGGATCAGATTCAGCAAATTTTAAGAAGCGGTTTATCTCCTCAACATTCCAAACTTCTACCTCATGCCTTTCAGATTTGGGTCGATCGACTGCATCTGCAGGGTTCTTATGAAGTAATTCCCACTTCACAGCTTTTTTTAAGGAGTCTTTTATAAGAGTATGGATTTTTTGAACTGAAGAACCTGATAGCCCCTTTTCATTGAAGAGATTATTATAGAAATCTTGTATTGTAAGAGGCTTCAGCTCTGATAAGATAACATGGCCCAACTTTGGAGAGATATGCTTATTTACCAATATGACATACGACTTGTAAGTTGACTGCTGTACGTTTCTTTTTTTGTCTTCAAGCCATTGATTGAGAAAGTCACTATAAAACATCTTGGATGGCTCTACATAAACCCCTTTATTATACTGTGCAATAATTTAATTTAATGCTTGATTAGCTTCACGCTTAGTTTTAAATCCTCGCTTCTTTTTTTGGTTTGGCTTACCGCTTGGCTTTTTTCCTAATGTCACAACATAGTACCAACTGCTACCATCTTTTTTTACTGAACCTTTCATCTATCAACACTTCCTCTAATTATTTTTTGAATAATTTGGAGAAAGTGCAGTAACATATACTGCACCTCTCATTTAAAAACGATCGAGATGCAGCAGTGTTTGCCTAATTTCAATCGTAAGTTTTATTGCCGAAGTAGTCAATTAATTGCTTAGACTAATTAATGAGTTATTTGCTGGTCATGTCCGCCATTTAACCAGTTCAAAAATATGTTCTTGGATACTTTTATTCTTGAACCGATACGTACAATATGAAACTGCTTTGAGTTAGCTAAGTTATACGCTTGTCTTCTTCCGATTTCAAGAATCTCTTGAATGTCTGAAACATCTAATACATCTGGATAATTATCTAGGTTTTTCATTGTTAAATTCTCCTTTGTGATTATTTAATTGCTGACTCCTTAAAGGCCGTTAATTTCCTTTCATGTTCTAATATTATCTCTGTTATCCTTTGAAATCGAAGTTGATTAAAGGGTGATCTAAACCTACACGAGTAGACAGCATGTTTTTTTATAACAATTCTAGTTTTGATTACAATATTTTACGAAATTCCGTGAAAACACTTTAAAATACTTAAATGTCATAATAATTAGTCAATTTAAGGTTGACTCTAAATATAAAAATACCCCTACGAGTCAAAATGACCTCAAAAAAATTTTGTGAAGTAGTAGGTTATATAAAGCCTTCGGCAAATGGAGTTTTGCGCCCCCCCCTAAAAAGTTTGTTACAACTTTCTTCTTGAGAGTGATTTGTTTTGTAACTGATAACTTTTATGTCCAAACAATATTAATCCAGAAGATTACCTAACACTCACTCGAAAACACAGAGATATAGGAGTCTTTTAATCAAATAGACTGTTTATAAAATCCCAATTATAGGATGCTTATGTTAAAATTTTCTATATATACTACTATGTCATGGAGGGGTAATTTTGAATTGCACTATAGAAAAACTATTTAGAGTGCATAGATTTACACCAAATGAAAGGCAACGAGAAGCGATAGAATCATTGAATGACCCGTTATTCTTGATTGCAGGTCCAGGATCAGGAAAAACAAGAGTTTTGTTGTGGAGGACGGTAAATGCAATAGTTTTTCATAACATAGATCCAGAAAGGATTTTCCTTTCTACTTTTACAGAAAAGGCCGCTAAACAACTCAAAGATGGTTTGCAATCAATTCTTGGAACTGTAACGAATGAGACTGGGGTCCCTTATGACTTATCCAAAATGTATGTAGGTACAGTTCACTCCCTTTGCCAAAGGCTGATAGCGGACAGGCGAGTGACTATAGAACGTAGCAGAGTCAAACCGCCAATTCTTCTGGATGAGATAGATCAATATTTTCATGTGAATTCAGGAACATTTTGGAAAATGTGCGAAGAGATTCTTCACATTGAAGGCGAAGAGTTTCGAGAACATATAAGGCTTTACTTTGGTAACCGCTCTTCTTCTAAACATGAAACAACGCTTGCACTAATCTCTCTTTTTAATCGTCTAAGTGAAGAAAATATTCCTCTAAAAGAGCTTCGTACATATGCTGAAGATCAAGAGAATGATACATTTTTGAAAGTGGTTAGGCTATATGAATGGTATCGAAATGATCTTGAAAGTAAGAATTTGGTTGATTTTGCATTGTTGCAAAAGAAAGCCTTAGACACACTTGAAAGCAACAACAGTTCAAGTGATTTATTTTCTTACGTTGTCATCGATGAATTTCAAGATACAAATAGGATTCAAGAACAGGTGTTTTTCAAGCTTGCGTCAGAGCATAAGAACATTTGTGTAGTGGGTGACGATGATCAGGCTTTATACCGCTTTAGAGGAGCCACAGTAGAAAACTTCGTTGAATTTCCTACTCGGTGTAATAACTATTTGAGTCAATATCCTAAAGCAATACATCTAAACATTAATTATCGATCAAGGAAACATATCGTAGAGACTTATACTTCCTTTATTGAAAATGAATCATGGGTGAAAGAAGATGGTGAAGGGCATTATCGTTTAAAAGATAAAGATATTAAACCACATAATCAAGATCATGAATTATCGGTCTTCACTACTACTCCAGGTCTTTCGGAAGACGTTGTAAAAGAAACCGCTTCATTTGTACGACGCTTGTTAGACGAAAAAAAAGCAGATGACCCTAATCAAATAGCATTTCTCTTTCCATCTTTAAAAAACAACAAGCATGTAATGAGAATGAAACAAGCCTTGGAAGCAGAGGGAGTAGGAGTGTATGCTCCCAGGGCAGGGAAGTTTTTAGAAGTAGATGAAGCTAAAGCAATATTTGGAGCAATGATACGAATTTTTGGGAAACCCGAAAGACAAGAGTATGGCGGTGAATATAAAGCTTTCCATGACTGGCTTGATACTTGTCAAGAACATATTAGAGGAATTACGAAAAACGACGAACGTTTAGAAGCATTCATCAATGAGAAAAATAGTGAGCTAAAAAGGTGCCAACAAGATTATATTCGTCTTCTTAAAACTGTAACAGATGAAGGTTGGTCTATTAATGACAATTATAATCCGGGGAAGCACAAAAGAACCTTGGTTAAGACTCCATTGTTGTCTCAACAGACGGTAAAGGGATTAGGAACACAAAGGCTGGATAAGTTTATTGAACAAAGAATGAAAACTGGAAATCCATTCACTATTAAATACATTCTAAATAGAGCTACCTCTGTTGACTGGAACCTTTTAGATATCTTTTATAGGCTTACTGGGTTTCCGTATTTCTCGCATATGTTTAAATTAGCACAAAATGGCGAGGATGAAGGCCCCATCTGTAATCTATCAATGATTTCAGAGTATCTTTCAAGATATATGGAGCAAACTCAATCAGTAATATCAGGAGCGAGATTAATAGAGCGTCGCTTGGGCAATGACTTTTTTGGCCGATACATTTATGGATTATACCGTATAGGAGAATCCGAATTTGAGAATGAAGAAACTCCTTTCCCAAAGGGTAGAGTACCATTCTTAACTATACATCAGTCTAAAGGATTAGAATTTCCATATGTGGTTTTAGGGGCAGCTGGTAAAAAAAATTTTGGTGTTCCAGTAGTTGAGGAAATTGTCAGACCTATTATAGATAGAGAATCAGAACCTCTAAGCAAAATTCCAAGATTTGATACTATGAGACTATTTTACGTAGCTTTATCAAGAGCAGAGAAGGGCTTGGTTATCATTAACTTACGAGGACGTGGCCAGGTGGTTGATCCAGCATTTAAAAAGCTCTTTGAAGAAAATAGATTCCCTTTGATTGGGGATGTTGATGTTACTAATCTACCTAAGGCTACTATTAAAGAAGACGATATTCCTAAAGTTTATTCATATACAAGTGACTACCTTCTTTACCTTAAATGTCCACGAAACTATATGGCTTTCAAAAAATATGGATTCGTACCTTCTCGAACTCAAACGATGTTATTCGGAACACTGATCCACCAGACTATAGAAGACCTTCATAATCATTTGATTTCATTAAGAGGTGATGGAGATGCATAATCCAGAAATGATACAATTCATTGAGGAAGCTTTCGAAGAAAATTACGAATTACTTAGACTTGAAGGAGGTCACTCTCTTTCGCCACACATAAAGAATCAGGCACTTGATCAGGTGAAAAATTATTGGAAGAAACTTCGACATCTGGCTGAGAATGTTTCAGATACAGAAGTGAAACTTACACTCCCACAACAAAAAACACCAGCAGGTCGCATATATACTATACAAGGTGTGGTAGATGTAGTTAAAGAAGATGAACATATAAACCTTTACGATATTAAAACGCATGATGTGGAGTACGTGAAGGTTAATAAACACGAGTTTGAAGGTCAATTGAACATATACGGACATGTTTGGCAGTCAATACGTGGTGAACATTTGGACAATGCATCAATTATTGCAACTGGCGAAACAAATGAGTTAAGGAAAGCCAAAAAAAGGTATAGTAGCACTGGTGATGAGAACTATTTATTAGAAGCATTAGATAAATGGGAACCAGAAGTGTACATTGAAGTGTCTCCCGAAAGAGTGCAAGAATACTTGGATTCTTTTGGTGAAGTGGTGGATATGATTGAAGAACACAGATATGAACCTCCAACAGTGGAAAAGTTGAAACGAGAAGTAACAGAGAATAAATCTTTTGTAGATCATGTTTGTAGTAACTGTGATATAAGGTTTTCCTGTGATGCATTTAAAGAATATGCACTATCCTCATCAAAAGGACATAGTGATTTTTTAAAGTTTTTTAATGATTTTGGTACAGAGAATGAACTAGCAGATATAATTGAGGCAAACTTAGAAGAAGAGGTGGAATAAATGTCATATAAAAAATTAAAAAAAACTGAGAGAACTGATCAAGAGAGAATCGATAAAATAAAAGAATTGTTCCCTGAGGCTATGGGAGATGGCTTACTAAATATACAGACGTTAAATGATTTAATTAAAGGATTTGATATTGAGACCGTATCAGAAAAAGATGAATTTTATTCATTAGGCTGGTCAGGTAAAAGTAAAGCAAGGAAATTGGCATATTCTCCTCCCACGGGAACCTTAACTTTAAAGAAGGATAATGGGTTTAATGAAAATAATGCTTCCAATTATTTAATTCAAGGAGACAACCTTGAGGTTTTAAGAATACTTAAGAAAAGTTACACGAACCAAGTTGACACTATATATATAGACCCCCCTTATAACACCGGTCAAGATTTAATTTATAATGATAAATTTGATGAACCTGTAGAAAGTTATTTACAAGCTACAAAACAAGCTGATGAACAAGGTCTGTTGACAAGTAATCCAAAATCAACTGGACGATATCATGCAAATTGGTTAAATATGCTGTATCCAAGGGTAAAACTTGCATGGAGTTTATTAAAAGAGGATGGGATAATTTGTGTCTCAATTTCTGACATTGAAGTAGCTAATTTGAGAAAAATGATGGATGAAATATTTGGAGAAGAGAATTTCATTAATACAGTATCGGTTAAGTCTAAGGTTAACGCAGGTGCATCGGGTGGGGGAGAAGATAAAAAATTAAAGAAAAATATAGAGTACATCCATATTTATGCAAAAAATATTGATAAACTACCTGCCTTAAAAGATTTATATCAATATAAAGAATTAATGCAGTTGATATCAGAAATGAAAGATGAAGGGCAAAGCTGGAAGTATACTAGCGTATTAGTAGACTATGGAGAACGACAAAAACTTGGAACTACATATGACGGTAATGGAGACCCGATTGAAATTTATATAAGAAAAGATTTGCAGCGAAAATCAATAAACCAAATAATGAAAGAAGAAAAAATATCCGAGGAAGAAGTATATAGAAAATACTTGAACAATATTTTTTCTGACACAAATGCTCAATCAAGCATAAGACAACGTGTAATTGATAAATGTGGGCATCTGAATCAAGGTGAACTATATGAAGTTGAGTACACGCCCAGATCTGGTAAGGATCGAGGTAACAAGGTAGTACATCATTACATCAGTAATACTGTAAGGAGAGTAATTTGGTTAGCTGATGTTGTAGACGAAGTAGATGGTAAACTCTTAAAGAAAGAGAGATTAAGTACGCTATGGGACGATATAGATTTTAATAATGTCGGCAAAGAAGGTGAAATTCCTTACCCAAATGGTAAGAAACCAATAGAGTTAATTAAAAGGTGTATACGAATCAATAATAAACCAAAAGGATTAATATTAGATTTTTTTGCTGGTTCTGGATCGACTGGACATGCTGTATTAGATATGAACCGTGAAGACGATGGAGATAGAAAATTTTTATTGATTCAATTACCGGAAAGACCTAACGATAAAGAGGAGAAGTTTGATACTATTGCTGATCTTGCTGTTCAAAGAATAAAAAATTCATACAAGCAAGTGTTTAATTCTGAATTAATTAATATTAATGCAAATGGATTTAAAGTTTTGGAGTTGAATAGGTCTAACCTTAAAATGTGGTTATCTCAAAATGATCAGAGTGTAGATTATCTTGTTAATAAACTGGATCTTTTTTCTACGAGCCCTTTCATAGAGGGGGTAAGTGAACAAAATATAGTGATAGAATTAATGCTTAATCAAGGTTTCCCATTAAATAGTATGCTTCATAAGAATAGAGAAAATATTTGGGAAGTAACTCATGAACGAATTCCATTTAACCTTTATATTAGCTTACAAGACAATATAAACAATGATGTAATAGAGTTTTTAGAAAAGGTACAGATAGGGTCTTTATTAATTTGTACTGATGATTCTTTAAGCGACGAACAGAAGGTATTATTGAGTGAAAAATTAAATGTGAAAACTATTTGATAGGGGGATGAAAAATGAACAAGTTGAAACTTCACTATAACCCTGATCAAAAATATCAATTAGAGGCAATTGAGAGTGTTGTTAAATTATTTGAAGGGGTTCCGATACAAGCACAAAAAGATATGCTTCAAGGAACAATGAATGATATTACTCCTAACTTTCCAGAAGGAGAAATTCTTGATGAGGTTACTTTAAGTGAGAATTTAAAAAATGTCCAAGAAATGAACAATTCACATAAACTTGGCAGTGAGTTAGAGATTACCTCTGAAGTAGAAATTGATGATGGCATGGTAATGGAAGTGGCAGGTAATGACTCATACAGGGTTCCTCATTTTACAGTTGAGATGGAAACAGGTACAGGGAAGACATATGTTTATTTAAGGACAATGTTTGAACTTAATCAAAAATATGGTTTTACTAAATTCATAGTAATTGTTCCAAGCATTGCTATATATGAAGGTGTAGTAAAATCAGTCAATTCTATGAGGAATCACTTACGAAAGATATACGATAATCAAGATGTGACTGTTGTGCCATACGACAGTACAAAAATTGGTGAGCTTAATACATTCGCAAGTAATCCTGGTTTAACTTTAATGGTAATGACAATTGATTCCTTTAATAAAGCAAGTAATAATATATTTAAGAATACTGAAAAGTTGCAAGGGGAATGGAAGCCATACGAGTACATTCAAGCAACAAGACCAATCATGATTTTAGATGAGGCTCAAAACTATGAATCAAATAAAGCGAAGGAAGCCGTTAGGACATTAAAGCCTCTTTTTGTTCTTAGGTATTCAGCTACTCATCGGGAAACACCTAATTTAGTTTATAAGCTAACACCAATAGATGCGTTTAGAAATAATCTTGTAAAGCAGATTGAAGTCATAGGTGTGTCAGAATTAGACAATTTAAATGATAAAATGCTACGTCTTGTTGAAGTGAAAAGAGGAAAGCCCCTTACTGCAACTGTTCAATCTTTTGCAATTGAAAAAGGTGAACTAGTTGAGAAAGAAATCACCTTAAAACAAGGCGATGATTTAAAGGCTAAGACGAAAAATGATGAGTATGAAAATTTCATTGTTGATGAAATACGTTATGGGAAGAAAGAAGACGAGCAAATAATTCGTTTTAAAAATGAAGTTCAATTATCCGTTAGTGACTCTTTACTCTCAAAGGAAAGTATTTTTAGGGCACAGATAGAACGTACAATAAGTGTCCATCTTCAAAGACAAAAGCAATTGAAAAAACAAGGTATTAAAGTGCTGTCTCTATTTTTTATTGATAGAGTAAAAAACTACACAGCTTCAGATGGTTTAATAAAGAAACTCTTTGATGAATGTTATGAAAGGTTAAAAGTACACTACGAAGACTTTAAGGACATAGATGCTGAAAATATTCGTGAAGGATATTTTGCGAAGCCCAAAGTAGACTCTCCAGAAGAAGAGGCTGTAGATACAAATGGTAGAACTAAAGATCAAAGGAAAATGGAAAAACAAGCTTTTGAACTAATAATGAAAGAAAAAGAGCGACTTTTAAGCTTTGATGAACCAGTATCTTTTATTTTTGCTCATTCAGCATTAAAAGAAGGGTGGGATAACCCTAATGTGTTTCAGATATGCACCTTAAATCAAACCAGTTCCACTATGAAGAAAAGACAAGAAATTGGAAGGGGACTTCGCTTAGCTGTTGATCAAAATGGTAAAAGGACGGATGACCACAATATTAACACTTTAACGGTTGTGGCGAACGAGCAATATGAGTCGTTTGTTTCAAGATTACAAGAAGAATATGTAGAAGACGGGAATGAAGCTCCTCCAAGTCCAAAAACTCCCCAAAAAGGAAAAGTCATACGTAATGATAATCTATATAACTCTGTTGAATTTAAGGAATTTTGGAATAAACTTAACAAAAGAATGAACTATAAAGTAGAAGTTAATACAGAGCAACTTATTGAAGAATGTGTTGAAAGGCTGAATTTCACCTCTTTTCCTACGCCTTCAATTGAAGTGAAAAGAGGTCGCTTTGTAATTTGTGAATACGTCATATCTTTATTGGAAGTGGAGAATGATATAGCGACTATTAAGGTAAATATGGAAGATTCGAGAGGTAATAAGTTTGTAAACGAGCTCAATGTCAGAGCTGGAGCGGACTTGAAAAAGGTTGCTTGTGATGAAAGACTAAGAGGATATAAAGTTTTAGAGATTGGCGAGATATATGGGGAACCCTATCTAAAATTCACCAATGAAGTCACTATAAAGAGGTATGAACCACATAAATTTAATACAGAGAAAGCTGAGAAGCCTAAAAAACAAATTGAAATCTCTTCAGACACAGTTTATCCAATATCTGATTTTATTACTAGAACTGCAAATGAGACCAATCTTACTAAAAAAACTATCCTAGAGATCTTTAAAAAGATGAAAAAAGCACAACAAGAAAAGATTTTCTCCAATCCAGAGGGTTGGATAAATGAGTTTTTAAGTCAAATAAGAATAACTCTTAGTGATCACATTGTTAAGAATATTGAGTTTGAGATTGATGAAGGCAGCAAATTTTATGATATTGAAGAATTATTCCCTATCGAAATTCAGCAACCACAAAGAGAGCTTATTGAAGCAGGAAGAGCGGGGTTGTATGATAAAGTTCAAGTAGATTCAGACGTTGAACGAAACTTTATTGACAATCTAATAAAGCCGGATGTAGAGAAGGATCATACGATTCTTTACTTTAAATTCCCACCGAAGTTTAAGATTATGTTGCCTAAAGTTATAGGTAATTACAATCCAGACTGGGCTATAGTGCGGCTATATGATAATACATTGAAGTTAGAATTAATCAGAGAAACAAAAGGGAATGAAAACCCTGATGAATTGCGTTTTCCCCATGAAAAACGCAAAGTTCTCTGTGCAATCAAATATTTTGAAAAGCTTGGAATAAATTATCGCATGGTTTCTGATAGAACATATAATTGGATGGAAACAAATCCACCCCAACAAATGCAATTTAGTAACAGCTAATACCGTAGGAAACAACTACAGTCTTTAGAGACTATTAGCGCTCTATTTATTATTTGATATTGTTCATGCAGAAAGGCTGTTTTTAGGAGGGGGGATAAGACAGAAGAGCATAGATTCCTAAAGAGTTTTTTCAAATAGCATTTAATTTAACGACGTGCTATACCCATAATGGAGAGAAAAAATTCATTGCAGAGTGAGATTTGCTATTGATATTCAGCTTTCACGCTTTTAATATTCTGTTCTACTCAGCAAGTAAATTTAATAGTAAAAATTAAAACAAGGAGCTCTAATATTGAGTTCCTTGTTTTAAACTTGGGGTAATATTGCTTAGTTTCTAGAACCAATTAAGATCAAGTTCGACAGGGTAGGACTTGGATTGTTTAGAGTAGATATTCACAATAACGAAACCTGCTTTATTATCATATATTTCTTCTGTATGGAGATTTGGATAGCTTAATAGGTTTTTCGTAATAATGTGTGTTTCAGCATCCTCATCAAAGAGAATTTTAGGCTTACTAAGTTTGTTATGGAATATAAGGAAGGGAGAATATTGATAGTAATAAGAGATTAATGAGTCTTGATAGGTTCTAATAAATATATCAACCAGTTCATCTGGGGAATGACTATTTATAAAAACCTCGCTCCCCCATAACTCCCGAAAGAACTCTTCGAAGTAATCTTCATTATGGTTCGCTGCTAGTTCATCTGACTGAGCTAATTCAAAGATTTCAATGTCTGTTATGAGATTGATATAAGCATCTGTTTCATTTTGACTGGTAGGAAGTTCAACTACAGCGAGATATTTTATTGCTGAGTCGCCACTAACTTTTTGAAGTTGTTTAATGAATCCTTCCAGTCTATCATTGATGTTATTTAAACCACTTAGAGGTAGTTTCAATACGAAGTTTGCTAACAACATATTATCATCACCAAAATTAGTAAACATCATTCTTTTGAGGTTAGTGATTTCTTTTTCACCAACTCTAGTTTCGAAAGCGAAATCTCTCACATTTTTACGACTTTGATAATCATAAACAAATATTTTACTCCCACAATCAACTAACTTAGTTTGCTTTGACATCGTTAATGTTCTCTCCTTCAATCCAGTTAATTAGAACCTTTTTTGATACCTTTATCCGTTTTCCAATGTTAATAACATGGAAGTTGCCAGAGTGTACTAATTCGTATGCCTGTTTTCTCCCAATCCCAAGAACTTGTTGGATGTCAGATACATTTAAGACATCAGGGTAATTATTGAACATCTTGTACATAATTGATCAGCTCCTTTGAATCTTCTAGATAGTACTGTTCATATTTAGTTTCGCCAGTATAGGGAGAGTGATAGGTCTCGCCACCTTTTAAACAAGGCTTGCATTTATCTAGGTGGCTATAGAAATCACTTGGGTTTTCTACCTCGTGAATTATTGGTTCTCTAAGATTTTGTGATTTGAAATACCTCTTGTGTCCGTTAAGCCTTTGGTCAGAAATACCTTTATTTAAATAGAAAGCAATCTTCTCGTTATCACTGGGGTTAGAGTTAGCTACAACTTTATGTGCCCAGCCATATGACCAAAGTTCTTCTAATTTGTCTTTTGAAAGGTCAATAAGATTGCAAACAAGGTGGAAGTGAATATCTCCTTTGTTGTTATTGAATTCAGTAACGCCAAGGTAAAGAAAATTTCCAAGGTTGTTTTTCTGCAGGTAATAAGAGAGGCGCTTTTTAAAATCTCTAAACAACTTGTTACAAGCCTTTACACTTGTAAGGTCGACTTCTTTAGTAGGTTTGAAGGTAAGTGTGATGAAAGCATATTGATTAGTAAAGTTACATTCCAGCAATCTTCGGATATTCTTCCTTGCACGATTAATACTCACCTTGATATTAGCTTCATGATTTTCAGTGCTTTGATTTGATAGAGGTTTTCGTCCTCCTAAAGATGTTCTTTTTAAGTTTGGTGAATATGCTTGTTGAGTTATTTCTACAAGGTTATTACTAATTATTGCTTTTGTGTAGGGTTGCATGTCTTATCCTTTCCGAGTGTTAAGTGATAGAATTTCGTCAAATTAATCACTATTTATCAAGTTATTGAATTATTGAGGCCTTCAAATGAATTTGTATATACCGGTGTGTTTTTCTTTAATGATCATGTGCTAATTGTATATCTTAATGCTCCAATAAATCGAATCTGATCTGACTCTGTCTCTACTCGTCACCCAATCTAAGTCTCAGGATTAATGGTTGATTTTTCCGCAATTAGCCAGTTTCTTTCAATTACTTTGAATTTCTTTAAAATATTGCTGGATTGTAATGCATTACTGCTTTAACCTAAAAATTGGAAGGGTGAAAGGGGGTGAAAGTTCTGAAAGATTCTAAGGGATTTAATAATAAGCAGTATCTTATTAGTGATATATTAAAACCACCATTAAGCGCAAAAGCCAGGGCTAAAGAAATGGTTGAAGACGAGGAAGTTCTTAAGGTTTTTGTAGATGCCTCTGAACTCGACTTTCAAGGGATTTTTGGACTCGGTGTTTGTTTTGTGGGTCAAGGTAGTGTAAAAGTTATATCAAAAAAACACTATAATCAGATGATGAAAACTCACAATGTTTATGCTGAACTCAAATCAATTTCTTTTGCTATAGAGGAACTTGATAAGATAATAGCAAATACATTAATAACCCCTTCATCGGTAAAAATTTTTAGTGATTGCGTTATAGTAGATAAATTAAGGGATAATAGAAAGCTTACTAGAAACAGTTCATTCAATGAAATTGGTAATAAAATCGTAGCCCTTTGTAGAATTTTTGAGGGAAAATATGAAACTATTGATATTAATCTCATAACTATGAATTCTGATATTAAAAGATATAATCCATTTTATAAAGCTGCACATAACGCTGCAAGAAAAGCTTTGAATAAAAACTGATTGCAGGAGGTTATTATGAATACTTTACATGATTATGAAAGGTATCTTTGTAATAACTTTATTCTTTTTAGCAAGGAGATTGCGGGGGTTAAAATTCCAAAAGAGACAGGCGTTTATATGTTAGGAGTGTCTATAAATAATCATATTATGCCTGTTTATTTAGGAAGGGCTTGCGGAAATGTACAACATTTATGGTTGCGAAGCAGAAGGTATTTGAGAGTTTTGTATGGGCATCCAGGAGATAACGAGGTAATAGATACTTTATTAAAAGGAATAAATAATCATGAGAATTGGTATATAAGTTGGATAGTTACCTCAGCAGATTTTGCAAAAGAACTTGAGTATAAATTATTAAGAAACACTACATTGAAGTTAGTGAATGCTATAGGCATGAGGAAGGGATGTAAAAAACAAGCTTTAAACAATGCCTTGTGGTACTTGGATTTATATAAAAAATTCAGTTAAGTAATTATAAAAGGAATCTATCATTTAAACTCCCTTCGTATCAGTATTTCTCCTTGATGCGGAGGGAGGGGCTCTTTTTTACTACATACGATTGATTCAGTCAACTATCTATATAAACTAATGTATCTGGCAAGCTCAAAATTTATAATTAAACAAAAAAGGATGTGCTTTATGTCAGTTGAATTAACAGGACCACAGGCTTATGACTTTCAATATTTAGTAACGGCATATATAGCTTTGTTACATATAGAAGAAGCCAATTGCAAATTAATTGTTGAAAAGAAAGATGGTGAGGACGCAGAGTTAATTATTGTTAGTGATTCTAAAGAAATGACTTTAGAGATACAGGTTAAAAGTACAACAAATGATTTGAACATTGAGGAGTTAACTTCTTGGTTAAATCATTTTCCAGATAGAAAATCTGAAAATAACCTTATTGAAAGGTTAAATAGTGATGATAATAGGATTGCATTATTTATAACGAAAGGCAGAGGAACAGATTTAATACGGCCTTTTTTGGCAACTAATATTTCAGAAAATAGTGGTCCGTTTAATAATGAACTATTAAGTAATATTGTAAATAATTTAGAGTCTAATAACTCTTCTGATTCGCTCTTAAAGGAAAAACGATCTGTGTACTCCTCGAGGCAAGCGAGATATTTTGATAACAATAAATCTCATTTGAGAAGTATTTGTAGAAGAACATTAGTCTGGGAAATGGTTAGCGAAGATAACATAATTGATAAATGTTATGACGTATTAAACAAAAAATTTTTCGTGCCTTTATCAAAGGCTAAAAGTGCTCTATCAGAAACTATAGAATTAGTGAAGAAAGCAAGAAATGAGCGTAAAGACGTAATACCATCATTAGAATTTTTCCTTAGAAAATATAATGTAAACCAAATACATTTGAATCCTGTTAATGTAGATAGGGAGAGTATAGAAGAAAAAATAAAAATTTTAGAAGAAAATAATGTATTACTGTTAACAGGCATTTCATTTTGTGGTAAAACTCATGTCGCAAAAAAAATTGGAAGTGAACTACAATATGCTGGGTATAACTGTTTAATTGAACCTGATATTAAGAAAGCCACTCGTTTTCTGCTACAGAATTCTATGGAAAATAGGTTATGTATTATTGAAGACCCTTTCGGTCAAGTAGAACTAGAGGATAACTATTATGAAATCTTGAGTTTGCTAAAAGATTTAATCAATAGTTTAGGGCTAAATAGAAAAATTATTGTTACTAGTAAAATAGAGCTTTTAAGAAGACTTTCGAATTCATCTGATCCCCGTGATTGGAGATTGGAAGGGAATGAATGGTTAGATCTAACCGTTAAGGATTATATATTTATTAAAAAGGTGTGGGATGCTTATTGTTTAGAAAAAAAGATACCAAGTGATATTGCCAGCTTGATAAGTGATAGTCTTAAAGAGATGCCTGAGGATAATTTATTACAGCCTGGTCAATTAAAGCATTTAGCATATCAGAATAAAACAGAGTTATTACAAATGGATATTGAAGATTTGATTCAGGTAGCTACTGTTGGTGGAGAATCACTTGGTATGTATTTTGACACAAAATCCATTGCGTTCAAAAAAGTTCTTGTGGCTTTGGGCTTAGGGTCAAGCCCTAGCCAAATAATTAATGCTAAAGAGCTTACATATATATTATCTGATTCTGAGGAGCAACCTAGTTTAGTTTTCCTTGAAGAAAATTATAGTACGATGGAAATTCCCGGCAGGAGATCTAATCCATCGTTCCCTGAATATGAATTAAATACAAACTTACCAGACTGGGTGTTAGAACAATTAGATGAGTTAGAAGTTCACGGTTATATTTCTATAATAGGTGATAATATCCTATTCACACATCCAATTTACCATGAGGCAGCTAAATATGTAATTAATCATCAGACAAGATTGAGCCTTCGAGGCATACCCACCATTATAAATAAAGGAATCGCTTGTTTGGAACCTGATACATCCTTTATGTTTACGAAACAATTAAGAAAATTATATTTACGCTATTCTTCAAATCAGGAGTTTAAAGAACAATTGATATTATCATCGTGTAACTCATTAAACTCTATCTTCCCATCGGTAAGAGATTCGGCTTTTATATTTTTGGTTTCCATTATCGATGATTTAAGTGATCAATTGCAGGAAAAAGTATATAGGTTTTTGAAAAATGAAGATATAGGTAATAAAAGGTTACTGTGGCGAAATGGCGAACCGTGGATTAATATTACAAGCTCATATAGTTTATTGGATGGTATAGATGCTCTACTAGGGCTTGAAAATTATATGGACGTTGTAGAAATTGCTAAAAAACTAATTCATCCTAGCGAATCAAAAAGAATATCTTCAGAAGAGGCATGGCAAGTTGTCTCAAGTGATTTTTTATTTGAAGAAGAAGAAGATAACATCCAATTGATAAAACAACTTTTAACGTATAAAGAAGCATTTATCCGTTCAAGAATTGCTTTCACAGCTATAAAATTCTTAAGCAATCAAGATAGTCACCAACTTGTAGAATTGGTGTTTACTGACGAACACCCTAATGTTGTGTATCAAGCTATGAGAGGTGCTATTAGTGGATGGAATGAATATTCTGAAGATCATCGTGCTTTTTTGTTGAGTTATATGAAACGAGCAATGTCTAACAAAGTTGTAGTTGCGAACATGAGTCGTTTCCTGATTGATTTTGGTGATGATTATGGCACAGATCATATAGATTGGGATAGGTTTAGTGAAAATGAAAAGAAAAAAGTTTGGTGGATTTGGAGTCAAATTTTCCATGTGTTTATGGAAAAAGTTCCTTATAAATTTGTATCTTTGAATGAGAGTCATTTATTCGATACTGTTATGAAATCTGCTGATTACATCGATTCTTCAGAAATATTAAAGATATCAAAGTCATGGTTACTTTGGATAGAGAAGCACTTGCATAATAGATTACTACATGAGTCTGGTTATGCAGTTTGTGATTATTTAATTAAAAATACTTGCCCAGACCAAAGGAAGGAGTTATCTGGAAGGATTCTTAATCAAGTTGATACTAATTTCATTTCAGTGGCTTTGGCTGAGTATATCAATCAATGGGATATATTAAGTAATGAAGAAAGGCAAAAAATAATGCTTTTATTACAGAGTGGAAGAGATGATGCTCGATGGTTAAAGGCTGTAAGTTTGACACGAACTAAGGTTCCAGCTGCAATTGCTTATGAATTAGTAGGAGATAAGTGTATATTTGAGAAAGAGATTAATGATATCATCAAATGTTTTCCGGGAGATCTGCTTACTGATTGTTTAAGAGTATTTACTGGTGATCCTCAACCACTTTGGTGGTTGGGCTATCACCATACGAGAGATACTAAATGGCCACAGGTATTACAAAAACTATTAGAAATACCTGAACATCCGAGTTTTGAAATTGCTTTTAAAAGCTTCCTAGAGCGATTTATAGAAGGAAGTTTCAGGGGACAGCAACGAATAGAAGTATTAGAGATTTGGAAAAATATTGTCCTAAACAAGAGTGAATTTCATGAAAGATTGTTTCGAGAATTAGAATATAAATGTATCTCTTACAATGGAGCAGATAGTGAAGATTTATGGAGAGTATTTTTAGAGAATCTTAATCCTAAAAAGAAATCACACTATTTGAAAGAGATTATCCAAAATATTGAAGCATATATATACTTTGATGAAATTTATGAAGTTGTTGGTAAGAAACTATTTCAAGAAGAAATTTTACCTAAATTACCATTTGATAAAATGATGATAGAAATGATTCTGCAAACGAAAGATATTCTTGATGATGAGTTGAATATAGAGCATATTATTCCTGTCGTAGAAGCGTTATACTCTGAAAAATCACCAAGGTTAAATTTAACAAATGAAATAGTAGAACATTTTTTTAGTGAAATTGAAAATGAGAAAAAGAACGATTTATTAAGATTAATTAAAAAATCTAATGAACAAATTTCTAAAGAAGGAGAAAAGAAAAGAGAAAGCATAGTTGAAAATTATGATAAAAATTACTCTTATCCAATTTCAGACTGGACTTCAAAATATCAAGAAAAGTAGCTTTAGTAAACTGGTAAGTATATTAAAGTAAGAAACTATTTAATAATATTTATAATTGAAGGAGATTCCATAATGGAATTTAAAGATGTTGTTATTAATATAGCAATTGGCTTAATTAGTGGGATAATTTCAGGTGCTGCTGTAAGCGAGTATTATAGATCGATAGATCGACAAAAGACCTTGAGAACAGGCTTGTATGAAATGCATATGTACTTATCAATTGTCAGATATGCCTTAGAGGATGCAATAAAGGGAGATTATTCAACTATTACTAATGTGTTAAGAAATGAACCATATCCATTACTTGATAAGTTTTCTGAAGAAGAAAAAAAGAATATAGGAGAATCTACTCTTAATGGAATATATAAAGCAAATACAGTAATTAGTGATTTAATAATAATTTTCCTTAGGGATGAAAGAACCACGTTTAACAAGAAAGAACTGATTAAATTAAAAACAAAAGCATTGCAATCTTCGTTAGACTTATTAACTGCTAGACAAATCCTATTGAAGAAAGGCGAATGAAATGGATAGTATCAAAGAAATCTTAACTGTCCTTATATAAATTTATACAATAATAGATGATGGAAGGGACAAAATAAAATCTATTAGAAATTGCCTATATCAGCACTTTAACCAGGCGTTTGCAGTACTGAAAAACAATTTAGATAGTTTTAAGATGGGCAAACACTGCTACATTGGTCATATATTGGTCATGCACTATCGATAACTAATGGAATTTATTGAGTAAAAGCGTATGAGTTAAAACGATATAAGTCTTATTAATGTAGGCTTTTAAAACATTATAGATTACATTAAATAATGTTAGCTTCTACACTGGCAGTGTAGAGGTCAGCGGTTCGAGCCCGCTATGCTCCATCGATGGAAGCCCTTGCGAAAGCAAGGGTTTTCTTTTATAACTGAAAACAAAGGTAAGTATTAGGAGGGTTGCTACGGTAGAATCCTCTTTTTTTGTGTTTAATTCATTTGAAAATCCATAATACAGCCATCATTTTAGACATATTGGGAGGGACAAGAAACCTGTCCGGCAGGTGAAACTCCCTGCACTATGGTTAATAAAATTATTGTGGTGACTGTCTACCTGCCCCTTCACCCCTATATAATAAATTTCACATTTAAGTAAATAAATGGAAATAGTTACGATAGCCGTTTCAATCGATTAATCCTGTCATATAGTTAATACATATAGAAGATAAAGAGGTGCATTGGATATGAATGAAACACCGAATGGATTCCAGTTTCAGCTATTCAGACAATTTACATTCCAAACTAATGATCAAGTACTAAGTTGCTTTTTTAATGAATTAGCTTCCCAAAACATCAATATAACTGGATATATGCAGGCTAAAGAGGCCAATGGTATTAATTTCGTAAAAGTCGTTGTCGGAACACCGTCTACGCAAACAGCAAGCGATTTAGAAACAACACGAAGTGTACTTCGGTCACTTGGAGTGAAAAACAGAGAATATGACATAATCCAAGTTTTCGGATTTCCGCCAGTAACCCCTGGTGTCCTTAACACTCTTTTTGGCGCACTTTGGTGCAAGGTAAACGTAAAAGCAATGTATGTCGGGGAAGAATCGCTGATATTTATTGATGTGAATGATATAAAGAAGGCATTACGAACCTTAAATCAATCCGTTCTAAAAAGGTGTCCTACCGATTAAATTACCAAGAGGAGAGTATTCCTGTAGAAACGAACGAGCCCTATAATCTAATGGAAAAAGACAGTTAGTTGGCTTCGGCACATCAACGGTCTTTTTTTATTGTGGCTTACATCAAGGTTTAATGTTGTTATCAAGTGTTATTGGGGTGTAACATTGGCATGGATAGAACAATCAGCTACGGTTCTGAAGTATTCAAGTAATTTTAAGGATACGCACTTACAAAAAGCCTTAATAAATATCTTATACTTAAATATTTATTGAAAAAAAGGATGGATTAATCCTAGGGGAGAAACGAAATCACTCTACTACAATTGGCTACCATCTAGGTAAATATTAGGAGGATTGCTACGATAGAATACTCGTTTTTTATGTTTAATTGATCTAAAAACCAATAATCCAATCATTTTTAAATTTTTCTATTGAGTCAGTGAAAATCAAGGAACTACTAGGATTTCATTGGTCTAGACTATCCTTATGTTTCCCCTAAAAGCTCCTAAATTGTGAAAAAATATAATTTTTTCACCTCCTAATTACCATCAAATACATTCCTCAATCTAAATTTGACAATAAACCAATATCGGCGTATCATACTCGAGTATTAACCCGATAACCAATAAATTTACAGTTAATTAATAAATCATATTAAGCGGTGCAATCCGCTAGGAGGCTGATGACAGTCATGTTTGAACAATTAAAAGGTAAGTTGAATAAGCCGTGGACATTGTTCTTTGGCGTCATTCTATTATTCTGGTTAAAAACCTATACAATCTATCAAACTGAATTTGAATTGGGTATCAAAAACGGTATTCAATCATTTCTTCTTTTACTAAATCCAATAAGTTCATTATTGTTATTCTTTGGTTTTGCATTGTTCTTTAAAGGACGTAAGCGAGTATGGGCGATTCTGATTATAGATTTCTTGCTATCATTTGTACTTTATGCAAATGTCGTTTACTATCGTTTCTTTAATGATTTTATTACGTTGCCAACCGTTATGCACTCAAATGATGCTGGAGAGTTGAAAGACAGTGCATTTGCGTTGATGCAATTCACAGATGTTTTCTACTTTATCGATACACTGCTCATTCTTGGATTGATCCTGTTTAAGGTTGTGAAACCACAGGCACCAATGAAAAGAAAGAAGATCGCGATGATTTTTGCGTCAGCAGCAGTCTTTTTTGTAGTCAATCTTGGCTTAGCTGAGACTGATCGGCCGCAACTTCTAACACGTTCGTTTGATCGTACGTATCTTGTTAAGTATCTTGGGCAATTTAACTATCAAGTCATTGATGCTGTTAAAACGATTAAATCAAATTCACAAAGTGCTCTTGCAAGCAGTGATGATTTAACTGAGGTAAGAAACTTTGTTGAAGCAAATAGAACTGAACCTAACCCTGACTATTTCGGTGAAGCTGAAGGAATGAATGTGGTTTACATTTCACTTGAATCGCTTCAAAGCTTTGTTATTGGAAAAGAAGTCGATGGTCAAGAAGTCACACCATTCTTAAATAGTCTTGTTGAAGATCAAAACACATTCTATTTTGATAACATTTTCCAACAAGTTGGGCAGGGGAAAACGTCTGACGCAGAGTTTATGTTGGCAAATTCACTTTATCCGTTACCAAGTGGGTCTGTAGCGATGGAGAAAGCGCGTAATACGTATCAAGCGCAGCCTGCGATTCTTGAACAAAAAGGCTATTCTACTTCATCTCTTCATGGAAACGGGAAAACGTTCTGGAACCGTGACGAAATGTATAAGTCATTTGGTATTCAGAAGTTCTTTGACTCAAGCTACTATGATATGAACGAGCAGGATGTTCATAACTATGGTCTTAAAGATAAACCATTCTTTAAACAGTCGATGCCTTATCTTGAAAGTCTAGAGCAACCGTTCCATGCAAAGATGCTTACACTATCGAACCACTTCCCATTTACAATGGATGAGGGAGATGTTGATTTCCCTACACCTGAAACAGATGATGCAGTGGTAAATGGCTACTTCCAGACGGCGAAATATATGGACGAATCGATCGAACAATTTTTTAATGACCTGAAGAAATCTGGTCTTTATGATAATACGATGATCGTTATGTATGGAGATCACTATGGTATTTCGGATAACCACAACAAAGCCATGAGTGAAGTAATGGATAAAGAAATCACTCCGTACGAAAATGCACAATTGAAGCGTGTGCCACTTTTCATTACCGCACCTGGGCTTGAAGGAAAGCAGGTACACGAATACGGCGGGCATATCGATATTCGAGACACTGTTCTACACTTGTTAGGTGTAGAAACAGACGAATTTATTTCATTTGGGTCAGATCTTCTTTCAGAAGATCACCGTGAAATTGTGCCGTTTCGAAATGGTGATTTCGTCACACCTGAGGTTACATCTGTGAACGAAAAATGCTATGAGAATCCAACTGGAAACCAAGTAGATGCACAAGCGTGTGAACAGCCTGGCAAATTTGTTGAAGAGTCTCTCGAACTCTCTGATAAGGTTGTTTACGGAGATTTACTTCGTTTCTATGATCCAGAAGGTTTCGAGCCTGTTGATCGGGATGATTACAATTACAATGTGAATCAAATAGATCCTGAAAAAGAAGCGCCTAAGTCACAAAAAGAACAAAAGTAAAATAAGTAAAATAAAGGTGCTATAGACGTAAATAGAAAAAGGTTCCGATCATCGTTTGATGATTGGAACCTTTTTTATTACTCCTATTCATTTTAAAAGGTACGTATTCTTACATATGTTGAACTGCTGGCTTAACCTGACGCATATGGAAGTTCTGTTATAAAAAATTGGTATAAGCCAACGATCAGGCCAATATTAGCTGCATTATAACCAGCATTTAAAATGATACCTATCACAATCAGTGGTCAGTTTAAAATTAGTGAAGGATGTTCTTCTGATTCAATGAGCTAACACTATTTTTAAATAGACAAAAAATTCCTGCAATAAGAGTACTAAGATGTAAAATATTGCTATAATAGTCGTTATAGGATTGTAAGATAGCCTACATATAGGAAAAGGGGGGGCGGGCAATGTCTGAAGTAAATGAGAACCCGTTAATGAAGGCGGATGAAAAGAAACCAAAGGCTAAGGTGGAAAGAAAAGAAGGGGAACCTACAGCTGCTTTTAAAGGAGCAAGTTGGACAGCTTTGGTAATAGGTGTTTCAGCTTATCTGATCGGTCTTTTTAATGCTGGGATGGAACTGAACGAGAAGGGATATTATTTTGCCGTATTGGTTTTCGGATTGTATGCAGCGGTATCACTGCAAAAGGCAGTAAGGGATAAGGAAGAGGATATACCTGTTTCAGGCATCTATTATGGGCTCAGTTGGTTTGCGGTACTTACAGCCATTGCTTTGATGGCGATTGGACTTTATAATGCTGGCAGTATCATCTTAAGTGAAAAAGGATTTTATGGAATGTCATTTGTCCTTAGTCTATTTGCTGCTATTACCATTCAGAAAAATATTCGAGATACTCAGTTGGCTAAAGAACGAGATTAGTAACGGAGAGAGATACTGCATAAAAGACTTTCTTTTGTCGGTCTAAATGAAGTTCTGGAAGTTATGTAGATTCTCTATTTTTAAATTTAGTTAGAATGACGATAGATACAACAAGTATAGTACAATGAAAATCAACTGGAATTATCTGTTTGGAGAAAGGGATGTTGGATAAATGGAAAATAAGACAATTGAAAAAGGCCGATTTAAAGCAAGGTATCATAATGAGAAGACAGCTTATATAGATGGTTTGAAAATTTTCAGGCACAAAGATGGGATCGCTTTAGAATTTAATGGGCAATTAACAAGTGTCAATGATAGGGGAAAAGAGTCAATACGTGGTAATAACGATTTATATAACAAACTAAATGAAGTACTTCTTGAATTAGGAGTTGAAGATGGTGAATATGAAAAGGCTAAAAGAGAAAAGAAAGATAATAGCTAATTAATTTCTATGTAATGGTCAACGAGGCGGTAAGAAGGCCTTTCTATTGATCACAAAAAATAAGCACCTCACCAAATGTCTCATAAGTAGAGTCATCGAGGTAAGGTGCTTATTATTTATGTTCTTGTAACTTCATACATAATCCAAATTAAGCGGTTTTCCCAATTTCCTCATTACCGTTCTCTCTCTCACTTGGCATTAACAACGGCTTAGGTGGGCATGCTTTTTTGGTCAATTTAGAGACAACCATAATCGTCACTAAGCCAGCAACCATTGCGAGTGTTCGGAATGGAAAGAGGACAACTCCGTTTTCAATCATTGGATATGGTAGGAAGACCGGAAGCCCAATGATTGGCTCTCCACCACCGATTCGAAGAATGAAAGAAACAATTAATCCTGCAATTGAACCGTATTTATTCGCATCTTTAAAGAATAAAGCGGTTGTTAGCTGAGGAAATAGAATAACATAAACCAAGTCTGCAGCAAGATACCATAAGGCATAAACACTTTGGACATTCAAAGCGATGATGGTGGCTGCAATTCCTACTAGTATGATTGAACGTTTAATAATCTTCTTAAGTTGATCACTTGATGCATTAGGTTTGAAAAGTGGACGATAGAGATTCCAGGCAGCCATCGAAGATGCTGATAGAATTGAAGAATCCATTGATGACATAACAGCAGCTGCGAGCGCTCCTAAACCTATCGCTCCTATAATGTCAGGTGTTAAATACTGCAAGACATAAGGAAGGATCATGGCTGGATTATCAGGAGCATTTACACCAAGGCTTGCCCAATCTGTATCTAATCCGATGGCACCGATGATTACTGCTGGGATCGCTGCAAGAATACAAACGAAACCTGCTGTGATCGAAAGCCACATGGCGGTTTTCTCAGTTTTAGCTGAAAGGACACGTTGGAAATACACCTGCCATGGAATTCCTCCTAATATAAGTAGTAATGCGAAGTCCCACCAGTTCCAATAAGAGTTCCCCCACTCAGGGTCAGTCCATCCATCTAATGGAGGGAAAAGATTTGCATAACTCCCCATGTCAGTTTGGTAATTGCTCCAAACGGAACTTAAACCTCCAACTTCTGATAGAGCAAATGGAAGCACCAGAAATAGTCCGATCATGACTGCGAGCATTTGAAAAACGTCAGTAAATGCAACTGACCACATGCCTCCGACGACCGTATAAGCGATTGCAATAATCGCTGATAGAATAATAGACGTTTGGAAATCCAAGCCTAGAATAGTTCCAAACGTTGTCCCTAAAGCAGTTAAGATCGCACCGCTCCAGAAGACTTCCCCTAAGAGTGCTGGGATATATAATACACCAGCAACTTTTTTTCCGTATCGCTGCTCGAGTGGATCAATCATCGTCATAAATTCATATCGGCGCATTTTTCTTGCATAGAATATACCGCCAATAATTAAGCTTAGTGCATAACCCCATGGGGCTTGTGCCCATGCTAATCCAAATGAATATGTTGATTCTGCTGTACCTGATATGTATCCGCCACCGACCCAAGTGGCAGCCATGGTGAACATGGAAATCCACAACGGTAACGATCGTTTAGCTACCATCATGTCTGAGGCTGACTCGGATTTATTACTCGCCATGAATGCTCCAATATAATAGATTACTCCGTAGAAGGCGAGCATAGCAATAAATGAACCCCAGTTAATATTAGTATTTGTTGTACCTAAGTAAACAAACATAGCGGCAATAGCTGCGACAAATATTCCACCTTTTAGTAGGTTACCTTTTCGTTCAGTCAAATATCATCATCCTTTCGATTAGTTTTAATTTAAAACCTTTTTTAGGCGTATCCATGTAATGAGACATGTTTATCTCTTTTATTCTTCAACTCGTATAAATTCAAGTACGTTACCTAGATTGAAGATATTTAACGATCTTAATGTGGTTATGTATTCTTTCTAGCGAATTAAAATGACTGCTCGCTTCGTTTTAATCTACCTAGTCCTCTGCCTGTCCATTCACTCCCTTCAAACGGTACAACCTTTTCTGTACAGAAAATTAAGTTTGTTAAATATTTATTTAACGCATTTAATTATAGATGCTACATGAAGAGATTTTCTTTGTCAAATTGGGTCTGAGGTACTTAAATAGCGCCGACCACTTGATTAAACCCTAATCTCTAGACGTGCACATCATTTAGTGTTGGAGGAAAGAAGCATGACTTCATCTGTTAACAGTAAGGTTCCACCAACTTCAGTCGTGGACTTTAAGGAGCTACCGATAATCGTTACATAAACTTATCGTTCCATTGTTCAGGTAAGTTTCAAATAGGAATACCGTTTTTTCTATTTTTACGCAAGAGGTGAAATGTAGTATGTTGAATGAGTGATTCGCCTGAAAAAAGCTAGGAGTGATAACATGTCATCAACCTCTATGGTTGAAAAAATAGAAAAAGCTGCTTTACCGCTTTTTGCACGAAAAGGTTTTGAAGGGACTTCCCTAACTCAAATAGCAAAAAGCGTAGGGATAAAAAAACCGTCTTTATATGCACACTTTGATAGCAAAGAAGACCTTTTTCTAGGGATGCTGCAGAAAGTAAATAGTGATTATCGTGATTTTCTAAAAGAGAGAGTTCAGAAGAATAGAAACATGAAAACGGAGCAACAGCTGTATTGTTTGTTGAAAGACAACGCTACTTATCTTAAGAATGAAGACCTTGGTCTACTCTTTAAGAGGTTCATGCTATTTCCTTCGCTAAAAGTAAATGATACTTACAATGAACAGTTTATCGAATCAGAAAAAGCCTTAACGGAGGTTTTGATCGAGATTGTAAAAGAAGGAAAGAGGATAGGAGATATTCAAGTGAAGGAAGAACAGGTAATCGATGCTTATTTATGTTTACTTGATGGGAGTTTTGAACAGCTATTTTACTATTCAGAAGTAGAGTATGAGGAGCGTTTGAAGAACGCATGGAGTATTTTCTGGAATGGTATAAAAGGTTGTTAGAGAAGTACGGATAGTTTATATAAAAAAGTTAGTCTATAGCTTTATATAGACTAACTCATTCCTTCATGTCACTTTAGTTTTTAGGATCTTTCGGTAAGAATTCGAATATCTTTCCGCTTCTAATACTTTCAACTAAGTCCTCCAACCAGCGATAGTAGGTTTTTGATTCTTCTAATTGATCATAGTACGTTTTTGCTTCTGCAACAATTTCTGGAGTGCTTTTGGAATCTTTTATGACTTCTATAAAATCTTCTTGTGCTTCCTCAATAGCTTCCATATTCATTTTTGCTTCGCGTTCCCACATCTGACAATAAAAAGCCATAAACGAACGAAAGAAATTCTTCTCTGCTGCATAAGTATGTTTTCTCGAACCGCGAGTAAATGTTTTTTTCACCATCTTGATTTCTTGAAGTCTGCGGACGCTAGTACTCATACTTGGTTTACTCATGCCGAGTTCTGTACGCATTTCATCAAGAGTCATCTGATCTTTAAAATACATTGTTGCGTATAAGTTTGCCGCAGCAGGTGTTACCCCGTATAAATCCATCGTCTCCGCAATAGTGCCAATAACTTTATCCTTGGCTTCTTCTAGTCTTTCTGTAGATTCACTCATAATAGGTCGCTCCTTCAAAGAAAAGTAAATCGAGTTAAAAAGTTATTGAATTTTATTTATGAACTTATTGTTAACATGTTCACATTAAAAGTCAAACACAAGATTTTAAGGTAAGGGTTAAAATTGACCATTGTGTTACTCATTATACCCATCACAGTAAGAGTTAAATCTTTCTATACGTATGTCCGATTTTATTTTGACACCTAAAAAAAGAAGTGTTAACGTTAAAAGTGTTAAATAAATTTTTAATAAAGTTAATTTACTTCTGAATTGGAGTTGATAGATATGGATCTGAAATTACAACAATACATAAATGGAAAATGGGTGGACGCTAACTCCGGAAATACGCGTAACATTATTAATCCATTCAACCAGGAAGTTATTGCGGTTGTTCCAGAAGGTGATGAATCAGATGCAAAAATTGCAATTGCTGCAGCAAGAGAAGCATTTGATAACGGAGCATGGGCTACTACTCCGGCAACCGAGCGAGGAGCTGTCGTTAGGAAAATTGCTGAATTCATTGAAAGAGATAGAGAAGAACTAGCTCGCTTAGAATCGCTGGATACAGGTAAAACAGTCGAAGAAAGTCGTGGAGATATGGATGATATCGCTGGAGTATTTCGTTATTTCGCAGAACTCGCTGATAAAGATGGCGGAGAGCTAATCGATTCTCCGGTACCTAACTCGATCAGTAAAGTGGTCCGCGAACCAGTTGGTGTTTGTGGCCAAATTACTCCTTGGAATTATCCTTTGCTGCAAGCGTCATGGAAACTAGCTCCAGCGCTTGCAACAGGAAATACGTTGATCATAAAGCCGAGTGAAATTACACCACTAACTCATATAAAAGTATTCGAACTGATCGAAGAAGCAGGAGTGCCTGCAGGTGTTGCAAACCTAGTTCTTGGTGCTGGCGATACAATTGGGGCAGAGCTTTCTAGTAATACGAATGTGGACCTTATTTCTTTCACAGGCGGCATTGTGACAGGAAAGAAAATCATGCAAGCGGCAAGCGTGAATGTGAAGAAACTCGCACTTGAGCTTGGCGGGAAAAATCCTAATATTATCTTTGCTGATACTGATTTTGATATTGCAGTCGATCAAGCGTTAAACGGCGTATTCTTCCATGCAGGGCAAATTTGTTCTGCTGGTACAAGACTGATTGTAGAAGAGAGCATTCACGATGAGTTCGTTAACGCACTTGTGGAGCGAGTGAAGAAATTCAAGCTTGGAAGCGGATTTGTTGAAGATACGCAAATGGGTCCTCTCATTTCTGCAGAACACCTTGCAAAAGTAGAAAAGTATGTAGAAGCAGGGATTAATGAAGGTGCTACGGTAGCAGTCGGAGGCAAACGTCCAGAAGATCCTGAACTACAAAATGGATTCTTCTACTTGCCTACGGTTCTGACAGATTGCACAACAGACATGAGCGTAGTGCAAGAAGAAGGGTTTGGTCCGATTATTACGGTTGAGAAATTCCGTACAGAAGAAGAAGCGGTCAAGTTATCCAATGACTCGATCTACGGACTTGCTGGCGGTGTCTTTACAAACGATATTGCAAAAGCTGAACGCTGTGCAGCGAAAATGCGCATGGGTACGGTTTGGATCAATGAATTCAACCTTTACTTCCCGCACGCACCGTGGGGTGGATTTAAGCAGTCTGGTATTGGTCGCGAACTAGGGAAACTCGGCTTAGAAGAGTATACGGAATCAAAACATATCTTCCAGAACCTTAAACCAGAAACGCTGAACTGGTTCTAAACAAACCCTCTATTTTCTATAAAGAAAAACATCATGCTTAAGGTGCTGATTGGACTTAAGCAAACGATATTAAATACAAAAACTATTAACTAGATTTGATAGGGATAAAGGTTTTTTAGACAGTATGGCTCGTATTGTCTGAATGCCTTCTTTCCTATTTCAACATCAAGGAGGAACAGAGTATGACTGAATCATATGATTACGTAATCGTTGGTGGCGGTAGTGCGGGTTCTGTACTCGGCAACCGTCTAAGTGAAGATGGAAAGAAAAGTGTGCTTGTATTAGAGGCTGGACGAAGTGATTATTCATGGGACCTCCTGATTCAAATGCCAGCAGCTTTGCCATTTCCTTCAGGGAAAGACCTCTACGACTGGCAATACGAAACGGATCCTGAGCCATATATGAAGGGACGAAACATCCCACATGCTAGAGGAAAGGTGCTTGGAGGTTCAAGTTCCATCAACGGTATGATCTATCAACGTGGAAACCCGATGGACTATGAACGTTGGGGTGCTGACACAGGTATGGAAAACTGGAACTTTGCACACTGCCTTCCGTATTTTAAACGTTTGGAAAATGCTCTAGCATCTCCAGATGATGATCTTCGCGGTCATGATGGACCTATCAAATTAGAACGCGGACCAGCCAAAAATCCATTGTTCCAAGCCTTCTTTAATGCAGGCGTAGAAGCTGGTTATTCACGAACTCCTGACGTAAATGGCTTTCGTCAAGAAGGATTCGGACCGTTTGATAAGCATGTTTACAAAGGTCAGCGTCTGTCTGCATCACGTGCCTATCTACACCCATTTATGGACCGTGAGAACTTGACGGTTAAAACGCGTGCTTTTGTTACGAGCATCGACTTCGATGGTACTCGTGCCAAAGGCTTGACGTATCGCCGAAACGGTAAGACTCATCAAGTTGAAGCAGGGGAAGTGATCCTTTCAGGTGGTGCGATCGCAACGCCACAGATGCTTCAACTAGCAGGGATTGGGGACGCTGAACATCTTCGCTCAGTTGGCGTTAAGCCTATTGTCGACCTTCCAGGTGTAGGGGAAAACCTTCAGGATCACCTCGAAGTATATGTGCAACACACATGTCCTGAGCCTGTTTCTGAACAGCCTAACCTAAGTAAAGCGCGTATGCCTTGGATTGGCTTGCAGTGGATGCTTGGACGAACAGGACCGGCAGCGACCAATCACTTCGAAGGCGGAGGTTTTGTCCGTTCTAACGAGGATGTCGACTATCCGAACTTGATGTTCCACTTCCTTCCTGTAGCGGTACGTTACGATGGTCAAAAAGCGGCTACGAAACACGGCTTCCAAGTACACATCGGACCTATGTACTCTGATGCCCGCGGATCATTAAAAATTCGTTCGAAAGATCCAAAAGAGCATCCGAGTATGGTGTACAATTACCTTTCTACTGAACAGGACAAGCGTGAGTGGGTAGAAGCGATCAGAATCACTCGTGAAATTATGTCTCAACCAGCCATGAAAAAATATAATGGCGGCGAGATCTCCCCTGGACCTTCTGTTCAAACAGACGAGGAAATCCTTGAATGGGTAAAAGAAGATGCTGAGACGGCACTTCATCCATCATGCACATGTAAAATGGGACCTGAGTCAGATCCTATGGCTGTTGTTGATCCGGAGACGATGAAGGTTCACGGAGTTGAAAACCTACGAGTTGTCGACGCATCTGCAATGCCTTATGTGACGAACGGAAACATCCATGCACCAGTGTTAATGTTAGCGGAAAAGGCAGCGGATCTTATTCTTGGACGTAAACCGCTAGATCCAATTGATGCGGACTTCTATCGTCATGGTGTACATCCAGCTGATGCAGGAACTGTAACTGAGTAACATTTTCTTAAGAAAATCTATATAGTAGAAAGCATAAAAAATCACCCCCGACATAGTCATTTGAAATGTCGGGGGTGATTTCATATATTATGTTGTTATGTGAGATGCAGCTTAAGATCGCAGTGTTCAATGAAAAAAATAACAATCTATTTCAATCTCTTTTGTGGTAAAATAAGGATATTCTGTTTAAGGAGCTGGGGTGCATGCGATGCTTCTTAATGAAAAAGGAAGGATATGAGCAAGCGCACTATCATTCAGTGGATTGCATTTGTAATTGTTATGCTTGCTGTTGTTAATAGAGTAGTATTATTTCTATCGGGAATAGCTCGAAATTTAGAATACAGCACAATTAATGCAATAACTTGGACCGGGCTTACTATAGGTATTCTGATATTATTGATTTCTTATTTATTCCCAAAAGAGGCGTAACTACGTATTTTAAAGAAATGGAGCGGTTTTTAATAGAGTAGTAATCTGAAACTATATAATTAAAGAGGGGAATGGAGACGTTGATCTTATCATATCTACTTGTGTTTCTCTTGGCAGCAATTCCGTTATTTGAATTGGTTACCGTTGTCCCATTGGCGATCATCGGTGGATTGTCTCCAGTATTGACAGCGATACTTGCTTTACTAGGAAATGCCCTTACAGTCGTTCTGTTAATTATCTTTGTTGATCATGTGAAGAAATGGATGAGAAAGCGAAAACAAAAGCGTATGCAAGATGGTGTACAAGAAGAGGATGAGGGCGAGACGCCAGAAGATCATGGTGAAGAGATGGAGGAGTCGAAAAAAGGTAAACGCGCAAGAGTGCTTTTTGATAAGTATGGCTTACCTGGATTAACGATTATCGGTCCTTTTTTCGTTGGATCTCATATCTCAGCGTTCATGGGGATGAGCTTCGGTTCAACTAGGAAGAGGGTAACCTCATGGATGATGACCAGTTTAGTTCTCTGGACTGTAATTATGGCTGTGGCTACAAGCTATGGCGTCACCTTTTTTATGCCTGGTGTTGAAGAAGATGGTGTTTTAGTTCGTCTGTTCAAAAATTAGTGCTCCATTACAGACAAAAGACTCGTTGATAAAACGGGTCTTATTTTAATGTTCACTGTTCGCTTTTATTCTTATCTCTACACGAAACCTTTTTAAGGATGAAGGAGAGCTTACATAAAATAATAATTCCTATAAAATCATCAATCTGAGGACATATGTCCTAACTCATCCATTCTAATCTGTATTTTAATAAAGAAGTAGAAATCATGTTAGAAGGTGAGAAAATGAAAGGAAGTATTTTTGCGCTGTTAGGTGGAGTGTTTATAACGTTGCAAGGCGTTGCGAATGCCCGTATTAGCCAAGATGTTGGCGTATGGCAGGCAACAACAGTTACTCAACTCGTTGGATTTTTGTTAGCACTTTTCATTTTAATCAGTCTCCGTAATAAAACCTGGCGAAACGTGAAGCAAGTGAAGCCTCTTTATTTAATGGGCGGCACATTTGGTGCGATCGTGGTATTTAGTAATATCACAGCGATCCATAAAATTGGCGTTACGGTAACGATCTCCGCCTTATTGATCGCACAGCTTCTTTTAACCTTCGTGATCGATAGTAAAGGATGGTTCGGCGTAGTCAAACAGAAAATGAAACTTCCACAGTTTATCGGCATCGGAATGATGATTGCCGGAGTGGTTATGCTAACCTTTTAATAAACCGAGTGAGGAGTTGCAGTTCGATGAAGGAAACAGTCGATCGAGTAATCGATGATTATATAAACACATATGAGTTGCAGTCTATTTTTAATAAAGAAATCCGTTCGAAATTCTCGCTATATACGTTTGAACAGGGAGAACGAATCGGTGATCAAGGGGGACCTGCCGAGCATCTATATGTTCTTGTAAAGGGTAAAGTGAAGATTTATACCACTTCAGAAGAAGGAAAGACGCTTATTCTATCGTTTAAAACGCCGATTGAACTGATCGGAGATATTGAATATGTGCGAGGAGGGAGCTTGATCAATACAGTAGAAGCGGTCTCGACTGTTCAACTTCTAGGCATACCTTACACTGCTTTAAGAAAACACGGTGGAGATGATCCAGCTTTCCTTCAGTTTTTACTCAAAATCATTACGGATAAATTTTATATGAAATCGAACTCCTTAAACTTCACCATCATGCAATCTGTCGAGGTGAGGCTGGCAAGTTACCTTCTCTCCGTTACAGAAGATGAACATGCGAAGGCTGATGATAAAAAAGTTAATCTTACGGATGCATCGAATCTAATCGGAACGAGCTACCGTCACCTTAATCGTATTATAAAGAAGTTCTGTGAAGAAGGTTTGATCGAACGAAGTAGCGGTGGGATTGTAGTGAAAGATCGAAAAGGACTAGAAGCGTTGGTCGGTAAAAGTATATATGAATAAGTTAACATGTTAGAGGTGGTTGAAAGATGATGATCGGTTTAATCATGGCAGTTGTTGCAGGTTCGTTCGTCAGTTTGCAAAACATATTCAATAGTAAAGTGAGTGAACGAGCAGGATCCCTAGTTACAACCACGCTTGTACTAGGCCTCGGCTTTCTCGCTTCCCTCGTAATAGGATTGTTTGTTGAGGGCGGCAATCTATTTATGCTCACTGATATGAAGCCCTGGTATTGGTTATGTGGGGCAATCGGTGTAGGGGTTGTGGTTTGTTTGGTACAAAGTATCAAACACCTTGGACCGACGTTCGCAATTTCAATCGTCATGGCGTCACAATTAGGTTTTGCAATCATATCAGATTCACTCGGCATTTTTGGTTTAAAACAAGTCCCTTTTACATTCCAGCAGTTATTAGCTGTTATCGTGATCGTAGCAGGAATGCTTATTTTTAAGATGAGTGGGAAGAAAGATGAAGAGGTTGCGAAGGCTGCTTAAAAGGTTGTGTACTTTCCATAAGACCCCTCAATGACCATCCAAGTTAACATGATGAGTTAGATGTGGGCATATAAAGTTATAATGATGGAAGCGTTAATCTAAAAAAAGGATTACGCTTCTTTTTGTTTAAGATTAGTAGTGGTGCAGTTTATTTGAAGAAGACAATTAAAGAAAAGGAGGAGTTATTTTGTTTCATATTTTCAACTTCATATAACTATTCATAAGAGGTCCGCCTCCAGTTATGAATCGATCAAAATCTGATACAAAAATCGTAAATGGAGGTCTTTATAGTGAATGGACAAGATTTTAAAAAAAGAGAAGTAGATAAGGTACTAGATTTCTTAGAACAAAATAGGTTGTTTAGCGGAGTCGTCCTTTTATCTGAGCATGGTAAACCTTTCTACAAGCGAGGAATAGGGAAAAGAAATGATAGAGAACATCATTCCTATCATTCGATTTTCGAAATTGCTTCTATATCAAAAAGCTTTACAGCTATTGCAATTATGATTCTAATCGAGGAGGGAGAGCTTACACTAGACGATCACCTAGAAAAGTTCTTCCCTTATCTTCCCTTTAAGGACATTACAATAAAAAATATGTTAAATCACACCTCTGGGCTGCCAGATTATATGGAATGGTTTGAAACAGCGGGAAATTGGGATCGAGGTACAATTGCTACCAATAAAGATGTGGTTCAATTCTTGAGGAACGAAAAGCCTGCAGTATTATTTCAAGTAAATGAAAAGTGGGAGTATTGTAATACGGGATATGTATTACTGGCAGAAATCATAGAGATGGTTTCGGAAATGGAGTACGGAGAGTTTTTAGCCAAAAGAATATTCAAACCTTTAAATATGTACAATACATCAACGTATTCACAATTTCTAGATAATGAAATTGAAAACTTTTCACTAGGCTATATCTATGATTGGAAACAGAATTTGTACAGACTTCCTAATGAGTTGGACGACCATAACTATGCATATTATCTTGACGGAATCAAAGGTGATGGAGGGATAAAATCCACCGTAGATGATTTACTAATTTGGGAGCGTTCTATTTACGATAGTAATCTGTTAGCTGAAAAAACAAAGAAAGCTATGATTAATCCAGTGCTCGTTAATGGAAGCGCTGAGTATTGCCATTCTTTGCATAAGGGTATAGGAGGATATGGATTCGGATGGAAAATTGAAGATCACACTCACTATAAGAAGATTGTTCTTCATGATGGATATTGGGCGGGTTATTGTTCTGGATTAATTAGTTATAAAGATTATGATAAAGGAATAGTAATGCTAAATAATTTAGATTTCACCGAAAGCGAATATAATAAGATACCTCATTTGTTAACTCTTACTTTGGAAAGAATATTGTTTGGTGGCAAAGCGGAGCTGCATGAGTTTGAGAAGTTAATTATGCCAATTCGTATAAAATAAGGGAAGATCTTGAAGAGGAGAACCGCCCCTTTTGCTGCAAGCGAGGACTGCTATGCTATTTGAAAATCCAGATAGTAAGAAAGTAGGATAAAATAAGAAACCACCAAAAAAAGGCAACCTACTATGAGGTTGCCTTTTTCATACTATACTGCTTCTTGTGTTTCATCTGTGTTCTTTTGTTCTTTTTTACGTTTCATTTGTGCAGCTCCTACGAAAATAGCTGTTAGTAAGCCGCCAAGAATAACGAGGAACGTGATCTTAGAAGAGAGTAGCTCGATTAAGTTTCCAAGAAGAATTCCAACCACTGCAAAGTCCGAGTCACCAAACGTCGTTCCTTCGAATCCTAGTGAACCGAGGACTGGAAGAAGAAGCGCTGGCAAGAAGCTGATGAGAGCTCCATTTGCCATTGAGCCAAAAATCGCTCCTTTTCGTCCACCAGTTGCATTTCCGAATACGCCTGCTGCTGCACCTGTAAAGAAGTGTGGAACAAGACCAGGTACAATGACTTTAAGTCCGAGCAGGGGGAGGATGAACATGCTCAAAAGCCCTGCTACGAAGCTAAAGAAAAACCCGATGATAACGGCATTGTTTGCAAATGGGAATACAGACGGGCAATCGAGTGCTGGAATGGAATTCGGTACGACTTTATCAGCAATTCCCTTAAATGCAGGAACGATTTCAGATAGAAGCATTCTTACGCCGGCTAGAATGATGTAGACACCAGCTGCAAACGTTAGTGCTTGCATGAAAGAGAAAACAAGGAAGTTTGTTCCGCCGCTTAACTCTGATTCAATGAAAGAAGGTCCAGTAAAGAATGCGACGACGATGAAAAGTATGGCCATTGTCAGTGAGACAGATACGGATGTGTCCCGAAGGAAATTTAGTGTCTTCGGAACTTTAATTTCTTCAGTAGATCTTGAGTTCTTTCCCACTGCTTTACCCACAGCTGCTGCTAAGAAGTAACCGAACGAGCCGAAGTGGCCAATCGCAAAGTCATCACTGCCAGTGATTTTTCTTGTATAAGGTTGAAGAAGTGCAGGAAGAAGAACCATAAGTGATCCAAGAATAACAGAGCCTGTGACGATCATCGTGATACCGCTAAATCCGCCAGTTGTTAGGATAACAGCGATAAGACATGCCATGAACATCGTGTGGTGGCCCGTAAGGAAGATATATTTAAAAGGCGTCACACGTGCTAGGATGATGTTCACGACCATTCCGAACAGCATGATCATCGCCGTTTCTGCACCAAATGATTCCTGTGCTAACGCAACGATTGCTTCATTGTTCGGGATGATACCTTGGATTGCAAAAGCATGATCGAACATGCTGCTGAAGTTATTGAGGGAGGCTACTAGTACAGTAGCGCCTGCCCCCAGAATAACAAAGCCCATGATCGTCTTGAGCGTACCAGATATAACGTTCGCAAAGTCCTTCTTCTGAAGAAGGAGACCGATTAGGGCGAATAGCCCGACAAGGATAGCCGGTGTTCCTAAGATGTCCTTCATTATAAGATCGACCATAATTAAGCCCCTTTCAGATTTGCTTCGATCGCCGTTCTTAGCTCGTTCTTATCCATAAGGTTGTTTAGCTTGATCACATTGCGGTTTCCATCTTCAAGATTTTCTACGATTTCTGTTGAACCTAAGAAGTAATCAGCGTTCTCTGATTTACTCGTTGTAAGGTCCGTGTGATCCACTTCAGCTTCGATTCCTAGTTCATCAAGAATCTTCTTTACGTTCATCTCCACAATAAAGCTACTTCCAAGTCCATTTCCACATACTACTAGAATTTTTTTCATTTGATAGTCTCTCCCTTAATTTGAGTATTTTGATACGAGTTTGATAATGTCTTCTTTTTCAGTTGAGTTATAGATAATATCCAGGTTCTCTTCTTCAGATAGTAAGTCTGAAAGCTGTGCAAGTGCTTTGAGGTGCGTTTCGTTATCCACCGCAGCAAGCACGATCAGTAGTTTTACCTGGTGCTTGTCTTTGTCAGAAAAAGGAACCGTTTCATCTAAGCGAAGCAAGCTCATACCCACTGTGTTGACGCCTTCCTCAGGACGCGCATGTGGGATTGCGATTCCTGGCGCAATCACGACATATGGTCCTAGTTCTTCTACATTCTTGATCATTGCATCGATATACGTAGAAGAAATCTGCTCCTTCGTTAGAAGAGGCGATGCCGCTGTTCTTATCGCTTCTTTCCAGTCTGTTGTGTGTGAAGCGAATTGAATCGTTTCTTCGTGCAGTAAGTCATTTAACATAGGTCTTTCAAACCTTTCTATTGGTAAGGTGGTTGGTGTAGGATCGAAAAGTTGATTCAATTCGTTCCTCAATGCTTCCTCGTCACGTATTGTTCCGTGCTTCTTTACTAATTCCATAACGATGTCACTCGTAGGTGCTTTGGAATCGTTCGGTGTCGACTGGACTTCATCCATCCAATGAAGGATTTTTTCCTTATCTTGTTGCGTCAAAATCGGACTGACCGTTAGAACTGGCAACGTTTCATGGTGTAGTGGAGAAGTCGAAAAGACGTAATTGATGTCATAGTGATTGTTGATAAACTGTCTTTTTGAAACTGTTCCGACGATTTCAACATTTGTTAAAAGCTTTTCCAACTGGCCTTTTAAGATGTTCGACGTTCCGATTCCCTTCTCACAAACAATGATTGCTTTTCCAACCGTTATTTCCGGCAGCTCTTCTTTCTGCATCCAGGCACCAAAGTGCATGGCAAGATACGCGATTTCATCATCTGGTAGTTTCTTAGACGTCATGGATTCGACCGGCCAGATGGCTCGTTTTGTGATCGAAAAGACGTCTGGATATTCCTGTTGAACGGATGCTGTTAACTCGTTCGTGATCGGAACGTTGTACTTTAATCGGTAGTATGTTGGCTTAAGATGAAGAAAGAGAGCGTTTTCAAGTTCTTTTCGTTGTTCGAAAAGGATGCATGCATAGATTTGAAATTCATGTACGATTTCACTCACAACTTCTCTAAGCTTCTCGATCTCAAGGTTACCAACCGCACTCACTTCTGAGTAATTCACTCGTGATCCGAGTAGATGCATGGTGATGAAACAAATCTCATCGGTAGAAAGTGTAAGTTTGAATTGAGATTCTAATTCCTCTGAAATACGAGTTGCAGCATCGAACTCTCTTGTTGATGAGACGGCTTCCTTTTCATCAGGGTCAAGTTGAATGCGGTGTTCCCCTTTCAATCTTTGAAGGAGCACAACGAGTTGAATAGCGAGAACCTGAATCGTATCGTCCGTTAGTTCGACCTTCAGAATTGGCTCGACGTTCATGATGATCTGCTTCATTGGAATAAGGTTAGAATAAATGTAGTCTTCGCCGTTTTTTACGAGCGGATAGACGACATTCATCATTTCCGTTAATTGTTCATTCGTTAGAACTTCAGTAAGAAAACGACTCAACAACCTGCGCTTGTTCTCTTCTTTTCCTTCGACGACGTAACCAGTCGAACGCTCAAACTGTAAGTTCAGCTCTTCATCTTCTAACAGTTGAATAACGAGCTTCAAGTCTTTCGAAACTGTTCCACGACTCACCTTTGTTCGCTCCATGAAATCTTTCATAAAGATAGACTGATCATTCGTTAAAAGTTCGATCCCAATCAACGTGACACGTTCCGTTTGTGAGTAATGGTATTGCCATTCTTTTAATTCTTTCATCAAATTAGGAACGTTCTCTTTCGTTTGTTCGGGTAGGTAATAGCCCATCCCCTGTTGTGTTTGGATGATCGGTAACTTGTTATCTTCTAACCAGTCGTTGATCTTTTTTAAGTCATAATGAACAGTTCGCTTTGAAATACCTAGCTGCTCGGTTACTTGATCAACCGTAACGAGATCAGTTGCATTTACGAGTTTCGTTAATAGAAATGTACTTCTTTCATCGAGTGACATGGAGATCTCCAACTCCTTACGATTGCAAAATGATACATATAAAACAAATCATGATTTGATAATACCAAGTATAATGTAGGTAGAATGCATATGAAAGGGTTTGCAAGGTATAGTCTTTGTATTTTGCGAATTTGCAAAAGTGAACGGTATTAATTTCAATATTTTGCTAATTAATTATCCAGATATAACCAGAAAAGAAGGGGTTAATATTGAGGTCTATTTAAAGAATGATTAGGAGCGTAATCCTGTGGGGAGAAAAATGAGTGTTATTGATTATGAAACAACAAAAAAAGCACCCTACGAGATGCTCTTGAATCAGATTGGTCGATTCATAGTCTAGTAGGGTGCTTGCTCATTATGCGTTTTGAGAAGTCATAACATTTTTATTAGATTTGAGATCGAAACGATCAGCATTCATGATCTTAACCCACGCATTTACGAAATCTCTAACAAATTTCTCTTTGTTATCTTCCTGCGCGTATACTTCAACAACAGCACGTAGGACTGAGTTTGAACCGAAGACGAGGTCTACACGGGAAGCTGTTCTTACGAGCTCGCCTGTTTTGCGATCGCGGCCTTCGTATTCATTGAATTCTTTCGGCTTCCATTCGATTCCCATATCGAGTAGGTTCACGAAGAAGTCGTTCGTAAGCGCTCCGACGTTATCGGTGAATACGCCGTGCTTCGAGTTGTTATAGTTTGTTCCTAGTACACGCATACCACCTATTAGCACTGTCATTTCTGGTGCAGATAGACCAAGTAATTGTGCTTTATCAACGAGTAGTTCTTCTGGGCTCAACGTGTACTCTTTCTTCTGGTAATTGCGGAAGCCATCTGCCATCGGCTCTAGTACGTCAAAGCTTTCAACATCTGTTTGCTCTTCAGTAGCATCGCCTCGACCAGGAGAAAATGGAACGGTAATATCAACGCCTGCATCTTTTGCAGCTTTTTCTACAGCAGCGCTACCACCAAGGACAATTAAGTCAGCTAGGCTAACATTTTTATCGAGATCATTTTGAATGTCTTTATAAACGGAAAGTACTCTTGAAAGCTGTTCAGGCTCATTT
Organism: Guptibacillus algicola; assembly: GCF_020171805.1. GTDB lineage: Bacteria > Bacillota > Bacilli > Bacillales > Guptibacillaceae > Guptibacillus > Guptibacillus algicola. Next base: position 862,681 of record NZ_JAIVAF010000001.1, on the reverse strand, counting down.
ACTTCCCAATTCTTCATTGGCTCAAGACGAATGCGAGCACCGTTTGCACCACCGCGATTATCTGAGCCTCGGAACGTGCTAGCTGAAGCCCATGCAGTTGTGACAAGTTCGCTGATCGTTAATCCAGAGCTAAGAATCTTCGATTTTAGATCTTCGATTTCACCGTCCGTCAATTCATAATCAACAGTTGGAATAGGATCTTGCCAGATCAAATCTTCTTGTGGCACTTCAGGTCCAAGGTATCTTGCTTTCGGTCCCATATCACGGTGAAGCAATTTGAACCATGCGCGTGCGAACACATCTGCAAAGTATTCAGGATCCTGATGAAAGCGACGTGAAATTTTTTCATAAATTGGATCTTCACGAAGAGCCATATCAGCAGTTGTCATCATCGTATTCACTTTGATTGCGGGGTTTTCAGCATCAGGTGCCAAATGTTCTTCTTTCGGGTTCACTGGTTTCCACTGATTTGCACCAGCAGCACTCTTTGTTAGCTCCCATTCGTAACCGAATAGGAGATCATAGTAGCCGTTATCCCATTTCGTTGGATTCGCGGTCCAAGCGCCATCAATACCACTTGTAATCGTGTCGCGTCCTTTACCACTACCATGTGTGCTCTTCCAGCCTAAGCCTTGCTCCTCGATGTCCGCTGCTTCCGGAGCTGCGCTAACATGCGCTTCTGCATCTCCTGCACCGTGTGCTTTACCGAATGTGTGTCCACCGGCTGTTAGTGCAACTGTTTCCTCATCGTTCATTCCCATCCGGGCAAACGTTTCTCGGATGTCGCGTGCACTTGCGAGCGGATCTGGATTACCGTTAGGACCTTCAGGGTTAACATAAATGAGCCCCATTTGTACGGCAGCAAGTGGGCTTTCAAGCTCACGGTCGCCAGAATAACGGTTGTCAGCTAACCACTCTTTTTCCATTCCCCAATAAATATCTTCTTCTGGATGCCAAACGTCTTCACGTCCACCACCAAAGCCAAATGTTTTCAAGCCCATGTCTTCGAGCGCAACATTACCTGTTAGAACAAGCAAGTCAGCCCAAGAAATCTTATTTCCGTATTTTTGCTTCACTGGCCACAAGAGACGACGCGCTTTATCAAGGTTAGCATTATCTGGCCAGCTGTTTAGTGGTGCGAAACGCTGTGATCCAGTTGCGCCACCGCCACGTCCGTCACCTGTACGGTATGTACCGGCAGCATGCCAAGACATACGGATGAAAAGTGGTCCGTAGTGACCATAGTCAGCAGGCCACCAGTCCTGGCTGTTCGTCATTACGTCACGAAGATCTTGTTTCAGCGCGTAATAGTCTAGTTTTTCGAATTCTTCCGCGTAATCGAAGTCTTCTCCAAGCGGATTTGTCTTCGTGTCATGTTGATGCAGAATATGAAGGTTCAGTTGGTTTGGCCACCAGTCTTTGTTCGTCGTACCAACTTGTGTTGTAGTGATTGCATTTTCCTCTTTCGTTTTCCCGTGTGAGACAGGGCATTGCCCAGCAGCTGCTTGGCTATCGTGCATTTCGTTTTTATCCATATGGTAATTTCCCTCCTAAAAATGAGTAAAAATTTGTGATAACTCTTCTCAGATTATAATTATAATAAATTAATAATCATTTTGAAAGAAAAACGACTCTATTTTTTTAAAAATTTTTGAGACTACTATTATGACACTAGTATCGAATGTGTTTAAGGTCAGGATGTGCTAGTGAGCATTCTAATAAATGACCGATACCTATGATAAAATGAGACAAGAAGTTTGATGAGATTCTGTGCGAGATACATACGAGAACGCCTTAATAATAAAAAGAAGGACGAGGCCAATGGAAATTAACGTAACGAACAAAACGATAATAGAAAAATGCGGTAACCTTTCCTTCAAAAGAGGAGAGTCTTATTATCGTTCAAACAAAGTGAAAATCAATGCGTATCGTATGGACTATTGTGAAGCGACGGTTACTGGGACAGAAGATTTTCAAGTGACGATTGTCAAAGGGGTGGCGGGAGATTATAAGGGTGAATGTAGCTGTCCTTCCTTAGTGAATTTCCAAAAGGATTGTCAGCATATTGCGGCGGTTTTAATCGCGATTAGAGATTATCATCAGCGCACGATTTCGCCGGATACCCATTCTGATCATTCATCGAACAATGAACTGACTGAAGATTTTATGAAGCTTTTTGATGAGAAACCTACAAGAACGGGTGAGCAACGATTTTTTGAGAATAGAGAATCTCTTGATGCTACGTTTACTTGTAAACCAGTTTCAGTGGGGGACGGTGAATACTTACTAGGGATCGAAATTGCAATCGAACACAAGGTAGTGCATCATGTTCGAGACTTCCTGTTGGATGTTAAACAAGGAAAAGCGAGTAAACTTTCTACTGGGCTTATGTATGACCCGAAGATCCATTACTTTACAGTGGAAGCTGATGCGATCATCCATCATCTTATCCGAGTTGTCTTGGACGAAGAAGCATTTCTTGAAACGATCGATGCGACGTCAGATGGTTTAATTACGAGTAGTATGTTACTAATTCCACCATCGACTTGGATGAAGCTTGTACCACTTTTAACAACAGGATCAGTAGCAACTATCGAGTACAACGGCCAGTTATTTGATAGCATCCAAATAATAGACGGGACGCCACCAGTCACCTTTTTATTCGACGAAATAAGAGATAATACCTTCCGATTAACGATGAAAGGTTTGGAGCGAATGCTCATGTTGAGGTCATATCGCTCTGTCCTTTGTAATGGGAAGATGTTTCAACTGGATTGGCGGGATTCCGATCGGTTATTTGAACTCACGCAAATGCTTTCACCAGAAAGTAAGAATCATATTATGATTCCTGAGCAGCATATCGATCATTTTCTAGGAAAAATCGTTCCAGACTTGAAAAGGATTGGGAATGTTCAATTGTCCCATGCGATCAATCAGAGGTTTTACAAAACGCCACTCACTGCGAAACTATATTTAGATCGGCTGAAGAATCGTTTACTCGCGGGGCTAGAATTTCACTACGATGGCATCATGATTCAGCCACTCGAAAGCAGGGATGCTACAACAGGTCAGGCTGTTATTAGAGATATTGATAAGGAAGAAGAAATTCTCACACTCATGGACGAAAGTGGATTTTCCAAAACTGACGGTGGTTATCACATGCAAAATGAAGCGCTCGAATATGACTTTCTGCATCATATCGTTCCTAAGCTGCAGAAGAAGCTACAACTCTATGCCACTTCGTCTGTTCGGAATCGACTTGTGAGAAAGGAGAATCATCCTACTATTCGGGTGAAGCATAAAAAGAGGGAACGCACGAACTGGCTGGAATTTAAGTTTGAAATGGATGGGATCTCAGATAATCAAGTTCGAGAGATATTAGAAGCATTAGAAGAAAAGCGGAAATATTACCGACTTCCAAACGGCTCGCTTTTATCGCTTGAAACGAGTGAAATGGAGGAGATCCATCGCTTCCTAACCACTGTACCCCCGCAGGATGAGGATTTTGAAACGACGTTAAATCTCCCGGTCGCACAGGGTATTCCTATTCTAAATACAATGGGCGAGGTCGTTCAAAAAGAAGAGTCAGTCAAGAACTTACTAGATGGGTTCTACCATCCTGAACGCCTGGATATTGAAGTGCCTATTGGGTTAGAGCACATCTTGCGAGATTATCAGATCACAGGATACAAATGGTTGAAAACCTTAGCTAGCTATGGCTTTGGTGGCGTACTAGCTGATGATATGGGACTCGGTAAAACGTTGCAGACCATCACCTACATCACATCCGAGCTCTCGGCGATTCGAGAGAGCGAGAAATCCATTCTAATCGTCTGTCCATCATCGCTCACGTATAACTGGTTACACGAAATGAAGAAGTTTGCGCCAGACATTCGAGCGATCGTAATCGATGGGAAGAAAACAAACCGAGATACCTTACAAAAGGATAGTGGGGAAGTAGATGTGTTGATCACATCCTACCCGCTCCTCCGTAGAGATATCAAATGGTATGAACATCAATCCTTTCATACGGTCTTTTTTGATGAAGCACAAGCCTTTAAGAATCCCGCTACACAGACGGCACGCGCGGTTAAAAAGCTTAGAGCAGACCAAAAGTTCGGGTTAACAGGAACACCTGTCGAAAACGCCATCGAAGAGCTTTGGTCGATTTATTATGTTGTGTTTCCACAACTATTTGGTGGGCTGAAAGACTATAGTCATTTAACAAGGAAAACCATCGCACGGAGAGTGCGGCCCTTCTTGCTTCGAAGAATGAAAGAGGATGTGCTTGCTGAGTTACCTGACAAAATGGAGTCGCTTGAATTAACAGAACTGTTGCCTGAACAAAAGAAACTTTATGCTGCCTACTTAGCGAAGCTGAAAACTGATACCTTAAAGCACCTAGACAGAGATACAATCCGTAAGAATCGGATAAAGATCTTGGCTGGTTTAACACGACTGAGACAAATTTGTTGTCATCCCTCATTGTTCGTAGACGGGTACAAAGGGAGTTCAGCGAAGTTTGATCAGCTTCTTAACATTATCGAAGATTCTCGCCGCTCTGGTAGAAGAGTTTTGATCTTCTCTCAATTCACCAGCATGCTGAAGTTGATTGGAAGAGAACTCACGATGCGAGGTTATCCTTATTTTTATCTTGATGGAGAAACACCTGCAGAAACACGGTTAGAAACGTGTGATCGATTTAACAATGGCGAGAGAGATCTGTTTCTAATCTCTTTAAAAGCGGGTGGTACTGGTCTCAACTTAACTGGAGCAGATACCGTTGTCTTATATGATCTTTGGTGGAACCCTGCAGTAGAGGAGCAAGCAGCAGATCGAACGCACCGCATCGGTCAGGACAAGGTAGTTAACGTCATCAAGCTCGTTGCACGTGGCACGATCGAAGAGAAAATGAATGACCTTCAAGATAAAAAAAGAGAGCTTATCTCTGACATTGTGAATTCTGGCGAGAATGCGCGAACGACATTAACAGAAGAAGATATACGGGATATCTTTATGGAGTGAAAGTGAAAATAAAAAACGAACAAATAAAAGGCAAGAGTTCACGTAGAACTCTTGCCTTTTTATTTTTGTAAACTCCTATTATATTCTGCATTTATTTTCCTATTTCTAGACATGCACACAAGCATTCAAGTCCAAGCGGTAATACACATGCTATAAGTGCTATTTGCCTCTATCACGTAGATCGAGTTACTTAATAGAAGCATGTTGTATTCGAGACTTGAAAGAAGGTGTGGAACACGAATGTCAAGAAGTGAAAATCTACCTTTAGGCTTACAAAAACTATTTGAACAGTGGAATAAAAGTGTGAAAGACTATCATGCAGACCTTGTTTCATTGATGGAAAAAGGGCAGTCTAGAACATCGTCTGCAAAAACAATTCAAAAAACGCTCCATGTACCACAAGATTTTAAAACGATTACGAAGGCTCTAAAAAAGGCGAATCCTGGTGATACTATACTCATCTCAAATGGAACGTATCATGAAAGTATTACGGTCCCTTCAGATAAACCTTCCGTCCGTTTTATCGCGAATGGTGACAAGGTAATCTTAAATGGAAAAGGAAAACTGAAACAAGCATTTACATTGATGGCAAATGATGTTGAAGTAAATGGGTTCGTTATTGAAGATTACGTCAAATCAGCAATAGAAGTTACAGGTGTATACGGAGTTAAACTGATCGAGAATACGATTCACAGTATTAAGGAAGGACACGGCATCCAGTTGGATAAAGGAACTTTCTCTAATTTGATCTGGAAGAATATAATATCCAGTGCACATCAGGATGGCATTAACCTTCAATCGAAAAACGTATGGGTCGTTGATAATGCCATTCGTCAGAACGGAAAAAATGGTATTCGCATTCAAACGATCGGAAACCATATCGTCGGAAACGTCATCCAGCATAATAGAGCCAGCGGAATACTAGAAGATGAAGGGTTTAATCTTATATTCGATAATGAGATTAGTGAAAATGGGAAACAGGGTATTGATCTCCCTTCTAGTCTTGGTGGCTCAATTACATTAGGAAATAAGGTCGAAAACAATAGAGTCAATGGGTTAGCAATGAATACGCCTGGTAATGTAGCGTTAGACAATGATTTCGTAGGAAATGAACGCTCTGGTGTTCACGTAGAAGGAAAGTTAAATGGTATTGAATTAAACCGATTTATTGAGAATGCAAATGGTCTCGTTTTAGAAGAGAAAGCTACGAGAAATCTTGTTTTTAGAAACTTTTTTAAACGAAATAGAAAGAATGACCTCGAGGTTAAAAATTCTAAGAATACGATTCTCCAAAACCATCTAAGTAACTCGCCTCCTCATCACTCAGCCGAAGGGTCACATCAGTTGAAAAGCATGGTCATCACTGTCCCGAATGACTATGAAACAATATCTGAAGCAGTGAATGCCGCTTTCCCTGGCACTTCGATTCTCATAGAAAATGGTGTGTACCATGAAGAAGTGGCGGTGCCACTCTCAAAGTCAGGTATCCGTATCATTGCGAATGGGAACCATGTGACGCTAGATGGGAAGGACAAATTGAACGTTGCCTTTGATCTATCATCTAGTATATTACTCATTCAAGGCTTCAAGATTAAGAACTATATCGATACTGGGATTTTAGTGAAAGGCATAGGCGTTTCACTCGTGGACAATGACATTAAGAACATTTCAAAAGGAAATGGAATCGAACTTTCTCTCGCGTTCTCTACTCTCATATGGCAAAACGACATCTCACATGCGCTCGAAGACGGTATTCGAATCAAAGCGATGAACACATGGATCGTCGACAATACGGTTCATTCTAATGGTGGAAATGCCGTTAACTATGAAGGAAATACCACGGTAGGTAGTACCGTTACTCGAAATCGTTTTCTTTCCAACGGCATGAATGGAATTGCCGACAACGCTGGTTTCAACTTTATATACAATAATGAGATTAATGAAAATAACAATAATGGTGTTCATGAAATAGCGGGTCTTGGTTCAGGGGCGATCATCGAGAACAAAATCCTAGCCAATACGTTAAGTGGTGTAAGACTAAATAATGAAGGCGATCAGGTTGCTAGAAATATGATTCAATTCAACTTACACAGCGGTGTATTAGTAGAGACAGGTTTTCATAATTTAGAGGAAAACACCATTACAGGTAATAAAATGGATGGCATTGTTCTTGAAAACAAAGCTATTCACAATCTTCTACTCAGAAATAAGGTGTTTAGAAATAATCCTTTTGATGTGAAAGTAGAGAATAGAAATAACAGCTTCATACAAAATGACTGGGGCAAAAGTGATCCATCGGACATCTTTGATTAAAACCAGAATAATAGAAAAAACGCTCAGAACTTGAGCGTTTTTCTAATGTTATAACTATGATGAACCAATTAGTAAGCATAAGGTAAAGGTTACGCCATATTCTAACGTTCGTTTGAATAATTGTTTTGACTTCATCTAGAGGAGATACTACACTATAAACAAATACTCAAACAATCATTTGAATGAAGGTGAACATGATGAGTGAAAAGATAATAAAACCAACTAATAAAGATACATGCGATACATTTTGTTTCGATGAAGAGCTTGTTCAAAGAGTCCAGCCAGAAATCGAGAAGGTGGAAGGCGTTGAGTTGATTTTCAAAGCGTTATCAGATGCTACAAGAATGAAGATCGCTTATGCGCTCACGTTAGAAAAAGAACTTTGTGTATGTGATGTTGCAAATATTATTGGTTCCACGACTGCCACAGCATCACACCACTTAAGATTACTTAGAAATATGAAACTCGCCAAATATCGTAAAGAAGGAAAACTTGTTTTCTATTCTTTAGCCGACGATCATGTTCATCAATTGGTTTCAATTGCTTTGGTGCATGCAAAACATTCATGAGGATTGGCGGAGTTTACGAAAGGAGGTAGGAGTATGAGTGAGGTAGAAAAAAACTCACAATCTGGCTGCTGTTCAGGTGAGAAAGGTCATGATCATAACGAGGCAGAAGATGTCAATTGCTGTAGACCAGAGAAAGTAGAACCAACTGTTTCTACGTGTTGTTCAAACGAAACGGCTGAAACTGACAAGACTTCTACCTGTTGTAGTTCTATAGAAGATGAAAGAAGCGGTAGTACTCCAGATGAACAAGACACCGTTCAGTATAAAATTAGTGGCATGGATTGCCCTTCTTGTGCAGCTACAATTGAAAAAGGGTTACAGAAGACGAAAGGGATTCGTTCGGTGCAGGTCATGTATGGAACTGGGAAGATGGCCGTAGGTGCAGAGAGCGCAGATGTGTATGAGAATATCCCTAATTACGTTAGGAAGTTAGGTTTCGAAGCGGAGCCAATGCAAAAACCAAAAAACATGCAAACGTACAAAGTTGAAGGGATGGACTGTGGGTCATGCGCCATGACGATTGAAAAACATCTTTCCCAAAACCCTAATGTACATGAGGTCAACGTGAATTTTTCTACAGGAAACATGCATGTTGATCACTCAACGAATGAAAAAGAAATAATAAAAGAAGTGCAAAGAGTTGGTTTTGACGCTTCCTTAGAATCTACTAACGAACAAAAGAATGAGAAAACGAAAAGAAAAATACCGGTTACGACACTAGCTGGAATCTTTCTAGTTCTTGGTTTCATCGGGTCATTTACGCCCTTAAACAATGATCTCATTATCGCTCTTTATGCTGCAGCCATCGTTGTAGGAGGATTTAAGCCAGCAAAAAGTGCTTACTATGCTATAAAGAGTGGCTCTCTCGACATGAACGTGCTGATGGCTTCAGCAGCGATTGGTGCCGCCCTTATTGGCGAGTGGTTTGAGGGTGCGACTGTGGTCTTTCTCTTTGCTTTAGGAAATAAGTTGCAGAACAGGTCCATCGAACGTACAAGAGAATCGATCCGAAGTTTAATTAACCTTTCGCCTTCAGAAGCATCAGTGAAAAGTGGAGATCAACTGATTCGAAAACGAGTTGAAGACGTGAGGGTGAACGATGTGATCATCGTTAAGCCTGGTGACAAGATCCCGCTTGATGGCGAAATCATATCAGGTTCATCTAGTATTAATCAGGCACCCATCACAGGAGAATCGTTACCTGTCGATAAAGCCAAGGGAGATGCGGTGTACGCAGGAACGGTTAATGAGAGTGGTTCATTAGAAGTAACTGTAACGAAATTGGTTGAAGATACAACGATTGCCAAGATCGTTCACCTTGTAGAAGAGGCGCAAGAGAAGAAGGCCCCTACTCAAGCATTCGTCGATCGATTTGCAAGAGTCTATACGCCGATCGTGTTTGCTCTAGCCCTTCTTATCATGGTCGTTCCGCCAGTATTAGGTTTCGGAACATGGGGTGGATGGCTGTATAAAGGGCTTGCATTATTAGTAGTAGCTTGTCCATGTGCATTGGTCATTTCAACTCCTGTTGCGATCGTATCTGCAATTGGAAATGCAGCTAATAACGGCGTATTGATCAAAGGGGGCACGTTCTTAGAAAAAGCTGGCGTCATTAAAGCGATTGCTTTTGATAAGACGGGGACCCTAACAGAAGGAAAACCCAAAGTTACAGAAGTCATTACCGTTAAACAAAATACGGAAGAGCTCATCAGTATCGCAAGAACGATTGAGGAGCATTCAACGCATCCAATCGCTCAAGCTATTACGACGTACGCAAAAGAACGTGACATTTTTGTTAAAGCTGGAGAATCATTTAAAGCAATACCAGGGAAAGGTGCTCAAGCGACGATTAATGGCATCGACTATTTCGCAGGAAATCCGAAATTGTTTTCTGAAATGGCAGTCCCATTCGATGAATTTGAGACGCGAATCGCTTCGTTACAAAGTGACGGACACACTCTCGTGGTAGTAGGAAATCAAACGGAAGTTCTAGGTATCATTGCTGTAGCAGACACCATCCGGGACATTACGGTTCAATCGATACAGAAGTTGAAGCAAGTAGGCTTAGAAGAAATGGTGATGTTAACAGGTGACAATGCAGGAACAGCGAAGAAGATCGCTGATGAAACAGGTGTCGATCGCTACTTTGCTGAATTGCTTCCTGAAGGAAAAGTGTCCTCAATAAAAGCATTACAGCATGAAGGTAAGAGTGTCGCGATGGTTGGAGATGGGATAAACGATGCCCCTGCTCTAGCGACAGCTGACCTAGGTATCGCTATGGGGGGTGCCGGAACAGATACGGCTATGGAAACGGCAGACATCGTTCTGATGGCAGATAATCTAGAGAAGCTACCTTATACGATTCGATTAAGCCGTAGGGCTTTGAAGATTATTAAGCAGAATGTTTGGTTTTCATTAGTGACGAAAGTGGCAGCGCTCCTGCTGATTTTTCCTGGCTTCCTCACTCTTTGGATGGCAGTTCTAAGTGATACAGGTGCGGCATTACTCGTCATTCTCAACAGTATGAGGTTGTTAAGAAAAGAATAAATTGCTCTTCTAGTAAACCTGTCATTCCTGAGCATGGAATGACAGGTTTTTATGGTATTGTGTTGGTAAAGTGAGAGTAAGGGAGTGAAGGAGATGACGTTGATCGAGTCGATGCAAAAGGCGATCGATTTTATGGAAGATCATTTGTTGGAAACGATAACGATAAAGGAGATAGCGAGAGCTGCACATTTGTCTCCGTTTCATTTTCAACGGATCTTCACTATTTTAACAGGAACGACAGTGGCAGAGTACATGCGTCGGAGAAGGTTAACGTTGGTCGCTCAAGAATTAAGAAAAAGTGATGATAAAATTATCGATCTCGCCTATAAATATGGCTACGACACTCCCGAGTCTTTCTCGAAAGCATTTCGTAAGCAGCATGGCTTATCCCCGAGAGAAGTACGAAAAAAATCTGGAAAGATGACAGCTTATAACCGCCTGATTATCCAGGTGAGTTTGAAAGGAGCGGAACCGATGCAATACGAAATTGTTGAGAGAGAAGCGTTTCAAGTTGTTGGAATCAAGAAGGGAATGTCTTGCGCGAACGGAGAGAACCATAGCCTTATACCAAAGATGTGGGAAGAAGTGAATACTAATGGTACCGACCAAACGCTATTAAAGAAAAATAACGGACCTGTGAAAGGAATGTTAGGAATTTGCCTCAGTGATAATGAGCAATCCGAGCGTATGGAGTATTGGATTGCGGCTGCTCATAATGGAGAGCCACCCGAAAACATGAGCAAGCTTGAGATTCCTCGTAGTCGTTGGGCGATATTTAGCGTCCAAGGAGCGATGCCTCACGCAATGCAAGCGGCATGGAAGAAGATCTATTCCGAATGGTTTCCATCGAATGGATATGAAAATGCAGGTGGGCCTGAACTCGAAGTATATTCAGCAGGAAACCCAAACAGCGAAGACTACCGATCTGAAATTTGGATTCCGGTTAAATAGAATAACGGTGATACTTGCGCGATTCCTCAGTATGAGGAGTCGCGTTTTTTATATACAAAAATTTAACTTTAGAGGAGATGAGTATGAACAATCACTAAATCAAACGATTTGACTCATATACCTTATGGGGGTATATTGTGGGTAAAAGCAAAAGGGAGCGGGTCTTGATGAGTAATGAGCTTGAACTTTCACTACAGCCAGATAAAAAGCCGACTGAAGCTAGGACTGAAGAGGAAAAGCAACTTTTGCAAAATCGGTTGAAACGAATAGAAGGTCAGATCAGAGGGATACAGAAGATGGTCGGAGAAGATCGCTACTGCGTTGATATTCTTATCCAGATTTCTGCGATTCAAGCAGCTTTAGATAAGGTTGGATTTTCATTGCTTGAACGACATACGAAAACATGTGTAGCGAGCTCGATTCAAGAAGGTAACGGCGATCATCATATAGATGAATTGATGAAGGTGATCAAACAATTCACGAAGTAAGAAGGTGATGAAATGGAGACGAATAAACAAGCTACGTTCGATATCACGGGAATGACATGTGCATCTTGCTCACAAAGAATCGAAAAAGTCCTAAACAAGATGGACGGTGTGGAAGCAAACGTCAATCTGACAATGGAAAAAGCGAGTGTCACCTACGATGAGGAGAAGGTAGAAGCGGGTGACATCGTAAACAAAATAGAGAAGTTAGGGTATGGTGTTCAAAAAGAGCGGGTTGAGCTAGACATCCATGGGATGACATGTGCTGCTTGCTCTACAAGGATTGAAAAAGGATTGAACCGCACGAAAGGTGTCGATTCAGCTTCAATTAATTTAACGACTGAATCTGGTATCGTGGAATATCAGCCTGGGGTCGTGACGGTTGACGACGTTATCCAAAAAGTAAAGAAATTAGGGTATGAAGCTGTCGTTAAGGAAGACCGTGAAGAGAAGCGTTCTCACAAAGAGGAAGAAATCAAACAGAAGAAGATGAAGCTAGGTTTATCGATCTTGCTTTCTTTACCGCTTCTTTATACGATGATCGCTCATCTTCCGATGGATATTGCACTTCCATTACCTGAATTATTTATGAATCCGCTGTTTCAATTCCTATTAGCTACACCAGTACAATTTTATATTGGTGCTCCCTTCTATGTTGGGGCTTACAGAGCACTTATTAATAAAAGTGCCAATATGGATGTGCTTGTTGCACTAGGAACGTCTGCAGCTTACTTTTATAGTGTAGTGGAAGGTATTCGATTCTTTGCGACGTCAGGTTATAATCCGGAACTGTATTTTGAAACGAGTGCGATCTTAATTACACTCATCCTTGTTGGAAAGTTATTTGAAGATCTCGCAAAAGGGAGAACGACGCAAGCCATTACGAAATTATTAGATCTTCAAGCGAAAGAAGCTAGTGTGATAAGAGATGGTGAAGAAGTGAAAATCCCGGTCGATCAAGTCCAGGTAGGCGATACGATTCTTGTTCGCCCAGGAGATAAGATTCCTGTAGATGGTTTGATACAAAAAGGGAAGTCCTCGGTAGATGAATCCATGATCACAGGTGAATCCATACCTGTTGACAAGACTGAAGGAGATACTGTCATTGGATCTACTATCAATGAGAACGGAACGTTGACGATGACTGCTGAGAAGGTAGGCAGTGATACTGCGCTTGCAGGAATCATTAAAATCGTTGAAGAAGCCCAAGGCTCTAAAGCACCAATTCAGAGAATGGCAGATGTTATATCAGGTATCTTTGTTCCGATCGTAGTAGGAATCTCAGTCGTAACGTTTCTGGTATGGTACCTTTGGGTGAATCCTTTCGATTTACCTCAGGCACTTGAGGTTGCAATCGCTGTTCTCGTTATCGCTTGTCCGTGTGCACTCGGACTCGCTACGCCTACTTCCATCATGGTAGGTACGGGGAAAGGTGCTGAAATGGGCGTTCTTTTCAAAGGTGGCGAGTTTTTAGAAGGTACTCACAAAATTGATGCCATCTTATTAGATAAAACGGGAACGATTACGAAAGGGAAACCTGAGGTGACTGACTTCATCGTTGTGGATGGAGAAGACCAAGACGTCTTACCATACCTCATTGCAGCAGAAAAAGCATCAGAACATCCGCTTGCGCGATCAATCGTCCAATACGGTGAACAAAGGCAAATGAAGGTGAATGAAGCTGACAGCTTTGAGGCCATACCTGGTCACGGTATCTTATCTACTGTCGATGGTAAGAAAGTTCTTGCTGGTACAAGGAAGTTGATGGCTCGTGAGGAGATACCATATAAAGAGTATGAAGAGCAGATGGCTCGCTTCGAAAAAGAAGGAAAAACAGCGATGTTCATCGCCATTGAGCAAAAAGTTAGAGGGATCATCGCCGTAGCTGATACAGTAAAAGAAACATCAAAGAGAGCGATTCAAGAATTACGTGAACTTGGAATCGATGTATATATGATTACTGGTGATAACAAGAGGACTGCAGAAGCGATTGGGAAACAAGTGAACATCACTGGTATATATGCTGAAGTTCTTCCAGAAGATAAAGCGAATAAGGTTTCTGGTCTTCAGAAAGAAGGAAAGCGCGTTGCGATGGTTGGTGATGGAATAAATGATGCTCCAGCACTTGCAACGGCTGATATCGGGATGGCGATCGGGACCGGTACGGACGTCGCGATCGAAACAGCAGACGTTACGCTTGTCGGTGGGGATTTAGAACATATCCCTAAAGCGATCAACTTAAGCCGGAAGACAATGAAGAACATTCGCCAGAACTTGTTCTGGGCACTATTCTACAACTCGATTGGAATTCCGATCGCTGCGATCGGACTCTTAGCCCCGTGGGTAGCAGGTGCCGCAATGGCATTTAGTTCAGTATCTGTTGTGACGAACTCACTTCGTTTGAAGCGAGTTAAATTATAAAATTTTATTATGTGAAAGGAGAGTTCAACATGGAAAATACAACACTTACCATTAAAGGTATGACGTGCAATCACTGCAAAACAGCAGTGGAATCAGCATTAACGGAGTTAAACGGTGTTTCTCGAGTCGAGGTAGACGTGGCGAAAGGAAAAGCAGAAGTGTCCTATGAAGCATCCAAAGTTTCGGTTTCTGATATGAATGAAGCGGTAGAAGAACAAGGGTATGATATTGTGTAGCATATTTTCTATAGAAAGGAGCGAGGGTGAATCCTCGCTCCTTTTGTTTAAGGAATTTTATGGCCAAATTGAGTTTAAAAGTACATAATTATGGAAAAATACTACAGTGAAATCACTATTAAGGAGGAATAGCTATGTCACACGAAAAATACGGTTCTATTATTGAAACGCTGCATGAGTGCATGACGGCATGTAACCACTGTTATGATTCTTGCCTTAAAGAAGAAGATGTGAAAATGATGGCTGAATGCATTCGTCTTGATCGAGAATGCTCGGATATCTGTGGCTTTTTAGAACAGGCTCTTGTGCGAGGTACGCCATTTTCCTCAGAACTGGCGGGAGTATGTGCGACTATCTGTGAAGCTTGTGGAAATGAATGTAAGAAGCATGATCACAAGCACTGTCAAGACTGTGCAGAAGCTTGCTTTAAATGTGCAGAGGAGTGCAGAAAGCTGGCTGCTTAATAAAAGGTACTGTAGTGAATACGAACGAGAGCTTTCCGAAAAGTGGAAAGCTCTCGTTTAGTTTTACAAGTAGTTGAAAATGAGCAAATATAAAAATGTAAAAAAGCATGAGAGTATGAGTGCAACAAGCTTATGAATATGATGAAGACGGACCATAGGAAACATAATGGCTACAAACAGTACGGACCATCCGATATGCCAGCCATTGTGGTACGAAATCGTATTTGTTTGTGTTCCAATCCATTCGATCAATCCAAAAACAATGACCCATTTGAGCGTGTAGATCACTTGTTTCTTAACGTCTGAAGGATAATTCGATAAATAAACAAAGGCTAATAATGGGTTAATAATCAAATTATGTACGAAGTGAACGTTCATAAGGTTAAAGAACGTGCTTTCTTGAAGTTCCCATAGGTGAAAGTGACTATGTGAAATGAATTCATATAAGAAAGAAGCTAAGGAAATATAGAGCATTGTTGGATAGTATGGTTCCCAGTTTTTCCAGTCTCCTTTTAGGAAAGCAAGTAGAAAGACCAGGGCTACAAGAATGACATTCATATAATTTTCTCCTATTTTCAGCGTCATTGCTAGAGTGGTCAAGAACGTTGATTAAAATACCAACAATTGCCTTTTGTTTAAAAATAAGCAAATAGGCATAGTTTTCCTTGTGCAAGCCTAGAATCAAATCTAGGCTTTTTTCTATTTTCACCTTATCCTTTTCTTGACACTTTTATAGTTTACCCCCTAAACTAAATAGAGAAATAAGTTTAGGGGGTAAACTAATTGGATAAACGTTTAATAGAGGCAGTCGAGCTGTTTGAAGATGTGATGGTATTTGGAACTGAAAGGGTGCTAAAGAATGTCAAAGCAGACGTTTGGCAAGAGTATTCCCTTGAGCAGATTCAAGTATTGAAACTCATTAGTAAGAACGGTCCACTTACTGCTGGCATCATTGCAGATCTTCAAGGGGTACATAAAAGTGCGATATCGAATCGCCTTAAGAAACTTGAAGACAAAGATTTGATTGAAATCGTAAAGTCAGAAGAAGATCAACGAACGAAGCTCGTTGACCTGACTGATGCAGGATTGAATGTCTTAAAAGAATCCGATCAAGCAGTGTATGCCTATATTCATAATTTATTCTCAAATCATGTGAAAGATGATGAGCTAGATAATTTCTTAATCATGTTCAGAAAGATTAAGTCGATATTGAAGCTTGAGGGGGAAAGAGAATGAACATTATCATCAAATATAAATGGCCGATTACGATTGGTTTACTAGTTGTAACGGCTCTATTATTCGTTATAGCTCCAAATCTTACAAAGCAGGCAGAAGACGCTGGTACTTTCCAACTTCCTGATGATGCTGCGTCGAAACGAGCAGCTGAAATTCTTAATGATGCAGGAGCGGGAGAAGAAACGATTTCCGTAGTGTATACCTTTGATGAGACGTTAGATGATTCAGCAAAGGAAGAAATCTCTTCAACTGTGAAAGAGATTCAAAAAATCGGGGAGCCAATCAGCTCTGTTTTAGCACCATTCGGGAGTGAAGAACTAGAAGCACAGCTTGTTTCTGAAGATCAGAAAACTGTTCTTGTTCCGATAACTGTCGATGGGTCACAAGAAGAAGTGGTGGAGCTTGCTGACAAGATAAGAACGGATTTGCTGGATGAACAAGAATCCGTTTACCTGACTGGAGAAGCGATCATCAATCATGATGTGAACTTGAGTGCTCAGGAAGGGTTGAAAAAGACGGAAATCATTACGGTCATTCTAATTTTTGCACTACTACTTGCAGTCTTTCGTTCACTAGTCACACCCATCATTCCGCTTCTGTCAGTTGGGATTACGTACTTACTGAGTCAATCGCTCGTTGCATTTTTTATTGATTGGTTCGGATTTCCTGTATCAAACTATACGCAAATATTCCTTGTCGCCATTCTCTTTGGGATTGGAACGGATTATTGTATTTTACTACTGAGTAGATTTAAGGAAGAACTGGGGGCGGGTCAGCCCATTAATGATGCGATCGTCCGCACGTATAAGACAGCTGGTAGAACACTCTATATAAGCGGTCTTGCAGTATTTATCGGATTCTTCGCAATTGGATTTGCTGACTTTCCAATATTTAAGTCAGCAGTAGCAGTGGCAGTAGGGATTGCAGTCCTGTTACTTGTGTTGAGTACGGTTATGCCATTCTTTATGGCAACGTTGAAGGAGAAGATGTTCTGGCCTTCGAAGAAAACTGTTTCCCATAATGACAGTAAGCTATGGGGTTGGATGAGCAAGCTTTCCGTGAATCGTCCGTTGCTGTCGATGCTTGTGGTTGCGGCGATTACGGTACCACTCTTGTTCACATACGATGATGCTCTATCTTTTAATACAGTAGACGAAGTAGGGAACAGCTATGAGTCCGTTAAGGGTCTTCGTGCTATTGAAAGTGGATTCGGTCAAGGAGATTCCTTACCGGTTCAGGTGCTTCTATCCAGTGATGAAAAACTAGTTACAGAGGACACTGTTCCTTATGTAGAGAAGCTTAGTGCAGAACTTGTGAAAATCGATGGGGTGGACAGCGTCCGTTCGATTACGAGACCTGCTGGTGAAGTGATTACCGAACTTTATGCGGATTACCAGATTGGTAGAGTTGCGGAAGGTGTTAGTCAGGCAGCTGATGGCCTAGATGGTGCGGTTCAGGGACTAAGTCAAGCTGCGCAAGCACCACAAGCGCAAACGGCACCGTCTAATGCTGGCGCACCCCAACAAAATCCTCTAGAAGGATTAAATCAAATTTCTGAAGGGTTACACACTGCAGGTGAGCAACTTCAAGGAATGAGTGAAAGCAAAACGATACGCGACACAGGGTTGTATATTCCTAAGGGGACTCTCGAGAATGAGGAATTTGCACAAGTGATCGATCGATATGCCTTTGGGGAGGAAAAGGGTACGAAGCTAGAAGTTATCTTAACGGATAACCCTTACTCACCTGAAGCCATCGATACGGTTGATCGGATTTCAGTAACAACGGAGCGTGTGATGAAAGATACGCCTCTTGAAGATGCTGAGGTTGCTATAGGCGGGGTATCGAGTATTAACCGTGATTTGAGCGACATATCGAATAGTGACTTCACTCAGACGGTAACGATCATGTTGATCAGTTTGTTTGTTGCACTAGTGATTATCTTTAGATCCTTTATCATGCCGCTTTATATGATTGGATCACTACTACTCACCTATTTCACATCTGTCGCAGTAGCAGAATGGATCTTTGTAAACGGACTTGGCTATGACGGAATTAGCTGGGCAGTACCGTTCTTTGGATTCGTCATGCTAATCGCTCTTGGAGTAGATTACTCTATCTTCCTATTAGATCGGTTCCGTGAAGAATCAGCAAATGGATTATCAGTTGTCGATGCGATCAACGTTTCGATGTCCAAAATGGGCACAGTTATCATCACAGCTGCGATTATCCTTGCAGGAACGTTTGGCGCAATGATTCCATCGGGAGTGTTGAGTCTCGTGCAGATTGCTACGATCGTCATCACGGGATTACTTTTATACGGACTCATTGTTTTACCATTGCTCATTCCGGCTATGACCGTTTCATTCGGTAATGGGGTTTGGTGGCCGTTTAAATCGAAGAAAATGAAATAAGTAGAAAGCCCGCCCAGCATAAGGGCGGGCTCTCTTTAACGGCTTAACTCATAAAGACCTTAATTCTATTGCGGTAAGATATGCCTTTTGAAATACTTGGTAGTTAGAGAGAATTGTACGAAATGAAGGAAATAGGGTAGAAGACTATAATTATTAGGAAATAGGTGATGAAAAAGAATGGATGGATCAGCAATAATCATTGTGATGACGCTTTTTTTATGGTCGATAACTAAAACCATCGTTAGCGTTACTGAAAAAATTACAGATAAACCAGAAAAACAAAATGATTTGTTAGAAGAGATTAAAGGACGTTTAGACAAACAGGAATAATCGACGTTACACTTTTTATTATGCTGTTAATCAAAAGCCATACATAGAATTCAAATGACTAAGATGAGGAGAGTGAACGAATTGAAGATACGCTATCGACATTATGAAGGTCCTGAAGATCTTAAATTGCAGTATGAATTTTGGGAAAGTGCTACGAGAAAGCTACCATTTGCATGGAAGCCAACTGATTCACCGCGTCAGTTTGTGGACCAAGAGCAATTTCATCCGAAATCACGTTATTTTGCTTTCGATGGGAAGAAGGTAGTCGGTTATATGAGTTTTACAGGAAGCAAAGAGTTTGTATCATTAGGGTACCCTTGGGTTTTGCCAGGTTATGAGGGTGAAGTACAAGATCAGCTTTATGATCGAGTCTATGGGTTTGCAGTAAGTGAAGAATTTGGGGCGAAGAAATTCGCACAGCGTTTTAGAAGTCAATGGAAAGAACCGCTCGAGTACTTTTTATCTAAAGGTTTTGAGGTTATAAATACTTCTCCGCTAGTTGGAACACATTTGGAAGGGGAACCAGAAATAAAGCTTTTAAGTGATGTGTTTACATATAGTGTTGAGGAAGGTTTTCAATTCGACCTATGGGAAGATCTAGAGCGTAAATATAATTCGAGTACTTCTGATGTAGAAATCGATATGATGAGACAATACTACGGTACGGTTAACTTTGACTTTGCGATTGAATTCACCGTGAACGGCGAACGATTAGGATACGCAGGTGTCGCGATAAGAAAGGATACAAACTATGCTGAAGTAATCGCTGTCTCCTTGAGTGAACAAATGCAAGATGTATTTGAAGACGTGATGTCGGTAATAGAGGTAGAAAGTTATCGTCGCGGAGCTAAGACATTATGCATCGCAACGGCATATACGCCTAACTCTTTTTCAAGGGATGGTTATTTAGAGTTAACAAAAGATGTGATGGTAATGAAGAATGCGTAAGCTATAGAAATAGATCTAAAAAAAAGATTGCAAGCGGTTCCAATAATGTGTTACTTTGTGTGTAACCGGTTACACACGGAACGATAAGGGAGTGAAGAACGTGGTTACGATCAAAGATGTTGCACAAGAAGCGGGCGTTTCGGTTGCGACGGTTTCCCGTGTACTAAATGATAATGGATACGTGGGGGCCGAAACGAGAGAAAAGGTGATGAAGGCCATCACGAAATTTAACTATAGCCCGAATGAAGTTGCACGTTCTCTCTATAAGCGAGAGTCTCGATTGATCGGGTTGCTGCTCCCTGATATAACGAATCCATTTTTTCCACAGTTAGCAAGAGGTGTGGAGGATGAAGTGAACCAAGCAGGTTATAGGCTATTACTTGGTAATAGCGATGAAAGCATACAAAAGGAGCTAGATTATATCCAAACATTTGCGCAGAATAACGTTGTGGGTATGATATCAGCAACGAATCACGTTGATCATGAGCTTTATGAAGCATTAGCTCTTCCTTTAGTTCTCTTAGACCGTACGTCAGAGGACTATCCTGCCGTTTATGCCGATGGAAGAGAAGGCGGTCTTCTTGCAGCAAAAGCTTTAGTAGAAAAGGGGGCAAAACGTATCACGGTGATGAAGGGACCCTCTCACATAAAGCCAGCTCAGGACCGGTTTCGTGGAGCAATTGAGTACCTTAGTCAAGAAGAGGTTGATTTCTCTGTGATGTCAACGACTTCCTATTCTTTCGAAGATGCGAAGGGGTGGGCAGAAGAACTTTTTAGTAAATATTCTGATACAGATGCTGTTATTGCAAGTAACGATATTGTCGGGATAGCGATTCTTCACGAAGCGTTAAGGCTTGGGAAAAGAATTCCAGAAGATGTGCAAATCATTGGTTATGATGATATCCCACAAAGCAGTCTTTCATATCCAACGCTTTCGACGATTCGACAGCCAGCGTATGAAATGGGAAAACAAGCAGCAAAACTGTTGATCACCATCATAAGAAAAGAACAGGAAATCGAGCGGTCAATTCAACTTCCTGTTGAACTAATCGAACGAAATACGACCCGAAAGGAATGAGATAGTATGAAGAAAGCAAAAATCGCCGTTATCGGCAGTTCGTCGATGGACCTCGTGGTGACATCAAAGAAACGTCCGATGGCTGGTGAAACGGTACTTGGTGAATCATTTAAAACGGTACCTGGTGGAAAAGGTGCGAATCAGGCTGTTGCTGCAGCAAGGCTTGGTGCGGATGTCTATATGATCGGTTGCGTTGGCGATGATGCGTATGGCGATGAAATCATCGCAAATTTTAAAAGAAATGGCGTTCATACCGATTGTGTGGAACCGGTTACAGGTGTAGAATCTGGAACCGCTCATATCATCCTTGCAGAAGGTGATAACAGCATAGTAGTCGTTAAAGGTGCTAATGATTACGTTACTCCGAATTATGTTGATAAAATGATTTCCTTTTTACAAACATGTGACCTCGTCCTGATCCAGCAGGAAGTACCGGAAGAAACGGTAGCTTATGCAGCGAAAGTTTGTAGCGAAATGGACGTTCCACTGTTGCTTAATCCTGCTCCTGCAAGAGAGATCTCAAAAGAAGTAGTGAACCTAGCAACATACCTTACACCGAATGAGCACGAATCAGCCGTGCTATTCAAAGGACTACCTCCAAAAGAAGCAATGAAGGTATTTCCAAACAAAGTATTGATTACAGAAGGAGAGCAAGGTGTTCGCTACTATGACGGGAAGAAAGAAGTTCTTGTTCCCTCTTTCAAGGTAGAAGTCGTTGATACGACAGGCGCTGGAGATACGTTCAACGCAGCGTTCGGTGTTGCGGTTGCTGAATCAAAAGGGATGGAAGAAAGTATTCGTTTCGCTAATCGAGCTGCATCGCTTTCTGTAACAGGTTTTGGAGCACAGGGGGGCATGCCGTCCCGTGAAGAAGTAGAACGGAGGCTATCAGAATGAAGCGAAAAGGAATGTTGAACAGTCATATAACGAAATTACTCGCTGACCTCGGTCACACAGATACGATCGTTGTGGCTGACGCCGGCCTTCCAGTACCAGATGATGTAGAGAAGATCGATCTTTCTCTTAAAGAAGGAGTGCCTTCTTTTCTTGATGTTGTACAGGTAATGAAAGGCGAAATGGTCGTTGAGAAGGTTACGCTCGCAGATGAGGTGAAGCGCAACCAGCATGTATATAGTGAAATGTCGTCTCTATTTGAAGCGATTGAGTACACGTCACATGAATCTTTGAAGGAACAGACGTACAAGGCAAAAGCTGTTATTCGAACAGGTGAAGTTACGCCGTTTGCAAACTGCATCCTTCACGCAGGAGTGATCTTTTAACAAGGGGTGAAAACATGCAGATTAAGATGAACAACATTCATAAAGCATTTGGTACCAACAAGGTGTTAGAAGGTGTGAACATCGCGATCAAAAATGGTGAGGTCCATGCCTTGATGGGTGAGAATGGAGCAGGAAAGTCAACGCTCATGAACATTCTTACGGGACTTCATCAAAAGGATCGGGGTACTATTCACATTGATGGAACGGAAAAAGTCTTTTCAAATCCAAAGGAAGCTGAGGAATTTGGAATTGCATTTATCCATCAGGAGCTCAATATATGGCCGGAATTAACGGTGCTCGAGAACTTATTTATCAATAAGGAACCGGTTACATCTTTAGGACTAATTCGCACGAAAAAAATGAAAGCGATTGCGAAGGAACAGTTTGATAAGCTGTCGATTTCAATTCCACTTTCGATAGAGGCTGGACAATGTTCAGTTGGTGAGCAGCAAATGATTGAGATTGCGAAAGCCTTAATGACTGATGCAAAGGTCATCATCATGGATGAACCAACGGCTGCCTTGACCGATCGAGAAATCGAAAAACTCTTTACCGTCATACGTTCGTTGAAAGATGCTGGTGTGTCGATCGTATATATCTCCCATCGAATGGAAGAGATCTTTACGATTTGTGACACCATCACCGTAATGCGTGATGGCCAAACGGTAGATACGACACCGATTCCCGATACGAATTTTGATGATGTTGTAAGAAAAATGGTTGGGCGTGAATTGACGGATCGTTTTCCTGCTCGTGAAGTGAACCTCGGCGAAACTGTGCTCGAAGTAAGAAACCTTACTCGTAAAGGACAATTTGAAGAAGTGAGCTTCAACGTTCAGTCGGGTGAAATCGTTGGCGTTTCTGGCTTGATGGGAGCAGGACGGACAGAAATTATGCGTACGATCTTTGGTCTCGATGGAAAGTATAACGGAGAAATTCTTGTGAACGGTCGATCGGTTACCGTAAAAAGTCCTGAGCAAGCAGTAAATTTAGGTCTCGGATTTATTACGGAAGATCGAAAAGAAGAAGGACTGATACTCGATTTTTCTATAAAGGATAACATCGCTCTTTCAAGTCTTTTTAGTTTTACTAAAAAAGGCTTGATCAATGAAAAAAGTGAAAGAGACTTTGTTGACCTTCTGATCAAACGATTGACGATCAAGACGGAATCAGCTCAGACGAGTGTAGGCAATTTATCGGGCGGAAACCAGCAGAAAGTGGTTATTGCGAAGTGGATCGGTATCGGACCAAAAGTGCTGATCTTGGATGAACCTACGAGAGGTGTAGACGTTGGGGCTAAGCGTGAAATCTATCAGCTGATGAATGAATTAACTGACAGGGGAGTTGCGATCGTAATGGTCTCATCCGAACTTCCTGAGGTGATGGGTATGAGTGATCGCATTCTAGTCGTGCACGAAGGAACAATTGCAGGAGAGCTATCAAAAGAAGAAGCATCACAGGAAAAAATAATGACACTGGCAACAGGAGGTCACGTACATGAATAAGGTACTTACTAATAACCACGTGGGAAATCTCATGCAAAAGCTCGGACCGCTAGTCGGATTGCTTGTACTTGTAGCAACCGTTTCAATTATCAACCCTAGCTTTCTTGAACCATTGAACTTACTGAATCTGCTTAGACAGGTGGCAATCAACGCTCTCATCGCTTATGGGATGACGTTCGTCATCTTAACAGGGGGGATCGACTTATCCGTTGGGTCAATTCTTGCACTGTCTAGTGCGTTGATGGCAGGAATGATGGTGTCAGGGATAGATCCAATCCTCGCCATCCTTATTGGATGTCTGCTTGGGGCAGTAATGGGTATGGTAAACGGTCTACTGATTACAAAAGGAAAAATGGCTCCATTTATCGCAACACTTGCTACAATGACGATGTTTCGTGGATTAACGCTCGTCTACACGGATGGAAATCCAATCACAGGACTTGGAGACAGCTATGCATTTCAGTTGTTTGGAAGAGGGTATTTTCTAGGAATTCCAGTCCCAGCTATAACTATGCTTCTGTCATTTGCAGTTCTTTGGGTCATTCTTCACAAAACGCCGTTTGGTCGTAAAACATACGCGATCGGTGGTAACGAGAAAGCTGCACTTATTTCAGGTATTAAAGTATCTCGCATTAAAATTATGGTGTACTCACTTGCTGGGTTGCTTTCTGCACTTGCAGGAGCGATTCTCACATCACGCCTTAACTCTGCACAGCCGACTGCAGGAACATCGTACGAACTTGATGCAATCGCAGCGGTCGTACTAGGCGGGACAAGTTTATCTGGTGGTCGTGGGTTAATTATCGGCACGCTGATCGGTGCACTTATTATCGGTACATTGAATAATGGTTTGAACTTGCTTGGCGTTTCATCTTTCTTCCAGATGGTGGTAAAAGGTGTCGTCATCATCATCGCAGTATTAATCGATCGAAAGAAAGCAGCTTAGGAGGGTTACAATGAAGAAAATACTACCACTACTGCTCAGTTTGTCACTTCTTTTGCTAGGAGCGTGCTCACTTCAACCGCCAGAATGGGCGAAGCCTGATAAGAAAACAAACCTTGAAGATATTAAATTAGGATTATCAGTATCTACATTGAACAACCCGTTCTTCGTTTCGATGAAAAACGGTGTGGAAGCAGAAGCAAAGGCGCAGGGAATGGAAGTTGTTGTTGTTGATGCTCAAAACGATGCTGCCAAACAAATCAACGATGTTCAAGATTTGATTCAACAAGGTGTCGATGCCTTATTGATCAACCCAACAGATTCGTCTGCAATCTCAACAGCTGTTCAATCCGCAAATAGTCTTGGTATTCCAGTTGTTACGCTCGACCGTTCCGCTGAAGAGGGTGAGGTTGCAACGCTCGTCAGCTCAGATAACGAAAAAGGTGGCGAGATGGCAGGTAAGTTTGTAGTTGAGAAGCTTGGTGAAGGAGCAAAAGTGGCTGAGTTAGAAGGGGTCCCTGGTGCATCAGCCACTCGAGAACGTGGCTCAGGTTTTCACAATATTGCTGATGAGAAGTTAGACGTTGTGGCAAAACAAACGGCTAATTTTGATCGAACAGAAGGGTTGAACACGATGGAAAACTTGTTGCAAGGAAATCCTGGTATCGAAGCTGTTTTTGCTCACAATGATGAAATGGCATTAGGTGCATTCCAAGCGATTCAGAGCTCTGGGAAGGACGTTCTCGTCGTTGGTTTCGATGGAAATGAAGATGCGATCAATAGTATTAAAGACGGAAAGTTATCTGCCACAGTTGCACAGCAGCCTGAGAAGATTGGATCACTTGCTGTTCAAGCAGCGAAGGATGTTCTTCAAGGGAATGACGTGAAAGATACAATTCCAGTACCTCTAAAGTTGGTAACAAAAGACTCGGTTTCTGATTCTGAAGAATAATAGTTAGAAAAGTTAGTAAACTCACTTGACATTTTATATGGCGCCACTTATTATAAGCCATAACAATTTAATAAAATATTGACTTCTTATCAAGAGAGACGGAGGGACTGACCCGACGATGTCTCGGCAACCAACGCTTATGCGTACGGTGCCAATTTCAGAGGATTCATTCCGAAGATGAGAAGGATGTGCAACGATTTCTATATTCATGATATCGTACTGTCACCCCTTCTTGCTTCGTGAAAGCAGAGGGGGTTTTTTATTGCATTCATAGGTAAAAAAAAAGAGAAGAAGTGCGGCTACACTCCTTCTCTAGGTCGATCTGAGCGTTTAGCACATACGGACATACCAGATCATTAATTAATGTACCATGACCTGGGAATGTCCGTCTACTTATGAAAGGAGACGGTTAAAGTGGCGAAAAATTTGGAGTTTGCTTATTGGGTACCAAATGTTAGTGGTGGTCTAGTTGTTTCTAAGCTTCCTCAGAAAACAGATTGGAGTTTTGAAGCGAATAAACGATACGCACAAATTGCAGAGGAAGCAGGATATGACTTTGCATTGTTACAAACACGGTTTATCGCAAGTTATGGAGCAGAAAATCAACTAGAAGCGATTACACTTGCCTCAGCGCTAGCCGCTTCTACAGAGAAAATCAAATTAATATCAGCCGTTCACCCAGGACTATGGCACCCAGGTGTCTATGCAAAGATGCTAGCAACTCTTGATCACATTAGTAATGGAAGAGCGGCAGTAAATGTTGTGAGTGGTTGGTTTAAAGAGGAGTTTACTAAATACGGAGAACCTTGGCTCGAACATGATGAACGATACCGACGTTCAGAGGAGTTCATCCGAGTGCTTCGTGAGTTGTGGACAGAAGAAACAGCTTCATTTAAAGGGGATTTTTACAGAATAAACGATGCGCCTTTAAAACCGAAACCTGTTCAAGAAGGTAAACTACCAATTTTCCAGGGAGGAAACTCAACAGCTGCGAAACAAATGGCTGGAAGAGTATCTGATTATTACTTTATGAATGGAAATTCGCTCGGAGGGTTTAAGAAGCAAATCGACGAAGTTAGCGCTTTAGCGAAAGAAGAAGGACGCTCTATAAAGTTTGCTGCACATGGATTTGCGATCGTAAGAGATACAGAAGAAGAAGCACATCAGCTTCTCCGTGACATAGTCGGTTATAAGGATGTAGAAGCTGTTGAAGGATTTAGACAATCTGTGAAGGAAGCTGGCCAATCAACGAGTGATAAAGAAGGTATGTGGGCTAATTCTAGTATTGAAGATCTCGTCCAGTATAATGATGGGTTCAAGACTGGTTTGATTGGTACACCTGAACAAGTAGCTGCTAGAATTATAGAATTAAAGAAAATAGGAATCGAAGTCATATTAACAGCACACTTCAATTATGAAGAAGACCTCGAACGTTTTGGGAAAGAAGTTATACCGCTTGTGAAGGAAAAGGAAAAGTTATTGGAGAAAGAGAGTATAGAGGTTTAGTAGTGAAAGGGATTGCACTTTAGTAGTAAACAATCGCAGGTACGTGACTCATTCCTTACATTAGTTAGAAGCAAAAAATTATAGATTGAGTTCAAGTCGCCTCGTTAGAAATATGTAAGCAGTGCCGAGGCGGCTTTTTGGTGTTAATAAATGTATATTTTTGTAAAACGGTATGCTAAGATTTTTGATAAGAGGCTTACCAAAACGAATAATATTAGGAACGATAAAATGAAGTCGAGTACTAATAAGAAAGGGTTGGAACCATGATCTTATGAGTTATATCCGCCAATACATATTAACAATCATTGGTTTCATTTTTATAGGGGCACTTCCATTCCTATTTGAAGGGATAAGTATGAATATAAGCCTCTACCTTAAAGAGTTAGGAGGATTACTAAAAGCAATATTTAATCCTGCTCAGCTTACATATTCGATCGGTCTAAGTGAGAGGGGTTTATTTCCTTATCTATTTACTCCTGTTAGTTATTCTTTAATCATCTTACTAGGTTCGTTGGTTATATCCCTAATTGGTGCTGTAATGTTAGTTTTACTAGTTTTCCTTCTGAAAAGAGATGTTTTACATAAAATACGTTACTCGATTTCTATTTTGGAAGGCGTACCAGATATCTTTTTGCTTCTGTTAATCCAAGTCCTTGTTGTTAGTCTCTATAAGAAAACGGGGTATTTGTTGTTGAATTTTACAACTATGCCAGGTGAGCAAATTTACTTCTTACCTATTTTTCTTATGAGTATCTTACCAACACTCTATCTTTTCCGGATGTTGGTTATCGCGTTCGACGAAGAAAGGTTTAAAAGTTATGTGGAACTTGCTAGATCAAAGGGCATAGCCTGGAAAACAATAATACTTAAGCATATTTTTCCTAATGTTTTATTAACCTTATTTAATAATATCAATCAGATTATTTGGATCATGCTTTCGAGTCAACTAATCATCGAATATTTATTAAACAGCAATGGTGTGTTCATGTTTATTTATAATTATCTTTCACCTGAAGTTTTGATGACCTCTTTAATATTGTTATATACTCCGTTGTTTGTGATTTTGCTACTATTTCGGGTGATCCTCAATAAAAGATTACCTTCGTGAGAGGGGAAAAAGAATGAGGAACGCATTTAAGAGTCCACCATTTTTAATTGGATTCATGTTTATTGCTATACTGCTTTTTAGTAGTATATTGAACGGGTTTATTTATGGAGAAGAAATCATTCAAGAGAACACTAGATACAATAGTGAGGGAGAGGCGATTAGTTCTGCCCCGTTTCCTCCTTCTCTAGCTCACCCTTTAGGTACGGACACAGACGGTTACGATTTGGCACATATTATTATTCATGGAGCTAAATATACGTTGGGTGCAGCGATATGCGTGAGCATTGGTAGAGTTTTTATTTCATTATTTCTTAGCCTGATCGTGACACTGTATTTTAAGAGATTGAAGCATATCATAAAAGAATTCAGCCAATCATTTAGTTTCATCCCATCAACACTATTTACCTATTTTATGCTTGTTTCAGTCGTAACGATGAGTATTGATGGTTTCCAATTTACGTTCTCCGAACAAGTGGTTTTTCAAGTGTTTATTATGACGATCATCGCTATTCCTTCACTCACATTATTTTTAAGTGAAGAAATGGAACGTTTTTATACTAAACCGTTTGTTGATGGAGCAAAGATCCTCGGTGGAAGTCGATTACATGTATTCAAAAATCACATATTTCCATACATCAAACCTGTAT
Source organism: Guptibacillus algicola (assembly GCF_020171805.1). Classification (GTDB taxonomy): domain Bacteria; phylum Bacillota; class Bacilli; order Bacillales; family Guptibacillaceae; genus Guptibacillus; species Guptibacillus algicola. Next base: position 833,723 of record NZ_JAIVAF010000001.1, on the reverse strand, counting down.
TGTTCGTCTCTTTCGGTCAAAATGTTGTTAATGCTTTATTAATTCTGGCTCATCTTGGAGTCTTAAACTTGTTTTTCGGTGGTACATACATATCATTTAGCCCATTCACACCAGTTGAGAAAAATTCCATTTCGTATGAGTGGTCTGGGTTAATCGGAAGTTATCTCCCTTTAGTAGCCACTGACCCATGGATTCCGCTAGTGCCAGTTTTGTTTTTTGCATTGAGTAGTATTGCTATTCAATTATGTATAGTTGGGTACCAATCTAGTATTGATTCAAACCAGAATTTGAAAATATCAAAGACCTCGCGTAAGAATGAACTAAAAGAAAAAGAGAAGCATATTCAGGTTAAGGAATCGGATTTTAAATCTGTTAAGCAAAATGTTTAGAAAAGCTTTCTGTAAATTGATTCTGACTAGGAAATTCTAGAGACCTATCTAAAATGACCACAAAGAAGCCCTCGAACAACTTCGAGGGCTTCTTAAATACTTATTTAAAAAACGGATACTGACGACGTTCTTGTTGAACAGATATCCACTTCACTGTTGTAAACTTATCTAACGCCCATTCTCCGCCAAATCGACCGAGTCCAGACTCTTTTTCACCACCGAATGCCATGTGTGCTTCATCGTTTACGGGTTGGTCGTTGATGTGAACCATCCCTGTTTCGATTTGATGTGCTACTTGAACACCACGATTTAAGTCGCGAGAGTGAACGGAACCACTAAGACCATATGGAGAACCATTTGCAATTTCAATCGCTTCTTCTTCTGTGCTGAACGTAATGATCGGGGCTACAGCGCCGAAGATTTCATCTTTCGCGATCGGCATATCGTTCGTAACGTTTGTAAGAATCACAGGCTTCATGACATTACCTTCAACTTCACCACCGAGAATTTTTTCAGCTCCCTGTTCAAGAGATGTGTTAAGAGACTCTTGAATACGTTCCACTGCATCGTTATTAATAAGAGGTCCAACTGCTGTAGTTGCATCAGCAGGGTCGCCCGATTGTAGAGATGCGACTTTTTCTTTGAACGCATCAACAAACTCATCATGAATACTTTCGTGAACAACGATGCGGTTAATCGCCATACAAATTTGACCCTGATGGAGGAATTTCCCGAATGCTGCTGCTTCAGCCGCTTGATCGATATCTGCATCATCTAGAACGATAAAGACGTTGTTCCCACCAAGCTCTAATGCCGTTTCCTTAATGTGTTTCCCTGCTAGTTCACCGATATGCTTTCCAACTTCAGTCGAACCAGTGAAGGAGATCAGTTTCGGAATAGGATGAGTGACAAAGGCATCGCCGATTTCTGAACCACGCCCAGCAACGACGTTAAGCACACCTTTCGGTAGTCCTGCTTCCTCAAATAACTCTGCGATTAGAAAGCCTGCTGTGACTGGTGTTTCTGATGCAGGTTTAAGTACAACAGTATTTCCTGCAGCTAGTGCTGGAGCGACGGAACGCATGGAGAGGTGTAGCGGGAAGTTCCATGGTCCGATTACACCGATAACTCCTTTCGCACTCTTATAGATCCGATTTTCTTTACCTGGAGTATCTGATGGTGCGATTTGACCCTTCATACGATAAGGAAAAGAAGCGGATTCTTTTACGATTCGAGTAGCTGCCGCCCATTCCACATTCGCCTTGATCTTCGTACTTCCTGACTCTTTTACAAGCCAGTCGATGAGTTCTTCTTTTCGTTCCGTCATAATGGCAGCTACTTTATCAATAATTTGCTGTCGCTTTCCAGGCGTTGTTTGAGCCCAAGACTTTTGAGCTTCTTTCGCTGATTTATATGCGCGATCCAGATCTTCTTCAGAAGCCGATTGTAGTGTGAATAGTTCTTCACGAGAAAATGGATTATAATTTGTTACAGTTTTATCACTCGTTCCCGTAACCCATTCTCCATTTAGATATTGTTTCGTATATGTGTTAGACATTTGAAATCCTCCTTTTAATGTACACTACCGATGGTTCCCCCTCAGGTTGATGAATAAACTTCGGAGTATGTTAGAAGGATTTTCCACGTCAGTTTCAAACGCACACAAAAAATTCTATAGTTGCTTATTTCTACCTACTCTTTTCCTTATTGTTAGTTTCCAACTAGTTTCTAATGTAATCTAAACGTATATGTGCTAAACTACGAACGGTGCAAAGAAATCATATAAATGTGACAATCATATAAAATGAGACAAATCATATAGAACGTTTTAGTGGGGTGAACAACATGAACATACTCTTAACAGGTGCGACTGGTTTCCTAGGAAAGCAGCTTACAATCAAGTTATTGAGTGAAGGTCACAACGTTTATGCGTTGATTCGTAATGAACGAAAAGCTGATCGTTTGCTAGATTCGTTATCAACTGAACTACAAAACAATTTATCCATTATCAAAGGAAACGTAGCGGATGATCGTTTGGGTGTTTCGGTCGAAACGATCGCTCTATTAAAAGATAAAATCGATACAGTGTACCACATTGCTGCTTATCTTTCTTTCGATGATGGTGATCGAGAAAAAACATTTGATATCAATGTGAATGGAACGAAAAACGTGCTGGAATTCTCAAAAGAGATTCAAACAAAGAAGTTTTATCACGTTAGTACTGCTTACACATTAGGAGATCAACTCTTCGGACGTGAAGAACTTCATCCTAAGGACAATACGTTCGTTAATCCTTATGAAGAAAGTAAATGCCATGCCGAGCACCTTGTGTTTGAATATAGTGAGAGCTTTGATGTTTCAATCTTCAGGCCGTCTATTATTATCGGGGACTCTAAGACGGGAGAAGCTGAAACAACCTTTGCGCTTTACGGAGTGATAAGAAGTTTGGAACTCCTAAAGAAGAGATTGGAACGAAAGCAGGCTACTGGAGAGAAGATCAAATTTCTTTGTACAGAAGAAGCCGCTCAAAACTTAGTACCAGTCGATTATGTAGTGAGTGTGTTGACGCTTGCGCTTGATCATGCAAAACGGAGTACAATCTATCACATTACGAACCCAGCTCCTCCTACAAATCAACTCGTATTAGATCTTATTCAATCTTCGCTTGATTTTTATCAAGTAGAACTAGTACCGACTGATTACGACGGAGACCTAACGGACCAAGATATTAAATTGAATCAGCCGATGAAGGTTTTTCATAAGTATTTTGAGAAGACATTAACTTTTGACGATTCAAACACAAGAGAGTTATTGCAGGACGCCAATGTAGATACCTTTACTTTGGACAGAGAGATACTACAAAGGATTATTTCTGGTGGTAGAACAAATCGATTAAACGAAAAAGCTCTTAAATAGGAAAGAACATAAAGAGGGGTAGCTCAATTTGGGCTACCTCCTTTTTTCATTCAATAGGAAGGAAACAATGTAATGAAGGTAAGAGCTTATTTAAAAGGTTTGTAAAAATAGAGGTAAATGTTACTAAGTCATTAGTCACCTTTTAGGTGAAGAAGTCGTTTGAGACAGTATTTTTCTTTATTGAGAACTATAACTAGACGTCAGAAAGCGTGAATCTGACATCATTGTAATATATTGTCGCTGTAAATAGTACTTTAATACCTAATTGTGCAAAAGTTATAAATTCCGTATTAATCTGTCATATTTATGTAACTGACTTGTTACTACACTAAAATGGCTGTGTTATATTTGGCTGTTACTATAAGGGACATAGGTGATCAAGACAAAAGAAACACCAAAAATTAATTATTATCTCTCAGGAGGAATGTGTACATGGTAACTCGTAAAAACATTGTAAGGAACGTTGTTACATCTACAGCACTGGCTGGAATGATGTTTGCTAGCCCAGTAGTTTCAGAGGCTGCTCTAGGAGATCAAACACTTTCTTACGGTGAAAAACACGGCGACGTCGTCGAGTTACAGGATGTACTGTCAGCCAAAGGATATTTCGACTATCATACATCTACAGGTTATTATGGATCGATAACTGAAGATGCTGTTAAGCAATTCCAAGATGCTCACGGTCTTGCTGTTGACGGTATCGCAGGTCCAAATACATTCGCAGCAATCGAAAAAGCTAATCAAGGACAAGCTCATCGTACGCTAATCGCTGGCGATCGAGGTCACCAAGTTTCAACACTTCAAGAAGAGCTTGGTGGATATTATAACTATAATGTAGACGGAATCTACGGTCCTATCACAGAGAAAGCTGTTCGTGCTTTCCAAGCTGATAACGGACTACGCGTTGATGGCATTGCCGGAGCAAACACTTGGGCAGCGTTGACAGGTAAAACTGTACAATCAACACCAGCGTCTACTAAATCTACTACTTCTAATTCCACATCTGCAAAGCAAACAAACACAGAAAGTAAATCTTCTGAGCAAAGTGGACAAGAATTTAAAGTCGAAGCAACAGCATATACAGCATATTGTGAAGGTTGCTCAGGCGTAACTGCTACAGGAATCGACTTAAGAGCGAATCCTAACCAAAAAGTTATCGCAGTAGACCCTGATGTAATCCCACTTGGATCTAAAGTACACGTAGAAGGCTATGGTACTGCAATCGCTGGTGACACTGGTGGTGCAATCCAAGGTAACCGTATTGATCTATTCATGCCTGAAAGACAGGATGCTCTAGACTTTGGCCGTAAGACAGTAACTGTAACAGTACTAGATTAATAGTGTTTATAACAGAGCCTAACTCATTTGAGTTAGGCTTTTTTTTTTTTTGATTATTGGCAGATTGTAGGAAAAGTACTAGTCTTAGATGACGCAAAGTATTACGAGATACTACTTTTGGATGAGTCTCATATAGTTCTTTCTCGACCAGGATTTAAAACCTTTAGTGAATAGGAAAATGGTCGCTTCCAATGGATAATAAATAGTAAGAAAACAATGAAAATTAAAAGGAGGAACACGGATGAGAATGAGGCTTTGGTACGTAGTGGCACTCTCGTTTCTATTAATAGTAGGTTTCGTAAACCCACCTCAATCTTCTGCAAGTCAATCTGCAGCGATTGGCCCAGAACTATCTCAACAGATGACAGAGGGAAATGGACCTTTTGAAGTCATCGTCACGTTCTATGGCGATGGAGCTCCAACGGATGCACAATCTAAGTTGTTGAAGGAAATAGGTGTCGATACTGGCTTGACTCTCAAGAGCTTGCCAATGGCAGGGGTAATTGCAACGAAGGATCAGATTAATGATCTTGCAGCTAATAGTATGGTTCAATCAATTTATTTGAACGAAAAGCTAGACTATTTTAATGCAGATGCAACAGATATCACTGGCGTAGATAAAGTTCGTACAGATGATAGCATGAGAAAAGCCAACGGAGGACTACCGGTTACTGGTAAAGGAATCGGTGTTGTTGTCAACGACAGCGGCGTAGATGGTACTCATAAAGATCACGAATTTGGTGAAAACCTTGTGCAAAACGTATTAGGATCAACGAACCTTAATAGTCTATCACCAGGACTACTTCCTGTTACATATCAAGAGGATGTAGCAAACACGGATACGAACTCTGGACACGGTACGCACGTTGCGGGTACGGTTGGTGGAACTGGTGCTATGTCGAGTGGAAAGTATGAAGGAGCAGCACCAGGTGCTGATTTAATCGGTTATGGTTCTGGGGCAGCACTCTTCGTTCTAGATGGTATCGGAGGTTTTGATTACGCTTTAACTCACCAGTCTCAATACAATATTCGTGTTATTACAAACTCATGGGGTTCTTCAGGCGATTTTGATCCTAATCATCCGATTAATATCGCAAGTAAGAAAGTATATGATCGTGGGATTGTAGTATTGTTTGCAGCTGGTAACGAAGGACCGAGTGAAAACACTCATAATCCTTATGCAAAAGCACCTTGGGTAATCTCTGTTGCAGCAGGTGAAAAAGATGGTACGCTAGCTGACTTCTCTTCTCGTGGTACAAAAGGAGTTGGCGGGTCATTTGAAATGGACGGTGAAACGTGGACTTGGGAAGATCGTCCGACTGTAACCGCACCAGGTGTTGATATCGTTTCAACTCGTGTTATTGCACCAGTTAGCTCACTCTCAGCTCCTCAAGATGCCGAAGAGCTTGATCCGGCACATGTTCCTTTCTATACACATATGAGCGGAACATCGATGGCGACTCCACATGCAGCAGGTGTTGTAGCACTTATGCTTGAAGCAAATCCATTACTCTCTCCTGACGAAGTAAAATCCATTGTACAATCAACGGCTACGAACATGCCTGGATATGAAGCTTGGGAAGTAGGAGCTGGTTACCTTAACGCATATGCAGCAGTAGATTCAGCGTTCGGTAACAATGAATATGGAAAGACTCTTACTTATAATAAGGAATTCAACAGCACTGTAGATGCGACAACAGAAAGAAAGCCTTTCTCAGTAGACTACAATCCAGTAACCCTTGCGTCTGACAATCAGTATGAGTTCGAAGTTGAGTCAGGTTTAACGAATCTAGTTGCAAAAGTAAATGCCTATGGCTTATTGGGGGAGACCGGTAATCCGGTCAACCTCGTTTTAATAGCTCCAGATGGCACTGAATATAGCTCTGGCATCAGCCTATTGTTCACATTAACGACTGACAGAACAGTTTCAGTAAATGCACCGATGGCAGGATCTTGGAAAGCTGAAATCAGAGGGTTACGAGGCGATGATGCAAATCCAACTTCAGGTGTTTCTGTTCCAGATAACATCGAAGGTACACTATCTTTCACAAAAGTAAGTGGCTTCTCTGGACTTAACGATATTGAAGGACAGCCGGCAGCCTCTGCAATAAAGAATGGTGTAAAAGAACAGCTTTTTGATGGCGATAACAAAGGGAATTTCAAGCCTGATAGCAAGCTTCAAAGAAAGGATTTAGCACAGTATCTAGTGATGGGCGCAGAAATCCGCCAATCAGGGAACAAGGCATTCAGTGATGTAACTAATGAGCTTCTTCCTTTTGCTTCTGCTGTTTCGGCTGAAGGAGCAGCATTCCGAGACGGTACTCATACGCAGCAGGGTGTTATGCTAAGTGAAGATGGCAAGTTCGCACCAAAAGGAAACGTAACGAGAGCAGAATTGGCTTTTTCCCTTGTGCAAAGTCTTGGTCTAGAAGAAGAGGCTAAAGCATTTAGAGATGATGTGACAGTACAATATAAAGATGAGCGCGTAAAGGTTCGTGATGCTGTTGATATTCCTGAACACTTAAAAGGATATGTACAGCTTGCACTCGACTTGAATATCATCAACGCTAGCTTCGATGTTACTCAAGGGCAATATGATATTGAACCAACAGTTGTTGCGAATTTTGAGCCTAACACTGATGTAACACGCGGTGATTTTGCCGTAGCGATGACAAGATATTTTGAAGCTTTCTTAAAATAAGATGGAAGAGGTCTGGCTATGGCAGCCAGAGCTCTTTTTCATGCTTAAATTTTAAAATATTGTGTTAATGTGTAAGGTACATACGAATTGTGAGTTATTTTATATAAGGTAGGTATGAAGAATATGCTGAAAATCGCAGTATTGAAAAGAGAAGAGCTAGAGACTGTAAGTGAGTTCATAGCGAAAATGAATCGTAAAGAAGAGTGTCATATTGGCTACTGTGGGACAGACAGCGATGAGATTTCAGATACGTTAAAAAATGACTTTGAAGTGCCTTTTTGGGAGAGTTTTGTGACAGTCTATCATTCGAACATGTTAGTCGGCGTGCTTGGCTTTGAAACTGATTATCGTAATAAGAGAATTGAAGTATGGGGCCCGTTCGTAGAAAATCAGTACTGGACGACTGTATCTGAAATGTGGCAAGCAATGCTTCAATTAGTTCCAGATGAAATAAATATGATACAGATGTTTCCTAATGTGAAAAATAAGAACTGTCTTGCGCTTGCGGAAAAACTACGCTTCACTAAAAAAAGTAAACAAGCAATCTTACAGTATTGTAGAAAAAGGTTTGATGGGGCTACGATTATTCAAGAGATTTCGCCACCTTATATAAGCAGCTTTATTGCTCTACATGATAAAACATTCCCGAAAACGTACTATAGTGGCAAACAAATCATTGAAAGACTGAACGAACATCACAAAGTGTTCGTAACTACGGAAAAATACAATCTAACTGGTTACATTTATGTAGAAGTAGAACCAGAGTTCGAAGAGGCAAACATTGAGTTTTTTGCTGTTGATGAAGCGTATCGAGGAATCGGCTTTGGAAGTAGGTTACTCCAGCAGGCTTTATCCTGGTTGTTTACGTTTAGAAAGATAAACACCGTTACACTTTGTGTGAATGCGGCGAATAAAGAAGCGATTCGTGTGTATGAAAGAACAGGGTTTGATCTTATACACGAACTAGAAGCGTTTTCGAAAAAGTTACAATAGGATAGAGTCTAAAGAAAAGCGTGTGGTGGCTGGCACTACACGCTTTCCTTTATGTATCTGCACATTTTTATCCTTTGGCCATACTTGTCCAAGCAAGTAGGACGAGCATACGTAAGATAAGGTATGGAATGTTTATCATTCCAACATCTTGTTGAGGAGGGAATATCAATATGAGTGTGGATATGAGAAATATGTTGAAAAACATGGTTGATGACCTATTTGACGGGACAAGTAAGAAAAAAAAGAAAAAGAAGGTTAAGAAGGAAGAAAAGAAGCATAAGAAGCACGATAAGTATAAGAAGTGCAAGAAACACAAAAAGCACGATAAGTGCAAGTGCTATAAATGCGAAAAGCACGATAAGTACGAGTAGAGATACAAGTCAGTAGTAAGTAGGAAAAGAATATCCCCCCTTTCCGGAGTTAATGTAGGCTTCCTGCATTAGCTCTTCTTTTCACCTAAATTTATTTGAAAGGAGAATGAGTGGATGTATTTACGAGATCGGATCGCTGAACGTGATGATTCAAAGCTAGTCGAGATCGGCATTGAGAATTTCGAAGTTAGTACGAAGAAAGTACAACGAATCATTGACCAATCTTATGAAGTACTGGTGGTGTGTAATAAGGGACATGAAGTTGTAGGTTTTCTCTCCTACCGATTACGAGTGAATGATATGATTCTCGTAGACTACGTAATGCTGCGTCAGGATCTGCAGGGGAACGGGATAGCACGTTCGCTGCTCCCAGCTTTTGAGAAGCATCTTCGTAATAAAGGGATTTCTACCATTTACGGTTTTGTCGATCGCGACAATATGCAAGGCTTAGAAAGCTTAAAACGATTAGGGTTTGAAGTGAAAGGTGCTGTGTTGACTAACTATATAATTGAAAAGAAATTACAACATGCTCCACCTGAGAATTCTTTAACGAATAGCTTTAGGAAAAGACTTACTCCTCCTCCACGCTTGAGAAGAAGGTAAACGTTTCTTTATCGGTTTTCTATTTAACTATGGAAAGCCGTTTTTTTATCTTCCAGATTAATTATTATATAATTGAAAATATACTGATATACTCTTTTAAGTGTGGATATGGAGGAAGATGAAACGAAATAGAAAGACTGCTTACAAAGAGAGTGAAGGGGAAGATACTGTGAAAGAGACGTACAGTACTGAAGAAGCAATAAAACGATGGGACGCAAACGCTGAAGCGTATACAAAAGGTTACACAGAAGAAGGAGATTTACATAGAGAAGTATTCTTGAATCCTTGTCTATTTACGTTGATTGGTGATAGCACCGATAAGAAAATATTAGATGCAGGCTGTGGAGAGGGATACTTGAGTAGAAAACTCGCACATGATGGGGCAAGTGTCACTGCAGTAGATTATTCAGAGAAAATGCTCGAGATCGCAAAAGAGAAAACCTCATCATCAGTAGATGTAACTTCTTTCCATGGTAATTGTGAAACCCTACCTTTCCTAGAAGACAGCAGCTTTGATCTTATCGTATCGAATATGGTTATGCAGGATCTTTCAGATCACGAGAGCGCGTTAAGGGAGATGTATCGATTACTAATAGACGGAGGCAGTTTCATATTTTCAATCTTACATCCATGTTTCGTTACGCCAGAAAGTGGATGGGAGAAAAATGATCAAGGGGAAAAGTTGCACTGGAATGTCGATCGCTATTTCTACGAAGGTGTTTATGAGCAGCGAGGAATAGGTGAAAACGATAAGATTCTCTACTACCATCGGACTCTTTCAACATACATGAATAGTATTCTTCAAACTGGGTTTATGGTTGAAAAAGTCGAAGAGCCCACTCCATCCAAAGAAATTTTAGAGAAATACCCTGCGTTTGAAGAAGATTTCCGGTGTGCAGATTTCATCGTATTTAAAGTAGTGAAAAAATAAGAATGCTGTATTCATTTGGAGGTCGTGATGAGGAAAGTTGTAGTAGAAAAATTCGATAATAATTGGAAGCTAGAATTCGAAAAGGAAAAGAGGATAGTAAGGTCAATTCTCGGTAAGAACGTGATGGAAATCTATCACATTGGAAGCACAGCGGTTGAAGGATTGAGCGCAAAACCAATCATCGACATGATGCCAGTGGTTCAAGACATTCACCACGTTGATCGATGTAATGAAGAGATGACAACGAGCGGTTACGAACCGAAAGGAGAGAACGGCATACCTGGACGAAGGTACTTTCAAAAAGGTGGAGACGAACGATCTCATCACGTTCATGTTTATGAAAAAGGAAGTGCAGAAATTAAAAGGCATCTAGCATTTAGGGATTATTTAAGATGTCATCCCGTTGCAAGAATGAAATACAGTAATATCAAGGAAGAGTTGGCTTTAAAGTTTCCAGACGATATTGCATCCTATATAAAAGGAAAAGACGAATTTGTAAGGAATCTAGAAATGGAAGCTCTGGATTGGTATAGGTCTAAGTAATGGTGTTTGTTGGAGTTGTGGTTTTGATGAAAGTTATTCAGTTTAAAGGCAGTAATTGTTGAATAAGTTATATTCTTAATTAAAGAGATAATTGAAAGGACACACAAATATGAAAACATTTCCTGTTTTAAAAAACTGAAAGATTGTTTTTACGAAAATTACGAAATACTGATGCACTGGATCTATATCATTATTTCTCCAATTATAATTATGCTAAGTACAGTGGTTCAGAATGCTTCAATGAAATGAAGTTGAGCAGGCTGAGGATCTTATCCGAATATTAAATGAGAGATTAGATAGTTACAAAGAAATAAAGTGGGGAATTGCAATGAGGGGTGAAGACCGAATTATAGGGACTTGTGGCTTTGAAAATTGGCATAAGAAGGATTTCAAAGCTGAGGTTGGTTTCGGTTTGTCCCCCGATTATTGGCAAAAAGGAATTATGACCGAAGCGTTAATGGAGGTTATCAAATTTGGTTATAAAGAACTTGAGCTTAATCGTATAGAAGCTATTATCTATCCAGATAACTTTAGGTCGAGAAAGTTATTAGAAAAGTGTGGATTTAGAGAAGAGGGCTATTTGAGAGACTACCATTTCGTAAAAGATGGATTTTTAGATATGGTTATTTTTTCTGTACTGAAAAAACAATTCACTATGGAGTGAATACTTTCATCCTTATTTAACTAAAGGGAGCGGTTCTTCAGAAAATGTGGTAAAAATGAAGGTTTATGATGGAATTTCTCATTACCTAAAATAGAAAACGCCTCTCCAACCGGAAAAGGCGTTTCCATCTTCTATTAAAGTCCGTATACAGTCATACCACCATCTACAAATACATTCTGTCCAGACACATAGCTAGATCCAGCAGATGCAAAGAATAGGAAGGAAGATTTCAATTCTTCTAGTTGACCTAGTCGTTTCATAGGTGAACGGTTTTCAACAGCAGTACGGAAATCTTTATCCTCAAGTTCGCTCTCGTTCATTTCCGTTTTGATAAACCAAGGGCTAATTGCGTTAACTGTGATATTATATGGTGCAAGCTCTAGAGAGAGTTGCTTCGTTTGGTGAATGGCTGCAGCTTTACTAGTACCGTAAACGGAACTGAAGGAAAGGCTAACTTCTCCAGCTACAGAAGCGGTATTAATAATACGGCCATAATTATTTTCTTTCATATAAGGAACCACTGCTTGTGTGGTAAAGAAAATGGATTTCGCATTTGTGTTCATGACATGATCCCAGCCTTCTTCATCTAGGTTCTCGATGGTCCCAGGTGCCAAAGTTCCTGCATTATTAACAAGAATATCAATTTGGCCAAAGGCTTCGTTAATTTCCGCTACGAATCGTTTGATATCATCTGATTTCGTAACATCTCCTTGGAATCCTTGCACGGTGTTACCCGTCTTACCTTGAATCTCTTCGGCAGCTTTTTGTACTTTCTCTAATGTGCGACCTGTAATGGCGACCGTTGCGCCGCTTTCTGAAAGAGCTTCAGCTGCAGTCTTGCCGATTCCACTGCCGCCACCAGTTACAATAGCTACTTTACCTGTATTATTAAATAATTTCATAAACTAACACTCCTAGTTGGTGATAAATATAAAACTCACCTTTAGTTATTCAAACAATGTTGAATATCCGTAAGTGTATCTTGTGAGTTTCATAATATCAAAATCCCTGCTTATATTAATTAATTCTTATTAAGTGGAGAGCTATAATTACTGCAAACCATCTAATGGCTTATCATGCTGAGGGATTGAAAAAATGCATATCATCTGCTCTTTATCCAATGTTCAAAGTTCGCTTGGTAGTTAGGATCCAATACTTTGAAGCTGGGTCTTCAAGAAAAGGGAGCGTTAATCTAGAAAGGATTACACTCCTTAAGAATAAATAAGGAGTTAGTATGTATGCTTTTTACTAAAGACAGCTTTGAAGAATATCTGTAAGGGGCAACAATCGAATGTAATGGACCTCGCTTAAATTGTGTGTGTTTTTGTATTGAGTGCAAAAGCACCTCTAGAAAGGGAACCCTTCCTATGGCAAAGATGCTTAAATATCATTCATGAAACAAGTTAGTTGGCATAGAATGATAATATCCTTTCCAATAATAGAAAGGAGCTCAAAAGATGGTGGCACCCATCGATGAGCTCGATTGAAATGGATCTACTCTTTGTTTAGCAATGTCAAAAACCGATCTAAAGTCATAGCTACAACCCAGGGACGATAGTCTGCTCGGAATGCGACGATATCCGGGCTATTTTGTTGCTCTAACCAGTTATAAAGAGTTGTAAAACCCGTCTTCTTCCTTTTCACCTCGACAGCCCAACCATTTGGGAGCATCACATCGTGTTTATAGTGAGGTGTACTACCTGATAACGGAACCCGAAATCCTTGCGTTAACTTCGCAAATTCAGCCTCACCACGATACCCCTTCTTTTTTGATTTTGAGCCACTCAATAAAACCCCTCCTTAAATTGAAAGCTGGTTAAGGCTTATAAACATGGCAAAATCAGCCTTCCATCGCGTGTATCTTAGTGGAACGCTGATCTTATGAATACCATATTCTTATAATAAATATATATAAAATTTCTAGAAAAAAACCTGAGCTTTAAATGTTTAAAAGATACGACTAATAAGGAAGGTCTGGCCATATTCTTGAGGCACTTTCGTTTAGGGCACTGGAAATTTTCTTTGCCGTATCGACGTTAGGCTTTTTTACTTTTCCGGTTCTCAAATTTGAAATCGTAGCTTGAGATAAATTGGTGATAGCAGCTAGTTCGGCCGTATTGATATCCATCTCGGCCATAATTAAGCGTAGATTCTTACCAGGGTCTCTAGACCGATGCTCTTCAGCTTGGATTTTTGCGGAATTCGTTTGGTACTCAACCATCGAGAAGACCATTGTTTCTCCATTAACTGTAATGATTTGAGAATTAATTTTGGCAGGTATTTTTTTTTGGTTTTTATGAAGGTGATAGGATTTTAGTGTCATGTTTTTAGAGGTAAGCAATCGGCTGCGTTGATTCAATACGATTTGAAACATTTCTGGTGTGTAAAGATCGCGTAGAGTCATACTCATAAGTTCGGACTTTGAATAACCTAGCGTATTACAGACGATATGATTCACTTCAAAAAATGGTGAGAGGGTCATATCATCCTTTACGGCATATAGAAATACACCCACGTTCAAATGCTCTAGGACGGCATGCAACGTTTCCTGTGACTGCATGAGCTCTTCCGTCAATCGTGTTTGTCTCGTCACATCTTTAGCGATCACATAGATGCCAGTCGTGTTGCCGTTCTCTATGAGTGGAATCGAAGTTACATTAAGAAGAACAGTTTCTCCAGATTTGTTTTCCATTTCAATAAACGTATTGTTTTGTTTATCTGGGTCATTTGTCAATCGAATCAATTCTTTTTTTGCTGATGTATGATACGTTTCTTTGATCAACTGAAAGAATGTCATACGAATTAACTCTAATTTACTGTAACCCGACAAGGTGACGCATGCATCGTTAACTGATAGAAATCGGCCGTTAAGATCGATAACAAACGTGGCATCGCAATTGTTTTCAAACAACAGCTGATATTTTCTTTTCAGATTGTCATAGGAATCATAAACTGGAAATAGTTCTACACCATCGGACGTGTAAAAGTTCGTGATATATACAACTGGTTCGGGATATTCGTGAGTATTTACTAGACTAGCTTTTGCATAAAGAAACTCATAGTTGTCGTTCTCGATTCTATATCGGAATGGAATCGAACCTTGGTCACCTAGAGTAAGCAACTCACTAAAACACCCCTCAATACCTGGTCGATCATCTGGATGAACAAACTCATAAATGGAGTACCCTTTTGTATGATCCCCCATCTGTAGAATACGTTTTACCAAATACGAAGCATGTTGAATTTCACCCTCAAGGTTACATATAAAGATCGGATTATCCATTTTGTACTGATCACCTGCCACTTATTCCGATTTATTAAGGCTAGTTTACATATATCCTATGTTATATTTTACAAATAAATGTCAATCAATATTGATGACCTAACCCAATATACAAATTAGTACAGAGGAAAAATTTACCGGATGAAATGAATACTAGGATTTCGTATAATAATACTAACTATCATAAATGTACAAGGAATGAAACTTCAATAAAATAGTACGAAAGCACTTTAAATGTAGTTCTAACAGCCTGTATTTAGATGTTTAATAGTAGTAAAGTCACTAGTGACGACGAGGGGTGAAGAAGTCGGATCTTTATCTGGGCACTTTGATTCGACGGAGCCAGTAGTGCAACCGACCATCTTTCATAGATGGTCTTTTTATTTAGTACAAAACAAGTAAGAAGGTGAAGATGCGATTCGAACCTTATGATAAATGATAATTTGTGAGGGAGACGGATATGAGAACTTACATTATTAAAGAAGGGGCCAGAGCTTATTTGTATATCCTTTGCGAAGATAACGGTGTACTGACAATTGTACAGAAGCTGAATGCAGAAGGGGAAGAACAGGTGATCACGCTAAATGAGGAAGAGGTAAACGAATTAAAAGAGATTCTTCATTCACCCAAATTATAAAAAAATCTAAGAAAATTGAAACGAAACAAACCGATCTCCCATAAACTGTATTGACAACAAGATAGACTGAGGGGAGACAGTTATGAAATCTACAGGAATTCTAAGAAAAGTGGATCAATTAGGGAGAGTTGTTCTGCCAATCGAGCTAAGAAGAATGCTTAATATTAATACGGACGATGCAATGGAGATTTTTGTTGAGGATGATGCCGTCATTTTAAAGAAATATGTTCACCGATTGGCATGTCAGGTTACGGGTGAAATATCAGACAAAAACCTATCTCTTGCATCCGGTACGATCATTTTAAGTCCTGCAGCTGCTAAAGAGATATTTAATCAGTTGCAACAGGAGTTTAAAAACACTTGAACGAAAAGGAAAGTCATCCGAAAAAAAGGATGACTTTCTTTTTATATTTCTAAGGAAAGGAAGGCCGGTCATAGTGAAGATTGATGCAGTACTTTCCTTCACAGCTTGAAGATCCGTTCGAGCAGCTAACTGCTAATTTTTTTAGCCCTTTAACAGTAGTGGAGTGTGCCTGCCCTTTTTGCAAAGAAAACGAAAAGACATCGTTGATAAATACATCCATGTTGCTACAACCTCCACTTAAAAAGAGAGTGGCTGTACCAAAAGCAGAAACTAAAGAAGTTTCCCACAAAACGGTCTCCATCCCGTTACAATTAGTTAGTATGTTGCCACAAAGCTGGTCTGTTACAAGCTCTCGTGTTTCTTTCTTCGGTTTTTTTTCTCTACAGCATTTTTCACATAGCATACAATCAAAACAGTAGCATTCATCAAATAGTGAATCTACTGGTATCTTTTCAAAGAATTTGTTGCTCATAGAAAATCCTCCCTCATTATTTAAAATATCTTATGCGAGGGAGGACGAACGGGTATGGTTGATTATCTTAGATTACCCGTTTGTAGAGGGTGATACAATATTTGCTGCCAAGTTTATTTGTTTCTGGTACTGTAACGACAAGCTTTGCTGGTTTGTTTGCAGATTTTGTGACGGTGGTTTGTGGAGGAACATCATAAACACCTACAATAATTTGATTAGAAGCATCTCGGATTGTTACCTGTATATTATGATCACCAGCATTGAATACTTCAAACGTCCCTTGAAGATAGTCATCTACTCCACCCTCAGCAGCGTCCCAGACAGCTAAATCATTTCCTGGAGCCAAATTCCCACAAATTTTTTCTTGAAAGACTTGACCATCTGGACAACATGCGTTGTTATCCCATTGAGAACCACACATAAAACATCTCTCCTACATAATTAATTTATACAGATTCATCATCTGCATATAGCATTACATGCATGTACGAATGATTTTGATTGTTTAAATAGCTGAGAAAATGAAATATGGGTGAAGAAATGGTGTAAGGTCTATTGTTTCGAGCAAAAAAATAGCCATCCTACTTGGATGGCTTTACATATTCTTCAGCTTTGAAAGTTAGTCTCGAATTCTAATCGCTTTTATTTCTCTACAGTCGACAATTACTGGGTCATTATCATGTCCTTTAAAGGTTGCACAGCAGGTCCTAGGGTCGAAGCAAAAGAAAACTAAATCTTTGTCCATCCCATTAAAGAAAATCTCAACTTCTGTATTTGGTTGAAGGCTTTTTAAGACATCACAGACACATCCATCGCACTTTGAGCGCGGTGAAACTTGGTCATAATCATGATCGAATAAACTCATTATTATTCTCCTATCCATTTAAATTGGAAGTTTAGCACATACTAACTTCTCTACAGTTAATGCAGGAAATGGATAAGAAGAGACGGCTAATTATCTAGTTCGTAAGCCCTTTTTGACATCTATGAAGATAAACCCCTTAACAATCAATGAAAATAGGTCTTCGCTTTCTAAAAAAAATAAATCAAAAGATTCTTCTCGGAGTATAAATATACTTTATCAACATAATTGTGAAAAATGGATTTCGTTGTGGTACTGTTCGTAGATAATCCGTCTAGCTTCCATAACTTCATATAATCTCTAACAGCTTCCTTATAAGCTCCCTCTTCCAGCATATCGATTAAAGTAGTCTCTTCTTTGAATCTTGATTGGATATCATCCATATTAGTCTTTTCATCCTGGAGTTCCTTCAATGAGATCAAGCCTTCAGTGAAGGCTTCCACCTTTCGTTCGTACCTTTTTTTAGAAGAGCGCATTTTTTGTTCTAGGCTGGCTTTATTGTAATCTACGTTAAGAAACACCTCAGTATCGAACTTCAGATTGAATGAAAGGAAAAGGGAAGTTAGTCCCTCTACAAACCATTCCTCAACGTGATTTGCACGATACTGTTTTTTTATGCACATGCCTTTATTCTTGTATGTCGAGCATTTGTATACTCGATAGCGATGATTCTTTGACCCAGACCAGCCAATTACCATGCTGCCGCCACAATGACCACACTTTAACAAACCACTAAGCAGGTGGGGACTTGTTTTTGCCCTTGAAGGAATATGACGTTGTTTCATCCTTTCTTGCACAGCATTCCAGTTTTTTTCATCAATGATGGCCTCATGGGCATGGTCATGCGTAATCCATTGCTCTTCATCATTGATAACACGTTTATCTCTCTCTGTTTGTGTCCGATTCCAAACGGTAGTTCCTTTATATACTGGGTTCGATAAGATTAGTTTAATAGACTGAGCGGACCATCCTCTATTTTTTTTGGACGGTATCTCATCATGATTTAGTTGCTTGGCTATAGCCTGATAGCCAAGCCCTTGATTTAGGTAATAATCGTAAATCTCACGGACGATTTTTGCTTCTTGTTCATAAATCACAAGCTTTTTCTCGATTAAACGATATCCGTAAGGGCTCTGGCTCATCCACTCGCCTTTTTGAGCGGCATAGTTCATCGTCTCGTACACGCGCTCTCGAACGCTTTCTCGTTCAAACTCTGCAACAGCTCCGAGTACTTGCATCGTCAGCCGGCCAGAAGGTGTGCACGTATCGAATGTTTCGCTTAACGATACAAGATCGACGTCATGATCAAGGAACAATTCGATGATTGAAAGCAAATCTAAAAGCTTCCTACTTAAGCGGTCCAGCTTCGTAACGAGTACCTTACAGATTTTGTTTTCAGCTATAGCAGCTAATAATTTATTCAGTTCAGGGCGATTCGCGTTTTTGGCAGATACGCCTTTATCAATAAACAGTCGAATGGGTTCTTTCCATCCCATCGCTTTGCAATAAGAGGTGAGACGTTCCTGCTGTTCGTCTAAAGAAATACCTTCATATGCCTGTTCATCAGTTGATACACGACAATAGAAAGCAATGGCTTTGCGGTGATTCGAATCACCATTCGGCATGGTTATCCCTCCTAACACTTATATTTATATGCAGGTAAAAGGAACAATTAGAAATAATTGGATTGTCCAACTGATATCAGCTCATAGATATGACTTATGGGGGTGTTCATCATGTCAGACATTAAAATTACCTTTGCCATAAAAACAGCTAATAGGGAATATAGGTTCAGTCAACAGGATGGTAATAACGATCAAGCCGTAAAAAAACTCTTGAAAGAAAGACTAGTAAATTTCGAATGTAGCTTGAGAGAAGAGGCATGCAAACAGTATCTCAAGAGGAAGTTTGGAGAAGAAATAGCAAATAAACTTAATGTGAAAATAAAGCAAAAAGCACCTTAATAAAGGTTTCCCGTTCTTTTGTAAAGGAGCTTTCCTTGCCCACTGATTTTGAAGAGCCGTGGCTCGAGTGTGTCCTTCCACGGCGGCATTTGTCATGACCTTCTGAGTTAAAGTGCCTGGCTCAACTCGAATTTGCTCGAAGATAGCAGATTCACCTTCTCCATACCTTTGCACTTTCTTGAACAGACAGAAACAGCATCTTTTGAGGTAGAAGAGCATCAAGGTGACATCGTCATTCCGATAGATTTTCAAAGAGAGTTAGAAAAGCATGCTATGGCTTATGCACTTTATAACTTTACCAGAGGAGAAGCGAGGATAAAGAGCTGTAAACGACTTAAGTAGTTTGTAGCGTCAAGAAGGAGGTAGAATTGATAGAATTGAATATTGAGAGGATAGCACAAAAACAATCATACATCGACCTTATTTTGTCGAAGAGAGCACATTCATTGTAGTAAATACTAGAATAAGCGGGGAGGTTAGTAAACTTGAAACAATCAGGGACGCTATACTTTTTCTGTGGGAAAATGGGTGCAGGAAAGTCAACGAAATCACAGCAAATGGCGATCGATAAACATGCGGTACTGTTGTCAGAGGATGAATGGCTTTCATATCTTTATCCCAATCAGATTGCATCATTTGAGGATTATATGAAATTTTCAGCACAGCTAAAGCCGTTAGTGAAAAAACATGTCCAAAACATATTAAGTGTTGGTACAGATGTCGTGATGGATTTTCCAGCTAACACTCAAAAACAGCGAAAGTGGTTTTTTAATATGGCGTCAGAGGTCAATGCTAGCCATCAACTAATATACCTTAATCTAAATAACGAGCAATGCTTACGCCGAATTGCAAAAAGGCGTAACGAACAACCAGAAAGAGCAGCTTTTGACACTGAAGATGTGTTTATTCATGTTACTACATTCTTTGAAGCACCAGAAGCATCCGAAGGATTAAATGTTTTAGAGTTTAGTGGAAAAGAATAACAAGGAGTTCAACACAGTGAGAAAAATCTTACTCCTACTAGTCTCTGCTTCACTGCTTGTGAGATACAAGTACATTCTTTTATTTCACGTTAGAAAGGAGTTATTAGTTGGATGAAAGACCACTAATCATTTAGATTGTTAGTCCAGTGTAAGGGATTCTATTGAAATTTAAGAATTGGGTGTGTTATTTAATGGAAAAATTCAAGAACTACCTTTTGCTTTTTATGCTATTGGGAACTCTAGTATTGGCTGTAGGTTGCACGAACTCCAATAGCTCAGAGGAAAGCGATAAAAAGAGCCAGGGCCAGAACGAAGAAGCTAAGACAAATGTCCGAAGCGTCTTAGAAAAAATATTTACTGGTCCAAATGAAGAACAGGTAAAATTATTAGATCCCACTGGAGATATGGAGGAATATAATAAAAAGCTCACTAATTATTATCAAGAAGATTTCAAACCTCATATGAGCGATGCTTTTTACGAGAGCCACATAATAAAACTCAATGGAGCAATAAGGTTCTTACAAGCTGCTTATCCTAAATATATATTGGAAGTAAATGAAATCACACTTGAAGAAAGAGAAGCTAAAGAGGGAGACTATCATTTTAATGTGGAGGTTACTTATACCAATAAGGATAGTGATGAAAGAGATACCATGAATATTGAAGGTACAGCGTCCACTAATGAAGAAGGGAAAATAACTAGCATTCGATATACGAATGATGAAGAATTTCGTGACTACTTGCAATAATTGAGTTTAAGTATCACAGACACATGAATAAAGCAGAAAGAACTCCTGGTAAGAGGAGTTCTTTTTATTGGACTGGGAGATCAACGTTGCTATTCCTTAACGATGTTGCTCTTTACTCGTGAGAGCATCTTAGCAAGTTGCTCGGTCTCTGCTTCACTTAAATGTTCGGTCAACTGCTTTTCTAATTCGTCTCGTATTTGATAGAGCTGTGACTTTTTTTCTTTGCCGAGAGCTGTGAGACAGATGATTTTAGAACGAGCGTCTCCATCTAATGATTCTCGTGTCACTAACCCCTTTTGTATTAAAATATCAACCAGCTTAGAAAGAGAAGAAGCTTTAATGCCGAGGTTATTTTGAATATGTGATTGATTCACTCGATTTTCTTCATACAACACAAACATGACATTCATATGAGAGATACTAAGACCTTCTTGTACTAGTCGTTCATTCTGAAGTTGTTTTACTAAATGAGAGATTTGTTGAATTTGATATCCGATGTCGTTTTTATGGGATTTATACATGAGAGTACTACCTCCTAAACTAACTGTATTTTAGCATAAAAGAAAAACAAATATCGATCGAGGTTTAATTAGTTTCCTAACTAATTATATTGTGCTATGCTGTTTTTTGTAATGAAGGAGGTAAAACGATGAACAAATTATCAAAAGTTGGTATCTTTTCATTAATGCTTACGGCAAGCTTAACGATAATGGTAGGAAGTGCTACTACACCCGCTCTCTTAAAAATATCACAGCATTATGGAGTAGAAGATATGGCCACCTGGTTAACGACACTGCCAGCACTTGGAGTTGTTATTTTCGCACCACTTGCTGGTCGGCTAATCGACCGAATTGGATCATATACTTCTTTATGCATAGGGTTAGTGTTGTATGGAGCACTCGGGGTATCAGCTATTTGGTTGACCGAAACGATCCCCTTATTTGCTGATCGGATTTTACTAGGTGGAGCGACAGCAATCGTCATGGCTTCTTCAACTGGACTCCTCGCTGAATTCTTTGTAGGAGAAGAGCGCTTGAAAATGATTGCTCTTCAGGGCATGTCGATTGAAGCAGGCGGAATTATTTTTCTAAGTATTGGTGGGCTACTTGGTGGATTAGGGTGGCAGTGGCCATTTATGATTTATTTCATCGCATGGATTGCTCTGATGTTCATCATGGTTTTTGTGCCTTTCAGGAAAGGAAATCATTCAGAAGAGGGACAAGAATCATCGAAAGAAGACAACTGGAAAACTATTTTTCCTGTGTTGCTATCGGCTTTATTAGCGATGACAATGTTTTTTATCGCATTTATCACACTACCTTTCTATCTAGCAGATAGCTTTCAATTAGGATCCACGACGACGGGCTATTTCCTAGCTATGATTTCACTTATAGCCGTTATTTCAGCTAGCGTTATGCCGAAAATGGTCAAAAAGTTCTCTGATTATCAAACGCTCATCACCGGATTTTCTCTGTTTACACTTGGTTTCATTCTATTAATGTTAGGTCAGAGTTTCTTTATAGTTGCAATTATAGCCGGCATCGTTATCGGATTCGGCTTTGGTTTCACGATTCCTTTGGCGAATCATATGGTTGTCGAAAAAAGTAATGTAAGCAATCGAGGAAAGAACCTAGCATATTTCTCTTCGTTTACATTCTTAGGGCAGTTTCTTTCATCACTTGTTGAAGGGATTTCAACTAACCTAGTCATTATTTATGCAATTGCTATTTCTATTGGCATCTTAATTATCTTATGCTATTCAATATGGCTTAAAAGAAATAACAATCGTCAAATGGTACAAACTCATTGAACCTTCACGATAATCGTCATTCCGGCTAAAGGAGTGGCGATTTTTCAGATCAGATAATAAAGAAAGAGTGACCCTGCGAACAACTCCATTGTCCACAGTGCCACTCTTTTTTTAATTACTAGGTTTCCCCCCAGCCTCTGTTTGATTTACAAAAATTCTTCTCATTAATGCAATCTATTTAGTGTGAAGGAAGAACTAGTTTATACAATACCAACATAAGACATCAAAATCCCGACGATGGTCGCGATAAACGGAATGAGTAAACCGACAAAGAAGATATCTTTGTAAGAATCTTTGTGAGTTAAACCGGTAATGGCAAACACCGTCAATAATGCTCCGTTGTGCGGAAGGATAGATGCACCAGATGCGATCGCTGTGATACGGTGCAGGATTTCAGGGTTCATTCCCATATCCATCGCTTGCTGATAGTAATCAGAACCAAGAGCGTTCAATGTGATGTTCATTCCGCCGGAAGCAGAACCGGTAATCATCGCGAGCAGTTGAGTGGCTAGGGCATCAGAGATGACAAGCCCACCTTTGATGTTCAACAAAGCTTCTTTAATGGCTGGAAAAGCGGGAGAAGCTTGTACGACAGCTCCGAAACCTACCGCTGCGCCTGTATTCACAACAGCTGTTACTGCCCCTTTTGCTCCATCATTCAAAGCAGTAATGAACTCATGAAATGCTTTCCAATTCAGAACAATCGTTAAAATGATCCCAACCAACAACGCAATTAGCATCTCTACGTCGAAAATATTAATAAGCAATACGACACAAATCAAAGGCAAGAAGGATAGGAAGACATTCGGATCGTTCCCATTACTCTCTGTTCCAGCTTTACTTTTCGGCTCTGTAAAGCCCTCACCCGCTCTGGTCAGTTTATTAGCTCTGTAAGAAAGATAGAAATAACCGCCCACAGCCATGATCAAACCAGTCACAATACCCATGATTGGCGCTGCCATCATCGTTGTATCAAAGTATTCTGTAGGGATATAGTTTTGCACTTGTGCCGTACCCGGTAAAGCGGTCATCGTAAAGGTGAACGCACCAAGTACAATCGTACCAGGGATCACTTTTCGACTAATATCCGCCTCTCTGAACAAATTGATGGCCAATGGATACATGACGAATACGACCACAAATAGACTGACACCGCCATACGTCAGAATGGCAGCACCTAACAGCACTCCTAAGATTGCTCGCTGTTTCCCAACAATCCTAGATAAAAAGCTTGCGACTACCCGTGCACTTCCTGTGACTTCCATAAGCTTTCCGAAGATAGCTCCGAATAGGAAGATCGGGAAGAAGTCTCTCGCGAAAGTTGAAAACCCGGTCATGAAGTCAGAAGTAAATGCTTCTAGAATATCCATGCCTGAAAGAATCGCTACGATCGAAGCTGCAATCGGAGCAATCCATAGAATCGACCACCCTAAGTAGGCCATGATCATCAAGGACACAAGTCCAATAACGATTGCAAACATCTCATTACCTCCTTTGGTAGTAGTTATGTAAAATTAGCATTTTACAAAAATCGACAAACTCTTTTGCAACATGAAATATCTTACTCCTACGACTTGGACGAATCAATAGATTTAGTAAGATAGAGAATTAAAGCATTTTTCTATAAAAAGAGAAAATTTAGCATAATTCACTATGAGTGAAATGGAATTTTCTTTTTGTTACCATCTTGGTTGTGTCATAAGTTAATGCAGTCTGAAAGGAGAATGAGAGATATGGTTGAAAACAAAGTAGTATTCATTACAGGAGCAGCACAAGGCATCGGGTATGAAATCGGAGAAACGTTTGCCAAGAACGGTGCGAAAGTCGTTTTATCTGATATTAACGAGGAAGGCGTAGAGAAAGCGGCAAAAGCGCTGACTGATCAAAACCTGACGGCAATTGGCGTAAAAGCGGATGTAACAAGTGAAGAAGAAATCAATGCTGCGATTAATCAAACGGTAGAAACATACGGTCGCATTGATGTTCTAATCAACAACGCTGGCCTTCAACACGTATCACCAATCGAAGAATTCCCTACATCTAAATTCAAGTTGATGCAGGACATCATGTTAACAGCACCATTTATTGCGACGAAGGCTGTTTTCCCAATCATGAAAGAACAAGGGTATGGCCGTATCCTGAACATGGCGTCTATTAACGGTGTGATCGGTTTCTCAGGAAAAGCCGCATACAACAGTGCCAAACACGGCGTGATTGGCTTGACAAAAGTGAGTGCACTAGAAGGAGCGGAACACGGCATCACGGTTAACGCAGTAGCACCAGGCTATGTTGATACACCACTAGTTCGTGGTCAATTAGAAGACTTGGCAAAATCCCGTGGAGTAGAATTGGAAAAAGTGCTTGAGGAAGTCATCTATCCACTTGTACCGCAAAAACGCCTGCTACAAGTGGAAGAAATTGCAAACTACTCCATGTTCCTTGCAAGTGATAAGGCGAAAAGTGTAACAGGACAAGCCGTCGTAATCGATGGTGGGTATACTGCTCAATAAGTTTCAAAGAGCTTTCTAACAATTATTAAAGCAAGGCTAGGATTTCTTGGCGAAAAAAGGTTCGGTTCATCACATCTTGATGAACCGAACCTTTTTTACTTGGTTGTTCCATTTTTAAAGCAACAAAATTGCTTCCATTTCAGAACATAGATATCGATTTTCAGGCCTTCAGAAGCATATCCGTAAATAGGATATGCTTTCTATTTTTTTTAGGAAGTTATTCCTCGTTGTTTTAGTGCTGGATCTAATGTGTAGTTGTAAGTCAAGATTTCTTGAATAATTTACTGCCATGTTTTTTCTACTATGCAGTAGATATGTGGGCTTTGACTCGGTAAACTTTTTTCTCGTTAAATCCACGGGCCCGTTCACCATAATCAAGCAAGGGGTGGCGGGGAAAGGGGGATGAGTTTCGCCTCCGGGAATGCAACCGCTCTCCCCAATCAATCTTACAAAGGATAAACATACAACCATATCGAAACTTTTATAAAAGGAGGAGAGGAAATGCAAGTAGAAGAAAAACGATTAAATAAAAAGGAATTCCATAAACTTATGGCCGTCACACTATTTAACTCAACTTGGGATTACTTAGATAAAAAAGAAAGAACGGATCGTGAAAATGAAACTATGATACATATGGCACATGCTTCCCGTTATCATTGGGAAGTCATTGGGGAGCCAATCAATACGGCTAGAGGAGATTGGCAAGTTTCTCGAGTTTATGCTGTATTAGGTCGGTTCGAACCAGCTCTTCATCACGCTCAACAAAGTTTGGATGTTTGTTTGCGTGAAGAAATAAAAGATTTTGATCTTGCATTCGCTTATGAAGCAATAGCTCGGGCATACAAGGTTGGAAACCAAGAGGAAGATAGTAACAAATATAAAAAACTCGCTTATAAAGCTTGTGATGAAATTGCTAAAGAGGACGATCGGAAAGTTGTAATAGAGGATCTAACATCTATTTAATGAAAAGAAAACTTGATATCTAGATAGTGGGGCTGTTACTTAATAGGATGGGTTGGGAAGCGGTTCGCTTTCCTGCCGGCGAGCTGGCAAGCTACCTCACTCTTTTGATTAATCATCTTTTAGTGAAAGGTGAATTCAGCTGTACAACAGTCTTAAAGATGGTAGTATTCCTTTGTTCTTTTTATAGGTTATTTATTGGGGGGAGGTCTAGCCATGGGTAATAGGAATTATTTAATTGAGGGTGTTTCCTGCACTGGCAAAACTACGGTCTGTAACGAATTGCAGCGGCGAGGCTTCCATGCTATTCATGGCGATCGCGAATTGGCTTATCAAGGTGACCCTGAAACCGGCACACGGACGGATACTGCAACGCACCAGAACCACATTTGGCATGTAGATAAAGTAAAAGCCTTGATTGCTAACTCGGATGAGGAGGTAACATTTTTCTGTGGTGGTTCAAGGAACTTTTCGAAATTCATAGACCTTTTTGACGCAGTTTTTGTCCTCGATGTCGATATTGATACATTGAACCGGCGGCTTATTGAGCGGCCGGAAAAAGAGTTTGGGGGAAAGATATCGGAAAGGGAACTCATTGTGCGATTGCACCATACAAAAGAAGATATTCCAAGAGACGGAATACTAATAGACGCCACGGCTCCAATCCAGCACGTCGTTGACGCGATTTTTCAAGAAACTGAAGAAAAATAAACGCTAGGAACGCATCTTTAATAATCGATTAGATGAATGTGTTGTTTAGGGCGTATTAACAGAATAATATTGAAACAGCATATATGGATTGGTGAAATCTATCAATATGCTGTTTTGTTTTGAAACTTTTTCCAAAGATGTTCGTATTGATTAAAGAGGGCAGATGATCCTTAAATCCTCTTCATGGAACACTGAGTTTCTAATAATGCTGTTTATTTCTTGGCATGATCATGTTGCCTGAATTTGCATTATGTATAGGAGGTTTAATAGGGGGGAGTTTAATGCTTTGATTTATAAGTTTCTTTTTGGTTTGGTGTTCTTACTAGGTACTCTTATGCTTGCTTTCTCACTAAGTGCTGCTTCTTCGACAGTTAATAAGTATTTAGAGAATAAGTTGAGTAGTAAGGTAAAGTATGTCTTCCTTGTTTTGTTAACGATTTTATTTGATGCTATTTTGGTTTTTCTTTTTTCATGGAAAACTCAATGGACTCTTGCGGATTCCTGGTTCACTTGTAGCATACTATTAATAGCTATTGTTTGGCTGCCAGGGTACTTTAGACCTTTTCATCAGAATGCTAGTAGAACAGTAGCGAATTTCAGTTCAGGTTATAAATCTAGTAGTATTTCAATCTTTCGGCTATCTTCTCACCCTTTTGTTATTGGAACCCTAATTGTTGGAATTACTGGAATAGTATCATCCGTTATTTTATATCTTCCGTACCTTTTATAAGGTAGGAAAGGAATGAATTTTGAATCGAAAGGGTCTTTCTCTTGTTAAAGAAGCTGATGTATTATGCATGTGTTGCAATTGGAATAATAGTCTTAGTAATGGCGTCAACTACACCATCTCAAGCAGTTGTTGATAAATGGGTTTCCCAAAAATACAATATCGAATGTGAAGTAGATGGAAGTTGTACGAATGGAGAAGGTCGTATTCGTTTAAGTTCTTCTCACTTCAAAAACACCGGTATCTATTCCTCTTACGAACAAAGATTTGAGGACTCTGAAGGTGGGGAAACAGTAATTAGAACTTTAGGTGTGTTTGGTCAGTTGTTTGAGATGGAAAGTAGCAAATTATGGGAGATGCTTAATTAGAAATCAATAGATTCCTATCAAAATCGACTTGAAGGAGAGTTTATGAATTAATGGATGCTTTGCAAATCAAGCTAGAAATAATAATCCAGTTATAAAGGCAGTTTCTCAAATATGAGAGACTGTTTTTTTGTGTAAAACCCAGTTTCCCGGGTGGTTTTTATGTTTTCTTTCATATGATATAGTTTTTGAGGTTTGGAAACTATGAGACGAAACGATAAGACTGAAAGGGGGAGCTTATATGCGAGAAAGAATGATCAGATGGAGTTTCTTTTTTATTGGGTTAGCTATTCTTGGCCTTGGTATCGCTATGACAATCAAAGGGAAAGCTTTTGGAATTGGCCCCTGGGATGTTTTTCATTATGGCTTATATAAACAATTCGGTCTTACGATCGGTACATGGTCAATAATTACCGGGTTTGTCATTCTTGGCTTTACATCACTATATTCGAAATCGTTACCTCAAAAAGGAGCATTTTTAAATATGCTGTTTCTTGGCCTTTTCATAGATTTGTTTTTGTTCTTACTTCCTGATCCCTCCACTATTGTGATTCAGGGTGTAATTTATATAAGTGGTCTAGTCATTCTCGGTTATGGAATAGGCGTATATGTTACATCTGGTCTTGGGGCAGGTCCTAGAGATGGAATTATGCTTTTAATAGTTGAAAAGACAGGCTGGCGAATTGATTGGGTTAGAAATGGTATTGAAATAGCAGTTTTATTAATTGGTTGGGCTCTCGGAGGACCAGTTGGAATAGGTAGTATTGTGATCGCATTTATGCTTGGTAAAGTTATTAGCGTTGCACTACCACAATGTAAATGGTTACTTGCAGCTATTCTTAGTTATGATAATAGTAAAGATGCTACAGCAAAAGACCTTTCATAATGAGCATTACTAACGAAATAAACCTTACAAGACGCATGCATAAGCATGCGTTTTTTTGTGCTAGATAGAGTCATACTGTAGAAGTATATTTATCAAAGAAGAAGGGAAAGTCCATAGACATATTGAATACTTTTTTAGATAATATCTTTTTAAAGGGCCCCTGTGTAAGTGTTTTCCAATAATACAAATTTATTACTTTAGTAAAATTTTAGAGAGGAGCCTGTATGATGAATGAGAGTATCCTGTCGCGTAACAATGTAAATATCTACGGACAAGGGGAGATTCCCATGCTCTTCGCACCAGGTTTTGGTTGTGACCAGAATGTGTGGAGGTTAGTTGCGGAGTCTTTCGAAAAGGATTATAAAGTCATTCTTTTTGATTACGTTGGATCAGGAAATTCAGATATAGGTGCCTATGATGAGACGAGGTACAGCAATTTGGAAGGCTATGCCGAGGATGTCCTGGATGTTTGTGCTGCACTAGACATAAGAGATGCGATCTTTGTAGGGCATTCAGTAGGAGGTACGATTGGTATGCTTGCCTCCTTGAAACGTCCAGAGTATTTTTCCGATCTTATTATGCTAGGACCATCGCCTTGTTATTTAAATGACCCACCTCATTACCATGGTGGATTTGAAAGGGAGGAGCTATTAGGTTTACTAGAATTAATGGAGAAAAATTATATCGGATGGGCCAATGCCTTCTCTGTGAGTGCAATGAGTAACATAGATAGACCTGAACTTGCTCGTGATCTTGAATCTCGCTTTTGTTCGACTGACCCTATCATCGCTCTTCAATTCGCACAGGCTACCTTCTTTACTGATAATCGAAAGGATTTACCGAACGTAAGAATCTCTACTCTCATACTTCAGTGTTCAGAAGACATTATTGCGCCAGTTAATGTTGGTGAATATCTTCATGAACAGCTTCCTACTAGCACCTACAAGCTCATGGAGGCCACTGGTCATTGTCCTCATATGAGTTATCCTGAAGAAACCAGTCACTTTATCCGTGAATACCTCATGGATAAGTCTGAGAACGTTTCTGAGCTGAAACGAATTGGTGATCTCCCCTAATGGAAGACCGATTTAATTTTGCACCATGTGGATTTCTTACACTCTCAGAAGAAGGAACAATCCTATCTGCTAATCAAACATTACTACAGCTCCTAGGATATGAATTAGAGCAATTGATGGGAGAGAACGTTAACATTATCCTAACAGTCCCTGCGCGAGTTTTTTACCAATTCTATTTTGTTCCTATAATAAAAACAGGCAAACCTGTTGAAGAAATGTACTTTTCTCTGAAGTCTTTAGACGGAGTTGAGATTCCCGTGTTAATCAACGCAGTGCTAAGAAAAGGGACGAGGGAAATAGACTGTGTACTTGTGCCTATGCATAAAAGAAATGAGTACGAAAATGAATTGCTCATTGCGCGGAAAAAAGCAGAGTCTGCTTTGTTAGAAAAACGAAAGGCGAATGAAAAGCTAGAAATCGCTTTGAAGGAGCTAGAAACGAAACAAGCAGAGTTGATGAATCTTAACGAAGAAAATCAGACGTTCAAAACAGAAACGAAGAAGGAATTGCATCTTGCTAAAATCATCCAAGAGGCTTCATTAACGAGTCCTATTAAAAATGATTTTATACAAATTGAATCCTATTATGAAGCCTCTAGTGATCTGTCAGGCGATATGTTTGGCGTCTATCAAATTAACCCTCATCAATATGGAATTATTATTCTAGATGTAATGGGACATGGAATTTCTTCCTCATTAATCACGATGTCTCTTCAATCTGTGTTTCAACGGTTAATTTCAAAAGGGGTTTCTCCGGATTTTTTAATGAAAGAATTAGATAATCATCTGCATGGGCTATTTCAAAATAATGAGGAAACGTGGCATTATTGTACAGTAATTTATCTTTTAATCAATACGTTTAACCAAACAGTACACTATCTAAATGCAGGACATCCACCTGCATTATGGCAGCACAATACGTATGAACAATATGAACTTTCATCAACATGTCCCCCAATCGGGACCTTTTCAAACATGAATTTTGATTATGAAACGTTCAATTACGAGAAGGGTGATCGTTTACTTCTATATACGGATGGTGTCATCGACCCTTATGACTCACACTATCTTTCTGCTTTATTAAAAAGATACCCAACTGTTCCTTTACCTGTTCTGAAAGAGAAACTTCTCCAGTTAGTTGAAGAACAAGCTACATATCACCAAGAAGACGATAAATGCTTTATATTGATTGATTTGAAGGACGGAGTAGATGTATTGAATAAAGGAATGTAGTCTCCGAATAAAAAAATCCCCCTCCAAAAGGAGAGGAATCGTTCTCAGGCTTTTACTAAATCCATTTCAATTTCATGATCTTTAATATAGGCAATAGGCAGAAGAGTGTTTTCGAAGTCAAATGACTTAAGTTCTTCACCTTTCGCTAAGCGGTTTGGATAATCTGGGTTTGCAAGTGCGCTAGTACCTAGACTAACAAAATCCGCGTCTCCATCTGTAATTAGCTTGCTAGCCTTTTGTAGATCGCCAAGTCCGCCATTAGCTATGATAGGAAGGGTAGAGAAAGCCTTGGCTGCAGAAGTTAAGGATTTTGTTCCTTCACCGAACGCTGATTGAGCTGCATCGCCATCTGTAACATGGATGTAGTCGAGGCCAGTGTTGTTTAGGGTAGAGAAGATTAATTGAGCTGACTCTTCCCCATCAGGCCATTTGTAAGAAGGATCAGCAACTTTTATCTGTGATATCCGGATACCTACAGTGAAATCTTCACCTACAGCATTCTTTACATCTTTTATCACTTCAGTAATTAGTCTCAGGCGATTTTCTAACGAACCACCATATTCATCCGAGCGGTTATTTGTATAATCTGTTAAAAACTGATCCAGAAGATAGCCGTTGGCCCCATGAATTTCTACTCCGTCAAAGCCAGCTTCCTCTGCATAGCGAGCAGATTGAACGAATGACACACGAATTTGCTCAATATCTTCCTTCGTTAGCGATTTAGGTTTTTGGAAAGGACCTGATCCACCGTAAAATCCAAGTTGCTCTCCTTTAGGAGCAATGTCTGAAGGGGCTACAGTAGTATCTGTATAAACATTTCCCTGACTTTGTCCACCAGCGTGCATAAGCTGAGCAATGATAGCTGTATCATGTTGGTGCACCGTATCAACGATTTCCTTCCACGCATTTACATGGTTTTCATTCGTAAGACCAGGTTGGTTTAAATAGCCTTGACTGTAAAGCTGATCAGTATAAATTCCTTCTGTAATGATTGCGCTAAACCCACCTTTTGCATACCGTTCGTAGTAGTCACGCATCTTATTCGTTGCGCTACCATCATCAGTTGCAGTAATTCGGGTCATTGGAGCGACGATAAATCTGTTAGATAGAGTATGTTTACCGAGCTTTTGTTCTGTATATAAATGATCGTATTTCATTTCTTTCACCCTTTCGAATTAAAGATATCGTAATTCATTATAAATGGAATGAGGGCTTTTCTCGAACCATATGCTCACTACAGTAGGCTGTTCATCTTTACCCAGTTCATGCGCTCACTACACAAAAAAAGATAACCCCTTTTGAAGGAGTTATCTCTCTGAAGGTTCTATCGAATCTGGCCAGTACCAGTCATGCAATACTTAATCGTTGTCAGTGCTGGTAGACCCATAGGTCCTCTTGCATGCAGTTTCTGTGTTGAGATACCGATCTCTGCACCGAAACCAAGAGCTGATCCGTCTGTAAAGCGAGTAGAAGCATTGTGATATACTGCTGCTGCATCGACTAAGTTACGAAATAGTGAAGCTGATTCTGGGTCTTCTGTAATAATAGCTTCAGAGTGCTTCGTTCCGTACGTTTCGATGTGGTCGATTGCTTCTTGTGTGCTTTCAACTGATTTAATTGCAATTTCAAGTCCAAGATACTCATTGCTCCAGTCATCTTCGTCTGCAAGGACTGCATCTTTAAACGTATTAACGATGTGCTCGTCACCATGAATTTTGATGTTGTTATCAGCAAGAGATTTTTCAAGAAGGTCTTTGTTCTCGTTCAACCATTCTTTGTGCACGATAAGTGTCTCAGCAGCGTTACATACTGCTGGTCGATCTGTTTTTGCATTAATAAAAATGTTGATTGCTTTTTTTGCATCAGCTGCTTTATCAAAATAGATATGGCAGTTACCTACACCTGTTTCAAGGACAGGAACTGTTGCATTGTTAACAACCGTGTTAATAAGTGCTCCGCCACCACGAGGGATTAGCACATCGATATGCTCTTTCATCGTGAACAGTTCGCTTGTCGCTTTACGGTCTGTTGTTGCGATTAGTTGTACTGCATCCACTGGAATCTTTGTTTTAGGAAGAGCGGAATGAATAACTTTTACAATTCCTTTGTTGGAATTAAGAGCGTTAGATCCGCCTTTTAATACGATCGCATTACCAGATTTAAGAGCAAGTCCCGTAGCATCAACTGTTACATTCGGACGAGCTTCATAAATCATTCCGATTACGCCGAGAGGTACACGAACTTGTTCGACTTGCATACCGTTATCTAGATTCCAATCAGAAAGAACTTCACCAACTGGATCTTCAAGCTGTGCTACTTCACGAAGACCGTTTGCGAAATCTTTAACGCGATCTTCAGTTAAGCGAAGACGATCCATAAATGCTTCAGTAAATTCTTTTTCTTTACCGCGTTCAAGATCTTTGTTGTTTTCTTGTAGGATATAATCCGTTTCCTTTTCAAGCACGTCTGCGATAATGTTGAGCGCTTCGTTTTTTTCTTCAGTCGTAAGCAGCGAAAGCTTTTTAGAAGCTTTCTGTGCCTGCTTCGCCTGTTCTTTTACATTTACTTCTACTGTTGTATTTAGAGTAGTCATCAAACGCCTCCTGTGAAATTAGTGTTCTTAAGTCGATTTCTTAATTATTATTATGAGCCAAGTGGAATGGCAAGCTGATCTTGTGATACGAAATCATTGATATGAACAGCTTCTTTTACAGATACATCGATCAATTCTGAAATCTCATCAGATGTGAGCCCCTTAATCATCTTAAGGTGTTTTGAAGAGTAGTTCGTCACACCAAGACCGATTTCTTCACCGTCCATATCTGTTACCTTAACTACTGCACCTGGTTTAAAGTGCCCGTGTACATAATGGACGCCGATAGGCTGTAAGCTTCGTTCTTGATCTGAAATTTCGTCTCTTGCTTTATCTGTAACGATTACTTCACCTTCAGGGCCTGAATTAAATGCGATCCATTGCTTCTTATTGTCAAGCTCTGCGTCGCCTTCAGGTTCGAAGTACGTTCCTCTTGCTGTCTCTTGAACAGCGTTATAAATAATACCTTTTGTTGAAGCATTACCAAGGAATGAATTTGTACCTGAAGCCATAGCAATTTTCACAGCATCGATCTTAGATCTCATGCCACCTGTTCCAACAGAGCTACTTGGCTCTCCAGCAGACTCTTCGATTTCAGGGGTGATTTCTGTTACATGTTCAAGTAGTTCAGCGTCAGGATTTTTCCTTGGGTCGTCGCTGAACAGACCATCTATATCTGAAAGGATGATAAGTTGATCAGCATCAACTAAAGCACCGACTTTAGCTGATAGTGTATCGTTATCTCCAAACTTCAAACGTTCTACTGTAACTGTGTCATTTTCATTTACGATCGGTACAATACCGCGTTCTAACAATACATTAATGGTATTGCGTGCGTTGTTATATCTTTTTCGATCGGAAAAGTCACTTCTCGTAATCAAGATCTGTGAAGCTGTATAACCATGGGAAATGAATCGCTCTGAGTAAGCTTCCATCAATAAGCCCTGGCCAATGGACGCGGCCGCTTGTTTTTCAGAAAGAGATGTCGGACGCTCGAGGCAACCGAGTCTGCGATACCCTGCAGCTACTGCACCTGAAGATACGAGAAGTACTTCGTGTCCTTCATCTTTCAACATTACGATGTCATCAACCAAACGTTCTAGTTTTCTGCGGCTAATGTCTCCGAGTCTGCTCGTAAGTGAGCTGCTTCCAATTTTTATTACGATTCGCTTTTTTCCATCGTCTAGATTCATCATTTCACTCCTATTAACTTACCGTTAAATGTGTTTTTTTCATGTGTCACTGGACAATTTGCTGTAATCAATTCGACTATTCGAGTATAACAAACCAACATTTCCTTACAATACCAGCTTCCCAAATAGTGCGGATAAATGGAGAATATCTAAGAAAATGGACGATAGAAGCTCTAACCTCTTCTTATATACTCTTAGAAGATGAGACGCTATCACAACCCTATATATAACAACTGATCGGGTTGTTATATTACCAAAAAACCCCAATTTATGCGAAAAGGTGTATATAGGCACCACTCCAATTCTGCGTAATGTAAGGGCTTACATTTGTTCAATTGTATAAATTCCCCGGTTTATACATCCATAAACGTGAGGTTCATTTAATTCCTTGAAACTCTGGTATACTGCATATAATACGTTTGGAAAAGGGGGGGGGGAAATGAATGTGTGGGAAATAATATTCTTCATCTTAACTGCTTTCTGGGTAGGAGAATTTGTTTTTAAGCGAGGAAAAGAAAATAAGGAACGAACAACTATGGAAAGAAGATCATTTCGACTAATCTTATTGATGACCTCATTAACGATCCTTCTAACTATATTCTTCAACATGTATAGTTTGTTTCATATAGAAGAATCTCCTTTAATGAGAAGTATTGGAATACTAATTTACGGGGGAGGTATATTACTACGGTACTGGGGAATTAAAGAGCTCGGTCAGTTTTTCTCAAGGGACGTGATCGTAGAGGATGATCTTGAGTTAGTTAGCTCTGGCCCATATCGCAAACTAAGACACCCTCTATATACAGGATTACTGTTAATCTTGATCGGCTTTCCTATCTACATGGGCGTGTGGATTGGTGTGATCGTGACAGCTTTGCTTGTACTCCCGATGTTACTGTATCGAATAAGTATTGAAGAAAAGATGATGTCAAAGTCAATTGGTGTTGGATATGAGGAGTGGGGTAAATCACGTAATCGCCTTATTCCTTATATTTATTAAAAATGTTCTTTTTTAATCTAATAGGAATGATAGCACATCATTAGAAAGAGGTACTTCATGAATGACTCCAAAACACACATTAATTTAAGAAACAGTTTTTGGTTTTTACCAGTGGTCTATGGAATTATATCCGCGATTGTTGTAGGAATGAGCACATGGATCGACATTGCTTTCGTTTCGCAGCTTGAGGGAACATATTCAAACCTTTTCCTAGCTTCAGAGAAAATAGCACAATCATTGTATGGGCCGCTTGTCACAGCAATTTTAACGATGACCACCATTTCATTTTCTTCTATTATGGTCGTCTTGACAACGTATTCTTCACAGTTTTCACCTAGGACGCTTCAGGACTTTATTTCAGATCGGTTCACTCAGCATGTTCTCGGTATATTTGTAGCTGGATTCATTTTCGCTCTTGTTAACATGCTTTTCTTGACTGGTAAAGACGACAGGCTGTTGCTTTCCCCTGTATTAACGGTGTTGATTGCGATCGCTTGCTTGTTATTCTTCATATTATTTATCCATCACTCCTCTTCCTTTGTGCAGGTGAGCAACTTAATTCAGAAGATCACAAGGGAGACGCTTGCTTTACTTGATACGAAAGAGGAAATGATTGATGGAGAAAGATTTGAAGGGTGGGACAGTTGGGAGAAGCTTGAGTTAAGAGATAGTGATGGCGTTCCTATTTATAGTGAAAAAATGGGATACATTCAAGAGATTCAGTACGACGATCTTGTAGAAAGGGCAGCACAGGATGATGTGATCATAAGGTTGAATGTAGTAGTAGGACAATATGTAAAACGAGGTTCTCTCCTTGGTACTGTATGGATGAAAGATAACAGTTCGTTCGGAAAGAATAGCTTATTAAATCGGATCGCGATCGGTACAGAACGAATCAACACTCAGGATTTGGAGTTTTCAATTCAGAAACTCGTAGAAATTGCATTACGGGCAATTTCGCCTTCTGTGAATGATCCTCATACGGCTATTAATTGTACGAATCGTCTTGGTTCAATCTTGTACAGAATTGGGGAAGTGTATCAACCTAAGGAAACCTTTTTTGACTCGGAGAAAAATCTTAGGGTTATGACCTCACCAAAATCGTTCTTTCAATATCTTTATAAGTCCTTCTACTTAATTAGGCACTATGGTAAAGATGATGTGGCGGTTATGAATGGAGTCCTTGAGGCGTTAATCTTAACTGCAGAAGGACAACGGGAAGAAATAAAAAGCGATGTTCGAAAATTCCATGCTTATATTATGGAAGGAATTGATTTTGAACATTATCCAGAGCTTGATAAAGAATTTATCATGACAACTTCAAAGTATTTAGAAGAGATATGCAAGAAATAAAGTGAGGGAAAGAGGGTGAAACCATGGGGGGAAATCTTACACCGGTCTCAGGGAACGAGAGAATTCATTCCATAGATGCAATGAGGGGATTTGCATTGCTTGGAATCTTTCTAGTGAATATGATCGATTTTCATTCTCCCTTTATTTATGTAGACCAAATCGAATACTGGGGGAATCAAGTGAACCAGTGGTCAATGCATGTTATTGACTTTTTTGCCCAGGCAAGTTTCTATCCCCTATTTTCTTTTTTATTCGGTTATGGGTTTATTATATTTAGGAATCGAGTGTTAGAAAGGGGAGGTCCGTTTTACCCATTAATGATAAGAAGGCTTCTTTTCTTGATGTTCCTGGGTGTGCTCCATTTCACCCTGATTTGGCACGGAGATATCCTATTTACATATAGTCTCTGCGGCTTAGTTCTTCTTTTATTTATTAAATTGAAAGGTACTAGGTTACTGCAAATCGGAATGATTCTTTGGCTCATTTATGCCATCTTCTTGTTCATATTGATGCTACCTCTTAACGCTATGGACTTTACAAGTCATCAACCTAATGCGATTCAACAATCGATCGAGGTATATAGTTCAGGGAGCTTTCAAGAAATTACTGAACAAAGAGTCAGTGATTGGGCATACGTAAATGGAGGGTGGAATGGATTCTTCCTATTGTTTGTGATTTTACCTTTCTTTTTATTTGGATCAGGGTTTGCGAAGAAAGGCTGGCTTAATGGGGATGCTGCAAACCTCCCTATTATAAGGAGACTTTTATTCATAGGATTTGTTGGGTTTGTAATTAAGTTTCTACCTTACATCTTGGATTCATATGCTTATCTACACCTCCAAGATTCTTTCGGTGGACCTCTTGTTTCACTATTTTATATAGCTTCCTTTGTCCTGCTCTATCAAAGTGGAAAACGGATTAAGGTGTTTGAATGGGTCGGAAAACTAGCGCTTAGTAATTATCTCTTTCAATCATTAGTGAGTACTCTAATTTTTTATAACTATGGTCTTGGATTTTATGGAGAAGTAGGGGTGAGTACTGGAATCTTACTATTGCTGATCATTTTCTTCATTCAGATCGTTTTAAGTAAAGTGTGGCTCAAATCATTTGCTTACGGTCCATTAGAATGGGTATGGAGACTAGTAACCTATCAAAGGCGGTTTGCTATTAAGAGGAAGGAGGAGACAAGCTTTGATGAAGGTCATTGAAAAAGCGGTTGAATATGCTGCTTATGCTCATGATAACCAGTATAGAAAGAAAACTAGACTCCCATATGTTTCCCACCCTGTAACGGTTGGTTTTTACTTACTTCAATCAGGAGTTAGGGAAGAGGTTGTAGCAGCAGCGATTCTTCATGATGTTTTAGAAGATACCACTACTACTTTTTCAGATCTTGAGAAAGAGTTCGGTTTAGAAATTGCCACGTTGGTAGAAGGGTGTTCAGAGCCTGATAAGAATCTCATTTGGGAAGAACGAAAAAAACATACGATCCGCCATCTAGAATGTGCCTCCTTCGAAATCAAACAAATCGCTTGTGCTGATAAACTTCATAATCTTAGAACAATACACGTAGAGCTTCAGAAGGATGGAGATCGCGTCTTTGAGAAATTTAGTCGAGGGAGAGAAAAGCAACGGTGGTATTATGAATCAATCCTAGCAAGTCTACAAGCAAATCTCACAGACAGCCAATCGGAGTGGCATTTATTTGGTGAGTTAGAAGAAACGATCCATCAGGTTTTTCCAAATTATGTAGAATAAAAATTTTTACGATTAGCTTTCCTATACAAGGGTATTGGAAACTATGCTCAAAATAAATTGGTAGGAGGCTCATTGTGGAAATCATTCTATACGTAGCAGTTGCAATTATAGCTCTAGCATTTGTAGTGTTAAGTGTTTTTCTTATTAAAGTGTTGAAGTCTACTGAAGCAACGCTTTCAAAGACTGCAGAAACAATTGATTCTGTGCAAGGGCAAATTGACGGCTTAACAAAGGAAACGACTGTCTTGCTCCACAAGACTAATGTTCTGACTGATGAAATTCAAGAAAAAGCAGAAAAGTTCACGCCAGCTTTTGAGGCAGTAAAAGATACTGGTGATTCTCTTCAGAGATTAAATAAATCTTTTTCCAAAATCAGTGATTCTTTTGAAAAAGGTGTAGAATCCAAGCAGGGAAACACTGTTAAAGTAGCGAATTGGGGTAGTACTATCTTAGGATTATGGGAACAGTATCGTCTTAAGAAGTCGTACACTCAATCTGTTAAGGAGGATGGTCAATAATGAAGAAGACGAAGAATTCTGAGCACAATGTCGATGTGAAGCACGAACCTGCTCCAAAAGGTCAAGATTCAGGTCAGAGAGAAGTTATTCGTATCAATAAGTCTCCTAAAAAACAGGATAACCAGAAGAAAGGGCCAGCGATTGCTGCTCTTGCTGGAACGTTAGTGGGTGCTACTGCCGGTGTATTATTAGCCCCTAAATCAGGGAAGGCGCTTCGAAACGATATTAGCGATGGTGTTACGAAAGCGAAAGATAAGAGTGTTGAAGTTTCTGGAAACGTTAAGGACAAATCAGCATCTTTTGCCCAGTCAGTAAAAACAAAATCCAATGATTTCGTTGGCAAAGTGAAAAACTTAAAGAAAAACAAGGAGTCAAAATCGAATCAAGAAGAAGCACTTGCTCCAAGCGGCTATTCGAAACGAAAAGCTTCTGAGCTAGATGAAACTGAAGTGCCAGTCTCAACGATGGTAAATCATGATGTAGAAAAAATGATTGTCGAAACATCAGGTGCAGAAACGATGGATGATGTGATTCAAAGAGACGTTGAACGAACTCTTGAGAAAGATCCGGATTCTCCTGAAACACTAGACGATGCTGCAAAACTTGAATTAGAACGCACATATCGTAAATAAACAAGAACCTCCGCCAATGTGGCGGAGGTTTTTTTGCATATTAAGAGAGGCGAGAGCCTGCTCATCAGTTTGTAGCAAAACGTTAACCTGTGCTCCTGATGTCGTAGGAGTTTGAATACAGCTTGCTTTCATGCGGACAAATGCGGGAGTCAAGCTGTGTGCAATCCTTGTGATGAATCCAAACAGAACCTTCCGAGTACTATTGACTTCAACTAGAAAAGAAATATTTTTCTTTTCCAATTATCTCAAGTTGCTTATTAAAGGTTCTGGATTTGATGAAAAATCATTTAAATCAATCTCACAACAACGTAGATTGGAGCAGAAGGATGCTCGGCTCCAGCGGGATGAGCGGGACAGGTTAGACCCCAAAGGAGCGTTAGCGAGAAAAAGCTGCCGAGATTTTCTCGACAGCTTGAGTAAAGCGAGTGCCTGTTTTTAAGATGGGTGTATGGAATTTACTCGAGTAGCTTCTAACACGACATTGCGCGCTTTAATTGCCTCTTGTTGTTCTTGTTTTGCTTTGTTCTCAATTTCTTTAATATTCTGCTTCGATGGACCCGTCATGGTTTTAAAAACCTCCTAATTATTGTTAGTAGGCAATACCCCATGTCAAACATAATAAAACCGAAACAGTGAAGAAACGTTATAAAATGGTAAAAAAGGACAGTCAACCTTTTATAGTGCGTTTCGAATTCTTAATAGGGAACAAAGACAGTGCGAAAAAGTGCGAGAAATGTAGTCTTATGACTAGTTTCGACGAAGTTATTTCCAGGGTTCTGATTATAGTGCACAATAGTGATAACGAAGGACAAGACCTGAGATTAAATAGCAGAGGTGGCATACGAATGAATAAAATTCTGATTGTTGATGACCAGTATGGAATTCGTATTTTGTTAAGCGAACTTTTTAAGAAAGAAGGCTTCAAAGCTCTGCAGGCTCCGAACGGCATTACAGCTATCGAGCTTGTGAAGCAAGAGAGTCCTGATCTTGTCTTACTCGATCTAAAGATGCCTGGTATGGATGGATTAGAAGTATTTAAGGCCTTAAAGAAGATTAATGAAAATATTCGGGTTATCTTTATGACAGCTTACGGTGAGCTACAGCTTGTAGAAGAGTTCATGAACCTTGGCGCTATCACCCACTTTGCTAAACCATTCGATATCGAGGAAGTGTGTCGAACAGTCAAAAGGGTCCTTCATGAGAACGCGAAAGAAATGACTTCATTGAAATAAACATTGAGAAGATCTGCTTTTTAAGTGAGCAGATCTTTTTTGTTTGGAAATAGCTTAATCTTGTTCTAAGAGTATCGAAACCTTTGGTTTTGGGTCCCGGAACAGTTTGGGTGCAATCACTTCCATTTAGCCGGTTGGCGAGCCGCGTCTTTGCCGTTATGTCGCAAACAGGTGGGACAAAAGGAGAAGGTAGTATGGCAAAAGGACTGTTCGATATGTTTAATAGTGATTGATTTAAATTGAAAAGCTGGCAATAAGGGAGCCCCTAATTGCCAGCTTTTATTATTTGCGCTTTACTCTTTTCTTTTGTGCTTCATTCTTCCTCGATACTTCGATTCCAAGCTTATTTGTAATTTTCTCAAGGTATTTTTCTTCACCAGGGAGTAGAAGAGTGACGACATTACCTTCTTTACCCATTCTTCCTGTTCTTCCAGAACGGTGTACATACGTTCTAGCATCTTCAGGAAGATCATAATGGAAGACATGTGTGATGTTATCGATGTCAAGACCACGTGCGCCTAAGTCAGTCGTAATCAATAATTGAATCTGGTCCTTACGAAAGCGGTTCAAAACGTTTTTTCGTTCTGTTTTATTCGTAGAGCTATCTAATACGTCAAAAGAGATTTTCTTTGTAGCAAGGATTTCTTTAAGTCTTGATAAGAAATCACTATTGTTAACAAAGGCAAGTGCTTTTACGCCTTCTTTTTTAGCTAATTTTCGTAATACTTCGGGCTTCTCTCGACGGTTTGTAACGTAATAGCTATGTGAAACTGCTTCTTTTTCTTGCTTTGAAGCCTCAACTGTTAAATGGGCTGCATTTTCAGATAGCTTCTTTGCCTGCTGCGTTACTTTATCAGAGAGGGTTGCTGAGAAGAATAACAGTTGGCAATCACGCATAGCGGATTGGCAGATAAAAGACACGTCTTCCATCGTAGATGGATGAAGGACTTGATCAGCTTCGTCACAAACGATTGTTTTCACTTCGTGCATTTTTAACTTTTTCATCTCAATCAATTCTGCTACGCGGTTTGGC
Source organism: Guptibacillus algicola (assembly GCF_020171805.1). Taxonomy (GTDB): domain Bacteria; phylum Bacillota; class Bacilli; order Bacillales; family Guptibacillaceae; genus Guptibacillus; species Guptibacillus algicola. Next base: position 791,371 of record NZ_JAIVAF010000001.1, on the reverse strand, counting down.
GTACCTACAATTAATTTTGGATGCTTTTTTAACTTTTCTATTTGGCGTTTGATAGCAGCGCCACCGATCATAGATGCTGCACTCATATCGCTACCTTCAAGAAACTTCTGCGCTACGCCAAATACTTGCATGGCAAGTTCACGAGTCGGTGTGAGAATAACCGCTTGCGTGTGTGTTTTATCAGTTCTTAACTCCTGAATAATCGGGAGAAGATAGGCTAGCGTTTTTCCAGTTCCTGTTGGGGCTTCAACAAGTAAATCCTCTCCATTCAAAATGCGTGGAATTGCTTGTTCCTGAACAGGGGAAAGTTTGTCAAACCCTGCTTCTTTCCAATTATTCGAAAGAAATGGATGTTGTTCGAACATTGTCATAGGTAAACTCCTTTTATTATCAACTGAACTTATTTTAACATATAATGCCCTTCTCAGTTATCCTTCGCATACGTTCTGTCTAATTATCCAATACTAACCACATTCATTATCAGGAGGGCTGAAAAATGAAAGAAAATAAAAATCAAAAGGATTCACCAATATTTGATGAGACACAACCACATCAGATCGATGCCCCGACATTCAAGGGAACAGGTATAGAAATGAAAGCCCCTTTTGTAAATCGGTATGGGGTGGTGATCGGTGATAGTTTGTATAATTCAGATGACTCGCCCCTTAATAACTGGAGTGATGAGGTCGATCCTTCTATCATGTCAGGTGATGAATGGGTTCATCCTAAGAATGATATAGGTTGGAACACGGATGAAAACCATGAAATGCTGCATCAAAGACGAGCAGAGAACGGCTTCTTGCATCACGACACTCACGACACCGGCTATATGAAAGACTAAGATGTTTGCGTGATCACCATGAGGGAATGAAAATGGCAAGGAGGCTTTAGCTCATGAATGGATATTTACTTAGAAAAATGGCCGTGTATATTCTGATTACAGGCCTTGTAGTCGCATTGTTTATTGGAATTACTCTTGGAAATTACTTGCCAGATTATGCTTCGATTCAAGAGCCGCACCCTCTTAGGTGGATCTTTGCTTTTGGAGCTTTTGGAATTAGTGGAATCATATCTTCAATTATGTATACAGGTGGCGTAATTGCAGGCATAATCGATCGAAATGATAAGTGAAAATTGACAAAGAGCGCATCGAAGCGATGCGCTCTTTCTTTGGGTTATATATAACGATCGTTAGTTTATTAACAGTAACTCCTTCATTGCCGCGGTAAACATACCATAGAGATCTGTTGATCTCTCAAACAACGAAAGCCCTACCTCTCTTTCATCCTTACGGCTCCGAAGCCGCGCCAGTGTGAGTGAGCAGGATCAACAGCAATTGTAGTATGGCCAATAACTTGATGTAAGCCAATTCGAGACATGCTGTTCATATCCTTCCAGTTATGAATTTTAGTTCTCCTAATGTTAAAGGAGCTAGTTGTTAATACGGGAATTTCGAGATCCCAATTTCTTATTATACACGGTTTCGGTAGGATGTCAATGTTTGGGCTGTTTATTTTTTCCTAATGTATGCGCAAGGAGACCAAGGGCAATTCCAAAAAAGGCCCCTCCAGCAACCTCTGCAGGCTGATGTCCAAGGAGTTCATTAAGTTCTTCTTCCCTTCTAACATGAAGAAGGTCAGGGTAATGACCTGATAGTAACTCGATATCTTCATCTAAATCATTCACTAATTGAGCGATTTCTCCGGTGTGTCTTCTAATCCCTTGAGCATCATACATTACGATAACACCGAAAACACATGCTAATGCTGTCTCAATGGATTCTTTTCCTTTTTGTAAAGCGGTGTACGTAGCGAGGGCAGATACACCAGCTGAATGAGAGCTTGGCATTCCTCCTGTTTGTAAGAGAGGACGCCAATCCCATTTTCCTGATTCTTTTTTGTGTGTAAGGATCTTTAACCCTTGAGCTAATGAAATGGCAGATAGAGCAGTTACGATTCCTTTATTCAACGTATTCACCTCACCATATAGTCTCCCAAACAAAAGGAAGTAATATGTTTTGTTTAGGTGTGAAATAATAATGCTTAAAAACGGAGGAAATGCCTTTGAATATCAACCAAAAAGACGCAATTTTGATACAAAAAGCATTAAAAGCACTGCAGAATGATGACAATCGATCGGAGTATACAAGTTTATTGAGCAGGCTTGAGAACAAACCAGGCATGAATGTTCATCTAGATTCATTTATGAATGATTCTACAGACTACAACAATCTTACTTAAAGAATGAAGAGGAATGCCGCGGCTTAGGCCGTGGCCCTTTTTAATTAATTTGAAATGATAACTAGTCCTCCTCAACTCGTTTCCACATACCATATATAGGAAGAAAGAGAGAATGTGGCAAAAAAGGAGTGAGTTAAATGGCAGTTGAAAACAAGTATGCCATTACGAGGGACTATATTAGCAAAGGAAAATCCAGGCCACAAGAAAAAAATGATGGAATAACATTTATTGTAGCGCACGATACAGGAAATGCTGGTTCCACTGCATATGCTAATCGCGCATATTTTGCAAAAAACGTCGTTTCAGCTTCTGCACATACATTTATTGATGATGATGTCATTCTAGAAATTATTCCTTTAGATGAAAAAGCCTGGCATGTTCGATATGTAGTCAATACTGATAATGCTTTATATAACGGTGATGCGAATGATCATGCAATCGGAGTAGAGCTTTGTTGGGGGGGAAGTATTACATTTAGTGAAGCGTATAGTAGGTATGTGTGGTACATCGCTTATCTTTGTCATAAATTCAACCTGGATCCAGAATCAGATATTGTTGCACACTCAACGTTAGATCCTACAAGAAGAACAGATCCACAGAACGCTTTAAATCGTTACGGGGTGACATGGGCTGAATTTATAAGTGATGTAACAGCCACTTTTTATTTGTTCAGTGGCTCTGAAACGCTAGAAGTTGTTACGACAGAGCCTACAAAGTCTATCCTTCTTCTTAGCTATGGAGATCGTGGAGATGAAGTAAAACGTATTCAAAACTATCTGATCGATGTGGGTATGAACCTGCAAGAATATGGAGCGGATGGGATTTTTGGTAGAGAAACCGAAGAAGCTGTGAAGAAGTTTCAACGACTGTATGGTCTTAGTGAAGATGGGATCGTAGGTCCGATCACACTAGCAGCTTTGAAAAAAGCTCGGACTAACCCTGTATATTCAAGACCAGTGCGACCATACCCAGGGCACTATGTCATGGTTGGTGATCGTGGAAAAGATGTTGAGGCGATCCAGCGAGCAGTTAATGTTAAGCCTGATGGTATTTTTGGGCCTATCACACGAGATGCTGTAAAGAAATATCAAGCTAGAAAAGGATTGGTAGTTGACGGTATTGTAGGACCAATTACTTGGAACATGTTGTTCTAACTTGGAATAAAACACGTCGCTCCCTCATTTAGAGGGGGCGACTTTAATTTTGTTTAGGAACCTTTAATTCTGGAACCCATTGGCTCATATGTTCGTTGATTTCATTCAGTAATTCAGGTTTTGCTTCATTAAGTGGCTTAACAATATACCCTTTCTCAACAAAAGTAGGGAAAAAGGCTGGGGAGGTTACATCGACGGTCGTTTCCCCTCGGAAATTCTTCTTTTCTATTGTTAAAGTAAGAATTCCACCGATATCTTTATAGTCAAATTTTTGGCCAGACAAGAAATTACCCAATGAATAGGCAACAAAAACGTTTCTTCCATCTGTTGTATTAATCCACTCAACTGGCTGAAGAACGTGTGGATGATGGCCAAGAATAATGTCGGCACCAGATTCTGCAATAAATGAAGATAAGTCTAGCTGGAAATTGCTAGGCAATCTCTCGTATTCATTGCCGAAATGCATGCTGACTACAACGGCATCTGAGATTGATTTTGCATCTTGGATGTCTTTCGATATCTTTTCTTTATCGATATAGTTGACCAAGTAGGGCTTGTTTGCAGGTGGTCTAATCCCATTCGTTCCATATGTATAAGCTAGGAAAGCAACAGTGATATCATCTTTTTTTATCGTTCGGATCTTCGATTGATCCTCTTCCGAAAGATAACTTCCGGTGTAAAGCATACCGATTTCTTTCCAATGTTCAATCGCATTTTGTAGTGCTTTTTCACCTCGATCAAGAGTGTGGTTATTTGCCATAGAAACAATATCTACACCTGTTTCTTTTAGAGCATCCCCAACTTCTTGGGGGCTATTGAAGCTAGGATAAGAAGATAGGCCGATCGCTGTTCCCCCAATGACAGTTTCCTGATTAGCAAAGGTTATATCTGCCTGTTCCATTTCACTTTGCACAGCTTCGAGCATCGGCATAAAGTCATAACCGTTTTTTGTTTCGGCATTTTCGTATACGCGATCGTGAATAAGAATATCCCCAACTGCTGAGAGACTAATGGATGAAAGCGAAACCGTATTGCTTTCTGTTATGGCAGTATCTTCTCGGTAAGAAGGGTGGTCTTTCGGTTCTGAAAGAGATGAACCTTCAGTATTCATCAACAAAAACGTCACACTAAATGCAAGAAAGACGACTATAGCACAAATGACTATAAATTTTTTCTTCATTCCATTCACCTTTATTATGTATTTATTACTAAGTATGTACTAATTCGTATGTTATCTCAATAAATAGTCCTAATGCTCTTTAAAAAAATAGACACGACCAGTCGAATCGTGACTATTGTCGTGTCTTTAAATCATTGAGTGGCGTGCAGCTTACATAACGATATTGAGATTATCAAAGGGGTCCTCGCTCGGTTGTTCAAGATAGTTCGATAATACTGGTACGATCGATTTGTTATAGATTCCATTTAGTAAAGACTTGTCAAAACGGATCATATCAGGAGCAGTTTCCGAGAAACGGACGAGCGCTTCTTGTATACCTAACTCCTTAAAGGGTGATTGAAAATCAATCACAATATTTGTTTGAAAGCTTGAGAGAGAAAGACCAGCGTGTAGTCCCCCTAACAGTCCAGATCCCTTGTAGTATTCTGTAACAATACGAATGTCTCGTGGTGTATAAGGTAATATAAGCTTAGGGAAATTGGAAACAATAATGTTTTCCTTTGTGTAAGGAATTGTTACGTTTAGGAAATCATCTAACTTTTTTTTATAGCGATTAAGGTTTGTGGTATGACTAATTTCATCATTGATCAGTAATATTCCAGTGACCATGTTAACACCTCCAATGTGTTGTTATGTTTTATTTTACTTCTTTTCGAAAAGCTCATATGTGTAGTTCGTCACACCTAAAAGATGTGTGTGATATTTGTCACACCTAAAGAGATGGGAAGCTGATATACTATTGCTAAGATAAAGTGGAACGAAGGGAGCTAGGATAATGGAATGCCCTATGAGTGCGAGAAAAGCTGCTGGATTTAATACTCAGTCTTTTGCTTCTGAGAACTTTTCGAAACTGAAAAGTGTTATGCATGAAAAGCATATTTCTCAAGGAGAGAAGATTTATTGGGAAGGTGAAGACTGCCAGTACCTCTATTTTCTTAAACAAGGTGCAGTGAAACTAACAAAAAGCTCTGATGAGGGGAAAGACCTCGTGTTGTATTATTTTCAACCGGGGGACTTATTCGGCGATTTGAAGGACGATATTCATCTGACGAATAGCTATACAGCAGAGGCAATTAGTGATTGTACACTTGGGGTTATTCAACAACATGATCTGGAATCATTGTTATGGCAAAATGGTGGTCTTGCGATTGATTTTATGAAGTGGCTCGGGTATATGCAGCGGTTTCTACAAACAAAGCTTCGAGATTTATTATTTTTTGGTAAAAATGGGGCGTTAGCTTCAACGTTGATTCGTATGTCTAATACTTACGGAGTGGCTGATGGCGATACGATTCGATTTACGACTAAATTGACGAATTCTGAGTTAGGGGACCTTATCGGTTCTACTAGAGAAACAGTTAATAGAATGTTGAATCAGCTGAAGAGGGAAGAAATTATTGGCTATGAAGGTGGCGTCATTACGATTAAAGATCTAGATGGCTTAAAAACCATTTGTCATTGTGAGGGCTGTCCTAAAAGCATCTGCCGCTTATGAGGATATAAGAGATATGACTCTCTTATATTCTCTTTTTTTATGGGGAAATTTCTTTCTTCTTGTGATTAATATCACAGATAATCATTCTCTCATCTCCTACACTTAGGTTAGACATTGAATGAGGGGGAGAGAGATGAAGCTTGTTAATAGTAAGACTGAATCTCAGCCAGTAAAGATTGAAAAGAGTGAGGAAGATCTAAAGGGGACTATTATTTCAGTTTTTATGGTTGGTGGGTTTATTGCTCTATCATGGGCGGGTGTGTACTTGTTGTTTGTTGCAAGGTTCTAACAGGGAGGGAAACGTATGCATTTTCATAAATTTGAAAAAATCTGGTTGATTGTAGGCAGTGGAACATTAATCGTTTTTTTACTTATTATCGGTATCAATGCATTTGCGATGGGTCATACTCCACCAAGTGAAGATGAGATCTTGAATCCTAGAGAGGTGGACACAACTCCTCCATTTGATGAACCTGGGTTGAAGAAAGTTTCAGAAAATGAGTACGAATTGGTTATGGTTGCTCAAGCATTCACATTCGAGTCTGTTAAAGATTTGAAAATACCTAAAGGCGCAACAGTCCATTTTAAAGTAACCAGTAAAGACGTGGTTCATGGATTTCAAATTCCGAAAACGAATGTGAACATGATGATAACTCCAGGGCACGTGAATTCAATTACTCATACGTTTGATGAAACAGGTCAATTCTTAATTTTGTGCAATGAATATTGTGGAGTAGGTCACCAAGCGATGGGTGTACCTCTGGAGGTGATCGAATGATGAATCCAACTGTTGATCGTGCTGATGCAAAGCTAAGTATGGCACATATTTATGTTGCATTTGCTGCGGTGTTACTTGGTGGAATTGCTGGACTACTACAAACACTTGTAAGGAGCGGAAGCATCCAACTCCCTGCTGGGATAGGCTATTACCAATTGCTAACAGCTCATGGTGTCTTACTCGCACTTATTTTTACGACTTATTTTATTATTGGTTTCTTTTATGCTGGGATGAGCAGAACCTTAGGGAAATTCTACGATCAGCCTTATCGAATGGGGTGGTTAGGCTTTGTTGTCATGACGCTTGGGACGCTGTTAACTACTGTTATGATCTTATTGAATGAAGGGACGGTTCTCTATACCTTTTATGCTCCATTGAAGGCATCCCCTCTTTTCTATATAGGATTGACTTTCTTTATTATCGGAACGTGGTTAGCTGGTGGGGCAATGTGTAATCACTACTATATTTCTAAAAAAGTATCAAAGGAGAAATTGTCTCCCTTGTTTGCTTTTATGGCAGTTATGACGATGGTGTTATGGTTTGTGGCTACGATTGGTGTAGCAGTATCCGTTATTTTTCAATTCATTCCATGGTCATTAGGATGGGTCGATGGAATTAATATCCTGCTTAGTCGAACGCTGTTTTGGTATTTCGGTCATCCTCTCGTATACTTTTGGTTGTTACCTGCCTATGTATGTTGGTATGTGATTATACCGGAGATTATCGGTGGTAAAATATTTAGTGATGCGCTAGCAAGGCTATCATTCGTTCTATTTCTTTTATTTTCGATTCCAGTAGGCTTTCATCATCAGTTACTTGAATCTGGCATCTCACCATTCTGGAAATTCCTACAGGTAGTATTAACGTTTATGGTCATCGTACCGTCACTCATGACAGCATTCTCTTTATTCGCGACATTTGAGCTAGCTGGTCGAAAAAAGGGAGCTACAGGATTGTTCGGATGGTTTAAGAAGCTTCCGTGGAAAGATGCACGATTCTTTGCACCGATGGTTGGAATGCTGATCTTTGTTCCTGCAGGAGCAGGTGGTATTATCAATGCGAGTAACCAGATGAATCAAATTGTTCACAATACGCTATGGGTAACGGGACATTTTCATTTAACTGTTGCTTCAAGTGTAGCTCTAACGTTTTTTGGAATTGCGTATTGGTTGATTCCACATTTAACTGGAAGGGTTTTAACAGGCAGAATGCATAGTCTAGCGAACTTACAAACGATTCTTTGGGCTATTGGTATGTTCTTTATGTCAGGAGCTATGCATACTGTTGGCTTACTTGGCGCTCCAAGAAGAACAGCATACACAACTTATCAAGAACATCCTGATGCCCTTGGATGGATTCCGTATGAAGTGACGATGGCAGCTGGTGGGTCTATTTTGTTCATAGCGATCCTATTATTAATGTTCATTCTGACGGACCTCGCATTCTTTGCTCTGAAGGGAAAGGAAGACTTTCCGATTGGAACTGTAGCTGATCGTGCTGAAAAAACACCGATTATTCTTGAAAACTGGAGGCTATGGTTAACAGTAGCTACTGTCCTTATTCTCGTTGCGTATACCGTGCCAGTGGTGCACATGATTGAACATGCTCCACCAAGTTCACCTGGTTTTAAGTTTTGGTAGGAAAGAACGCTGGTTCAACCAGCGTTTTTCTATTTGGTGGCAGTTTGATATAGTATAAAAGAAAATGTGGAAGGAGAAATCTATGAAGAAACCTAACATACTATTTATTGGTGCTGGTCGTATGGCAGAAGCGATATTTTCTGGTCTTAAGCAATCAGAGCATATTGGAACTGTCACGATCTCGAATCGATCAGATTCTGAAAGACTAGCTCATTTGAAGCGTACATATCATGTTGAAACAGCGAAGTGGCAGGATGTTGTAGCAGATCAGGATGTTATTATTCTTGCGATGCCTCCTTCAAGTCACCCTGCTGTGATGAAGGAGCTATCGAACTTCGTAACGAGCCAGCTTGTTATTACGGTAGCAGCGGGTATTGGGCCTACTCTTCTTGAAGAGGCAATGCCAGGTATTCCTGTGGCATGGATTATGCCGAATACAGCTGCTGATGTGAAAGAATCCATGTCGATTTTTGCATGCGGACAGTACATCAAAGATGAAGACAGAGCAAACCTTCAGGTGATACTCGATGCAATCGGGGAGTCTGAAGAGTTATCTGAAGAACAAATTCATGAACTGACTGCTGTGACTGGAAGTGCTCCCGCGTTTGTGTATCAATTTGCAGAAGCCCTTGAACAAACTGCCAAATCATATGGTTTATCAAAAGAGCAAGCAACCAAACTTGTTGTGCAGATGATGTATGGGTCAGTTGCGATGTTAAAAGATGGTAGGCAAGCGAGTGACCTACGAGATCAGGTAACTACTCCAGGTGGAGCTACAGCTGAAGGACTAGACGTTCTTCAAGAGAACAATTTTAATGACATTCTTCATGAAGCTGTTATTGCTGTCAATCGAAAAGCGAAAGAACAAGCGAATAACTAAAAAAACTTGCTCCGGTTAACCCTGAGCAAGTTTTTTGATTATAGAATATAAGGTCCTAACAAAAGGACAACGATACCTAGATTGATGCCGAGCTGGTAAGACGTTTTTTGCAAGATCGTCCATTCATTGTCCTGGCCAAGGCGGCTAATCATATATGAAAAAACAAATATTAAGAGCGGCCATACGTAACCCGCACCTGAAAACGTTAAATAATTTGGTGCAAGATATTGAAATGGCCCGTCGAGAATAGAAGGTAAGAAGGCTATTTGCGAGCCTACAAACAATGTGACAATCGTCCATTCTACCCAACGTTTATCTCTTTCAAGAGCAGTCGTATTCGAGAAATACAGATACATTAATGCAAATGCAGGAAGGATTAAGAAGCCGAATGAGAAAGCAAGCATCGCAAACATTCCTACAATCGCTGAGAATGTATCGAAGAGAGCAAACTTGATATCACCACCAGTGGTCTTCGTACTTTCCTCGACGACACTATTGGATGTAGAAGCGCCATGAAGTTCAAAACCGGATTTTTCTTTATCTAACCAAACGATCGCATCTCCATTTAGAGCTATCGGTCTGATCGATAGTTCTTCACTCGTACTTCTACGAGAGGCTACCCATCCGTCTTCATTTTTTTTGGCTTGATAAATACTTATCACGGACTTTTTTGGTGATATAAGATCGTTGGCACTAAACAATAGAGTGGGTTCTCCATCTTCAATACCAAGTGAGAAATAACTTGGCTTAGAAAATGTATTTCCAGTTTCAGGATTATTAATCTTGAGAAGCTTAGGCTCTACTACACCTTCCCCTGAACTTTCGGCATAATATGTATTTATTAATTTGGAGCCATTTCTCGTTGCGAAAATGGTGTATGTGAAAGCAGTCGTTTCCTCTTTCTCTACAGCTTGAAAATTACTATAGTAGTCACCAGCAACAATTTTCGTTTCCATAATGAGCTCTGGAGCTTTTTCTGGATTCACATAGTAGATTCTATTCATTGTACCCGTCAATGCGTAGAGGATCACGTTATCTTCTTCCGTCACTACGGCGCTTTTTACTTGTTCTTCCTGATCAAACGTTACTTCGTTTTTTATCTCACCATCTGGAGAAACGAAATAAAGCTTATGTTTCGACCATGAAACGATGCCTGTTGCTGTGGTGTTGATCCCTTCGATTCCGTCCAATATTGGAGTTTCTGTGCCAGCTTTTGAATGGATAAGCTGATCGTTCTCTTTAAAGATTGCCTGCTCATCATCTATAAAGAATGAATACCCTTCAGGGATGTTATACTGCAGCTCCTGAGATGAAACCTCAAGTTCTGTAGTAACATTCAGCTTTCTTGCTGGATCTCCAGAAATATAAATATCTGTTGAATCTTCCTCGTTTGCAACAAATACTTCATTGTCCTCCACCGATAACCCTAATTCCATCGTCCTGCTCCAGTTTTCGTCTGGTTGCTGTTGGATCAAATTAAGCTGGTGAAGGAAAACAAAGAGCAAAATAACTAAACCCGCACCAATAGGTAACCCTAATTTTTTCATTTTGTCTTCCCCCCTCGTACCCTTTGGTCATTCATACGTATGAATTTTACACAAGTTTCAAAAAATTTACAATACATGATGAATTAACTAACGAATAAATATTGAATAGGGTAGGGTATCTCTATGTCTTGAGAGAGGGGTTTACTGATGAGGGATCGCGTGGAGAGTCGTATGAAAGATCTTATTCAATTAGCTGAGTCTGCCCAAGGAAAGGATGGAGCATTTCGCTATTGTTTCGAAAACAGTCTAGTAACAAATGCAGCTATGATCGTCTTACTAAGAACATTAGAGGTCGATGATGATGAGTTAATTGAAGCGTTAGTAAATCGGTTGTTAAGTCAACAAGATCCTTCTGGTTATTGGAAGTTGTATCATGATGAGGTGAATGGGAATCTTTCAGCAACAGTGCAGGCATACCATAGTTTGCTATATTCAGGTAACGTCTCGAAAGCAAGCTTGAAGAAAACACGAGACTATATCATAAAGAATGGTGGGTTAGGTGCGACAGACTCTTTCACAAAAGTGTTTTTGTCTATACATGGTCATCTCAAATGGCAAAACTTTTTTCATTTTCCAATGCTTTTTATGCTCGTTCCTGAGTCATTTCCAATTTCATTCTATGATCTAAGTTCTTATGCACGGATTCATTTCGCGCCACTTATTATCATGCAGGATAAGAAATTTACAATTCATACAAAATGGACACCAGACCTTTCAGATCTTGTGGTTAGAGAAAGAAATACGATGGATGACTCTCAAGACTCTGTTCAGAGATTACCTACTAACTTATTATTTCTAGCAAGAAAAAGGGCAGAACAATACATGCTTCAACGGATAGAAAGTGACGGAACATTGTTCAATTATGCAACTGCTACATTTTTTATGGCCTATGCGATGCTTGCGCTAGGCTATGATCGTCGTTCACCAACGATTATGAATGCTGTTGAAGGATTGAAGAAGATGATTTGGGTTCCTCTCATGCACGTCCAAAATTCACCCTCCACAATATGGGACACTGCTTTGATCTCGTATGCACTTGATGAAGCAGGGGTTTCATATGAGTCTAGCGTGAGAATCAACTCAGTAAACTATTTATTAGAGCATCAGCAAGATCGAGAAGGAGATTGGGCTATTACGAGACCAACCATTCAACCAGGTGGGTGGGGATTCTCTCGGGGAAACACGTTTCATCCAGATATGGACGATACATCAGCAGCTTTACGAGCGATCACGCGTTATATTACTTTTGATGAGAAAATTCATTCAGCGTGGCAAAATGGTGTTAATTGGCTTATTGGTATGCAAAATGATGACGGAGGATGGCCAGCGTTTGAACCTGATCGAAAGGCACTTCTGTTAAAAGACTTACCTATAGATGGAGCAAACTCTTCATTTCCAGATGACTCAACAGCGGATTTGACGGGAAGGACGATCGAATTTCTATGTCATGATGCTGGACTCAAAGGTTCACATCCAGTTATACAAAAGGCAATGAATTGGCTGATAAAAAATCAAGAAAGTGATGGTTCGTGGTATGGAAGGTGGGGGATTTACTACCTGTACGGGACGTGGGCAGCGCTGACCGGATTGAAAGCGGCTGATTTAAGTGGAGACCATCCGACTGTAAGGAACGGCCTCGATTTCCTTAAGAAAACGCAGCACGCGGCAGGAGGTTGGGGAGAATCGTGTTCAAGTAATGTGAAGCAGCGGTATATTCCACTCTCTCATTCTACACCCTCTCAAACAGCGTGGGCTGTAAACGCATTGATGAGTTGGGAAGGTAATACGATTGAGGTGAGAAAAGGGATCGACTACCTTTTGAAACGTTCCTTTACAGAAAGAGAGCTTACGTATCCAACTGGAGCTGGACTGGAAGGCAGCTTCTATATACACTATCATAGCTATAATATTATTTGGCCACTGCTTACACTTGCTCAGTACTATAAGATAAGCGATGAGAAAGATTAAAGAACAACGTGCGAAGTTCGCACGTGTTCTTTAATCTAATCCTTTCTTTTCAAGTTCTCTAACTGTGATCTCTCCAGTTCCTCGAGGAATTTTCACAGAGTGAACCGTACTCGCCTCTAGCTCTTGAGCAATCATATCTGTTGCTTGTGATGGGTCGATCTTATCTCCACAGGTGTACACATCGATCGAGGCATACCCATGTTCAGGAAAGCTATGAATCGTGAGGTGCGACTCTGCTATGATCACGGCTCCGCTAATTCCTTGAGGTTCAAAAGGGTGAAAAACGACATCTCGTATCTCAGCACCAGAATCGAGTGCTGCTTTCGCAAAGGTTTCTTCAATGAATACCAGGTCGTTCAATTTCTCTTTATTGCAATTCCACATTTCGGCTATTATATGATGACCAAGCGTTTCGATGGTATTTGCCTCCCTTGATTTGCTCGTTTTAGTTTCTATAATAGGAAATCCATTTATACAACGTTTCTCCCCTTTGAAAAGAAATGTTAAACTGATTTTGAAGAGGTATACTAAGAGGAAGTGTATTGATTGACACCTTATGTTTAAGAGTTTAAACTTAAGAACAAATAAGAATCAAAGGAGTATTGGCTATGACATCGATACCTGAACTTGTTGAAAATCATAAAAGTTATTATCATATTGGTGATACAAAAAAGTATGAGTTTAGAAAACAACAGCTTGAAGTATTAAAGAATGCGGTCAAGGAGTATGAAGAAGAGGTATTGGATGCGTTAAAGACTGATCTACATAAATCAGAATGGGAAGCGTACACAACAGAAATTGGTTTTCTTCTTGAGGAAATTAAATTTACAATAAAGCACTTAAAGGAATGGATGAAACCAGAAAGTGTCAAAACCCCTATCACTCACCTTGGTTCAAAAAGTCACGTTCATTCAGAACCATTTGGAGTAACGTTAATTATTGCGCCTTGGAATTATCCTTTTCAACTTCAGTTAGCACCACTGGTAGGTGCAATAGCTGCTGGGAATTGCGCAGTATTGAAGCCATCAGAACTAACTCCGACAGTTTCGAAAGTGCTTGCTAAGTTGATTAGAGAAAACTTTGATGAGAAGTATATCTCTATTGTTGAAGGTGGAGTTCAGGAAAGTACAGAATTGCTCAAACAGCCATTTGATCATATATTCTTCACTGGTAGCGTTGCAGTTGGGAAAATCGTAATGGAAGCTGCGGCAAAACAGCTAATTCCGGTGACCCTCGAATTAGGTGGTAAAAGCCCAGCTATTGTTGAGAAAGATGCTAACTTAAAACTTGCCGCCAAAAGAATAATGTGGGGGAAATTCACGAATGCAGGCCAAACTTGTATCGCTCCTGATTATCTGTATGTGCACAGTGATGTAAAGCAGAATTTGCTCAAGAACATGCAAGAAGTCCTGAATGATTTCTACGGCGAAGATCCAATAAGTGATGAGAAGTATGCCCATATTGTAAGTGACAAGCATTTTGAGAGATTGAAAAACTTTCTAAATGATGGCGATGTGATTATCGGAGGACAGCACCGATCTGAAGAGAGAGTCATTGCTCCTACAATAATCGATAATATTTCGTGGGAAGATCCCATCATGCAGGAGGAGATCTTTGGACCGTTACTACCTGTACTTGAGTTTGATGACCTTTCGAAAGTCGTTCAGGAAGTACGAAAGCGTCCGAAACCATTAGCTCTTTATTTCTTCTCAGAAAGCGAAGAGAAACAGGATTACATCACGGACAACCTTTCATTTGGTGGTGGATGTATGAACGATACGCTTATGCATATTGTTTCACCCTATCTTCCTTTCGGTGGTGTAGGTACGAGTGGAACAGGCAGCTATCATGGAAAAGCGAGTTTTGACGCTTTCTCTAACAAGAAGAGCATCGTAAAACAGACCACCAAATTTGATTTCTCTTTCCGATATCCATCAGCTAAAAATGGATTCAAAATAATAAAAAAAATCATGGGCTAATAGGCTATGAAGTCTTTACAATTTCTATAAAAAAGTTAAGTGCTTTTTCTCTTTAGTATCTTAAACTATCGTGATATGATAGCGAGAAAGCTACTCCCTTCTTTTGGAGTTAATGTTTATTTTCGATTAGGAGGAATCAAATGAGTCATAATAAAGGAATTATTAGTCTAGGTGAAGCCTTGATTGATTTTATCCCTCTAGATAAAGACAATATAACGTATCAAAAAAGTCCTGGAGGAGCACCAGCAAATGTATCTGTTGGTCTTTCTCGTCTAGGAGCAAAGTCTACTTTCTTAGGAAAAGTAGGTGATGACGTACTAGGACGTTTTCTTAGAGACACGTTACGTAATTATGGCGTTGATGTATCTACCATGATCTTGACAGAATCTGAGCGTACGGGTGTTGTGTTCGTTACAAATGCAGAGGATGGGGAACGCAGCTTTGACTTTTACATAAATCCAAGTGCTGACCGCTTTCTTCATTCAGAGGAAATTGTTGAAGAAGTGTTTGATCACCATCGGATTCTCCATTTCGGTTCGATTTCGATGATAAGCGAACCTTCTAGAAGTGCAACAAGAAAAGCAGTTGAGATTGCAAAAGAAAAAGGTCTCATCGTGTCATATGATCCAAATCTCAGACTTGGGCTTTGGGAAAGTGAAGAGCGAGCAAAAGAAACCATCGTCTCTATGCTTTCGGAAGCAGATATTCTGAAGTTGTCTGACGAGGAGCTCACGTTCATTACTGGAGAAGAAGATATCGATGCTGGGATTAAGAAGCTTTCACACTATCACATTCCAGTTATCTTCATTACGATGGGCGGAAAGGGAAGCCTTGTTTATACACCAGAGTATTCTTTGGAGGTTCCAGCCATGAAGGTTGACGCAGTCGATACGACTGGTGCTGGAGATGCTTTCGTTTCCGGCATTTTGTACGGATTTAATGAATTTCAAGAAGAATTGTCAACGATAACGAAAGAAGACCTTAAGAAGATTACACAATTTGCGAGCGTATCCGGAGCTCTTGCAGCCTCAACAAAAGGTGCGATGACAGCTCTGCCAACATTTACTGAAGTACAAGAGCTATTGAAGTAATGAGTTTAAACATGTCGCTTTAAGACCATCATTAATCAAGCTATCTTAACAAACTGAACATCTCGCACAGCGAGATGTTTTTTTAGTATTGGACGAACTAGCATGTAAAAGAACGGTACGGTACAATCGTAGTGGATGAATTAACGGAGGTGCTATTGAAATGAATAAAGACTTTTTACTAGAACTACTTGCAACGCCTTCTCCTTCTGGAGCTGAAATGGAAATCCAGCATAAGTGGATGGAGTATGTTAGTGAATTTGCTGATGAAATGCGTACAGATCATGCTGGAAATGTAATCGGCATCTTAAATCCAGAAGCTGAATTTAAAGTGTTGTTAGCTGGCCATTCTGATGAAATTGGCTTTATGGTGAAGAAAATCGATGATAAAGGGTTCATTCGAGTTGAAAAGCTTGGTGGAATAAGTCATAAACCTGCTATCGGAATGAAGGTAACGATCTTTGGCACACATGGGAAGTTGAATGGTGTCTTTGGTGTCAATGCAGAGCATCATGGTGGTGCTAAGGGTGAATTTACATTTGATGATCTCTATATCGATTGCGGAGCAACTTCGAAAGAAGAGGTAGAAAAGTATATTGAAATCGGGGATTTAGCGGTTTACAAGCGCGATGTTGAGTTCCTGTTAAACGACCGAATAAGTGGAAGAGGACTCGATAATCGAACAGGTTCGTTCATCGTTGCTGAAGTGTTGAAAGAAGTAGCGAAGCGCAATCCAAAAGTGGGTGTATACGCTGTAAGTACAGTGAACGAAGAAACGAACATGGGGGGAGCCTATTTCGCCGGAGCGGGCATTAAGCCTACGATGGCGATCGCTTGTGATGTAACGTTCGCATCCGATTATCCTGGTATCGATTCAAGTAAACATACAGACGTGAAAATTGGTGGCGGTCCTGTCATTGCAAAAGGTGCACCGATTAATATTAAGGTCAATCAAATGCTGCTCGACGCTGCAAAGAAATTAGACATGAAGGTTCAGTATGAGCTAACTCCGAGAATGACAGGAACGGATGCAGATAAACTTCGCTTAACAGGAGAAGGTGTCCCGGTCTCTTTATTATCACTTCCTCTCCGCTATATGCATGCGCCAGTCGAGACAGTGAGCTTGAAAGATATGGAAGAAGAAATTGATCTTTTAGTGGAAATGATCGCGAATTTAACAGGAAATGAAAGTGTCAATCCTTTAAAAAATTAATATTGACAATTTTGTGAAAATAATGCTAAGCTAACATAGTGAAAAAATTCGAAAGGGAGTGTGTGTGATGGAGCATGTTAAGAGAGTTATCCTATTAATTTCATGTGAAAGAGACGCACATTGCCCAAATGTAATGTTTTAAAGGTTTAGGGGTGAGAAGCGTCTTAGACGTGCGCCCTATTTAATGCCCAACGAAGATCAGGCATAACCGCGTACGGTTATGCCTTTTTTTGTTGGGCAATTTTAATGTCTTACATTTGGGCTGTAGTCTTGGTAAAAGGGATTGGGGGGAATGGATTGTTCGCAATTTTAGGGAAGTTAAGCTGGTTTTTTAAACAGCATTGGAAACGTTATGCTATTGCAATATTTCTACTCGTTTTTGCGGGTGTGCTTGAAATGATTCCACCGAAATTGATTGGAATGGCAATTGATGAAATTAATATCGGGACATTAACATGGGATCGGTTACAAAATTACCTTCTCACGTATGGAGCATTGTTGCTCGCTGTTTATTTTATTACGTACATTTGGATGTATCAATTATTTGGAGGAGCGTTCTTAGTTGAGAGAATGCTGCGCTCAAAATACATGAAACACTTGTTAAAGATGACTTCAACTTTTTATGAGAGAAATAGAACTGGAGATTTGATGGCACGAGCTACTAACGATTTGAAAGCGGTATCGATGACGGCAGGGTTCGGAATCTTGACGCTTGTTGACTCCACCGCCTTCATGATTATCGTTCTTGCGACAATGAGTATTCTCATCAGTTGGAAACTAACGTTAGCTGCAATACTGCCTCTGCCTCTTATGGCTCTTGCTATGAATCGGTATGGAAAAATCATACACAAACGATTCACTGCAGCTCAGGATTCATTCGGTGAAATGAACGATCAGGTCTTAGAATCCATCGCTGGGGTAAGAGTGACTAGAGCTTATGTGCAAGAACGTGCCGACCAAGATAAGTTTCGTCGTTTAACAGAAGATGTGTATAACAAGAATATCGGAGTAGCAAAGATCGATGTATTGTTTGAACCAACAATTAAAGTACTAGTAGGAATAAGCTACTTAATCGGTCTTGGTTACGGCGCATATTTAGTTTTTCACAACGCCTTAACTCTTGGTGAACTCGTGTCATTTAACGTTTATCTAGGGATGTTAATCTGGCCGATGATTGCAGTTGGAGAGCTCATCAACGTTATGCAAAGAGGGAATGCATCACTCGACAGAGTAAATAAAATTTTGAATTATGATGCCGATGTAAAAGAAGAACCTTCACCTCATTATCTTCGCGAACCTGGGGCGATCGAATTTGATCACGTAACGTTTACGTATCCTTCTTCTGAGGTTAAGAACCTCGATGACATCACATTTACACTCTCTAAAGGTGAAACGCTTGGAATCGTTGGTCGTACTGGAAGTGGTAAAACCACACTACTGAAGCAGTTGTTACGAGAGTATCCTCCTGGTGAAGGTGAAGTGAAACTCTCAGGCGTTCCAATTCAGCGATTTTCGTTAGAAACACTTCAAGGGTGGATCGGGTATGTTCCTCAGGATCAAATTCTTTTCTCGAGAACAGTAAAGGAGAATATTCTTTTTGGAAGAAGCGAAGGAACGGATCGCGATGTAGACCGTGTTCTAAGGCTAGCTGATATTCAAAAAGACATTCATATTCTCCCATCAGGGCTCGATACCCTTGTAGGCGAAAAGGGAGTAGCTTTGTCTGGTGGTCAAAAACAACGCGTCTCCATTGCAAGGGCTCTAATGATCGATCCTGAAATTTTGATTCTCGATGATGCGATGTCAGCAGTTGATGGGAAAACCGAAGCACAGATCATTTCTAATATACGAAACGAGCGAGCGGGTAAAACGACGCTAATTGCTACTCATCGCTTATCAGGCGTTCAACATGCAGATCGGATCATCGTACTCGAGGAAGGCAGAGTAATAGAATCAGGCACTCATAAAGAACTAATCAAACAAAATGGTTGGTATAAAGAACAATTTGACAGGCAGCAGCTTGAGGATAATTTGAAGGAGGTGCTGTAAGTGAATCGGAATGTTGGGAAACGATTAGTAAATTACGCACTTCGCTTTAAGAAAACAATTCTTATCGCACTTCTTCTGCTTACAGTTGCTGTGGCAGCAGAACTATCGGGACCGCTCATTGCAAAGCGGATGATCGATAAACATATTCTAGGTATTGAGAACCCTTGGTTCGAGACCGATCAAGGGGAAGACGCGGTTAAATACAGTGGAGAATGGTATAAGCGTAGTGACCATTTCTCTAGCAATGAAGAAAAAGGGAAAGAGGTAAGAATTCTTCAAGTAGGAAGAAACTATTACTTCGTTAATAATACGATCTCTTTTGATGGTGAGCGCTCGGTAGAGAATGGTGTTATTACCATTTCAAAAGATAACCAAGAAGCAACTTATGAAGCAAAAAAGCTTAGTAAATCAGAGCTTCTAAAGTTCTATACACCTGAGTTTCAACCTCTTATTTGGTTGATCGGACTGTATTTTGGTTTACTTGTATTTGCTTCGTTTTTTGAGTACGGTCAAGGACTGTTGTTACAAACATCAGCAAACCGAATCATTCAAAACATGCGAACAGATGTCTACGCTCAAATTCAAAGACTTCACATCAACTATTTCGATAATCTCCCGGCAGGTAAGGTTGTATCACGAATAACCAACGATACTGAAGCGATTCGAGAACTTTACGTTACCGTTCTTGCTACATTTTTCACTAGTATCATTTATATGACCGGTATCTTTATCGCTCTATTCTTCTTAGATGTGAAACTCGCATTTATCACCCTTGCTATCGTTCCGATCCTAGTGGTGTGGATTATCGTCTATCGAAAATTTGCTTCGAAATACAACAAAGTTATCAGAACGAGAATTAGTGATATCAATGGGATGATCAACGAGTCGATCCAAGGGATATCGATTATCAGAGCATTTAAACGTCAATCACAAACAGAAAAAGAATTTGAGACGTTGAATGAAAGTCATTTCACGTATCAAAATAAACTTTTGAACTTAAATTCACTTATGTCATATAACCTTGTTAACATCTTAAGGAATATCACCTTTGTTGCGCTCATCTGGTATTTTGGAGGGGCGTCGTTGACGGCAGGTTCTGTCGTAAGTCTCGGCGTGCTATATGCCTTTGTCGATTACTTAAATAGACTATTCCAACCTGTTACAAACATGGTGAATCAATTAGCTAACCTGGAGCAAGCTCTTGTAGCAGCCGATCGTGTATTCGAATTGCTAGATGAAAAAGGAGAAGACGTTGCTGATGGTGAGCTTAAACGGTATGAGGGGAATGTGGCTTTTGAAAAGGTTTCATTTGCTTATAAGGAAGAAGACTATGTACTAAAAGATCTTTCCTTTACCGCAAAGAAAGGTGAAACCGTTGCTTTAGTGGGGCATACAGGTTCAGGGAAAAGTTCGATCATGAACCTGCTGTTTCGCTTCTACGATAATCAAAAAGGTAAGATTACAATCGATGGGAAGGATATACAATCGATTCCGAAGCAATTCCTCAGACAGCATATGGCGATTGTCTTGCAGGATCCATTTCTGTTCACTGGCACGATTGCCTCGAACGTTAGTTTAGATGACCCTTCTATATCAAGAGAGAAAATAGAGAAGGCGTTAAACGATGTCGGAGCAGATGAGTTACTGAAATCTCTACCAAAAGGGTATGATGAGCCAGTAATTGAGAAGGGTAGCACGCTTTCTTCAGGTCAACGTCAGTTAATTTCATTTGCGCGCGCTCTTGCGTTTGATCCGGCCGTTCTTATACTTGACGAGGCAACTTCAAATGTTGATACAGAAACGGAGATCGTGATTCAGAATGCACTGGATACCCTGAAGAAGGGTCGAACGACATTCATCATTGCTCATAGACTATCAACGATTAGAGAGGCCGATCAAATCCTCGTCCTCCACCAAGGAGAAATCGCCGAAAGAGGAAGTCATGATGAGCTTATGAAGAAACAAGGTAGATATTATCAGATGTATCAGCTTCAGCAAGGAAAGTCGATCGAGCAGGCAGTGTAAAGAAAACCGGGACCCACTACTACTGGGACCCGGTTTTTATGTAAGATCAAATTATCTCGAAGAGGGCCGAAACCCAGCTGCCTTGGCATCTTCTTTTGAACAAAACAGTTCTTCTGCATTTGTCATTTCATAATATGCACCATCTGGAAGGTGATAAATCTTCTTGCCTTTAGAATTAATATTACCTTTGATCGTACAGTCATTATCAGGTTCCATAGGCGGTAGTTGTTCTTCTCCCTTGAAGCCATCTTCACGTACGTAGTCTTCTATACTCCAAATTCCTACTCCTTCTGTCTGTGCAGTCCTTTGAAGTGACTGGAACTCTTCAACGTATTTCACATTTGGCTGATAAATATAAGCAACTCTAGCTAGTCCCTTTTCTAATAGCAATTCATTAAACATATTGTCTTCAATCCATACATAAGCGAGTAACCGTCCATACTTATCCCTCTCTGATATTCCAAGCTCTAGCTCGATCTCTTCACCTTCTAGCGTTTCTTCAGCAAAGGTAGAAGCTTCGGGTCCGTAAGGTTGAACAGGTTTAGATGGATGTTTTGTTTCTGGTGTATCTACCAAAAGGAGACGTACCGTTTCAGATTTTCCATCCATCGAAACTTTTATCGTGTCACCGTCTACGACATCCGTTACGTCTGCTGAAATTGTCTTTGCCTGCTTCTGTGTTGTGTCTGTCGCACAAGCGCTCAGTAAAAAGAGCAGGATGAGTAGTAGTAGGAAAGAATGTTTCATATACATCCCCCTTTTGTTGTTGTTCTTCGTCAAGAATTTCCTGCATAGACTAAATGGGGGTGATGCGGATGGGTCACGTGTGCCTTTACTGTGACAAAGAATTACTCTTTCCTTGGGAACGAAGAAGAATCGTTTGTGACGGTTGCCATTATGCCATATCAGATAGTTATCATGAAGATTATCGCACCGTTAGTAAACGAAATACGGAACAAAAATCCCGTTAGACTCGACGGGATTTTTTTGTTGCCTTAATAGCGTTTAACCGCTAATGTACAGCGCGATATACAAATTAATTCTTCTTGCTCGTCAACGATCTTAACTTCCCATACCATCGTTCTTCTGCCAATATGAATGGGCTCAGCAATCGCGGTGACGATGCCGTCCTTTTTACTTCTTAAATGATTCGCATTGATTTCCATTCCAAATGCAGCTTCGTTTTCCCCATTAAGATGTAATGATCCTCCGATACTTGCAGCAGACTCAGCAAGAGCGACAGAAGCACCTCCATGCAAAAAACCTAGTGGCTGATGAGTACTTGGTCCAACGGGCATTTGGAGAACTACTTTTTCTTTCGTTAAAGAAACTGCCTCTATTCCGAGTGCTTCGAGTAGTGTGTTTTTGAATTCCATGCGATCTCCTCCATATCACTTATTCTTTCTCAGTATACAATACTATTGAAATAGAAAAAGGCAAAAGCTCTGTTGAGCTTTTGCCTTTTTCTTAGATCACATATGCTAGCAATAAGCCAATCGACATGAGTAAGCCAAATTGGGTATGCATTTGTGCTGTAGCCTTCATCGCAGGCATCATCTGAACCGCTTCGGTTTTGCCATCAAAAAGCTTTATTGCTTTAAAAGCTTTAGGAAGGCTTAGTAGAACTAATAATAACCATAATGATGCGTCGATCGTAATAATCATTATAACAATCCAAAGGAAAGAGAAAATAAACATCCATTCCAAGGATAGAACGGCCTTCTCATGGCCTAGCAGAATAGCTAGGGTTTTGCGCCCTTTTTCTTGATCACCAATTCTGTCTCGAATATTATTAGCCATCAATATGCCACCAACGAGAATTGAAATAGGTAATGATAGTAACACGCTATCAAGCGTGATCACTTCAGCTTGTACATAAAATGATAATAGTACTAAGATGAGCCCCATAAACAGTCCTGCCGCAATTTCCCCAAACGGTGTATAGGCAATCGGATATGGACCTCCTGTATAATAATAGCCTGCAGCCATACAAACAACTCCAATGACTGCAATCCACCATGTTGTTAATAAACAAATATAAACTCCAAGAAATATAGCAATCCCGAAAAAGATAAAAGCAAGTTTTAGAACTGTTTCAGCTCGAACCCCATCTCTAACGATTGCTCCACCGATACCAACACTTCCTTCATGATCGAGTCCACGTTTAAAATCGTAATATTCATTAAACATATTCGTTGCGGACTGAATCAAAATGGAAGCAACCATCATCGCCAGGAATAATCCAAAGTGAAACGGGTTATCTTGAATGGCTAACATAGTGCCAATAATAACTGGAACGAAGGCAGCTGTTAACGTGTGTGGACGTAGCAATCGCCACCACACCTGCCAGGTTGGTTTCGAAGGCGAATCATTTGCCAGCTTTTTAGTGCTGTTCGTCAAACGCTCTTCCATAATAATATGTCTCTCCCTTAATCTTTAACTTAAAAAAATGACCCCTATAACCATTATAGTGTAAAAAAACGGATAAGGGGTGTCAATGTTTAGTTATGTATTCAGAAAAAAACGACCACCTTTGCGCTAGCAAGGTGATCCCATCTTATTAATAATACGGATAAGGGTATGGTCTGAAGAATGCGATTCTTCCTAACCCAACCCCTACAAGACCTCCGAGCAATCCACCAGCAAATGCTCCAAAAAAATACAAGCCGGGTCCTCCAGGTTGCTCTGGTCCGCAGCAGTTATCACGATTTAATGGACGAATGTAAACAAATTCGTCATCTACATCTTCTACATGGCCTCTATGAAGTTGGCCATCGTGACAACGAATTTCGACACATTGTCCGATATGTTGGCGACATACGCCATGATAATAATGCCTGGACAAATTAGACCCTCCTTTGTTGACTTTTTTATAGACACTTGCTATAAAATGTCTACATTACTATCCTATGCTCGATATTTTTTTTGCTAAGGGCATTTGCGGAGTGTTGAGATGATTTTTTTCGTAGGAGATAGGGAAACTACTAATAGAATAAGGTATTGCTCAAAACCGCTTCGTTGACAGTCTTAGCCGGACAGGTGTATCCTTTAAGTAACTGTGGCCGAGGCTGACTCGGTCTGCTTTTGCATGGAAAGAAAGTTGGGGGGAGAAGTCAGTGTCTATCATACAGCATCAAGAACTATATAGCCTGCTTCATCAAGGTGTAAGTGAGGCGAACAAACGGGGAACGTCTGTACTTGTTAGCCAGGTGCTACCAGTAGATGTTGTCGATCCCCTCTCCTTTTATGCAGCTGGTTCGTCTTTATATGAAAACGATCGTACTTTTTGGGCTGACCCGGAAAATGATACGACTATCGTAGGGCTTGGGACCTTAAAAGCATTCGAGGCTAAAGAGGATCGGTTCCAAGCGATTGAACAAAAGTGGAAGAAGTTCCTAGAATCTTCATTAGTTGAGGGTGCCCCGTCGAGACCTGGAGTTGGCCCTGTGCTACTCGGTGGATTCTCATTCGATCCCGGTGCCCCTCAAACTGACAATTGGTCAGGATTTCCTCAGGGTGGTATGGTCATTCCGAAATTGATGTTAACAAAAGCGGGAGAAGACTCATGGCTTACGATGAATGTGGTTGTTGAAGAAAGTGACAAACCAGAGGACCTTTCTGACAAGCTTCTAGATCACTATCACCACATTCACGATATGATGCCGACTGAGAAAGGTACAAAAGTTTCACACTTCTCAGTTGAAGAAATTCAACCAGAGCATTGGAAGAATACTGTTCGCAGTGCAGCGGCTAATATTAGAGAAGGTAAGTTAGAGAAAGTAGTGCTTGCAAGAGAAATCAAGCTGCGTTCTGAGCAGCCATTTTCATCTTCTAGAACGTTAATGAATCTGAAAGAACAGCAAAGCGATAGCTACTTATTTGCTTTTAATTATAATAACAAATGTTTTATCGGAGCTTCACCAGAGCGTTTAGTTAAGCGTGATGGACAGCAAGTGTATTCAACATGTCTCGCTGGCTCTATTGAAAGAGGAAAGAATCAGCAGGAAGATCAGGAGCTTGGCAGTAAGCTTTTAAATGATAATAAGAATCGAATTGAGCATGACCTTGTAGTAAGGATGATTCGGACGGCGATGGAGGAAGAATGTGAGTTTGTACAAGTTCCTTCTACTCCTGAATTGTACAAGACGCCACACATTCAACATTTGTATACGCCTGTCGTGGCGAGAGCACGTAAAGGGACAAGCTTACTACGTATGTTAGAACGTCTTCATCCAACTCCTGCACTCGGAGGATATCCTCAACATCAGGCAGTTAAGGAAATCAGACAGGTAGAGCGGATGGATCGAGGTTGGTATGCTGGACCAGTTGGTTGGATTGATTACCAGGATAATGGTGAGTTTGCTGTCGCGATTCGCTCTGGTTTATTAAAAGGCAAGCATGCTTCGTTGTTTGCGGGGTGTGGAATTGTTGGAGACTCTAATCCAGATAGCGAATATGAAGAGACAAAGATGAAATTCAAACCGATGCTAGCAGCACTTGGAGGAAATCGATATGACTGATGGACTCATCCTATCTAAATATGTAGGGGCATTTGTTGATGAGCTTACAAGGGCCGGAGTTTCTGATGTCGTCATCAGTCCCGGCTCACGCTCAACGCCACTAGCGATGGTTATTGCTGATCATCCAACGTTAAATACCTGGATTCATGTGGATGAGCGATCAGCAGGCTTTTTTGCGCTAGGGATGGCAAAAGCTCAGAAAAAGCCAGTTGCACTTTTGTGCTCTTCAGGCACAGCAGGAGCGAATTATTATCCTGCTGTGATTGAAGCAGCTCAATCAAATACACCTTTGATCGTCCTAACAGCAGATCGCCCTCATGAATTAAGGGATAATGGTGCACCACAAGCGATCAATCAAAATCAACTGTTTGGAGACTTTGCAAAATGGTATATGGAAGTGTCGATGCCTGATGCTTCTTTGATTCGATACATAAGAACAGTAGCTTCACGTGCTTCAGCGATTTCTTTACAAGCCCCAAGTGGTCCTGTGCATTTGAACTTTCCTTTTAGGGATCCACTCGTTCCTGATTTATCAGATTCAACGATCTATCAAGAAGGTCGAGCTAACGAAGAACCATGGGTGCATGTACCTGAAAGTACGATGATGATTAACGACCATGACCTTTCTCGCTACATGGAGATGTTAAGGAAAAAGAAAGGGTTGCTCGTTGTTGGGCCACAGGGAGATGAACGGCTCTCAGACGCTGTTATCCAATTAGCACATGAAACAGGATTTCCAGTTCTTGTTGACCCGTTATCTAACTGCCGAAACAAAAGAGACCATTTCATTATCGAAAGTTATGATGCGTTTTTAAAAGGTGAGAGTAAAACGAAGCTAAAGCCAGAAGTCGTGCTTCGATTTGGTGCAATGCCTATTTCAAAAGCATATATGAAATACATCGATCAGTTAGAAAATGTTCAACAAATCGTTGTCGATGAAAAAGGGTGGAGAGACCCAACCCTCACTTGTACAGATATGCTTGTTGCTTCACCAATGGCATATTGCGAGCAACTTCTCAAGGAGTTCAAAAAAGAGCCAAAAGTTGAATTTGATAAAGAGTGGCTTGAACTTTGGAAAACAATCAACGATACAACCATCGATGTTCTTTTAACAGCTCATAAGGATGAGATGTTTGAGGGAAACGTCTTTAGAGAATTAAACCACTTATTATCAGAGAACTCGTTACTTTTCGTAGGAAATAGTATGCCGATTAGAGATTTAGATAGTTTCTTTATTCCACAACACGGTTCGCCAAACGTTATGGGGAACAGGGGGGCTAATGGGATAGACGGTGTTGTTTCTACAGCTCTAGGTGCGAGCGTATCTTATGAGTCGACGGTACTTGTCATCGGAGATCTGTCCTTTTATCATGATATGAACGGATTGCTATTAGCCAAGTTATATGGTCTTAATATGACGATTATCGTTGTGAATAACGATGGTGGCGGGATATTTTCTTTTCTACCACAAGCTGAGAAAGAACATCAGAAACACTTTGAACATTTATTTGGCACGCCAATCGGCCTTGACTATGAACATACAGCCGCTTTGTATGGTGCAACCTTTGACAGAGCTACGAGCTGGGAATCGTTCAGGACGCTGTTCGAAAACGCCCAGAATTATAACGGGTTATCGATCATAGAGGTACCTACAGATAGAAATCTAAATAAATCGCTGCACAAAGAAGTTTTTTCGATGGTTTCTGATACTACCAGGTCAATTCTAAAGGAGTATAAGCTATGCTGATACCTTCTCATGGTTTGCAATTTCATGTAGAAGATAGAGGAGAGGGGGACGTCATCGTTCTCCTTCATGGCTTTACTGGTGCTGTAGAGAACTGGGAACCATTCATTGAAAAATGGTCTGACCGATATCGCTGTATAGCGGTAGACCTCATCGGACATGGTAAAAGCAGTAAGCCTGATCATGCTACCTCTTACACGATGGGAGCAATGTCTATTTATTTGAAGGACATTCTTGATCAATTGAACGTAAAGAAAGCGAATCTCATTGGCTATTCAATGGGAGGAAGATTTGCTTTATCCTTTGCCGTTAAATACCCAGCATACGTAAAGAGTCTGATCCTCGAAAGTAGTTCACCTGGGCTCGAAACGGCCGAAGAACGAGAAGAAAGGATTACGAAAGATAGCGCTCTCGCTAAGCGTATTGCTGAGAGTGGGATAGATGAATTTGTTGCTTTCTGGGAATCACTCCCGCTGTTTCAGAGTCAGCAGCACTTACCTTCATCTGTACAACGAGAGATTAGGAATCAGCGTCTTACTAACTCTACAACAGGGTTGATTAATAGCTTGAAGGGGATGGGAACAGGCACGCAACCTTCTAATTGGGAACAGCTAATGTACCTCCCACACCCAATGTTATTGCTTGTTGGAGAGGAAGACGAAAAATTTATTGAAATCGCAAATCGCATGGCAGAACGCCTTCCTGAAGCGATTGTTGAGCAAATAAATGAAGCTTCGCACACAATTCATGTAGAACAACCGCAAATCTTTGATAAAATGGTTATAGGTTTTCTAGAAAAACTTTCTGAAAGACAAAACTAACCTACATATGAAAGGAGTATTTCATCATGATTGAATGGACTACTGAAAGAGAATACGAAGATATTCTTTATGAAACGTATGATGGCATTGCGAAGATTACAATTAACCGACCAGAGGTGCGAAATGCGTTTCGTCCAAAAACCGTTAATGAATTGATCAATGCTTTTGCATATGCAAGAGATGATTCAAATATCGGTGTTATTGTTCTAGCAGGTGCTGGAGACAAAGCATTCTGTTCTGGTGGAGACCAAAGCGTACGAGGACACGGTGGATATGTTGGAGACGACGAAATCCCTCGCCTGAATGTTCTTGATCTTCAAAGACTTATTCGCGTGATTCCAAAGCCAGTTGTCGCGATGGTATCTGGTTACGCGATCGGTGGCGGACATGTGTTGCACGTGGTGTGTGACCTAACGATTGCTGCTGACAATGCGATTTTCGGTCAAACTGGACCAAAAGTAGGCAGCTTTGATGCAGGTTATGGTGCAGGTTACCTAGCACGTATTGTAGGTCATAAGAAAGCTCGTGAAATCTGGTATCTATGTCGCCAGTACAGTGCTGAAGAAGCAAAAGAAATGGGACTAGTCAACACAGTGGTTCCTCTTGATCAATTAGAAGCAGAAACTGTACAGTGGGCACAAGAAATGCTTGAGAAATCACCAACAGCGCTACGTTTCTTGAAAGCTTCACTTAATGCTGATACTGATGGTCTTGCAGGTCTTCAGCAAATGGGTGGAGATGCAACGTTGCTTTATTACACGACTGAAGAAGCAAAAGAAGGTCGTGATTCCTTTAAGGAAAAACGTAAGCCGGACTTTAAACAGTTCCCTCGCTTCCCATAAATCGATAAGTATTGAACAGCTTGATGGCTAGCCATCAAGCTGTTTTTAACGACAAAGAAAGGAGAGGTACTGATGGAGACAATGCCTAATTGGCTGCATAAGCGTGCCTATATGACCCCTGATAGAATCGCAATCGTCGAAAACCAAAACGAGTGGACGTATCGAGATTTACAGAGAAGTTCTCTTCGGATGGCAAATGGGTTAAAAAAACGAGGTGTGAGAAAAGGACACCATGTTGGGTTTCTAATGGCAAACGGAATAGAAACGGTACTATGTCTTCATGCTCTTATGTACATTGGTGCTGTTATTGTTCCATTAAACTTTCGTCTAACAAGTGCAGAGCTTCGTTATCAAATTACGGACGCTGAGCTCTCTTTTTTGATTACGGATACAACCTACATAGGAAAAGCTACAGAAGCTATAATTGAAACTGAAGTTTCTCTACTAACATGGGATCGTGTTGAACCAGGTGAAGACCTTAGTGAAGGGTTACAAACAACGATCGCTCTCAATCAGCTACATACCATTATGTATACTTCAGGTACAACAGGTAAACCAAAAGGCGTGATGCTTACCTATGGTAATCATTGGTGGAGTGCTATTAGCTCAAGTTTGAACCTCGGCCTCGATGTGAGCGATCGATGGTTGAGCGCCGTACCTATGTATCATATGAGTGGGTTATCTATTCTACTTAGAAGTGTTATATATGGTATCACGACAGTAGTGCATTCTCACTTTGACCCAAAGGCTGTAAACGAGTCGATTCATAAAGACGGTGTGACAATCGTTTCTGTTGTGAGTGCGATGCTAAAACGTATGCTTGATGAGCTTGGAAGTGCCCACTATCCAGAAACTTTTAGGTGCATGCTTCTCGGCGGAGGTCCAGCCCCTTACCCTCTTCTTTCAACTTGTCAGGAAAAACAAATTCCTGTTTATCAAACATTTGGTATGACAGAAACGGCTTCACAGATCGTAACACTCTCACCAGAATACATGTTGAGTAAACAAGGTTCAGCGGGAAAAGCGCTCTTCCCTTCGGAGTTACGAATCATGGAGGATGGGAAAGAAGTTGAAGCTTTTCAACATGGAGAAATTATTGTGAAGGGTCCTACCATAACATCAGGGTATTACAACCTCGAAAATGAAGGCGATTCATTCATAAATGGCTGGTTCCATACTGGAGATCAGGGGTATCTCGACGATGAAGGGTTTCTTTTTGTTCTAGATCGAAGAAAAGATCTTATCATATCTGGTGGAGAAAACATCTACCCTGCTGAAATTGAGGCAGCACTTTTAGATCATGAAAACATTTTAGATGCTGGTGTGACGAGTATAAGGGAGGAAGAATGGGGGGAAGTTCCCGTTGCTTATGTTGTTCGGAAAGCAGAACATGTAAGTGAACAAGAGCTCCTTACCTTTCTTTCTGAAAGACTAGCTCGATACAAACTCCCAAAACGGATAACGTTTCTTGATGAACTCCCTAGAAATGGCGCGAATAAGCTTCAAAGAAGGTTGTTAGGAGTGAAACGATGAAATTACATACCGTCATTCTTTACCATATCAAAATGAAGCTGAAAACGCCGTTTGAAAACAGTTTGGAGACAGTGAATGATCGCGACTTAATCATTGTTGAAGCGATTGATCAAGATGGATTATCAGGTTTCGGAGAAGGGGTGGCGTTCACAACACCGTGGTATACAGAAGAAACGCTAACAACTTCGTGGCACATGCTGAAAGACATCATGATCCCAGAGTTAAAGAAACACACGTTAACCCATCCTACTGATGTCACGAAGCGCTTAAGTGGTATCAGGCGCAATACGATGGCTAAATACGCAATTGAAGGAGCCATTTGGGATCTATATGCCAAAAGAGAAGAGATAAGTCTTGCTCAGGCACTAGGGGGCACCTCAAAGCATATTAAAGCAGGAGTTGCGGTAGGAGCATCTTCACCTGAACGAATGCTTGATGAAATTGAGCAGAGAGTAACAGAAGGCTATGAACGAATTAAAATTAAAATAAAGCCTTCTCAAGATATTCAAATAGTCCATGCGATTCGAGAACGTTTTCCATCGATCGATTTGATGGCGGATGCGAATTCTGCTTACAGTTTAGATGATATAACGAAGCTCCAGAGTCTTGATCAGTACGATCTTTTAATGATCGAACAGCCGCTAGGTTCTGATGATATCGTGGATCATGCTTCACTTCAAAAGCACCTTTCGACTCCTGTGTGTTTAGATGAAAGCATTACGTCATATGACGATGTTAGAAGAGCTCTACAACTTGAGAGTTGTAAGATTGTTAATATTAAGCCTGGTCGTGTGGGTGGATTAACAGTGAGTAGAGCGATCCATGATTTATGCTTGCAAAATGAAATTCCTGTTTGGTGTGGTGGGATGCTTGAATCAGGGGTTGGAAGAGCTCACAATATAGCGCTCGCTAGCTTACCAGGCTTCACTATACCTGGCGATATTTCAGCATCTTCAAGGTATTGGGAGAAAGATATCATCACACCAGAAGTGACAGTAGATCATGGCCGCATTCCAGTTCCAGAGGGGCCTGGGATAGGGTTTGAGATCGATCGTCATGAGTTAAGTCGTCTTACGTTAACGACAGAAACTCTGTGATTCCATTAGAAAAGGAAGGGCCGTTTCGGTCCTTCCTTTTGATTAGGCTTCTGATTGATTGATAAGTTTAGCGTCAAAAATGAACGGGCCAAAGGGAATGACAGATGATACAACAGCAAGGAAGGCTTTGAGGAACGACCATTTCTTTACTAGCGTCACATATAAGATCACAGCGATATAGAGTACGAATAGTCCTCCGTGAATAGCGCCAACAATTGTTACTGCAAGAGGCATATCCAGCATATATTTAAGTGGCATCGCTATTCCGAGAAGTAGTAGGAAGGATATCCCTTCAGCGTACCCTACGCCTCGAAACATTTTTAAAGGCTGTTTAAACAATAGGTTCACCCCTTCAATAGTAGCTAATTAATGTGATTGATTTCACAATCTTAATTATCTATAGTATAAAACAAGTATATCAACGATACAACAATCTTAGTCATGTAAATTCATCGATTTGTTGACAGATGTGGACGCCATATCTCCTTAGTCAAGGTAGTAAAAAAGCTTCGGTTTAAATAAAATACCATTTAGAGTTGATTCTTATGTTTCGTATCAAGTAAAATTAGATAGGTGAGCGAAATAATTCCATCTTGAAGGAGATTAATATGAACAGCAAAAAGAAGGCGATTTTCATATACATCCCTAAGTCCAAAGTCGATGAAGTCAAGAAGAATAACGATAAACGATAATATAAAAATGCGCCTAGAACAATCGTTCTAGGCGCATTCTTTAATAATTAAATAAATGATAAGATTGCAGCAATAACGGCGATAGCACCGATGATCATTAAAATTGTTCTAACCATTTCTCTTTCCTCCTTACAACATGTTTTTCTAATGGAATTTAAAATAGGGCGTTAACTACAAATAGGACAACAACTACAATACCTATAATAACTAGTACTTGCTTTAACATGTCTTTTTCCTCCTTCAGAGTAGCCATTTCGACTGCTACTACTTTTATTCCCTACTTATTTTTTATATCAAACCTTTTTCATACATATTTTTTGTGATTGTAATATATTATTTTATCCTTCTCGATTTCCCTAACATTTATACACAATAGGAACCTCTAATTGAAAGAGTTTAAAACCTTGATGAACGTTGATTTTTTTAAAAACATTAAAAAAGCAGTCGAGTATTTCTCGACTGCTTGAGAGTCTCAAAGAGAGACTTGAATATTTTATAGATTATTGAGGTACATGCACTTTTTTTCGTTCATTTTGGAAGAATTCCTTTAATTCCGGGTTGAGATACTCCGGCTCCTCATCATGTAAGTTCAATCTGATCAGCTTGCCCTCTAAGTAATCCATAATTCCAATGACTGTTCCATTTGCAAGCTGTTTCTGAAAGATAGTTTCATACCGAATGCTGCTCATCGGAGCCCTCCTGTTGCGCTTTTTTTTATACTATAGCATGTATCAAGCATAAAAACGGGCTGTTTAATATCTCTTAAATAACTTGTAATCAAAGCGCAACAAAGATTATTGCTGTGACATATTCATCGTTTTAATAGTGCCTTTTGCGAGATAATCATAGGCTTTTTGCATAAAGGACACTGTTTCTCGTCAGGTTGATCGCCACTTATTTTCATCCAGCCTTTGCAGAACTCCCCAGAACAGACCCACGCTTTCACTTGGTAATCTGATATCGGTTTTTTCTTTTTAAAGGCTTCCGTTAAAAATCGTGACACAGGGGTCAGTTTGCCAAGGTGCTTTTCCGGTGAACTGATGTACAGTTCCTCTTTCGCTCGAGTGATCGCTACATAGCACAGTCTACGTTCTTCTTCTAAGTCAGCAGAAGGGTTCTTTAGGTAAAGCTGCTTTTGTGAAGCTTCTTTATCCTTCATCGATGTCAAAGCAGATACGTGAGGAAGTATCGTCTCTGAAGCACCAATTAAGTATACGACAGGAAATTCTAGTCCTTTTGCTTGATGAATCGATAACAGTGATAAGGCATTTTTCGTATAGGGTTTCTTTTTATGTTCATTAAATCGATCAATGACTCTGTCTACATACCCAAGAAATTCAGGCAGTGTTTCGAATCGTGAGCTTGAAAATTCGAGTTCATCCATCATTTCTTTTAACGTTGTTTTATGAACGGTAATTGTTTCATCGTTCGCATTGTCTAAATGCTTCATATAGTCTTCACGCAACAGTTGAATAGACTTTTGTGGATGAAGGCGTTTGGCTTCTTTAATTAAGCTTATACGCTTTTCAATTGCCTTTTGTTGAAAGGGGCGTAATGTTTTCCATGAAGTCAAATGCCTAAGAGGAAAATCAACTGGTTCAACAAAATTCTCCATCTCGATATGGCGCATACCGGCTTCCTGGTTTATAAAAAGTGAAGGTAGAACGGCAGCTGTTGCATCAAGGTTCTCGTGCTGATAAGCGAGCCTCAAATGGTCGAGCATCCCCTTGATAATGGTTTGTTCATAGAAAACTTGCTTCATTCCATGAGCATTAAAGGGAATGTCTTGCTCGACGAGTTGTTCGAAAATGGCTCTTGCATTTGTATAGGTTCTAGTAAGAATGACGACCTCATTCCATTCTCGATGCTGCTTTCTTATATGGTCCAGTACAACTGTAGCTTCATCCTCAGTCGTTGCAGGACGAATATAAGAAGGCTTACATCCTTCTTTTGCCGTTGCATTCATCCATTTCGATCGTCTGTACTCGTTATGTTTGATGACGTGGTTTCCGAGGCCTACAATATCTGGAGTTGAACGGTAGTTTGTATCAAGAGTTACAACCATCGCATCTCGGTAGGTCTTATCAAATTCAAGAATGATAGAACTGTTTGCCCCGTTGAATGAGTAGATCACCTGATCATCGTCGCCTACAACAAATAAATGATTTTCTGGTGCGGCTATCATTTTGATGAGCTCATATTGAATTGGATTCGTATCTTGAAATTCATCAACGAGTACATACTGAAATCGTTTTTGCATCTTCTCGAGCAGGTTTGGGTTGTTTTCGAATTCCTGATATGTAAAAACAAGAATATCATCAAAATCCATGTA
Source organism: Guptibacillus algicola (assembly GCF_020171805.1). Classification (GTDB taxonomy): domain Bacteria; phylum Bacillota; class Bacilli; order Bacillales; family Guptibacillaceae; genus Guptibacillus; species Guptibacillus algicola. The sequence continues at coordinate 756,554 of NZ_JAIVAF010000001.1, read as the reverse complement.
GCCATTTGATGATTTCCAAGTTTCATATTCTTGATAAGCCTTTCTTAACTCTTCTGTTTCCTTTTCTTCTGGTAGATCCTTGGGCTTTATCATTTTAACCTTACATGAAGAAATAGAAGAAAGCATGATTTCAGGAAGCGAGCTTTGGTTACTATTTATTTTTTTTAGGATACTTTTCATAATGATTTGCTTATGGCGTTCGCTATTCAAGATCTTCTGATTATACCCTAGGCTTCGCAGTAGCTTTAAGAAGATAGAGTGAAATGTACCAGCAGTTAACCGGTTTGCATGTGTTGGCTCTACACCGGGAAGAGTGCTGATGCGGTGGCGCATTTCTTCAGAAGCTTTTCTCGTAAATGTAATGAGTAATATGTTAGAAGGATCGATCCCTTCCACTGTCATAAGGTACGCCGTGCGAGCCGTCAGTACAGATGTTTTGCCACTTCCAGCACCTGCTATCGTTAAGAGAGGTCCAGCAGTATGTCTCACAGCTTGCGTCTGTCGTTCATTTAATCGGATGCCAGTGTTGGTTAATTCTTCGAAAAAGTTTGAATCAAGGTCACTGTGGTCAAACCGTTTTGCATCTTTAGATGTTAAAGGCGCCGCCAGGTCATATTCGGATATTGCATGATGGGGGGTTTTCGTAAAATTCATGATCATCACCTGAACTTCATTCTATAGATTCATCCGTTCATTTTAACACAAATTCATAAGCGTTTTTGTTGTAATAATAAAAGATTAGCATGCTATTGTTTCGGGTAAAGTTACATACAAGATCGGACATGAGGAGGAAAGGCAATGGAAAGTAGTATCCTAGTGATCGTTGACCATGATGAAAAGCAGTTTCATGTTATTCCAGACGTTGAAGAAAAAGCTCTTTACGATCGTCGTGTAGAAGAAGCGAAAGAGTCTGGAAGAGATGTTGGAGTCTTTCGTTCTAGCCTCGCTTCTGTTTATGAAACGATCGATGCAGCACAGCATGAGTATAAAGGGTATAGCCATAAAGAAGAAAGTCCAGTTTAAAATGATTGAAGGAGGATACAAATGATTAAGAAAACATATTACGTTACTCCTAAAGGCGAGCTTCATGAAACAGAAATAGAAGGTCATCAACTAAACTCTTTTAAAATTAAAGCGAATGGCGAAGAATATTTAGAGCTAGAGCGAGTAATCGAGAAATTAAGGTCTCAGAAGTATGTTCAACAGCATGATTTCTTTTCAACAAACCATTTCGATGAGCACAAGGTTGATAGCCATCGTGATTGGACGGATAACGCTATCTATGACCTTTATTACTGGGTGCATAAATTGGGTACACCAGAGACAAAAGCTCAAATTGAGCAAATGGGCGTCCTCAACGCGTTAAAAAAATAGTCCACTTTAAGCTGTCGTCTTCGACAGCTTTTTTCTTTGTCCTACTAAACATCTGAATCATCTCGTTTAAGAGCGATTAAGCCGAATGCCTTTAAATTTTCCGTTTTCTCCGCTAATGCCCTTCCTAATTTAGGTTTATGACATACAGTATAGTGTAGTGATTAATCATTTTGGGGGGATATGTATATGGGTAAAGAACAAGGTGGTTACGGAAAAGGCTTTGCATTGATCGTAGTACTATTCTTGCTATTAATTATCGTTGGAGCAGGCGCATTTGGTGGAGGTTGCTGCCCACCACCTCAAGTTGGCGGAGCAGGATATAATCCATATTGCTAAAAAACTGAACCGGTAAATCCGGTTCTTTTTGTTTGGGAAATTCTCGTATTATGAAACTTTTCAGTCTATTTAATCGTCATATATTATAGAAGGAATAAGTAAAAAAAGCCTGGTTTAATAGTAAAAAAGTCTATTAATTGAAATGAGCGGTTTGACACCGTGGAAATTGAGGAAACGTACTTATAGACCAAAACACAACGAACAAAAGGATGGGAATTATAATGAGATACATAAGCATGCTACTACTATTTTCAATGGTGAGTATAACTGCAGGCTGTGGAGCTGATTTAAATAAAGTCGCCCAAAATCATACGGAAATGATGGTTTCGAGCTTTGAAACAAAAGCCGAAGCGAAATCCATCGCTGTGAAAGAGCTAGATGAAGTAACGTTAACCAAAGAACTTACAAACCGTGTCGTCCAAAAGACAGATGATCAGTATAAAGTAGAAAACTTCTCTTCTAAAGAAGAAATGAGTAATCACCTACAAGGAGTGGCGTCAGAAGAGCTATCCAATAAAATCACAGACTTTTACTATGAAGAAAAAGATGGTGCACTATATTTGAAGCCTACAGAACTATTTCCTTGGGTTGATTATGAGAACGACTATGATGTTAAAAAAATGAACGAGTTTGAATATCAGCTTGTACAATCAAATCAATCAGATTTGTATGGAAATTACACGATCAACATTAATTTTGAATATGTTAATAATGACTGGATTATTCAAAACTTTACGATCAAATAAGGAACATGGGCTTAGAGAAGCCCGTGTTTTTTTATTGAAGCTAAATCTTAAAAACTCTCTGATCAAATCATGTAAATTGGACATCCCTTCCGTACTCTTTTACAATAAAGTTAGAAACTAAAAGACGAGGTTATCAAATGAGCGAACTTACGTTTACGGATTATTATCATAATCAGGTAACACTTTCTTTTCAGGATCATCCTTATTCCGGTTCTCCAAAGCATGTTTGGGTCATTTGTCAGCTTGAAGGAAAGTGGCTTCTGACAGAACATTCAAGGCGAGGAATTGAGTTTCCTGGTGGAAAAGTTGAAGAGGGTGAATCTGCAAAAGAGGCTGCAGTGCGCGAGGTTTACGAAGAAACAGGAGGCGTAGTGAGTACGATGCAGTACGTGGGACAGTATCGAGTAGAAGGCAAAGGTGGAACAATCATCAAAAACGTCTACTACGCAGATATCGATCATCTCGTCTCTAAAGCAGATTATATGGAAACGAATGGCCCAGTATTGCTCGACAATCTTCCTAATGATCTAGTAACAAATGAGCGTTATAGCTTTATGATGAAAGACAATGTGCTACCGTTTTGTCTCGAGAGGTTGAACAAATCTCGGTAAAAAGTCCAGAATAATGGTAGTGCACCCCGGAAGTTAGAGTTAATAACTAACTTCCGGGGGGTTTTTTGTATGTCAAAAAAAATTAGCCTCAATAAAGGCTAATTTCTAATAAGCTTTCGTTCAATCCATTCAACCATCAGATACATGATCGAGGAAAAGATTGCGATCATGACGAGGCTAAGCAAGACGAGAGTGAAGTTGAATACTTGAAATCCGTAAATAATCATGTAGCCGAGCCCTTTTTCCGATACTAAAAATTCACCCACGATGACGCCTACCCATGAAAGTCCAACATTTACTTTTAGAGTTGAAATGATTGCTGGAAATGAGGCGGGGAGAATCGCTTCAACGAATGTTTGTTTTTTGTTACCTCCAAAGGAACGGATGACTTTAACGAAATTAGGTTCTACTGTGTGGAAAGCATGATAAACAACTAGCGTAGTAATGATGACGGAAATGGAAGCACCCATAGCGATGATAGAAAGGTAACCAGGACCAAGTGCCACAATAATGATTGGTCCAAGCGCTACTTTTGGCATTGAGTTTAATACAACAAGATAGGGATCAGCTATTCTCGATGCTTTTCTTGACCACCACAATCCTGCTGCAAACAACGTACCTAACACTGTGCCAAGAATAAAGCCCGCAATCGTTTCAAGTAATGTGACAGAGGTGTGTATCATTAAAGACCCATCAACTAATTTCGAAAGAAAGAGGTTACCGACCTTTGATGGGTAGCTGAATAATAATGGATCGACCCATGATAACCTTCCTGCTAGTTCCCATATCGTGAAGAATGCAAATAAGATAAAGACTTGCCACGCTAACACAATTCGTTTTTCAATCTGTAAGTCAAGAAGGTAAGAAGCATGTTGTTTTTTTAGCTGTGAGCTATTCATATGCTTCGAGCTCCTCCCAGATTGTCTGAAAATGCATACCAAAGTCTGGACTATTTCGTACTTCAAAAGGTGTGATGTCTCGAAGATGCTTTGGGATTTCAAAGACTCTTGCTATCTTTCCAGGATGTTTCGATAGAAGGACAACTCTATCTGACATTGCGATTGCTTCTCCGATATCGTGGGTAACCAGTAGAGCTGTCTTCTTCCTTGTTTTTAACGTTGATGCTACAAGGTTCTCTAACTTTAACTTTGTTTGGTAATCGAGAGCAGAGAACGGTTCATCTAATAGCAGCAAATCAGGCTGTGTTGCGAGCGTTCTGACAAGAGCTACTCGTTGTCTCATCCCACCGGAGAGTTGATTAGGATAGGCTTTCTTAACATCGCTCAACCCCATTTCATCAAGGAAGCCTAACGTTCTTTCTTTATTTTCAACTGTAAGCTGATTTGTAAGCTTTAAGCCAAGCATGCAATTTTCTTCAATCGTTTTCCAAGGAAATAAGTAATCCTGTTGTAGCATATATCCTACTTGATTATTTGGAGAAGTAATCTTCTTATTCTTAAGCTTGATCGTTCCGGTAGTCGGTTGTTGGAGACCTGCGATGAGTGAAAGGATCGTAGATTTTCCACAACCAGACGGTCCAAGCAATGATATGAATTCTCCTTCTTCAATAACAAAAGTAAGTTCAGAAATTGCAACTTTTGCGGATTCTTTTGTGAAATAAGCGTGTGTAATGGAATCTACATGAAGGAATGACATGAATTTTCCTCCTACTGCTGTGCTTTTTCTGCAAAAGTGGTGTCTACTAGAGTTTTGTGATCGACTCGTTTCGGAAGCTCTCCTGCTTCGTCCATGATATTTTGGAGGTTATTCCACTCTTCCTCGTCAAGAATTGGGTTTGTAGCGTACGAATGCTGGCTTTTGTAACGATCGACTACAGTAGTGATGAGGTCTAGTTCTGTGTCATCAAAATAAGGTTGAATCGACTTTGCAATCTCCTCGGATGAGTGAGTATCTACCCATAATTGAGCCTCATAGATAGCGGCTGTAAAACGTGCTGCCGCGTCGTTGTTTTCGTTAAGGAAGCTTTCCTTAGCCATGTAGACTGTATAAGGGATTTTACCGGATTCCTTTCCAAATGACGCGACGATATGGCCTAGTCCTTGAGCTTCAAAGATACTAGCCGTTGGTTCGAAGAGCTGCACGAAATCTCCTTTACCAGAAGCGTATGCATTTGCGATATTAGCAAAATCAATATTCTGAATTAGCGTCATATCGTTGTGTGGATCGATTCCTTTTTTCTTTAGTACGAATTCGCCAGCCATCTGTGGCATTCCGCCTTTGCGTTGGCCAAGAAACGTACTACCTCTCACATCATCCCATTTGAAGTGTTCCATCTCTTCTCTTGAAACGAGGAAAGTACCATCCGTTTGTGTTAATTGAGCGAAGTTGATGACTGGATCAGATGTCCCTTGAGCATAGACATAAATTGATGTTTCAGAACCTACTAGAGCGACATCAGCGCCATCAGAAAGAAGGGTTGTCATGGTTTTATCTCCACCCCATGTGGTGGTTAGTTCTACATTAACGCCATGTTTCTCAAATATTCCTTCAGACAAAGCAACATATTGTGGTGCGTAGAAAATGGAACGGGTTACCTCTGCAACTCGCACTGTGTTATCGGTGTTATTATTGCAGGCAGAAAGAACAAAGAGTGAACATATTGCAATAAGGATGATGCTTTTTGTCATCCAGCTTTTATGCATGTGAATAACCTCCTGATACGTTGATGAGCACGTTGAAATACTATACATTATGTCAAAAGGATAATTGTGTGTTTGCCTACAAAATAAATCAACGTAGCAGTAAGAATAAAAAAAGCACCCATGTTGGGTGCTTTATCATTCAAAGATTATATTGTAGGTCCTGCGTTTTTGATTTCGTCTGAAACATTTGAGAATTTCTCGAAATTCTTAATGAATTGCGTTGCAAGTTCTTTTGCTTTTTCATCGTACTTGTCTTTGTCTTGCCATGTTTGCTTTGGTTGAAGCACATCTGCAGGAACGCCTGGGCAATGTGCTGGAATGTGTAAGCCGAAGATAGGATCTTTCTTTGTTTCAACACTGTCTAGTTCACCATTTAGAGCAGCTTGAACCATTGCACGCGTATAAGACAGCTTCATACGCTCACCTTCGCCGTAGCTACCGCCTGACCAACCAGTATTGACTAAGAAGACTTCAACATCGTGCTCCATGATTTTCTCACCCAGCATCTCAGCATAACGATATGCCGGAAGAGGTAGGAATGGTGCACCGAAGCAAGTGGAGAACGTTGCTTGTGGAGACGTTACTCCTCTTTCAGTTCCTGCCAGTTTACTTGTGTACCCAGATAGGAAATGGAACATTGCTTGTTCTTTTGTTAACTTGCTGATAGGAGGCAGTACTCCGAAAGCATCGGCAGTTAAAAAGATAATGGTGTTTGGATGTCCTGCAACACTTGGAATCGCTATATTAGGAATCGCATCGATTGGATATGCAGCTCGCGTATTTTCAGTTAAACTAGTATCATCGTAATCAGGTACTCGTGATTTATTGTCTACCGCGACATTCTCAAGAACTGTTCCGAAGCGGATAGCATCCCAAATTTGTGGCTCTTTCTCACGAGATAGGTTAATACATTTAGCATAGCAACCACCTTCAATGTTGAAGACACCGTTCATCGACCAGCCGTGTTCATCGTCACCGATCAAACGACGGTTAGCATCTGCTGAAAGTGTCGTCTTACCCGTACCTGAAAGTCCAAAGAAGAGAGCGACGTCGCCTTCTTTTCCCACGTTAGCTGAGCAGTGCATCGACAAGATGTTGCTCTCAGGAAGCAAATAGTTCATAACGGTGAAGATCGATTTTTTTATCTCACCAGCATACTCAGTGCCGCCAATTAAGACTGTACGCTTTTCAAAGGAAATAATGATAAACGTTTCTGAGTTCGTGCCGCCTTTATCAGGATCAGCTTGAAAACCTGGTGCAGAAATAACGTTGAATTCAGCCTCATGTCCTTTTAGTTCTGTTTCATTCGGACGAATGAATAGCTGATGTGCAAATAAATTGTGCCAAGCATATTCGTTAATAACCTGGATGGGTAGTCTTGCTGCCTGATCAGCTCCGGCAAAACCTTTAAAAACATAAAGATCTTTTTTCTCTCCAAGGTAATCCAGAACTTTTGTGTAAAGGCTTTCAAAATGCTCTGAAGATATAGACTGGTTTGTTTCCCAGTTGATCTTGTCTTTAACAGAATCTTCTCGAACAATGAACTTGTCCTTTGGAGAACGCCCTGTATATTTCCCTGTTTCAACACGAAGAGCACCAGTGGATGTTAATGTCCCCTCTTTCGTCGATAATGAACGTTCAACCAGTTCAGAGACTGATAAATTAACATGTGGAGTGTTCTTATTTAAAATGGCATCCAAAAGTGGTGAAGAGAAGGAAGCTGTTTTCATACGTTAAACCCATCCTTTATAATAAAATTTCATCTAGATGTTACTGAACTTGTTCAACTCAAAAATAGTATAACACATTCATTTAATTATTCTATACTAATCTATGGATTTTTTACTTAAAAAGTGAGAAAAAGGTGAATAACCATTATGATTAGGGCTTGTGTCTTTACATTGACAGAGCAAGCGAACTGCGATATTATATTTCGAGAATGGATACTCTTATCCCGAGTAAGCGGAGGGACAGGCCCTATGAAGCTCAGCAACCAACTCCAGAATAGTGGATTAAGGTGCTAACCTGCAAGACAGTTGTCTTGAAAGATAAGAGGCGAAAGGCAAGAGATATCAGCTCCTTTCCCTTTATGATGAAGGAAAGGGCTTTTTTAATGTCGTTTTTGGAAAACAAAAGCGTAATACAATTGATTAAAATTGAATTCGATGTCTCGTTTCGACAACAATATTAGGGAAATGAGTACCGTATCCATTACACTATATTAAATAGGAATGAATCCTTAAGGAGGTACTTGAGTGAGTAATCGTCGATTGTTTACTTCTGAATCAGTAACTGAGGGGCACCCAGATAAAATATCAGATCAAATTTCTGATGCAATTCTGGATGATATTCTAGCGCACGACCCTAATGCGCGCGTTGCCTGTGAAACTACGGTCACGACTGGACTTGTTTTAGTTTCCGGAGAAATTACTACATCTCACTATGTAGATATACCAAAAGTAGTCCGTGAAACCATTCAATCGATTGGATACACACGTGCAAAATATGGATTTGATGCTGAAACATGTGCAGTGCTTTCATCGATTGATGAACAATCAGCAGATATCGCTGCTGGCGTAAACGTTGCACTTGAATCACGTGATGGTCAGATGTCTGATGATGAAATTGATGAGATCGGCGCTGGTGACCAGGGATTGATGTTTGGATATGCTTGTAATGAGACGCCAGAACTCATGCCTCTTCCAATTTCATTAGCTCATAAGTTGGCTCGTCGCTTAAGCGAAGTCAGGAAAGAAGAAATTCTACCTTACCTTCGTCCAGATGGAAAAACACAGGTTACAGTAGAGTATGACGAAGAAGGAAAACCGGTACGTATCGATACAATCGTTGTATCTACACAGCACCATCCAGAAATTTCTCTTGAACAAATTCAACGCAACATTAAAGAACACGTTGTAAAACCTGTTGTTTCACCTGAATTAATCGATGAAAACACAAAATACTTTATTAATCCTACTGGACGCTTTGTAATCGGTGGACCACAAGGTGACGCAGGATTGACTGGACGTAAAATCATTGTGGATACGTATGGTGGTTATGCACGTCACGGTGGTGGTGCATTCTCAGGTAAGGACGCTACGAAGGTTGACCGCTCTGCAGCTTATGCAGCGCGGTATGTAGCAAAAAATATCGTAGCAGCAAAGCTCGCGGATCGTTGTGAAGTGCAGCTAGCTTACGCAATTGGTGTGGCTCAGCCTGTATCCATTTCAATCGATACGTTCGGAACAGGCAAAGTATCTGAAGAAAAGTTAGTACAGGTGGTACGAGAGAATTTTGATCTTCGTCCAGCTGGAATCATCAAGATGTTAGACTTACGACGTCCAATTTACAAGCAAACTGCAGCGTATGGTCACTTTGGCCGTACAGACATCGAATTGCCATGGGAATATACTGATAAAGCAGAAGCCCTCAAACAAGGTGCTAATCAATAATATAGAAGAAGCCTTCGAGGCTTCTTTTTTTTGGTGGTTTTTTAAAGGGATATAATGGTAAAATCACACACAATAGTAAAAGGAGGGGACGATCTTGCCTGATGTTTTTTTGGAGAAAGTTCAAACAGTGGAGGAATTACAATCAATTGGAGGAGAACCGAGTAAATTAGCTGCTAATAAGGTGATTAACTTCATGGATGAAAACTGCGAGTTGTTTATTTCCCATTCACCTTTCTTAACGATTGCTACGTCATCTTCTGAAGGAAGCGATGTTTCGCCACGAGGTGACCAACCTGGGTTTGTGAAAGTAATTGATCAAAGACACCTTCTCATTCCTGAGCGGCCGGGTAACAAAAGGATGGACTCACTCAGGAACATATTAGAAAATCCCAATGTAGGTTTGTTGTTCATTGTTCCTGGAAGGGAGGAGACTCTTCGAATCAATGGCAAAGCCTGTATCGTGAAAGACCAATTACTTCTAGAGGATTGTGAGGCTTTTGGTAAAATTCCATTGTTAGGTATAGGAATAGAAGTGAAGGAGTGCTTTATTCACTGTGGAAAAGCTTTAAAACGCTCACACCTTTTTGAACAAGAATATTGGCCTTCCATAGACAGCTTACCTAGTGCTGCAAAAATGCTCGCTGATCATTCAAAATTGGAAAGTGAATCGGTTAGCAAATCCTTAATAGAAAGTTATACGGAGCGTTTATATTGAAGGGACACTACCGTCTATGGAATATCGTTCCATGTATGAGGTTAATCTTCTGAGCGTCTTTGAAACGCCATTCACTTCCGGAAAATACTTATCCGTAAAAAGAGCTAGCTTCATGATTACCCCTCCAAAGTTCAAATTATGTTATAAACATGGCGGAAACAAAGGCGCTACCCATCCCAAGTAAAGCACCGACAAGTACATCTGAAGGATAGTGATGACCAAGGTAAATACGTGAAATGGCAACGATGGCGGCAATCGCTAGTAGTGGAACCGCGAGAGAAGGAACGAATAAGAAATAGGGTGTGACAACAGAAAAAATAGCGGTTGTATGCCCAGATGGAAAAGAGTGATCCTTCAGCGGATAAACGAGCATCTTCGTTTCGGGTATTGCAAGATATGGTCTGTTCCTTGGATAGTGCTTCTTGATAAAATGAACGGGAAGATGGCTTAACAAAAGTGCGACTGCGCTTATAGTAACTATTGTTTTGGATGGATAAGGCAAGAATATGAGTAATAACAATGTGCTTAAGATGGTAGTGCGTGCACCACCGAGGTGTGTGAATGCACCCATGAAGCTAGTAAGGTATCGAGAATGACATCTTAAGTTTAAGAATCTGAAAACATAACATTCCTGTTCGTGAAGCCAGCCGACGACTTTACTCAAAATAATCCCCCTTCACTTTTGTTACTTCAATCATAAAGGAAGTATTTAGTGTGACTATTAAGAAGATATTAAAGAATTATTAAGATATATTAGTGTGCAGTAAATGACATAAGTCATCAAAAAAAGAGACAAGATACATTCTTGTCTCAGATTGTCGAGAAAGTAGTAAGGACCATTCACCTCGTATATAGTAGTGATTTCCGCTACAGGATGCTCGCTTTCCGCGGGGCGGGCGGTGAGTCTCCTCGTCGCTTTCAAAACGCTCCTGTGGGGTCTCACCTGTCCCGCACGTCCCGCAGGAGTCGAGCATCCTTCCGCTCCAATCAACATTGATATGTGGTTTTGAAAACAAAACAAAAGCAAATTATTACTTATAGAGAAATAAAGCAGATGACTACTTAAAGATAATCAGTCGGAAAGTTTGCTTTGATTAATTGCTACCTAGTAGGAGTGAATACCACTTGACTCCCGTGGAAAACGGGCGTTCGTCCACAGGAAAGCAAGTGGTATTCAAACTCCTACGGCATAGGGAACACAATAATTAGGTTTCTCTACAAACTGAGACAAGATACATTTTTGTCTTTGCCTTTTTATGTCCTATTAAACGTTACGCTTATCCAATGTAAAAAGGCTGTAGAGACTTTCTCAACAGCCTGTAGAGGTAACGAAACCTCTCTTTTCTTCTTATGATATTAAAGCGAAATAAATAACATACCCAATAGCGAGTGCCGTACCAATTAGATAAACTAAATAGACAGGGTTGCTAAAAAACGATGCTTTTACTTTTGCATCACCTTGGTTTTCGTAATCACCTTTTTGATTCTGACCAACGCGATATGTCATGAAGGCTCCGATCGCCAGGGTGATGATGACCAATACGATCAAAACAATCGTTAATTTGTACAAGGTAGTCACCTCTATCCAATAGGATTGTAGTCGTAATTTCCCACAATCCTAAATGAATTATACGTGGCCCCTACCTTTGAATAGGTGTTTGTGCTTTGTAATAAGCTGCCTTTTCTTTATATTCTCTTCGAATACGGTCCATATCACGCATATCTTCGTCAGTTAATGTTCTGACTACTTTTGCAGGTCGACCAAAAGCGAGAGAATTAGCAGGGATTTTCTTTCCAGGTGGAACGAGACTACCTGCACCTACAAAAGCACCTTCACCTACTTCTGCACCGTCTAAGACGATGGATCCCATCCCGATAAGTGCGTTTTTTCTAATATGACTACTATGAAGGATGACTTGGTGTCCTACTGTAACACCATCTTCTAAAATAAGTTCAAGGTTAGGACTTTGGTGGAGTACAGAATTATCCTGAATATTTACATCTTTACCTATGATGGTAGGGGAAACATCTCCTCGAATCGTCGTATTAAACCAGATGCTGCTGCTCTCTCCAATTGTCACATCACCCGAAATGGTAGTATAATCCGCAATATAGGCTGTTTCATGAATAACCGGTTTTTTTCCTTTATACTCATACAACATAAGATCCCAACTTCCTTGTTATATAATACTTACACATGTAGTGTATCAAAAAAGCTTGATGCTAGATAAGGGGGCATTACCCATGAGAATAAAGCAAACTGAAGGTGCAAAAGCAGTAATCGTATTAGTACACGGAGCAGGAGAACACCATGGTCGTTATGACTGGCTTGTTTCAAAATGGTTAGGTGAAGATTTTCATGTTGTTCTTGGAGATTTGCCGGGGCAAGGTGAAAGTTCACGTAGAAGAGGTCATATCGATTCATTTGATCAATATATCGAAACGATCGAAAAGTGGGTCAAAGCTGCACATGAATTTCATTTACCAGTGTTTTTGCTTGGTCACAGTATGGGTGGGCTTGCCGTCATTCGTACGATTATGGAGAAAGACTTTTCATTATCAGGTGTTATCCTTTCATCTCCTTGTGTTGGGCTCGTCAATCCACCAAAGAAAAGTCTGGATCTCATTTCGAAGATGTTAAATCCAATCGTTCCTTCTCTTAGATTGAGTTCTCAGCTGGAACCTGGACTTGCTACACGGAACAAAGACTTCCACGCTAGAGATCTTGAAGATCCACTCATTGTAAAAAAAGTATCGGTTAGATGGTATCGTGAATTAGTGAAGGCGATGAGAATTGCGAATGAAGGTGCGAGAACATTTACTGATCTGCCTCTCCTTGTTGTGCAAGCAGGAGATGATCGTATTGTCGACAAGAAATCAGTTCGTTCATGGTTTAATCGTATCCCCTCTACTGACAAGTCTTTTAAAGAGTGGGAAAGTTTCTATCACGAAGTATTTAATGAGCCAGAACGAGAAGTGGTATTTAAATCAGCATTATCTTTTGTAAACCTAAGACTGGATCTGTTAGGACATATAGACGAAAGTAGCACTTAATGGAACTAAACTGACTATTAGGAGTGGAGTTTATTGAATGTACCTACTCAACCCTGGACGTTAATGTTTAACATTTACAAACGCGTGTTGCCAAGAGTTCACAAAGAGCTTTATAAGTGGAAAGAACTTGCTGAGGATATCCCTGATAAAGAACTACGAACTCAAGCTATAGCGAGTATTGAGTCAAAGACATTTCATTGTGAAGGTGGGGCAATCTATGGATTGCTCGCAGGAGATAACATCGATAAATCGATTGAATTCATAGCCGCCTATCAGACGATTAGCGATTATCTTGATAATCTTTGCGATAGGAGTACTTCGCTTAATCCAGAAGATTTCAGTGCTCTGCATGAATCGATGTGCGATGCTTTATCACCACACGTAGAGCTCACCTCTAATTATTATCGCTATCGAGAAGAACAAAACGATGGTGGTTATCTTCAAGCTCTAGTGAAAACATGTCAGGGTGTAGTAAGAGAGCTCCCAAACCTTGAGGAAGTTCAACCAGCGCTGCTTGAACTCTGTAGGTACTATTGTGACCTGCAAATACATAAGCATGTTGTGGAAGAAGAACGAGTACCAAGATTAGAAAAATGGTTTAATTCAAATAAGGATCAACTCCCTGATATGTCATGGCATGAGTTCTCGGCATGTGCTGGCTCTACGCTCGGCATCTTTTGCCTTATCTCCTATTCTCTAGGAGGAGTGATTCCGAGCGGGAGTACGGATGTTATCAAAAAAGGATATTTTCCATGGGTTCAAGGTCTTCATATCATGCTCGACTATTTCATCGATCAGGAAGAAGATCGAATTGGCGGGGATTTGAACTTTTGTTTTTATTACAGAGATAATGAAGAGCTTGCAGAACGAGTTGGACATTTTATTAAAGAGGCAGATAAAAGTGTAAAGAACCTTCCACATTCAAATTTTCATCGTTTGATCAATAAAGGTCTCCTTGGGATTTATCTTGCTGATAAGAAGGTCATGAAGCAGAAGAATGTACGGTCCCTTGCGCGAAAAATCATACAGCAAGGTGGAAAATCCAGCATGTTCTTCTATTTTAACGGTTGGGTATACAGAAGACTTCATAAGGGTTCTCAATAAAAAGGTATAAAAACCGTCTCTTCGTGAGAAAAGTAACCTATAGAAACTTGAAAGGGGACTTAGACCATGAAGAAGCGGTATTATGTAGCTGTAGGTTCAGGGGAAATCCTGGAAGATCAAGGCGCTTCAAGCTATAATTTTGAAATAGATGCAGATGAAGAAGATGTATTTCATTTAAGTGAATTATTCGATTTGATCGATACAGATAGTCGACTATCACTATATCGATCACACGTACCTACAAATTATCATGAAGATAAGAATAACCATGACTATGATGATCACCTTCAACAAATCTACCGAATGATTCATCAGCTTGGGACAGAGCGAACAAGAGAGCATATCGAATCGATGGGAATATTATAAAACATAAGGACGGCGAAATTCGCCGTCCTTATGTTTGTAGAGAAACCCTGATAATTATTCGTCTTATTTCGTAGGAAATTGTACTAAATCTAGACAAAACATTTTTATTTCTTTAGCATGTATAGTTTTTAGTTAGGTTTAATTTTATGTTGTAAATATCCTCACAATAACGTTGATTGGAGCGGAAGGAGGTTCGACTCCTGCGGGATGAGAAGGCTCACCGCCCGCCCCGCGGAAAGCGAGCCTCCTGAATCGGAAATCCCATCTTATTCACAACCTGAACTAATGTTATCAATAGATGGATTTCGTAACTTTATTCACACTTGCCGACCTTATGTTTTGCTAATTGCAAGTATATATGGTGGGTTGTTCTTTTGGTTGATAAATCCATATCTTAGTACTTGAAAATTTCGTTGATCCAAACTTGAAGTGAATTCGGTTACTGCTTCGCTTTCTTTCTTACCTTCAGGGTGTCCAGAGTAAACGACGAGAATCAGAATTCCACCTGGTCTTAACAACTCTAATAGTGATTTAACAGCATCGAGCGTATCGTTAGGTGTCGTGACGATTGACTTATCTCCACCAGGAAGGTAGCCGAGATTAAAGATCGCAGCAGAAACATTCCCCTTATCTTCCTCATCTATTATGTTCGCTACATCAGCATGACTACTGTGTATCAAGTGTACTTGTGAACGTTGACCTGCTTGTTCGAGGCGTGCCTCTGTAGCTTGGAGTGCTTCTCGTTGAATGTCAAATCCGTATACTTTACCTGTTTCACCTACTTGTTCAGCCAGGTAAAGCGTATCATGTCCATTGCCGCATGTTCCGTCTATTGCTATGCTCCCCCTTTCTAAAACTGAAACTAACAACGTTCTCGAAAAGGGTAGAATCCTCTGTAGTGTCATGTAGTCACCTTTCCTGTTTCATATTTCCCTTGCCACGTATCTCTACGGACCATTTCGTCTTTTATCGCATTTAAAACGCCAAACTTATTTGTACTCCACATCGGGCCAATCAATAGTTCAGCTGGACCATCACCCGTGATTCTGTGAATGACCATGTTGGGAGGTATGACTTCCAACTGATCGACTACTAAATTGACATACGTATCGCGGTCGAGAAAGTCAAGCATCCCTTTTTCATACTGCTTCACCATCGCGGTATTGCGAAGGAGATGTAATAAATGAATTTTGATTCCTTGTACATCTAATTTTGACACTGCTTTTGCCGTTTCCATCATCATCTCAGGTGTCTCCCTTGGTAAACCATTGATGATATGAGAAACAACGTTGATATTATGCTTTCTTAGCTTTTCAACGCCCTCTACATAGCAATCATAATCATGAGCTCTATTGATCAATTCACCAGTATGATCATGAACGGTTTGTAATCCTAATTCAACCATTAGGAATGTTCGCTCGTTTAGTTCTGCTAAATATTCCACAACGTCATCCGGGAGGCAGTCTGGTCTGGTTGCGATCGAAAGTCCAACAACATCGTCCTGTTGTAAAATCATTTCATATTTATCACGAAGTTCATCAACAGGTGCATATGTATTCGTGAATGCTTGGAAATATCCAAGGTACTTGGCATCTTTCCATTTCTTTGCGCGCGTTCGATCTTTGATGGTGTTGAATTGTGTGATGAGATCATCTTGTCGGTCGCCTGCAAAATCACCAGATCCACTCACGCTGCAAAACGTACAGCCTCCGTGTGCAACTTTTCCATCGCGGTTTGGACAATCGAATCCTCCATCGAGAGGCACCTTAAAAACCTTATGACCGAACGTTTCTCGTAAGTAATGATTAAAGGAATAGTAGCGCATATCCGTTCCAAAGTGAGCGGGGAAGGCATTTGATTTCATAGATAGTGTGACTCCTCTCACGAGCTTTGCTCGTCCCTAAATAATAATCAAATTCTATCACTTTCGTAAGTTATCTCCAACTTCCTTTAAATGTTTGGGATTATTTAGGTTGTGGTAAAGGAGACTATAGCCAAAATGAAGAGGTGATCGTATGAAAGATAATGAAAAGCGTCATAAAAAAGGGCAAACGAACAATCCCGAACAGCTTCCTGATAAAGAACGTAATCAGCTTGACGAAGATATATCAGAGATGAACGTGGACCCTATTCCTCTTGAAGACTTGAAAGAAGAACAACGAGAAGAGAAAAATAAACCAAAATCAAAAGATGACTCTGCTAGCCAAAAGAAATATAGAGAAGGATAACGCGCCCATTTGGGTGCGTTTTTTTTGAATCGTAAATAATAGATACTGTTATTGCAATATGTGATAGTATAAATTTAATAGATGACGTCTAAGATGATAATGTTCTTGACAATTTTCTGAAGTATTCATACAATACAAATTATATACTAAGATTGACCTAAACGATTATGATGAGGAATAGTAATAAAGCTTCTATTCGTAGAGAGTTAACGGGTGGTGAAAGTTAACATAGAAACTTTATGAACTCGCCTTTGAATCGGAATCCTGAATTAGAGTAAGGTGCCCCGTCCGCCTGCGTTAAAGGCCTAAAGTGAGTGCAGTTATAGCACTAATCCGGGTGGTACCGCGGGTGATTGTGAATGTTAGATTCTCAACCTCTCGTCCCTGTTTATAGACAGGGATGGGAGGTTTTTTTATTTTAGTGATAGTTGGAAGGAGAGAGCAGCATTGTCTTTTGATCACAAAACGATAGAAAAGAAATGGCAACAATATTGGGAACAAAACAAAACGTTTAAAACAGCTGACGAAACAGAGGGAGAGAAGGTTTACTTCCTTGATATGTTTCCATATCCATCAGGAGCAGGGCTACATGTTGGCCATCCAGAGGGCTACACAGCTACAGACATTCTGTCCCGAATGAAACGAATGCAAGGCTATAACGTTCTGCATCCGATCGGTTGGGATGCATTTGGTCTTCCTGCAGAGCAATACGCACTTGATACGGGGAATAACCCTCGTGAGTTTACACAGCAAAATATTAATACGTTCCGTCGCCAAATTAAGGAACTTGGTTTCTCTTATGATTGGGACCGAGAAGTAAATACGACAGATCCTAATTACTATAAGTGGACGCAGTGGATTTTCACTAAGCTTTATGAAAAAGGACTTGCTTATGTCGATGAAGTCGCAGTGAACTGGTGTCCAGCACTAGGTACTGTTCTTGCGAACGAAGAAGTCATCGATGGTAAAAGTGAGAGAGGCGGACACCCAGTTGTACGCAAGCCTATGAAACAGTGGGTGCTTAAAATTACAGAATACGCTGATCGTTTGCTTGAAGACCTAGAAGAATTAGACTGGTCTGACAGCATTAAAGAGATGCAGCGTAATTGGATTGGAAAATCTGAAGGTGCAGAAGTAACGTTTGACATCGACGGACATGATGCATCGATCGATGTCTTTACGACACGTCCTGATACGCTATTTGGAGCGACGTATATGGTTCTTGCTCCAGAGCATCCGCTTGTTGATGTGATTTCTACTGATGAAGAATCTTCAAAGGTTACAGAGTACCGCTCTAGTGTGCAAACAAAGAGTGATCTTGAGAGGACGGAACTTTCAAAAGAGAAGACAGGCGTCTTCACAGGGGCTTATGCGATCAATCCGATTAACAATGAAAAGCTTCCAATCTGGGTTGCTGACTACGTTCTAATGAGTTATGGGACAGGGGCGATTATGGCAGTACCTGCTCATGATGAGCGAGACTATGAGTTTGCAACAGGTTTCGATCTTCCGATAAGAGAGGTAGTTTCAGGCGGAGATATTTCGAAAGAGGCTTATACAGAAGAAGGAAAACACGTTAACTCTGATTTCCTTAATGGGCTTGATAAAGCAGAAGCGATCACTAAAAGTATCGAATGGTTAGAAGAGAAGGAAAAAGGTAAAAAGAAAACAACGTACAGACTAAGAGATTGGTTGTTCAGCCGTCAGCGTTATTGGGGTGAACCAATTCCAATCATTCATTGGGAAGACGGATCGATGAGTGCTGTTCCTGAACAGGATTTACCAGTCGTGCTTCCTGAGACAACAGAGATCAAGCCTTCTGGTACAGGAGAGTCACCACTTGCTAACATCGAGGAATGGTTGAACGTTGAAGATCCTAAAACTGGCATGAAGGGTCGTCGTGAAACGAACACAATGCCTCAGTGGGCTGGAAGCTGCTGGTATTATCTACGCTATATCGACCCGGATAACGATGAAATGTTGGCAGATCCAAAGAAGCTTGAAGACTGGCTTCCTGTTGATATGTATATCGGAGGAGCAGAGCATGCGGTATTGCATTTGCTATACGCTCGTTTCTGGCATAAAGTCCTTTATGATATTGGAGTTGTTCCAACCAAGGAACCTTTCCAGCGTCTTCGAAATCAAGGAATGATTCTTGGAGAAAACAATGAAAAGATGAGTA
Source organism: Guptibacillus algicola (assembly GCF_020171805.1). Classification (GTDB taxonomy): domain Bacteria; phylum Bacillota; class Bacilli; order Bacillales; family Guptibacillaceae; genus Guptibacillus; species Guptibacillus algicola. The sequence goes on along the minus strand of NZ_JAIVAF010000001.1, from coordinate 737,723 downwards.
AATCAAAAGGTAACGTCGTAAACCCAGATGAAATTGTTGAAACGCATGGTGCCGACACACTTCGCCTTTACGAAATGTTTATGGGGCCATTTGAAGGTTCGATTGCTTGGTCTAGCAATGGACTAGATGGTGCAAGAAGATTCCTTGATCGTGTGTGGCGCTTGTTTGGAGAAGGAGACCTTTCCAACAGCGCAATAACGGAAGCTGAACCTGAAGAAGGTTTAGAACGTGTCTATCATGAAACGGTGAAGAAAGTTACAGAAGACTTCGAAGGGCTGCGCTTTAATACAGCTATCTCACAAATGATGGTATTCGTAAACGAAGCGTATAAACAAGAGTCTCTTCCAACTCACTTGATGGAAGGCTTTGTGAAGCTTCTATCTCCAGTTGCTCCTCACCTTACTGAAGAATTGTGGGAGAAGCTTGGACATACTGGAACGCTTGCATATGCAAGCTGGCCAACGTTCGATGAAAGTAAGCTAACAGTGGATGAAGTAGAAATCGTGGTACAAGTGAATGGAAAGCTACGTGCTAAGATTTCGATTCCTTCTGAAGCTTCTCGTGAAGAAATGCAAGAAATTGCGATGGGTCACGAGAAAATCAAAGAGCAAATTGAAGGGAAAACAATTCGTAAAGTGATTGCAGTTCCTGGAAAGCTTGTAAACATCGTAGCAAATTAAAATGAAAGCCAGAGATCAACTTGATCTCTGGCTTTCTTTCATGAAATCAGGCCCTGGTTAACACACTTTTTTGCCAAAGATTAATAGTATGGGTTAGACAAATCAAAGCTCATGAAGAGAATACTCTCTTCAAAAAATACATGCCAGTTTGATTTCTTGAATTAAAGATAAAAATGATGTAGGATTGTTTTGGTGAAGCAACCATATCAATGAAAACTATCGTTCAGGAAGGAGAATGTTATATGAGTAATGAAATTAAGACGATTACACCTGAAGAGGTTCAACAGCTACTAAATGAGGGGAAAAGTGTCTCACTCATCGACGTTCGTGAGGATGAAGAGGTAGCAGAAGGAAAGATCCCTGTTGCTAAACACATTCGTCTTGGTACTATTCCTGAACGACTTGAAGAAATAAATAAAGACGAAGAGCATATCATGATTTGTCGCTCAGGAAGAAGAAGCGAGCATGCATGTGAATATTTACAAGAAGCTGGCTATGAAGTGAAGAATATGGTAGGCGGTATGATGAAGTGGGAAGGTGACGTAAAGTAACCTTCCCAAGAAAAGGAGAGAATCCAGATGGAACTATGGGGTATGGCTATCGCTATGGCTGCGGCTTTAATCATTGGGTTGTGGAAAGTCGTTCATCCCTATACGTATTTAAAGCCCATTAATGTTGATCCATTCGATGATGATAAATATTGCTTGATAGATGTGAGAGATTATATTCTATCGCACAGGATGCCGTATGAGAAAGCTAAGAATATTCCGCTTTCTTATCTAGGTAGACAAACAAGGGAAAATGATGTGTGTGATAAAGAAATCGTTGTGCTTGCAGAAGACCGCAAAGCGGCAAGGATAGCTGCGAAGATATTGTTAAAACAATCAAAACAGCCCATTTATTACATGACAGTTTCATCATAGAGTAATATGCGCCTTTAGGAGAAACCTTCCTAAAGGCGCACCCTTTCATCATTAATCCCACTAAAATGATAGGATTAATAATAATTCGCAATATAAAAAAAGTCCAACCTATTAAGTGATCTTTGTTATAATAAGGAAAAAGATTACTTAGAGGTGTCGTCATGAGGGCAGAACTTATTCGCGCTATGATGGATTTACAGGCGTTGCGTCAATTTCAATCTGGAAACGGAAATTCAAATCAGCAGGTAGCCACTCCTTTTCTTAAAATGTTAGAACAGGCTATATCTTACACTTCATACGATCAGATTAATCATAATAAAAGTAATAGTACGCCTATTACACAGCAAACGCCGGTAGAGCAATTCAAACCAACAGGTCACTCAACGAAGGCATTAGAAATCGATGGATATATCGAAGAGCTTTCGGGTCGGTATCAAGTAGACCCGAAATTGGTTCATTCGATTGTTAAGCAGGAGTCCGGATACGATCCATCAGCTGTAAGCCATGCTGGGGCAGTAGGACTTATGCAACTTATGCCTGCAACGGCTAGAGGTCTTGGAGTCGAAGATCCCTTTGATGCTAAGCAAAATATCGAAGGTGGCGTAAGATACATTAAGCAAATGTTGAGTAAATATGATGGAGATACAAAGCTTGCTCTAGCGGCTTATAATGCCGGACCGGGAAATGTTGATAAGTATGGAGGTATCCCTCCATTCAAAGAAACACAAAACTACGTATCTAAAGTAATGACAAATTATTTAGCATAAAGGAAAGCTGTCTCATGCGACCGCTCTTTAGCGGTCGTGTTCGGGGCAGTTTTTTTGTTTCTAAACGAATCAAGCGAGAAATAACCAATTTTTTGTGAGATACTACATGAAGAGGTGAGCACTATGAAAGATTTTAAAGCATTAGGTTTAGATAAAAGGTTGATTGAAGCGCTTGAAGTGCAAGGAATTAAAACACCAACTGATATCCAGAATGAAACGATACCTGTTATGCTCAATGGCGAGGATGTAATGGCTCAGGCACAAACAGGAACGGGGAAGACTTTCGCTTTCTTATTACCGATTTTAGAGAAGATAGATTCTGAATCAGATCATGTACAGGCGTTGATTGTGACACCAACACGTGAACTAGCCCTTCAAATCACGACTGAATTGATGAAGCTTATAGAGGGTCGCACAGATGTGAACGTTCTTGCCGTTTACGGTGGTCAGGATGTAGACAAGCAGATCTCACGACTTAACAAACAAGTTGATATTGTGGTTGGAACGCCTGGGCGACTGCTAGACCATATTCGTAGAGAAACGATCGACCTTTCTCAAACAGATTATCTGATTCTTGATGAAGCAGATCAAATGCTTCATATCGGATTTTTAAAAGAAGTTGAGGATATCATTTACGAAACGCCGGATTCGAGACAAACCGCTCTATTTTCAGCTACGTTATCGAGTGATATTCGAAGCTTAGCAAAACGGTTTATGCGCTCTCCAAAAACGATCAAAGGAAAAGAAAAAGGAAAGACCGTAGAAGAGGTACAGCAGTACGTAATCGAGACAACAGATCGAAGAAAATTTGGCGCACTTACTGAGACGATCGATGAAGCACGTCCATTCTTAGGAATTATTTTCTGTCGTACGAAACGTAGAGTTAGTAAGCTTTATGGAGATTTGCGTTCCAAAGGGTATTTAGCGGATGAACTCCATGGTGATCTTTCTCAGGCAAAGCGTGAAGGGGTCATTAAGAAATTCCGTGAAGCTAAGATCCAGCTTCTTGTTGCAACAGATGTCGCAGCACGCGGTCTAGACATCGACGGGGTTACACATGTGTTTAATTATGACGTGCCTCAAGATGTAGAAAGCTACATTCATAGAATTGGAAGAACAGGTCGAGCAGGTGAAGGTGGAGCTGCGTATACGTTCATCGCTTCGAAAGATAAGCAAGCAGTTCCAATGATCGAGAAGGGAATTGGAAAAAGGATTGAACGCAAATCAGTCGAAAGCGCGCTTCCTTCACACGATGAATTTTCGCAAAATCGAGAGAGAAGTAATCATTCACAAGGTCGACGGAAAAACAACCGTAATGGTGGAAGAAACAGAAACCGAAGATAAGAAAAACAAGGCTATCTGCATTTGCAGATAGCCTTATTCTTATCTCTCAGCTGCACTTTTTCCTGCAGTGAACCCTGTTACGAATGCGGAGGTAATGTTATAGCCACCTGTGTAGCCATGAATATCAAGCACCTCACCACAGAAGTAAAGGCCTTGTGTGAATTTAGAAGCCATCTCTTTTGGATGGATTTCTTTAAGAGAAACACCGCCACCCGTTACAAAGGCTTTATCGATCGGAAGTGTACCATCAACAGCTACGCGAAACTGTTTTAATGAGCGAACATACTCACGCACTTTTTCTTTAGATAGGTGAGCATACGTTGTATCCGGAGAAAGCTCAGCTTTTTCTAGTAGGAACAGCATGTATCGTTCCGGAACTTTCCCTTTCCAGATATTTTTAATCGCTTTTTTGGACTCATCTTTTGCGAGCTTCATATGTTCCTGGTACAGTTCTTCTTCGTTTTGATCAGGTACTGCATCAATCTGTAGCGGAATAAATTGTGCATTGAATTTCTTAAGTGCTTTTACAACATATTGACTACAGCGTAATACTGCAGGACCAGAAAGACCGATGTGAGTGAAGATCATGTCCCAGCGGTGGGTTTTTATTACTTTGCCTTTTGGATTCAAGACAGATAATGCAACATCACGAAGAGAGAGACCTTGAAGTTCTTTGTTTTGTATGAAGGGTTCGCTCGAAGTCAGCGGCACTTCTGTAGGGTAAAGCTCTGTGATCGTGTGTCCACCTTCTTCTGCCCAAGCATAGCCATCTCCTGTTGAACCAGTATGTGGAACTGATTTACCACCTACTGCTACAATCACATTTGATGCTAGGATCTTCTCATTAGACTTTAGTAAGATCCCTTGGACTGCACCATCTTCATAAAGCACTTTCTCTACGGGGGTATTTACCTGAATTGTAACGTTAAGATCTTTCACCTTATTAAGGAGAGCGTTTACGACCGACTTTGCATCATCTGTTACTGGAAACATCCTGCCGTGGTCTTCTTCCTTTAACCTAATTCCAAGGCCTTCAAAGAACGAAATGATATCTTCGTTATTAAAAATGTTAAATGCACTATATAAGAATTTCCCATTACCAGGTATGAATTTAATCAATTCATCTAGGGGAAGCCTGTTCGTTACGTTACATCTGCCGCCACCAGAGATGGCAAGTTTTCTACCGAGTTTGTTCCCTTTATCAACGAGTAGGACAGATGCTCCATGTTCAGCAGCAGCTACAGACGCCATGAGTCCTGAAGGTCCACCGCCAATCACAACAACATCATATTTCATGCTTACACCTCTCTCATTTTGCTACAAACAAACATACCACAATTTATTTGAAATAGAAAAGTCACGAAAAACAGATAATGTTTGTTGTTCCATTATAAATAGCTTAAAATGGAGAAGTGTCTTTAATTGACTGTAGAAAAAAGGTTATTATTGACGAATTGATATAGAGTAATGGTAAGAAGTAGGAGTTGGAGAAATGTCTGATTCAAATGTGATTAGAGGGACGATGCTATTAACTGCAGCTACCCTTTTTTCTAGAATATTGGGAATGATTTATATGTTCCCTTTCACAGCCCTGGTGGGTGCTCAAGGTATAGCCTTGTATCAATATGCTTATATTCCATACACGATCATGCTTAGTTTATCTACAGTAGGAATCCCTCTTGCTGTTTCAAAATTTGTCTCAAAGTATCACACGCTTGGTGATTACCGAACCGGAAGACGGTTATTCAAGTCCGGCTTGTTACTTATGACCTTCACCGGATTCATTGCTTTTCTAATCTTGTTTTTCCTTGCTGAACCGATCGCGAAGATGTTGATTGAAGAAGGTAGTGAAGGGAATACGATCGCAGATGTCACCCTCGTTATTCGAGTAGTCAGCCTTGCGTTGTTAATCGTTCCGATCATGAGTTTAACGAGAGGGTTCTTTCAAGGATTACAATCGATGGGACCAACTGCAGTTTCTCAGGTTATCGAACAGATTTTCCGTATTGTATTTATTTTGGTTTCGAGTGTGATCATCTTGCACGTTATGGACGGAGATAAAACAACTGCAGCTACCTTTGCAACATTCGGAGCTTTTGTAGGGGCAGTTGGAGGCTTACTAGTAGTCTTCTGGTACTACCGTAAGCGGAAGCCTAACTTGGATCGAAATTTAGAAGAAAGCACGGTTGACCACAATGTTTCTTTAAGTGACATGTACAAAGAGATCGTTAGATATGCGCTTCCTTTTGTCATCGTTGGTCTTGCGATTCCGTTGTATCTACAAATCGACACGTTGTTTATAAATCCCGCTCTGCAAAGCATTGGTTATGATAAAACAACTTATGAAACTGTTTTTGCGATCATTACAGGGCTTGCTCATAAGCTGATCATGATTCCAGTTTCATTAGCAACAGCTCTTGCAATGACGATTATCCCAGCAATTACAAAATCGTTCACATCACAGAAAGAAGGCGCACTCCAGAAGCAGCTTACCCAAACGTTTCAAATGTTGTTGTTCCTAACTGCGCCTGCTGCTATTGGGCTTGCTGTACTATCTGAACCTGTGTTTCGCGTTCTTTATCCAACAGTGAACCAAGATCTAGGTAGTCATCTACTGATGTGGTATGCTCCTACGGCGATTTTGTTTGCTCTATTCTCTGTTACTGCAGCGATTTTGCAGGGTATCAATAAGCAGAAGTTTGCTGTATATAGTTTGCTTTCAGGACTTATTTTAAAAGCCGCGTTAACCTATCCTTTAGTGGTTATGTTTGAAGGAAAAGGAGCAATTATTGCTACGGATATTGGTCTTTTAACTTCTGTTCTTGTTACGATCATCATTATCAAGAAATCGACAGATTACCAGTTTGCTTTTGTATTCAGGAGAATTATGCTGATTGGAATCTTTGTAATTCTGATGGCAGTTACTGCTAAATTAGCAACATTGCCTTTAGAAAATGCAATGCCAAACCTTTATAACTCTAAAAGTGATGGTGGAAGCATGCTGTTTTCTATCATTAATTTATTGATCGGTATAGGTGTAGGTGGCGTATTATACCTATGGCTATCTTATCGTTCTAACCTAGCAGGACTTGTACTTGGAGAACGCTTCAAATTCTTAAAAAGACACTAAAAAATGAAGGCCCTAGGGCCTTCATTTTTGTGAGTTAAAGGGTTTCTTCGTTTTACTCGTGGTAGTCTGTCGCGTCGATTTCGTCTTCTCGTATTCCTAGATACCTTTCGATCCTTCGTACTCTTCTGCTTAGGCGATTTAATCTTCTTCTAATCTGGTTGAATTGTTCCTCTGTATAATTGTAGCCTGGATAACCTTGCCCGCCTCCAGGTCCACCGCCTTGTCCGCCACCAGGATATTGAGGGTATCCTCCACCTTGTGGTGGTCCACCGCCATATCCGGGATATTGTTGCCCCTGCTGTCTATAATCCAACGTAGATGACCTCCTTTATAAGACTACGAGATAGTCTATGAAGGAGCTGGGCATAGTTGCTGGGCGTTTGTCATGGTTATACAGAATTTTTTTGATACCAGTTCAATTGTTCTCCTATGCCAAGACCTTTTAGGGGGACTTCATAATTGAAGTCATACTGTTGAAGCTGAGGTTCAATATGCTTTCTATACACGGAGCCACCGTGCAAATAAACAGTAATTTTTGAAGGTGATTCATGTTCTTTAAACTCCGAGATAAGTTTTTGCGCCCATTCTTCTCGTTGATGATGCGTCAATGTTTTGATAGATAAATCATAAGGATCCATGATATCGTCTGGTAATAATAGCCCGTCTTTGGCATTATAGAAATACATTCTGTCGTAGTGATGCAATGCATACTCTAATGTTTTTTGAAATAATGGGCTTTGATAAAACTCCGTAACTGGAGCTGATTTTGTACTTTTCTTGCGTGCGGTTGCTAGAAGTCCAATTTTTTCAGTCATTCTATCACTCCAAACGTGCAAATTAGCATTTACCGGTTACTTACCCCAGATTTATAGAAGTTATGCTCAAAATTTAATTTTTTTGGAAAATACATGGAAAAAGGAGCGTTTTAGCATGCGTATCGATAAATTACTTTCTAATATGGGATATGGAACGCGAAAAGAGGTCAAGAAAATTCTCAAGACAGGTACAGTTAGAGTAGATGAAGTAGTAATCAAAGATGCGAAACAGCATATTGATGTTGAAGAAAATGTAGTCACCATAAATGGAGAGACCGTCGAATATAGAGAATATATTTATATAATGATGAACAAACCTGCTGGCTTTCTATCAGCAACTGAAGATGAAGAAGAGACAGTAATTGATCTTCTTATTCCGGATGATCAGATCTTTGCCCCGTTTCCTGTCGGCAGACTCGACAAAGATACTGAAGGATTACTAGTTATCACGAATGATGGCAAACTCGCCCATCATTTGACTTCTCCAAAGCATCACGTCCCGAAAACATATTTTGCGAGAATAAACGGACGGGTTACTGAAAAGGATATTGAAGCCTTTAAACAAGGTGTTACGTTGGATGACGGTTATAAAACAAAGCCAGGTGAACTAACGATTGTTGAAGAAGGTCCAATTTCTCAAATTGAATTAACGATTCATGAAGGAAAGTTCCATCAGGTGAAGAGAATGTTTGAAGCGGTTGATAAGAAAGTTATTTATTTGCAGCGGATCAGTATGGGAGATCTTGTACTTGACGAAGACCTAGATATTGGAGAATACCGTGAACTGACGGAAGACGAAGTAGAGCTCCTAAGAAAATGACCGACTGTTTCTTTTTTGCTGACAAAGGGAATACATCTTGTAGTCAGTAAAGAAGGAGAGGATAGGATGGTAAAGATAAGTGAAGAACTATTAGGATTGCGTGTGAATAATGATTTAACAATCAATCAAGTCTACTTTGATGAAACACTTGACCGTGTAACATACGTTGAGATCAACAAATATCAAAAGCCTAAAGAAAGAAACCTTGAACCTGACCATCATGCAGGAGACGTATTGAACTCCATTCAGGCTTCTGGTGGGCAATATACCCATGATAATTACCCTGTTACAGGGGATGACCTCAATGCTAGCGACGAGGTAGAGAGTTTCATCGTTCCCTATTCTAGTTTATCGTGGGAAGGTAGCAATCCAGTGATTAGCGATCGTGGGGAAGATTTAAAGCCTACGGTACTCGCTGATCAATATTCTTATCATTTATTGTGTAAGGGAGAAGTTCATACTGAGGACGGACAAAAACTAGGCAAGGTGAATGATGTTACTATCAACAAAGAAGGCAAGGTCGAAGGAATCGAGCTCTCTGAAGGATTCTTATCAGACTTCTTAATGAGTGGACAGCCTTATATGAAAGTAAATGAATCAGTGAGAATCGTAGAAGGGAACGTCATCGTTCCAGAGAACTTTCAAGAAGAACTAACAAAATAACTATCAAAAAAGCCGTGGACTAGTCCATGGCTTTTTTCATGTATTAACGATGTTGTGTATTTGTTACTAAATCTCTAACCAACTTTTACTTTCTTGCTTGTGGTGGTCCATGTTCCTCGGTTTGGGCTTTTGACTAATTCATTATAGGCCAAGACGTTTAAATCTCTTTGAACTGTTCGTTGGGTAATACCAAACTCTTCAACTAACTCTGTTGTACTGACAGTACCATGCTTGCTAATAAATAAATAGATAGACTTGATACGGGTCATCATGCGATCAGTTGAAGTAATACTCAAAGAACCACTCCCTAACGTGTAATCAATGCCATACTCTTAGGATAGTTTCTCACTATTAAAACAATATGAAGGAAACGTTAAGATATACTTAATTTTCTGATGATTCCTTCGTTTAAAGATGAAAGTCTGTTTGGTTTGAGTGCTTCGTATTAAACTGGAAGTGATTATTAGGTGTTTTGGGCAAATCCCAACTTGGTGTAATGATAAATAAGGTTTGTCCTACTTTCATAAAAAGTTCTCTTATCGGCATTGTTAGTATATAGTTATTATTCCATCTCTATTGCCAATTCCCTTTAATTTACCTGCTTACACCTCCTCTTTGAAGTTTATTTTACAATATATCGATAAATACGGCAAAAATTTTCATGCATCTGTCTACATCTTCCTTCTTCTTCCTTCGTTTGCTATTCTTAAAGGAGCAGGAAATAGAGAGGAGGCATACAATGTTCGTTCGTCTTTTTATAAGAAATGCATTGAAACTAAACAACTGGTTTATGTTTTATACAACCGCCATCTTAATCGTCTTGAGTACGTTTATCATGAGGGTTATCGAACCTGAAACCTTTCCTACACTTTTCGACTCATTATGGTGGGTGATGACCACTGTGACGACTGTTGGTTATGGAGATTATTTTCCGGTTACAGTTGGTGGCAGGCTCTATGCCATGTTCCTTTATATCGTTGGTATAGGACTATTGGGAGTAGTCATAGGGAAATTGGTTGACGGAGTAGCTGAGCTCAAAAAAAGAAAGGAGGAAGGGAAATTGAAATACCATGGGCAGAATCACATTGTGATCATAGGCTGGTCACAGAAAGCATCGTATGCAGTAGCAGAAATTATGGAATCTGATACATGTGAAATTGTTTTAATCGATAAATTACCTAAGGCTCCTATCATTGAAGATCATATTCATTACATAAAAGGTGATGCGGCCGAAGAAGCTGTGCTGAATAAAGCAGCGATCAAAGATGCTAGAGCAGTGCTTGTTTTCTCAGATGACACAATACACGATCCATTGTTAGCAGATGGAAAATCTCTAATCGTCGCAAGCTCTATCGAGAGAATGTCACCTGAAATACATACTACGGTAGAAGTGATGAAGGAAGAACATATTAAGAATTTCGCGCATGTACAGGTGGATGAGTTTGTACTTTCGAATGAAGCGATCTCACGTATGGCCGTAAGAGCAGCGTTCACGAAAGGCATCTCTGGCGTATATTCTCAGCTTTTGAGTAGAGGGCATGGCGAAAACTTATATGAAATCCCTGTGAGCAAAGAATGGAACACATACAGAAAAGCATTTGATGACTTATTAAAACAAGGAGCAACGCTTATTGCTGATGGAAATAGAATGGACATCAACAGAAGACTTGAAGAAAAAATACCTGCTAACGCAAAATTATTTGTGATTTGCGACAAGGCTGTTTATGAGAAATTGATTAGAAAGGAGAGAAATTCGTGATGGAAGTAAATTGGACAGAGGAAGTATTAAAAAGAAAAGAAGAGATGCTATCTGACCTCACTGGTCTTCTACAAATTGAGAGTGTATTGGACGTAGAAGATACCAATGAAGATGCGCCATTTGGGTATAAGGTTCGAGAAGCATTAGATTACATGATTAAACTCGGTGAGCGTGATGGTTATCAAACAAAAGATGTTCAACATGTCGCCGGGCATTTGGAGTTTGGGGAAGGCGAAGATTCGATCGGCATTCTATGTCATGTAGATGTCGTACCAGCGGGCAGTGGATGGACGAGTCCCCCTTTTAAACCTGAAATACGGGAGGGTAAGCTGTACGCTAGAGGAGCGATCGATGACAAGGGTCCTACGATTGCTGCCTACTGGGCAATGAATATTGTTAAAGAGTTATGTCCTTCTCTATCAAAGCGCGTTCGTATGATTATCGGAACCGATGAAGAAAGTTCGTGGCGCTGCGTCGATACGTACTTTAAGAAAGAGGAAATGCCGTTGATGGGATTTGCACCAGACGCCGTTTTTCCAATCATCTATGCAGAAAAAGGGATTGCTGATTTTGAATGGGATTTTCCCGCGACGGAAACAGAGAGACACGATCTCGTTCTTCAATCGTTTACTGCAGGTGAAAGATTGAATATGGTGCCTGATCTTGCTAATGCAGTATTCGTTGGTGAAGAAAAAGTACTATCGAAGGTAAAGAAAGAATTTGAAGAATATCTTACTCAAAAACAATTAAATGGCAATGCTACGCTCGCTGAATCACTTGTACTCGAAATAGAAGGTGTGTCCGTGCATGGATCGAAGCCTGAGCAAGGAAATAATGCTGCATTTAGACTTGCGGATTTCCTTTCAGGTGTAGGACTTGATACGAACGGCTCTACTTATATTGACTTTATTGCAAGGTGGCTTGTAGATGACTTTTATGGTAGGAAATTTGGCGTAGATGTCGAGGATGATATTACAGGTGCTTTAACGATGAATGCAGGTACGTTTGAATACAAATCTTCAGACGGCGGTAAAGTTGGAATCAACCTTCGATATCCTGTTTCATGTGATTTTGATGAGGTGAAATCTACATTTGATAAAGTTACAGGTCCAAATGATATTAAGATGACTATCATCGATCATATGACACCACATCATGTACCTGAGGATCATGAGTTGGTGAAGAAGCTTCAACGAGTATACGAGAAGCAAACTGGAGAACCAGCAGAACTTCTTTCAATCGGTGGAGGAACATACGCGCGTTCATTAGATGCAGGCGTAGCGTTTGGCGCATTATTTGAAGGGAAGCCTCAGCTAGCACACCAAAAGGATGAATACGTAGAGATCGATGATTTGTTAAAAGCAGCTGCAATCTACGCAGAAGCTATCTATGAGCTAGCTAAGTAATAAAGAAACGCCATCGCATGTCCCTGCGATGGCGTTTTCGTTTATAGCGAACTAAACAAGTCGCTAGATAAATATCTTTCCCCAGAATCGCACGTCATCGTTACAACAACTTGGTCTGGTGAGAGACGTTCTGCTACTTTCATAGCTGCATATACTGCTGCACCGGATGAAGGTCCAACAAGAAGTCCTTCTTCACTTGCAAGTTTACGGGTAACCTCGTAAGCTTGTTCGTCTTTTATCTGGATAATTTCATCATAAATTGACGTGTTAAGGATGTCAGGTATGAATCCTGGACTTGTACCAACTAGCTTATGCTTTCCTGGTTTTCCTCCAGACAGTACGGGAGACCCTTCAGGCTCAACGACATGAACAGTTATATCAGGGTAATGTTCTTTTAGAACTTCTCCTGTGCCGGTTACAGTCCCGCCTGTGCCTGCAGTAGAAACAAAAGCGGCAGGCGTAACCCCTAGTTCTTTCATTGCTTCAATAATTTCGATCGCAGTAGACGTTCGATGTGCATCTGGGTTTGCCGCATTTTCAAATTGCATTGGAATGAAACTATTCTCGATCGTCTCAGCGAGTTCCTTAGCTTTTTGGATAGCGCCTGGCATTTTTTCAGAAGATGGAGTAAGTACTACTTTTGCGCCGTAAGCTTTAAGGAGCTTGATTCGTTCTTCTGTTGCGTTGTCAGGCATTACGATGATGGCAGGATACCCACTAGCAGCAGCATTCATAGCTAGTCCTATTCCCGTATTGCCTGAAGTTGGTTCAATGATTGTGGACCCAGGTTTAAGAAGTCCTTTTTCTTCAGCAGTAGCAATCATGTTATGAGCCGCGCGGTCTTTTACACTTCGGCTAGGGTTAAAATATTCAAGTTTGGCATAAATTTTGGCACCATCAGGATTAGGAACCCTGTTTAACTTAAGAAGTGGCGTGTTTCCAATTAGTTCAGCCATATTTTCATAAATCATATGTCCACATCCTTTGCTGATTTCATAAAAGTTTATCTTTAACCAATAAAAGGTTAAAGTATAAGGTAAACTCCTATCGTAAGTATGACTCATCTTTATACTGTTCCCTATTATAGCAAATGATAAAGTATAGGAATAAGAAGTCGGCTTAAAAGATAAATGCAAGAAGATTCAGTTTTTTGGTAGAATATTAATGAGACCTAAAGGAGTGGGTTAGGTTTATGAGCAACCATTATTTCATAGCGATTTCAGTCGAGAGACTTCATTCGGAATTAAAAACATTACAACAGTCGTTAGATACTTCCTTATTCAAACATATTGTCCATCCAAAAGATTTTCATATTACATTGATGTTTCTGGGAGAGGCAACAGAAGAACAGTTGGGTGATTTACGTGTGCGTCTTAAGGAAATAACTAGAAATATAACACCATTTGAGATTACTCCTACAAGTATCGGGGTATTTGGCAAGCTGTCACAACCGCGCGTTTTATATGTAGAGGTCGAAAAGAGTAAAAGCCTTGAGGAGCTCCATGAATTAGTGGTCGAGTCATGTGCGGAAGCTGGTTTCAAAAAAGATACAAGAGAGTACCGTCCACATATAACTCTCGCTAAGAAGTGGAAAGACCCTGAAAAGAAAATAGGTCGTAATATGCCGGAGATCAAAAAGAAATCCCACGAGATTCAGAGTATCGGGTTGTTTCGTGTATCTCCATCAGATAGTCCTAGGTATAAGTGTGTTGAGCGTTATGATTTCAAAAAGTAACCTGTTCATTACGATTTTACAACTAGGGGTATTGTTTGGATTTTATTTGATGGGTGTTTTGATTCAAAATCTATTTGATTTACTCGTTCCTGGAAGTGTTTTGGGAATGGTTCTGCTTTTAATCTGTTTATATACAAGGGTGCTACCTGAACAATGGATTTCTAAGGGAGCAACGTTTTTGTTAAACCACCTTCCGCTTTTCTTTATACCTGTAACGGTTGGAATAATGAATCATCTCGATTTCTTTACTGGAAAAAGTCTATGGTTAATTCCGATAGTACTAGTAAGCACCTTGTTTATTATGATAACAACTGGCTGGATTGGTCAGACACTTGTTAATCGAAAGGATTAGCGTCATGTTTATATTAGGAATATTATTCTGGTTTTTGTTCACAATCGTGATTTATATCGTATTGAACCGTATCTATCAGGTATGGCCTTATCCATTTCTAATTCCAATCCTCACAGGTACTACTTTATTAGTTCTCATACTTACTACGATGGACATCTCCTATGATACATATTTTAGTGGTGGAAAATACATCGATGCATTTTTGGGGCCCGCAATCGTGGCTCTTGCTTTTCCACTTTATAAACAACGGAAACTTCTAGAAAGGTACAAAAAAGAACTGCTTTCAACAGTCTTGTATGCTAGTTTGTTAGGAATTCTCTCTGGATATTGGCTGACTATGTTGTTTGGGTTTGAAGCCGTGATAACCTCTTCTTTTGTGCCGAAGAATGTGACAACACCCGTTGCGATGGAAGTCGCAAAAATAATCGGGGGAGAACCAGCTCTTGCAGTAATCTTCGTCATGATTGCAGGAATTGGGGGCGCAGTAACAGGTCCGTGGGTCTTAAAACGATTCAACATTTCAAACTTTCTTGGAATCGGAATGGCTTTCGGTGCCGCTTCACACGCTATTGGAACAGCAAAGGCGCTTGAATATGGTCAAGAAGAAGCCGCCGTTAGTTCAATAGGTATGAGTCTTTGTGCATTATGTGTATCGATCATAGCGCCTATCCTAATAAATTGGCTATAAGAAGTTTTGTCAAAACGGTCATGTTTCTTAAACAGAAATAAGATAGTGTGTAAACACCTTTGTAAAGGATGGGTTTGATGGGAAATCACTCTAATTATCATAAAGATAGTCACGCATTTACAGCTTATTGGGATGATTTCAATGTCATAACGGTAATGGTTGAAGAAGGAATAAACGATTATCGAGAATTCATCCTAACGGACGGTCACCTTGATATCAAACTTGAAATCAATGGGGATTTCAAGCTTGGAAAGAAGAGAGTTGTTTCGTTATTGACAGATACTGACTATACGCCTGGGACAGAATACTACCTGAAACATGCTAGTGGTGAAGAATCTTTAGTCATGACGGGGAAAGTAGTTCGAACGAAAGGTTTTGATGAACGGTATCATTATGATGGAGACCTTGGGAATTTCATAACGAAAAAAGGTACCTTATTCAAGGTTTGGGCGCCTACTGCATCAAACGTTATTGTGAATATATATAATGATTCGTTTCAAAAGGTGAATGAAATTCCAATGCTTCGTCAGGAAAGAGGTCTGTGGGATTGTGAAGCAAATGGGTACGGAGAAGGTACGCTGTACACGTATAGCGTGAGAGTGAACGGAAGTACGAAAGAAGTCGTAGATCCTTATGTGAAAGCTGCAACTTCTAATTGCAAATTTGGTATGGTTGCAGACCTTGCGAAAACGAATCCCCAAAATTGGGATCCTACAAGTAAACCGACTCATGCCAAACCCTCTGATTCGATTATTTATGAGTTACACGTAAGAGATTTTAGCATCCAGTCAAAGAGTGGTTTGAAATACAAGGGGAAATACAAAGCGTTCACTGAAGAGCTACCAGATAAGGATGGAATTCCACAGGGGCTTAACTATATTAAATGGTTGGGTGCAACCCATGTAGAGTTGTTGCCTATTATGGATTTCGGTAGTGTAGACGAGATGAAGGCAGATCCACAATATAACTGGGGATATGACCCTATCCATTATTTTGTGCCTGAAGGTAGCTACTCTACAGATTCTCACCACCCCTATACGAGAATACGTGAAGTGAAAGAAATGGTTGCTGCCATCCACAACAAGGGTCTACGGGTAATAATGGATGTGGTATATAATCATGTATACCACCTTGAGGCTTCAAACTTAGAGAAAATTGTTCCTGGTTATTATTTTCGCTATGATCACGGGGGTAAGCCATCTAATGGAACAGGCGTCGGAAACGATACAGCTTCAGAAAGAAAGATGATGAGAAAACTAATGCTCGATTCGGTCACATATTGGGCTAAAGAGTTTGGTGTCGATGGCTTCCGATTTGACCTAATGGGCATTCACGATAAAGAAACGATGAAAGAAGTCCGGTATGAAATAGACTGTATCGATCCAACAATTCTTTTATTTGGTGAGGGGTGGCACTTAAACACAATCCTACCTGATTACCGAAAGGCTACGATTTCTCATGCAAAGGAACTACCGAGAATCGGTTTCTTTAATGATCGTTTCAGAGACTCTGTCAAAGGTAAATTGTTCGATACGCATTCTTCTGGGTTTGCTACGGGAAATTTCTCAGTTAAAGAAGATGTAAAGAAGTGTATAATGGGTAGTATTGATGATTATTTCATAACAGCTTCTCAATCGGTAAACTATGTAGAATGTCATGATAATCACACGTTATGGGATCGGTTAAGTCGAAGCCATCCTCACTCGAGCGAGGAAAGTAAGCATCAAATGCATCGGCTTGCTTCAGCCATTACGATCCTTTCTCAAGGCATCCCTTTTCTGCATGCTGGGCAGGAGTTTTTTAGAACAAAAAACGGTGTTGAAAACAGTTATAAATCACCAGACCGAGTTAACAAGTTTGACTGGAGAAGATTGAGAGCTGTGAAAGAGAACGTTACGTATATAAAAGGTCTCATTGAAATTCGAAAGTACTTTTCGGCACTAAGAATGGCCGAGATTCATGAAATGCATAGCATTCAATTTATTGATACACCAGACTCAACGATCGCTTATCGTATTACTCAAGAAAATAGTGGAGAAACGCTCGTCGTTGTTCATAATGCTGGGCATCATTCTGAGTGGGTCTATATAGGTGAAGGCGAAAAGTGGATACTAGCTGATGGCATACAAGCTGGTGTCGACCCATTGGATAAAACGGAAGATAGCTCAATCTTTGTAGCTCCTTTAAACACTGTTGTACTCATTAAGATCGAATAAAAACATGAAGAATTCATTAACCTGTGTTATAATTTTTTATTCGTAGGCGGTTTTGAACAACGTCCAGAGATTCTGCCGCCAAAGCAGAGGTCAAAACTTCCAGAATCTACAAACTAACAGAAATCGAAGGTGAATTTGTTGGAGAACATTTTAGGCGAAGGCTGGCAGGTGACCCCTGCTGGCGGAGCGACAGGTGAAGCATACTTAGCTCAATATGGAGACGAGAAACTATTCCTTAAGAGGAACTCCTCGCCTTTTCTGGCTGTTTTGTCGGCGGAAGGAATTGTACCGAAGCTTCTCTGGACTAAGCGACTTGAGAATGGTGACGTCATTACAGCACAGAAATGGCTGCCAGGAAGAGAGTTGAAGGCTTTTGAGATGAAGAAACCTCGAGTAGCGAAGCTGCTAAGGAAAATTCATCGTTCTTCAGAACTTCTTAGAATGCTACATCGTCTTGGGAAAAAGCCTTTGTCTCCAGATGTCATTTATAACGACCTGATTCAGAAGTTCGAGGGTCATTATAGAAATGATGAAGAAGTACAGAGTGCTTTAACATATCTAGCTTCAAATAAGGATAATCTCGATCACGTAGAAAAAGTCGTATGTCATTGTGACGTCAATCATAATAATTGGATGTTCAGTGACGAAGGGAATTTATACTTGATCGATTGGGATGGTGCGGTCGTAGCAGATCCTGCTTTGGATATTGGGATGCTCCTCTATTGGTACGTACCAAAAAATGAATGGGAAGATTGGTTGAGCCACTACGGTTTATCTGTTACACATGGGCTTAGGAAAAGAATGTACTGGTATGTTCTTGCTCAAACACTCCTATCCATTTATTGGTACGACTACAAAGGTCTTTATGGTGAAGTGGAATATTGGAAAAGAGATTTATTGAATCTAATCAAAAATCGACTTATTGATAATGATTGATCGTTTCGACCCACTGGCTTAAATCTGGCTGGTGGGTTTCTATATGGTTTAATAAATCAACTTGTTGTGCTCCAGTCGAACTATACTCCTCGACCTGTTCTAATATTTGTTGAATCTCAGGAGCGATGTTGTGGTTTTGTTTCAGCAATTTCGTAAGTCTTTGAACTTGTTCACACTCAGAAGCCGTGCCAGCACAATCAGTTTGATGGTTCGTCAAAATGTCCGCTAATATCATGAGCTGATGTTGATGAGTAAGTGGCATGTTCATTCCTCCTAAATCAATTCTAATTAGTAGGATTACAATAACCATGCCTTATTATGTAAGAAAATAAAAAACACGGACTTGTATTGTCCGTGTTAGCTTGTGAAACTTTATTTTTGCGCTCCCAATACCTTAGGAGTTTGAAAACCGCTTGACTCCTACTAGATCGCTGTCAGCCCAACAGAACGGCCCGTCTATCCATCATATCTAGACAAGAACGAATCTGATATGTTGGTCTTATGAAGTAATATAAATCATTTAACAACTTGTAAGTGATTTACTTTGTATCTCCTTTTGCTCCCCATCCGAATAGGGCGAGGACAGATAAGAAGATAACGATCCATGGTGCCCACATAATTAGAAAGTGTTCCATGATACGACTCCTCCTATTTATCATTTTTCTTTAGTACAAGATAACATATATGGAGGGGGATTGCCTTCATGAGACCTTCCTATTCCTATAATTTCATGGTAAAATGTCGATTGTGTGAAATGAGATAGGGAATTAAGGAAGTGAAAGTATGCGTCAACGTAATAAACCTTGGGCAGAGGATATGTTTGCTAAAAATCCTAACCTAGTAACAGCCTCTCCTTCTGAGTGCAAAGGCAAATGGAACGAGGTATTTGGAAATACGAACCCGATTCATTTGGAAGTAGGAACAGGTAAAGGACAATTTATCATAGGAATGGCTAAGCAGAATCCTGATATAAATTTTGTTGGTATTGAATTATCGGCAAGTGTAATGGTTTCCGCTTTAGAAAAACTAATCGAGGAAAACATCACAAACGTTCGTCTATTAAACGAGAATGCTCAAGACTTAACTGAACTATTCAATGAGAATGAATTGAATCAAATTTATTTGAACTTTTCTGATCCATGGCCGAAAAATCGCCATGAAAAAAGACGTTTGATGTACCGTTCATTCTTAGAACTATACGAAACGGTTATGAAACCGGAGTGTGAAGTTCATTTCAAGACGGATAATCAGGGACTTTTTGAGTATGCGCTTCACAGCTTTTCGAATTATGGTATGGTGCTTCATGAAGTGAGTCTTGATTTGCATAACAGCGACTTTGAAGAGAATATCATGACTGAATATGAAGAGAAATTCTCAGCAAAAGGCAGCAGGATTTACCGCTGTATTGCTCAGTTTCGATAAAAGGACCGTATAAATCGGTTCTTTTTTTAGATTTATTTGAAAGCGCTTCCTGTTAATGAGAAAATAAGCCAATAACATGTAGGCGAAAGGAGAACGTCATGGAAAAGTTTCAGTTGGGATCTTTAACGATTAGTTGGTTAAGAGGTGGAGTTACTCATATGGATGGTGGCGCAATGTTTGGCGTTGTACCAAGACCACTTTGGAGCAAGAAATACCCGGTAAATGAGCGTAACCAGATCGAATTAAGAACGGATCCACTCTTAGTACAATGGCAAGGAAAGAATATTCTAATAGAATCAGGAATTGGATATGGCAAGTTATCGGATAAACAAAAAAGAAACTATGGGGTTAATGAAGAATCCGAAGTGAAAAGCAGCTTAGCTGACCTATCACTTACTGTCGATGACATCGATATCATATTAATGACTCATCTGCATTTCGATCATGCGTCTGGGCTGACAGAGCCAGTTGGTGAAGGGTATAGATCTGTATTTCCGAATGCAGTCATTTACACATCAGAAGTTGAATGGAATGAGATGAAAAACCCGAATATTCGTTCCAAGAATACATATTGGAAAGAGAATTGGGAAGCGGTTGAGGGTCAGGTTCAAACGTTTCATGAAGCGATGGAAGTATTACCAGGCCTAACGATGCATCACACTGGGGGCCACAGTGACGGCCATTCGATCATTACAATGGTTGAAAACGGTCAAAAACTGATTCATATGGCCGATTTGATGCCGACACACGCTCACGCTAATCCACTCTGGGTACTAGCTTATGATGATTATCCTATGACGTCTATCTATGCCAAGGAAAAGTGGATAAAAGAAGCTGTTCATGACAACGCGTGGTTTATCTTTTATCACGATGCAAGTTATCGAGCGCTTAAGTGGAATACGGATTATGAGATTGTAGATGAAGTGAAAAGAGAAAAATAGTAAGAGAAAGGGCTGCAGCTTGTGCAGTCCTTTTTTTGCGGTCATAACTATTATGAGTGAAATGAATGAAAATGATTGATTTTGAATTAATTTGAATGAAAATGATTGATTTTTGAAAGTGCTTCCAATATAATGAGTTTAAATAAATGATCAGAGAGAAGGTGAACATGTGCTAACAGCGGAACGCCATTTCATCATATTGCAAGTACTAAAAGAACAAGGTAATGCAACAGTCCATGAGCTAAGTGAAGTGACAGGAGCATCGATCTCTACGATTCGTCGTGATCTTGTTCAGCTTGAGGAAGCTGAGAAGTTAAAGCGAGTGCACGGAGGTGCGACTCAATATAGAACCAAATGGACTGAGCCTTCCCTTAACGAAAAGTCCTCTCAGAACTTACAAGAAAAAACGAGTATAGCAAGTTATGCAGCAGGACTAATAGAAGATGGAGACTGTATCTTCCTTGATGCAGGTACAACAACTCAGAAGTTAGCAGAACACCTTTCAAGCAAGAACTTAATTGTGGTTACAAATGGCTATCAAGTAGTGGAAACGCTTCTTGATAAAGGAATCACGACCTATTTAGTAGGGGGGAAACTCAAACCAATTACAGGTGCAATGATCGGTGGGAAAGCACTCGAAAGTATTGCGACTTACCGTTTTGACAAAAGTTTTATAGGAATAAACGGTATACACGAATCTTTCGGTTACACGACTGCAGATCCTGAGGAAGCCATTATGAAGAAAACTGCGATCGATCTATCTAGAGAGTCTTATGTAATCGCAGATCATTCAAAAATTGGAGAAACTGCTTTTAGTAAGGTAGCTGATCTACATGAATGCACGATTATTACTAGTCATTTTACTGAATCAAATTTAACTAAAATTAGTGAACAAACAACAATAGAAGTGGTGAAGTCATGATTTATACAGTTACATTAAATCCGTCAGTTGATTATATTGTAGGCTTAGCTAATTTTGAGCCAGGTCAAGTTAATATTGTCGATCACGATAAGAAGTTCGCAGGAGGAAAAGGTGTCAACGTATCCAGGGTTCTTCATAACCTCGGATTCGATTCGAAAGTCCTTGGATTTGTTGGAGGCTTTACAGGAGAATTTATCGAGACAGCACTTAAAGAAGAAGGGTTATCACCTCACTTTATTAAGGTGGATGGGGATACAAGAATCAATATTAAGTTGAAAGCAGAAGTAGAAACAGAAATAAATGGGCAATCTCCTGATATTGATGAAACATCTCTTGAAACGCTGTATAAACAACTTTCGGAACTTTATTCTGGTGACATCGTTGTATTAGCAGGGAGCGTTCCTGCCAGCGTCCCGTCTTCTATTTATTCACGCATTATTGAATCACTCCCAGAAGGTGTCGAAGCGATCGTTGATACAAAAGGCGCTGCCTTAAAAGAAGTGATTCGTTCAAAACCGTTCTTAGTCAAACCAAATCATCATGAGCTAGGTGAATTCTTTGGAGTTAAGATTACTTCAATTGAAGAGGCAACTAAATACGGCAGAGAGCTTCGGAATTTGGGTGCGCAAAACGTCATCATTTCACTAGCTGAGAAAGGCGCAGTCTTCTTATCATCACAGGGGGACTTTGTAGGAAATGCACCAAAGGGTGAAGTGAAAAACTCTGTGGGAGCAGGTGACTCTGTGGTCGCTGGTTTTCTTAGCACCTATTTAAAAACGAGAAAATTAAAGGATGGATTTCACACAGGTATCGCTGCCGGGAGCGCAAGTGCTTTTTCAAATGACTTCTGTACAAAAGAAGATATTGAAACGTTGAGGACAAGGATAACTGTACGTTCCATATAAGAAAGGGGAGAGTATTCGGATGAAGATAACAGAGCTATTAACAAAAGAAACGATGATTCTTAATCTCGCGTCGACTTCGAAAGGTGATGTAATCGAAGAGCTGACAGATAAGCTAGATCGTGCTGGTCATTTAAATGATGTAAAGGGATTTAAAGAAGCGATTCATAAGCGCGAAAAAGAAAGTACGACTGGTATTGGAGAAGGAATCGCTATTCCACACGCAAAAACTTCTGCAGTAAAAAGACCTGCTATCGTATTCGGTCGTTCTGATAAAGGAATCAACTATGATTCACTAGATGGTCAACCAGCTCACCTATTCTTCATGATCGCAGCTACTGAAGGGGCGAATCAAACTCACCTTGAGGCACTTTCAAGGCTTTCCTCCTTCCTAATGGATAATGAATTTCGTAACGTATTGATCAACGCAACGTCTACTGATGAAGTTTTGAGCGCTTTTGATGCTAAAGAGGAAGAACAAGAAGAGGAGAAAGCATCTGAAGATACAACACATACAACCAAATTGTTAGCGGTTACAGCGTGTCCAACAGGTATCGCGCATACTTACATGGCTGCTGATGCGCTAAAGTCAAAAGCAGCTGAGCTTGGTTATTCACTAAAAGTTGAAACGAACGGATCAGGAGGCGTTAAAAACAAATTAACTGATCACGATATACAAGAAGCAGACGGTGTTATTGTTGCCGCTGATACAAAAGTTGAGATGGAACGCTTCAAGGGCAAGAAGGTGATCGAGGTGCCTGTTGCGGAAGCAATTAGAAAACCTGAAGAACTATTAAAGCGTTCAGCCAATGGGGAAGCTGAAATCTATAGCAACACTTCTTCATATGAAGATGAAATCAACGAAAAGAAAAATGAGAGAAAAGGAAAGCAGCCAGCATTTTATAAACACTTGATGAACGGTGTATCGAACATGTTGCCTCTTGTTGTCGGTGGTGGTATTTTGATCGCTTTATCGTTTATCTTTGGAATCAATGCTGCTGATCCTGATCATCCCAGCTACAATGCTTTTGCTGAGGCATTAAGTACGATTGGTGGAGGCAACGCATTTGCCCTTATGATTCCAGTACTAGCAGGTTTCATTGCGATGAGTATTGCAGATCGACCTGGTCTTGCTCCTGGACTAGTAGGCGGCTTAATGGCATCTACTAACGGAGCGGGCTTTCTTGGAGGGCTCATCGCTGGTTTCCTTGCAGGGTACGCTGTACTTTTACTTAAAAGAGTATTTTCTGGTCTTCCACAATCGCTAGAGGGGATCAAACCCGTTCTGTTATATCCGCTATTTGGTATTTTTATCACGGGCATGATAATGATGTACGTAGTCATTGAACCAGTACAAGCAATGAACACTGGGTTAGAAAACTGGTTAGGCGGTCTTGGTACGACGAACAAACTCCTACTTGGATTGATTCTGGGGGGTATGATGGCTGTAGATATGGGGGGACCAATCAACAAAGCGGCATTTACTTTTGGTATCGCGATGATCGATGCAGGGAACCTCACTTATCATGCTGCAATCATGGCGGGTGGTATGACACCTCCTTTAGGATTAGCACTAGCAACAACGATCTTTAAGAAGCGGTTTAACAAAACAGAAAGAGAAGCAGGCAAAGTTGCGTATGTAATGGGTGCTTCGTTTATTACAGAGGGTGCTATCCCATTCGCTGCTGCTGACCCTGCGCGCGTCATTCCTTCTATTATTGTAGGGTCATCAGTTGCAGGCGCTTTAACGATGCTCTTTAATATTGGCCTGCCAGCTCCTCACGGAGGCGCATTTGTTATGTGGTCAGTGAACAATATTTCTGTTCAGCATATTCTTCTCTATCTTCTTGCTATTGTGATCGGTACGATCGTGACTGCACTGATGGTAGGTCTTCTAAAGAAATCTAAACCACAGGTAGCATAGAAATGAGAGGCTTCATAGGGAGCCTTCAAGCTGTCGAGAAAATCTCGGCAGCTTTTTATTTTCCTGTTAACCATGAATAGGAGTGATTTACGGTCCAGGATATTAGCTTTTCGGGCGGTGAGCTTCCTTCCGCTCCAAACTAACTCATTGTGAGAATGATTCCTTATATTAAGACGTTCATTCATTCCTGTCAGACGATAATATCCAATTGTTGTAAGAATTTGAGTTTCGATGAGATGGTGTGAGAAGCGATGAGAGAGCATATATCCGCATCTCATTCATGCAAAAGCGTCCCAGGTGTAAATGATAACGTTTTCACTAACTATCTTGTACAAATGCTTTTTAATTCCTACATAACGGTTGAAGCGTGTGGGAAGCAGTGTTAGTATAAATGACCGTAGACGAAAAGTCAGATGATTTGTTGGAAATTCAAAGGAGGAAATCATGCTACAGAATAAAACCGTAACGTTTATCGGAGCGGGTTCAATGGCAGAAGCAATGGCAGCAGGAATGATCGAATCGGGTACAATTGAACCTGAAAGAATTATTATGACGAATAGAAGCAATGAAGAAAGACGTCAAGAACTTATGGAAAACCACGGAGTTCTAGCGACGCAAAGTATAGAATTCGCTGTACGTGAAGCGGATGTTGTAATTTTGGCTATGAAACCGAAAGATATTGAAAAAGCACTCAAGGGAATTGAAGAATATATTACAAACGAACAGCTACTATTGTCAGTATTAGCTGGTGTTCCATCGGCCTTTATCGAAGAAAGCTTAGAAGGCGAACAACCAGTTATTCGTGTGATGCCGAACACTTCTAGCATGATTGGAAAGTCCATCTCTGCACTTGCAGCAGGAGAATATGTGGATGAAGAGCAAATTACAATGGCAAGAGCTCTTATCCGTTCAATCGGAGATACAGTTGTCATTAAAGAAGAACAGATGGATGTATTTACTGGTGTTGCAGGCAGTGGACCAGCATATATCTATTATGTGATCGAGAGCCTAGAAAAAGCTGCTGTCGAAGGTGGTCTAGAGGAAGAAACAGCACGTAAGATGGCTGTTCAAACCGTACTAGGAGCTGGAATGATGGCAGAACAGTCAGAAGATTCTCCTTCTGAACTTAGAAAGAAAGTCACTTCACCAAACGGTACAACCCAAGCAGGACTTGAAGCGTTGTATGAGAATGGTGGAGGAGATGCATTTCTTGAAGCTGTTCGAAACGCTGCAGTTCGTTCGAAAGAAATTAGCAGTCAATTTGATGAAGAAAATGAAAAAAAGCCAGTTATGCAATAACCTAATGAGAACCGGATTTTCCGGTTCTTTTTTTATGAGGAAAAGCCTGTTTTGGTTGTATATGGAAGATGTTACAGAATGTTCATTTCTAAAAAATGTTAGTAGAATAATAGACAAAATATGATATGATAATAATTGGATGATTTGTAGTTGGAAGGAGGAAATAATGATGAAAAAAGGGATTTTTGCTCTTATTTTAGCTCTTTTAGTCGCATTTCCGTTTGCAGGTACAGCTGTTCATGCTGAAGCAAATGTCAGCGATAAGGTAGAAAAGGGCGTCGCTAGTTATATTGGTGAAGAACATTATGACTATGACAAAGGGTCTCTTTCTATTAAAGAATCAGACAGTTTTGAAGTAAGTAGTTCTGCGGATAAAGAATTTAGTCAGGTAACGATGATGGTTGTAGATTTCCAAACTGTTCGTGATAACATCTTCTTTGAAGATCACACACAGGTTATTTTCTATGATACAGAGGCGAACGCAGTCATTCCTGATACAAAAGTTCTTGACCTAGAACAAGCGAAAGAATTCAAAGACAGTCATGCTGAAGAAACTGGTTCTCATTTGCATATGGGAGTAGTACTGTTCCTTCATGCTCTTATGATCATAGTCCCAGCACTTATTGTACTAGTGTTCATTAAAGGCTGGTACTCAACTCTTGGATTCAAACTACAGAACAATGTTTATGATACGAACACAACATTTTAATATTGAATGAATTTAAGCCCTCTACCAAATTGGTAGAGGGCTTAAATTTATTGCTTTTGAAGTTCTACAATCGTACCTGTATTTGCATCAACCAAGAAATCCATTTGCTCTAATCTTCCCTCTTTTTCACACGTTAACCCACCAGAATATACGGTGAATGGTACATCGAACTTATTGATCGAATCGGTTTTCATATGAATCCAGGATCCTTTGACGGCATATGAATTTTTAACCGCTTCTTTAACAGATTTAAGAGCCTTCTCAGGCGGAATCGCTGATTTTTTGCAAGTTGTCAAAGAGGTTGCTGCCATAGCAGCTCCTGCTCCGATAAGCGCGCCTAGTAGTACATCTCTCATTCTCATAATAATCTATTCTCCCTTCTATTCACGTCTATTTTGTTTCCTCTTTCAGTATATCTGAAGTTGTTTCATGTACCAACTACTTAAGCTGAAAATTCAAACGACTAGCAACACATTATGGAATTCGATACAATGAAGGAGGTACTTATTGTAGAGAGGAGATACATATATGAATGAAGAAACGCTATCCCTATTTAAAACACTAACTGAGCTTCAAGGAGCTCCGAGCTTTGAGCATGATGTAAGGAAGTTTGTTAAAGGTGAAATTAGCAAATATACTGATGAAATCATCCAAGACAATCTTGGTAGTGTATTTGGTGTGAAGCGTAGTGAGAACAAGGGACCGAAAATTATGGTTGCTGGACACATGGATGAAGTTGGATTCATGGTGACGTCGATTACGGAGAACGGCATGTTGCGTTTTCAAACACTAGGTGGATGGTGGAGTCAAGTCTTACTTGCTCAGCGGGTACAAGTAATGACAACGGATGGCCCGATTCCAGGTGTTATTGGCTCAATCCCTCCACATCTTCTTGATGAAGCGAAGCGCCAGAAGCCAATGGCAGTAAAAGATATGCTGATCGATATCGGTGCCGATAATAAGGAAGATGCTGAGAGAATCGGTGTTCGTCCTGGTCAACAAATCGTACCTGTTTGTCCATTTACTCCAATGGCTAATAACAAGAAAATTATGGCGAAAGCATGGGACAATCGATATGGAGTTGGACTTGCTATTGAACTTCTGAAGGAAATGCAGAACGAGGAATTACCAAACGAACTTTATTCTGGTGCTACAGTACAAGAAGAAGTTGGACTTAGAGGAGCGCAAACAGCAGCAAATCTTATTGGACCCGACTTATTCTATGCATTAGATGCGAGTCCAGCAAATGATATGACCGGCGATAAGAATGAATTTGGTCAACTTGGAAAAGGGGCACTGCTTCGTATCTATGACCGTTCGATGGTAACCCATCAGGGACTTCGAGACTTTGTTCTTGATACAGCTGAAAGTAACAATATACCGTATCAGTATTTCATTTCTCAAGGTGGAACCGATGCGGGAAGAGTTCACTTATCGAATAATGGTGTCCCATCAGCAGTAGTCGGCATCTGCTCAAGATATATTCATACCTCTTCATCTATTATTCATGTTGATGATTATGCAGCTGCAAAAGAGTTATTGTTCAAATTGGTTAGAACGACAGATCAAAATACGGTTGATCAAATAAAAAGTAGAGTATAGGGGAAAGGAGCCGCTAGGCTCCTTTTTCATTCGTATAGGCACAAGTAGGAGGGTATATCGTATGAAAAAAGTTGCTGTAGGTTCCCTGAATCCAGTCAAAGTAAATTCCGTTCGATCAGTAACGACATATGAAGTAGCAGGCTATGACGTTCCGTCTGGGGTTTCAGACCAACCATGGGGTGATGAAGAAACGATAGATGGCGCTAAGCAACGAGCTTTTGCATCTCTAGAAAAAGGAGATGCAGATATTGGAATAGGTTTAGAAGGTGGGGTGTATCAAATCGGGCAAGATTTGTTCGTTTGTAATTGGGGCGTACTCGTTGACGGTGTTGGGAAAGAAATTGTTGCGGGTGGTGCACGGTTTCCTTTACCGGAAGAAATTAAACGGAGGGTTATTGGTGGAGAAGAGCTAGGACCAGTCATGTCAGACTTTGCTAGTCGTGCACATGTAAACAAAAAAGAAGGCGCCATCGGAATCGTAACGAAGGGCGCCATCACAAGGACTGCCATGTATGAGCATATTGTATCGCTGCTCTTTGGACAGTATGACTATTACCGGAATTAATCCGTTTCAAATATATAGGATAATGCCTGAAGTGCTTGTTCAGGTGTTTCAACAACGACTTGTGCTTTGTTTGCGAGTTCTTTAAGAGGATGATGCAGTGATTCAGGTCTAATAAGAATAAGCGGCTTTTGAAGTGCAACAGCTGTTGCTGCATCCATAGCGCTATTCCATTGCTTATACTTATCACCAAATAATGCGATGACAACATCAGATTTGCCTAGTAGCACCTGTGTTCGAAAGTTATTGATTTCAGACGCAGCTTCGTCTTTGAAAACGGCGTTTGGCTGTTCGCCTTTAATTTCTTCTCCAATATTATCTGAGCGATCATGGTTTTCCATTGGCCCTACAAATGAAATGGGAAGGTCCATTTCTTTTGACTTTACCTTCAACTCATCTCGCCAGTTGTCGTGGATTTGTCCTGCTAAGTATACTGTAAGTTCCATTCGTAACGCCTCCTCTAGTTTTAACGCTGTTATTGTAGCATAATCACGTTCTGTGTTCCCAATTATTTGAATTGAGAAACGATTCCCTTTTATCAGCGTTAAACATTAGAGATTGTGTATACTAATGATTGAAGTATATTGGAGGGAGAAAGAAATGAAGGGATTATTGGAAAGAAAAGGTGTCTCTCTTTCACCACGTATCTATTTCGTTACAGCGCTTAGTTATATGGCTCTTGGATTATTTTCTTCGCTTATTATTGGTCTAATATTAAAAACCATTGGTGAACAAGTTGCGTGGGCGAGTTTTCTTATACCTATAGGTGAATTAGCAATGAGTTTAATGGGACCAGCTATTGGTGTAGCGGTTGCCTATGGACTAGGAGCACCACCACTTGTGTTGTTCGCCTCGTTACTAGCTGGGGCTGCAGGTGCAGAGCTTGGTGGGCCTGCCGGAAGCTATGTTTCTGCAATTATTGCTGCTGAGTTTGGTAAACTCGTATCAAAATCAACAAAGCTAGATATTATCATAACTCCAATGGTTACCATTTTTGCTGGATTTGGGACAGCTGCACTTGCTGGACCTGGAATAAATGCGTTCATGCAGAATTTTGGTTCACTGATCATGTGGGCAACGGAACAACGTCCTATACTAATGGGAATTATCGTAGCGGTTTTGATGGGATTAGCGCTAACCGCCCCCATTTCAAGTGCAGCGATTGCAATCATGCTAGGTTTAGAGGGAATCGCAGCTGGTGCAGCCACAATCGGTTGTGCCGCTCAGATGATAGGCTTTGGTGTAAGCAGCTATAGGGAGAATGGTTTTGGTGGCTTTATTGCGCAAGGTATAGGCACATCCATGCTCCAAGTCGCTAATATTGTCAAAAACCCATGGATCTTACTCCCTCCAACTTTGGCGGGTGCAATTCTTGCACCTTTTGGAAGTGGCTGGATCGGTATGCTCAATAATCCTTCAGGGGCAGGAATGGGTACGAGTGGATTTGTAGGTCAAATCATGACAATTAATGTGATGGGATCTAGTTTTGACATTTGGATCGCCATCCTTCTTTTGCATATTATTGGACCAGCTTTGATTAGTTTGATAATATCCGAGTTAATGAGGAAAAAAGATCTTATTAAGTTTGGAGATATGAAAATATCGACTGAGTAAGTATAGGAGGATAAACATGAAGACTTTTGAAAAACACGAAGAATATGTAAAAGCCATGAACGAGGGAAAATCAGTTTTCTTATTTTCTGCTGACTGGTGTCCTGATTGCAGAGTAATCGAGCCATTTCTTCCAGAACTCGAACAAGAGCATAGCGAATTAACATTTTACTATGTAGATCGAGATGAACATATCGAACTATGTCAGGAATTAAACGTTTTTGGGATTCCTAGCTTTGTTGCATTCAACGAAGGTGAAGAAACGGGACGTTTTGTGAGCAAGCAACGAAAAACTCGTGATGAGATCGAGGAATTTTTATCTAGTGTTAAATAAGGAAGAACAGAGCTATGTTAATCATTGTTTCAGTTTGTGGAAAAACCTGATTATTGTGTTCCCTATTTCGTAGGAGTTTGAATACCACAAGACCCCTGTGGACGAACGCCCGTTTTCCACGGGAGTCAAGTGGTATTCACTCCTACTAAAAAGCAATCAATCAAAGCAAACTTTCCGACTGATTATGATAAAGTAGTCCTCTGTTTTATATCCCTAAAAGTAATTTAATGGCTTTTCTTATTTTCGAAACCACATATCAATGTTGATTGGAGCGGAAGGATGCTCGACTCCTGCGGGACGTGCGGGACAGGTGAGACCCCACAGGAGCGTTTTGAAAGCGACGAGGAGACTCACCGCCCGCCCCGCGGAAAGCGAGCATCCTGAAGCGGAAATCACTACCATACCCGTGGCGAATGGTCCTTAATACTTCCTCGACAATCTTGAGCTATGTTAATCATAGCTTTGTTTTTGTCTATAGAACTTTCGTGGTATCATGAAGTGACAACTCTTATTGAACTTGCAGGGTGGTGAAAAAAATGGAACCAAAAGATTTACGAAAATTGCTCGAAACGCGCCTTCAAAATGAAGACCGTGAACTTACATATAACAAGAAGGAAGAAAAGCTGCGTATTGAAACGAAAAGCTCAGGAAAAGGTATGAGCCTTTCTTTAAAAGGACTAGCTGCAAAATATGAAGAACGGAAAGAGACTCTCCTGGATGAAATTGTTCATCATGTAGAAGAAACGTTGAAAGCAATGAATGATAACCAGCAATTAAGCGGAAGTGAAAACAACATTTTCCCTGTTATTAGGTCTGGTTCATTCCCTTCTGAGACTGACTCTGGCGTACCTCTCGTATTTGATGAACACACTGCAGAGACGAGAATTTACTATGCTCTTGATCTTGGCAAATCCTATCGTCTGATCGATAAGGAGTGGCTTGAGAAAGAGGGGATGACGAAAGAAACGCTTCAAGAGGTTTCGAAGTTTAACGTACGTAGTCTATCGACTGACATGAAGACAGATTCAGTTGCAGGCTGTACCTTTTACTTTTTAAATACAAATGACGGCTATGACGCAAGTCGTGTGCTTAATCAGTCTTTATTGGAGGATATGGCTTCAAAAACGAAAGGTGAATTAGCAGTAGCTATTCCACATCAAGATGTGTTGATCTTTGCTGATATTGAAAATGAGCGTGGATATGATGCACTTGCACAGCTAACGATGCACTTTTTCTCAAATGGACTTGTGCCTGTTACAGGATTACCATTCATTTATGAAGATGGCAAATTAGAACCAGTCTTTATCCTCGCGAAAAATAAACCCAAAGAAGATCAATAACCTAAAGGAGAACGCGGAATATGAACTTGTTTTATAACAAAGAAGGTATCGGAGACACACTGATTGTAACACTAGGGAGCACTGATCGAGATGATCGCGATGTTGAACGAAAGGGAAGCGTTGCACGTGTTTTCAGTAAAGAAACGAATCAAACAATCGGATACAACATCTTTGATATTTCTAGTACTTATACAATTAACACTGCTGGTCTTGTAGAAGAGAGCGAAGAACTTGTTTCTGCAGTTAATCACTTGCTTAAAGAGAATGGTTTTGAAGATGAACTTATTTATGATGCATCTCCAAAATTTGTTGTAGGGCTTGTTGAAGAGATGGAAAAGCATCCCAATGCTGATAAGCTTAACATTTGCCAAGTTAACGTTGGAGAAGAGCGTTTGCAAATCGTGTGTGGTGCTCCGAACGTAGATCAAGGGCAGAAGGTTGTCGTGGCTAAGGTTGGTGCAGTTATGCCGTCTGGAATGATCATTAAAGATGCGAACCTTCGTGGCGTCGACTCATCTGGAATGATTTGTTCAGCGAAAGAACTGGATCTTCCAGATGCACCAAAAGAAAAGGGTATTTTAGTTCTTTCAGAAGCTCATGAAATGGGATCGGAATTCAAAGCCTACTAGGATATTTTCTAGTAGGTTTTTTCTTTTTGCTATTTTTTGTATGGGGATATTGAACCGATTTTACTAATTTAGACTAAGAAGCACCTAAATTAACGAAAGATTTTAGAAAGTGCCTTACAATGATAGGGGAATATCCGATAAAATAGAAGAACAAAAGCTAAAAGGCTTAACTAGAAAAGGTGATTTTAATTGAGTAATAATTGGTTTAAAAAAGCACTGAATAAATTATTTGATGTAAATGAAGAAAAAGAATTGGACGACCCTACTGAGGAGAAAAAAGCACAAGCTCCTAAAGAACACCAAAAACCAGATCGTAGAAACTCAATCGGTAGAATTGAAAGTGGTGATCGAAAGAATGAAGCGAGAATAGTTCATCAATACCCTCGTGATGGCAATTTTCGCTTTCCTTTAATTCCTGATGAGTCTTATAAGAGCGGCAGAAAAGTTGATAGTAAGAATAGTCAAAAGAGTAGTCATGCTCCTAAGCCTGCTGAATCAAAACAACGGACTTCAAAGAACACGAACGATAGCTCAAAAAAGCAAGCGATTTCTAAACCGAACGTATCTAAAAACACAACTGAACCACAGGATGAGCCACCTAAAAAGTTCGGCGGTGTTAATTTTAAGCCTACTGATATTCCATCACCGATCTATGGATTTAGTAAACGACCGGTAGCAGAGAAAGTTGAGAAAGCAATTCAAGAGACCGAAAATAGTAATAAATATACCCCGCTGAATGAACATAAAGTTATTGATCAGCTCATACACAATCCGACTGATTATAGCTCTGAAGAAACTGAAATCAATTACCATTATTCTTCTGAACTCAACGAAAAGCATGATGAAATTAGTCAAGATTCTTCTGTATCAGAAAGTGACTCGCTTGAGTTCGAAGAATCTGAAGAGACGAGTGAACCTACCATCGATGATGATAGCTCTTCAATCACAGCTACTGACGATTTCATAGGTGAACAGAAAGAAACAATTATTTCAGATAACCACCCTGAAGAGAATAGTCAACAAGTGAACTTAGAAGGTGACCGAGAAGAAGAACAAGAAATCGCTTCACCTATTGGAGTGGATGAAGAAGCTCACTTCGAGGAGCAGCCTATTCAACAAGAGGAAGAGCTTACGCAGCAAGAACAATCTAGCGACTACGATGGTGAAGAAAAAAGCGATGATCGAGCATTTCAAATTATTGAAGATATCGATCTTCCAATTGAACAAGAAGCAGAAACAGAAGAAAAACCAGAAGAAGAACAAGAGGAAGAACCAACTGGAGAGCTTGAAGAACATGTAGACGTCCCTTCATTCATTGAGAGAGAGGAAACGTCTGAACCGCTACAATCTGAAGAACCTTCTTCTGAAGAGGATCTGCCTGAAACAAAAAACACTCAAGAGCAAGCGGTTGAACATAAGGAACAAGAAAAAATTGAGCGCCCGGTTAAGAAAGAAAATAAGAAAGTAGAACAAAAGAGAGAAGAGGGACGCCCTAAGCCTCAAGTTCCATACAATGTAATGATGCTTGCGAGTGATCGTAGACACCTTGTGAAAAAGCCAGTATCAAACGGTGAGTACAAGCTACCTCCTATTTCACTATTAGATATTCCCCCACGTGACGAAGGTAATGATGAACAATGGCTCGAGGAGCAACGTGAACTGCTCGAATCCACTTTGAAGAACTTTAATGTTCAAGCAACCGTCATTGGAGCTACTATGGGGCCAACCGTGACGCGCTTTGAAGTTCAGCCGAGTCCTGGGGTGAAAGTAAATAAAATTACGAACCTTAGTGATGATATCAAATTGAGTCTAGCAGCGAGAGATATTCGTATGGAAGCTCCGATACCAGGACGGAACGCTATAGGTATTGAAGTTCCAAACCCGAGTAGTCGCCCTGTTTTCATTCGTGAAATCGTTAGAAATGGCGTTTTTCAATCAAAAGATGCTGTATTGAACGCGGCTTTAGGGTTTGATATCGGAGGAAACGCAAAAGTTACGGATATTCACAAAATGCCTCACGGTTTAATCGCTGGTGCTACAGGGTCAGGTAAAAGTGTGTGTATTAATTCCATTCTTGTGAGCTTGTTATTAAATTCGAATCCAGCTGATGTCAAAATGCTATTGATCGATCCGAAAATGGTCGAACTAGCACCTTACAATGGGTTACCACACCTTGTTACACCTGTTATCAATGACGTTAAAGAGGCGACTACAGCATTAAAGTGGGCAGTAGACGAAATGGAAGAACGGTATGAAAAGTTTGCTGCTGCTGGTGTAAGAGATATCAAAAGGTATAATGACAGAGCAATCGAACATGGAGAACCACAGCATAAGTTACCTTATATCGTCGTTGTCATCGATGAGTTGGCTGACCTCATGATGGTATCTCCACAAGATGTTGAGGATGCAATTTGCAGAATAGCTCAGAAAGCAAGAGCTTGTGGAATACATTTATTAGTAGCAACTCAGCGCCCTTCAGTTGATGTCATTACTGGACTGATAAAGGCAAACATTCCGACCCGTATTGCTTTCTCAGTATCTTCTCAAATTGATTCAAGAACGATTCTTGATACGAGTGGTGCAGAGAAGCTACTTGGAAAAGGGGATATGCTTTGCCTTGAAAATGGCTCGTCTAAACCAGTTCGATTACAAGGGAACTTTGTTTCAGATGAAGAAATTGAACGTGTTACATCGTTTGTAAGAAAACAAAGAAAGCCAAACTACTTAATTGCCAAAGAAGATCTTGCAAAGAAGCAACAATACAACGAACAAGAGGATGACTTGTTTGAAGAAGCTTGTATGTGGGCACTTGACCAAGGCCAAGCTTCATCCTCAGCTCTACAGAGACGCTTTCGTATCGGGTTTAATAGAGCGGCGAGGTTAATCGAAATGATGGAAGAAAGAGGGCTAGTCTCTGAAGCAATGGGTAGTAAGCCAAGAAGCATTCTTATGAGTAAGACTGATTTTGAAGAGACGTTCCTCAAAGATATGCGCGTTTAGTGCATATCTTTTCTACTTGTTTTATCCAGGGTTGTTCTATATGATATAGAGTGTGTAAAAATTATGTTTTATTACTCTCTTAATTAAGAATACTAGTAAATATAGAGCTCACATTCGAATGACGAAACTACTTGAAGGAGCCCCAGAATGAAAGAAATTGAACTGAAAATGCAAGGTGAAATAAAACGCTTAACAAACCGCACGTTTAAATTTGATGAAAGAGTCAAAGAAGGCTGGTTTTCAGCAGTATACTTCCTAAAAACGTGTGAAATTGTCGAAGAGTATAAACCGGACAATCAAGTGACGATGCAGTTTTTCCAAAAAAGTGATGCTGTGTTGTGTGGTTCAGATGAAGCAATCGCTTTAATTAAGACGTTTGCCAAAGATCCTGATTCTCTTGAGATTCATTCATTAAAAGATGGCGATAAGATATCCCCATTCGAAACGGTATTGAAAATCAAAGGTCCATATCAGAATTTTGGTTTTCTAGAAGGGATTATTGACGGAATTCTTGGCAGAAGAACCTCAGTCGCTACGAATGTATATCATGTTGTTAAAGCTGCGAGATCTTCTGGTATTCAAAAACCTGTTATTTTCATGGGTGATCGGGATGATCACTATACTCAGCAAGCTGGAGACGGCTATGCTTCTTACATTGGTGGATCGACAGCACAAGCAACGCATGCCATGAATGAATGGTGGGGAAAAAGAGGTATGGGTACGATGCCACATGCGTTGATTCAGTTATTCAAAGGTGACGTTGTTGAAGCATCAAAAGCGTACCACTCCAAATATCCTGAAGATGATTTGATTGCCTTGGTCGATTATAATAATGATGTCATTACTGATTCTCTTAGAGTAGCAAGGGAATTTGGTGATACGCTAAAAGGCGTTCGAGTCGATACGTCTAGAACGATGGTTGATCAATATTTCTGGAGGAATCCAGACGTACTCGGAACGTTTGATCCAAGAGGAGTTAACGCTGAATTAATATTTGCGCTTAGAGATGCTCTTGATCAAGAAGGTTTCGACCATGTCAAAATCGTTGTTAGCGGTGGATTTACAGAAGAAAGAATTCGGGAATTTGAGGGTCAGAATGTACCTGTTGATATTTATGGTGTAGGTAGTAGTTTACTAAAAGTAAACATTGGGTTTACTGGAGATAATGTTATTATCGACGATGAGCCTGAAGCAAAAGCAGGGAGAAAATATCGCCCTAATCCAAGACTGGAACGCGTAGAGTAAAAAAGACAGGGAATAGACCTGTCTTTTTTAACCAGAGAAGGT
The DNA here is from genome assembly GCF_020171805.1 of Guptibacillus algicola. Classification (GTDB taxonomy): domain Bacteria; phylum Bacillota; class Bacilli; order Bacillales; family Guptibacillaceae; genus Guptibacillus; species Guptibacillus algicola. The sequence continues at coordinate 701,005 of NZ_JAIVAF010000001.1, read as the reverse complement.
CATTTAGATATTGGAGCATCCTTCCTATATATGCTATAATGCAGTATTGTACAGAAATATGGAGCATGAATGTAAGGATTTCATATAATAAAGAAGATATTCGGTGTAGAAATGAAAGTGTGGAGGTTCTGAAATGACTATATATCACTTTGTTGGCATTAAGGGCTCCGGAATGAGCGCTCTTGCGCAAATCTTGAACGACATGGGTTACAATGTTCAAGGTTCAGATGTAGAGAAACGCTTTTTTACCCAGGAAGCCCTTGAGCAAAAAGATATTACCATTCTTCCGTTCTCAGAAGAAAATATTGTTGAGAACATGATTATAATCGCCGGCAATGCGTTTGATGATGAACATGAAGAGTTAGTTCGCGCTCGAGAGATGAACCTTCCTGTCTATCGTTATCATAAATTTCTTGGTGACTTTATTCAAAAGTTCACTAGTATTGCTGTGACTGGATCACATGGCAAAACATCAACGACTGGATTACTTGCCCATGTCATTGGTGAAGCAGAGCCAACTTCCTTCCTAATTGGAGATGGAACTGGTAAAGGGGTAAAAGACAGCCAGTATTTCGTTTTTGAAGCTTGTGAATATCGTCGTCACTTCTTATCTTACAAACCTGATTATGCAATCATGACAAACATCGATTTTGATCATCCGGATTATTTTTCAGATGTCGAAGATGTTTTTTCAGCGTTTCAAGAGATGGCTATGCTAGTGAAGAAGGGAATCATTGCTTTTGGAGATGACCCATACCTGCAGCAAATTCAAACCAAAGTTCCAGTTGTATTCTATGGCTTTGACGAGCAAAACGATTTTCAGGCAACGAACATAAAAGTAGATGAGAATGGTACTACTTTTGATGTTCACGTTCGTGATGATTACTATCGAACATTCCAAATTCCTACTTATGGAAAGCACAATGTTCTAAACGCTCTTTCAGTAGTGGCGTTATGTCATTATGAGAACCTTCCAGGTGAAGCTGTACAAAAGCAGCTTCAAAACTTCAAAGGTGTAAAGCGTAGATTCACAGAAAAAGCTGTTGATGATCAAGTGCTTGTCGATGATTATGCACATCATCCGACAGAGATAAAAGCAACGATTGAATCTGCTCAACAAAAGTATCCAGATCGTGAAGTGGTTGCGATATTCCAGCCTCACACATTCACAAGAACAAAAACGTTCTTAGATGATTTTGCTGATAGCTTAAAAGAAGCAGATGTTGTCTATCTATGTGATATATTTGGCTCAGCTAGAGAAGAATCAGGACAATTAACGATCGATCATTTGATGGAAAAAGTTCCGAACTCTCATCTTATTACTGAAGAGTCGATTCAGAAACTGAATGATCATAATAGAGGCGTTTTACTATTCATGGGGGCAGGAGATATTCAAAAATATCAGGCTGCTTATGAATCTGAGAAAGCGTCGTTGTAAAAAAGAAAAGGCAACGTGCCTTTTCTTTTTTTTTTATATGCTGGAGGGCTCAAACAGCGATTTGACCAACAAAAATACAAAATATCCAATTTCTTCTTTGAAAAGAAAGTTTGTAAAAAAGGAATAATGGATACTCTAACGAATAATAGTAGTAAGGTTGTCTCATTTTACTTTTTTATGTGAAGTGACAAACTAGTGTTTATTAGAGACGAATCAAGGGAACACAGGTAGAAAAGGAGGTGCCAGGAGATGGAGATTATTCTTTATTTGAGTGTAGCTATCATAGCTATCGCATTTGCAGTATTAGTATATTTTGTTGCACAAACTTTGAAATCCTTAAAAGACACGCTTAGCAACACAGCAAAAACTCTTGATAGTCTTGAGAAACAGATGAATGGTCTTACGACAGAAACAACAGCATTGTTACATAAGACTAACCTTCTTGCAGAAGATATTCAGGGGAAGTCAGAAGCTCTGGATACTGTATTCGTACAAGTGAGAGAGGTTGGAACGTCACTTGGTAAGATGAACAGTTCACTGAAGAACATTTCAGAGAAAGTAACTGATGAAGCTGAGCGCCAATCAGAGCAAGTAACCAAGGTTGTTCAATGGGGCAACGCTGCAATGCAAATTTGGCAAAAGTGGCAAGTAAAGAAAAAAGCAACAGACCAATATATCGATTCAAAATCTTAGGAGGTTGATCACATGTCAAACGACAACAACAACAATAACAATAACAGCAACATCAACACAAAGGATTTCATCATCGGGTCACTAATCGGTGGGATCGTTGGTGCGGCAGCAGCTCTACTATCTGCACCAAAGTCAGGTAAAGAACTTCGAAATGATCTTAACCAGCAAGCTGGTGTAGTGAAAGAGAGAACATCTCAATTCCGTGATACAGCTGTTGAAAGAGGATCAGACATTGCAAATCGTGCGAAAGAAAGATCAAACACGATTTATAAGCAAGTATCTGATCAATCAAACAATATTGTTTCAAAAATCAAAGAACGTAAAGCTAATTCTGAAGATCCTGATGTTCGAGCTCAGGCAGATGAAGATGTTGAGAGCTTTCAACGCGATCTAAATGATCATTTTGTTGATGACGAGCCAGCTACTAACGAAAACCCTACAAGACACCAATATCAGCAAGATTAATGGTAGAAGGAGAAGCTATAAACGCTTCTCCTTTTTGTATGACCTCTTTTCATCTATAATGGATTTATGTAATAAGGAAAGGATGATTAACGGTATGGGAATTAATAAACTTGCAACATTTGATGACTTTTCGAAGGTCAAGGAGAAAACGGATCGATTTCTTTTATTTAAAAATAGTACAACATGTCCAATAAGCTCACAGGCTTTTGAAGAATTTGAGAAGTTTGCTGAAGATCATGATCATGACGTTTATTATTTAAATGTTCAGGAAGCTAGACCGCTATCGAATGATATAGCTGAAACCTATGGCGTTAAACACCAATCTCCACAGGCTTTGCTCATCGATGGGGATCATGTTGTTTGGAACGATTCGCACTGGAGAATAACGTATTCATCTTTGGCTGATGCAGTGAAAAAATAATATAGGCAAAACGGCTCTATGGAGCCGTTTTTTATTCACTTACACGATTTAATGCTTAAAAGCGTCTAAGAATTAAACTAAAAGTAGTGACATTTTATTTTTCTTCGTATATAATATCCCTAATCACTTATATAGATAGGGAGTGGAACAAATTATGGCTAACATTCAGATTGACGAGTTGAGAGAGAAACTAGACGAGATTAACTTGCAATTGCTCGATTTAATTAACGAGCGTGCAGAAGTAGCACAGGAAATAGGCAGAATTAAGAAATCTCAGGGGATCAATCGTTTTGACCCTGTTCGTGAGCGTAAGATGCTTGATCTGCTAGCAGAGAAGAATGATGGGCCGTTTGAAACGTCCACTCTGCAGCATATCTTTAAAGAGATTTTCAAAGCGAGTCTTGAACTACAAGAAGACGACCACAGAAAAGCTCTATTGGTTTCACGTAAGCGTCAGCCTGATAATACAGTCATCGACATCAAAGGTGAAAAAATTGGTGCTGGTGGCCAAGTATTGATTTCAGGACCTTGTGCAGTCGAAAGCTATGAACAAGTAGCTGAAGTTGCGAAGGCGGTTAAGAAACAAGGATTCAAAATGCTTCGAGGTGGTGCTTTTAAACCTCGTACGTCGCCTTATGATTTCCAAGGTCTTGGTGAAGAAGGACTTAAGATTTTAAAGAAGGTTGCGGATGAATACGACCTTGCAGTTGTAAGTGAGATCGTTAATCCAGCAGACATCGAAATTGCTGAGAAGTACGTTGATGTTATTCAAATCGGTGCACGAAACATGCAGAACTTTGAATTACTAAAAGCTGCCGGTTCTGTTGATAAGCCTGTTCTTCTCAAGAGAGGACTTTCAGCAACGATACAGGAGTTTATCAACGCCGCTGAATATATTGTTTCAAAGGGAAATACTCAAGTAATGCTATGTGAGCGTGGTATTCGAACATACGAAAAAGCAACTCGAAACACGCTAGATATAACGGCAGTACCAATCTTAAAACAAGAAACTCACTTACCGGTATTTGTTGATGTTACTCATTCAACCGGTAGAAGAGACCTACTATTGCCAGCTGCGAAGGCAGGACTTGCTATTGGCGCAGATGGAATTATGGTAGAGGTTCACCCTGATCCTGCAGTAGCGCTTTCAGATGCAGCACAACAGCTAGATATTCCTCAATACGAGAAATTCGTAGATGACCTAAAGTTAAGCGGGCTTTTTAACCCTGGAAAAGCTGCTCCTACTACGTTGTAAATCCAACTCAGACTGTCGAATCACTTTCGGCAGTCTGTTTTTTTGCGTTATAATAGATATTCTATATTACTTGTATAAATTTCTTTATATTAAAGCAAAAAAGGTATAAATGTGCTATCTTTAATACAGTTACTATCTTGTGAAATAAAATACATACACTTATACCGTATAGGGTGATAGAATAATACCGAAACTACTAGGTAGAAGACTTACTTGATTGCGGAAGATTAATATTTGCAGTCAGAAGAATAGTATCGTATCATTAACTAAATCAAAGTCCGAGAGAGCATGAAGGAGGATTATCGTGAATACAACGATTTATGATGTAGCAAAAGAAGCAGGAGTATCGATGGCCACGGTTTCGAGGGTAGTAAATGGAAATCCTAATGTTAAACCTGCTACGAGAAAAAAGGTACACGAGGCAATCGAACGGTTAGGTTATCGTCCAAACGCTGTAGCACGTGGTCTCGCTAGTAAGAAAACCACAACAGTCGGCGTAATCATCCCTGATATATCCAGTATTTTCTTTGCAGAACTTGCTAGAGGTATTGAGGATATTGCGACTATGTATAACTACAATATCATTCTAAGCAACTCAGATCAGAACAAAGAAAAGGAAATTCACCTATTGAACACGATGCTTGGTAAACAAGTAGATGGAATTGTTTTCATGGGTGGCCAGATTACTGAAGAGCACGTTGAAGAATTCAAACGCTCACCGGTACCGATCGTATTAGCTGCTACACTTGAGAAAACAGAAGAAATTCCTTCTGTAAATATCGATTATCAACAAGCTGCATATGAGCTAGTTACTGAATTCATCCAAAAAGGCCATAAGGATATTGGTCTTGTTAGTGGTCCTCTAGAGGATCCTATCAATGGAGAAGAGAAGTTTCTAGGTTATCGTCGAGCATTAGAAGATGCAGGCTTAAACGTGAATGAAGATATGGTTGCCATTGGTGACTACACATATGATTCAGGTATCGAAGCGATGAATGGATTTATCGAAAAAGATAACATGCCTACTGCCATTTTTGGTGGTACGGACGAAATGGCTCTTGGAATCATCCATGGTGCCCAGGATAATGGCTACAAAGTACCTGACGACCTTGAAGTGGTTGGATTTGATAACACTAGGCTTGCTACAATGGTTAGACCAACGTTATCAACTGTGGTACAACCTATGTATGATATTGGAGCAGTAGCGATGCGACTACTCACGAAATTCATGAACAAGGAAACAGTTGAAGAACAGACTGTTGTATTGCCTCATCGTATTCAACATAGAAACTCAACAAAGAACAAGTAATAATCAATGAAAAAGAACCTGGAAACTTCCAGGTTCTTTATTTATTGACTGATTTGATAGAGTGATCGTTCCAACGTTAGTTTGTTTTTTTCTGTGATTTCATTCTTTCTAGGAATCGGTTCATAAAGATCTTTAGGATCGTGCCATGTTTTTGGTAGCTCAAATGGAGATAGAGATTGCCAACGTTCAATCCATTTCTCAGGTAATACCCCAGTAGCCTTTTTGTTTTTCATTTCTAGCCAGATTCGAGACCATGCTCTAGGCACGACACGCCACACATCATAGCCACCTCCACCTACAGCGACCCATTTCCCATCGCAGTATTCATGTGCAAGCTCATGAGCAAGTTTTGGAATGAATTCGAAGCTATTCATTGTAACGGAAAGATGTGTGAGAGGATCGTAGTAATGGGCGTCAGCACCGTTTTGCGTGAGAATGATATCAGGTTTGAAGAATTCGATCACTTTACGAAAAGAACTTTCGTAAACTTCTTGAAAAGACTCATCTTCAGTAAATGCATCGATCGGAACGTTAAAAGAAAAGCCGTAGCCTTTGCCATGACCTTTTTCGTTAATATTTCCTGTGCCAGGGAATAAATAACGGCCGGTTTCATGAATGGACAGTGTACAAACATTTGGGTCATCATAAAAAGCCCACTGAACCCCGTCTCCATGGTGGGCATCTGTGTCGACGTACAACACTTTCGCATCATATTTCTTCTTCATATATTCAATTGCAATCGAACTATCATTGTAAATGCAAAATCCAGATGCTTTCCCACGAAATCCGTGATGAAGTCCACCACCGATATTTAACGCATGTTTTGCTTTCCCAGTCATCACAGCGTCTACTGCAGTTAACGTGCCACCTACTAATAGTGCACTAGCTTCGTGCATATTCGAAAAGATTGGGGTGTCTTCAGTTCCTAATCCATAATTAGCAGCAACTGAAGAGGCTAGCGTTCCGTTGCCTGCATCCTTCACAGCTTGTATGTACGCTGGATCGTGAATCAATGCGATTTCATCGTCGCTTGCGATTCTCGGTGAGATGATTTCATCCTGTGATAATGCACTTAGTTCTTTCAATAGATCATGAGTTAATTGGACTCTAATATGATTGAAAGGATGATTATCACTGAATTTGTAGTTTAAATAATCTGAGGAGTAGATGAATAATGAATCACATTTCATCTTTGCACACCTGGCATACTTGGCCAAAGTACGTTATAACCCTCTTCAGTAATATCATTTACAACAGCTGTTGGATTCATAGTTTGAACTCTGAAAACGATATTTTTATACCCTTCGTTATGACTACAAGGGTAAACGAGAACGCTTATGATGTTCACATTGCGCTTTCGAATAATTTGTGTGATATCTGCAAGCTTCCCAGAGACGTTCTCGACTTGTACTTCGATATGAGAACTTGGTTGATGTGCTCCTGTAAGAAGGATAAGGGTGTGCAGCATATCTGTTTCGGTAACGATCCCAATAACTTTTCTATTATCTATAATCGGGATACAAGATATTCTGTGTTCATAAAATACATTTGAGATTTCTTCTACAAAATCAAGAGGGTGTGCAGTGATAACATCCTTTTTCATGATAGAAGAAAGAGAAGATTCTAGAACTTCTCTGTTAGGATTTGCATCGAGTATCGAAGGACTAGCTTCTTTTACATCTCGATCTGAAACGATCCCTACTAGTTCTCCATCGTTATTCACAATGGGGAGATGACGTATATTCTTTTCTCGCATCAGTTTGATCGCATCTGCGATCGTTTGCGATTCATTCAAAGAAAATACATTCCTGTTCATTATTTCCTCAATGATCAAGTCCTCTCACTCCTTTAACTCTCAGTACATGAACCGATTTTGAAAACGTAACGCATCAAAAGCTTGTATCGACTCTCTGTCTACTCTTGATCCAATCTTCGCCATTAAGCAATTGGCAGGGTGAGAGCTTATTTCTGGGTCATCGGTGGCATACCATTCTAGACCACCAGCATTCATCATTTTTTCCATTACTTTTCGATAGTCCCATACTGATAAGCCAGTACCTTTAAGGTCCCAATGCCAATAATATTCAGTTGTGATGATGATATAATCATTCATCGAATCATCCATGAAGGAAGCTCTTAACAAACTTTTTCCTACCTTAGCGTTTCGGTATTTAGGAATTACTTCGATAGCTCCAAGTTCAAGTAGGTTCTCCATCTTACCCTCTGACCATCTTTCCATCGGATCTGGGTATAAAAACGTCACGTAACCAACGATTGTTTCGCGCTCTCGTGCTACAATAATTCTTCCCTCTGGAAGGCCAGCGATTTCTATTAAAGCCCTATGTTGCTGCTCAGGCGGGCGAAATGCTACCAGATCTTTATGTAAGTGATAGGAGGCCAGGCGGTCGGGTGTAATCGGTCCCTCAATAATCAGTTTTCCATGAGGCGTATTCCATTCCACTGCATTATATGTCTTTTGATGTTCCATCTAGTCACCACCTTTAATAACGATCTCAGCTCTTATTATACATGATTACGTGTAAATGTAAGGGGTTTCAGGATGATTTTATTAACTTTTGTTATTTGTTAAAATATTACGAATTTATGTTATACTATCAGTGAAATCATTGAAAGATGTAGAAGAAGGAGGAGAATTACTTGGAAATGAAATCGCTTTCCGCTACGCGTGGAAATCACAACTTACAGGATTATGAAGCTACTTATGAGAATTTTGAATGGAAAGAAGCAGAAAAAGCATTTTCCTGGAATGAAACTGGGAATGTGAATATGGCTTATGAAGCAATCGATAAGCATGCTGAATCTGAACGCAAAAACAAAGTTGCCCTCTATTTTTCTGATCCAAAGAGGGATGAAAAGTATACGTATAGTGAAATGAAGTCATTGAGTAATAAAGCCGGAAATGTTTTGAGGAAGATCAACGTTGAAAAAGGTGACCGAGTATTCATCTTCATGCCTCGTTCTCCGGAACTCTACTTCATTCTGCTTGGAACATTGAAGTTAGGGGCTATTGCTGGTCCATTATTTGAAGCGTTTATGGAGGGAGCTGTTCGTGACCGCCTTGAAGATAGCGAAGCAAAGGTTCTCGTTACGACTCCTGAGTTACTCGATCGTGTGCCTGTAGAGGAACTACCTCATCTAGAGAGTATCGTTCTTGTTGGGGATAACGTGAAGGAAGAAGGACCTTATATTGATTTTTACAATCATTTTGAATCTGCTGATAAGAATCTAAAGATCGAATGGGTTGATCGTGAAGATGGAATGATTCTCCATTATACGTCAGGTTCAACTGGAAAACCAAAAGGTGTTCTTCATGTTCACAATGCTATGATTCAACATTATCAAACAGCACAGTGGGTACTAGATTTGAAAGAAGATGATGTGTATTGGTGCACAGCAGATCCAGGCTGGGTTACTGGTACATCTTACGGAATATTCGCTCCATGGCTAGCAGGGACATCTAATGTCATCCGTGGTGGGCGTTTTAGTCCGGAAGACTGGTATTCCACGATTGAGAAATATGGCGTAACGGTATGGTATAGTGCACCGACGGCTTTCCGTATGCTTATGGGAGCGGGAGATGAAATAATTAAAAACTATGATTTATCATCACTGCGTCACGTCCTTAGTGTAGGAGAACCACTAAATCCAGAGGTAATCAGATGGGGCAATAAAGTCTTAGATCAACGCATTCACGATAACTGGTGGATGACTGAGACAGGTGCCCAACTAATCAGTAACTATCCTTCAATGAAAATTAAGCCCGGTTCTATGGGTAAACCAATTCCTGGCGTACATGCAGCAATTGTGGATGATCAAGGAAATGAGTTACCTCCTAACCGTATGGGTAATCTCGCAATTAAAAAAGGCTGGCCTTCCATGATGCGTGCGATCTGGAATCGCCAAGAAAAATATGAGAGTTACTTTATGAAAGGTGACTGGTACGTATCTGGAGATTCTGCTTATAAGGATGAAGATGGCTACTACTGGTTTCAGGGGCGTGTTGACGACGTAATCATGACGTCAGGTGAACGTGTTGGTCCATTTGAAGTCGAAAGTAAGCTCGTTGAACATTCAGCTGTTGCTGAAGCTGGTGTTATCGGGAAGCCTGATCCAGTACGTGGTGAAATCATCAAAGCATTCATCGCACTTCGTTCTGGTTATGAGCCTACTGATGAGTTAATGGAAGAAATTCGTAATCACGTGAAAAAGGGACTCGCTGCACATGCAGCACCACGTGAAATCGAGTTCCGTGATAAACTTCCTAAAACGAGAAGTGGTAAGATCATGCGCCGTGTCTTAAAAGCATGGGAGCTTGATTTACCAACTGGCGATCTATCTACAATGGAAGAGTAATAACTACAAAATCCCCGCAGCTTCTGCTGCGGGGATTTTGTTATTCTTCACTATTCGAGTTGTTCGATTCCTGACTATTGCTAGAGTTTGTACTATTGGAACCCGAACTATTGGAGGTTGAACTACTGGAACTTGAATTGCTGCTTGAATTATTGGAACCTGAGTTGCTGCTTGAATCATTGGAGCTTGAACTGTTGTTATTTCCTTCTTCAGAGTTCTCATCGTCGTTTCCAGCATTCCCGCCGTTCGATTCTCCAGAGTTATCTTCGTCGCTCGAATCATCGTTGTTGTCGCCGCCTGAGTCATCATCTCCATCATCTTCAGGTGGATCTGGATCTGGCTTTTCTTCTTCTTTAGGCTCATTAGACCAATCACCAGATGTAACCTTTGCGGAAGGAGAGGATTCATTCCCTGCAACATCTACTGCTGTAACATAGTAAGCGTAAGAACCAGATGGAATATTGAATGAGCTACCATCGGAGGCCTTTATGCTTCCTAGCTTAGTAAATGAATTACTTCCATTTCCTGCTCGGTAAATACGGTATCCAACTATATCACTTTCCCCTGATGCGTTCCAAGTGAGAGTAGAACCGCTAATGGAAACACTTCCGACTGCTCCAGGTTTCTTACCGTTTTCTTTTGCAGTAGTACCTTCTGAAACGATGTTCAAATCATTGAACTTTGATGGGAGTAGTGTACTAAGGTCGATGCCTTCGAAATAATCTTCTTTGATCATCACACCACTTGTTACAAATTCTGAAGGCGTTGATGAAAGTGCTTCATATGTCTTTCCATTGATGACAACGTATCTACCTTGCGTTAAGCTGTCATCAACTTCTGTAGGTACGTACTTTGCATTAAATAGATCTGTTTGAACAAGTCCAGCTTGCTGACATAAATCAGAAGCAAGTTTCCCGGATATTCCACAGAATGATCTTCTGACGATACCAGTTGGCATATCGAATCGTTTTTGTGGGTCCATGATTTCTGGTTTCTCATCATAAGCTGCATTCGCAAACAGTGCCCATAAATTCTTATTACGACTAGCATACTGAGAGTCCATTCTCATTTGCTTGTCGTACCCTGTCCAAACGCCAAGAGACACATTTGGATTAACTGCTACAAACCAGGCATCTCTATAGTCTTGACCAGTACCCGTTTTACCAGCCCAATCTGCTGTGAATTTCAATTTACCTGGTACATCTTGTGCAGTACCTTGTCTAACTACGTCTCTCATCATATCGATTGTAAGATAGGATGTTTGAGGGCTGAAGACTTGAACAGGATCTGGCTTATGTTGGTAAACAACATTTCCTTCTCTGTCTACAATTTTATCGATCATATAGGCGTCTACGAATTTACCACCGTTTGCAAACGTACCGAAAGCATTTGTGTTTTCTTCAACACTTACGCCTCTAGTTAAAGCACCAATTGACATGGCTGGGTTATAGCGGTCATCTAAAGTAAGAGTACTAAAGCCCATTTTCACCAAATATTCGGTAGCTTCTACAGGATTTAGCTTCGAGTAAATCCGAGCTGCTGGAACATTATAAGATCGTTCAAGAGCTTTTCTTGCAGTCACTAATCCATGATAGTTTGAAGAATAGTTGTTCGGATTAAATGCTCCCCTTTCCTTAATCGGGAGGTCCGGGATAATGTATCCTGGCTGTACCTTTCCAATTTCCATGGCTGGAGCATAGTCGAGCAATGGTTTCATTGTAGATCCGTTAGAACGATAAGCGTTCGTTGCATGGTTCAGTGCTTCCTGACCAAAGTCTCTACCGCCAACAAATGATAGAATCTTTCCTGATTTATTCTCGATTAAAATCCCGCCAACCTGCATTGGGTATTCTTTTTCGACCATTTCACCCGTTTCAGGGTCTTGCACTGAGACGGTTTTAGGACTTTGGAAATAGCTCCGGTTATCAAGAACTTTATCTCTAGCTGCATTCATTGAATTGTAAACACTTTTATCGATCGTAGTGTGAATCTTATAACCATTCTTCCTAAGTTCTTTTTCCGCGTTATTCATAAACTCGATAAAGATTTTCGAGTCTTTTTCTACTTCTTCCCACTTGAGTCCCATTTTTTCAGCGCTTTCTTCTACCGTTCTTGTTGAGACGTTAGCGTCATAGGTGACTCTGTTATATTGATCGACGCTTTCGGCAAGCTTCTTCCCATCATAGCCTTCTTCATTAGCGATTTGCTTTGCAAGAGCTGTTTTGGCACGATCTTCTATTTCGAACGTTAGATATGGATACTGTTCAAAAGGTGAAGGAGAAGGATCTGTTAGATTTTTCTCAATGTCATATTTTATTGCTTTATTGTATTCTTCCTCAGTGATTGAACCTTCTGTATACATGCGATAAAGTACGAACTTCATCCGGTCAATTCCTGGTGAAAGATCGTCCTTTACTATTCCAGTATTCGTAAAAGGAGTGTATGTATATGGGTTTTTCGGTAGGCCAGCAATGAATGCGGCTTGAGGGAGATTTAATTCACTAGCGTCTACACCAAAGATTCCTTGTGCTGCAGATTGCACACCAGCGATATTTCTTCCAGAAGCATTTCGACCGAATGGCACGACATTGAGGTACGCTTCAAGTATTTCTTCCTTTTCAAAGAAGTTCTCAAGACGCAAAGCAAGTAACATTTCTTTCGCTTTTCGTTCAAATGATACTTCTCTTGTTAATATCTGGTTTTTGACTAGCTGTTGTGTGAGTGTACTACCACCAGTTCGATCCTCAGAGTTCGTGAGCTCTTGAAGAATCGCTCGTCCAATTGCTTTAGGGACAATTCCTTCATGGTCATAAAAATATTCATCTTCAGTTGAGATGACTGCTTTCTGTACTAAAGGGGACACGTCTTTTAAATCGACTTCCTTTCGCTCGATATCCGATCGAAAGTTACCGAGAAGAACATCGTCAGCGAAATATATCTCACTAGTTTCTTCATAGTTATAGACGTCTCTCTTCATTTCATCATAGGAGCGGACTTGTTCATCCTTTACTAATGATGCAAAATATCCTGCACCTACTCCACCGGCAAACAAGCTACCCATAAGTCCTAGCACAAGAAAAATTAAGAATAAATTCCAAATGACTTTATAAGCAATCCTTGAGCCAGTTAAGATGTGATATTCTTGCAATCTATCGATGAACGCGTTCCACTTCGACCTGATAGAAGAAAAAAGCTCTCGCATTCCTATACCTCCTCAATTAATCCTAATAATTATAGCATATCTAGTCGATATTTGTATAAAGCTTCCTGATGTTTTGGACGGTTGGAATTGACATTATAGGTCGATATGTGATATTAATTTAGTTAGATTTTTAAACGGGTATGCGAAGAATGGACCAAGTAGCGTTTTCCTCCCTTTTTCAGAGAGTTGGTGGTCGGTGTGAACCAACATAAAGGAAATGTGAATACTTCCATGAGCATCTGGTGTGAAGAACAAGAATATTTGTTTGTGTAGCATCAAGACGGACCAGGCCGTTATCCTGATGAAGTGGGAGAAAGATTTTTTTCTTCAACAAGGGTGGTACCGCGATCAAACTCGTCCCTTACCAGGGGCGAGTTTTTTTATGTGTTCAATTTTAATTGGAAAAGGAGTTAATATCATGCATATTTTAGATGAACTTGAATCCAGAGGCTTAATTAATCAGGTTACAGATGAGCAAGGCCTTAAGAAGGAACTTTCAGAAAACAGTATCGGAATTTATTCTGGTTTTGATCCAACAGCAGACAGCCTGCATATAGGGCACCTCCTTCCTGTGCTTGCACTCAGAAGGTTTCAGCTTGCAGGTCATACACCGATTGCGCTCGTTGGAGGGGCTACGGGTCTAATCGGAGACCCAAGTGGTCGTGCCAACGAAAGAACGTTGAATTCTGAAGATATTGTTCAAGAATGGACAAATAAGTTACAGGGACAGCTCGCTCGTTTTCTTGATTTTGAGACGAGTGAAAACCCAGCAAAAGCTGTGAATAACTTTGATTGGATCGGCGGCTTAAACATTATTCCTTTCTTACGTGATATCGGAAAGAATTTTGGCTTGAACTATATGCTTGCAAAGGATTCGGTATCTTCTCGTCTAGATGCTGGTATTTCGTTCACTGAGTTCACGTACATGATTCTTCAGTCTTATGACTTTCTTGAGTTGTACCGTAATGAGAATTGCCGCCTACAGATTGGCGGGAGTGACCAGTGGGGGAATATCACTGCTGGACTAGAGCTCATTCGAAAAGAAGAAGGATCTGAAGAAGGAGAGCGTCCAAAAGCATTTGGTGCGACGTTCCCACTCGTTACAAAAAGTGATGGTTCTAAGTTTGGTAAATCAGAGGGCGGAGCAATTTGGTTAGATGCAGAGAAGACATCACCTTATGAATTCTACCAGTTCTGGATCAATACGGATGATCGAGACGTTGTGAAATTCCTTTACTACTTCACGTTCTTAAGCGTTAAAGAAATTAAAGAGCTTGAAGCTATGAATGATGAAGCACCTGAAAAAAGAGAAGCTCATCGTAAGCTAGCTGAAGAAGTAACGAGACTTGTTCACGGTGAAGAAAAGCTTCAGCAAGCCATCAACATCTCTCAAGCGCTATTCAGCGGGGATATTAAAGAATTAACAGCAGATGAAATCCGACAAGGCTTTAAAGATGTTCCTTCTTACCACGTTGAAGAGGATGACAAAGGATTGATCGACCTTCTTGTTGAGGCAGGGATATCATCTTCCAAACGTCAGGCTAGAGAAGATATCAAAAACGGAGCTATCTATATTAATGGAGAGCGTAGTCAAGAGATGGATAAAGTAGTTTCTTCTAACGATCGAATCGAGGGACAGTATGTGATTATTAGAAGAGGAAAGAAAAAATACTACCTTCTAACATTTTAATATGTAGAAGCGCCGGTAATCACGAAGTGATTACCGGCTTTTTTTACGTTCAGTTTCATAGGTAAGAACGCCTTCGGATAAATAAAAAAAACCTCGGAACAAAGTCCGAGGTTTTTAAGAAACAGCTTAACGAGAGTAGTACTCAACGATAAGAGCTTCAGTGATTTCTGCAGGAAGTTCAGAACGCTCAGGAAGGCGAGAGTACGTACCTTCAAGCTTATCTGCATCAAAAGTAAGGTATTCTGGAACGAAGTTGTTCACTTCAATAGCTTCTTTGATGATGTCAAGGTTGTTAGACTTCTCACGAACACCTAGTACTTGACCAGTTGCTACGCGGTAAGAAGGAATATCAACACGTTTGCCATCAACTGTGATGTGGCCGTGGTTAACTAGCTGACGAGCCTGACGGCGAGTACGAGCTAGACCCATACGGTAAACTAGGTTATCAAGACGAGATTCAAGAAGAATCATGAAGTTCTCACCATGAACACCTTTCATTTTACCAGCATCATCGAAAAGACGACGGAATTGACGTTCAGTCATGCCGTACATGTGACGAAGCTTTTGCTTCTCTTGAAGTTGAAGTCCATATTCAGAAAGCTTTCTACGCTGGTTAGGTCCATGTTGACCTGGAGCGTAAGGACGCTTTTCCAATTCTTTACCTGTTCCACTTAGAGAAATACCAAGACGACGAGAAATTTTCCAACTTGGTCCTGTATAACGAGCCATAATTAGCTCCTCCTTTATCACTATTTTTATTGGTATAAAATAAAAACAGTGTCGTGATTCCGATTTGTGCACATTATGTTTTCACACGCCTTCACCTCGACAGCCGGAGGTTACGCGGCGCACCTATTTAAAGGAACATAATGAAATCACAAGCCGTCACGCTGCTGCCCATTTCTATTTTACACAACTGTCATTGTACCCTTTTCATAGATTCATGTCAACTTTACCATTTATTCTAGGTTGAGATACTAATTTCAGAAAAACTAAATTCCTCTTCACCTTATCTTAGAAAGCGCTTACAATAGAAGTGAAAGGTACATAGTTAAAAGATAGGGGAGGAATTGCTTTGAAGAAAAAACATCAATTTGAAACTAGATCGATTCATGATGGTTATGAATCCAACTCTCACTATAACAGTCTTGCGTCACCTATATATCAAACATCAACCTTCACTTTTGAAACTGCTGAGGCGGGAGAAAAAAGGTTTGCTGGTGAAGAGCCTGGATATATTTATTCTAGGTTAGGTAACCCGACTGTCCGTATGCTTGAAGAACGGATCGCATCACTTGAAAGTGCGGAAGCTGGATTAGCGTTCGGATCTGGAATGGCTGCAGTATCAGCAGTTCTTTTTCATCTCGTTCGGTCTGGTGACCATATTTTGTGTTCAGAGGGTGTCTATGGTTGTACGTTTGGATTATTGCAACTTATGAAAGAGAAATTCTCAGTCGAACACGACTTACTTCCTCTTGATTCTAAGGAGCAAATCATTGACTCAATTCAGCCAAACACAAGGGTTATCTATATTGAAACACCAATTAACCCAACTTTGAAATTAATAGATTTGCAAATGATTTCTTCAATTGCGAAGGAAAGAGGAATTACGGTGGTTGTTGATAATACTTTCTCAACACCTTATTTACAGAGGCCATTAGAATTTGGTTGTGATATCGTTTTACACAGCGCAACTAAGTATATTGGTGGTCATGGTGATGTAGTTGCTGGTCTTGTTGCAGGTGATAAAGAAACAATTTCATCTATTGCAAAATCAACACAAAAAGACATAGGAGGCATCTTAGCACCTTTTGATGCATGGCTGTTGTTGCGCGGTTTGAAAACACTTCCTCTTCGCATGGATAGGCATTGCTATAACGCAGAGTCAATTGTAGACAAACTTAAAAGTCACCCTAAGATAAAAAAAGTAATGTACCCTGGAATAAAAGGGTACCCGTCTTACGCTATTGCACAAAAACAGATGAAACAAGCAGGTGGACTAATAAGTTTCGAAATAGATGGAGGAAAAGCAGAGGCACAAGCTTTTATGAACAAGCTTGAAATGATTAAAATAGCTGTAAGTCTAGGAGATGCAGAAACCCTTATTCAGCATCCTGCTACGATGACTCATGCTGTTGTTCCTGAGGAAGAGCGTAGTAGAATGGGGATCAACCATTCTCTTATACGTTTATCACTCGGTTTAGAAGCATCCGATGATATCTGGGAAGATCTCAAGCAAGCCTTGGAGTCGCTTGAGGTTTCATATCAATAATTATCGATCTATAAAAGCTGTCGCGAAATACGCGACAGCTTTTATACTTTAAATGAATTCTTCTAAAGTAGCGATAAACTTCTCTAAGTACTTCTCATCGATTTCATCAAATCGGCCTACAGTGGGGCTATCGATATCTAAAACTCCAATAATTTTATCAGTCGTACGGATCGGAACAACGATCTCAGACTGTGAAGCAGCGTCGCATGCAATATGGCCAGGAAATTCATGGACATTCTCAACCCTCATCGTTTTCCCTTCTTTTAAAGCAGTTCCACATACACCACGTCCGTTTGGAATACGGACACACGCTGGTAATCCCTGGAATGGACCAAGAACAAGCTGGTCGCTTTCTTCTTCGTATAAGTAAAATCCAACCCAGTTAACATCACTTAGGAATTGATTCAATAATGCCGAGGCATTTGACAAATTAGCTATTTGGTTTGTCTCACCATCTAGTAGTGCTTTAAGTTGCTTAATGACCATTTCATAATCTTTTTCACTCTTGCCTGAATAGGATTCGACTTCAAACAAGTTTATTCACCTCAACTTTGTATCGAAATTATGCTAATCATATCAAAACTTGCAGATTTACACACATATTTTGTCGCACGATTATTAAAGGATAGCATCTAGGTATAACGAAAAAGTATATTACGAAAGAAATTGGGGGTGGTTCCACATGAAGCAGGAGCGAGATACAGTATCGAAGCGAAACGTCATACAGGCCGCCATTCAACTATTTAATACGAAAGGATACAATGGAACATCAGTCCGAGATATTGCCAACAAAGCCGGAGTCAATGTTTCTCTCATCTCTTACTATTTTAATGGGAAGAAGGGGCTTGCTGAGTTTTTGATGACTACGTTTTTGGAAGGCTATGTGAACGAATTAGAGAAAGTGCATAAGTTGTTAGAAAAAAAATCAGCGAAAGCTTGTTTAGTTGAAGCATTGCAAGCCATCATGACGTACCAACATCAAAATAGACAGTTAGCAAGGTTCGTTCATAGAGAAATTACATTTGATTCGGTCCTTGTTCGTGAAATCATGACCACTTATTTATCAAAAGAAAAGTTTTATTTATCAAAAATATTTGAGGCGGGTTTTTCGAGAAAGGAATTCCGCCCTCAGTCAATCGATTATATCGTGATGCAACTAAGGGGGATGTTATCGATGCCTTTCTTACAACCTCAATATATTCTAGAGGTTCATCACATTAAACCTAATGAAACTTATTTTATCGAGCGATATACAAAGCAGCTATTACAGTGGGTCGATCTATATATATGCGGAGATCTGAAAGTAGTAAAACAAAAGCCGTTCGTTATGAACGGCTGAGTGGAAGTGGAGAAGATAATTGACTTGTAACAAGCTGATCGAAACCTTGACCAATCCCTTTATAACTATGGGCATCAGAACCATAGATGAGAGGGATTTTTCTGCTTATAGCTTCTTCAATTACCCACGAAGGCGGATAAGGTTCCTTACAAAGAGGTTTTACGGTCCCGGCTCCGTTATAGTCTAATGAAAGTTCTTGTTTTTTTACTTCATCCAATATTGCTGTAACAAGATTAGCTGAGAGGTTATCGTAAGGAAACTTTTCTTGAAACTTATTCACCAAACTTATATGACCTAATCGCTTAGGTTTATAAACCCCAAGATCTGCAGTTAATGACTTAAGGACAGTCTCGTAGTATTTCTTATGTACATGATCAACGGATCCTAATGATGTCACTAGTTCTTCAAATGAACCTGGGCTATAGTCGAGGCACGTATACTGATAGTTATGGTGAATGAAATGAACGGATAAAATTGCATCATCTAATTTTGAACCTACTTTATCTAGAAAAGCCTTCGTCTCTTCTTCAAACCCTTCTATGTAATCAACCTCAAGACCACATTTTATTTCGATCTGATTACGGTAAGACTCTTTGATCTTTTCGACAGCATCAAAGTAAGCTTCTAAACGCTTATGAGACATCCCACTATCTTTTAAAGGGACAGGGTCTAAGAAGCTTGATGGCAGTGGGGCATGCTCTGTGAACGTAAGACCAGAAAAACCTAGTTTAATTGCTTCTTCAACATAACTTTCGAGGGGGTCAGTGGTACCATGTGGACAAAATGGGGAATGAATGTGACCATCGTATTTTTCACTCATATTTAAGCACCTCTTTCGATAAATCAAAAAAATTACAACATTATCAAGGAATTTGGCTGTCGAATATTGAATTTATTTAGTCAAACAGGTAATTACATGGTATCATAATACCGTTACCAAATTTCAAACACATATAATTAATCATGTACATTTCAAGTAGTTTATTCGTATACATTTACATAAATTGATGATGTGGAAGAAGGGGTGCTTCCGTTGGAGTATATTGTCATTGCCATTATTCTGATGATAGCCGTTTTTATTTACGGTGCTTATGCGAGAAGGAAAATATTCAACGAAATCGATCGTCTTGAAGAGTGGAAGATCGATATTTTAAATAGGCCTGTAACTGACGAAATTTCGAAAGTAAAAGGACTAGTAATGTCTGGTCAAACAGAAGAAAAGTTTGAGAAATGGCGTGAAGAGTGGGATGAAATCGTTGCTGTGAAGCTCCCAAACCTTGAAGAGCAGCTAATGGATATAGAAGAAGCAGCTGAAAGATATCGCTTCAGAAAAGCAAGGGCAAAGCTAGAAGAAACACAGCACCGCTTAGAACACGCTGAAAAAAGAATTGAACTGTTATTGAAAGATATCGATGAGTTAGTTTCGAGTGAGGAACAAAATCGGATTGAAATTACTTCTGTACAAGAAGACTTTAGAGAAGCGAAACAGCGTCTATTATCTCAGAATCGATCACTTGGAGAAGCATTCCCTGTTCTCGACGTAGAGGTAGAAGAACTTCGGGATATGCTGAAAAGCTATGAACAATTAACTGAAGAGGGTAATTATCTTGAAGCAAGAGATGTTCTTGTAGAAGTACAAGAACGATTAGATCTTGTTCAAGAAAAGATATCGATTACACCTGAAGTGATTGTTCTTGTGAACAATCAAATACCTTCACAAATCAAGGAGCTCGAAGATGGCACGTCAGCCATGGAATCTGAAGGCTATGTTCTAGACCATTTAGAAATCGATGAAAGAATTGAAGAAGTTTCTTCTGAACTAGAGAAATGGAAGACTGCCATAGAAACTACTGAAGTTCAATCGATTAAAACCGAAATTGATGCTGTACGATTGAAAATTGAAGGCTTATATGACCAATTAGAAAATGAAGTAGAAGCAAGGCACTTCGTTACATTAAAAGTTGAAGAACTTGAACATGAAATGATGAAAACGAACAACCATCTTCAAGAGTTGCAGGAAGAAAGTAATGTTGTTCAATTAAGTTATCGACTAGAAGAGCAGGAATTAAAGGCTATCAAAGAACTTGAACTGAAGCTATCTGACCTTTACGTTAGGTTCCAATCTGTACAGGAAGCCGTCGATCAAAATAAGCAGGCATACTCATTGCTTGCTGAAAGTGCAATCAAACTAAAAGAAGATTTAACGATTGTAGATGAAGAATTGAAAGTTCAAAAAGAGAACCTGCACATGCTTCGAAAAGATGAGCTAAGAGCTTTAGATACAATTAAGGAATTAAAGCGCAAGCTGATTGAATCGAAGCGTTTGATGAAGTTAAGTAATATACCTGGAATTCCTGAATCTTATTTAGAAGGCTATGAGCGTGCTGAGGACATCATCGTGGAGCTAAATGAAAGATTATCTGACGTACCGTTGGATATCTATCAAATAAACCAGGTGCTAGCTGAGGCAGAACGAACTGTTAACGAAAGCTGTGAATCGACTCGTACGTTAGTTGAAGATTCTGTTCTTACAGAAAAGCTTATCCAATATGGGAATCGGTACCGTGGTAAGTATAGAAGTGTTGATGATCTGTTATTAAAGGCGGAAGATCACTTCAGAAATTATGAATACGAAGATGCCCTCTCAACCGCAGAAGCCGCGATTGAGAAGGTAGACCCGCAAGTTCTCGCTTCATTAAAAGAAGATGTGAGAGAACCTGTCAACCTATAGTAAATAAAGCCTTCCTCAAACTGAGGAAGGCTTTATTTTTTAGAGAAACTTTAACCTGAGCTCCTAATGTCATAGGAGTTCGCTAGATTGTGATGAACTCAAACAGAAGAAGAATCTTTCTTTTCCTTTTCTCTTCTCAAGGTGTGCTAAAAAGAATTTTAATTTGATGGAAAATGATCTGAATTATTCTCACAATAACGAAGATTGGAGCGGAAGGTGCTCGACTCCTGCGGGATGAGCGGGACAGGTGAGATCCCACAGGAACGTTTTTGGCGACGAGGAGGCTCATCGCCCGCCCCGCGGAAAGCGAGCATCCTGGAGCGGAAATCCCTCCTATACAATGTTAAAGGGATATAAATATGACATTCTTATAAAAGAAAAACGCAGGCTAGTTAGCCTGCGTTTGTTGATTGACGGTCAGTTGAAGCTGTGATGACACCGATCAGAATACCTGCTAATGCAGGGATCAACCATCCTATTCCTTCACTGTATAGTGGCAAGTAATGCAAGAACTCTAAGCCAGGAATCGGTAGGTTTGCACCTTCAAGAGCTTTAGGAATACTAACTATAACTGTAAGGAAAATAGCCCACTTGTAAATGTAATGATGCAGTGGAATGATATAGTTAATAAAAGTTAAAAAGATTAATATGATCGCAATCGGATAGATGGCGATTAAGACAGGAACAGTAAAGGCAATGAGCTGAGTTAGCCCAAGGTTTGCTATAAATGCACTAAAGACCGTAACGATTAGAATAACCATTTTATAAGAAAGTTTTGGATATGCCTTTGAAAAGTACTCTCCACATGCGGTTACAAGACCAATTGAAGTCGTTAAGCAAGCGAATGTAATAGCTGCTCCAAGAAGTACGGTTCCAAATGTTCCATAAAGGTAATTCGCAACGTTAGATAAGATGACTCCACCATTTTCTGCCGAAGTAACAACATCAAGACTAGAAGCTCCTATGAACGCGAGTGATAAATAAATGATCGTTAAACCTAACGCAGCTAGCAAACCAGCTTTTAAGACTGAAAAAGCTACCACTTTTTTGTTTGTAACCCCACGATCATTCACTGCTTTTATAATTACGATACCGAACACCAGCGCAGCAATCGCGTCCATTGTGAGGTATCCATCTAAGAATCCTTTAAAGAATACGCCGCTTTGATACCCTTCCGCTGGCGTTGAAAGGTCATTAGGCAAGCTAACGAATGCTCCAATGATCAAACTACCAAGTACCACAATTAATAGTGGAGTTAGGATATTACCAATTCGATCTACCAGCTGAGTTGGGTTAAGAGCAAACCAGAAAGTAAACCCAAAAAAGATTAAGGTGTATATGACTAATGGTAGTCCAGTTGGATTCACTGTTTCACTTAAGAAAGGTACGACCCCAATTTCAAATGCAACGGTGCCTGTTCGTGGTATCCCAAAAAATGGACCGATGGCTAAATAAAGTATCGCTGTAAATAATAAACCAAAACTAGGGTGAACTCTTGATGCGATATCTTTCAAGCTACCACCAGTCAAACCAATTGCAGTAACACCTAGCAATGGCAGTCCGACACCCGTAATTAAGAAACCAATTATTGCTTCACCGATATTCTCTCCTGCACTTTGACCAAGTGCTGGGGGAAATATCATATTTCCAGCACCAAGAAAAAGTGCAAAGAGCATTAACCCAATTGTAAACGTTTCCTTTTTTGATAACTTTGCTTCCATAACTTGTCCTCCAGATCATTAAACGACATTTCCTAATTTTCGGACTTCATATTAACACAATTTATCGACAAAACATAACAAAGTTGTAAATGTTTTAAAATTCTAATAATTAAAACTCAATGTTGATAAGGGTTCATGCATATTGGGAAAATTGACCATCAACCTATAATGAAAATAATAGATTGTTGAACGGTGTTTTGTTTGGCTAATGGTTTAGCCTATGGTAAGATTATTAGTTGGAAAATAATCACGACTGAGGGTGTCATAATATGATATATCTGGATAATAGTGCCACAACACAACCCTATGATGAAGTTATCGAAGCGTTCAGGAAAACTGCGCTTGATTATTATGCAAATCCTTCATCTCTTCATAGAAAAGGTGGAGAAGTGGAGCGATTAGTAAGACAAGCAAGAGGAAGTATAGCGTCATTGCTCCAGATTGATTCTGATGAGGTAGTTTTCACATCAGGTGGGACTGAGAGTAATAACTTAGCGATTAAGGGAACGGCATTCGAGCATATGAACCGTGGCAAACACTTGATCACCTCCCAAATAGAACATGCATCATGTATGGAGTCGTTTCGCCAACTTGAGAAAATGGGCTTTAATGTAACTTATCTTCCGGTTGGAAGTGACGGTCAAGTTTCTAAAAGTGATCTCGCTGAAGCACTTACGAAAGATACGATCCTTGTTTCCCTCATGCACGTTAACAATGAGGTTGGTTCGATTCAACCGATAAAAGAACTAGGAACGATCATTAAAGAAAACTCCCGAGCATTGTTTCATATAGATGATGTGCAAGGCATTGGTAAGGTTTCATTACCTATTCCAGATACAGTAGACCTCGTATCATACTCAGCACATAAATTTCATGGGTTAAAAGGAAATGGGTTGTTGTATAAACGAAGAAATGTATCTTTGTTTCCTCTGCTTTCAGGTGGAGGACAAGAAAAGGAAGTGCGTTCAGGTACGGAAAATGTTCCTGGAATTGTAGCAACTGCCAAAGCGCTCAGACTGTATTTACAACAATCTCAATCCAATAGTGAGAAATTACATCATTTAAAATCGAAGCTGCAAAACGAGCTCGGTGCAATCAATGAGGTAGTTATTAACACTCCGAGGAACAGCGCACCTCATATTACTAATTTCTCAATACCAGGCATAAAACCAGAAGTATTGATACACGCTCTAGAAGAAAAAGATATATTCGTTTCAACACGTTCTGCATGTTCTTCTAAAACCGCAGAGCCAAGTCACGTCCTAACCGCACTCGGTGTATCTAATGCGAGAGCACGATCAGCAATCCGCATTAGTTTATCATTTCAATCAACAGAGAAAGAAATTGAAGTTTTTCTTGTCGAGTTAAAAAAAGCAATTCATAAACTAAAACAAGTAATGAGGTATTAATAATGTATGATCATATAATTGTTAGATATGGAGAAATAGCTTTAAAAGGTAAAAATCGAAAAGGGTTTGTAAATTCTCTTAAGAAAAGAGTTAAACAAGTTACTACAGATTTTCAAGGTATCATCGTTACGCAATCATTTGACAGGATGGTAGTTAAACTTAATGGGCATGACCCTGATCCTGTTTTAGCAAAACTTAAAACAGTTTTTGGGATTCAGAAGCTAAGTGTAGCGATCAGAACAGACCATGATTTAGAAGAAATTAAAGAAAAGTCATTAGAACTAATTCGTGATCAACAAAAGAATGGAATCAAGACATTTAAAGTAACTGTTAAGCGCCCTTATAAGCAGTTTCCTCATCGCTCTCAAGACATGAATAGGGAAATCGGAGGGTACGTACTTCGAAATACGGAAGATTTAACGGTAGATGTACACAATCCTGATAGTGAACTGCGCGTTGAAATTAAGAGCGATGGTGCGTTTATTAGTTGTGACCATTCAGAAGGTGCAGGAGGTCTCCCTACAAATCATGATAATAAAGTCATGCTTATGTTATCTGGTGGAATCGATAGTCCTGTAGCCGGTTACCTCACAATGAAACGAGGGGTTAAGGTAGAGGCTGTTCATTTCCATAGTCCTCCTTTCACGAGTGAACGATCTAGACAGAAGGTTGAAGACCTTACAAGGGTACTTGCTCAATATGGTGGCGATATACGTCTTCACATCGTACCATTCACTAACACACAAAAAACGATTCAGAAAGAAATGCCAGACAACTATAGTATGACGATCATGAGAAGAATGATGATGCGTATTACTGAAAGAATCGCAGAACAAACCGGGGCATTAGCTATTACAACAGGCGAAAGTCTCGGACAGGTAGCGAGTCAGACAATTCAAAGTATGAATACGATAAATGAAGTGACCAATTATCCTGTTCTTCGTCCATTGATTTCAATGGATAAGGTCGACATTATGAATATTTCAAGAGCAATTGATACGTATGATATTTCAATCAGGCCTTATGAAGATTGCTGTACAGTCTTTTTACCAGAAGCACCTAAAACAAGGCCTAAACGAGAGCATGCCAATAAATTTGAGAAGTACTTGCCAGTGGATGAATTAGTAGAAGAAGCCGTTGCAGGTGTAGAAACGATCATTATTAAAGAAAAAGAGGAAGAGTTTAACGATCTTCTGTAGATTTCCAGCTTTTAGCGTTACTACCATAACTTAATGAGGATAGCACCACCTTATCTATCACAGGATAGTGTCAAGGAGGTGATTACCTTGGCAAATACAAACAAGCTTATCGTACCTGGAGTACAGCAAGCTCTTGATCAAATGAAGTATGAAATCGCTACTGAATTTGGTGTGAACCTTGGTCCAGACAGCTCTTCTCGTCAAAACGGATCTGTTGGTGGCGAGATTACGAAGCGTCTTGTACAACAATCAGAACAGCAATACAGCGGTAAATAATTTCATATATGTGGCTAACGGAAGAAGCATCATGCTTCTTCCGTCTTTTTTTGTTGGTGAGGAAAAAAATGGTGTATAAAGAAAGGTGCTTTGTAAATATTCAAAACCTTTTAACTTTTGTGTATAATGAAACTATTGATGCCAAAGGAGGAATTAATTTGCAAAATTTAATCGCACCAGAAATTTACAACCTTACAAGTGAAATTGAGAAATTTTCAACAGATGAATCAAAGCTCGCCCTAAGGTGGAGAAGTGGCGATGGAAAGTACAGTGAAATTACATATAAAGAACTAATTGAAAAAGCAAATAGGATTGCGAACGCATTAACAGCTCAAGGTCTTACTAGCCAAGATCGAGTATTGATTATGATGCCGAGACAAATCGATACATACGCAGTGTATATTGCTTGTTTAAAAGCAGGACTTGTCGTTATCCCGTCATCTGAGATGCTACGTCAAAAAGACTTAATCTACCGAATCAATCATGCTGAGGCAAAAGCGGTAATATGTGACTCGGCACTTTATGAGGCTTTTGAAGGAATTGAAAAGGAAGCTCCTTCCCTTAAGCTGAAGTTCACAGTCGGTCAAGAAGTGAACGGATGGACTTCCCTTTTAGGCGAATCTCTAAATGAAAGCGCTTATTTCGAAGCGGCTAAGACTGCGCGTGACGATATGGCTTTTCTGTCCTATACATCAGGTACTACCGGAAATCCAAAGGGTGTCGTACATAGTCATGGGTGGGCTTATGCACATCTGAGAACTTCTTCAAAGTCTTGGTTAGATATTCAAGAAGGAGATAACGTTTGGGCAACTGCAGGTCCTGGTTGGCAAAAATGGATCTGGAGTCCTTTTGTGGCGACATTGTGTAGTGGAGCTACTGGGTTCTTATATAGCGGTAAGTTCGAGCCAGAGACGTATTTAAGTTTCCTAAGCGAATATGAAATCAATGTTCTCTGTTGTACGCCAACTGAATATCGTCTAATGGCAAAAGTCGATAGTTTAGATAAATACAATCTACCTGCGTTAAGAAGTGCAGTATCTGCCGGTGAGCCGCTCAACCGAGAAGTGATCGATACGTTCAGAAGGTGTTTTAACATCGATGTGCGAGATGGGTATGGGCAAACCGAGAATACGCTTCTTGTTGGAATTACTAAGGGCATGGAAGTGAAAGCTGGTTCAATGGGGAAGCCTACTCCAGGGAATCAAGTTGAAATCATAAATGAAGATGGCAAACCGGTTCAAGTAGGAGAAGTTGGTGATATTGCTGTTCACAAAGATGTTCCAGCGTTGTTTAAACGGTATTACAAAGACGAAGAGAGAACTCAAATGGCGTTTAGAGGAGATTACTACCTAACTGGTGATAAAGCTTCAAAAGACGAAGATGGCTACTTCTGGTTCGAAGGAAGAGGAGATGACATCATCATCAGTTCTGGATATACGATCGGACCATTCGAAGTTGAAGATGCTCTTGTGAAGCATCCTGCAGTTAGAGAGTGCGCAGTTGTCGCAAGCCCAGACGAAATCCGTGGTAATATTGTTAAAGCCTATATCGTTCTTAAGGACAGTTCACAAGCAGGGGACGAACTCGTTCAAACGCTTCAACAACACGTGAAGGACTTAACGGCACCTTACAAATATCCTCGCAAGATTGAATTTATAGAGGAACTTCCAAAAACGACGTCAGGAAAAATACGCAGGATCGAACTACGTCAAAAAGAAAAACAAAGCGTATAATCATAACGAAGAGGACCAATTTGGTCCTCTTCGACTTTTGTAATGGATGTATAAGACTTAATCGTCCAAGTGAAATCTTTATTTTTTCGCGTTAGCTTTAATCAATTGCTCTATTTTGCTTGCTTGATCGCCGGCATTATCTTCTTCCATCGCAATGATGTATTTATTTCTGTTTGAGTAGGTTTCTTCAACCGCTGTCATAAACGACTCAGGAGAAAGGTCTTCTTCAAGGAGTACGTTCGCATAGCCAGACTTTTGAAATGACTGTGCATTTAGTATTTGATCGCCTCGGCTAGCTGCTCTTGATAGTGGAATGAGTAACATTGGTTTCTTAAGAGCAAGAAACTCAAAGATTGAATTGGACCCTGCTCGTGAAACAATTAGGTCTGCCATTTTCAATAAGTCAGGAAGCTCTTCAGAGACATACTCATATTGTTGATATCCTTTTTGTTGAATCGAGTCATCTACCTGCCCTTTTCCTGAAAGGTGAATGATATCGAATGTACGAAGTAGTTCATCGAGCTTACTTCTAACAGCTTCATTAATTTTCTTCGCTCCAAGGCTTCCTCCCATGATTAACATGACAGGCTTTCTCCCATCAAAACCAGCGAAAGTTAACCCTGCATCTCTCTTCCCTTGCTTCAGCTCATCTCTAACGACAGCGCCAATGTACTCGGCTTTGCTTTCAGGTAGGTGCTTTACGGTCTCTGGGAAAGTGGTGCAAACCTTCGATGCAAAAGGTATGGCTATTTTATTAGCGAGCCCAGGTGTTAGGTCTGACTCATGAATGATCACCGGAACTCTGTTCAACTTCGCAGCGATTACCACTGGGACTGAAACAAATCCCCCTTTAGAAAAAATAATAGAAGGTTTTTCTCGTCTAATTATAGCGAATGCTTCCCCTACTCCTTTAACAACTTTGAATGGATCCTTAAAGTTCTTCCAGTCAAAATAGCGTCGCAGTTTACCTGTTGCTACATGATGATAGGTTACGCCATTCACTGGTTCGATCAGTTCACGTTCAATGCCATTTATGGACCCAATATAATGAACATCCCAATTTTCTTTTAGAAAACGAGGAATTAATGCCAGGTTTACCGTAACGTGACCTGCAGAGCCACCGCCCGTAAATAATATTTTCTTCTTCAAAGAGTTGCCCTCACTTTCACAAATGTTTCTTACTAAGTATAATCGTACTCCTTATTGTATCATGAGAAAAAATACTACAAAGAGTAGAGTATGAAAATCCAGAAGATTCACAGTATAGGAGTGGAATGATACAATTGATGCACAATTGTCATCTTACATAAAGAAGGGAAGAATTTCAGTGGGGAAGCTTTGGTTTGGTGGAAAAATCTATACCCTCATCAATGAGGTGGATACAGTTGAAGCTGTTTATACAGAAGGTGGCCAGGTTGTGAAAACAGGGACCTTCTCAGAGCTTACCAACGAATTTGGGAAAAACATTCATTCCTGGCATGATCTAAAAGGAAATGTCATGATTCCAGGCTTTGTAGATAGTCATCTTCACATGATTGGCCATGGTGAGAAGCTCCTTCGACTAGATTTGTCTCAAGTTGATTCTGCTGAAGAGATGAAACGTTTACTGATCGAGAAAGCAAATGAATCAGCTCCTGATGAGTGGATCATAGGAGAGGGTTGGAACGAGAATAACTTTAGCGATCGAAAGATCTTTCATAGAGATGAATTAGATCGGATTGCACCTAATAACCCAATGATGCTAACAAGAGTATGTCGACATGCCATACTTGCTAATTCGATTGCGATGGACCTAGCAGGAATTACAGATGAAACCCCGGACCCTGAAGGTGGGGTCATCATGAGGGACAATGATGGCCGCGCGACAGGTTACCTTCTTGATAAAGCTCAAGAGCTAGTCAAAGATGCTATGCCGGAAGTAAGCCTTTCGTTCCTCGAGAAAGCACTAACGTCTTCCGTTGATGATCTTGTTTCAAAAGGGGTAACAGGAGGCCATAGTGAAGACTTGAACTACTATGGTGGTTTTACTCGTACTTACAAAACGTTTCTAAATGTTATTAACGGTACGCGTAAATTCAGAGCAAACTTACTCGTCCACCATGAAGTGATCGAAGAAATGAGAAAACAGGGATTAGGTTTTGGAGATGGTACTGAATACGTTGAATTAGGTGCGATGAAGTTGTTCGCTGACGGTGCTTTAGGTGGTCGTACAGCCTTATTAAGGATCCCTTACAATGACTCACCTGATACTTCTGGCGTTGCCATTCACAGTGTCGAAGGTTTAGAGAAGCTTGTTCAAAAAGCAAGGGCCCATCATATGCCAGTAGCCATACATGTAATTGGTGACCTTGCTTTGGAGTATGCGATCGATGCTATCGAGAAATATCCACCGCCTCAAGGGCTTAGAGATCGATTGATCCATACTCAAGTCATTAATCAGGATTTGGTTGACAGACTGAAACAACTTCCAGTTATTTTAGATATTCAACCAAGGTTTGTTGCTTCAGACTTCCCTTGGGTGATGGAACGTCTAGGTGAAGAGCGGATGGAGTGGTCTTTTGCATGGAAGACGTTAATCGATAGTGGTGTAGCGGTTGCCGGGGGTTCAGATGCGCCCATTGAACCAGTTGATCCTCTTTTAGGCATTCATGCTGCTGTTACGCGAAAGCGTCCGAATGACACTCATGACGGATACTATCCCAAGCAAAAGCTCTCCGTTTATGAAGCTGTATGCTTGTTCACAAAAGGAAGCGCATTTGCGATCGGTAAAGAAAAAGAACGTGGTGAAATAAAAGAAGGAATGGATGCGGATTTCACGGTGTTAAACCGGGATATCTTCACATGTGATGCTGATCTTATTCTTAGAACAAAAGCAGTAATGACAATCATCGATGAAACCATTCAATATTGTGATTTAGATTAAAAGAAGCACCGCGTATGCGGTGCTTTTCTTTAGAGGAAACTTCTTTGTACTTTGTGCCAAAAAGAGTTGTCCTTCAATTTTACAGTTTTAATTCGCTTTTCTGGGATACGTATGGTTAGTTTCTTTGCATGTTGTATGCTTAGCGCTTCGTTGTCAATTCCGATAACTGGATAATCGTTACCGTCTTGAACGACTTCAAGTGAGAGCGTTCGCTCGTCGCTCAATAGGAACGGGGAGCCTAGGGTTCGATAATGATTATTGTTAAGAGAAGCAATCTCACTTACTTGCATGCAGGCAAGCTTAGGGTCAACTACTGCTCCATTCACTGATTTACTATATGCTGTGCTGCCTGTAGGGGTTGAAACGATTAAGCCGTCTCCTCTAAATGTTTCAAAGTGGAAATCTTCCACATGAACATTCATCACAAGTGTTTTGATAATCGATGATCGTATGGTGCATTCATTTAAACAAAAGAAAGATGATTCGTCATTCACATTGACCTCTATTGTAGGGTAACGGCGAACTTCTATACCCTCAGACAACGTGTTTTCCACCATTTCTGGCAGGTTATCTATGTGGAAATCACAATAAAAACCTAGCTCTCCAGTAGAGATTCCAACGTATAGACAATCTTCACGAAATCCTGTTTTTCTCACTGCCTGAAGAAAAGACCCATCTCCTCCAATGCTTGCGATGATACTAGCGTCTTTTGAATTTTCAACTACGTGGAAGTCATATTTACTTGCGAGTTCTTTAAGTGGTTCTACTTTGGTTCGAAGTTCTTCTGTTTCTTTATAGAAGAAAAATATATTACGACGATTTGGCATGTGAATTCCTCCTCCAACGATTTTCTTCTTAACTTTATCATTCTCTCAATTTAGAAAAAAGAAAAAATTAAGTTTTTTGATCCAAGCTTAGTTTTTCTTTGTGTATAGAATTCATACAACGCTACCAAAAGTAGTGCAGTTCCTTATTCTGTATGGTATTCTCGAAATTATGAAACCAATAAAAGGTCACAGACGTACATAAGGTAGACTACAGAGGAGGCTTACTATGAATGGAAAACGATGGCTAGCACTTGGAATTGCAGTTGTACTAATTATTGTTTCAATAGGATTCAATGTCGTTTCAAGTCTTGCTTTTGGAAATTGGCAAGAAGAATTAAATTCATCCGATGAATTTGCAGAAACCGTTATTGAAGAAGGCAATAGTCTTAACAAAATCGTTGTATTAAATGTAGAGGGCGTCATACAGGATACACCACAAGGCTCGAGCATTTTGCCCCAAGCAGGTTATAACCATGATGTGTTTCTAAAGCGTTTAGAGCATGCTGGTGAAGATAAAAGTGTAAAAGGTATTATCCTAAGACTTAATACTCCCGGTGGTGGAGTGGTAGAAAGTGAAGAGATCTATAATGAGATTCTTGAATTAAAAGAGAAAACGGATAAACCGATTTACGTCTCCATGGGTAGCATGGCAGCGTCTGCTGGTTATTATATATCAGCACCAGCGGATAAGATTTATGCAAGTCCTTCCACGATTACTGGTTCGATCGGTGTAATCATGCAGTCGATGAATTACTCGGAACTTGCTGAAAAGGTGGGCGTAAAGTGGGAGACGATTAAGAGTGGCCCATACAAAGATATCATGTCTCCAAATCGCGAAATGTCTGAAGAAGAACGTGACATTCTCCAATCGATGATCGACAATTCTTATGATCAATTTGTTAGTGTAATTAGCAAAGGAAGAAGTATGGATGAGAATCAGGTGAGAGAACTTGCTGATGGTCGAATTTATGATGGACGTCAAGCTAAGGATGTAGACCTCGTTGATGGATTAGGAGGTCTTGAAGATACGATTGCAGGAATGAGAGAAGACATTGGAGATAAGAAACTCAAAGTCGTTCAGTATAAACAGAGCTTTGGCTTTAACTCTTTGTTTGAGATGACAGCGGCTAAATTAATGGGACCTGAAAAAGACTTGCTTGGTATCCAGCAGCTCCTTTCAACTCCCCCATCACCAAAGCTCATGTATTTATATTCTGAATAAGGAGGTAGGCAGAAATGGATGAAACCTTGAACGTGCATACTGCCCCTCCAGCATCCTCTGAAGAAACGGCTATACGATATGCAGGTTTCTGGATGCGTTTTTGGGCATATTTAGTTGATGTAATCGTAGTTGCGAGCTTGAATGGCATTCTTATCACACCTTTTGTAAAATGGCTTGATATTCCACCAGGAGAGCCGGGATTTCTTCCTTTACAAGGCGTGTTAACAGGTATCGTTTTCTACGCGTACTTTATTTTGATGACGAAGTTTCTCTCACAAACGCTTGGTAAGATGCTCTTTGGGTTAGTCGTGAGAAAAGAGGGTACACCCGGTTTAACTTGGGGGACAGTGATTTTCAGAGAAGGAATTGGAAGATTTATTAGTAAGACCATCCTCTTTGTTGGATATATAATGGTGGGCTTTACGAAGCATAAGAAAGGTCTCCATGACATATTTGCAGATACGATCGTCATTCATGAAGAAAAATAGTTTCAATGAATAAACCTGCCTCGTTTGGGCAGGTTTATTCTATATGTATTTTTTTGCAAGATAATAGGGTGGAGGGGCAAACATGCTAATCGCAGTCGGCATCGTAGTGGTATTACTTCTGTGTTTGATCATGCTAATCTTATTTTCTACAGTGAAAGTAACTGTGATGGTCGAACATTCTAGAGCGGTTGAAGAAGTAGTTGTTGATTTTTCAGCATTGTTTGGCATCATCTCTCATACTGCGACAATTCCCTTAATTGATCTATTAGAACAAAAAGAAGAAGAGTTGATAGAAAAAGTCGAAGAACAGAAAAGCTTCTCTCCTCTTAAGGGTATAAAAAATGTGAAGAAATGGGTTAGAAGAGGAATGGAGGCTAAGCCAGCTGCGTCTTTTATGCTTAGAAAAACTAATATTAGGACGGTACAATGGGAAACGAATATTGGTGTTGGGAACGCAGCAACGACCGCAGTTGGAGCTGATGTTCTGTTAAATTCAAAAATAGCGCTGTTTGCCATTCTGTCTCACTACACGAACCTGTTAGCTGTACCTCAACTGATCGTTACACCAATATATGAAATGAAAACGATCCAGACATATATCAAATGCATGATAACGTTCAAACTAGGGCATGCTATGATCGCGGTAATTAAATTATTGAAGTCTCAAAAAAAGCTTCAAGAGGCTTAACGGTTTAAGCGAAGGAGGCATTAATATGGCTGGGCATCCGATAGAAGGACTAATGCAAACAGCAATGGAAAATTTGAAAGATATGATCGATGTTAATACGATCATTGGCGACCCGGTAGAAACCCCAGATGGTAGTGTGATATTAACCGTTTCGAAAGTAGGCTTTGGTTTCGCTGCGGGTGGAAGTGAATTCATGCTCAAATCCCAATCTCAATCGTCACAGAAAGACCAAAGTAAGGGAGAGCCTTTTGGTGGGGGAAGTGGTGGTGGAGTTTCGATTACACCCATCGCCTTTTTGATTGTAAGCGGAAGTGACATCAAAATGATCCATCTTGATAACACAACTCATCTTTATGAGCGACTCTTGGATCTTGCTCCACAGGCCATCGAAAAAATCCAAAGTATGCTTCAAAACATGGGCAATCAAGGTTCAGGAAAAGATAAACAAAAGAGTGATCAAAGTAATCAATCGGAGCAATCCCAATCTAGAAATCATTCGCAAAGTAAGTATCGCTCACAAAGAGGACAACAACAAAACGATGAAAAGCAGGATCTTGGATTTTAAACCCGTTATATGCACCGGGTTTTATTTTGTTCTAGCGAGCACAGCACATTTCTTGAAATAATAACGTGTCACAGATATGATGAAAATAGTCGTACATACGACCAACTAATAAAGGAGGTAGTAACATGGCTAATATTACATTTAAAGGAACACCAATGACACTGCTTGGTGAAGAAGTAAAACAAGGTGACAAAGCACCTGATTTTACTGTACTTGCAAATGATCTTTCAGAAAAAACGCTAGAAGATTATTCTGGTGTACGCCTTATTAGTGTTGTTCCATCTCTTGATACTGGGGTTTGCGACGCTCAAACACGTAAATTTAATGAACAAGCTGCAGGGCTTGAAAATGTATCAGTATTAACAATAAGTGCCGACCTCCCATTTGCTCAGAAGCGCTGGTGTGGGGCTGCTGGAATTGAGGATGCAATTACACTTTCCGATCATCGTGACTTATCGTTCGGTAAAGGTTACGGTGTTGCAATTCAAGAGCTTCGCTTGCTAACAAGAGCAGTATTCGTTGTAAATAGTAAGAATGAAGTTGTCTACACAGAATACGTAAGTGAAGCAACTGATCATCCAGATTATGAGAAAGCACTAGAAGCTGCTAAACAAGCTGACTAACAGGTAGGGACTTCGATGAAAGCATCGGAGTCCCTTTTTTTGAAGTACAACGTTCATTCGGTTTTAGTCTCAACAACTATGTCATTTGCGAAACGGTTCCTTACTGTTTACAATAGAGGCGGCGAACTAATAGGCAGGAGGCCAAAAAAATGAACGAATTAACTGTAGAAAATCTATTTAGCGTACTTGATGAATCGACATTGGTCATTCAAAATAAATTGAATTTGACTTATTTAGAAGCACTTGTAGAAACGGGCTTAAACTTATTCGAAGAATCTGTGCTTCAGGAAGAATTAGATGCTGAGACAGTCGAGCGCCTAGAAAAACTATATGAACCGATAACGTTAGAAGGTGCGGAAAAAGAGACGGTTCGAAAAGGCATTCAGCTTGCTATACTAAAAGGCATGAAGAAAGGAATTCAGCCTCACCATGCGATGACACCTGATAGCGTAGCTCATCTGATTGGATTTCTGGTGAATAAATATAAAGAAGTTTTACAGCTTGATGAGGTAAGAGTTCTTGATCCTGCTGTTGGGACTGGGAATCTTTTAACTGCTGTTTTAAATCAGTTGAAGGCAGAAAAAGTTCTATCATATGGCGCGGATGCAGATGACTTGCTCTTGCATATTGGCTTTATTAATGCAAACTTACAGAAGCATCAAGTTGAATTTCTACATCAAGACAGTATTAAGGATTTGTATGTTCCACAAGTTAATACAATTGTTACAGACCTACCGGTTGGTTATTACCCTCATGAGGAAGTTGCAGCGAATTATTCCCTTAAAGCTGAAGAAGGAATGTCTTACGTCCATCACTTGTTAATTGAGCAGAGCCTCAATATGACTGAAGAATCGGGAATGCTTTTCTTCATGATTCCTAACTTCTTGTTTAACGATGAAAAAGGGCACCGAATCCAGAACTTAATCAATGAGCGGTCAAACATTCATGGAATTATTCAGCTGCCAACAAGCCTCTTTGCAAATGAAGCACAAGCGAAGAGTATTCTTGTCGTTCAGAAAAAAGGAGAGAAAGCCCTAAAACCAAAACAGGTTATGATGGCAAAACTTCCTTCATTTTCGAATAGAGAAGCAATGGTTAATATGATGCAGCAAATAAATGGGTGGTTTCAACAGCTATCCTAAAAGCTGTTTTGAAACGTTTACAAATCTGAATTGGCGGAATACTTTTATGTAAGCGGTTTTCATCTTGAATTAAGTCATTCAGGGTGTTTAAATAAGGAAGGTGTGAAAAGATAGAAGGGTATCCCCCTTCTATTTTCGTGTAGTACGCTAATTACAGTATAAAAGGAGCTGTCACATATGGCGAAAGTAATAGCAATCAACGCCGGTAGTTCTTCATTGAAATTTCAACTTCTAAATATGCCGGAAGAAACTGTTATCACTAAAGGAATTGTAGAACGTATCGGTCTTGATGACGCCATTTTTACAATTGAAGTGAACGGTGAAAAAGATAAAGAAATTACTGACATTCCCGATCATGCGGTTGCAGTAAAAATGCTTTTGGAAAAGTTGTTCGAACACTCCATCATCTCATCTTATGAAGAAATTGAAGGCGTGGGTCACAGAGTTGTGCACGGAGGAGAAAAATTTAATGATTCCGCCCTCATTACTGATGACGTGCTTAAAGGGATTGAAGAAGTATCAGAATTAGCTCCATTGCATAACCCTGCAAACTTAGTTGGAATCCGTGCATTCCAAGAAATCCTGCCTGATGTTCCAGCTGTTGCAGTATTTGATACAGCTTTTCACCAATCAATGCCAGAGCAATCTTTCCTATATAGCCTTCCTTATGAGTACTATGAGGACTTCGGAATTCGTAAATACGGATTTCATGGTACATCCCACAAGTATGTTTCAGAGCGTGCGGCTGAATTATTAGGACGACCTTTAGAAGAGCTTCGTCTTCTTTCATGTCACCTTGGGAATGGCGCGTCAATTGCAGCAATTGAAGGTGGAAATTCCATCGACACATCTATGGGCTTTACTCCACTAGCTGGTGTTACGATGGGAACTCGTTCAGGTAATATTGATCCTGCATTAATTCCATTCATTATGGAGAAAACAGGCCAAAATGCTGAAGAAGTACTGAATACATTGAATAAAAAGAGTGGACTTCTAGGAGTATCTGGTTTCTCTAGTGATCTTCGTGACATTACGTCTGAAGCTGAAGCTGGTAACGAACGTGCTGAACTAGCCCTAGAAGTGTTCACATCAAGAATTCATAAATACATCGGCTCTTATGCTGCGCGCATGTCAGGGCTAGATGCAATTATCTTCACAGCGGGTATCGGAGAAAATAGTGATACTGTACGTGAGAGAGTTCTTCGAGGATTAGAGTTCATGGGAGTTTATTGGGATCCTGCTCTTAACAAGGTTAGAGGAAAAGAAGCGTTTATTAGCTATCCTCACTCTCCAGTTAAAGTCATTATCATCCCTACAAATGAAGAAGTTGTTATTGCGAGAGACACGGTTCGTCTTTCAAAATAAATTGTTACGAGAGCATCTGTCTATCAGGTGCTCTTTTCTTTTTAGCAATATTGGAAGTTTTCCTCGTAAAAAGCTACAATATAGACATATACGTAACTGAAGGGAGCGATTGTGTTTGGTATGGACGGAACGAGAAGAGAGAAGACTTGAAGAAATTAAGCAGTGGGAACAAGAACATTTTGCCCAGCATGCTACTGATATCGAGCGAACGTTTCAAAAATGGTATGAATATCAAATCAATACAGTTGATTCATCAACAAGAAATAAAATGTATTCCATTATCGATTCTGCCTTATTTCATATGCATGCATTTATCCAAAATTCCCAATCTCAAGTTGATGCAAGCAATCGTTTATTAACTGATGCGCGGTTATATAATCCTGAAATCGAACAAATTCAGGATATGAAAAAATTATCAGTCGATCAACTTGCATACATAGCTGATCAACAAATAGCGCGCCAAAAAATGGTGTCTCTCGCACAAGGTGGCTTAGCTGGTACAGGAAGTTTACTTTTACTTGGACTTGATATACCAGCCGTTTTGGCAATTAATTTACGTACGGTACAATTAATTGCGATGACGTATGGTTATCCAGTCAGCTATCCTGCTGAAATGATGATCGCTTTAAAAGTATTTCATATGGCAACGTTACCAAAAGGGCTACAAAAGCAGGGGTGGATGGCACTTGAAGAAGAACTGTCACAAGGACATGAACACCCTTACTTCTATGAAGGTAGTGAGGAAATCGCCGACTTAAATTGGTTACAGGGACCTATGAAGCAAGTTGCGAAAGGTACCGTCTTAATGATGTTGAGAAAGAAAATTATTCAAGGTATTCCCTTGTTTGGTATTGCAATCGGAGCTAGCTTAAATTACAGGTTTACAAGGTCTGTTAGTGAAGCGGCGCATAAGTTCTATCAAAAGCGATTTTTAATGGAGCTTCAATCAGAGCGAGGTGTTTGATATGAGTTATATAGAGCATAAGGCAGCGGCTCCTTCTACCGTTCGCGTCCAAATTATAACTGTAAGTGATACGAGAACGCTTGAAACAGATAAAAGCGGGATGCTTATATCTGAAATGCTTGGTAAGAATAATCACAAGGTTATTGAGCGCGTTGTTATAAAAGATGATCAAGAGACCATCAAAAACACAGTGAAAAATGGTGTGGACAACAAAGAAATCGATGCTATTTTACTGAATGGTGGAACAGGAATCTCAAAAAGAGATGTTACATATGAAGTGATCGAAAGCATGCTTGAAAAGGAGTTAACTGGATTTGGGGAGCTCTTTCGGATGTTGAGCTTTACTGAGGATATCGGATCACCAGCAATGTTATCACGAGCGATCGGAGGGGTTTTGGAGGATACAGCCATCTTTGCGTTACCAGGTTCATCAGGAGCCGTTAAACTAGGTATGTCAAGGTTGATACTCCCCGAATTACCTCATGTTGTTCGAGAAATAAATAAGTGAACAAAAGGCTGCTGAGAAAAAATCTCGGCAGCCTTTTGTTTCACTTAGATGTTATCAATAAGCTCTTCCTGTACCACAGCCATAAATCATTAATGATCGATGCTAATTCAGCAATTTGTGAATTCAAATCACATGAATGATCAAAGTTCTCTTCATTGCTCAACTGAAATTGTTTATTCATGATCAAAGTCTCAATCTCAATAATTCGATTAGGTATCGTGCTTCTTATTTGTTCCCATCTGTGTAGAAGTTCTTCTTGTTCACTTAGAGTTAGGTCTTCCCAAAGGTGTTCAACAACAGGGATATCGATTTGTAAACGATTGTCTCGATAAAATGTAAACATTTTTCTTCCCTCCTAATGAAATGGTAAAGACTTCATTCTTCAATATTTACAAGTGAGTAGGGAACACTATAAAAGCAAGACTTTATTGACAGAGGAGGTTTTCCCGAGTTGAATAAGAATAAAGACGAATTGGTATATGACCAGAGTGGTGAAATGATGGTCCATCAGCAGTTGAGTCAATCCTATCAAAGCGGTGTGATCGATCAAGAAGAGGCAATGAAGCAAGAAAAGAGCAAAAAATTCCCTCCTAAGCAAGACAGAAAGAGCTACTATTAGGATTCAGAAAGTTCATGTACTACACATGAACTTTCTTGTTTTTTATCAATAGTCTTATTTTCTTGATGGTTAGGTAGAGTATACCTGTGAAAAAAAACGATAAGAATCCAGGTGAGAGTGATACGGGTAGTACGAGGTAAAAGCACATACCGAGAACGATTGCGCTAAACCCATCGTAGTTGATCACATTTTCTTTGCTATTCATTTTCGACAATAATTCTGAAGTGAAGCGCGCCTTTTTTAAGATAATGAAATCAGTAATTATAATAGCGGATAACGGGATTACAAAAGCCCCGAGCAAGGAAATGAATTGGTCTGCCTCATTCACAAGTGTTGGAAAGCCACTTAGGACGATAGCAAAGCATCCGAGTACTATGGCACTCTTCACTCTTCCTAAAGAAGGAAACGTGTTTAGGAGGCTATATCCGCCTGTATAGGCATTGCTGATATTAATCGTAAACATCGAACAAAGAGCTGCTATGAAGATAAAGGTGAGCAAAATAGTCGAGTCAGTATAGCGACTAGTGATTAGAAATGGGTTCCATGAATCTGCTACAGAAGCAGTGTAAGCACCTAAGAGTGCCGTGAAGAGAAATCCAAATGAGTTCCCTATAAACAACCCGAAAAACGCGTGCTTTGCTGAACGTGCATACCTTGCCATATCGGAAGAACTACTCACCCCTGATACATATTGAACAAAGGCCAGGCTTGCATAAAAAAAGACCGTGGTGAATTTGGGAGCCTCATTGCTTGATACAGTAGAAGGAAACGTGTTGCCTCCAACGGTTGACGTTAAGAAAACAATCAACATAGAGATGGTTCCTGCAAAAAGCAATGGTAGTAAAAAGACAGTTGCTTTCTTTACGGCATTAAACCCTACTAAGGCAAGGGTCGCCATTAGAGTTGCTAAGAGTAATGAAACTGGGAGGAATGGCAGTGTGATTGAGAAGGCGCGATGTAATAATTCTACAGCCATGTAAGTTCCGCCAATTGTTTGTACCGCGAACCAATATAGAGAAGTGATGGTTCGAACTGGTGATGCAAAATACTGTGCTCCTTTTTGGCCTAGAAAAGACCTGACGGCATATTGTGAGGGAATTCCTTTTCTAGCACCGGGGAAGGAAAGAAAAGAGACAAAGACAAAAGCGAGTATCGCACCTAATACAGTTGAAATGACAGCCCACATAAAAGATAATCCGCCTTCAAGGACTGCAAGAGCTGGGACAAGGAAATTTCCCGCGTTAACTGAAATTGTCATTTGAATCATTGCGTATTCATACCAGGAAGTCGTACGTAAGTTTGTGGGTACAGATTCTAGCCCGAATCGTTCAATTTTTGTAAGCTGTTTGTTAGTTGAATTCATGAAGACTCCTTTTTAACGTCCTTATCTCTATTTTAGTTCGCTAAATAAGATGTTGCAATCTAGAAGTGTAGGAATAATTATGAAGAGTTTTTCAGAGGCTAATGAAGAGGTGATCGAATGATAAAATTAGCGTTAATTCTGACTATTCTATTGTGCATACCTTTTCACGCTGAAGCTTCATCGTTGCAAAACAGCTTTATGTTTAAGTGTACAGTTATCGCTGAAGGGGTTGAGAATGAATGGGAGTTCTCAAGTCCTAATGAATACGAAGTTGAGAAAGGTAACTTTGTGAAAAAGGGTTCAACAGCAAAGGAAGATGTAAAGTCACTATATGATTATCTTCAAGTGACTGAACTTTCTAGAGTAGAAGAATTAGTGGAGAAAATAAAGCAGTACGGATATTCAGATGCAGACCGCTTTGAATTGAGATGGATGGACGCAAACGGGAGACTCTATACTTGGGTATGGGATAAAAGGGGAAGTGAGTAGACTTTAAAGAATGGTTCCGATAAGATGGAAAAAGATTGATTAAAGGAGCCATGTAATGAGGTATAGTCTCGCTGTAGCAGTTGGTGGAGCGCTTGGAGCATTGCTTCGGAGTACTGTTGGTACATTGATGAACGGTATACCATTTTCAACATTTCTTGTGAATATCGTCGGTTCGTTTTTATTAGGGTTTTTTTATCGGTATATCGAGAGTAAAAACCTTGCAGAATGGTTTAAGAAGTTGATCGCGACAGGTCTTCTTGGCTCTTTTACAACATTCTCTACGTATTCTCTCGACCTATTCATTTATGTAAAAGCAGGTGAGTACTTGTCTGCTTTTCTTTATGGTTTTGGAAGTGTAGTAATCGGGATTAGTGCAGCCGTAATCGGAATGATAATTGCGAAACGCGTTAGGGGGAAGTAGTTTGCAATGGGTTATGATTGCCGTGGGTGGTGCTGTCGGAGCGCTTATGAGGTATTTAATCGCGCTGCTGATAGATAAGTTGAATGTAAAGAAACGTTTCCCGTTTGCGACTCTGTTAGTAAATAGTATCGGAAGCTTTCTCTTAGGGGTCGGATATGGATCAGGTGATTTCGGCCCAGCCGTATCGACAGGTTTTCTTGGAGCGCTAACGACCTTCTCTACATTTATATATGAAACCTTAGAGCTTTCTACAAATCATAAATATCTCGCTCTTTTTTATTTGTGTGTAAGCGTATGTGGAGGGTTGTTTATGGCCGCTGTAGGCTATATGCTTGTAGTATAATATGTGCGTTGAAAAGGGTTACAAAATTTTTCGGAGTAAAGGTTCCTTATTAGGAATCGGAATGTTATGATGATAGAGGTTTTGAGAAAAGCCCTTCCATTTATAGTTTGAAAGTCGAAGGAGGATTTATCAATGCGTATCGGAGTACCTGTAGAAATAAAAAACAACGAAAATAGAGTGGCTATGACCCCAGCTGGTGTGCTTAGTCTTACAAATTTCGGCCACGAAGTACATATTGAAAAAGGAGCAGGTATTGGCTCAGGTTTTACTGATGAACAGTATACTGAAGCTGGTGCTCACCTTGTTGATACTGCAAGCGAAGCCTGGAGTATGGAAATGGTTAT
The DNA here is from genome assembly GCF_020171805.1 of Guptibacillus algicola. GTDB lineage: Bacteria > Bacillota > Bacilli > Bacillales > Guptibacillaceae > Guptibacillus > Guptibacillus algicola. The sequence continues at coordinate 658,584 of NZ_JAIVAF010000001.1, read as the reverse complement.
GAAAGTTAAAGAACCATTGCCAGAAGAATACGGTTATTTCCGTGAAGGTCTTATTTTGTTTACATATTTACACCTTGCAGCAGAGCCTGAGCTGACGCGAGCTCTTGTTGAAAATAAGGTTATTGGTATTGCTTATGAAACAGTACAATCACCTAATGGTTCTCTACCACTTCTAACACCGATGAGTGAAGTAGCAGGTAGAATGTCAGCGCAAATCGGTGCGCAGTTCCTTGAAAAGCCTAAAGGCGGTCTTGGTATCCTTCTAGGTGGCGTCCCAGGGGTGAAACGTGGAAAAGTTACTGTCATTGGTGGTGGGGTTGTAGGTACTAACGCAGCCAAAATCGCTATGGGTCTCGGTGCGGATGTAACGATTATGGATTTGAGTCCTGAACGTATGCGCCAACTAGATGACATTTTTGGTACAGAAATCAACACGATGATGTCTAATCCCCTTAATATTGCTGAAGCAGTGAAAGAATCAGATCTTGTTATCGGTGCAGTTTTGATCCCAGGTGCAAAAGCGCCAAAACTTGTTACTGAAGATATGATTAAAGATATGAAGCCAGGATCTGTTATCGTTGATGTAGCGATCGATCAGGGTGGAATATTCCAAACGACTGATAAGATTACGACTCATGATAATCCAACATACACGAAGCATGGTGTGGTGCATTATGCAGTAGCAAATATGCCAGGGGCGGTTCCACGTACGTCTACGATTGCATTAACGAACGTAACCGTTCCATATGCAATCCAACTAGCAAACAAAGGCTACAAACAAGCCTGCCTACAAAACCAACCATTACTTAAAGGAATCAATACGTTGGATGGATTTGTAACGTATCAAGCAGTAGCAGAAGCACATGAATTAGAATACAATAGTGCCGAGAAAATGCTAGGAAATAGCTAACAAATGTTCAAGCAGCTGATGTTCAGCTGCTTTTTTCTTCTACAAAGAAAAGGAAAACAGAGGGCCTAGGCGAAAAAATAAGGAGGGGTAGTGATGAGCTTATTCAGGAAAAGAAAAGAGAAAGATAAGAATTTATCGAAAGAGTATAATGTGATCGATGTTTCTCTAGATGATATTCGTAAGGCTGTAGGGGAATTTGCGAATCAAAAGAGGGAAGGGATATCACTTAAAGTACTCGTTCTAAATGATAATCGAATCGATATGACTTTACTTGCACCTTTTTTACATGGTCTTCCCTCTACTCCTTTTTATATGTCCAGGGAAACTTTCGAGCTTTTTTCAGAGCAAGACCGTGAAATTCCTCTTTGGATCGACCGGATGCAAAAAGCTGTAGATGCATATGTAAGGCTAGAAGATGAGTTTCCTATTATTGAAGGAGATCCATATTACAAAGTTAGCTTCTATAAGTTAGAGAAAAAAGCGCTATTACAAGAGAGGCCGCCCTTTGACTTTTATTTAACGTCAGAGGAACATATGGTCAGTCATCGCAAACCTGAAAAAAAGTGAAACTATTAGTGAGTTAATTCGTAAATAAGATATAGGATAGGGGGTGTAGTGGTGAGTTTTCTTTCAAAGTTATTTGGCAAAAAAGAAAAAGAACAGCCAAAAGTAGAGGACCGCACAGTATTTAACATTCAGGTTGGAGATATCATTACCTACGACCTTGAAGACTACGAAGTGGTAGGAACGCTTACGTATAACAATCAGGGGTACAAGTGGTATGCTTATCAATTACAGGCAAGTACATCAACGATTTGGTTGAGCGCTGAGATGGATGATGAGCTGGAGCTTGGGATATACAAAACGGTTAAAGAGAAACTCTCTAAACCAATTCCTAAAGAAGTTACGATTGATGGAACGAAATTCTATCAGGATGAAAGTGGTAAAGCTCACGTATCCGGTACAGGTAGAGGTAGTAACCTAAATGGACAGCATGTTGAATACTATGACTTCTCAGATGAGGATGAAGAGGAGTTTCTGTCTGTTGAAGTTTGGGGTACTGAAGTAGAAGTTAGTAAAGGTTATGAAATTGAAGAGTACGAAATCAAAATTCTTGCAGGAAGCAAATGAGAGGATGAAATAAATGTTTAAAATGTTCAAACGAGTAAAAACCCTTATGTCATCAGAGTTGAATGCTGCGCTTGATAAAGCAGAAGATCCGGTTAAAATGCTAGAACAGTTTATGAGAGATATGGAAGCAGATATTCGTGAGGCTGAAACGGCTGTTGCAAAGCAGATTGCTAACGAAAAGATGCTTAAGAAAAAATGGGATGACGCCAATGCTATGGTTGAAAAGCGCCAGGAGCAGGCTGTGAAAGCACTTGAAGCAGATAATGATGAACTTGCGAAAAGAGCTCTTGAAGATAAGAAAGATCATCAAGCGAAAGCAGAGACGATGAAAGAATCGTATGAACGAGCAAAAGCAGATGCAGATACACTCCGTAGTAAGCTAGATGAAATGAAAGAAGAACATCGTCAAATGAAGCTGAAAAAGGATAGCCTTAAAGCACGTGCTGAATCTGCAAAAACAAAAACAAAAATTAACCGAGCAATGTCCTCAGTTGGTAGCGATGACTCCAAACGAGGTTTTGAGAGAATGGAAGAAAAGGTTCTTCAGTATGAAGCAGAAGCGGAAACAAGTGAAGATATGCGTTCTGACAATCGATCTCTTGATGATGAACTAGATGCACTAGACAAAGGTAACGGGATTGATGATGAATTAGCAGAACTTAAGAAAAAAATGGGGAAAGAATAACTCTTTCCCCTTCAAGGGGTGGAAGGATGAAAAGGCTGACAGGATTAATTCTGTTGACAGCATTCGTTCTACTCGTATCGGCATGCGGCATTACGAAAGATATTCAAGAAGTCGTAGAAGATCGATACCAACTTGAAGATGTTGTGGAGAGCAGCATAGATTCTGGAGATGTCTCTAGAATCTACACGGCAGAGGGGAAAGACATTCCCTCGGTCTCTTCATATCTTCAAGAACAAATTAAACCGAATGAAGTCAGCGAGTTAAAAGAAGGCAAACAAGTTCTTGTGTATGACGATTTCATAGTATCGTTGACAGAGGGCGACAATGACTCAAACACACTAGTAGAAGTGGCGACGATTGGATTCGTTAGAGATAATTATCGGCCAAGTTTCTTTGATGGTTTATTGGCTTATTACATACTTGATGAAATCCTTGACGTTGATGATTGGGGTAAAAAGCAAAAATCACGATGTAACAATAGCCTCGGAAATTGTTATGGAGGCTACAAATCAACTGGTGGAACATATAAAGGACCTTCAACCATCCCCTCATTTAGAGGTTCAGGAAGTCGCGGTGGAGGACCAGGAACAGGAAAATAAATAAAGGAGCGTCATAAAATGGGTCCATTTTTGTTAACTTTTGTATATTTTATTGCTGCGATCGTTGTTGTTGCAGTGGGGTTAGTGATCTTTGAATTAATAACGACTAAGTATAAGGATTGGCATGAAATTGAAGCAGGGAACACTGCTGTTGCGCTATCGATAGGTGGTAAGATTATTGGAATATGCTTAATCTTAGCTTTCTCCATTTATCATAGCTCAGATGTACTCGATACAGTGATCTGGGGTGGGTACGGAGTTGTCCTTCAGCTTATTGCCTACTATATTTTTGATTTTCTAACTAGACGTTTTTCAGTCGAGCAAAAGCTTCACGAAGGTGTGATAGCTGTAGGAATCGTATCGATGTGTGTCTCGATCGGACTTGGCTTTGTAGTGGGCGCATCCATTACATAAGAATATGACAGCTGAAGGTGAAAGACATGAGTAACGTTACAAATAAGAGCAGTCAGCTGTATTGGGCTTCTGGAATTGTCTCGATATGTGGAATCATTTTTGAAGTGCTTTTTGGCGCTCTTGGTTCTTACATCCTAGGAGATGGTGTGAAGCAATATACGATTACAATCTCATTATTTCTTACAGGAATGGGAATCGGAGCCTCCTTGAGTGAAAGAGTAGTCAAAAACCTGATCACACGATTTATCGTGATCGAGTTGATGATCGGAATCATCGGTGGTGTATCGAGTTTTGCTGTTTTTGGAATCACATCCATAGCTGGAGAAGAATCAACCGCAATCTTCCTCTACAGTATTATTTTAATCGTAGGTGGCTTAACTGGTCTTGAATTACCTATTTTGATCAGGAAAGCTAACGAAATAGGTGTGGAGATGAACAAAAGTACCGCCAGGGTACTTTTTTCAGATTATGCTGGTGGTCTTGTGGGCGGGCTATTGTTTGCATTTTACCTTAGACCCGAATTCGGACTTGTTAAATCAGCTTTTCTTGTTGCACTAATCAATATTCTGGTTGCTTTTTGGATGATCATCTCCTTTAGAAAAGAGATTGTGAAAACAAGTATTTATATAGGTGCAGCCTCTTTTGCATTGCTCTTAATGATTGCAGGGGTATTGTTCGGAGAGGAAATCGCCTTTTCATTCGAACAGCGTCTTTATAAAGATCCAATCATCTTTTCTGAAGAAACCAGTTATCAAAGGATTGTCCTCACTAAGGAGCAAGGTGATCTTAGGCTCTATTTAAATGGACAGCTTCAATTTAGTTCGAGCGATGAACACCGCTATCACGAGACGCTCGTTCATGTTCCGATGGCAGCGAGTCGTGATCGAAATAACATCCTTCTCTTAGGTGGAGGAGACGGACTTGCTGTTCGAGAGTTACTAAAATACGAAGAAGTAGATTCCATTACGGTAGTCGATCTTGATCCTCGAATGGTTGACATAGCAAGAACGAATCACATGTTAGTAGAACTGAATCAACAAGCATTTGAGGACAAGCGAGTAAAAGTTGTGAACGCAGATGCGTTTAAGTTCATGAAAAATGAACCTGACCGATTTGATGTCATCATAAGTGACCTGCCTGATCCGAATAATGAATCATTGAACAAGCTATATACTTGGGAATTCTACTCTATGTTGAGAAATCATTTGAAGCAGAATGGTGCAATGATGGTCCAGGCTACTAGTCCTGTTTTTGCTACGGAAGCATATTGGACAATTTCAAAAACCATTCGTGAAACAGGTCTCTATACGACGAACCTGCATGTCGATATACCAAGTTTTGGTAATTGGGGATTTGTGTTAGGTACAAGATCACAGATTGATAGCGAAGATCTCAATATTCAAGTGAAAACGGACTATCTAACATCTGAAATGGTACCCTCACTAACTGCGTTTGGTAAAGATGAGGATTCTACGATAACGAAAAATGGGGAGAAAGTTACATTAGAACCAAATACGTTAATACGTCCTAACCTTATCGATAAATATGAAAATGCATGGCAGCAGTATTAGTTTAGTAAATGTATGATAGGGAAAAACATATGTGAATCCATAATTAAGCATGTAAAGGAGCGGTTGAGATGCAAGTAACATTTCATGGTCATTCAGTAGTTGAGATTGTAACAGACAAAGCGAAAATACTAGTCGACCCGTTCATTACAGGTAATGAACAATGCGACCTTGATGCGAACGAGGTAACGTGTGATGTTATTTTACTAACACATGGACATAACGACCACGTTGGTGACACTGTTGAAATTGCGAAGCGAAATGATGCGCTTGTAGTTGCGCCTTTCGAACTTGCGACATACTTAGGCTGGAAAGAATTAAATACTCATCCAATGCATATCGGAGGAGCACACGAATTTGATTTTGGTACAGTTAAGTTAACTCAAGCTTTTCACGGTTCAAGCTATATGGATGAAGATAGTAAGCAGATCATTTATACGGGAATGCCTGCTGGTATCCTGTTCACTGCTGAAGGTAAAACAGTTTATCATGCTGGTGATACTGCACTGTATTCAGATATGAAGCTACTTTCAGATGTGAAGATCGACCTGGCGTTCATTCCGATCGGTGACAATTTCACGATGGGTCCAGATGATGCAGCGATTGCTACAGAATGGATCAATGCTGATTTAACAGTACCGGTTCACTATAATACGTTCCCTGTTATTGAACAAAACCCTGAAACATTTGTAGACAAGTTAAAGAATAATAAGGGTAAAGTAATGAAACCAGGCGATACAGTCAAATTATAATTGAAACAGTTACAAAGAACCGATGCCGAGGCAACGGTTCTTCTTTTTTTACGTGTTAAAAGGCCATGTCCTCTCATATCCTTTCTATAAGAAGGGCTGAGGAGGAATAAAAGTGAAACAACGCCTATTTTTATCAGTATTATGTATCTTATTTCTAGTATATGATGCGGTACCGAGGTTTCAGTTTGATTTAACCATGGAAGGTGCGTTTTTTGGCTTGTGGTTAGTATTTGCACTAATGGCACTGGGCGGAAATTTTGTTGGGCTGTACTTTGGTAGAAGCGAAAAGAAGGGAAATCGCGCTTCTCAATTTGAAGATTCTGCCGTAGAAACGAGAAAAAAGCTGTACAGCCGTTGAAGTTGCATCCAATAGTTATGTATAATGAAGTCAATTCAAACACCACTATAACAGATGAAGATTAAATATTGATACAGATGAGGCCATAGAAAGCATGGTGAAAGTAATTGACAACCAAACATGAACAGATACTCGATTATATTGAAACGCTCGAGGTAGGTAGTAAAATTTCAGTTCGACAAATCGCAAGAGAGCTCAAAGTAAGTGAAGGGACAGCTTACAGAGCGATTAAAGATGCTGAAAATAAAGGTACTGTTAGTACGATTGAGCGTGTAGGTACTATTCGTATCACGAAAAAAGAAAAAGAAAATATCGAAAAACTAACTTATGCTGAAGTTGTAAATATAGTGGATGGACAAGTGCTCGGTGGAAAAAACGGACTTCACAAGACGCTGCATAAGTTTGTCATCGGTGCCATGAAGCTAGAGGCGATGATGCGTTACGTTGATCCTGGTAGTCTTCTTATAGTAGGAAATCGTGATAACGTCCATAAGATTGCTCTTGAAGCAGGTGCAGCTGTCTTGATTACAGGAGGATTTGACGCTGAAGAGGAAGTGAAAGCGATGGCTGATGCCTATGAGCTTCCGATCATCTCAACATCATATGATTCGTTTACGGTTGCGACAATGATCAATCGTGCGATATATGACCAGCTGATAAAGAAAGAAATCGTCCTCGTAAGTGACATTTTAACACCGTTAACAAAGACGAGCTTTCTTGTATCGACCGAGAACGTTGGCAGATGGCATGAGCTAAATGAAGCGACCCTTCATAGCAGATATCCTGTTGTCGATCCGAACATGAAAGTTCAAGGCATCGTTACATCTAAAGACGTCCTTGGCGAGCAATATCAAACACCGATTACGAAAGTAATGACGAAGCAGCCGCTCACTGTTAATGAGCAAACGTCTGTAGCTTCAGCAGCACACACGATGATTTGGGAAGGGATCGAGATGCTCCCTGTCCTTGATCAATATCAAAGGTTGATCGGTATCGTGAGCAGGCAAGATGTTTTAAAAGCGTTGCAATTGATACAACAGCAACCACAAATTGGGGAAACGTTTGACGATTTGATCACAAGTCGGTTTAATGATGTATCTACGAGTACGGAGAGTAGATATGTATGTGAAGTAACTCCACAGATGACGAGCCTTTTAGGAACACTTTCGTACGGAGTTTTCACGACTCTTGTTACTGAAGCAGGTAGCAGAGTGTTGAAGAAGTATAAAAAAGGTGATCTAGTCGTAGAGAATATCACATTATACTTTATTAAGCCTGTTCAAATTGACAATACGATAGAAATTATCCCTAAAGTCCTCGAAGTCTCACGTAAATTTGGGAAAGTAGATGTTGAGATCTATCATGAAGGGACAGTAGTTGGTAAAGCATTGATGATGGCACAATTGATCGATCGATAAAACAAAAACGCCATGAGAGAACTCATGGCGCTTTCTTGTTACTTATTCATACTATCGTACTCTTCAACGGCGAAAGGTCGATAATGCTTTTGTTTCTTGTAGCCGACGATAACGTTAACAAGGCCGAGTATAATGAATGCGGCGCCAACGATATACGTTACAGTCGTGATGTAGACGGCAAATGAATTTATCGCAAAGAAAATCAGAAATAGTCCGAGAGCAATGCTTGCTTTAGAATTCAACCATTCTTTCGTAGCCACTCCGTTGGATCTGAACGACTTTACGCGATAAAACAAATAAAATACTATTGAAAAAATAATGAGTATAATAAAGATAGGCATGTATGTTTTCCTCCAAATGTAAAGGTTCGTCTCTATTGTATAGAACTTAAGGTGGAAAATCTATGACGAACCTATAACAAATAGGAAAGTGTACGAAAGGAGTAATAAAATGAAGGAACAAATACTGGATGCAATAGAAGACTTCGAAACAATCATAATCCATCGTCATGTACGACCGGATCCTGATGCGCTCGGTTCTCAAGGTGGACTAGCTTCATTAATCAAAGGAACATTTCCACAAAAAAACGTACTAGTAGTAGGAGAAGAAGAGCCATCCCTCATGTTCTTGAACAGAATGGATGAGGTGTCAGATGAAGAATATGAGAATGCTCTTGTAATCGTATGTGATACTGCGAATCAACCTAGAATTAGTGATGATCGATATAATCGAGGGAAGCTGCTAGTGAAAATTGATCATCACCCAAATGAAGATCCGTACGGAGACATTTTGTGGGTAGATACCTCTTCAAGTTCTGTTAGTGAAATGATAGTGGATCTTTACATAACTGCAAAAGAGCGCGAATATGTGCTTCCGGATGAAGGGGCTTTTCTTCTCTATGCAGGTATCGTTGGAGATACGGGAAGATTTATGTTTTCAAATACGACGCAACGTACGTTTGAATACGCAGGAGAGCTACTTAAACATGGTTTTGACACGGGATCTCTCTATAATGAACTATACAAAACAGAGCAGCATATAGCGAGGCTGAATGGTCATGTTCTTCAACATTTCGAAGTAAGTGAGAATGGAGCAGGATGGGTAAAGTTAACGAATGAAACGATTACTTCATTTGGAGTAACCGCAAGTGAGGCTTCACAACTCGTTAATTCTTTCTCAAACGTTTCAGGGCTTAAAGCATGGGTGTTTTTCATAGAAGAAGAAGATCAGATTCGAGTTCGCCTTCGTTCGAAAGGACCAGTGGTGAACAGTATTGCTACCCGGTATAACGGAGGAGGTCACACGATGGCTGCAGGAGCTACTGTTTATACATGGGAAGAGGCAGATCAGGTGTTAGAGGAACTTGAGAAAGCCTGTAAAGACTTTTAAATCACAAATAAAGACCGGCATCGTCATATAAAATGAGATCGTCGGTCTTTACTAATTAAACTTGTTCTTGTGGCATCGGTATGAACCATGAACCAAAGTTTGTCACGTCCTCATGCACATCAATGTTAAGCGATTGTAGTTCTTTTTTGATAAGAGTAGCTAATTCTTTTGTTTCCGCATAAGCTGAACGTCCGTTCATTAAATCGGCTACCTTTGATTTGGCTAGCTGCTTGCGGTTGATAACCATCGCTACACCTCCTGAATTTTTGCTGTACTCCTATCATATACCACAATTTATAAGAATGCGACTTTTCTGACAAAAAGTCACAAAATAGTATAATCTTTTTATTGTATTAATCGAATAGATAATACAACTTCGACAGTTGTATAAACGATCATTTGTTTTACCTCGAACCCATATTCTATATCGTTGATCAGCAATGTTTTATTCTCGAGGGACTTGATAATAAAAGACCTGGTGTGTGCTACGGACCCAAGGTCTTTATTCAATAAGTCATTTAATTCGTCTTGTACTGCTTTCTTTAACTCATGCTTTGTCAATGAGTTAAGAGATAAATCCTGCTCCTTATCGAATGTAACGAGAATTCCTTTAATGAGAAGTGTTTTTTCGATGTCTTCATTGTCGTAGTTTTTTTCATCATCTAATAACGTGCGGTTTTGTGTTTTTAGATCTGAGATTTTTATTTTCTGCTCCTTAATTGTTGTAATTTGCTTTTCATACATGATTCCAAAAAGCATCAAGAAGAATAGCCATCCAAAAATGACACCTACTGATAGTCCAGCGAGGAATTTCTGCCATCCTTTTCTGGTGTATACTTGTGGAACTCTCATCAGTGGGAACGTTCCTGTGTAAACCAATTAATGACTTCCATCCCTGCCTGTGCTCCTCCTAATGCACAGAATATCCATAAAAACTGGCGCATGATTTCATCTGGAGACCCGCTTAAGAAACTTCTTTCCATATTATTTATCGTATCGAATGTTCCTCCAATCGCAGCAGCGATTGCCCAGATTTTCAGTCTTTGCGCTACTACATATATCCAGTGCAAAGGTGGTTCCCCCGAAAGAAATGCGCCGATTCCACCGATGATGGATCCACCAACAATTACCCCGAAAGCAACAAAAAAAGCAATAATTAATGTGACGAGCGTAACTCTCTCCATTGGGAACTCCTTCTTTCATTAGTTAAGGATGATAAATATAAAAAAAGTTACATTTGTAAAATGTCCGAGCTCATCTAGTCCACCTTTAGTAAAGACTATGCGAAAAGGAAGGGTGGTTATGCTTGATAATGTTTGTTTGATAAGGTAACAGTATCTATAATAGAGGTAATCGTTCAGTGAAAGTGGGATTACAAATGGAATTTGTGCATCTGCGTGTTTATAGCGAATATAGCCTGTTAGATAGTCCGAGCCGTATAAAGAAACTAGTGGGAGCAGCTAAAGGAATGGGATATGCCTCACTTGCGTTAACGGATAAAGGGACAATGTACGGCACAATTCCGTTCTATAAAGCATGTATTGAAAACGGAATTAAACCTATCATTGGACTTGAAGTTGAGGTATTAGTAGGAACATCGAGTTCTCCCGCTGACTCAAATCGGTATGACACGTTGGTTCTTTTGGCGGAATCTAATGAGGGTTATCATAACTTATTAAAGATATCTACGATTGTAAAGCACTCTACTAATAGAAAAGCTTATATCGAAAAACAGAAACTATTGTCTCTCTCTGAGGGAATTATTGCGATAACTGGTGGAAGAGAAACGGTTATAGGTCAATTGCTTCTAAAAGGTGAAGAGACTGCAGCACTGCAGCATGCGATTGAGTACAAGAAAGCTTTTACGTCAGGCTTTTATTTAGAGATGCAAGATCATTTCATACGTGAAGAAAGGCAGCTTAACCAGATACTCTACAGGTTTGCAAAAAAAGCGGACTTATTTCTCACCGTTACAAATGCCGTTCACTACATATCAAAAGGTGATGGAGAAGCGCATGATTGTCTGAAGTGCATCGATCACGGGGTGCGCTATGAAGATAAAGACCATGTTAGTCTTCCTAATCATGAATTCTATTTAACAAGCAAAGAGGAAATGATAGACCGCTTCAAAGGATACGAAGAAGCCGTTGCCTCAACAGAAACAATAGCAGCAGGATGCAATGTGAACTTATCGTTTGATGATACTCACCTTCCTAAATATCCTGTTCCTGAGGGAAAATCAGCTGAGGAATACCTTGAACGATTATGCCTTGAAGGTGTGACTGCTCGCTTTGGATCGAGTAGCACGGTTATTGATGATAGGTTGAATTATGAGCTATCTATCATTCGTAAAATGGGTTTTAGTGACTACTTTTTAATCGTTTGGGATTTCATGAAATATGCTCATGAGAAAGGGATGATCACTGGTCCAGGAAGAGGATCAGCAGCTGGATCACTTGTAGCTTACTTACTTAACATCACAAACGTAGACCCTATTCAACATAACCTTCTCTTCGAGCGATTCTTAAATCCAGAACGAGTCACGATGCCAGATATTGATATCGACTTTCCGGATGTGCGTCGCGATGAAGTAATCGAATACGTTCATAAGAAATATGGTCATAATCATGTAGCGCAAATTGTTACCTTTGGAACGCTTGCTGCTAAAGCAGCGATTCGAGATGTTGGAAAAGTGTTAGAAGTTGATACGAAATTGCTCGATGCGATGTCAAAAGCAATTCCTTCTCAGCCAGGGATTACGTTAAAAGAGGCAAAGGAAGAATCTACAGAACTTAAAAAAGTGCTTGCTAACTCTGAAGAATGTATGCGAGTTTTCGAAATCGCAAGCACGATCGAAGGCTTGCCAAGACATACTTCTACACATGCTGCTGGCGTAGTCATTTCTGCTGCCCCTCTTACGAACTATGTACCCCTTCAAGAGGGACATCACATAAGTTTAACTCAATTTCCAATGAATGACCTCGAAGAAATAGGTTTATTGAAGATGGACTTCCTTGGACTTCGTAATCTTACACTAATCGAAGGGATTCTTAGAGATATCGAAGTGAATACAGGGGAACGGGTTTCATTATCAACTATGCCAAAGGATGATGAAGCAACATTTTCTATGCTCCAAGAAGGAGATACAACAGGTGTTTTCCAATTAGAATCTGACGGGATGAGACAGGTTCTCCGTAGACTTAAACCGACAGAGTTTGAAGATATTGTTGCCGTGAATGCTCTTTATCGTCCAGGTCCAATGGAAAATATTCCATTATTTATAGCGGGTAAACATAATGAACGGCCTGTTCATTTCCCGCATCATGACTTGGAGTCAATCCTTCAATCCACCTATGGGGTCATCGTATATCAGGAACAAATCATGCAGATTGCGTCTAAATTAGCTGGATTCTCGTTAGGTGAAGCTGATCTATTAAGAAGGGCTGTTTCAAAGAAGAAGCGAGATGTGCTCGAATCAGAGAGGGAGCATTTCGTGAAAGGCTGTCTAGCAAAAGGATATTCTGAAAAAACTGCAGAAGAAGTATATGAGTATATCGTACGTTTTGCAAACTATGGATTTAATCGTAGTCATGCAGTGGCATATAGTATTATTGCGTACCAGCTTGCATATTTAAAAGCGAATTACCCAAGATATTTCTTCTCAAGCTTATTAACATCTGCGATTGGAAACCAAGATCGATTATCAAAATACTTAACTGAATGTCACCAGAAAGGCTTATCTGTTCTTCCTCCGTCCATTAACATGAGTGAAAGTACATTTATAGTAGAAGATGAGTCAATACGGTTTGGGCTACTGCCAATAAAAAACGTTGGGAAAAATGCGATCGAGGAAATTGTTTCAAAAAGAGGCAACAAAGCCTACAAGAGCTTATTCGATTTCTGTACTAGGGTTTCGCTCCGAGTAGTAAACAAACGAGCGATCGAATCTATGATTTTTGCTGGCGCAATGGATGATTTTGAAGTCGGTCGATCATCGTTACTTGCAACACTTGAAACTGCGATGAATTATGCATCCGAACAGGGCGATATGGATCAACCAGGTTTATTCAATAATAGTGAATCGGAGCCCCCCTACGAGAGTGTCCCACCTTTTGAGGAAAAGGATTTACTCGCGTTCGAGAAGGAAGCTATCGGCTTTTATTTAACAGCCAATCCCATCGATCCTTACTTGAAGAATATTCAAGGTTATCAACGAACCGTAATATCTGAAGGGTTAACGTTCAATGATCGACAACCGCTTCGAATTGCAGCGGAAGTGATTAAGTCGAGAAGTATTCGAACGAAAAAAGGACAAATGATGGCGTTTATCACGTTAGAAGATGAAACTTCCAAAATAGAGGGAGTTGTTTTCCCTGATACATGGGAACAAACATCAACGATTCTTCAGCAGGGCGAATTTGTGTATATAGATGGCGTTGTCCAAAAAAGAGGAGAAACGACAAATATCATCGTATCGAGAGCCAAGAGACTAAAAGATATTACGCCAAAACAACCTCTTAGTATACTATTTTTGAAAATTGATCCACACCATCTCGAGGATGACACGTTGGAAAATGTAAAGAAAGTACTTAGTGAAAACAAAGGAGAATCGTCTGTCGTACTGTACTATAGCCATTCAGAAAAAACAGTTAAACTAGGTGAAGAATGGTTTGTAAATCTCTCAGACACTTGTGTAGAAAGATTAAAATATTTACTAGGTGAGAACAATGTAGTTAAAAAGACTCGATGAAATTGTTTACAGCATTAGATCATTTGTTATAATGGTGAAAATAGAGTGGTCTGACCACTCTCTTCATAAACGGTAAAATCATAACACTAGCACATATAGCTTCCTTAGAAGGAGAGTGGGTTAATTGTCTATCACAAGAGAAGAAGCATTACATATTCACAGAGTTAACCAAGGAAAACTAGAATCGAAATCTAAAGTACCAGTGAGGAATGCAACTGACTTGAGTCTTGCGTATTCACCAGGGGTTGCTGAGCCGTGTAAAGAAATATACGACGATAAGAATAAGGTATATGAGTACACAATGAAAGGGAATATGGTAGCGGTCGTTTCAGATGGTACAGCAGTGCTTGGTTTAGGAAACATTGGACCTGAAGCATCGTTGCCCGTCATGGAAGGAAAAGCTGTTCTTTTCAAAAGTTTCGCTGGTGTAGATGCATTCCCGATTTGCTTAAATACGACAGATGTTGACCAAATTGTTCAGACCGTTAAACTAATGGAACCAACATTTGGTGGTATCAATCTTGAAGATATTGCTGCACCAAACTGTTTTGTAATCGAAGAAAGATTAAAGAAAGAAACCAACATTCCAATCTTCCATGATGATCAACATGGTACAGCTATCGTTACAGTAGCGGGTCTTGTTAATGCTCTAAAGTTATCAGGAAAGTCTATGAGTGAGATCAAAGTTGTCATCAATGGTGCTGGTGCTGCAGGTATCGCTATTATTAAGCTATTAAACCGCTTTGGTGTCAAAGACATCATCATGTGTGATTCAAAAGGAGCAATCTTTGAAGGTCGCCCTTATGGTATGAATGATGTAAAAGCATCTGTCGCGAAATATACGAATAGAGATCAAGCTGAAGGCTCTCTAAAAGAAGTTATTTCAAATACTGATGTGTTTATCGGTGTGTCAGTTGAAGGAGCATTAACGAAGGAAATGGTTGCATCCATGAATGAGGATCCAATTATTTTTGCGATGGCAAACCCTGTTCCTGAAATTATGCCTGAAGATGCTAGAGATGCAGGTGCGAGTGTGATTGGGACGGGTCGTTCGGATTTCCCTAATCAGATTAACAACGTTTTAGCGTTTCCTGGGATTTTCAGAGGTGCTCTCGACGTCCGTGCGACACATATCAATGAAGACATGAAGGTAGCTGCTGTTCAGGCGATTGCGGAACTCGTAAGTAACGATGATTTAAATGCAGACTATGTTATTCCTGCTCCATTCGATCCAAGAGTTGCTCCAGCAGTTGCAGCAAGTGTTGCAAAGGCTGCGATGGAAACAGGAGTAGCGCGTATTAATGTAGATCCTGAGGTCGTAAAAGAAAAAACACGTTCTCTTGCAATCATTGCTGAAGAAGAAAAGTAAGTGGGGAAGAACGTTACTTTCTCACTTTTTTCTTGGATAAGACGATGACCAGGGTTGAAGAAGGGGTGGTGATTTTCCAACATGGAACCACAAGGGAAAGTCTACCAGAATATCTTAGATAAGATAAAAGCAATTATATATAATGATGGTTTGCAAACCGGTGATAAGCTCCCTTCTGAAAGGGAGCTTTCTGAGCGGTTAAATGCAGGAAGGTCATCTGTACGAGAAGCCTTACGTTCAATGGAAATGCTAGGGCTTATCGAAACAAGACGTGGAGAAGGTACCTTTATTTCAAATGTGAAAAATCACCGTCTAGTTGAAGTTATTGCTTCATTTATTTTGAAAGATACAAAGTCTAGACGAGATTTGTTAGAAACACGTCACCTAATCGAGATGGACATCTTAAGGTTAGCTTGTGACCGTATAACAGATGAAGAACTAGAGCAACTGAGAACGATGCTTTATCATAAAGAACCTGCTTCTGAGGAAGATATTTATTCAACAGAATTTGATATAGCATTCTTTCGAGTAATCACATCTTCAACAAAGAATCATTTGCTCATGAGGTTATGGGCTGAGCTTTCTGATTATCATCAGACGATTTGGCACCATCTTACTTACCGTCCTGTTACTTATTATGAAGCACTAATTGAAGCGTTAGCTGCTCGTAACCAGGAGAAAGCCATACGTCTGTTGTCTGAGTATGACAATGATTTTAAACAGCAAGATATATAAGGTGAAAGGGATGGTCACAATTGTTAAAAGATATATTTAATAAGAAGAAAAAATACGCAACCGTTCCCTCCGAAAAAATAAAACAGGATGTACCGGAGGGCATTATGACAAAATGTCCTGGGTGCAAAAGTATTATTTATTCGAAGGAACTCGAGAAGTCTAATAAAGTATGTGTGAAGTGTGGATATCACCATCAGATGAACGCTTTTGAGCGTATTAAGAATACCCTTGATGAAGGTAGTTTTGAAGAGTTTAATGCAGGGATGATTTCTGAAAATCCGCTTTCATTCCCTGATTATGTTGAAAGGCTTGAGAAAGATCGTAAAAAATCTTCTCTTAACGAAGCCGTGGTAACTGGAGAAGGAACGATTAACAGTCAGCGTACAGCGATTGCTGTTATGGACGCTCGTTTCCGTATGGGAAGTATGGGGTCTGTTGTTGGAGAGAAAATAACCAGAACGATAGAACATGCCGATAAAGAAAAGATTCCTTTTATTATCTTTACAGCATCAGGTGGAGCTAGAATGCAAGAGGGCGTATTAAGCTTAATGCAGATGGCTAAATCGAGTGTGGCCCTGAAGCGCTTCTCAGATAATGGAGGTTTATTCATTTCGGTTATGACCCACCCTACTACTGGGGGAGTTTCTGCTAGTTTTGCTTCTGTAGGAGACTACAACTTCGCTGAACCTAAGGCAATGATTGGGTTTGCTGGACGAAGAATCATAGAACAAACCATTCGGGAGGATCTTCCTGAAGATTTCCAAACTGCTGAATTTCTACTTAATCATGGACAACTCGATTCCGTTATCCATCGTGCTGATATGAAGAAAACACTCTCAACAGTACTGATGATTCATAGTAAAGGAGGTGACCGATAGTGGCAAATAGACTTGATTTTGAACGACCGGTTCAAGAGCTTGAAGACAAAATCGAAGAATTAAAATCGTTTATGGATGAGAAAAACATCGATCTTTCAGATGAGATTTCACGACTTCAAAAACGTCTTGCATATATGGAAGAAGAGGTTTACGGAAATATGACTGCCTGGAATAGAGTACAACTTGCTCGTCACCCGGAACGTCCAACTACGCTTGACTATATTGATCGCATCTTTGATGACTTTATTGAACTCCATGGCGACCGAGCATTTGGTGACGATGAAGCAATTGTAGGTGGGATCGCAACATTTGAAGATAAGCCTGTTACTGTTGTTGGTCATCAACGAGGTAAAGATACAAAAGAGAATCTACGAAGAAACTTTGGTATGCCACACCCTGAAGGTTACCGCAAAGCTCTTCGACTTATGAAACAAGCTGAGAAGTTCAATAGACCTGTTGTCTTTCTATTGGATACAAAAGGGGCGTTCCCAGGAAAAGCTGCCGAGGAACGAGGTCAGAGTGAAGCGATTGCTCGTAATCTCATTGAGATGGCTGGTCTAACCGTTCCGATCGTTTGTATCGTAATTGGTGAAGGGGCTAGTGGCGGTGCGTTAGCGATCGGGGTAGGAAACCACGTACACATGCTCGAAAACTCCTGGTATTCTGTTATCTCTCCAGAAGGTGCAGCAGCACTTCTTTGGAAAGATTCTAGTCTCGCTCAACAAGCTGCTGATACGATGAAAATTACAGCTCCTGACTTGAAAGAACTAGATGTGATCGATGAGATTGTGCCAGAAGCAAAAGGTGGCGCTCATAGAAATGTGGAAGAACAGGCGGCTTCTATCCAAAAAGTGTTAAAGAAATCTTTGGAAGAGCTTTCTAAACTTTCCAAAACGGAGCTTGTCGAGCAACGCTACGAAAAATACAGAAATATTGGACAATATACGTTTGTAACCGATACCATTGGCTTAAAATAAGGAAAGTGCTTTCTCTGTTTAGGGAAAGCACTTTTTTATGAGCGTGCTTTGCTATTGTGTTACACGGGTGTATTTGATATTTTAATAACACAAAGAACTAATGAGGTGAACAGGTATGAAGCGTATTGGTGTATTGACCAGCGGGGGAGACTCACCTGGAATGAATGCGGCGATTCGTGCTGTAGTTCGTAAAGCGATTTATCATGATATCGAAGTTTACGGAATTTACCACGGATATACCGGATTGATGAATGACGAAATTAAAAAGATGGAAATCGGCTCTGTAGCTGATATCATTCATAGAGGCGGCACAATGCTTTATTCTTCACGTTGTCCAGAATTCAAAACGATTGAAGGGCAATTAAAAGGGGTAGAAAACCTTAAGAAGCACGGAATCGAAGGCCTTGTGGTCATCGGAGGAGATGGTTCTTACCGTGGGGCTCAGAAGCTTACGGGACACGGATTCCCTACCATTGGTATCCCTGGAACAATTGATAACGATATTCCTGGCACAGATTTTACTATTGGTTTTGATACTGCCTTGAATACTGTTATTCAAGCTATTGATAAGATTCGTGATACAGCAACTTCTCACGAGCGTACATACGTGATCGAGGTAATGGGCCGTAACGCTGGAGATATCGCACTCTGGTCTGGTCTTGCTGATGGTGCAGAATCTATTCTTATCCCTGAAGAGAAATACGAAATGTCGGATATTCTAGCTCGTTTGAAACGAGGACATGATCGTGGAAAGCGTCACAGCATCATTGTCGTTGCTGAAGGCGTTGGAAGCGGAGTTGAAATTGGGAAAGAAATTGAGGAAGCAATGAATATGGAAACTCGTGTGACTGTTCTTGGTCACGTACAGCGAGGTGGTTCACCTACTGCAACTGACCGTGTATTAGCAAGTCGTCTTGGTGCGCGTGCAGTTGAGCTCTTGCTTGAAGGTGCACAAGATCGTACAGTAGGCATTCACAATAACCAAATCATTGATTTAGACATTAATGAAGCACTTGATATGCCTCATACTGTTAATCAGAAAATGGTGCAACTTGCAAGAGAACTTTCAATCTAAACTAGTATTCATCCATGACTAATGGATGAATAATGGTGTTTACTGGATAAATAATACCCAGAGTTGGATAAAATTATTAAGAAGAGCTTTTAGGAGGAGACCTATGCGTAAAACCAAAATTGTCTGTACAATTGGGCCTGCAAGTGAGGACCAACAAACATTAGAAAAATTGATGCAGGCTGGAATGAATGTTGCCCGTCTTAACTTTTCTCACGGAGATTTTGAAGAGCACGGCAACCGTATTAAAAATATTCGTGCGGTATCTGAGAAGATTGGCAAGAACGTTGCGATTTTACTTGATACAAAAGGACCAGAAATTCGTACGCACAACATGGAAAATGGTGCGATCGACCTTGAAGCTGGACAACAGCTCATCGTATCGATGGAAGAAGTAGCCGGTACTACAGAGAAGATCTCTGTAACGTATCCTGATCTTGTTAATGACGTTCATCCAGGTTCAAAAATCCTTCTCGATGATGGATTAATCGAACTTGAAGTGAAAAGTATCGAAGAAAATGAGCTTTACACAGAAGTATTAAACAACGGCACGTTGAAGAATAAAAAAGGCGTTAACGTACCAAACGTAAGTGTAAACTTACCTGGTATTACAGATAAGGACGCTGCTGATATCGAATTTGGTATTGAGCAAGGCGTTGACTTTATTGCAGCATCATTTGTTCGTCGTGTATCTGATGTGTTGGATATTCGTAAACTTCTTGAGAAACATGATGCAACTGATATCCAAATCGTACCTAAGATCGAGAACCGTGAAGGTGTAGACAACATCGATTCTATTCTTGAAGTTTCTGATGGTCTAATGGTAGCTCGTGGTGATCTTGGTGTTGAAATTCCTGCTGAGGAAGTGCCACTTGTACAGAAGCAACTGATCAAAAAGTGTAACGCACTTGGTAAACCAGTCATTACTGCAACGCAAATGCTGGATTCTATGCAGCGTAATCCTCGCCCAACTCGTGCTGAAGCAAGTGATGTTGCCAATGCAATTCTTGATGGCACGGATGCAATCATGCTTTCAGGTGAAACTGCAGCAGGATCTTATCCTGTAGAAGCTGTTACAACGATGCATAATATTGCTTCATATACGGAAAAGTCTCTGAACTACCGTGAATTGCTTTCAATGAGAAGTAAGGAAATTGAAACTAATACAACAAATGCAATCAGTGAGTCTGTAGCACACACGGCTTATAACTTAAACGTGCCAGCTATTCTAACTGCTACTGAGAGTGGTCATACTGCACGTATGATTTCAAAGTATCGTCCAAAAGCACCGATTGTTGCTGTTACAAATACAGCAAGTGTGTGTCGTAAGCTTGCTCTTGTATGGGGCGTACATGCTCAAGAAGGACGCAAGGTGAAAACAACTGACGAGATGTTAGAAGTAGCGGTTGAGGCTTCTATCCGCTCAGAAATCGTTAACCACGGTGACACAGTTGTCATCACAGCAGGCGTTCCTGTAGGTGAATCTGGAACGACAAACTTGATGAAAGTACACGTTATCGGTGATATCCTTGCTAAAGCACAGGGTATTGGTAAAACATCTGTTTCCGGTCGCGTCGCAATCGCGAAAAGTGCTGATGAGGCAATTAGCAAAGCGGATGAAAATACAATCATTGTAGCGATTGGTTCAGATAAAGATATGGTTCCTGCACTTGAAAAAGCAGCTGGCCTGATTACAGAAGAAGGCGGTCTAACAAGTCATGCAGCAGTTGTAGGACTTAGTCTTGGACTACCGGTTGTCGTTGGTCTTGACGATGCTACGAACTTGTTTGAAGATGGTCAAGAAATTACTCTTGATGCAACTACTGGAATTATCTACAAAGGGAAAGCAAGCATTCTGTAAGCTTTGACTTTTGATGAAAGGCTGCCGACTATTCGGCAGCCTTTTCCTTTTCATCTAATTAAGGTTCGAAATCGCCATAGTACGAAATATGGCTTAAATCATTTATAATAGAAAGTAACGGGATTTTCTTTCTCGAATATAAACAAAGGGGCCCTGAAACATGTTTCGTATCTTGCTTCTTTTTATCATTTTAGTCCCAGCTCTTGAAATAGGTCTATTGCTTTTGTCAGGGCGGACATTAGGGTTGATTCCTACAATATTATTAATCATTGGAACTGGTGTACTTGGAGCTTGGCTTGCCAAGAAAGAAGGTTCGGATGCTATACAAAAGGTTAATCGACAGATGCAAACTGGTCAGATGCCTGGAGATGCAATCCTTGATGGATTGTGCATTCTAGTAGGTGGAGTAGTGTTGCTTACGCCTGGTTTTATTACAGATGCGATTGGGTTTTGTCTTCTAATACCAGCAACTAGAAGACCCTTCAAGCGCTGGCTACGCAAGTTTCTTGAAAAAAGGATGAATAATGGTCAATTCGTGTTTATAAAGAGATGATAACCCAATAAGAGACAACTTTGAGTGGGATCATGACCACTTTTAGATAATAAAAAAACTGTCGAGTATTCATCGACAGCTTGAAGCTGAAGGACTCTTCCTTCAGCTTTTTCTTTTGTTTTCACCGATAATATAATGCCAAATATCTTTAAACACATTTGCGTGATACAACGTTTTGAGAACAACGAGGAACACGGGGCCGATGATTAATCCGATGAACCCAAAGATTTGGAACCCCACAAACAGTGCGATTAACGTTGCGAGGGGGTCGAGACCGATGTTCGAGGATAATACTTTAGGTTCTACTAATTGACGTTGAATAACGACAATTCCATAGAGTATAGCTAGCCCAATCGTTAACCCATAATTCCCAGTGAGGAATGAATAGATCATCCACGGTACAAACACTGCTCCTGTACCAAGGTATGGAAGAAGATCAACAATCCCAATGATTATAGAAATTGTAACAGCATATTCAACACGAAGAATCAGAAGACCTACGAGAACGATTGCAGCAGTCATGGAAATTAACGTGAGCTGAGCTTTAATAAAGCCGAAGAGTGCTTTTCTCAAATCTTTGTATACAGAACCGATACTTCGTTGGATATCACTCGATACCTTTTTCTTTACCCAACGGATGAACTTATACCAGTCTTTGCTTATAAAGAAGGTAGCCAACAATGAGAAGATGAGTACTGTAATAATTGTTGGTAAGCTGATGATGATAGAACGTATCCCTTCTACTAGTGCTTGCAGAATATCCGTAACAGCAGTAGTCACAGTCGTTCCGACCGATTGTATATTATCCATGATCGTAGTTTGCTGGTCTTTGTTTAAATCTTTAAAAAGGTCCTCAAGCTGATTATATAAAGGCAAAACTTGAGAAACGAAAAGCTCTTCAATAAAGGTGACAATTTCTCTAAAGTTCTCAGGCAAAACGTCTGCTAAGTAAACGACTCCTTGTACGATTTCGTTTACAAGAAGTGTTAAAAAAGCTGCGAGTACTCCGATCAAGAATACAATCGATAGTGCAACAGCAGCTGCCCTTGGCATTTTCACTTTCGCTTCAAGAAGATCGACGAGTGGGTTGATCAAGAAGGCCAGGAGCAAGGCGATTACAAAAGGGTAAGCAAAGTGCCAAATATAATAGAGTATAAACAAACCGAACACTACAGCTGCGATTACGATTAAGAATCGGAGAATGCTGTGTACATAATGCCAGTTCAATAAAGCGCCTCCTCCAAAAGTATTCTACTTTAATAATACACTTGTTCGATTGAGCCAATCAAATGCATTTTAGCTGATTTCGTGAAAAATTTTGAAATGTTTGTTATGCTTAGATAAGTGTTCTGTTTAGTTTGAAGGAATCTTCCTTTTACAGTACATCAGACCTGTTGAAGTGGGATGGGTGTTTTTTGTCGAGTTTTGAAACTGAACTACCGTTCAGAGTAAGGATAGTACGACAAATTCTTATGAAAACACGTAACCAACAGGCTTTTAAGAAAAAAAAGGAAGTCGCCAAATCTTGCATATTCATTCACAAATGTCAGATTTTTGTTTATAATGGAGACGGACGCACCTTCTTTGTACATAAGATTCCTTTTTTTTTGGAGCGTTTGTAAAGCGTTATCAAAGCAGAATTTTTAGAAAAAAAGAATGTTAACATGGAAAAGGAGAGGGAAAGTATGACGACTACTCGCGGTTTAGAAGGCGTTGTTGCTACTACATCATCTATAAGTTCAATTGTAAACGATGTCTTAACATACAGAGGTTACAACATTGATGACCTAGCTGAGAATGCTAGCTTTGAAGAAGTAATCTATTTGTTGTGGAATGATAAACTTCCTAACAAACAAGAATTGGATCAGTTCTCTGCAAAGCTTGCGGAAGATGCTGTGATTCCTGAAGAAATCATTAATCAAATTAAATCTTATCCAAGTGATAAGGTTTCTCCAATGGCTGCACTTCGTACAGCAGTTTCAACACTTGCACTGTATGATGAAGAAGCAGATGATATGAGTGAAGAAGCGAACTACCGTAAGGCAATTCGTCTTCAGGCGAAAATCCCTACAGTTGTTACAACTTTTTCACGTATTCGTGAAGGGAAAGAGCCGATCAGCCCTAAGAAAGACCTTAGTTTCGCAGCAAATTTCCTCTTTACACTGAATGGTGAGATGCCAGAAGAGGTAGCAGTTACTGCAATCAATAAAGCGCTAGTTCTACACGCTGACCATGAATTAAATGCATCAACATTTACTGGTCGTGTATGTGTAGCCACGCTTTCGGATATTTACTCAGGTGTTACTTCAGCAATTGGAGCTCTTAAAGGCCCACTTCACGGTGGAGCAAACGAAAGAGTTATGAAAATGCTAAGTGAAATAGGTAGTGTTGAGAACGTCGATTCTTACCTTCATCAGGCTTTTGAAAAGAAAGAAAAAATCATGGGCTTTGGTCACAGAGTGTACAAAACTGGAGACCCTCGTGCGAAGCATCTTAAAGAAATGTCCCGTAAGCTTACTGAATTAACTGGAGAAACAAAGTGGTACGAAATGTCTACAAAGATGGAACAGATCGTTAGAGACGAAAAAGGCTTGCCGCCAAACGTAGATTTCTATTCTGCTTCTGTTTATCATAGTCTTGGCATTGACCATGATTTGTTCACACCACTATTCGCTGTAAGCCGTGTGTCAGGTTGGATCGCTCATATCCTTGAGCAGTATAGCAATAACCGCTTGATCCGTCCTCGTGCAGAGTACGTAGGAGCAACAAACCAATCATATGTCAGCGTAGAAAATCGATAAAACAAAATAGGGAAGGAGTTACTCCTTCCCTATTAATAAATGTAGATTCAATAGGAGGAATATAATAATGGCTAATGGAGAAAAAATTACCGTAAATAATGGCGTACTAAACGTTCCAAATCATGCAATTATTCCATATATTGAAGGCGATGGAACAGGTCCAGATATCTGGGCAGCAGCATCTCGCGTACTAGAAGCTGCGGTTGATAAAGCTTACTCTGGTGAAAAGAGTATTACTTGGAAAGAAATTTATGCCGGTGCTAAGGCTCATGATAAAACAGGAGAATGGCTTCCTGCTGATACACTTGAAGCAATTCGCGAATACATAATTGCGATTAAGGGGCCACTTACGACTCCAGTAGGAGGCGGAATCCGTTCCCTTAATGTTGCTCTTAGACAAGAGCTAGATTTGTTTACTTGTCTTCGCCCAGTTCGTTATTTCAAAGGGGTACCTTCTCCTGTTAAGCGACCTGAAGACACTGATATGGTTATCTTCCGTGAGAACACTGAAGATATCTATGCAGGTATCGAGTTCCAAAAGGGATCAGACGAAGTAAAGAAAGTCATTTCTTTCTTACGTGAAGAAATGGGTGCGAAAAACATTCGCTTCCCTGAAACTTCTGGAATTGGAATCAAGCCAGTTTCTGAAGAAGGTACAAAACGTCTTGTAAGAGCAGCGATTCAATATGCTCTTGATGAAGGACGTAAGAATGTAACGCTTGTTCATAAAGGAAACATCATGAAATTTACTGAAGGTGCTTTCAAGAACTGGGGTTATGAAGTTGCTGAACAAGAATTCGGAGATAAAGTATTCACTTGGGCTGAATATGACCAAATCGTAGAGGATAAAGGCAGAGATGCTGCTAACGAAGCACAATCTAAAGCAGAAGCAGAAGGCAAGCTTATCGTTAAAGATGCGATTGCAGATATCTTCCTTCAGCAGATCTTAACTCGCCCAGCAGAGTTTGATGTAGTAGCTACGATGAACTTGAATGGTGACTATGTATCAGATGCACTTGCAGCTCAGGTTGGTGGCATAGGAATTGCTCCTGGAGCTAACATTAACTATGAGAGTGGACATGCAATCTTTGAAGCTACTCATGGTACTGCACCGAAGTATGCTGGATTAGACAAAGTTAATCCTTCTTCTGTTCTTCTTTCAGGCGTATTGATGCTTGAACATATCGGATGGAATGAAGCTGCTAAGCTTGTTTTAGATTCAATGGAAAAAACGATCGCAAGCAAAGTAGTAACGTATGATTTCGCCCGTCTAATGGAAGGTGCAACTGAAGTAAAAACTTCTGAATTCGGTGACGAACTTATTAAAAACATGAATTAATGATTAGAACTATATCTTGAATTATTTTCCTTTAAAGGAGTGGCGTTCATATGACAATAAAACGCAAAAAAGTATCCGTGATTGGTGCGGGTTTCACTGGTGCTACAACTGCTTTTTTACTAGCTCAAAAAGAGCTATCTGATGTAGTGCTTGTTGATATACCAAATCAGGAAGGCCCGACGAAAGGAAAAGCGCTCGATATGTTCGAAGCGAGTCCTGTACAAGGATTTGATTCCAAAATAATCGGAACGTCCAATTATGAGGATACAGCGGATTCAGATATCGTAGTTATTACGGCTGGAATTGCAAGAAAACCGGGAATGAGCAGAGACGATCTTGTTAATACAAATGCAAAGATCATGAAAAGTGTTACTCATGAAATCGTAAAGCACTCTCCAAATACGCTTATTGTCGTTCTTACAAACCCTGTCGATGCGATGACATATACCGTATATAAAGAGTCCGGCTTACCTAAAAACCGCGTTATTGGTCAATCAGGTATTCTAGACACAGCTCGTTTCCGCTCGTTTATTGCTGAAGAGCTTAATATTTCAGTAAAAGACATCACTGGTTTTGTACTAGGCGGACATGGTGACGATATGGTCCCTCTAGTCCGTTACTCCTTTGCAGGTGGAATACCATTAAATAACCTTATTTCTAAAGAGCGCCTCGACGAGATTGTAGAGCGCACACGTAAAGGTGGAGGAGAAATCGTTAGCCTTCTAGGAAATGGAAGTGCCTATTATGCTCCCGCTGCTTCTCTTGTTGAAATGGTTGAAGCCATTCTCAAAGATCAGCGCCGCGTCCTTCCAACAATCGCTTATCTTGAAGGCGAATACGGATATGATGGATTATATCTTGGCGTTCCTACCATCATTGGCGGAAATGGAATCGAGGAAATCATCGAGCTTGAATTAAAAGAAGATGAGAAACAGCAATTAGATAAATCTGCTGATTCTGTGCGCAAAGTCATGACAGTGCTAAATTAATAAAAGACGATCCGGTTCATACCGGATCTCTTTTACTAAAAGAAAGAAAGCGCTTTCTCACTATGGTTAAAGGGGGATGTATCATGCTATTAGGAAAAAAACGCAAGATTGGCCGAATGATCGAAGAAATTTCAGTTGGTGAGAAATTGGAAGTGACAGAAAAAATAGATGATCGAGAGCTGTTATTGTATCTTGGAATTTCTAACGACAATAATCCTCTTTTCATTCAACACGATTATGCATCATTAACACCATTCAAGAAGCCGATCGTTCCACAGATTATGCTGTTAGCTATCGTTACGGGTGCTATCTCAAAATACCTCCCAGGTCCAGGTAGTAGCGTGAAAAAACAGGAAGTGGACTTTCTGAATCCTGTTTATCATTATGAATCTGTTCAATTTGGTTTTGAAGTAATTGACGTCAATAATCAAGATCACGAAATTACTGTAAAGGTTGAAGGGGAAAATGAAGAGGGGACTGTTATTTTAAACGGACAATTCGTTGTTTGCCCGCCATATCCAACAAAGCCTTTGACGAAAACAACTTCATTTGAGAATTTCTAAGAGCCGAAAGAGGCTCTTTTTTGTTGGTCAAAAAAGTTCGCTTTAATCAATTTCTGTGATTAAATAGAAACTATCGATGTAATGGAAAGTGGTGTTTCATTCGTTTCGTCCTAACAACATGAAGGTCAAATTACATCATTATTATAAAAACCTCGATAAGTATCTCTTTTTCCTTTGTGAAAAGAATAGTATTATGTAGGTATTCAGGAAAAAATAAAAGAAGTCCTGGTAATTGGCTCTAGAACATAGATGAATGGGGAAAATGTTTAGGGGGTAATACAATGGCTCAGAAGATACTTGTAGTTGAAGATGAGATGTCTATTCAGACATTGCTTCAATTCAATCTTGAACAAGCGGGTTATGAAGTTGTAACTGCAGACGATGGAGCGGAAGCTCTAGAGAAGGTTGAATTAGATAAGCCGAATTGCATCATTCTTGATTTAATGTTGCCAGAGATGGACGGACTTGAGGTTTGTAAAGAACTGAGAAGTCGACATATCTTTACACCTGTCCTTATGTTGACGGCCAAGGATGATGAATTTGATAAAGTATTAGGACTTGAGCTTGGTGCGGATGACTATATGACCAAACCGTTTAGTCCACGAGAAGTTGTGGCTCGTGTTAAAGCGATTCTTAGAAGAATAAAACAGTTAGAAGGTATGAAGTCATCAACCACAGAAGAAGGAGAAAGAATACAAGTTGGCGAGTTAGATGTTTACCCAAATAATTATGAAGCATACTTCCAGGGTGAACTGATGGAAGTTACTCCAAAAGAGTTTGAGCTACTTGTTTATTTAGTTCGACACAAAGGAAGAGTTCTGACGCGTGAACAGCTGTTAAGTGCGGTCTGGAATTATGACTTTGTAGGAGATACACGAATTGTTGACGTTCACGTTAGTCATTTAAGAGAGAAGATTGAGCAAAATACTCGTAAACCAGAGTATATCAAGACAATACGAGGTCTTGGGTATAAGTTAGAAGGACCTTCAACCTAATGAAACGTTTTCGATCACGTTTTCTAAATGGACAATTTATTGTACTCTTTTTTGTATTCGTTATGATGGTCGTGTTACTTGGAAACATATTCGAAGGAATCTTGTTTGCAGAGGCTTCTAATGAACAGCTCAAAAATATGTGGTGGGTGCTTAGTATTGCGTTTGGAATTGCTTATTTGCTTTTCGTTTACATTAGTTTTCGGATTTCAAGTAGGTTAACAAAACCTCTTGAAGGGGCACTAAAAGTTGCCAACGAATTAGCTTCAGGTAATTTCAAAGCACGGACGTATGAATACAAGTTGGATGAGACTGGACAGTTTAGCCATTCCCTCAATATCCTTGCTAGAAATTTAGAAAGTATGACTAATTCATATGAGATTCAGCAAAATCGTTTGATGACATTAATTGAAAATATGAATAGCGGATTGATATTAATCGATGTAAAAGGACACATCAATTTGGTGAATCGCTTTTACAAAGACACGTTTGGTATCGACACAAATGATTACATAGACGAACTTTATTATGAATCGATTCCATACGAAGAGATTGTTCAATTAGTGGAAGAGACGCTATTGATTGAAGGGACGGTTCAAAAACAAGTTGAACTTCCAGTGGGATTAGAGTTTCGTCATTTCGATGTTTCTGGTGCTCCTATCCTTGCACATGATGATCAGATGAAGGGCGTTGTACTCGTTTTTCATGATATTACGGATATAAAGAAACTTGAGCAAATGAGAAAAGACTTTGTTGCGAATGTCTCTCATGAACTCAAAACACCGGTAACCTCGTTAAAAGGGTTTGCAGAAACGTTGTTGGATGGCGCAATGGAAAATAAGGAATTTCGTACAAAATTTCTTACAATCATTCACGATGAAAGTGATCGTCTTCAGACACTAATTCAAGATTTACTCGATTTATCTAAGATGGAACAGAAACATTTTTCTCTAAATTGGCAGGACGCTAATCTTAAAGAGATCGTTGATGATTGTGTGCTATTGACGAAGAATAAAGCAGATAAGAAAGCGATTGAAGTGATCGCTTCGTATGAAGGGGATACACAAATTAAAGGGGACGTTCATCGACTAAAACAAGTGTTTTTGAACTTGATATCTAATAGCTTGACTTACACACCAGAGAACGGAAAAGTAAACATATACGTAAAAGAACAAGTTGATACGGTAGAATTCAAAATTACTGACAACGGCATCGGTATAAAAAAAGAAGAGTTGCCAAGAATTTTTGAACGCTTTTATCGTGTCGATAAGGCTAGAAGCAGGAACCTTGGTGGAACAGGGCTTGGTCTTGCGATCGTGAAACATCTTGTGGAAGCACATAATGGTAAAATATCTGTTGATAGTGAGCTTGGTGAGGGATCTACTTTCACGATTACGCTTCTCAAAGAACGAATTTATTAAAGTTTACGTTAAGTTTACACTTTGTTTATACGCCCTTAAAATTATTTCTGTAAAGTAACAATTGACCCCTTCATCATGACTAGAGCATGATTTTAGACGAGTTCTACTCGTCTCTTTTTTTTGAAAAGAAACGCAATCACACCTGTTTTTTCATTCTTGATGCCGTCATGGTAAAATGAATGGACAGGTGTTTTTGTAGTGGAGAATGAAAAAACATACTTACTAGTTAATCGAAAAGAATGGGAGGCTTACCATTGAAAAATAAACTTGTATTGATAGATGGTAACAGTATTGCGTATAGAGCTTTTTTTGCATTGCCCCTTTTAAACAATGATAAAGGTGTATATACAAACGCTGTCTATGGATTTACGACAATGCTTTTGAAAATTATTGAGAATGAATCACCCACACATATGCTAGTTGCTTTTGATGCGGGTAAAACAACGTTTAGACATAAAACCTATACAGAATACAAGGGTGGAAGACAGAAAACACCATCTGAATTGAGTGAGCAATTTCCCGTTATTCGTGAAGTGCTTGATGCATTTAATATAAAACGATATGAAATAGAGAATTATGAAGCAGATGATATTATCGGTACAGTTGCTGGAATGGCTAGTAAAGAAGACTGGGATGTAAAGATCTACTCAGGTGATAAGGACCTTCTTCAACTTGTATCTGATAAAGTCCACGTAGCATTAACAAGAAAAGGAATAACAGATATCGATACATACGATCCTGAATTCTTGAATGAAAAGTACGGCATCACGCCTAAACAAATCATCGACATGAAAGCGCTGATGGGAGATAACTCAGATAATATTCCTGGTGTTCCGGGTGTTGGGGAGAAAACAGCGCTTAAGCTCTTAAAAGAACATCAGACCTTAGAAGGCGTTTATGATTCCATCGATAACGTATCAGGGAAGAAGTTAAAAGAAAAATTAGAAGATAATAAAGATCAGGCGATGATGAGTAAAGAACTTGTTACCATCTTCAAAGAAACCCCTCTTTCAATCGGAATTAACGATATGGTGTTTGAAGGGTATAAAACTGAATCGGTAAGCGGACTTTTTCAAGATTTAGGTTTTAAAACACTTCTTGATCGTATTGGTGGAGAAAGTGTAGAAGAAGAGAAGATGGATGATCTTAAAGTTGAGTTTTTGGAAGAAATCAAAGAAGAACATCTTGCGAATCCATCCGCACTCATTGTAGAAGTGATGGAAGAGAATTACCATAATTCCGAAATACAAGGATTTTCACTCGTAAATGAGAAGGGGAATTTTTATATTCCTGAGGAGACAGCATTGGAATCCGAACTGTTTCGATCCTATCTTCGAGATGAGTCGAAAAAGAAATGGGTATTCGATGCAAAGCGAGCAGTCGTAGCTCTTGGCTGGAAAGGAATTCATCTGAAAGGGATTACGTTTGACCTTGTTATCGCGTCATACCTTCTGAATCCATCAGAATCGACACATGATCTATCCGCTATTTCAAAACGTGAAGGATTTTCGGTGGTTTCCTCAGATGAAGCGGTTTATGGTAAGGGTGCGAAACGAGCTGTTCCAGGTGAAGATGACCTTGCCGACCACTTAGTGCGAAAAGGGTATGCAGTCTATCAGCTGAAAGAGACGTTGGAAGAGCAATTAGACAAGAATAACCAAATAGAACTATTCCATGATTTAGAGATGCCTCTGACCCTCGTGTTAGGTGAAATGGAGACGCAGGGCGTGAGTGTTGACGTCGAACGGTTAGAAAAGATGGGGAAGGATCTAAATAAGAAGCTGAAAGAAATTGAAGAACGTATCTTTGAACTAGCACAGACTGAATTTAATATTAATTCGCCAAAGCAGCTTGGAGAAGTGCTCTTTGAGAAGCTTGAGTTACCTGTTATTAAAAAAACAAAGACAGGTTACTCCACCTCTGCAGATATCCTTGAAAAGCTAGAAAGCAAGCACGACATTATTCCAGAAATCTTACTCTAT
Organism: Guptibacillus algicola; assembly: GCF_020171805.1. Classification (GTDB taxonomy): domain Bacteria; phylum Bacillota; class Bacilli; order Bacillales; family Guptibacillaceae; genus Guptibacillus; species Guptibacillus algicola. The sequence continues at coordinate 627,078 of NZ_JAIVAF010000001.1, read as the reverse complement.
AGACAATTAGGGAAATTGAATTCAACGTATATCGAGGGATTATTGAAAGTGACATTTAGAGAAACTGGCAAAATCCATACGAGGTTTAATCAGGCTCTCACTCAAACAGGAAGACTTAGCTCTACGGATCCTAACTTGCAAAACATCCCGATTCGTTTAGAAGAAGGAAGAAAAATTCGTCAGGCCTTTATTCCTACCACGAAGAATTGGGTTATGTTTGCGGCAGACTATTCTCAGATTGAACTGCGTGTTCTTGCCCACATCGCACAAGATGAGAACTTGATCGAAGCTTTCCAAAAAGGTGAAGACATCCATACGAAAACGGCAATGAACGTATTTAGCGTAGCGAAAGACGATGTGACGTCTGAAATGAGAAGGCATGCAAAGGCCGTTAACTTTGGTATCGTTTATGGAATTAGTGATTATGGTCTATCTCAGAGTCTAGATATTACGAGGAAAGAGGCTTCCGAGTTTATTGAACGATATCTTGAAAGTTTCCCAGGCGTAAAGCAGTATATGGAGGACGTTGTGACCAAGGCAAAGGAAGATGGCTATGTTTCTACTCTTATGAATAGAAGACGTTACTTGCCAGAAATCAATGCCCGAAACTTCAACCAAAGAAGTTTTGCGGAACGAACTGCAATGAACACTCCTATTCAAGGTACGGCTGCAGACATTATCAAAAAAGCCATGGTTGAGATGGATAAACGTTTGAAAGACGAGAAACTTGAAACAAGAATGCTCCTTCAGGTACACGATGAACTTATTTTCGAGGCGCCTGAAGAAGAGATCGAAACATTGAAACGCATTGTACCCGATGTGATGGAAACTGCTATTGAACTAGTCGTTCCATTAAAGGTTGATTATGAGTATGGCTCCACCTGGTATGATGCTAAGTAGTTCGCATCAAAGGAGAGAGAAATATGCCGGAGTTACCGGAAGTAGAAACGGTTAAACAAACACTGCAAGATTTAATTGTTGGAAAGAAAATTACAGACGTTGTGATCAAGTGGCCAAAGATGATTAAGTCTCCTGATGATAGTGAAGTGTTCAGGATGAAAGTAATCGGTCAAACGTTTACGGGTGTGAAGAGAAGAGGGAAGTTTCTAAAACTCTTATTAACAGATGATGTCATCGTGTCTCACCTTCGTATGGAAGGAAAGTATCGTGTGGCAAAAAGTGATGAAGAATTCGACCATCATACTCATGTGTTCTTTAAGTTTGAGGATGGATCAGAGCTCAGGTACCACGATGTCCGAAAGTTTGGCACGATGCATCTCCTTCCTTTAGGAACAGAAGAAGAGGTTCTACCGCTAGCTCAGCTAGGTCTAGAACCGTTTTCTGATCAATTTACACCAAATGTATTAAAAAGCGGCCTTCAGAAAACAAGGCGGCATGTAAAAACAGTTTTACTTGATCAAACGATCGTCGTTGGACTTGGTAATATTTATGTCGACGAAGCGCTATTCAAAGCTGGAATTCATCCTGAGCGAGTGGCGTCTACGTTAACAGATAACGAACTTGTTACACTACATGGAGAAATTATCGAAACCCTAAGAGATGCTGTGGAAAAAGGCGGTAGCACGATAAGGTCTTATGTTAATAGCCAAGGCAAGATCGGTACTTATCAAGATAGCCTTTATGTTTACGGAAGAGTGGGATTATCGTGCAAAAGGTGTAATGCACTACTGGAGAAAAAAGTAGTTGGTGGAAGAGGAACGACATATTGTCCTAACTGTCAAAAGAAAAGTTGATTCGTAGCGTTGGAAGGGCTCTATTCATATACTATCAAAGATTTTAGTATGGAAGGAGCTCGCCAATGCACTGGGTTTCACTATTCTTTCTCGCCTTTGCTGTAAGTGTCGATGGATTTGGAGCTGGCTTAACATACGGATTGCGAAGGATGAAAATTCCGTTTAAATCGATTATTATTTTGACCATTTGTTCTGCAGTATCCATGCTAGTCGCAATGGGCCTCGGCTCAATTCTACAATTATGGATATCTGAGACGCTCGCTCAGAGAATAGGGGGAGGCATCCTCGTAGCTCTTGGTGGCTGGGTGTTGTATCAAATGGTACGTGGTGGTAGTAGTACTGAGAAAACTGTATCAGAGCGAATCTTACTTCATTATGAAATAAGGTCACTTGGGGTTGTCATCAGTATTTTACGAAAACCAACGACAGCTGACTTTGATGATTCAGGAACAATAACGGGGATCGAGGCAGTGATGTTAGGAGCTGCTCTGTCTCTGGATGCTTTTGGTGCGGGGATTGGGGCATCGATGATTGGATATGCACCTCTCCAAACTGCTCTTTTGATCGCGTGTATGAGCTCGCTTTTTGTTTTTTTAGGATTGAAGTGTGGAAATTTAGCATCGGGAGTAAAGTGGGTCGATAAGCTTTCTTATCTACCAGGTTGTTTACTGATCATCATCGGTTTTATGAAGATGTGAGAGGAGGAAACATATGAATATTGGCCTTACCGGAGGAATAGCTAGTGGAAAAAGTACCGTCGCAGAAATGATGAGGTCCCTTTCTATCCCTGTTATCGATGCAGACATTATTGCAAGAGAAGTTGTGGCGCCCGGTGAGCCAGCATTAGACGAAATCGTCCATGTGTTTGGTGAAGAAATGAGAACGGAAGAAGGAAGCCTTGATCGAAAGAAATTAGGCTCTATTATTTTTGGGGATGATGAAAAACGCTCGAAACTCAATGAGATTATCCATCCTGCTATTCGAAAGCGAATGCTTGAAGATGCAAAGGAATATAAAGAGAACGGTCATGAGCATGTTGTATTAGATATACCACTCCTATTCGAGAGTGAACTTCAATACCTAGTGGATCGCATCCTAGTCGTTTACGTGGATTCCGAAACACAATTAAAGCGGTTGATCGAACGTGACGGTAGTTCGAGAGAAGAAGCGGCTCAAAGAATACGTTCACAGATGCCAATCGAAGAGAAGAAGAAATTAGCCGATGAGGTAATCGATAATACAGGATCAAAGGAAGATACTGAAATACAGCTGAAAACCATAATAGAAAAATGGGATATTCATTAAGGTAAAACACGTCGAAATGGCGTGTTTTTGTTTTGCTATTAGAACCTAATGTGATCCTCTCGAATGTTAACCACCCATATCTCCCCCTTTTTGGGTGAATGGTGTAAATAAATCTTTTAAAATGCATATTATATGTTATACTAATCGTGAGAAAAACAAAAAAGAGTATAACACATAAATGGTGGGAGGAACGCTGGATGAAATCAAGAATAGCGATAAATGGCTTTGGAAGAATTGGGCGTATGGTTTTTAGAAAGGCGATTACTGAAGAGAGTTTAGAAGTAGTAGCAATAAACGCCAGTTATCCACCTGAAACGTTAAGTCATCTGATTAAATATGACAGTATCCACGGAACGTTTGACGGAGAGGTTATTCCTAGTGAAAACGGGATTAAAATAAACGGCAAAGAAATCAAAGTAATAAGTGATCGCGATCCTAGTAAGCTCCCATGGAACGACTTGAAGATCGATATTGTGATCGAAGCAACTGGAAAGTTTAATTCACGCGATGGTGCAGCACTTCACTTGGATGCTGGAGCAAAGAAAGTTATCATTACTGCTCCTGGGAAGAATGAAGATCTGACGGTCGTTATGGGCATAAATGAAAGCGAATACAAACCTGAAGAGCATCATGTTTTATCAAATGCATCATGTACAACGAACTGTCTTGCACCTGTCGTGAAAGTGTTAGATAAATCATTCGGTATCGAAACTGGTATGATGACGACAGTCCATGCTTATACAAATGATCAAAAAAATATTGACAACCCTCACAAAGATTTAAGAAGAGCAAGAGCGTGTGGTCAATCCATCATTCCTACAACAACTGGTGCGGCGAAAGCTATTTCCAAAGTATTGCCTCATCTAGAAGGAAAACTCAATGGCATGTCACTTCGAGTGCCAACACCGAATGTCTCGCTAGTGGATTTAGTTGTCGATCTAAAGAAGGATGTAACAGTTGAAGAAGTAAACGATGCGCTGAAGGCTGCTTCTGAAGGTCCTCTCCGCGGAATTTTAGGTTTCTCTGATGAGCCGCTTGTTTCGATCGATTACAATGGAAACGCTAATTCATCGATCGTTGATGGTCTATCAACGATGGTGGTCGAGAAAAATAAAGTTAAAGTATTAGCTTGGTATGATAATGAATGGGGCTACTCATGTCGCGTTGTGGATATGGCGAAATATGTTGGCGAGAAAATACCCAGCCAATCCGAAGTAAGCGTATAAGTAAGAAGCAGGGCTATGTTCCCTGCTTCTTTTTTTGCATAAATTCAAGGTTTTGCCTATAGACAGAAGAGAACACTATTCCTTTCATTGATAAAATTTTGTAGTTGCAAATCTATTTTAAAAGCCTTATACTATTTTTCGTGAACTTCTTTTATAGCAAAATGGCGTTGAAAACTACTTAAAGGGTTAGGACCTCATCGGACTAACTTTCCCCCGTGGTGGATTTTCAATACCGCATGCTAATCGCATGAGTAAAATTAAAGGGGGATATTTAAAAATGGAAACAATTGGACGACATGTTATAGCTGAATTATGGGGTTGTAACATCGAAAAGCTTAACGATATGAAACTTATTGAAGAAACGTTTGTAGAGGCAGCACTAAAGTCTGGTGCAGAAGTCAGAGAAGTAGCATTTCACAAGTTTGCACCTCAAGGTGTAAGTGGTGTTGTTATTATTTCTGAATCACATTTAACGATTCATAGTTTTCCTGAGCACGGCTACGCAAGCATCGATGTATATACTTGCGGTGACCTTGATCCTAATGTCGCTGCGAACTACATTGCAGACGCACTTGGTGCCGATACTAGAGAGAACATCGAGTTACCACGTGGAATGGGACCTGTGAAACCAAGACTTAGAGAGCAAGAATCAGCGTTTACTTCATAAACTATATGATTGACTCAAGGAGTGCTAGCGCACTCCTTTTTATTATGTCTAAAAACTAAAAGGGGATCTTTGGTGAATTGATTTCTTTCTAGTTTCTTGCTATTCTTATAAAAAATAAAGGGGGAACACTGTGGGGATTAAAGATTTTTTTACTAACAGAGCGGAAACAGCAGAAATGCACCCGAATGATGCACTTAAAACACAATATTTTAAAACAACTAAGGAACAAGGTTATAAAGCAGCGAAGGAAATATTGCAAAATCAATATAAAGGGAAAATTGTAACAGATTCTCTTGATCGTGGAGAGTTCGTGTTTCAGATAAATGAAGGAAAGAAAGCCCTTATCGTTGTAACCGTCGTCTCAGTACGAGCATATAACACGGCGATTGACTTTTCTGTATCTACAGAAACCCCATTACCAGTTGATTTTGGTTTTAGTAAAAAGGTTATAGAAACATCTTATCAAGCACTACAGAAACAACTTACTTTCTTAGGTACTGGGCACTCTAATTAGTTTTAGGAATAGTGCACTGCTTTAATCTGTGCTAAAATAAGAAATAGAAATCTTGTTCGTTTGGTGGAGATGATCTGATGCGTTGTCCCAACTGTAATAATAATGGAACACGAGTACTAGATTCCAGGCCTGTCCATGAGGGTAGGTCTATTCGTAGACGTCGTGAATGTGAATCTTGTACATACCGTTTTACTACTTTTGAAACGGTTGAAGAAATTCCGCTTATCGTAGTAAAGAAAGAAGGAACAAGAGAGGAATTTAGCAGAGACAAAATTCTTCGAGGTTTAATCAAAGCATGTGAAAAAAGACCAGTTCCTTTAGAAACTCTTGAAAAAGTAGTAAATGAAATTGAACGTGAACTACGAAACCAAGGGGCTTCCGAAATAAGCAGTGACGTGATTGGTGAGCTTGTCATGGATCAGCTCGCTAGGGTAGATGAGGTTGCCTATGTAAGGTTCGCTTCAGTATATCGTCAATTTAAAGATATCAATGTGTTCATCAAAGAACTGAAAGAATTGATAAACAGAGCGGAGTGAAGAAAGAGAGCTTAGATTAAGCTCTTTTTTTGTACGTAAAGAAGACTAATTATAGTAGTGAAGTACAATAATAAAGAAGAAATTAAAGGTGAAGCATATGCATTGGAAAGAACTTCTCCCTGTTGATACTCTACAAGTGGAGGCTGTGGGCCTTTTGCATGAGTATGACAGGAAAATATTAACCCTTTTGTATCAGCCTCTGATAGGCGCAGAAGCTTATAGTTTATATATGACGCTTTGGAGCACGTATGAGCATCAAGTCTCTAGCCCTTCTACTATGACGCATCATAGTTTAAAGGTTATGATGAGGTGGGATCTAAAGAAAGTTCTTGAAGAAAGAAGGAAATTAGAGGGAATCGGTCTAATGAAAACATATTTAAAAAAGGACGACGACCCGAGACATTTCGCTTACGAATTAAACCCTCCTCTAACACCAGAGCGTTTTTTTAATGATGGTGTTCTAAATATTTATCTATATAATAGACTCGGAAAAAATCGCTATAATGAGTTGAAAAAACACTTCTCGCATCAGCACATCGATCTTGACGCGTACACGGACGTTACCGCGTCGTTTAATGAAGTTTTCGATTCCCTTCATCCATCTGAAATGGTGTTAGCTGAAGAAAGTGAAGAGACGGATGTTGCTGTTGTCGGTAGAACTGATAACAAAGGGCTCGTGTTCAGTTCGCCTCAATTTGATTTTGAAGTGATGAAGCAGCATATTTCTGATATGATTGTATCAAATCAAATGCTAACTAAATCTGTTAAACAGACGATTGAGCGCCTTGCATTCGTCTACAAAATCGAACCATATGAGATGGCAAGAATTGTAGAACAAGCAGCTATCCATCATGATCAGCTAACTGAAGATTTGCTGCGTAAAGAAGTTAGCAGCTGGTTCGCGTTAGAGAATAAAGGGAAAGTACCTGCGCTCCAAATGAGAAAGCAGCCAACAGAATTACAAGAGTTTCATAAAAAAGAACCATCAACAAGTGAGGAAAAAGCTGCGCAACGTTATGAACAGATGACCCCATATGATATCTTGCAAAGAGCGGCAGCAGGTGGCAAACCTTCTCAAGCCGATATGCGAATGGTCGAGCGAATTATGGACGAGCAGAACTTAAATCCGGGTGTGATGAACGTTCTCTTGGACTTTATTCTAGAGACACAGGACAAGAAGCTCTCTAAGAATTACGTTGAGAAGTTTGCGAGCCATTGGGCGAGAGCAAATGTGAAAACGGTTAGAGAAGCTATGAATTTAGCGATTAAAGAATTGGAACAACCTTCTCCTAAGAAAACGGGTAAGCAACCTAACCGAAACAGACCTTCCACAAGAACAGATAAAGTACCGGAGTGGATTTCGAATCCTAAAGAACCAGAAATGGATGAAGGAGAGCGCGAAGAAAAGCAGAAGCAGTTGCAGAAATTCTTAAGTAAATACAAGAAAGATAAAGATTAGAAGAAGAAAGCGGGTGAAATCGAGATGGAATCTATTCAAGAATCTTTTAATAAAATGCCTGCAAATAACAAGATTCAACAGCAGTATAAGGAAATGAAGAAGGCGATTATGGCTGACCCTCATATTCGTTCGTTTTGTGAAGAACATGAGGAAGTCGATGAAAAAATGATCGACCGAAGTCTTGCGAGGCTCTATGAATACACAACTCAAACGAAAGGTTGTGAAGGCTGTCCTGGACTTTCCGAGTGTATTAACATGATGGATGGATATGAACCTGAATTATTTATTAATCGAACGGTGATCGACATTCGGTACAATCGTTGTCCTACAAGAATTCAGGAAGAGGATAACAAGAAGCGTAATGAAATGGTGAAAAGTTATTATATTCCTAAAGAAATCCTTAATGCTACTTTCGCTGACATCGATGATGATGGTGGGAGAATTGACGCATTTCAAGCAGCTGATCAATATGTTGAAGAGTTTGTCCCAGGTGAAACGTCGAAAGGACTGTATATCCACGGAGGCTTTGGAGTAGGAAAAACTTTTCTACTCGGTGCGATCGCGAATCAGCTTGCAAAAGAAAAAGGTGTGCAATCTCAGTTTATCTATACACCCGATTTCTTTAGACAAATGAAGAGTGCGATTCAAGATCAGTCGATCGATGAAAAGCTAAACTTCTTAAAAGAAACCCCGCTTCTCATATTAGACGATATAGGTGCAGAAAATATATCGACATGGGTTAGAGATGATATATTAGGAACCTTGCTTCAATATCGAATGACTGAGGGGCTGCCTACACTCTATTCGTCTAACCTTGACTATGATTTACTTGAGGAGCACCTTGCTTATTCCAATAAAGCAGGCGTTGAATTAACGAAAGCAAAGCGAATTATGGAACGTATCAAACATTATACAACGCCTGTTTTTCTAGAAGGGAAAAACAGACGAAAGTAAGCAGCGCGCAAGTGTGCTTACTAGCAAATCCCTGAAAGTTTTAAGAGTCTTCCACTACTCGTGGAAGGCTTTTTTTTGTTTCATTCATCTTTTATGCAGTAAGACCATATAGTCTCTAATAAGAAGGTGGACAGGAGGGAGAAATGTTGATTTCACTTACGTTCAAAAATAAAGCAGACTTTGAATTTGTACATACAGCTTTAATTACTCGTTTGAGAGGAAGTAATAAAAATACGCTGGTAGATGATGCAGAATTGGTTTTATCGGTATCGATCGAACCATATGATTCCAGAACGTGTTTTGAAATTGCTGATTGCCTCGCTCTCTGTATTAAGACCACCTATGAAAAAACATGGATGCAGAATATACTTACGTCTACCTATTACTTTAAAGATATGGGAGAAATAGATGAAATCTGCGCTTTGGCTAGAAGTATTGGAGATGGCGATCGGATTGACGTTCCGAGGACAGAAGCTTATCGTGAGCGGTTTACTGTTCTCAGAGATGCAGCTTTTTGTTGTGTTGAACAAGGCGGTACGATTTCGTTTGACTCTTTTCTCGTTTTTCGTACAAGACCTTACCAAAAACTCCTCTCAGCTTTAGTTGCAGAAGCAATTGATGAATATAAACTCGAACAAGAATATCAGAATTTCATCGAAGATCTTAGACAACTTCTTCAGCTTCGATCATCGATGAGAGAAAAAATAAACCTTTTATACGATGGGAGCTATCATTTGGTAGATGATAGTGGCGATAAACTTAAGCTCAAAAGAAGTGAAATGTATTTTGAGGAACTACCGAATGAGTTAACGACAGATGAAATCGATCCTGATATTTTGTTGCCGCTTTTATATTTTGCTCCAGACAAAATCAATGTTTTTACAGATCATATGGAAGAAGGGTTAACTCAGACGATTTGTAATGTCTTCCAAGAACGACTGTGTTTTTTCCCATTTCATATGTCTAAAATATTTTTTTCTGGAAATCATGAGAAATAGGCTTGATTTTATGAAGACGACTACTTATAATACCTACATAAACATATATTGAGAATCGTTATGATAAGGATACGAGATACTTTGTCAACTTTCAGAGAGGGATGAACTGGTGCGATCATCCTAGTGTGAGGAGTATACTTACCACCTTTGAACACCGCTCAGGAAATAGGGCGGCGTTTGTGCTACGTTACAGCAGTCTGAGCCGCCGCGGATTATCTCCTGGCGGGAAGCAGGGTGGAACCACGAGATCAACACTCGTCCCTTTTGGGATGGGTGTTTTTTATATGCAAAAAAAGGAGTGAAGAGCATGGCTGAATTAGTAAATATTACATTTCCTGATGGTTCTGTTAAGGAATTTAATAAAGGAACGACAACTGAAGAGATTGCGAGTTCAATTAGCCCAGGTCTTAAAAAGAAAGCTGTTGCAGGTAAATTAAACGGTGAAACGATCGATTTAAGACGCGAAATTGAGGAAGACGGCGCGATCGAGATCGTAACTCCTGAAAGCGAAGCTGGACTAGAAGTTCTTCGTCACAGTACTGCTCATTTGATGGCACAAGCGATCAAGCGTCTTTTCAAAGATGTGAAGCTTGGTGTTGGGCCTGTAATCGATAGCGGCTTTTATTATGATATTGATTGCCCTGTGTCTATTACACCGGAGGATCTTCCTAAAATCGAAAAAGAAATGAAGAAGATTGTGAATGAAAATCTTGAGGTCAAACGTAAGGAAGTAACTCGTGATGAAGCTAAGAAAATGTATGAGGACATTGGTGATGACCTTAAACTAGAGCTTCTTGAAGCTATTCCAGCTGACGAAAAAGTTACGATTTATGAGCAAGGTGAGTTCTTTGATCTTTGTCGTGGTCCTCATGTTCCATCAACAAGTAAGATCAAAGCGTTTAAATTGTTATCAATAGCTGGAGCATACTGGAGAGGGGATAGCGATAACCAGATGCTTCAACGTATTTATGGTACAGCTTTCCCGAAACAGACTCAGGTTGAAGAATATCTTCAATTGTTAGAAGAAGCGAAAGAACGCGATCACCGTAAGCTAGGAAAAGAGTTGAAGCTCTTTACAATTTCACAAGAAGTTGGTCAAGGATTGCCAATCTGGCTTCCTAGAGGTGCTACGATTCGCCGTACGATCGAGAGATACATTGTAGATCTTGAAGAACGTTTGGGATATAACCATGTTTATACACCTCACTTGGCAAACGTAGATCTATACAAAACAAGTGGACACTGGGAGCATTATCAAGAAGATATGTATCCTCCGATGAAAATGGATGAAACAGAGGAGTTGGTTCTTCGTCCGATGAACTGTCCTCACCACATGATGATTTACAAAAATGATCTGAAGAGCTATCGTAGCCTTCCTTACCGAGTGGCTGAACTAGGTACGATGCACCGTTATGAGATGTCTGGCGCATTAGCTGGTCTTCAGCGAGTACGTTCGATGACTCTTAATGACGCTCACATCTTCTGTCGTCCTGACCAAATTAAAGAAGAATTCATTCGCGTTGTTAAACTTGTTCAAGAAGTGTACGAAGATTTCCAGATCAACGATTACTATTTCCGACTTTCTTATAGGGATCCAGAAGATAAGAAGAAATACATCGATAATGATGAAATGTGGAATAAAGCACAGGCGATGCTGAAAGACGCTATGGATGATCTTGATGTCGAGTACGTTGAAGCTGAAGGTGAAGCGGCGTTCTACGGACCGAAATTAGACGTTCAAGTCAAAACTGCACTAGGTAAAGATGAGACGCTATCAACAGTTCAGCTTGATTTCCTTCTTCCTGAACGCTTTGACCTTTCTTATATCGGTGAAGACGGCGGTCAGCACCGTCCGGTTGTCATCCATCGTGGCGTTGTTTCAACAATGGAACGTTTCGTTGCTTTCTTGATTGAAGAATACAAAGGAGCATTCCCTACATGGTTAGCACCAATTCAGGCAGAAATTATCCCTGTGTCTGACGTACACCTTGACTATGCGAAGAAAGTTCAAGAGAAGCTTCAGCGTGAAGGCATCCGTGTAGAGGTTGATGAAAGAAATGAGAAGATGGGCTACAAGATCAGAGAAGCACAGATGCAAAAGATTCCTTACATGCTTGTTGTAGGTGATAAGGAAGTTGAAGGTGAAGCAGTTAATGTTCGTCGTTATGGACAGCAAGATTCTGAAACAGTTGCCCTTAGCGAATTTACTTCGAATCTAGAAAAAGAAATCAAAGAAAAGAAATAATTTTAAAAGCCGGCTTTCATGCCGGCTTTTTTATGTTATGCTAGGAAAGTCATCTGATAAATCCTTTAGACAATATCATTTTTTCAAAAAACCCTTGTCAGCGTCAGGAAAATCAGATATGATAATCAAGTGCGCTTCAAATGAATTCTTTCATGTCGCCTTGACATAGTTTGAAACAGCATGGTATACTGTCTTAGGTAATTAAATATCGGGAAACAAAGCAAGCAGAAGCGCCCGCTTCTCACCTGATTGACGCCATTATGGTAGTTTGCAGGTATCATTGTTTATGTACTATGTAGAGAATGTGTGGGTGTCGTATGCGCCGACGCTTTTTTTTATGCTTTGAACCGAATAGATAATTTAAGGACATCTTGTTAGATGATCACATCGAACAATTAACCATGGAGGTGGCTGATTATTAGTAGAGACATGAACGTCAATGAGGGCATCCGTGCTCGGGAAGTACGTCTCGTAGGTGCAGACGGAAACCAAATTGGTGTGAAATCAAAAAATGAGGCATTAGATATGGCTCGAAACGCAAATCTTGATCTGGTTATGGTTGCTCCAAACGCAAAACCTCCAGTATGTCGTATTATGGACTACGGAAAGTTTCGCTATGAGCAGCAAAAGAAGGAAAAAGAAGCGCGTAAGAAACAAAAAGTTATTACCGTTAAAGAAGTTCGCTTGAGCCCGAATATCGAGGAACATGACTTCAACACGAAGCTTCGTAACGCACGTAAGTTTCTTGATAAAGGCGACAAAGTGAAGGCATCGATCCGTTTCCGCGGTCGTATGATCACACATTCTGATATCGGTAAAAAGGTGCTTGAGCGCCTTGCAGAAGATTGCAAAGATATCGCAACTGTTGAGTCCAAACCAAAAATGGAAGGACGCAGCATGTTCCTTATCTTAGCACCAATCAGCGAAAAGTAATTCTTTAAGGAGGAACTCACTCATGCCAAAAATGAAATCTCACAGTGGAGCATCAAAGCGTTTTAAGAAAACTGGATCAGGTAAACTTAAGCGTAGCCGTGCTTTCACTAGCCATATGTTCGGTCATAAGACTCAAAAGCAGAAGCGTAAACTTCGTAAAGCTTCTCTTGTGTCAGCTGGAGACTTCAAGCGTATCAAAGCGCTTATCTACAACAAAAAGTAATCGTTAAAATCATACATTGATACACTATTAGGAGGGGTTTAGTATGCCAAGAGTAAAAGGTGGCTACGTAACACGTCGCAGACGTAAAAGAGTCTTAAAACTTGCAAAAGGATATTTCGGATCTAAGTCATTGCTTTTCAAAGTTGCTAATCAGCAAGTTATGAAATCAAACATGTACGCTTATCGTGACCGTCGTCAGAAAAAGCGTGATTTCCGTAAGCTTTGGATCACTCGTATTAACGCTGCTGCACGCATGAACGGACTTTCTTACAGCCGTCTAATGTTCGGTCTTAAGACAGCTGGTATCGAAGTAAACCGTAAAATGCTTGCTGAGCTTGCAATTAGCGATGAAAAAGCATTCGCACAACTTGCATCTAAAGCAAAAGAAAACTTGAAGTAAGTAGACAAGCCATCCTCATCATGTGAGGATGGCTTTTTATGTTAGGAGATATCATAATGAAATTACTTTTAGTATACATCGTATTGCTCAACCTATGGAGCTATATTGTTATGGGATTAGATAAGAACAAGGCTAGAAAACATCGAGCGCGCATATCAGAGAAATCATTGTGGACGAGCTTTCTGCTAGGCGGTGCTTTAGGTGGCTACATAGGCATGAAGCAATTTAAACACAAAACAAAGCACACTAGTTTCGTGTATGGACTGCCAATAGCCATTCTCGTCAACATAGCGTGCTTTTCAGGTGTCTATTATCTATTACGATTCGTTCTGCTTTAAATACCGCTTGTCTTTAAGGAATAATCGCCAAAAGTATATGAACCCGGGGGTAAGGATGAAAAACGCAACAATATAGGTAATGATTAGAGCTCTAAATGTAGCTGGGTTCGTAAAGCCCGTTTCGATTGTAACGTCAGGATAAACAATATAAGGAAGATGAGCTGAACCATACGCGTAGCTTGCAAGTAAATATTGAATAACGACACTAATCATAGCTAGCCTCGGTATTCCTGTACCTTTTTTTCTTGGAATGAAGAGCGCAATATAGCCAATAAAGAATGTAACCACAGACCCAATTAACCACGGCGTATAGTCCAATAAGTTCTCAAATAGCCATTGAGCTTCTGTACGAATGGTTAATACGATTAACGCAGCCATAACAAGAGAGATAGGTCCTACTAGAATTGCGTCTCTTCTATAGATCGTATATGCCTCTGAATCTCCCGCTACATTTGAGTAGTCAGCAAGTAGTAATGAAGAAAGAAACAACGTGCTGGAAATTGCAAAGGCCATATAAGCGTAGACGTTAAAGCTCGTAAAGAGTGCGCCTATATCTAGTTGTCCTGCACCTTCTGTAGGTGTGATAAAACCTCCTTGCGTAATGGGAAGTACTGCTATCAATAACGCAGGGATAAGAAAGCCTGTTATACCGGATATAATGCTGAGAATTTTTTTATACTTTTCTGTTGCTGAGTGTGAAAAAACTAGAAAGGCACTGCGTATCGCCAGGAACAGGATGATGAGACTCCCTGGTATTAAGAGGACTGTGCCAAGAGTGAAGGTTGCACCAGGAAAGAAACTAAACAGTGCTACAACAATCGCAACGATGAAAACATTTGTGACTTCCCACGATGGAGAGAGGTATCTGTTAGCGATTGAAGTAGCTTTTGTGTTGTTTTTGTTTAAGTAGATCATGGACCAGAAACCCGCACCAAAATCAATTGTAGCCATAACCGCATAAATAAAAACGATTCCCCAAATTAACGTGATTGCATAGAGTGCTTCAGACATGTGAACACCACCTTTTCTTTAGTTTATTGATCGATCTCACGCGCCACTGGATTCTTCTTGAAGTAATACCGAAGGACTAAGACAGTTGAGATCATTAAAATGATATAAATAATCAAAAACAATACGAATAGAAGACCGATGTTTCCAGAGGTCGTAACCGCATCTTCCGTTTTCATAACATGGTAGATTACCCACGGCTGCCTTCCGGTACAGGCGAATATCCAACCAAACTCGATCGCAAGCATAGAAAAAGGACCTGCCGATATAAATGCCCACATGAGCCAACGTGGGAAGCTGCCTTTTTTTAGCACCCTGTACCATACAAATCCAACAATCGATAGCAGGATTAACAAGGATCCGATCGCTACCATTGAATTAAACAAAGTGTGAACGAAAAGGGGTGGCCACTCGTCCTCTGGAAACTCTTCGAGTCCAAGAACCTCTGTCTCGAATGAATCGTCTGCTAGATAACTGAGAGCCCACGGAATTTCAATCGCCCACTTCACTTCTCGTTCTTCTTTGTCAGTGAACCCACCAATCGCTAATGGTGCATGTGTCTGAGTTTCAAACAACCCTTCTGCTGCAGCTAGTTTTTCAGGTTGATAAGCATGCAGCTGCTGAGCGGATTCATGACCATTAAGTGATGTTAATAACGAAAATATTCCACCGATCGCAAGTCCCATCATTAAGGCTTTGTGATGAAACTTATATTCTCTCGTATTTCCTTTTTTGAGTCGGATCATCTTATAGGCGGCGATGGAAGCAATGACAAATGCTCCGGTCATTAATGCTGAAACCGTTACGTGTCCCGCTGTTACGATGAATGATGGATTGAAAAAGGCTTCCCATGGGTCGACGTTTACGAATTTACCATCGACAATATCAAACCCAGCAGGTGTTCCTTCGAAGGCATGAACGTTCGTGATTAGAATAGCAGAAGCGCTCGCACCAATCGCTACGAGAGTCACGCTTACGATTCTCATAATCGGTGAGAGTCGATCTGAAGCATAAACATAGATTGACATAAATAGAGCTTCGAGAAAGAAAGCGTAAATCTCGATTTGGAACGGAAGTGCGATGACTCTACCAACTGCTTCCATAAAGCCAGGCCATAGGAGAGAAAGTTGAACTCCTGCTATGGTTCCTGTTGGTATGGCGACTCCGAGTAGAACAGCAAAACCCTTTGTCCAACGTGTAGCCATAATCGCGTAATCTTTGTCTTTGGTTTTTTGGTACATCAGCTCAGCCACAAGGACCATAAGAGGTAGACCAACACCCAAGGTGGCATAGATAATATGTACGCCCATCGTCATACCAAATAGTGAACGGGCTATCACAAGCTCATCCATTTCCATACCCTCCTTTTTCCGATTTGGTTAAATTCCCACTTATTGTCCACGTATTACCAAAAAATATTCCAAAAGCTTACCGCGGGTTTTGACATAACTGCTCGTCTCATGTCATAAAAGTAAAGGAGAAGGGGGGAACATCATGAATGAGCTTGTCCTGCCTCTCGTCGAAGTTGTTTCGAATAGTGGAGTCTATGCCCCGCTTTATTTTATTGTCCTTCATTTTTTACGACAGTTTATATTCGTACCAGTAAGTGTGATCTGTATGGCAGGAGGCGTAATGTTTGGCGCAGTGTATGGAACGATCTATTCTGTAATTGGAATCACAGTCGTAAGCGTCGTTTTTTATTTTGTGATTAAACGTTCTCCATTTTTGTTGAAAAAGATAACGAAAATTAAGAAAAAATGGATGAAGAAGCGAATGCCGATGTCGATTGGTCAAATAGCAATCTTACGATTAGTACCTTTCATGCACTTTCATTTTATTTCACTTTGCCTGATTGAAGTTTCTAGGGATTTTCAGGGATATTTAAAATCATCTTTTTTTACTAACATACCGCTTGCGTTACTTTACTCTTTTTTTGGTACGGCAATCAGAGGGCTTGAACCTCAGCTAATTGTGTTATTGATGCTAGGGTTAGCGATCTTATTTCATTTATTAAGAAGAAGAGAGTGGATCATGAAGTGGGAAGAATTTTTTCAGCCAGCTAGATAAAAAAACGTCCTTGCCACTGGTGGCAAGGACGTTTATATTTTTCTATGAGTTTTCTCGATGTCGAAGGAATTCCTTTACTGGACTCTTCCATTTAATTTCAGCACATGGATACCGCAGGTCCATTTCTTTTTCGAGGAAATAAAAATCTTCTTTTTCGAGCAAATATAGTTCAGAGGCATTTTTTACGCTCACTGAAATGGTAATGATGTCAAAGGAGTTATCTGTTGTCCCAAGATATTTCTCACCTTCGAACAAAGCCCCTTTGTACGTGACTAGAAAATTCTTTCTTGCGTTAGTCGTGTCATCTAAGAAATAATACTGTTTATGGTCGTGAGCTTTTTCAAGTTTTCTTTTTGGATCAGCAAAAAAACGGATTACTGAGTACGCGATAAGTACCATAGCAGCAAGAATAACTAAACGGAACAGAACAATAATCATTTGGCAGCACCTCGTTTTCACTATGCTTCATTACTATTTACGTTTATGATGAAAAAAGGTTTCAAAAAAAAATTAATAATATTATATGGAGAGGACGATAACGTTGAACTTTGAACGCTTGCTTGAACTACAAAAAACATTAGACGACCGAATCCTAGATGAGCATCGCCTGCATACTAGTGATCTTTTTAGTAGAAAGCTTCTTGCTCTACAGGTTGAAGTGGGAGAGCTAGCCAATGAAACAAGATGTTTTAAGTTTTGGAGTACGAAACCAAGAGCTAAAAAGGAAACGATTCTTGAAGAATATGTAGACGGGATTCACTTTATCCTGTCGTTAGGTATTGAACTTGGAATTTCAGAAGTCTCAGCAGATGAGCGATTGGAAACTAGCGAGCCTGTTAAAGCCTTTCAAGAAGTATATCATGCGATCGATGTTCTCCGTGAGAATCAGAGTGTGGAATCATTTCATATTTTGCTTGAGAAATATTTACAGTTAGCAACAGCTATCGATCTTAGCATCGATGAAATTGAACAAGCATACTTAAAGAAGAACGAAATAAACCATCAACGACAGAACCAAGGGTATTAGCTGTAAAAACGTTCTCAATTGTGTAACATTTCCAAAAACGTTATAATGAACGGTGAATGTATACATACAAGGAGGAACTACATATGACGAAGCTTGATGAAACATTGCAGATGCTAAAAGAATTAACTGATGCAAATGGGGTACCAGGTAACGAACGTGAACCTCGTGACGTTATGAGAAGACACATAGAACCACTTGCTGATGAAATGATGACCGATAATCTTGGCAGCTTGATCGCTATGAAGAAAGGGAGTGCGCAAGGTCCTAAAATCATGGTAGCAGGCCACCTTGATGAGATTGGCTTTATGGTAACTCGCATTGATGATAAAGGTTTCTTATGGTTCCAAACAGTTGGAGGCTGGTGGGAGCAGGTAATGCTTGCACAGCGAGTAAACGTTATGACAAGAAAAGGTAACATCATGGGTGTAATCGGGTCTAAACCTCCTCACATTCTTCCTGCCGAGCAGCGTAAGAAATCGATCGACAAGAAAGACATGTTTATCGATATCGGCGCTTCAAGTAGAGAAGAAGCTTTGGAATGGGGGGTTAAGCCTGGTGATTCTGTAGCTCCTGTTTGCGAATTCACAGTTATGAACAATGAAAAAATGCTGATGGCTAAAGCATGGGACAACCGTATTGGCTGTGCGATCGCGATTGAAGTTCTTCGTAAACTACAAGGAGAAGACCACCCGAACACTGTATATGGTGTAGGAACAGTACAAGAAGAAGTAGGTCTTCGCGGAGCAACGACTGCAGCGAACATGATCAAACCTGATATCGGTTTTGCAGTTGACGTGGGTATCGCTGGAGATACTCCAGGAGTATCAGACAAAGACGCTCAATCGAAAATGGGTAAAGGACCTCAAATCATCATGTACGATGCATCGATGGTTGGTCACAAAGGGCTACGTGACTTCGTTACAGACACAGCTGACGAAAACAACATCCCTTACCAATTCGACGCGATTGCAGGTGGTGGAACAGATTCAGGTAAGATTCACCTGACAGCAAACGGTGTACCAGCACTTTCCATCACAATCGCAACACGCTACATCCACACACACGCAGCTATCCTGCACCGTGACGACTTCGAAAACGCAGTTAACCTAATCGTAGAAGTCATTAAGAAAATGGATGATGATAAAGTTAAGGAAATAACGTTTAATTAAGAAAAGCGAAGTTTCGCGTTTAGACACGGAGTCATTGGAGCGCTCACAAAAGAACACGTTTTTTGTGTTCATTTGTGAGAGCGAAATGGCGTAGTGTCTGCGAAACGCAGCTGGACACCAGAAAAGCGAAGACGAGCGGTTAGAAACGGAATCATTGGAACGCTTTTGAAAGAACACGCTTTTTGTGTTCATTCAAAAGAGTGAAATGATGGAGTTTCTGCGAGTCGTAGCTGGACATCAGAAAAGCGAAGTTTCGCGTTTAGACACGGAGTCATTGGAGCGCTTTCGGAAGAACACGCTTTTTGTGTTCATCCGAAAGAGCGAAATGATGGAGTTTCTGCGAGCCGTAGCTAGACACTAGACAAGAGGAGAGCGGCAATGGTTTAGATACCTAAACGCCCACTTCCGCTTTTCGGTGTCTAGCTGCAGGAACCAGGTCCTCGGGTCGCTTCAGCTTTTCAATTGAACACAAAGAACGTGTTCATTTGAAAAGCCTCCAGCGCCTTTCGGACCTAAACGGTTCCTTCCGCTTTTCACACACAAAATCCGGTGGCTTTTGCCACCGGATTTTGCTTATTGTACGCCTTGAGCCATATAAGTGAGCATTTGCTGACGCTCTTCTTCTGGTGCTTCTTTCCAAAGAATTTCGAAAAGGACACCAAGACCTGGTAACATTTTTTCTTCTCCGCTTTGCATCGCGTCGAGAATCGTCGCCTCTATCTGATCCTCATCGTTACCAGATACGTTAGCAAGGATGGCTTTTCTTAAGTTAAGGTCCATGCTTTCCACCTCACCTTTCTCATTCGCTTGGAAACCAAGCAATCTTAGTATGAACGAAAGAGTAATTTTTCATGAATTGTATTGGAAACTTCTTGTTGATGCGTCTATAATGGAATCATTGAAAAATGAAGGAGAGCACTATGCTTATTGAATCTGTGAAAAACCAAAAAGTGAAAGACTGGAAAAAACTCCAGTCAAAAAAAGGTCGAGAGAAAGCATCTGCGTTTCTTATTGAAGGGCCTCATATTGTTGAAGAAGCGGCTAAAGCAAACGCGCTTGTGACAGAAGTCATTTTATCAGAAGGATCAGAGTTTGAAGTTAATTTGTTTAAAGATCAACCAAAAGTCTATACTGTTACTGAGAAAGTGATGAAGGAAATAACGGCGACTGAAACGCCGCAAGGTATTATTGCTGTATGTGAAATGACTGAATCTGTTATAGAGGATAAAGGCAAATTCATTTTGTTAGATGCCATTCAAGACCCAGGTAATCTAGGAACGATTATACGGACTGCTCATAGCGCAGGATACGATGGTGTTCTGCTTGGAAATGGAACGGTCGATCTTTATAACAGTAAGGTTTTACGTTCTACCCAGGGATCACTTTTTCATATACCAATCAAAAAAGTTGATCTACAAGAAGCAGTACAAGACTTTAATAATGCAGGGCTTTCCATTTATGCAACTGAGGTAAGTGGAGGTACACCGTATAATCAGCTTCAAGGTCCTGAGCACTTCGCAATCATTATGGGAAATGAAGCGAACGGTGTTTCGAAAGATCTTCAAGAACTCGCACATGAGAAAGTGTATATCCCTATTTATGGTGGAGCAGAGTCATTAAATGTAGCTGTTGCAGCTGGAATCTTGATGTATGGATTGTTGCCTTCATAATCAGGCTTGCAGACTTTGCGTTTTTTTTCTATAATTATTAAGAACTTCAATATATTAAAAACAATGATAGAGAGTAGTAAACTGTCTCTTCCTATGTAGGGAGGAAATGCCTTGACTGAAAGCATTTCTATAGGAACGCTTTTGAATTCACTCTTGAGTTGCCGCTTGATAAAAAAAGCGGACCGGTTACGAACCGTTATCGTTTACCAAGGCTGATCGTACAATCAGTGAATTAGGGTGGTACCGCGAACTCAAATCTTCGCCCCTTTCCAGAGGGGTGAGGATTTTTTTATTTTCTTAAAACCCGAAGGAAGAGGGATAGAGCATTTAGATATTGTTTTTACACTACCTTAGTGGCTAAGTAGAACAAACATTGAAATGGAGGTAAAAGTTATGCAAGAACGGTTACAAACATTAAAGGAAGAAGCGCTAACTCAAATCGAAGCTGCTTCCTCGATGAAAGAATTGCAAGACATTCGTGTCGCATACTTGGGTAAAAAAGGGCCAATCACAGAAATTTTGAGAGGCATGGGGAAACTTTCTGCTGAAGAACGTCCGAAAATGGGGCAATTAGCAAACGATATTCGCGCTGCAATCTCAGAAAAGCTAGACGAGAAAACACAGGTGATGGAAAAAGCAGCAGTTGAAGAAAAGTTAAAAGAAGAGACGATCGATATCACATTACCAGGTCGACCTGTTAAGAAAGGTAATCATCATCCTTTAACAAGAGTCATTGAAGAAATTGAAGATCTTTTCCTTGGTATGGGTTTTTCAATAGCTGAAGGTCCTGAAGTTGAAACAGATTACTATAATTTCGAAGCGTTAAATTTACCTAAAGATCATCCAGCACGTGATATGCAGGATTCCTTCTATGTTACAGAAGAAACGTTACTTCGCACTCATACTTCACCGATGCAGGCTAGAACGATGGAGAAGCTGAATGGCGAAGGCCCTGTTAAAATCATCGTTCCAGGAAAGGTTTATCGTAGAGATACTGACGATGCTACGCATTCACACCAATTCATGCAGATCGAAGGACTTATGGTTGGTGAAGATGTTCGAATGAGTGACTTGAAAGGTGTTCTTCAATCTTTTGCTAAAAAGATGTTTGGAGAAGAAAGAGAAATTCGTTTACGTCCGAGCTTCTTTCCATTTACTGAACCTTCAGTAGAGATGGATATTTCATGCTTTAACTGTGGAGGAAGTGGTTGCTCTGTTTGTAAAAGTACAGGCTGGATCGAAATTTTAGGTGGCGGAATGGTGCATCCAAATGTGCTTCGTATGTCTGGTTTTGACCCTGAGAAAGTGACCGGTTTTGCATTTGGAATGGGACCTGAAAGAATTGCAATGCTTAAATATGGCATCGATGACATTCGCCATTTCTATACAAATGATAGTAGATTTATTAAGCAATTTAAGCATATATAAGCGTAAGGAGGAGAAATCATGCTCGTATCATTGAACTGGCTAAGTCAGTATGTAGACCTTGAAGGGTATTCAGCTGATGAATTAGCAGAACTGATTACTAAAGGCGGTATTGAAGTTGAAACAGTAGAGAGTTTGAACAAAGGGATCAAAGGCGTAGTCATCGGGCACGTTCTTGAGTGCGTCGGGCATCCAGATGCTGACAAACTTTCTGTATGTAAAGTTGACATAGGGGAAGAAGAACCCGTACAAATTATTTGTGGAGCAGCTAACATAGCTAAAGGACAGTATGTAGCTGTAGCAAAGGTTGGAGCAGTACTTCCTGGTAACTTCAAGATTAAAAAGGCAAAACTTCGTGGAGAACCTTCTCATGGAATGATTTGCTCTCTACAAGAACTTGGGATTGAAAGCAAGCTTGTTCAGAAAGAATATGCTGAAGGAATCTTCGTATTTAGTGATGAGGTTACGCCTGGTGAAGATGCGTTAGAATATTTAAATCTGAATGATAACGTTCTTGAACTTGGTCTTACTCCAAACCGCGCAGATGCTATGAATATGATTGGCATAGCTTATGAGGTAGGCGCTGTCTTAAATCGTCCCATTTCTCTACCTTCTCCAGAGCTTGTTCGTTCTGAAGAGAATGCGGAAGACTACGTATCAGTTCGAGTTGAAAACGAAGAAAACACCCCATATTATGGCGCTACTATAATAAAAGACATTACTGTAAAGCCTTCTCCACAGTGGCTTGTAAACAGACTTGTCTCTGCTGGTATACGACCGATTAACAATGTAGTAGACATAACGAATTTCGTACTTCTTGAATATGGTCAGCCATTGCATGCATTCGACTATGACCGCTTTGGCTCAAAAGAGGTTGTTGTCAGACGAGCTAATCAAGGAGAAAAAATTGTAACGCTCGATGATACAGAACGCACGCTTTCAAGTGACCATCTTGTTATTACAAACGGGACTAATCCGGTTGCGGTAGCAGGTGTTATGGGTGGAGCTGATTCAGAGGTTCAACAAGATACCACCACTGTATTGCTTGAGGCTGCTTATTTTAATAGTAAGCTTGTTCGAAAATCATCAAAAGATCTTGGACTACGAAGTGATTCTAGTGCGCGGTTCGAGAAGGGAATCGATCGCAATCGCGTAGTACCAGCAAGTGAAAGAGCAGCACAGCTCATGCAAGAACTTGCGGGTGGAACTGTCTTAAGAGGAGTTTCTGAACAGGGCGCTCGTCATATTGAAGCGAAAGATGTGACTGTGGAAGTTTCTAGAATCAATCAAGTGCTTGGAACTGAGATTTCTGAATCCGACGTTGCAGCAATCTTTGATCGTCTGCAGTTTTCTTATAAAAACTTCGGTGGAACATTTACTGTTCAGGTTCCTCCAAGACGTCCTGATATTACGATTACAGAAGACTTGATTGAGGAAGTTGGTCGTCTTTATGGGTATGATAATGTACCTGCTACGCTTCCGATTACAGAAAGCACGCCAGGTCAATTAACTGACTTTCAATTAAAGCGCCGTCGCGTTAGGCGTTTACTTGAAGGAGCTGGGCTTTATCAAGCTGTGACGTATTCATTGACTTCTCCTGCAAAGCGTGTGTTCTTCTCAGATGAGTCACCTGAAGCCATTCGTCTTGCAATGCCGATGAGTGAAGAACGTAGTGAACTTCGTACAAGTTTACTTCCTCATCTTCTTGAAGCTGCACAATACAATATTAATCGTCAGCTTGAGAACCTTGCTTTTTATGAAACAGCTTCAGTATTCCTACCTTCTGGATCCGACCTTCCTGAAGAACAGGAACATCTTGCAGGAGTAATGACAGGATTATGGCAAGAGCACCCATGGCAAAAAGAAAAGAAACCAGCTGATTTCTTTGTAATCAAAGGTATTGTAGAAGAAATAGCTGAGGATCTTGGTTTAGAAGATCGCTTAACTTTTGTTCGTGCCGAAGAGCCTAAGCTACATCCAGGAAGGACAGCAGCAATTCAACTTGATGGTGAATTGATCGGTTATATTGGTCAGCTACATCCAGAAGTAGAAAAAGAGCTGGATTTACCAGAAACGTATGTTTTTGAACTTAACCTTGAAAAGGTGCTTAAGGCTAACGTAGCTCACCTGAAATACGCAAAGCTTCCTCGCTTCCCTTCAGTTACACGAGATGTAGCGTTGGTGGTAGATGAAACACTTGAAGCAGCGGAAGTTAAGCGTGTGATTAAAGAAGTAGGTGGAGATAAGCTAGTCGATATTAACCTTTTCGACGTTTATCAAGGAGAGCATCTTGAAGATGGTAAGAAGTCGCTTGCCTTTTCGTTACGATATTACAACCCTGAACAAACCTTAACTGAAGAAGAAGTTAAGAATGCCCATGATCGCGTATTACAAGCTGTAGAAGAACAGTTTGGAGCAGCGTTACGTAGCTAAATAAAAAAGCATGCAAAAAAAGCTGTCGAGAAACTCGACAGCTTTTTTATTTGCATTTAAAAAGTCACAATAACTATTCTTATAGCGTGAGAGGTTTCAAAATTCAATACCTACCATCTAGTAGGAGAGAATATCGCTGACTCCTGCGGAAAAACGGGCGACCGAGACCCCGGAATGGTCTTTATGAGGAGGCTCGGGCGTTCGTCCCCGGAAAGCATGCGATATTCATCGATTACGGCATAGGGAGCAGAAGAACAAGGGGTTCCCTTAAGTTTTATTCTTTTGAAGCTGGTTTAATATTTGATAGTACATTGATCACAAACAATATGACTGATATATACAACACAAAACTTCCTATGATTACGAGAAGAATCAAAGAATCGTTTCCGTATAGTAAAAAACCAAGCCCAAGCATAAAGACAGGAAGAGATAGGTTGTATAACCAGAAATGAAGTTTAGCGAGAAGATTATTAGAGATATCAAAATGGTGATAGATTAGTCCAAATATAGCCATTGATACCCAGCCAACTAGGTTAATATGCGCATGTAAACCTGATAAGGAATGGTCGTGTGACATCTCCATAGAAATGCCAATGCTCAATCCAATAAAAAGATAGACAACAGCTAATTTAATAAACGTAATCCCCATCTTGTTACTCCCCCATTCTTTTCATACTAACGCTATTATATTTACGAATCCTCCTGTTAGTACTGTAAATTTCACCATGATAGGAAAGATGAGGGAAAATAAAAAAAGAAAGCTGGCTTTTACTCGCCAGCTTTCTTAGTTATCGACGTTTGTTAGCTTTCTCAGCCAGGTCTTTCGCTTTCTGACTATTAGCGAAGTGCACTTTTGCAACTTTATTTAGAACATCTTCTCCGTGTTTTTGAATTAATTTTGCCGCAGCCTGATCAACGATTGGACCAGCTCCTTTTGGAAGTTCTACCTTGTTTTCTTTGCCAAGGCGATTCATTTCCATAACGAAGGAGTACCTTGCGATGATCGATGCCGCCGCAACCGCTAGATGAAGTTCTTCGGCTTTTGTTGCAAAATATACCGAATCCTTAACAATTGTAGGCTGGCCTTTTAAGTAGTTGAAGTATACTTCTGGTTTAGCAAATTGATCGACGAGGATCGCGTCATAGGAAGATACTTTTTTCTGCACGTTATGAATGGCTTGATTATGCAGTAATGCTTTCATTTTCCCCTGGTTCATGCCTTTCTTTTGCATAGCATTATACTTTTCATTCGGGAGAACAAGTAGACTATATGAAATCGTTTTGATTAAGTTTTTTGCTATTTCAATAATCTCTGGGTCCTTCATGCCCTTTGAGTCTCTTACGCCTAACTCTTTTAATAGAGGCATTTGTTTTTTATCTACAAATGCAGCCACGACCGTCATAGGACCAAAGAAATCTCCTGTACCTACTTCATCACTACCTATAGCTGATAAAGTTGAAATTGTAGGTGGAGGAGCGAACTTGTGATCGCCGACTTTCTTACCTGTTTTCTTTTTAGGAGAAGGTGTTCCTGCGCCTGATTGCCAAGGCTTCGCTTCTGTTTCAGCGCTAGATCCTTGAAACAGGACTTTACCTGATCGGTATGCTGTAATAGTACAGGAAGGTAATTTGGCCACAAAAACGCTTCCTGGCGGTTGTTTATCGCTTAACATGCTGTTGTAATTATTTCTCATTTCCGTCATAATGGATGGTGATACAGTTATTACTACCTGTGACATAATAAAACTCCCTTTGTTAGCTATACTGCAACCTATTATAGCAGACTGTACCTACAACAAGAATTATCCAATATATTTTTCAACAACATCGTTTCGTGATATGATACAAGTTAGGATTCTTTCTCATGATAGGAGGCTTATTGGGTGACAGATAGTCATGATAAAGTTCGCACTACAGTTGATATCTATGGTGAACAATATAAAATAGTTGGCGATAAAAGTCATCAACATATTCAAGAAGTCTCTACTATAGTCGATGAGAAGATGCGTGAAATAAAGGGTATGAATCCCTATCTCGATACAAAACGACTAGCAGTATTGACTGCAGTAAATATAGTTAACGAATATGTGATGATCAAAAAGGAACTTGAAGAACTGAAGAAAAAACTTAGAGAAGAGGAATAACGTAAGATGGTTGATCTAATTCTTTTGATTATACTGGTTAGTGGATTTCTAGTTGGCTTGCGAAGAGGGTTAATTCTGCAAGTCGTCCACCTAACTGGTTTTATTGTATCGTTTATCGTTGCGTATGCATATTTCCGTGATCTTGCACCACATTTAAAGCTTTGGATACCTTATCCTTCATTAGGAGGAGAAGCTTCTGCTTCAGCAATGGTATTCGATTCAATAAATCTGGAAGCTACATATTACAGTGGAATAGCTTTCGCACTATTGTTCTTTGCAACCAAAATTATAATGCAGATCATTGGATCAATGCTTGATTTCCTAGCAGAACTTCCTATATTAAAAACAGTGAATGGTTGGTTAGGAGGATTGCTTGGATTTGTGGAGGTCTACATCGTCGTTTTTCTCTTCCTTTTTCTTGCAGCTCTGTTCCCGAATGAAACTGTTCAGATGGCAATATCTGACTCGGTGATTGCTGAGAGTATTGTAAAGCATACACCAGTGCTGACAGAACAAATAAAAGATTTATGGAGTACACACGTCGCATAACCCTTCACCATGAAGGGTTATTTGTTTGTGATAGAATGGAATAGGAAAAAACCTTTAATTGACGATTCCTTATGAAGGGTGAGATCGAAGTGAATAAAAAAAATGTTATCAACTACCTTGAAGAAATAGCAGTTTATATGGAATTAAAGGGTGAAAATCCTTTTAAAATATCTGCCTTTAGGAAAGCCGCTCGAGCTCTTGAGACGGATGATCGAAGTATGAACCAAATCAGTGATCCAGCTGAGCTTAATGGAATTGGTAAAGGTACAGCAGCGGTTATTAATGAAATCATAGCAAGTGGAGAATCAGAAACCTTAGAATCGTTAAAAAAAGACGTGCCTAAAGGGTTAGTTCCACTTCTTAAATTACCAGGACTCGGTGGCAAAAAAATTGCAAAGCTTTATCACGAACTTGGTGTTGTCGATATGAAAACACTTGAAGAGGCATGTAAACAAGAGAAGATACAAGAACTGCCAGGGTTCGGGAAGAAAAGTGAAGAGAAAATTTTAGCGGCGATTGATGAAGCTGGAAAGAGACCAGAAAGACTATCGATCGCATATATGTTACCTCTTGCAGAAAGAATTGAACAGCAGCTAGAAAACATAGATGGAATAGAGCGATTTGCAAGAGCAGGCAGCCTTAGACGGATTCGAGAAACGATCAAAGATCTTGATTTTATTATCGCTACAACTAGAGCAGCGGATGTTTCAGAGGCGCTTGTTTCCTTAGAAGGCGTTTCGAAAATCGTTGTTCAAGGAGAGACGAAAATCACGCTGGAAATGGATGATGAGTATTCAGTTTCAGTTGATTTTAGAATCGTTAAACCAGAAGAATTTGCTTCAACACTCCATCATTTCACAGGTTCAAAAAACCATAATGTTAAAATGCGTCAAATTGCTAAACTAAAGGGCGAGAAAATTAGTGAGTATGGCGTTGAATCAATTGAAACAGGTGAAGTATTAACGTTTGAAGATGAAAAAGAATTCTATAACCATTTCGGGTTGGCATTCATTCCACCAGAAATACGGGAAGATAGTGGTGAGATTGAGGCAGCGGAAGAATCAGAATTTCAACTTGTTTCTTTAAGTGATATTAAAGGTGACCTTCATATGCACTCTACATGGAGTGATGGTGCTTATACAATAGAAGAAATGGCAGAGAGAGCAAGAGAAAAGGGCTACTCTTACATTGCGATAACAGATCACTCTCAGTACTTAAAAGTTGCCAATGGGTTAACACCAGATCGACTACGCGAGCAACGACTCGAGATTAATCGTTTGAATGAGAAGTGGGATGATTTCAAAATCTTCTCAGGCGTAGAGATGGATATCCTCCCTGATGGCACACTCGATTATGATGATGAGCTTCTAGAAGAGATGGACTTCGTTATTGCTTCGATTCACTCTTCATTTAATCAAGACGAAGAGACGATTATGGCAAGACTTGAAACGGCATTAAGAAGTCACCATGTTGATTTGATCGCCCACCCATCAGGAAGGCTACTCGGAAGAAGAAAAGGGTATGCTCTAGACCATGAGAAGCTAATTGCACTTGCTAAAGAAACGAATACGGCTCTTGAACTGAACGCAAATCCGAATCGTCTAGATTTAGCAGCAACGTGGCTTAGGAAAGCGCAGGAAGAAGATGTGAAAATAATGATCAATACCGATGCGCACCACATGGATATGCTTGAACATATGGAAATTGGCGTATCAGCAGGAAGAAGAGGCTGGTTACGAAAAGAAAGTGTGATAAATACATTTACGGCAGAAGAATTGGAAGCATTTTTCAACCGTCATAAATAAATTTTTGCTTCACAGGAGGAACGGACCATTGAACAGTAGAGTGTTGCGACTGCTTGAATTTGAAAAAGTTAAAGAGAGACTTGGGAAGCATGTTTCTTCTTCTCTAGGGAAGCAAAAAACCGAACAACTCGTCCCATCCTATAATCTAGAAGAAGTGAACGGTTACCTGAATGAAACGGATGAAGGGCGGACTGTCATTCGCCTCCGTGGCCAAGCTCCCCTAGGTGGAATTAGAGATATTCGTCCAAGCTTGAAGAGAGCTGAAATCGGAGGAGTACTAAACCCGTCAGAACTATTGGATATTTCGAGTACGATTTATGGTGGGAAAAGGTTTAAAACCTTCTTAGAAAACATGATTGAGGATGGAATAGAGGTTCCTTTATTAGGTGCACTCGTAAATCAGATCATGAGTGAGACTGAGCTTGAGCGTGAAATTAATGCTTGCGTTGACCAGGATGGCGATTTGCTTGATTCAGCAAGTGATGCATTAAGACGTCTTCGTACACAGCTCAGAAGTTATGAGTCAAGGGTAAGAGAGAAGTTGGAAAGTTTAATTCGTTCTTCAAGCACTAGAAAAATGTTGTCTGATGCACTGGTAACAATTCGAAATGAACGGTATGTAATACCAGTCAAACAAGAGTACAGAAGCTCATTCGGAGGAATGGTCCATGATCAATCGTCATCAGGCGCGACTCTTTTTATTGAGCCTCAATCCGTTGTTTCTATTAACAACCAACTCAAAGAGGTAAAGGTAAAAGAAAAGCAAGAAATTGAACGCATCCTGACAGAGTTAACTGTAAAAGTAGCTGAATCAGCAGAGACGCTAAGACACAATGTAGACATGCTAGCAGAGATCGATTTTATATTTGCGAGAGCACTTTATGCCAATGAATTAAAAGCAACGAAACCTGCAATGAACGATAAAGGAGCTTTTGAGATCAGGAAAGGTCGACACCCTCTTCTTCCTCAGGACGAAGTTGTTCCGATATCCATTGCGCTTGGAGATGATTATTCATCACTAGTTATTACGGGACCCAACACAGGGGGGAAAACAGTTACGTTAAAAACTGCGGGACTGTTAACTCTGATGGCGCAATCAGGGCTTCATATTCCTGCAGATGACGATTCTTCCATGTCGATCTTCCAACATATTTTCGCAGATATTGGGGATGAACAGTCAATTGAGCAAAGCTTAAGTACTTTTTCATCTCATATGACGAACATCGTTGGAATCCTTGATAACTTAGATCATAACAGTCTTGTCTTATTTGATGAACTTGGAGCAGGTACAGATCCACAGGAGGGTGCGGCGCTAGCCATCTCTATTTTAGATTATGTTTACAACAGTGGAGCAAAAGTAATTGCTACGACTCACTATAGTGAGCTAAAGGCGTATGCCTATAATCGAGAAGGTGTTATGAATGCTAGTGTAGAATTTGATGTTGAAACGTTACGTCCTACGTACCGACTGTTAATAGGGGTGCCTGGGCGAAGTAATGCCTTTGAAATTTCTAGAAGGCTCGGATTAATGGAAGTCATTATTGATGATGCAAGATCTCAGATCTCAAGTGAAAGTAATAAGGTAGATAAGATGATTTCTTCACTTGAAGATAGTCAGAAGAAAGCAGAGTCTGATCGAGAGAGTGCTGAAGTTATTCGAAAAGAAGCAGAGGCATTAAAGAAAGACCTTGAAGCACAGCTTGAAAAGTTTGAGAATCAGAGAGATCGAATGTTAGAAGACGCTGAAAAGCGTGCGGAAGAAGAAGTTGAAAAGGCAAAAGAAAAAGCCAAAAAGATTATTCATGACCTTCGTACATTCCAGAAAGGCTCGGTAAAAGAACACCAACTTATCGATGCTCAAAAACAGCTAGATGAATCAAAGCCAGAGCTTAAAGCTAGCAAACAACCATCGAAAAAGGCGCAGGTTACGTCTTATCAGCCCGGTGATGAGGTTAAAGTAATCAGCTTTAATCAAAAGGGACATATCGTTGATCAAGTTGGTAAGAACGAATATCAAGTTCAGCTTGGAATTATGAAAATGAATGTTAAGGCGAACGATCTTGAGAAAATCAAGTCCAAACCTGTTGTCGAAACGAAACCGCTTGTTTCCGTACGTGGACGTGATAGCTCCGTTAAGACAGAGTTAGACTTAAGAGGAAAGCGGTATGAAGACGCTCAAATGCAAGTAGAGCGTTATATTGATGATGCATTATTAGCAGGATATCATCAGGTTTCGATCATACATGGTAAAGGAACTGGCGCACTAAGAAAAGGCGTACATGAATGGTTGAAACGTCACTCTCGAGTTAAAACCCTAAGAATGGGTGGCATGAATGAAGGCGGTGGCGGGGTAACCGTCGTCGAATTGAAATAAAGAAAGGAAGCTCGGAGATGGATCGACTTTGGGACAGTGTAGCTTTTCAAACGGCAGCCACCTATAGTGTTGTCGTCGTATGTTTGATTGTATTTCTTGCGGCCTTTGAATTTGTTACTTCTTACCGAAACTGGGATGAAATCAAAAATGGAAACCTGGCCGTTGCTATGGCGACGGGCGGAAAGATTTTTGGTATTGCTAATATTTTTCGTTTTTCAATTGAACATAATGATTCTCTTGTTACTATGATGGGCTGGGGAGTATTTGGATTCGTTCTATTATTGATCGGATATTTTACGTTCGAATTTCTAACTCCTAAATTTCGAATTGATGAAGAAATAAAACAAGACAACCGTGCAGTAGGGTTTATTTCCATGGTCATTTCAGTCGGCCTTTCATTTGTAATAGGAGCAGGGATAAGTTAAGGGGAGAGTTGGATGGAGACCTTATGGAAAGTGCTCATGGTCGTATCAGGTATATTCTTTATTGCTGGAATCGTATATTTGCTTTATTTTGTTTAGAAAAGACAGGTGAAAACCTGTCTTTTTTTCATTTTTATGAGACAAGTTGTGACGAAAATTGCCATTCTATTCAAAAAAATCAAAAAAAGATAGGATATTTTCTTGTTTTTCATTATAATTATTTTATAGAGAGAATAGGGTTTGAAAGGAGAGTTGAAAGGGAGGTTGAAAAAATAATGGAGAATATTAGCGAAAAACCATGGTTTTCGCATTATGATGAGGGCGTACCACCAACGATAGACTATGATAACAAGCCTCTTCATCAGTACTTGGTAGATGCTGCACAAAACTACCCGAATAAGAAGGCAGTTCACTTTTTAGGGAAAGAGCTAACGTATCAAGAACTTTACGACCGAGCAAACCGACTAGCAAACTCGTTGAAAGATCATGGGCTTGAGAAGGGTGCCAGGGTATCGATCATGCTGCCTAACTGTCCTCAAGCTGTTATTAGTTACTACGCAGTACTAATGGCAGGCGGTATTGTTGTACAAACAAACCCCCTGTATATGGAAAGGGAGCTGGAACATCAGTTAACGGATTCGGATGCGTCTATCATTATTTGCCTCGACCTCGTGTTACCAAAAGTGTTAAATGTGAAAAATAAGACTACGTTACAGCATGTTGTCGTTACTAAAATAAATGAGTACTTGCCATTTCCAAAGAACTTCCTTTATCCGCTCGTTCAAAAGAAAAATAAGCAAGGACCAATTGTTGAAATTCCACTGAACGAGGACATTCATACTTTTCAAAGTTGGGTGAAAAATGGAAGGTCTGAGGAAATCGAATTAGATATAGATCCTAAAGAGGATTTGGCTTTGCTTCAATATACTGGTGGGACAACAGGTCTAGCGAAAGGCGTCATGTTAACACACTATAATCTCGTTGTGAATACGATGCAGATGATCGTATGGAATCGAGACATCACCTATGGTGAAGAGAGGATATTAGGCGTTCTGCCTTTCTTTCACGTATATGGGATGACCTGTGTGATGAACTTCTCTATTATGTTTGCTTCCAAAATGATTATTTTACCTAAATTCGAACCTAGAGACACATTGAAGACAATCCATAAACAAAAGCCAACGTTATTCCCAGGTGCGCCTACCATCTATATCTCATTACTAAATGAACCTGACTTTGATAGCTATGACTTATCGTCGATCAAGTCTTGTATTAGTGGATCAGCACCACTGCCAATCGAGGTTCAGCAGAAATTCCAGGAGAAGATCAGTGGAAGACTCGTAGAAGGGTATGGCTTAACGGAATCCTCACCTGTAACACACGCGAATCCCATATCTGATGGGAATATAATCGGGAGTGTAGGTATGCCTTGGCCAGATACCGATGCCAAAATAGTAAACCCTGAAGGTGAGGTTGCAGAAGTTAAAGAGATTGGTGAACTCATTGTGAAGGGTCCTCAGGTTATGAAGGGATACTGGAATAGACCTGATGAAACTGAAGCGGTTCTAAAAGATGGCTGGCTTTTTACTGGTGACATGGCATATCAAGACGAAAATGGTTATTTTTATATCGTAGACCGGAAAAAAGATATGATTATCGCAGGCGGCTTTAATATCTATCCACGTGAAGTTGAAGAGGTCTTATATGAACATCCTTCCGTTCAAGAAGCTGTTATAATAGGGGTTCCTGATCCTTATCGTGGGGAGACAGTAAAAGCATTCGTCGTTCTTAAGAGTAATAATCGTTGTACGGAAGAAGATTTAGATCAACATTGTAGGCGCTTTCTTGCGGCTTACAAAGTTCCACATCTATACGAATTTCGTGAAGAGCTTCCAAAAACTACAGTTGGGAAAATTCTTCGAAGAGTGCTTGTTGATGAAGAAAAGGAAAAGGAAAGTCAATCGCTGTAGCGATTGGCTTTCTTCTTTATTTAATGAGAAATATTAACTGGGAAATTAATTAGAAAAATTCGCACATTTCAGCTTATTATGATATGATGAATTTGCAATTATCCTTGCATTCAAATTGAGCGCTCGCTCAGAAATCCGATATTGACAGCTACTATGGTGTACAGCTACAATATATTTATGAATGAATGCTCATTCATTTTATTGAGTGAGATGTCGGATTAAGAATAAAGGAGAACTTGCTATGGTGGAAAAAGGGAAAAAGCGTGGCCCGAAGTATGACAAAATAATTGATGCTGCAGTAGTAGTAATTGCACAGAATGGCTACCATCAAGCGCAAGTTTCCAAAATAGCGCGTGAAGCCGGTGTGGCAGACGGTACGATTTATTTGTACTTCAAGAACAAAGAAGATTTGCTCATATCATTATTTCAAAAAAAGATGGGAAGCTTCATTGATAAAATAGAAGAACAGATTGCTGAAAAAAGCAATGCAGAAGATAAGCTGTTAACGCTGATCGATATGCATTTTAAGCACCTTTCTTCTGATTATGAGCTTGCGATCGTGACTCAGTTAGAGTTAAGACAAACGAACAAAGAGTTACGTGCTCAAATCGGTGAAGTACTGAAGAAATATTTAACACTTGTTGATCAAATTTTAATCGGTGGTGTTAAGTCAGGGCTATTCATGAAAGAGTTAGATGTCAGGCTCGCTAGACAAATGATTTTTGGGACCCTTGATGAGACAGTCACTAACTGGGTTATGAAAGATCATAAGTTTGACTTAGAATCACTTGCAAAGCCTATTCATCATCTGCTGATCAACGGGTTGAGCAAATAAATGTGTCCCGGATTCCCGGAAACACTATGATGCAGGAAGGAGTGGGAAAGTGGAGTTTATTAATGTAACGAAAGAGAACAAAGTAGCAAACGTTTCATTGAAAAGACCACCAGCAAATGCAGTTGCTACGGATGTACTTAAAGAACTTACGTATATACTTAATGATTTAGAGAACGATGCAGAAACAAAGGTAATCTTGCTAACTGGAGAGGGTAGGTTCTTCTCTGCAGGAGCGGACATCAAAGAGTTTACTACTGTTGATACTGAAGAAGGCTTCGCTGATCTTGGAGGTCTTGGTCAATCACTTTTCGACAAAATGGAAGCGTTCCCAAAACCGATCATCGCTGCCATACATGGGGCTGCGCTCGGCGGGGGGCTCGAGCTCGCGATGGCTTGTCATATCCGTCTCGTAACGGAAGATGCGAAACTTGGCTTGCCAGAACTTCAATTAGGGCTTGTGCCTGGTTTTGCAGGTTCACAGCGCTTGCCTGAGCTCGTTGGAAGAGCGAAAGCTACAGAAATGCTACTAACGAGCGAACCGATTTCCGGACGTGAAGCCGTGAACCTAGGTTTAGCGAATCAGGTCTTCCGAGAGGATGAACTCCTTCCTAATGCAAAACAACTTGCAGAGAAAATCGCTCAAAAAAGTGCTGTTTCAATGAAGTATGCATTAGAGCTTTTGAATTATTCTAAGGCTGCTAGGTTTGATGAAGGAGTAGCGAAAGAAAAAGAGTATTTCGGTAAGGCTTTCGCATCTGAAGATGGGCAAGAAGGCATTCGAGCTTTCATAGAGAAGCGTAAGCCAAACTTTACTGATAAATAAACACAATTATCTCAGGGAGGGTAAAAAGAAATGAACATATTCGTAATTATGAAAAGAACCTTTGATACAGAAGAAAAAATTGTTATCGAGAATGGCAAGATCAGTGAAGAAGGCGTTGAGTTTATTATCAACCCTTACGACGAGTATGCGATTGAAGAAGCAATTCAACTACGTGACGACCACGGTGGGGAAGTAACGGTTGTTAGTATTGGTAGTGAAGAAGTCGAGAAAGAACTTAGAACGGCACTCGCAATGGGCGCAGACAAAGCTGTTCTAATTAACAATGAAGAGCTTGAGGATAGTGATCAATATACAACAACTGCTTTACTAGCCGCTTATTTTGGGGATAAAGAGTACGACATTATCCTAGGAGGGAACGTTTCGAACGATAACAGTACTGGACAGATTGGACCTCGTCTAGCTGAGAAGATCGGTATTCCATACGTAACAACAATTACGAAATTGGATATCGATGGAAGTACAGCTACGATCGAGCGAGATGTTGAAGGTGATGTAGAAATCGTAGAAGCACAGCTTCCTCTACTTGTAACAGCACAGCAGGGACTTAATGAACCTCGTTATCCTTCTCTTCCTGGGATTATGAAGGCAAAGAAGAAGCCATTAGAAGAAATCGATTACGATGAATTAGACGTTGAGGACGATGAAATAGAAGCTAAAACAGAAACGATCGAACGTTATTTACCACCTAAAAAAGAAGCTGGAAAAGTGCTTGATGGGGAAGTTGATGATCAAGTACAAGAGCTAGTGAAATTACTTCGTCAGGAAGCGAAAGTTATATAGGAGGGGTTTATTATGGCCAAAAAAGTACTCGTAATTGCAGAAAGTCGTGAAAGTGAACTACGTAATGTATCGTTTGAAGCTATTGCTGCTGGTAAAGAAATCGCAGCAGGCGGAGAAGTAATCGCTGCTATTGCAGGTGAAAATGTAAGCGCATTAACAGATGCTTTGGTCCACTATGGTGCAGACCGCGTCATTAAAGCAGAAAATGAAAAGCTTTCAACTTATACAAGTGATGGGTATGGGCAAGTGTTCCTACAAATCATCAACTCAATAAAGCCGGATGCTATCCTTCTGCCTCACACATCAATGGGTAAAGATATTGCACCAAAACTAGCAAGTAAACTTGATGCAGGTTTAATATCAGATGCTACAGCGATTGAGCTAGACGGTGAGGATATCGTATTCACTCGTCCAATATATTCAGGTAAAGCTTTTGAGAAGAAAAAGGTAAAGGCAGGCGTTACTATTGCAACGATCCGTCCTAATAACATCTCAGCACTTGAGAAAGATGAATCACGTTCAGGTGAAGTCTTCTCTGAAGATGTAGAAATTAAAGACCTACGAACAATCGTTAAGGAAGTTGTTCGCAAGTCTACTTCTGGAGTGGATCTATCCGAAGCTAAGGTTATTATCGCTGGTGGCCGAGGTGTTAAGAGCGAGGATGGGTTCGAACCACTTCAAGAACTTGCTGATGTCCTAGGAGCTGCAGTGGGAGCTTCTCGAGGAGCTTGCGACGCGGACTACTGTGATTATTCATTACAAATCGGGCAAACTGGGAAAGTTGTTACACCTGACCTTTATATTGCATGTGGTATCTCAGGTGCAATTCAGCATCTCGCAGGTATGTCCAACTCTAAAGTAATCGTCGCAATCAACAAAGATCCTGAAGCGAATATTTTCAATGTCGCTGATTATGGAATCGTCGGAGACTTGTTTGAAGTAGTTCCGTTATTAACTCAAGAATTCAAAAAAGTACTACAAACAAATTAAGGATAAAGCGAGCTAAACATAGCTCGCTTTTCCCACGTTTTTTTCTCTTCATAATAGGGAAGAATGTGTGTGAGTCAAAAAAATGGAAACCAAAAGAGTATTAATGATATACTCAGTCTGAGCCATTTTGATAAGCAATATGGCAGAAAACACATTGAGTCAACCGGCCTTAACCTGGTATCTCAAGTGATAATTGTTTAAGGAGGACGATATATATGGCTATCGTACATGCGACAGATCAAAACTTTAATCAAGAAACAAGCGAAGGTCTAGTACTTGCAGACTTTTGGGCACCTTGGTGTGGACCTTGTAAGATGATTGCACCAGTTCTAGAAGAGCTTGATGCTGAAATGGCTGATGTGAAAGTTGTTAAGCTTGATGTTGATGAGAACCAAGAAACAGCAAGCAAGTTCGGTGTAATGAGCATTCCAACACTTCTTGTTTTCAAAAACGGAGAAGTAGTTGATCAAGTAGTTGGTTTCCAACCGAAAGAAGCTCTAGCACAAACTCTTTCTAAGCATCAGTAAATGATGAACGAAAAACCCCAATCTATGGATTGGGGTTTTTTCTATGCCACAAAAAGAATGAATATTGACACTGATAATCGTTCTCGGTATACTCTTCATGACGAAAGCGGAAGTCTAGCATGTTAGGATTCACATGAGAATTACATTTTGTCTCTATTCTTGAGTGTAGTACAATAGAATTAGATGAAAATGGCCGCTACTACAGCGGCCATTTCTCTTGTGTAAGGTTCGTTCAAAGAGTAGGTAGGGGTGCAACATATGAATGTTTTAATTACTGGTGGAGCTGGTTTTATCGGCAGTCACCTTGCGAAATATTTACTGCGAAATAATTTCAATATTACGATTATCGATACGTTTTCAAATTACTATGAAGTGAAGAGGAAGAAGGAACACCTTGATCAAATTAAGAAGATTGGTGAATTCCACTTAGAGACGTTTGATTTAAGAGATGAAGATAAAACGCTTCACCATTTTAAAAAGAAATCGTATGATGCTGTGATTCATCTTGCTGCTCTTCCTGGAGTGCAGTATTCCATTTCGAACCCACATGACTATATCGACCATGATATTAAAGCAGTGGTTAACGTTCTTAGAGCGGCTGGTGAAACAGGTGTTCCACATGTTGTTTTTGGATCTTCTTCTTCCGTGTATGGTGATGTTGACGGTCCTGTTCGAGAAGAACAAGCTGATGGAAGAGTGAGATCACCATATGCAGCAGCGAAATCAGGAGCAGAATCTTTTTGCCATGCATATAGGTCCCTTTATGGATTTAAACTATCGATTCTTCGATTCTTTACAGTTTATGGTCCATGGGGAAGGCCTGATATGGCGATTCCCCTATTCATTAAGAAACTGATGGATGAAGAAGAAATTGAAATTTTCGGTAGAGAACAATCAAGGGATTTCACCTATATTGATGATATTGTGAAAGGGATTTTTCTCTCACTCTATCAACAAACTGATTCAGAAGTTTTTAATTTAGGAAATGGACATCCAATCCCACTCCAGCGCCTCATCGACTTATTGGTTGACCCTTTCCCGGATGCGAAGATTGTAGATCGTCCTTTTCGTATAGGAGATGTTAAGCATACGTGGAGTAATATTCATAAAGCTCAGGAACAACTTGGATATAAACCTGAAATTGATATTAATGAAGGATTACGGAGAACGATTGCATGGGCAAAAAAATATTACGGTCGATAAAGCTGTTGATCGGTCTGTCTCTTATCGGACTTTTTTTCTGGTTTTTAATCCCCATCTTTAATATCGAGTCATTATCTAAGTTATTTAGTAGTTTACTCACTCATCCTGTTTGGCTAATCGCCATGGTCGTAGGATACACGATTGCTTTTCTCTTACGGGCTTTGAGCTGGAAACTCGTGATAAATCGGAACGTTAGCTATAAAGTATTTATATCCGGTATTTTCTATAGCCTGTTTTTCAATCACATCCTACCACTCAAAGGTGGGGAAGCGGTTAGAATCGGAACACTTGCACAACACCCAGAAGTGAGGGTGAATCATTCCGTTAAGACTGTCGTATCACTTAGGTTTCTTGATTTAATATGGTTAGGTTTATTTGCAATAATCGGAGCTACGTTAATGGGTATCAATCTAAGCTATCGGGTTGTTATTATTTTCAGTATCGTAGGAATCGTGACTCTAGCTCTTCTCCTTATCATACATAAATTAAGAAAACTTCCATTTTTTGTTGTTAAGCAGTTTAATGACTTTAAAAGGTTATTTTCCTCAAAGACTGGAACATTGATTGTGGTTTTATCAGGAATTAGTTGGATTGCAGAAGGAATAGTCGTATACGGAGTAGCGAGGTTTTCTGCGCCTGCTTTTTCTTATATGGATGCGATTTGGGTTACCTCCTTATCAGTGGGAGCGGGTGTCTTTCAGCTTGCACCAGGCGGTTTAGCTACTTATGAAAGTGTCATGAGTTTCTCACTATACCAGTATGGCTTCAGTATGGAAGATGCCCTTTCTGTCGCAATTATTACGCATGGCTTTAAATACTTGTACTCATTTGCAGCAGGTGCACTAGCATTCTATATGTACCCTTTGAGACTTCACAAACTGAAGTCGTTTTTATCTAAGAAAGGAGAAACACAATGAAGCAAGCGTCTGGTTTTGAAAAGGTTGCAGCAAGATGCTGGAATTTACTTAATGAAGGGAAGCCCTTCACCCCTATATTCGTAACAGGAACGGTTTTACTTTTTTATATCACGCAATGGTCGACCTTGGGTTTTTGGAGTAGTTTTTTCATAGGGTTTGCTGCTGTCCTGCCATTGCTCGTTCTTTATTATAATTATGACTATCCGCTGTTTTTGAGGAATTATTTGTGGATACCTTTAGTCGGCTATTTGCTATTATTTGATCATTTTTCATTAACAGCTGCTCTGTTAGCCGTCTCTCTATACTTTTTCTTTACAGTGTTTTTCTGGGGAACATTTTATTACCATCTAAGAATTGGTACGAGCTGGCTTAACTTCACTCGTTTCTGGAAACTAGTCCTTAAGAATAGTGATTCCACTAGTGGGAATGCTCAAGAACAGCTTCCGAAGTTTCTTCTCATCATTCCAATATGGGTTATGGTAATCGATTCTGCTTCAATTTCTTCTTTATCGATAGATTGGACCAAACTTCTATTGTTTTATGCTGGTATATGGTTGTTTAGCTTTATTCTCCATCGTAATTTATTCGATTGGAAGCCTGATATTAAAACAAGCTACACAGATCAGGTTGACAAACCAATCACACAAAATGAACGAGTCATTATGATTGTAATCGATGGGATGAGAAAGGAACGGTTCCAAGAAGCGAACACGCCTTTCTTGGATTCATTGAAGAAGAATGGAACAGAATACAGTCAAATGGAAACCGTTTATCCAGCGAGAACTGTGGTATGTTTCTCTTCTATGATGACAGGTACATATCCCTTTGAGCATGGAATTAAGTCGAACATGGTTTGGAACGAGGGTGTAAAAGTAGAAACGATATTTGATTCTTTAAGAAAAGTGAACAAAAGTGGAAGGTTATTAGGAATTGCTCATCTTGTTGATGCTATGGGTGACGATGTTGATACAGTAACTGCTGTCATGAATAATGATGTTGCTGATACAAACATTATGGGGAGAGCAAGACAGGTTATGAAAGAGAAAGACCCTTCTTTCTTTGCTCTGCAACTAATCGGTACTGACCAAACAGGGCATGCGAGAGGTGTACTATACGATGAGTACATTCAAAAAATCGAAGAAGCTGATCGATTGATAGAAGAATATGTGAACTGGTTAGAAGAGCATGGTTATATGGAGAATACGACGTTGATCGTTTGTGCTGATCATGGACAAGCTGATGGAATCGGTGGTCATGGCCATCTCGATGAAGGTGAGCGCTTTGTTCCATTTTTCATGAATGGTCCGACGATTGCTTCAGGAAAGGTTATTGAAGATAAGCATAGTTTAACTTCAGTTGCACCAACTGTGTCATATTTAATCGGTGCTCCCATTCCATCACATAGTAGGGGTTCTATTTTGACAGATGCTTTTGAATATAGGAAGGAAGAGACAAGTAAATGAAGCAACATGTAATCGTATTTCTCCCTGCTCACAATGAAGAGCGAGCGATAGGAGAAGTAATTAGAAAGATACCAAGACATTTCCTGAGTAATATTACCGTTAGTGTTCTTGTCATCGATGATGGTTCAACAGATCGCACGGTTGAAGTGGCTAAAGAAGCAGGAGCAGATTATATTTACTCGTTTGAAGAAAATCGAGGCTTAGGTGCTGCAGTACGTAAGGGACTCTCACACTCTGTAGAGCTAGGTGCTGACATTGGTGTTATGCTTGATGCTGATAATGAGTATCCAGCCTGGCAGCTTCCAGAGCTAATCGAGCCAATCTTAAAAGGAGAGTCTGATTACGTTATGGGGTCCAGGTTCAAAGGGACGATAGATGGAATGAGAGTTCATAGGCGCCTAGGGAACTATTGCTTCACGTTCCTTCAATCCTTGCTTTTACAAAAATGGATACGAGACGGACAGTCAGGTATGAGAGCATTCTCAAAGCAAGCGATGATCCATGGGGAAATCATTCATGATTATAACTATGCTCAGGTTCTAACGTTGAATCTTGTTCGTAAAGGGTTTCGAGTAAGAGAAATCCCGATCACGTATCAGGTGAGATCAACTGGAGAATCATACATCAAATTCAAAGCTTATTTAACTTCAGTTATCCCAGCAATCGTTAAAGAAATGTCGAGACCAGTTAAGAAAGTCAAGATCGACTACAAAGCGCATCGCTATTCGAATGATGAATGGAAGTATACTTATCCAGAAAAGTCGTTATAAGTGCATTTCAGTTATTGACTTCGATGATGATAATCATTATCATTATCAATGAGGAGGATTTTCAATGAAAAAACGCATAGTGTCAATTATGGCCGTAATCATGGTTATCAGCTCACTAGCAATGCCACAATTAGCTGAAGCCTATTCATACGGTGATCCAACAGAAGAGAAAGTAGCTGAAGCTTACGCAGAAATGTCCGCAAAACTTTCTGAATCTCCTCCAGATTATGATCAAGCAGAGAAAATTTTCGAAACTGTTGAAGATGAGATCAAATTACATATGGGTGAAGATGCCGTTTCAGCGGTTAAATCTGAGCTCGAAAATGAGAATAAAGATGCGATTCTTACTAATATGCAGCAAGTCCTCGTTCTTAACATCGCTAGACGTCTTGAAAATGTTGAAGGTAAGTTCGAGGAATATGAGACAACTAGGAAGTTAGTTGGAAAAGCGGATGCAACCTATAAGAAATTATCGCCAATCGTAGAAAAGAATGATTCAGAACTTGATTCTACAATTAAGCAGGAATTTGAAACGATGCTCGATTCACTCGGTAACCCGGGACTGTTTGGTGTTGGTGAGAAAGATTCAGATAAAGAGCAGTTTACAAAAAGTAAAGAAACAGTTATTAATGGGTTAAAAAATCAATTTGATATGAAGTCGGTGGAAATCGGCCATTTTGGTGAGAGTGCAAAAGAAGATACAACCGGAACTGGTAACGAGTGGACTGACCTCGGTCAATTATCAAATTGGATACCGTTAGTACTTATCGTTCTAGTAGTAGCGGGAGTTGTGTTTTATTCAATGAAGAAACGACGATCATAGAGGTTTGTTCAGAAAGGGGATAATGTAATGGAATTTCAGGCGTTGCTGATCATGTTCAGAGAAGTACTTGAAGCCCTCCTCATCATTGGCATCATAACCACATATATGAAAAGGGTCGGACAGAGTCAGTTCAATAAATTTGTCTGGCTAGGCGCAGGTCTCGCAGTTGTTGCGAGTGTAGGAGTCGCCATGTTGTTCCAGGTGGTTTTCACAGGATTTGCAGCGATGGGAAGTGAAATGTACCTGAAAATTTCCATTATGTTAATATCCTCTGTACTATTAACCCAAATGGTCTTTTGGATGGCAGCTCACAGTAAGAACCTTAAAGGTAAGGCAGAAGAAAAGATGTCTCATCTTATTACGACAGGAAATATAGTAGGAATGGTCATTCACTCTTTCCTAGTAGTATTACGAGAAGGTGTCGAAACAGTTTTCTTCTTCGCTGCAATTACAGGTGGGGATATTGGAAAAGGCTTTGAAGGCTGGGGGGCGATTACTGGTGTCCTAATTGCAGCAGTCATTTCGTATCTATTCTTCAAAGGCACAATGCGTATCCCTCTTAAATCATTTTTCAAGGTAACTGGAGTCTTTATCGTTCTAATCGCTGGTGGTCTTCTCGTTCAGGGGATCTCAATGATGCAAGATATTAAGATGATCGGTAGTGTAATGCCGCATGTATATGATTTAACTTGGCTTCTTCCTGAACATCCGATCGATTATGCTCATTATGTTCGTGACAATGGCGTAGCTCCTCTTCTTTCAGGGGATATAGGGATTTTCTTCAAAGCATTGTTCGGGTATTCATCTATGCCATCACTTGAAGAAATCGTAGCTTATATTGGTTACTTTGCTGTCATTTATCTTCTTGTGAATACGAACAGTGAACCTAAGAAGAAGACGGTAAAAGAAGAGAAACAAACTGTTTTTGAATCTACAA
The DNA here is from genome assembly GCF_020171805.1 of Guptibacillus algicola. Taxonomy (GTDB): domain Bacteria; phylum Bacillota; class Bacilli; order Bacillales; family Guptibacillaceae; genus Guptibacillus; species Guptibacillus algicola. Next base: position 583,374 of record NZ_JAIVAF010000001.1, on the reverse strand, counting down.
ATAAAATGAATGAATCTGCAGTGAAATAAATTTACAAATACAAGGCGATTAATCGCCTTGTATTTTTTGTAGCTTTACTTCGTAAGCGGAGTGCTGAAAAGGGTGAAGTAGTCTTGAAGGATAGAGACCGTCATGAAATGAACCAGTTTTTAAAAGGAACAGTTATATCCCTATCATTAGTGTGTATTGTTCTTATCGTATGGTGGAGAACGGTATATGCCTTAGACGTGCCAAGGTCTTGGGATCAAGTGGATTTTTTGCTTGCGCTTTCTAGGTTTGATCTTTTTGCAATGCAACCTCATTTCCCAGGTTATCCATACTTCATTCTAGGTGGTATGCTCGTGAACAGTTGGGTTGAGAACCCTTCGATTGCGTTATCATATTTTAATTCAATTCTTTTGTTTTCAGCAATTTACCCACTATATTCAATCAGTAGGTCTGTTCTATCAAAGAGCTTAAGTGTTCTTACTGTAGCTGTTATCCAATCGATGGTTTTTATGAACGTGATGACGATTCAGCCAATGAGTGAAGTTTCAGCTGTTTCGGTCTTATGGTGGTACATTTGGAGTTTGAAAGTAGCATTTCAGAAGAGAAATTCCTTATCAATTGTTATACTGCCATCGTTATTGTTAAGCGTGTTGTTTGGAATCAGGTTGTCTTATCTCCCATTTGGAATAGGACTTCTCTTACTGCTAATAGAAAAGAAAAGATTGTTTTCATATAAGAAAGGTTATACCGTCTTCTTAGGGTCTCAACTTACCCTTGCCATCCTATTTCAACTTATTTGGGTTATGGGTCTTGCTGCCTCAGAAGGAGGAGTGGCTGCATTCCTTCAACTAGCGTTAGGCTTTTCAGCAGGTCATTTTCAAGAGTGGGGAGGGACTGCCGTTTCAAGTGCATCTTCACCAATTTGGGAGAGGGTCTTTCAACTTATTGTATACAACATTGGATGGACTGGTTTGTCTGGTCATTCCGTATTGGCTCTTTTACTCATTTCAATGATTGTGGCGTATGCCGTGTTCAGAGGTTTTCGTAGACAAGGTTCTTGGTTTGATTGGACATATTTTTTCATGTTTGTATGTTACTTTTTTTGGGCGCTCTTTGCTCAAAATATAGATAAACCTAGGCATATTTTGCCGTTACCTGGCATGTTGCTATTTGTTTGTTTATTATCTTTTATGGGTTGTAGAAAGGTTTATTTAAAAGTAGGTTTGGTAATGATTCTCTTGCTTTCACAAATGGTCGGGACTTACAACATGTTAGTAGAAGGAGATAAACCCGCTGCGGTTCACAAATTAATTGGGTATTTGTCTGATATAGAGGAACCACTAATGGTATATACGTGGGAAGAAACAAGGGTCATGGAATATACAAACGTTTCCTTTAATCATGACCGGGTATATACTTACGCTACCTTTTTATCACAACTTCCTTATTATGAAGATCGCAGGGTTTTTCTCACTGGAGAAGTTGTAAATGGATTTTCAGTGCAAGGAGCTCCGATACATGACTCGATCCAAAAAGTAAAACCATTTTATTCAAATCAGATGTACGACCCTGTTTACCATAAAATCGTCCTGTACGAGTATAAACCTTAGTATGTGTTACAATTGAGAGGGGAACATAGATACCCCTATAAGAGTGAAAAGAGAGGAGAGGCAGCATGCAGGAACATTTGAAAAATAAATTAGCTGTCCTTCCAGATCAGCCTGGCTGTTACTTAATGAAGGATCGCCAAGGAACAATCATTTATGTTGGGAAGGCAAAAGTTCTTAAAAATAGAGTTCGGTCTTATTTCTCAGGAGCTCATGATGGTAAAACTCAGCGTCTTGTTGGTGAAATTAGAGACTTTGAATATATCGTAACGTCGACTGACTTAGAAGCACTTATACTTGAACTTAACTTAATTAAAAAACATGACCCGAAATACAATGTGATGCTCAAAGACGATAAAAGCTATCCATATATAAAAATAACGGCTGAAGAACAGCCTAGACTCATTACGACCCGGAAGATAAAGAAAGACAAAGGGAAGTACTTCGGGCCATATCCGAACGCTTATGCTGCTAGTGCTACAAAGAAGCTACTAGACCGTATTTATCCGCTGCGTAAGTGCCGAAAGATGCCAGATCGAGTATGTTTGTATTATCATATCGGGCAATGCCTCGCTCCTTGTGTAAAAGAAGTTACGAAAGAGCAGAACAAGGAGATGATTGAGGGAATCACAAGGTTTTTAAATGGTGGCCATCAAGAAGTGAAACAGGACCTAGAGCGTAAGATGGTAAGCGCTTCTGAAAACCTTGATTTTGAACGTGCGAAAGAATACCGAGATCTTATGTTCCACATCGAGAAAGTCATGGAAGCACAAACGATTCAAACGAATGATGGGCTTGATCGAGATATATTTGGATTTAGCTTCGATAAAGGCTGGATGTGTGTGCAAGTCTTTTTCGTGAGACAAGGAAAACTAATCGAGCGGGATGTATCGTTATTTCCATTTTACAATGAACCAGAAGAAGATTTTCTAACATACTTAGGTCAGTTCTATCTTCAGAAAAACCACCCAAAGCCAAAAGAAATCCTCTTGCCTAATAGTATTGACGCAGATATAGCTGAAGAACTTCTTCATATTCCAGTACATCAACCAAAAAGAGGTAAGAAAAAAGAACTGGTAGAATTAACGATCAAGAATGCGAACATAGCACTCAACGAGAAATTCTCCCTTATTGAGCGGGATGAGAAGAGGACGATCGATGCCGTTGAAAATCTTGGTGAGCAGTTAGGCATTCATGCCCCTCTTCGTATAGAAGCATTTGATAACTCGAATATTCAAGGTACCAATCCAGTTTCAGCGATGGTCGTGTTTCTAGATGGTAAACCTAAGAAGAATGAGTATAGGAAGTACAAGATTAAGACGGTAGAAGGACCAAACGACGTCGGTTCAATGAAAGAAGTCATCAGGAGAAGGTATACGAGGTTGCTCAAGGAGAATGGCCCTTTACCGGACCTAATTATTATCGATGGTGGTATAGCACAAATACAGGCTTCAAAAGATGTATTAGAAAATGAACTTGGACTGGATATCCCTGTTTGTTCGTTAACAAAAGACGAAAAACACCGCACATCGCATCTTTTGATAGGAGATCCTCCTGAAGACGTTTATCTACCTAGAAACAGTCAGGAATTTTACCTTCTTCAGCGTATTCAAGATGAAGTCCACCGTTTTGCAATATCATTTCATCGTCAGCTTCGGGGTAAATCGATGTTGAAATCAAGCCTAGACGAGGTTCCTGGCATTGGTCAGAAGCGTAAGAAGAAGCTTTTGAACCATTTTGGCTCTATTAAGAAAATGAAAGAAGCAGATGTGGAAGGCTTACAAGAGGCCGGATTACCGAAGAGTGTTGCTGAAGAATTGATGGCTCGATTCAAACAAAAAGAAAATTAATTTCAAATTTATATTGCGGCATATCATATAGTTCGTTATAATAGTGAAAATTTAATAGTTCCACACTTCGATAAATTGAAGTGATGGTAGAGGCGCAAAAACCATCAGTAAACTCAAGCGAGAGTGATAAGACTTGTTGACGTGAGTTGAAAGGGGAATTTGCCGAAGCGATAAGGTGCTTATTCACCTTAAGCTGGATCTGTGTTGAAGAAATACAGAGCTGTCATTCAATGCCTTCCCGGGGATTGAATGGAGGACTATCTCACACAGGGACGTTTTCTTGAATGAATTATGAAAACAACAGTGAGGTTTTTCTCATTGTTGTTTTTTTGTATATATAGGCTCTTCGTAACCTATTCAAGAAGCTATTTGTGAGTGAGAAATACAGTTTTAGAGTGGAAAGGATGGAGAGAGTGGGACTTCGAGTACTGAAATTCGGTGGAACATCTGTAGGAGATGTAGAAAAAGTAAAAAACGTAGCAGCGAGGCTTGCTGAAGCGGTCGATGCAGGAGATGAAGTTGTAGCAGTGGTATCCGCTATGGGGAAAACAACTGATGAACTAGTAGGTTTATCAAAAAGCATAACGACAAAACCTTCCCCAAGAGAATTAGATATGTTGCTGACAACAGGGGAACAAGTAACAACCGCTCTTCTTGCTATGGCTCTTCAAGAGATGGGCTACGAAGCAGTCTCACTTACGGGCTGGCAAGCTGGGTTAAAGACAGAATCCGTACATGGAAACGCAAGAATTTTGGACATCGACGCAAAAAGAATGATTCGGCATCTAGGAGAAGGAAAAATCGTCATCGTTGCTGGGTTCCAAGGTCTTTCTGATACAGAAGACATTGCAACACTAGGCAGGGGAGGATCTGATACGACTGCTGTAGCAATCGGTGCTGCACTTAAAGCTGACCGCTGTGAAATTTATACGGATGTAGACGGCGTATACACAACAGATCCAAGATACGTAAAAGGTGCGCGGAAGCTTTCAACTATTTCTTATGATGAAATGCTTGAATTAGCCAACCTCGGTGCAGGTGTCCTTCATCCGAGGGCGGTAGAATTCGCCAAAAATTTCAATATTCCGCTTGAGGTACGCTCAAGCTTTACAAATGACACAGGAACCATAATTGAGGAGGTCGCATCAATGGAACAGAATTTGGTAGTGAGAGGACTTGCGTTTGAAAGTAATGTCACAAAGATAACGATTTCAGGTCTTCCAAACGAAATCACAACACTTCCTTCATTATTTTCTTCACTCGCATCGAACGGAATTAATGTTGACATCATTATACAAAGTACTAGTCAAAGGAATACAACGAGCATTTCGTTCTCGATCGAAACCGCTGCGCTAGAACTAACGCTCGATGTACTTCGTCGTTTAGAAGTGAAACTACCATATGAGAATATTTTCTATGAGTCAGAGCTTGCAAAAGTTTCAATCGTAGGGTCAGGTATGATTTCAAATCCTGGTGTTGCTGCACAAATGTTTGAAGTACTAGCTGATCACGATGTGGAAATTAAGATGGTAAGTACCTCTGAAATCAAAGTATCTACAATTGTACCCGAGGATAAGATGATCTATGCGATCGAAACACTTCATGAGCAATTCCAGTTAGATGAAAGAACGCCAGTTAATCAGTGAAAAAAATAAGGAGGCCAAGACGGTCTCCCTTTTTCTAACCTAAATTAATTTTATCCTTTGGATCCCACTTGATTGTAATTTGAACATCATTCTTTTTGCTCGTTTCATAAGCTTCCGTTATACATTGCAACATGTATTGAAATTGTTCAGCAAGAAAGCCAGCTTCCAGCTGATAACAATCATCACGACTCGTTTTTTTTCTTTCTTCTATTAAAGGTGATTGAATCAAGTAGGATATTTCATTCTTTTTCTCTTGTGCGATGGTTAAAGCACCCCATCCAGCATCCTTAAAGAATTGCTCGATTTCCTCTCTTGTCGAAAGAGGGAACTTTCTTGCGATTTCTTTACCAGTCCAATAGAGAATGTTAGGTTGTTCATTCCCTAATAGCTCAGGAAGAAGAACTTCTCTAAAAAGCTCATATCCAAAAGCTGTTGTGGTTATTTCATGACTATAATCGATGGTATTCGTACGCTTTTTAAACATAAACTCCTCCAATTCGTCTCATATTATTATAACGGTTTGGAAGGGATTCCTCCATACATACATGAAAAGAGAGGAATAATATCCTAGCATGTTTATGAAATGACGTATGTAGATAAATTTAGAAAACTCAAAATGTACGCGTTTTCTTGACGCTCCTAAATGATGGGAGTACAATGGTTATGTCACAATAAAATCGACAGAAAGCGATGATTTCTGTGCATGCAAAGGCTTTTATAGTAGAATATGCAGTGGCAGATGGTAGCTTAACAACTTAAAAGGGGGACACACAAAACATGGCCGCAAGTCGAGACTTTGTCAGCCGAAAATTGCATTCGCTTCTAGGAGTAATTCCACTGGGACTCTATGTTACGCAGCATCTAACAGTAAACCACTTTGCAACAAGAGGACCCGAGGCATTTAATGAGGCAGCCCATTTCATGGAATCTTTACCGTTCAGGTACCTCCTTGAAATCTTTGTTATCTTCTTACCGCTATTATTTCATGCGATTTATGGAGTATATATCGCATTTCAATCCAAGAATAACGTAAGTACATACGGGTACTTACGAAACTGGATGTTTTATATGCAGCGGATCTCAGGTGTAATCGTTTTAATATTCGTAACTTGGCATGTATGGCAAACTAGGATACAAGCTGCAATGGGAGCAGATGTTAACTATCAGATGATGGTCGATATTCTATCAAATCCAGGGATGATGATTTTCTACATCGTTGGTGTAATTGGTACAGTATTCCACTTTGCTAATGGGCTCTGGTCCTTCTTCGTAAGCTGGGGCTTTACTGTAACACCGAAATCTCAGCGTGCAATGACATATGTAACCATGGCTATTTTCCTAGCTCTTTCAGTCGTTGGTATACGCGCGCTCTTCGCATTTGTTTAAGAAACAAACGAACTGTCTTCACCACCAATTCTGAAAGGGTACATATCCTTCAGACAGAGCTAGCAATTAAGGGGGAACCGTTCTTATGAGTAAAGGTAAAATTATTGTAGTCGGAGGCGGACTAGCCGGATTAATGGCTACTATTAAAGCCGCCGAAGCCGGAGTTAGTGTCGACTTAATTTCGATCGTTCCTGTTAAACGATCACACTCTGTTTGTGCGCAGGGTGGAATTAACGGAGCTGTAAATACAAAAGGAGAGGGAGACTCTCCTTGGGAACATTTTGATGATACGGTTTATGGAGGAGACTTCCTTGCTAACCAACCGCCAGTTAAGGCGATGTGTGATGCAGCACCAGGAATCATCCACTTGATGGACCGTATGGGTGTTATGTTCAACAGAACGCCTGAAGGCCTTCTTGACTTCCGTCGCTTTGGTGGTACACAGCATCACCGTACTGCTTTTGCGGGGGCAACAACAGGTCAACAATTACTTTATGCACTTGACGAACAAGTGCGCCGACATGAGGTAGCCGGTCTTGTGAACAAATATGAGGGCTGGGAATTCTTATCCGCTATCATTGATGATGGTGGCGTGTGCCGCGGAATGGTCGGAGAGAATTTGACGACTTCCGAAATAAGAAGCTTTGAAGCTGATGCAGTCATCATGGCAACAGGTGGTCCAGGAATCATCTTTGGTAAAAGTACAAACTCTGTCATCAATACAGGATCAGCTGCTGGTGCTCTTTATCAACAGGGTGCGATCTATTCGAATGGTGAATTTATTCAAATTCACCCAACTGCAATACCAGGAGACGACAAACTTCGTCTAATGAGTGAGTCAGCTCGTGGTGAGGGTGGAAGAGTTTGGACCTACAAGGATGGAAAACCTTGGTATTTCCTTGAAGAAAAATATCCTGCATATGGTAACCTCGTTCCGCGAGATATTGCTACTAGAGAAATTTTTGATGTTTGTGTACGTCAGAAGCTAGGAATCAATGGAGAGAACATGGTTTATTTAGACCTATCCCATAAAGATTCAAAAGAACTAGATATTAAGCTTGGAGGAATCATTGAAATCTATGAGAAATTCATGGGTGATGATCCTAGAAAAGTTCCAATGAAGATCTTCCCAGCAGTACACTATTCAATGGGTGGACTATGGGTAGATTTCAATCAACAAACAAATATTCCAGGGCTTTTTGCTGCTGGTGAATGTGATTATTCACAGCATGGTGGAAATAGACTTGGTGCCAACTCATTGCTGTCTTCCATTTATGGTGGAATGGTAGCTGGACCGAATGCTGTAGACTACATCAATGGTCTTGAAAACACTGTTGAAGATATGCCATCTTCTTTATTTGAAAGTCATCAGCAAGAAGAGCAGGCGAAGCAAGACGCTATCCTGAAAATGGATGGAACTGAAAATGCTTACCAGATTCACAAAGAACTTGGTGAATGGATGACTGCTAACGTAACAGTGGTTAGAGATAATGATAAGCTTCTAGAAACGGATAATAAGATTCAAGAATTGATGGAACGTTACGAGAACATCAATATTAATGATACGTCCAAATGGAGTAACCAAGGAGCCGCTTTCACTCGTCAGCTATCAAACATGCTTCAGCTTGCACGTGTCATTACACAAGGAGCATATAACCGTAATGAGAGCCGTGGAGCGCACTATAAACCAGACTTCCCAGATCGTAACGATGAAGAGTGGTTGAAAACAACGATGGCTAAATACGATGCAGTTAACAACAAACCAGAATTCTACTATGAAGAAGTTGATACATCATTAATTACACCTCGTAAACGTGATTATTCGAAGAAGAAAGCGGGGACTAAATAATGAGTGAAGAACGTAATATTACTCTTAAAATAAAAAGACAAGATGGACCTGAATCTTCACCATATGAAGAAACATTCACAATTCCATATCGTCAAAATATGAATGTGATTTCAGCTCTTATGGAGATTAGACGTAACCCAGTAAACGCAAAGGGTGAGAAAACAACACCTGTTGTTTGGGAAATGGGTTGTCTAGAAGAAGTTTGTGGAGCATGTTCAATGGTAATCAACGGAAAGCCTCGTCAATCATGTACAGCTCTTGTCGATCGCTTAGAACAGCCGATCCGCCTTGAGCCGATGACGACGTTCCCAGTTGTGAGAGACTTGGCTGTTGATCGCAGTAGAATGTTCGATGCTCTAAAGAAAGTAAAAGCTTGGATTCCAATCGACGGAACCCATGATCTTGGTCCTGGGCCACGTATGCCAGAGAATAAAAGACAGTGGGCATATGAACTTTCCAAGTGTATGACTTGCGGTGTTTGCTTGGAAGCATGTCCGAACGTTAACAGCCGTTCTGAATTCATAGGACCAGCCGCAGTTTCTCAAGTGCGTTTGTTCAATTCCCATCCTACAGGTGAGATGAACAAAGAAGAGCGACTCGAAGGATTAATGGATGAAGGCGGATTGGCGAATTGTGGTAATTCACAGAACTGTGTTCAATCTTGTCCAAAGGGAATTCCTTTGACAACATCCATTGCTGCTATGAACAGAGCGACTTCTCTTCAAACATTTAAGAACTTCTTCGGAAGTGATCGATAAATCGATTCATCTCAAGAAAGACCCCATTAATGGGGTCTTTCTTGTTTGTTTTCTTCATGAAACAAAATATTTCTCAGGAAATGACAAAGAATGAAGAAGCCTGTCGGTAGATTTTTGTCCTTCACATCAAGAAAGTATTCTAAATTATGTAACACGTCTGTTAAAAAAACATATAGTGTATGGACTATATTAATTTTGAATGAAGTTGCTTTGTTGCCCTATCGAGGAGGGTGGAATGTTGAAAGGGAACCACTACCGACCGAAGCCGCTTTTAACTAAACGAGAAAGAGAAGTATTTGAATTGCTTGTTCAAGACAAAACAACTAGGGAAATAGCAGAAGAATTGTTTATTAGTGAGAAAACAGTTCGGAACCATATTTCCAACACGATGCAAAAGCTTGGGGTAAAGGGGCGTTCCCAGGCAGTAGTCGAATTACTCCGTCTGGGAGAATTAGAGATATAGAAAAGCCGGCTTGTAATGAGCCGGCCTTTTTATTAATTTTACAGAAATTAGTATGTTTTGACTCAGTGTGGAAGGTTTTCTCATTGACGTTCTATAAGTTATTTACTATTATTAATACGTTCATAGTTAAAAAATGAAACCGGTTTAATGAGGGGAACTTGAACATGAGGGGTCCATTTAAAATAAAAAAAGTGTTGAATAACAACGTGGTCATTGCTCTTACAGAGAAAAATGAAGAAGTTGTGCTTACTGGAAAAGGAATTGGCTTTAACCAGAAACATGGTGAAAAGCTTGATGACACGAAAGTAGACAAATTCTTTGTGCTTGCGAACAAAAGTGAGCAGGAACAGTACAAGCTCCTTCTGACAGATGTGCCAGAAGATTTTATCGGTATCATGAATGATGCAATTTCGCTCATTGAAGAGAAACTAGGGGCAGATCTTGACGAACATATTCATGTTTCGTTAACAGACCACCTATCTTTTGCGATTAAGCGACTTCGGCAGGGGTTAGATGTGAAATATCCTTTCTTAGTTGAAACTCAGACGATGTATCCAAAAGAATACACCGTTGCCGAAAGCGTGATTCAGCTTTTAAAGAGCAAGCTTAATATGGAGTTACCGGATGGTGAGATTGGCTTTGTTGCCCTTCATATCCATAGCGCAATCACTAACAGAAGCCTTTCTACTATAAATAGATATTCAGCTTTGATCAACCTACTTGTTTCTGTAATAGAAGATTCACTTTCACTTCGGATCAGCAAGACTGGAATTGATTATTTGCGTCTCGTTAGACATCTAAGACACGCGATCGATCGAAGTGAACAAGACCTTCCTGTAGAAGCTCATAAAAGGCTAGAAAAAGTGTTGAAGGAAGAATATCCACTATGTTATAATCTTGCTTGGAAGTTGATTAAAATCATGCAACGGGAATTAGCTACAACATTTCCTGAAGCAGAAGCAGTCTACTTAACGATGCACTTGCAAAGGCTTTCTCCAAAATAAATAACGGTACGCGTGTTACTGATACGATCAGGCATGAGTGGAACCGGTATGACAACAACCGATTGGGGTATAGTATATCCTGATTGACTTGTTATACCTTTCTGCTCATGTCTTTTTTAGTTTGATACATTGTTTATTTGGGGATAAAAAAGGAGGAAAACATATGTTTAAACAAGCGTTTGGTGTTCTACAGCGAGTTGGTAAAGCACTTATGTTACCGGTTGCAATTTTACCTGCTGCTGGTTTGTTGCTTGGTTTTGGTAACGCATTCCAAAACCCAACTTTGCTTGAAAAACTGCCATTTCTTACGGCAGATTGGTTCCAACTACTTGCGACTGTAATGGAAGAAGCAGGTGGAATCGTCTTTGCTAACCTCGCACTATTATTCGCAGTAGGGGTAGCAATCGGTTTATCAGATGGAGATGGGGTTGCAGGACTCGCTGCAATTGTCGGTTTCCTAGTAATGAATATTACGATGGGTGTACTAGAAGGTGTTTCTGCTGATCAAGTAGCAGACAGTGCATCTTATGCAAATGTTCTAGGAATACCTACTCTTCAAACAGGTGTGTTTGGAGGAATTATCGTCGGTATTCTTGCCTCATTTATGTATAAACGGTATTATAATATTCAACTTCCGCAATACCTTGGCTTCTTTGCTGGTAAACGATTTGTTCCAATTGCTACGGCTGTTTCAGCGTTAATTCTTGGAATCATCATGTTGTTTGTCTGGCCGCCAATTCAATCAGGATTAAATGCTTTCTCACATAATATGCTTGATGCAAACCCAGCGCTTGCTGCTTTTGTATTTGGTGTAATCGAGCGTTCTCTCATTCCATTCGGATTGCATCACATTTTCTATTCACCATTCTGGTTTGAGTTTGGTCAATATGTAAACGATGCCGGTGAAATTATTCGAGGCGACCAAAAGATTTTCTTTGAACAATTAAAAGATGGAGCAGAACTTACTGCAGGTACATTTATGACTGGTAAGTTTCCGTTTATGATGTTTGGACTTCCTGCTGCCGCACTTGCGATTTATCATGAAGCACGTCCAGAAAAGAAAGCGGTTGTCGCTGGTATTATGGGTTCTGCAGCGCTAACATCATTCCTTACAGGTATTACAGAACCTATTGAATTCTCATTCTTATTTGTTGCACCAGTGCTATTTGGTATCCATGCCATTTTCGCAGGCCTTTCCTTTATGACAATGGAGTTGCTTAATGTTAAAATTGGTATGACCTTCTCCGGAGGTGTAATTGATTACCTGTTATTCGGTGTTATTCAAGGTAGAACTGCATGGTGGCTCGTTATACCTGTAGGTCTTGTGTTTGCGGTTATCTATTACTTTGGGTTTAGGTTTGCGATTCGTAAATTTAACCTTATGACGCCAGGTAGAGAAGAAGATGAGGAAGATGAAGTTGCTGATGACGGTCAAGAGAATACTGCACTTGCATATAACGTGCTTACTGCTCTTGGTGGTGAAAGCAACATAACAAACCTTGATGCGTGTATTACTCGACTTCGTGTATCTGTTGCGGACAAAGGCGAAGTTGACAAAAACCGCTTGAAACGTCTTGGAGCTTCTGGTGTCATGGAAGTAGGTAACAACATACAAGCAATCTTCGGTACGCAATCTGATGGACTCAAAGGTCAGATTCAAGATATTATCAGCGGGAAAACGCCGAAACCTATACAAGATGAGCAAAAAGAAGAAAAGCCTAAGACAGAGAAGTCAGGCGCAGATCATCTGATCGCTCCGATCGAGGGTAAGATTCTCCCGATTACTGAGGTTCCAGATCAGGTATTCTCAGGTAAAATGATGGGTGACGGGTTCGCAATTGAACCGAATGATGGATTAGTGGTTGCGCCAGTTGATGGCAAGATTATCAACGTCTTTCCAACAAAGCATGCAATTGGGATTGAATCAGTGAATGGTCGTGAAATCTTAATTCATGTTGGAATTGATACCGTTAATCTAAAAGGAGAAGGATTTGAGGTATTCGTTAGCGAAGGTGATGAGATTAAGCAAGGTCAAAAGCTTATGAAAGTTGATCTTGGTTATATTAAAGAACATGCGACATCAACGATTACACCTATCGTCTTCACAAACCTTGATGAAGGTGAAAAGATCGACCTTGCAAAAGAAGGTACGGTTTCTCGTGAAGATAAAGACATCATTACGATTTCTAAATAACATCATATTAATTTGAAAGAGGGATTTTATTATGGCAGAGAAAAATTTTACAGTTACAAGTGAATCAGGAATCCATGCACGTCCAGCAACAGCTCTAGTAAACAAAGCTGGTCAATACAGCTCAGATGTAACGCTTGAGTATAACGGAAAATCAGTAAACCTTAAGTCCATCATGGGTGTTATGAGTCTTGGAATTCAGCAAAACTCAGAAATTACAATCAAAGCAGAAGGATCAGATGCTGACGAAGCGATTTCTGGATTGACTGAAGTTATGGAAACTGAAGGCCTAGGTAACTAATGTCTAAACAACTAACTGGAATTGGCGCTTCAGCAGGAATTGCGATTGCTAAAGCATTCGTTCTTGAAAATCCAGCTCTTGAAATTGAAGAGAAAGCAATCAATGATGTAGACGCTGAGATCGATCGCTTTAACGGTGCTGTTAGTATTGCGAAAGAAGAGCTAGAAGCAATTAAAAACCACGCCAATGAACAGCTTGGAGAAGATAAAGCAGCAATCTTTGCTGCTCATCTTCTCGTTTTATCTGATCCTGAGTTGTTGAATGCTGTTAAAGACAAAGTAACGAACGAAAAAGTTAACGCCGAAAGTGCGATGAATGAAGTTTCGAATATGTTTATTTCTATGTTTGAGAATATGGATAACGAATATATGAAAGAACGTGCTGCAGATATTCGCGACGTTTCTAAGCGTGTACTTGCACACTTGCTTGGTGTTACATTTACAACTCCAGCAAGTATTACTGAAGAAGTAATCGTGCTTGCTGAAGATTTAACTCCTTCAGATACTGCACAGTTGAACAAGCAATTTGTGAAAGGTTTTGCTACTGATATCGGTGGTAGAACATCTCACTCAGCGATTATGGCGCGTTCGATGGAAATTCCAGCAGTAGTTGGAACAAAAACAGTAACTTCAGAAGACATCGAAGGCAAGACTGTCATTATCGATGGAATCGATGGAAAAGTAATCATCGGAGCATCTGAAGAAGAAGTTGCGTCATATACGAAGAAACAAGAAGAGTTCGAAACGAAGAAACAAGAGTGGGCAAAGCTTGTTAATGACCCGACGACGACCAAAGATGGAAAGCACGTTGAGTTAGCTGCTAACATCGGTACACCTGAAGATGTAAAAGGTGTTCTTGAAAATGGTGGAGAAGGCGTTGGCCTATACCGTACAGAGTTTCTTTATATGGGAAGAAACGAGCTTCCGACTGAAGAAGAACAATTCAAGGCGTATAAAGAAGTGCTTGAAAAAATGGACGGTAAGCCGGTCGTTATTCGTACACTAGATATTGGTGGCGACAAAGAACTACCATATCTTAATCTACCAAAGGAAATGAATCCTTTCTTAGGTTTCCGTGCAATCCGCCTTTGCCTTGAAGAAACGGAAATTTTCCGTACACAGCTACGTGCACTACTTCGTGCAAGTGTTTACGGTAACCTAAAAGTTATGTTCCCAATGATTGCTTCTGTTGATGAATTCCGTCAGGCAAAAGCAATTCTCCTAGACGTGAAAGAGGAGCTTACTAGTGAAGGTGTCGATGTTTCTGACGACATGGAAATTGGGATGATGGTTGAAATTCCAGCAACAGCTGCAATGGCAGATGTATTCGCTAAGGAAGTTGACTTCTTTAGTGTTGGAACAAACGACCTCATTCAATACACAATGGCTGCTGACCGTATGAACGAGAAGGTATCATACCTTTATCAACCATATAACCCAGCAATTCTGCGCCTTGTCAAAATGGTTATCGATGCTGCACATAAAGAAGGCAAATGGGCTGGTATGTGTGGTGAAATGGCAGGAGATCAAGTCGCTATACCTATTCTTCTTGGTCTTGGACTAGATGAATTTAGTATGAGTGCTACATCCATTCTCCCTGCAAGAAGCCAGATGACTAAGTTATCAAAAGAAGAAATTTCTTCTCACATTGATCACATACTTTCTCTTGCAACAAACCAGGAAGTTATTGACTATGTGCAAGAACACTTTGCTACAGAAGAGCTATAGTTCCCTATAGCTCTTCTTTTTTTATAGGATTACCTAGAAGTCTACATAGAACCCTTGCTGAAGCTCTCTCCTTGCAATTGTGGAGGGATACAATCAAAATAGACATATGAAACAGATTGGGGGATAACCGATGCATGAAGAATTAACCAAAGCACCAGCATCAATCGTTGATATAGAAAAGTCACTCCGTATGGTTGCAGGAATTATTAAACAGCATGGGCGTGAATTATTAGGCGAATTCTCACTAACACCACCACAATTCCTAGCATTGCAGTGGCTTTCAGATAATGGAGACCTTACTATTGGTGAATTATCCAATAAAATGTACCTTGCATGTAGTACAACAACCGATCTCGTTGATCGTATGGAGAAGACTGAGCTTGTAAAACGGGTAAAGGACCCACATGATAGAAGAGTCGTGCGAATTCATATACTAGAAAAAGGTCACGACATCATTAGAAAAGTAATACAGAAAAGGCAAGCGTACTTAGAAGAAAAAACAAAAGATTTTTCTGAACATCAAATGAAAGCTCTTGAAGAGAGCCTTGCCTTGCTTTATAGCGAGATGGAGACTAAATAACGATAAGCAGATTTGAGAGGCGAAATGCATTGAACAAACCGATAGGCATAATTGATTCTGGAGTTGGCGGATTGACCGTAGCTAGAGAAGTAATGAGGCAACTGCCAAAAGAGGAGATCGTTTATCTTGGCGATACTGCGAGGTGCCCTTATGGGCCAAGGCCTTCAGAAGAAGTTAGACAGTACACGTGGGAAATGACGAAATTCTTACTAGAGCAATACCAAATAAAGATGTTGATCATTGCTTGCAATACAGCAACTGCAGTTGTTCTCAAAGAGTTGCAAGAGCAGCTGACGATTCCTGTTCGGGGGGTTATCAATCCAGGAGCTCGAAGTGCAATAAAAGTCACGACGAATTCCCATATTGGCGTTATCGGCACATCTGGAACAATTGCAAGTGGTGCTTATAAGGATGCGTTGAAATCTGTAAATAATGATATCAAGGTAGAGAGTCTTGCTTGTCCACCGTTTGTTCCTCTTGTGGAAGCTGGAAATCTTGATAGCCAAGAAACGTACGACATTGTGAGCACAACATTGAAACCACTGAAGGATAAAGGAATTGACTCACTCATTTTAGGTTGTACCCATTATCCTTTATTGCAGAAGGTCATCCAATCGGTTATGGGTGATGAGATATCCATCATATGTTCTGGTGACGAAACGGCTTATGAAGTTAGTGGAATTTTAGAATATAGCTCTCTTTTGTATACGGGTGATGAAAAACCATCACACACATTTTTAACAACAGGTTCGATTGGTAATTTCACTAAAATTGCTACTCACTGGCTTGAGCATCCAGTTAAAACAGTAAAACAAATCGACCTCCATTCCCTTTAGAGAATGGAGTTTTTTTATGTAGCGTAATAGTTTTTCATTCCTCAGGTCTAATTTAAATTGTAGCTCGTATAAATGATAGTACAAACCATCTGAGGAGGGATAGCTATGCGTTTACGTGGGGCTATATTCACGATGCTGTTGCTTTTATGTATGATAATCATATCTGGGTGCGGATTTGGATTTGAGAAATCATTAAAAGAAATTGATCCACCAAAGGTTGATTATGCGAATGAAGGTGAAGAACTGGATGACAGCAATGCGGAGGCTCCTGATACGACTGAAGAAACAAAAGATGGAGATTCTGAAGCTTCTACAAATATGTCTAACCGAGAACTTTATTTATTAGACTCTAATGGAATGGTCGTACCGCAAACTGTTCAGCTCCCAGCGGTCGAAGGGGCTGCAAAGCAGGCGCTTGAGTACTTAGTCATCGATGGACCTGTTACGGAGATGCTACCGAATGGTTTTCAAGCTGTGCTTCCTGCTGGAACTATGGTACAAGGAATCAATCAGGTAGATGATACGCTAGTCGTGGATTTCTCAGAAGAATTCAAAGATTACGCAGCTGAGCACGAAAAGCAAATATTAGAAGCAGTAACATGGACGCTAACTCAATTTGAAGGTGTCAAAAACGTTAAAATTCAAATTAATGGTCACGATCAGACTGAAATGCCAGTGAATGGAACGCCGATTGGGGAGAATGTTAGTAGATCGAACGGTATCAATAATGAAATGGGTAATGTAGTAGATGTATCTAATAGTTCTGCAGTTACGGTGTACTTCATGGCACAGAATAACGACTATACGTATTATGTGCCAGTTACAAAGCGTATAGAAGGTGTGAAAAATGATGTGAATGGAGTAATTACTGGTCTACTCGAAGGACCTCCTGTACACTCCGGATTGTTTAGTCAATTTTCAAAAGATCTTAAACTGTTGGATTCAGTGATTAAGGATGGTTTAGTAACGCTTGATTTTAACGAAGCGATATTGACTGGATCAGAGGATATGGTATTAGAACAAGAGCTTCTTAACAGCCTGGTTCTTTCACTTACGGAGAATGCTGATGTCAAAGAAGTAGCCATCACAGTTGATGGACATGAAGAGGTCGTAGACGAAGCAGGAAATATCGTTTCTGAACCGGTCTCAAGGCCTGTAGAGGTTAATAAAGTAGGTTTTTAAAATAGAATATGATAGGATGAGGGGGCAGGAAAACTGCCCTCTTTTTGTTTTGATTTTCGAAAAATAGGGCAAAAGATTCCCATGGAAAGGTACGATGAACAGGAGGAAGATTATGAGAGTCGATGGACGCCAACATAATGAAATTCGTGAAATACATATTGAAAAAGATTACGTAAAACACCCTGAAGGTTCTGTCTTAATAACGGTAGGAGATACAAAGGTAATCTGTAATGCTTCGATTGAAGAGAGAGTTCCTCCATTTATGAGAGGACAAGGGAAAGGCTGGGTAGCTGCAGAATATGCGATGTTACCTAGAGCGACTGAACAGCGGAATATCCGTGAGTCAAGTAAAGGTAAAGTTGCTGGGCGCACAATGGAGATTCAGCGTCTGATTGGTCGTGCACTTCGAACAGTCATTGACCTTGATGCACTTGGTGAGCGTACAATTTGGATTGATTGCGATGTGATACAGGCCGATGGTGGAACACGAACGGCTTCCATTACAGGTGCATTCGTTGCGATGTCACTAGCTATAGAAAAGGGTATGGCGAACAAACAAATTAAGAAAATGCCAATTACAGATTTCCTTGCGGCTACTTCAGTAGGAATCAACACTAATGGAGAGGCTATTCTAGACCTTTGTTATAAAGAAGACTCAACTGCAAAGGTAGATATGAATATCGTTATGACAGGACAAAGTGAGTTTGTTGAAGTTCAAGGAACAGGAGAAGAAGCAACGTTTACAATGAACCAATTGAATGAAATGCTATCACTTGCTCAATCTGGAATTGAAGAACTCATCCAAAAACAAACAGAAGTAATCGGATCGTTCTCCTCTGAGATCAAAGGAGGTAAACAAGAGAATGCGTAAGCTCCTTGTCGCGACCAAAAATAAAGGTAAAGTAAAAGAATTTAAACGGCGGTTTGAGACAGATGAACTTCAAGTTATTTCGCTGTTAGACTTAGATGAAGACCTTGATGTGGAGGAAACAGGGACAACGTTTGCTGAAAACGCAGTATTAAAAGCTGAGACGATTATGCGTATGACGAACCAAATCGTGATCGCTGATGATTCAGGTCTCGTTATCGATGCACTCGACGGTGAACCTGGCGTTTACTCTGCTCGATATGCAGGACCTGAGAAAGACGATGAAGCAAACATCGATAAAGTTTTGTCTGAACTCAAAAATGTACCAGACGAAAAAAGAACAGCTTCTTTTCAGTGCCTATTAGCGGTTGCCATTCCTGATAAAAAAACAGAAGTGTTCTCTGGATCATGCGAAGGTAGGATAGCTCATGAACGTTCAGGATATGAAGGATTTGGATATGACCCTATCTTTTACTTACCGTCTTATCAAAAAACGATGGCTGAACTAACTCCGGAAGAGAAAGATGCGATTTCTCATAGAGGGAAAGCACTCGACCGACTACAAGAAGTTTTTCAAGACTTACTATAAAAGAGGTGAGCGGTTATGAAGGTACTCGTTGTAAGTGATAACCATAGTTCTTCAGAAGAACTTGAAAACCTAGTTAAAAGGCACAAAGACGAAGTCGAATGTATGGTACATTGCGGCGATTCTGAATTTGGTTTTGACGATACGATCATGAACTCATTTCCACTACGTGTAAGAGGGAACTGTGATTTTGATACGAGGTACCCTGAAGATGTATCGGAAACTGTTGGTGGCAAAACCATCTTTGCTACGCATGGACATTTGTACGGCGTGAAGCTGAACTTGATGAATTTAGCGTATAGAGCGGAAGAAACTCAAGCAGATCTTGTTTGTTTCGGGCATTCTCATGAAGCAACAGTCCATTTTGAGGCGGATATTTTGTTTCTAAACCCAGGAAGTATAAGCTTACCGAGGAAACCGAGGATAAAAACGTATGCAATCGTAGAGTGGATTGATAATCGCGTACAGGTTGTTTTTTATGATGATAACGGAGAGCCTGTCGAAGATCTTTCCAGATCATTTGAGCTTGAATCTTAGGAAAACACAGTAACATTTTACTGTGTTTTTTCTTCTGTTCCGGTATTGACTTTATGTTTCTACTTAGGTATATTTATATTTGTCGCTAGAGCTGACAGCTTATACAACGATGTCCCAGTAGCTCAGCAGGATAGAGCAACAGCCTTCTAAGCTGTGGGTCGGGAGTTCGAATCTCTCCTGGGACACCATATACATATTCCCAAAGTCTTTTATCTATTAGATAGAAGACTTTTTTATTTATGTTCTAAAGGAATGGGCAGGTTAGCCATATATATCTGTTTCTTATACATGGAGTTAGGGTATTTTAATAAGAAATGAACGGACTAAGCATGGAAGCACTGTAACTTGAGTTTACGTCTTTATACTGATAAACTGAAAGCTAATCGTAGCTGCGCCTTTCCTGCTGAAAACTCTTTTAATAGAGAATATAAGAGAGTGGAGCGAATACGTCTATGGACAAAGAAAAAGATGAAAGGAAAATAGTTTATTTTCCAAACGTGGCAAGCAAACTTGCCGAAAAAGGTATGGCAGCCCTAAAAGAAAAGAAGATTCAACAGGCACATGAACACTTTAGTCAACTTCTAGAGATCGATCCAGACCACCCACAGGGGCACTTTGGATTGGTACTAAGCCTCGTAGAGCTTGGAGAGTTGACAGAAGCCTCCGATCGTTGCGAAAAGATGATGCAACAAGGTATTGGAGATTACTACGACATTTTTCAAGTATACATATCGATTTTGGTTCAGCTTGGAAAGTATCAGAAAGTAGTTACGATGATCGAAGCGGTTCTAGAAGAACACCAGCTTCCGTCGAACATTGCTGAGTCGCTCTATCAGCTTTTGCATTTTAGTAGAAAAATGACCGGCTATGACGTCGCTTCTGATGACAAACATAACGATGTTCAGGATGAAGACCCAGACATGTTGATAGACTATCTGGAAAGCGAGCAGACGGAAAAGCAATGGTTAGCCATTCAGAAACTGAGTAATGTCAGTGAAGAGATAGCTATACCAGCATATCTAGCATACATAAACGCAACTGGGAAAGATCCGCTACTAAAGAGTCTTGTACTACAAGTATTAAGAGAAAAAAAGCTAGACCAAGAAGTCACCATACATAAGTTTGGAAGAGAAATTTCCGTCAACCCATCTGAGTTGACAGACATCTTTATACAAGAGTTTTCTTTAAGTGTGAAGAAAAAGCTATCTGACCACGTTGAACAGGAAAATCCTGTCCTGTTTGAAATGTGCATGCAAATATGGTGGCATTATCTATTTGCCATTTCTCCATTTGAAGCTGAGCCAAAAAATAGTTCTGTTTGGGCTGCTGCAGTACATATCGTGGCTTCAGATATCAATGGAGAAAGCTATACAAGCCAGCAAATAGGTAGTATCTATGGAGTGAAGCCCTCAGAATTTGAGGTTCCTGCAGATCGTATCAAGCGAATAGAGAATCAGCCTTTCTATCGTCCATTCGAATAGAAATAGTTGGAAACCAATTCTTTTCGCTTGCGATTCAGAGCAAAAATAGTTAAGCTGTACAATGGTAAAGGCGGTGTGAATCATACTGTATGTATTGAAAAGCACCTGTACTATGTTATAATAAAATGGTTGCAAACCCATATTTACTAGTAAAAGAGATCGTTTAAAAAAGCCTTCTGGCGCTTTTATACTCCAAAAAGCGTCATCTTTTTTTAAACGCTCGATTAGTGGAAATATATTTATTGTTGGAGGGAATGTGTAAATGACTGCAAATTGGGAAAAGCTTGAAGGTAATCAGGGCGTCCTTACAGTTGAAGTTGACGCTGGTGAGGTAAATACAGCACTTGATGAGGCATTTAAGAAAGTTGTAAAGCAGGTTAATGTACCTGGATTCCGTAAAGGGAAAGTGCCACGTTCACTATTTGAAAAGCGTTTCGGCGTAGAATCTCTATATCAAGATGCTCTTGATATCATTCTTCCTAAAGCTTATTCAGAAGCTGTAGAAGAAGCTGGAATCGACCCTGTAGATCGTCCAGAAGTGGACATCGAGCAAATCGAAAAAGATAAGAACCTTATCTTTAAGGCTACTGTTACAGTTAAGCCAGAAGTGAAGCTTGGTGAATACAAAGGACTTGAAGTTGAAGAAGAAGACACAACAGTTACAGATGAAGATGTTGAAGCTGAACTTAAAGGACTTCAAGAGAAGCATGCTGAACTAGTAGTCGTTGAAGATGGCGAGATCCAAGAAGGTGACACTGCGATCATCGACTTCGAAGGCTTCCTTGGTGAAGAACCATTTGAAGGTGGAAAAGGTGAGAACTACTCTCTAGAAGTTGGTTCTAACACATTTATCCCTGGTTTCGAAGAACAGCTAGTAGGTGAAAAAGCAGGAGCTGAGAAGGAAGTAACAGTTACTTTCCCTGAAGAGTATCATGCTGAAAACCTTGCTGGACAAGAAGCTACATTCAAAGTAAAAGTTCATGACATCAAGCGTAAAGAGCTTCCTGAGCTAGATGATGAGTTCGCTAAAGATGTTAACGAAGAAGTAGCATCACTTGATGAGCTTAAAAAGACTACAAAAGAAAATCTTGAAAAGCAAAAAGCTGAAGATGCTGATATGAAAAAGAAAGATACGTTGATCGAGAAAGCAGCTGAAAACAGTGAAATCGATCTTCCATCTGCAATGGTTGATTCTGAAGTTGATCGTATGCTTCAAGAATTTGAGCAACGTTTACAGCAACAGGGTATGAACCTTGAGATGTATTATCAGTTCTCAGGACAAGATGAAAAAGCACTTCGCGAACAAATGCAAGAAGACGGTGAAAAGCGTGTACGCACGAACCTAACTCTTGAAGCGATCGCTGATGCAGAAAACATCGAAGTTTCTGAGGAAGAAGTTAACGAAGAGCTTGCTAAGATGGCAGCTATGTACAATATGGAAGAAGAACAAATTCGTCAAATGCTAGCGATGCAAGGCGGCGACGCTGCACTTAAAGGTGACCTGCGCGTACGTAAAGCAATCGACGTGTTAGTAGACAACAGCAAAAAAGCTTAATAGATGTTAATCAGAGAAACAAGGCGCATAACAGCGCCTTGTTTCATACACAAATATGTTGTAATGAAAACATATAATTTAGATAAACATAGTAGTAGGACAATTACTCGATACATATTAAGTCTCCTAAGAGTCGTTTTGCTTCATAACCTTTTGCTTTATATGATACAATTTCAATACATAATCAGGGTTGAAAAACCATTGGTGAATGCCCGTTTGGATTGCTAACGAAGTGATCGGCGTTTCTACATTTGAAATAGCAGAGACCTTTGCAATATCACTATTCGGATTTCATCGAGATCAACGGTTAGGGGTGATTTCATGTTTAAATTTAACGATGAAAAAGGGCAACTTAAATGTTCCTTCTGTGGTAAGACACAGGATCAAGTACGTAAACTAGTTGCAGGTCCAGGTGTTTACATTTGTGACGAGTGTATTGAGCTCTGTACAGAAATCGTAGAAGAAGAGCTTGGAACTGAAGAAGAGGTTGACTTTAAAGAAGTACCAAAACCTCATGAAATCTGTCAGATTCTTGATGATTACGTTATTGGTCAAGAAAAGGCTAAGAAATCACTTTCAGTAGCGGTTTACAACCATTACAAGCGTATCAATGCATCAACTAAATCTGATGAAGTAGAACTTTCTAAGAGTAATATTGCTCTTATAGGTCCTACAGGTAGTGGTAAAACACTTCTAGCTCAGACTCTTGCGAGAATCTTGAACGTTCCTTTTGCAATTGCTGATGCAACGTCTCTAACAGAAGCTGGTTACGTTGGGGAAGATGTTGAGAACATTCTTCTGAAACTGATTCAGGCTGCAGACTACGATGTTGAAAAAGCAGAAAAAGGTATTATTTATATCGA
This sequence comes from Guptibacillus algicola, assembly GCF_020171805.1. Classification (GTDB taxonomy): domain Bacteria; phylum Bacillota; class Bacilli; order Bacillales; family Guptibacillaceae; genus Guptibacillus; species Guptibacillus algicola. The sequence goes on along the minus strand of NZ_JAIVAF010000001.1, from coordinate 560,116 downwards.
TGAAATCGACAAGGTTGCTCGTAAATCAGAGAATCCATCGATCACTCGTGATGTTTCTGGTGAAGGTGTGCAACAAGCACTACTTAAAATTCTTGAAGGAACAACTGCAAGTGTTCCCCCACAAGGTGGACGTAAGCATCCTCATCAAGAATTTATTCAGATCGATACAACAAACATTCTCTTCATTTGCGGAGGAGCGTTTGATGGGATCGAACAGATCATTAAACGTCGCCTCGGTAAGAAAGTAATTGGATTTAGTGGAGAAGCAAAACAAGAGGACTTGAAACCAGGTGAATACCTAAGCAAGGTTCTTCCTGAAGACCTTCTTCGTTTCGGGTTGATTCCAGAATTTATTGGTCGTCTTCCTGTTATCGGAAGCCTAGAACCATTAGATGAAGAAGCACTTGTTGAGATTCTGACTAAACCAAAGAATGCTCTTGTAAAACAATACCAAAAACTTCTTGAGCTTGATGACGTTGAGCTTGAGTTTGAAGATGATGCACTTGTTGAAATAGCTAAGCAAGCCATCGAAAGAAAAACAGGTGCGCGTGGTCTACGCTCGATTATCGAAGGAATCATGCTCGATGTCATGTATGACCTACCATCTCGTGAAGAGATTAAGAAGTGCGTACTTACAGCAGCGACTGTAAGTAAGAAAACGTCTCCTCGTCTTGTTTTAGAAGACGGTTCTGTGATCGATGAAGGTAAAGAGTCACCTAAAGAGAGTGCATAAAGATGGAACCAATCACCTAAGGTGATTGGTTTTTTCTTTTTGGAGAATCCTTTCCAATTTTCCGGTTTATGGAACACTACCTCAGGAGATACTATGGCTATTGAAAATTTTCCAGGAGGTACTGTTATGAATTGGACAGGAGTTGCACTAGCGATACAATTGTTTTTTGGAATTGTGATTGGTTTATATTTCTGGAACCTTTTACGTAATCAGAGGACCCAGAAAGTATCAATAGATAAAGAAGCTCGAAAAGAAATGGAGCAACTGCGCAGACTTCGAAATATTTCGCTGAGTGAACCATTGTCAGAACGGATAAGACCTTCTGGTTTTTCTGAAATCGTTGGTCAGGAAGAAGGGATCCGTACTCTTAGGGCAGCTATATGTGGACCGAACCCGCAGCATGTAATCATTTATGGTCCTCCTGGGGTTGGTAAAACAGCGGCAGCACGTCTTGTACTTGAAGAAGCTAAGCGAAACAGGATGACACCATTTAAGCAATCTGCCATATTCGTTGAACTTGATGCAACAACAGCCCGATTTGACGAAAGAGGCATTGCAGATCCATTGATTGGTTCCGTACATGATCCCATCTACCAGGGAGCCGGCGCGATGGGACAGGCTGGAATTCCACAACCGAAGCAAGGAGCTGTAACGAATGCTCATGGTGGTATCTTATTTATCGATGAAATAGGAGAACTACATCCTATCCAAATCAATAAGCTTTTAAAAGTTCTTGAGGATCGAAAGGTATTTCTTGAAAGTGCCTACTACAGCGAGGAGAATTCCAACATTCCCGCTCATATCCATGATATTTTTCAGAATGGATTGCCGGCTGATTTCAGAATGATTGGAGCGACAACAAGGTCACCGGATGAAATTCCTCCAGCCATTCGCTCTCGATGTATGGAAGTGTTTTTTAGAGAGCTAACGCAGGAAGAAATCTCAAAGATAGCGGCAAGATCTGCTAAGAAATTAAACTTAACAATTATGGATGAGGGAATCGAACGAATAAGCCGATATGCTAGGAACGGCCGTGAAGCTGTTAACCTGATGCAAATTGCTGCTGGTCTAGCGATCACCGAAAACAGAAATAGCATAACAGCTGGTGATATGGAGTGGGTTATCCACGCTAGCCGATTAACGCCTCGTCCTGAGCGGAGAATCCCACATCGTTCTCAAATTGGGTTAGTAAATGGTTTAGCGGTATATGGTCCGAATACAGGTGCTCTCCTAGAAATTGAAGTTACTGCGGTTAAATCTGATAGAGGAAAAGAAGGCACTGTAACGATAACTGGTATCGTTGAAGAAGAGAGCATTGGAAATCAGAGCAAATCCATTCGTAGAAAAAGCCTTGCAAAGTCATCAGTAGAAAATGTAATGACTGTTTTAAAGTCAATGGGAGTACCGTCGAATCACTATCATCTACATATTAATTTTCCTGGCGGAGCACCTGTCGATGGCCCTTCAGCGGGAGTAGCGATTGCGACAGGCATTTACTCAGCTATTAAAGGCAGCCCAATTAATAATAAGGTAGCCATGACTGGGGAAATTAGTATCCATGGGTTAGTTAAGCCAGTAGGGGGAGTATTTGCAAAAGTTTCCGCTGCAAGGGATGCAGGTGCAAAAATTGCAATCATCCCAGATGAAAACAATGAAGAAATGCTCAAAACGATAGAAGGAATAAAAGTAATGCCCGTCAAACACCTTTCAGAGGTTTTCGATGTCGCATTCTTATTAGAAAAGACCGAAGAGTTTCCACCTTTTGCTATAGGAAAATCTCAGCCCGGCAGCTAAGTCGGGCTTTTCTACTTGTTCATAATTTTTTTAACCGTTTGAGCAGGGAAGATTAGACAAGTGTAAGAAAGTTAGGATACAATGAAGTACAACTTATCAACAATGTGGGCTCGGAATTAGAGTATAAATAAAGTAATAGTTTGTTGTGTGGAGGTGCCTTAGATTGAATAATGAACAAAAAACATTGCCCCTACTTCCTTTAAGAGGGTTGCTTGTTTATCCATCCATGGTTCTTCATTTAGATGTTGGCCGTGATAAATCTGTACAAGCACTTGAACAGGTAATGATGGATGATCAACAAATTTTTCTTTCTACACAGAAAGAAGTAGAGATCGAAACTCCTGAAGAAGATGATATATATGAGATCGGAACTCTTGCTACCGTAAAGCAAATGCTTAAACTTCCTAATGGGACAATCCGCGTCCTGGTCGAAGGAATCCAGCGTGGTAAGATCATCGACTTCAAAGAAAATGAAAGTTATTATGAAGTTCAAATCGAGCAGATCGAAGAAGCTGAGGGTTCAACTATAGAAGACAAAGCTTTGATGAGAACAGCTTTAGATTTATTTGAGCAATATATTAAAGTATCCAAGAAGGTCACGGCTGAAACGTTTGCTTCAGTTAATGATATAGAAGAGCCTGGAAGGTTAGCAGATATTATTGCTTCACACCTCGCTCTTAAAATTAGACAAAAGCAAGAGATATTGGAAACATATAGTGCTCATGACCGGTTGAACAAATTGATTGAAATTCTTCAAAATGAGAAGGATGTTATCGATTTAGAAAAGAAAATCGGACAGCGTGTAAAGCGTTCGATGGAAAAGACTCAAAAAGAATACTACTTGCGTGAGCAAATGAAGGCTATACAGAATGAACTTGGCGAAAAAGAAGGCAAAACTGGTGAGATAGCTTCATTAAAGGAAAAGATCGAAGAAGCGAATATGCCTGAAAACGTTCAGGAAATGGCTTATAAAGAATTAGATCGTTATGAGAAGATTCCTCAGAGTTCAGCTGAGAGTTCCGTCATTCGCAATTATATCGATTGGCTCATTCAACTACCTTGGTCTAAGGAAACGACAGATAACCTTGATATCCACCATGCAGAGAAGATTTTGAACGAAGATCATTACGGCCTTGAGAAAGTGAAGGAACGTGTCTTAGAATATCTCGCAGTACAACAATTGACGAAATCACTAAAAGGACCGATCTTATGCCTTGTTGGACCACCAGGTGTAGGTAAAACCTCTTTAGCAAAATCTGTTGCGAGATCGATCGGCCGTGAATTTGTCCGTATTTCACTTGGTGGTGTTCGTGACGAAGCAGAAATTAGAGGTCATCGTAGAACGTACGTTGGCGCGATGCCGGGCCGAATCATTCGAGGTATGAAGAAAGCTGGCACCGTGAATCCTGTATTCCTTTTAGATGAAATCGATAAGATGTCTAATGATTTCAGAGGTGACCCCTCATCAGCGATGCTTGAAGTATTAGATCCGCAACAAAACAATACGTTCAGTGATCACTATATTGAAGAGCCTTATGATCTTTCAAAAGTTATGTTCGTTACTACTGCTAACAACCTTGCGACGGTTCCTGCTCCTTTACTTGACCGTATGGAGGTTATTCAGATTGCAGGATATACAGAAATTGAAAAGGTTAATATTGCAAAGAGCTACCTTTTACCTAGACAGTTGAAGGAACACGGTCTAAAGAAAGGTAACCTTCAAATGAGAGATGAAAGTCTCTATAAATTAGTTCGTCACTATACAAGAGAAGCTGGTGTTCGTAACTTAGAACGTCAAATTGCTACAGTATGCAGGAAAGCTGCCAAGCTCATAGTATCAGGCGAACGGAAGCGTGTGGTCGTAACTGAGAATATGCTCGAGGAGTTGCTAGGGCATCCTAAGTTCCGTTATGGTGAAGCAGAAGCGGAAGATCAGATTGGTACCGCAACGGGTCTTGCCTATACGACAGCTGGTGGAGATACGTTAGCCATTGAAGTATCCTTATCTCCTGGTAAAGGAAAGCTGATTCTAACTGGTAAGTTAGGAGACGTTATGAAAGAATCTGCACAGGCAGCATTCAGTTATATTCGCTCTCGTTCTGAGGAGCTTTCAATCGACCCAACCTTCCATGAGAACAACGATATTCATATCCATGTTCCTGAGGGCGCTACTCCAAAGGACGGGCCTTCTGCGGGTATTACGATTGCGACAGCACTAGTATCCGCTCTGACTGGTAAAGCAGTTAGAAAAGATGTTGGTATGACTGGTGAAATTACCTTGCGAGGAAGAGTACTTCCTATAGGTGGACTGAAAGAAAAGTCCCTAAGCGCACACCGTGCAGGACTAAGAACAATTATTATGCCAAAAGAAAATGAGAAAGATCTAGAAGATATACCAGAAAGCATTCGAAATGACTTAACATTTCTGCCGGTAAGTCATCTAGATGAAGTGTTAAAAACCGCACTTGTGGGGGAAAAGAAATGAAAGTAACAAAATCCGATTTTATAATCAGCGCTGTTAAGCCTGAACAATATCCTGATGACCGATTGCCTGAGATTGGTCTTGCAGGTCGGTCGAATGTTGGAAAGTCGTCGTTGATCAATACGTTGATCAATCGAAAGAACCTAGCAAGAACATCAGGAAAGCCTGGTAAAACTCAGACACTTAACTTTTATCTAATTAACGAGTTACTTTACTTTGTTGACGTTCCTGGCTATGGTTTTGCTAAAGTCTCCAAAAAAGAGAGAGACGCATGGGGCCGTATGATCGAAACGTATTTAACAGATCGTGACGCTCTAAAAGCAGTTATTCTAATCGTTGATCTTAGACACTCTCCATCTAATGATGATGTCATGATGTATGATTGGTTAAAGCATTACGAGATTCCTGTTATTGTAGTGGCAACAAAGTCTGATAAAATTCCTAAAGGTAAATGGGCAAAGCATCTGAAGGAAGTTAATCAAACGTTGAAGATCGAACCGACAGATAAGCTTGTTACTTTTTCCTCTCAAACAGGGCAAGGTAAGGAAGATGTCTGGAGTGCGATCAAATCGTATATTTAAGTATAGAGATCTGGCAATAAGCCAGGTCTTTTTTTGTGTTGATTTTTCTAAAAATTACAAAAATAATGTTTGTCTTACCAAAATAGTGGGAATAGGATTAAACGGTAGCAAACATCAGTATGAAGCTACTCAGTGTTTATGATGATCAATTTTAGGCTCTAAGGAGGGATGATAGCGAAAAGTGGAAATTGAATGAAATATCTAAATATTGGTATGATTGGAATACCGCAGTTTACATAACATTAACTGCTATATGAAAAGTCGATAAGGGGGACAAGTGGAATGAAAAGAAATTGGAGTTTTTTAACAGCAATATTGCTATCTCTCGTTCTTATTCTAGCAGCCTGTGGAGGCGGGAACGAAGGAAATAGTAATGAAGGTAGTTCTGAAGGATCTGGAGATGAAGGTAGTAGTTTGGAACTAACTGAGGACGGTAAATTCCGTTATGTTGTTTCTGGTGAATTCCCTCCATTCAGTACAGTGGACGAGAATGGAGACCTTTCAGGCTATGATGTAGCAGTAGGAAAAGCGATTGCTGAGAAGATTGGTCTTGAACCAGAAGTAGAAAAGTTCAAGTTTAGCGGTATGGTATCAGCGATCAAATCAGGTCGATACGATGCAGCTGTAGCCAGTCACACGATTACTGACGAGCGAAAGAAAGCAGTTAACTTCAGTGAACCATACTATTATTCTGGTCCAGTACTTTATGTTCAACCTGGTAGCGATATTAAGAGCGTAGAAGATCTTTCTGGTAAGGATGTTGCAGTTTCCAAAGGATCAACATACGAAAAATCAGCTCAAGAATACACAGATAAAATTTCTAACTACGATAGTGACCAAACTGCTTTACGTGCGTTGAGTGAAGGAAAGCATGACGCTGTTATCACAGATGATATCACTGGTAAACAGGCTATCGACCAAGGGTTCAAAGTTGAAAAAGTAGAGCAACTTGGTACTAGTGAACAAGCTGTGGCGATCAAGCAAGAAAACAAAAACTTACTTGAAGCGGTAAACAAAGCCATTCAAGAGCTTAAAGAAGATGGAACGCTTAAACAACTTAGTGAGGAATACATCGGAGTAGACATCACCCAGAACCCTGACAGTGAGTAAAGAAAGGAATGTGTGCTCGTGCACACATTCCTTTTTACCAGCAAGCGTTTATTGAAATCGAAGGAGCTGATTGTTCTTGCCTACGTTCTCGCACTTTCTAGAGACTTTATTAAGTAGTTATCCGGTTTTCTTTGAAGGTCTTTGGCTGACGATTCGGGTAACTGCAGTATCCATATTAATCGCCGTATTCATCGGTTTGTTGTTTGCGTTATTTAAAATATCAAAAGTGAAAGTGTTGAATTGGATTGCAAATATCTACATAGCGGTTATTCGAGGAACCCCTCTAATCGTACAAATCTTTATTTTCTACTTTGGATTAACTGAATTTAACATTCCTAAATTTTGGGCAGCGTCAATTGGTTTAGCTCTTCATAATGGAGCTTACATCGCTGAAATCTTTCGTGGCTCCATTCAATCCATCGATAAAGGGCAGATGGAAGCTGGTCGTTCACTCGGCATGAGTCATACGCTTGCAATGAGAAGGATTATTTTACCCCAAGCATTTAGACGTGCTCTGCCACCCCTCGGGAACCAGTTTATTATCGGATTGAAAGACTCGTCTCTTGCAGCATTCATAGCCCTTCCTGAATTGTTCAGTGTAGCGACAACTCAGGGAGCAAGAACATTCGATGAGATGACATATCTATTAATCGTAGCAGTTTACTACTTAGTGCTCGTTCTTATCTTTACACTACTGGTCAACCTGCTTGAGAAACGATTGTCTGCAAGTGATTAAGGAGAGAGGTGCAGTATGATGACAGAAAAAGGTGAAATGATTCGTGTTGAGAAACTAAACAAGTCATTTGGCGATCTACATGTTCTTAAAGATATCGATATGGAAGTAAAGGAAAGTGACGTTGTCGTTCTGATTGGAGCCAGTGGTTCAGGTAAGAGTACTCTCCTTCGCTGTATGAACTTTCTCGAAATCAAAAATAGCGGAAAAGTAATTATCGAGGGTCAAACGATCGAGCCTAACAAAGATAATCTAAATAAGGTTAGGCAGAAGGTTGGAATGGTTTTTCAGCACTTTAACTTATTTCCACATAAATCCGTATTGAACAACGTGATTGAAGCACCTATGATGGTAAAGAAACTGAAAAGAGCTCAAGCCGAGAAAGAAGGTAGAGAGCTCCTTGCCAAAGTAGGTTTGGCTGACAAAGCGGATGTGTATCCCAATAAACTGTCAGGAGGTCAAAAGCAGCGTGTGGCAATTGCAAGATCACTTGCAATGAAGCCTGAAATCATGCTCTTTGATGAACCGACTTCTGCACTAGATCCTGAATTGGTTGGTGAGGTTCTCTCCACAATGAAGGAGCTTGCTAAAGAAGGTATGACAATGGTAGTTGTAACTCACGAGATGGGCTTTGCTCGTGAAGTGGCAGATTGGGTCGTTTACATGCATGATGGGAAAATAGTCGAAAAAGGAAAACCGGCTGACATATTCAATGATCCAAAAGAGCAAAGAACGCAGGACTTCTTGAGTTCAATACTATAATAGGTATACAAAAAGTAAGGAGACAAGCTGTGCTTGTCTCCTTACTTTTTTTTGATTACTAAGTAAACGCCGATAAGAATTAATGCCAGCGGCCAAAACTCTCCGATGAATGAAAAGGTTGAAGCTAGCCACATTTGAAACCCAGTATACAGAAGCTCGATAATGGATAATGCTAGGAGCAGTAATCCAGGAATCAAGCCGGACTTCTTTGTTTTATAGTAGGTAGAAAGATAGGCGACGCTTAGGATTAACGCATACATTCCCCAAGTGTTTGGCCATAGTGCGAGTTTATTAACGAAGTAGAAGTGAATGCCAAGTCCTAATAGTAATACACCAGGAAATAACATTGAACCTTCTTTTGATATCACTCCCTGAATGATCATCGCAACTCCGATGAGAATGAGGATGATTTGCCAGCTTGTGATTTGGTCCGAAATGGGTAGACTTAATGTTTGAATAAGATAATAAAGACCGATTCCAATAAACAGTACTCCTGGAAAAACACTTTGTCGTCTCAAGAAAAGATCCTCCTATTGTCAAAATTGCACGTTCTTTGCTAAACTTTGCGTTTTCTGGTACATTATTAGTGGTATGACTACTTATAATAATGGTTAGATTACTTTTTTACATCATATCATATCTTGTTTCAAAGTCTGTTCACATTTTGAAACTCTGTGATTTTAGTCACATGTTAAAATAGTATTGACTGATAGTATTAAGGACAAGTTCCGGGTTAACAATATTTGGGGGTGGAACGATGCACATCCTGGTCGTAGGGTTGAACCACAAAACAGCCCCTGTTGAAATACGAGAGAAACTTTCGTTTCAGGAAGATACATTACCTGATGCGTTAAATAAGTTGCGCCACTCTAAAAGTATTCTAGAAGCCGTCATTCTATCTACGTGTAACCGTACTGAGCTTTACGTAGTAGCTGACCAGCTTCATACAGGGAGATATTATTCAAAAGCTTTCTTATCCGAATGGTTTGGTATTGAAAAAGATGAATTTAGACCATATTTAGAAATTCGAGAAAACGATGCAGCAACAGAGCATTTATATCGTGTTGCGTCAGGACTAGATTCCCTTGTAGTAGGAGAAACACAAATTCTTGGACAAGTAAGGGACGCTTTCTTACTAGCACAGGAATCGTCAACTACGGGAACGATATTTAATCAGCTTTTCAAACAAGCTATAACACTGGCTAAGCGATCTCATTCTGAAACAGAAATCGGAGAGAATGCAGTATCCGTTAGCTACGCTGCAGTAGAACTTGCCAAAAAGATTTTTGGTGGGCTCAATCAAAAGCATGTAGTGATCCTTGGTGCTGGTAAAATGGGTGAGTTAACGGGGAAACACTTAAAGAGTAACGGAGTGAGTCAAGTAACCGTTGTTAACCGTACTCTTGAGAAAGCATCTGAACTTGCGTCTCAATTCAAGGGGCAAGCTCGCTCTATGGATGATATTCATACAGCGCTTTCTGAAGCGGATATCTTGATCAGCTCAACCGGATCTTCTAACTATGTCTTAACGGAAGAGACCGTGAAACCGGTATTGAAGAAGCGAAAAGGACGTCCTTTGTTCATGGTGGATATTGCGGTACCACGCGATCTTGATCCAGCGCTAAACAATATGGATTCTGTCTTCTTGTACGATATAGATGACCTAGAAGGTATCGTTGAGTCAAACCTAGCTGAAAGAAAGAAAGAAGCTGAGAAGATTGAGCTCATGATCGAAGAAGATCTTGTTCAGTTTAGGGAGTGGTTGAATACTCTTGGTGTTGTACCAATGATTACAGCATTACGATCAAAAGCGCTATCTATTCAAGCTGAAACGATGAAAAGCATCGAAAGGAAACTTCCAGATCTAAGTGATCGTGAGAAGAAGGTTCTGAGTAAGCACACGAAAAGTATCGTGAACCAGCTTTTAAGAGATCCTATCGTTCGAGTGAAAGAGATGGCAGGAGAGCCAAATGCTGAAGAATCTCTTGAAATATTCACTAAGATCTTTGCGATTGAAGAAGAGATCGAAAGAGAACTTCATAAGCAGCGCGTACAAGAAAATGAAGAAAAAAGAAAGCAAGAAACATTTGATTACTCAGCCTTATTAAGAGCATCGCAGGTGCGCTCCTAGGAGAGGAGACATGAGTTGTGACGAACGCCAGTTGGCTTTATGATTTAACCATTTCTCTTTACGCACTTAGTGTATTGGGGTATTTTATTGACTTCTTGCAGAACAACCGGAAGGCTAACCAAATTGCCTTCTGGTTGCTTTCTATTGTATGGGTCTTGCAGACCACGTTCCTTTTTACACAAATCATTGCAATCGGCGGTTTTCCAATTTTGACACCTTTTGAGGGGTTATTTTTTTATACATGGGTGATTGTTTCGCTATCCCTATTAATAAATTGGTTTTTCCGCGTTGATTTCTTTGTGTTCTTCGCAAATGTACTCGGTTTCATCATAATGGCCATTAACTTATTTGCAACAAGGGAGCAAGCTTCAAGTATGTTGACAGAACAGCTCATGTCAGAGTTATCTGTCATACACATCACCATGGCTTTTATTTCATATGGCGCTTTTTCTCTTTCTTTTATCTTCTCAGTCATGTATTTGATTCTCTATCAAATGTTAAAAGGGAAGAAATGGAGTAAGAGACTAAGACGATTTGGTGATTTATCGCAGCTAGAGAAGCTTTCGTATTTATGTAGTGTTCTTGGTGTTCCACTTCTATTACTTAGTTTAATCCTAGGTATTGTGTGGGCCATTCTGAAAGTAGATGACTTTAGTTTATTGGATACGAAAGTAATCGTTTCATTTTTCGTGCTGATTGCCTACAGTACGTATTTATATCAGAAGGTTGCTAGGGATATTGAAGGAAAGTCCCTTGCTGTATGGAATGTTGCAGCATTTCTAATCGTGCTGATCAACGTATTCTTGTCTGGGGCATTTTCACAGTTTCATTTCTGGTATGGTTAATAAGATAGACAACCAAAGTTTGGGGGACAAACAATGAGGAAAATAATTGTTGGATCACGTAGAAGTAAGCTAGCAATCACACAGACAAAATGGGTGATTAGCAAATTGAAAGAGATCAATCCTGATGTGGATTTCGAAATAAAAGAAATCGTAACAAAAGGAGATAAGATCCTCGATGTTACCTTATCTAAGGTTGGTGGGAAAGGCCTCTTCGTGAAAGAAATAGAGGATGCGATGATCAAGGGTGAGATTGATATGGCAGTGCACAGCATGAAAGACATGCCATCTGTTTTACCAGAAGGTCTAACGATCGGATGTATTCCTGAGCGTGAAGATTATCGAGATGTTCTTATTTCACAGTCAAAGCAGTTGTTCCGTGAGTTACCAGAAGGGGCTATCATCGGAACGAGCAGCTTAAGACGAGGCGCACAGTTAAAAGCGATTCGACCAGATGTAGAGATCAAATGGATTCGCGGAAATATTGACACGCGTCTTCGTAAACTTGAAGAAGAAGATTATGATGCGATTGTCTTAGCAGCAGCTGGACTTCATCGAATGGGTTGGTCTAAAGAAATTGTTACGGAATATCTAGACCCGGATCTATGTGTACCAGCAGTTGGCCAAGGCGCACTTTCCATTGAATGTAGAGAAAGTGATGATGAGCTGCTAGGTCTTCTCGAGAAACTCAATGATGAGCATACAAAAGAGACTGTTTTAGCAGAAAGAGCGTACCTTCATACTCTTGAGGGTGGTTGTCAAGTTCCAATAGCCGGACATGCCACTCTAAAAGACGGAACGATTTCTATAATTGGCCTTGTGGGAGAACCGGACGGATCCGTAATCATTAAAGAGATGGAAACAGGCACTGACTTCAAAAAGGTTGGTGTAACGCTCGCTAATAGAATGAAAGAGCAAGGTGCAAAAGAGATATTAGATCGAGTGAAAGAAGAACTCGATCAATGATTTCTCCGCTCTCAGGGAAACGTGTACTAGTCACGAGAGCTCGGGGGCAGGCAGCTACATTTTCTAGGTTAGTTGAGAAGCGAGGGGGAGTTTCGGTAGAAATTCCCCTCATTGCGTTTAAACCACGTTTACATGCTTTAAATACAATCGATATCTCTCAGTATGAATGGGTGGTTTTCACGAGCTCAAATGGGGTGCGGTACTTTTTTCAAGAAGCGTCACTTCCAAGGAATATAAAAGTGGCTGCAGTAGGCAGCAAGACGGCTAAAGCGCTCAAACAACATCATGTGACCATCGACCTTCTTCCTGAAGATTATACTGCGGAAGGATTAATCTCGGCACTTTCTCAATCGGTAGAAGCAGGAGAAAGTGTGTTGTTACCGCGTGGGAACTTAAGTAGAAAAGTGTTGCCAAAGCAACTGATGAAACTAGGGCTTACTGTAAAAGATTTAACTATATATGACACGGTTATTCCGTATGATTCCGAGAAAGAATTAACCGATCTAATTACTAATAAGAAGATCGATGTTATCACTTTTACTTCATCTTCCACGGTTCATCATTTTGTGGAGCTGCTGAAAGTGAACGATTTGAAAGAAAGCTTAAAAGGAATTACGATTGCGGTAATCGGACCAATCACGGATAATACGCTACAGTCTTATGGGTTGAAAGCAGACGTTGTTCCGAAAGAATATACGATCGAAGGATTGCTCCAAAGTCTTGAGCATTACTTTCTAGAATAGGGAGGATACTAATGAAAGCCGAAAATTTTCGTCGCCATCGTAGATTAAGAAGATCAGACTCAATGAGAGCAATGGTTAGAGAAACATTTTTACATAAAGAAGATCTGATCTATCCTGTTTTCGCTGTAGAAGAAAACGATGTGAGAAGAGAAGTACCATCGATGCCAGGTGTGTTCCACTTTTCTTTAGATCATTTGAATGCAGAAATTAAAGAGGTAGTTGAACTAGGCATTCAATCCGTCATAGTGTTCGGCGTACCTAACCATAAAGACGCAGTTGGATCTGAAGCATATTGTGAGACAGGGATCGTTCAACGAGCGATTAAGCAAATTAAAGATGAATTTCCAGAGCTAACCGTTATTGCTGACACTTGTCTGTGTCAATACACAGACCATGGACACTGTGGCGTGATCGAAGATGGTTATGTATTGAATGATGAATCGCTTGAGCTTTTAACAAAAACTGCGATTTCACAAGCGGAAGCTGGAGCAGATATCATCGCTCCTTCCAATATGATGGACGGGTTCGTCGGTGCTATTAGAAAAGGTCTTGATGAAGCTGGGTTCGTAGATGTGCCTGTCATGAGCTATGCAGTGAAGTTTTCTTCTGCGTTCTACGGTCCATTCCGTGATGCTGCTCATAGTTCTCCACAGTTCGGAGATCGAAAAACGTATCAAATGGATCCTGCTAACCGATTGGATGCAATCAGAGAGGCTGAAAGTGATGTTGAAGAAGGTGCTGATTTCTTAATGGTGAAGCCAGCTCTTTCCTATCTTGATATCATCCGTGAGCTAAAAGATCGCTTCCCTCTTCCGATGGTTGCTTATAACGTAAGTGGGGAATATTCGATGATAAAAGCAGCCAGCCAAAATGGGTGGTTGAATGAAGAAGAAGTTGTTCTTGAGAAATTAACAAGTATGAAGCGAGCGGGAGCAGACTTAATCATTACGTATTTTGCAAAAGATGCTGCACGTTGGTTAGATAAATAAGTATAGAGAGGAGATTCGATTATGGGAAATTATGATCGTTCCAAAGAAGCGTTTCAGGAAGCATCCAAAGTTATGCCAGGAGGGGTGAATAGTCCTGTACGAGCATTTAAGTCAGTAGGACTTGATCCGATCTTTATGGAAAAAGGGAAAGGGTCTAAGATTTATGATATCGATAAAAATGAGTACATCGATTATGTTCTTTCATATGGCCCCCTCATTCTTGGACACGCTGACGAGAAGGTAGTAAGTAGCTTGAAAGAAGTTACAGAGCTAGGCACTAGTTTCGGAGCTCCGAGTACGTATGAAACAAAGCTAGCTGAGCTAGTTGTTGAGCGTGTTCCATCTATCGAAATCGTTCGAATGGTGAACTCTGGTACGGAAGCTACAATGAGTGCGCTTCGTCTAGCAAGAGGCTATACAGGTCGTAATAAGATCCTCAAATTTGAAGGGTGTTATCATGGGCATGGTGATTCTCTATTAATTAAAGCAGGTTCTGGCGTTGCAACCCTTGGACTACCGGATAGCCCTGGAGTTCCTGAAGGAATTGCGATGAACACGATTACGGTTCCATACAATGACCTTGAGAGTGTACGGTATGCATTCAAAGAGTTTGGTGATGATATAGCAGGGGTTATCATTGAGCCTGTAGCTGGTAACATGGGCGTTGTCCCACCACATGCTGGTTTCCTAGAAGAATTGCGCACAATTACAGAGGAAAACGGCACTCTTCTCATTTTTGACGAAGTCATGACTGGATTCCGTGTTGGTTTTAACTGTGCACAAGGCTATTACGGCGTTACACCTGACCTTACGTGTCTTGGTAAAGTAATCGGCGGAGGTCTTCCAGTTGGAGCTTATGGTGGTAAAAAAGAAATCATGGCTCAGATTGCTCCAAGTGGACCGATTTATCAAGCTGGTACATTGAGCGGGAATCCACTAGCTATGACAGCTGGGTATGAAACTCTTGCACAACTGACTCCAGAAAGCTATAAAGAGTTTGAACGGAAAGCAGAGCGTTTGGGTGAAGGTCTTTCAAAAGCTGCTGAAAAATACAACATCCCTCATACAGTTAACCGTGCAGGATCAATGGTTGGATTTTTCTTCACAGATCAGGATGTTGTGAACTTTGAAACGGCATCTTCATCTAATCTTGATTACTTTACTCAGTATTTTAAAGAAATGCTTGATCAAGGAGTTTCCATTCCTCCTTCACAGTTCGAAGGTCTTTTCCTTTCAACAGCACATACAGATCAAGATATCGATCAAACCATTGCAGCTGCAGAAGCAGCCTTCTCAAAACTTAAATAAGTTCAACACCTGTTAGGATGATCCTGACAGGTTTTTTTTTACGCTTAAAATCAAATAGTATATCAACCTTTTTCAATATTTTAGACATAATCCTGCATCCTACTCATAAACGTGTAATGTATGGATAATGTTCGAAAGGAGGAGAAAGCATGCAGAATGATTCACATTTGCATTTCTCCGTTGAGGAGCAGGTATGGTTAAAGAAAGGACAGGAAGTTGAAGAGGTTTTATCGATTTCGCTAGACCCTGAAATTTCCATTGAAGAATATGAGGATTATGTAGCGGTTAAAGGATGTTTGTATTTATCAGGGGAGTATCTTCAAAGAGAGAATGATGGTAGTGAAGATGAAGAGAATGATTCTTCTGTTTATCGCTCCGTTCACGAAGTGGAAACTCGTGAGGATGGAACAGCTACAATCGGCCACCGTTTCCCTGTTGATATTACAATCCCAGCAAGTAGGATCCGTAAGCTTGAAGATATTTATGTTACGGTAGACACCTTTGACTACACGCTCTGTGAAACAAACTGTTTGCAACTTAATGCTGATATTTCAATAAGCGGCATTCAAGGAGACGCCAGCTACTCGGCTTATGAAAATGATTCAGAAGTGGAGTACGATGAGGTGATGGAAGAAGAAAGGTCATCAGATGAATCAGTATGGGAAACAGACGTGAAATATGTGAACAATGAGGCTGATGAGCCGGATATGTTTCCTGCAAATGTACGAACGCCACAAGTCGATATGAGAGCTCAACCTCCTGAGCAGCATGTGGAACATGTACAACATGAAGAAGTGCAGGACGAAGCAGATAACGAAACGAATTATGATCTACTGACTAGAATGGCTGGCCAAAGTTCTGAAGCAAGTTACTATAATCATAACGAAGAAAGTGCTCAAAGAGCCTACGGCTATGGCTATGAACCACAAATTGAGCAAGAAGAGGTTGAAGAAGAAAATGTGGAAGAAAGAGAACCAATCCGTGAAGAAAATGCATTATATTTAACAAACATGTTAACGAAAGATGAAGAGAATTTCTCGAAAATGAAAATGTGTATCATCCAACCCGGAGACTCCCTCACAGAAATTGCGGAGCGTTATAGGGTACTGCCGAGTCACCTTGCTAGAGTGAATCGACTCGATGAAGAAGAAGTTAGAGAAGGCCAGATCTTATACATCCCCGTTAACCGGTAAATGGTGTGAAAAGGGGTAGTACAAATGGACATTACAATGGTTCTTCAATATAAATACGGGTTTGAGGACATGAAGTGGAATCATACCAATTTAATTGAAACACATGTTGGAACAAAAAAGGTAACGTATTGGCGGGATCGGAAATTGCTTGAGTATCATCTCAACTTCCGTGACCGTCTTTTTTCTAAATCGGGAATTATGTGCAATCGCATGATTCGTACACGCGACGGTTTGCCTTATGTTCAAATCGATCAATCTTTCATTACAGTCCATGATGTTATCGATTCATCGTCAGCCATCGATGATGACCCACAGTTTAAAGGGTTCCTAATCGCTTCATTACTCGATATTTCAAACGAACTTCCTTATCATAATCAGAAAGATAGAGGCGTGTTTCCTTATAAAGAATCCATTAAAGCATTAAACAATCTAAAGCAAAAGAATGAAAGATACTATTCTTTGTTAGTTAGAGCCATTCCGAAAGTGAAACAACGATTAACACACGAAAAAACGTTGTCTCCGACTTGTTACGTTGGAAACGAGTTGAACGTTATAAATGGACAGTACTACTATAATTTGAGTGAAGAGCCTCCCGAGTCTGCCCATCAGGTGATTCGAAAAGCGCTTGACTTTGAGCGAGTAGAGGACATTCAGGCATGCTGGGCAAGTTTACTTAACGCAATCTCAAAAGGCTTAGCGAAGCAAGTGAAGGGTGCATTGATCTCTCCTTGGGAATGGAAGGAATGTATTGATCACATGCAGTGCTGTCGGGATGAAGAAGAAATTTATCACCGTTTTGAGAAAGAATGGGAAGCTACGATGGAATTATGTGAAGCTCTTAAGCTTTCTGTTCCGGCCAGGAGGACCTTCTCCTATGAATAACCTTGGTGCAATTTTATTTCAATATGATCTGATTCCTGAAAACTATGAGAGATATGGGAAAGTGTTAAAGGTCACAACAAATCAGGGCACGTTTGCTCTTAAAGATACCAACTTGACCAGAGATCGAATGGACTGGATGCTATATTTGGAGAACTATTTCAAAGAATTGCAATTCAATGGATTTGTACCAATCGTCAAGACAAAATATGGCGATACGTTTGTAGTTGTGGAAGATCGTGTGATGTACTTGTCTCCATGGATAGAAGAAGGGCATGTGAATCCTTCTTTAAAAGAAGGACAAATGATTCAAAGCTTGGCAGAGTTACACGGCTATTCAGTGAAAGATCATGCTTTCTCAGAAGAATCGATCAAACAATTCTATGATAAGATGGTCGTCTTAAGAGAAAGTCGGCAGTTTGAGATGGAGAAGTACGTCAACGACATTGAAAAACGTATTTACCTCTCCCCATTTGAACTTACATTTGCTACTCATTTCCATCAGTTGATGAAGAATTGCGATCTGTCTAAGTCGCGATTAGACTATTGGTTTGAACAAACAAATGAATCGAAGAGATTTAGAACGGTGCTCTGCCATGGGAAATGCTCAGCATCGCATTTTATTGCTGGAGGAGAGCGAGGTTATTTTATAAACTTTGAACGATCTGTCATGGACTCTCCGGTAAGGGATCTCACTTATCTGATACGTTCAGCAGTTCCACCGTTTCAATACAATCCAGAAGTATTAGTTTCGAATATGTCTCGCTACGAAAGCCAGTTTGCTCTACATGAAGAGGAGAAGGATTTACTTGCTAGCTACTTATATTTTCCTGAATCGTTGTTTAACAGTGTGACCCATTTTACTAGTAATCGACGTAACTGGTCACATATGAAGCATGTCCGGCATTTTACGAAAAAAATAGAAGTGATGAACGGAATTACGAACACATTACAGCACATGCGAGCTTAAATCCATTCGAAATAAAAACACACTTCTAAGGCTACTAGGATAATTAAGATGAGCACATCAACTGAAGTTGGAAAAAGTATCGTTCTAATCGCTTGGAAGAAGATAAAAGGCGGAACAAATTGGGCTAATATGTCTCTGAACTTATAAAAGGATGGCGGAAGCTGATAACGGTTGATTCCTCCAAATCGCTTTTTCATGTCTATGTCTCCTTCACAGTACTTTCGATACAATCAGCGTATGTATGCACAGTAGTTTGGGTGATTAGGTAGAAGAAAAAGTGGTTATCATAATAAAAAGGGCTAATAGTATCTTGACGGTTTTTTATACAAAAGGTAAACTTATGAATACAAATAGTCGACAGGCAACGATAGGGAGTAGTAAAGTGTGAACCCTTCAGAGAGAGAAATCATTTGCTGAGAGATTTCTTAGGAACGTAACACTTGAAGTCGCCCTGGAGCTGTTTCTCTGAAATAGTAGTAGGAGAAGCCGGTGAATCCGTTATTCAATGAAGCGTACAGCTTCTCTTCTTTTTCTGGAGCTGTAAATAAAGGTGGTACCGCGAAACTTCTTTCGTCCTTTTTACCGAGGATGGGAGAAGTTTTTTTGTTTGCTATCGACTTATTGATTGGAAAGGATGGATAGTAATGGCTAATAAAGAACTAACGATGCCAACAAAGTATGATCCACAGGCAACTGAGCAGAAATGGTACCCATATTGGGTAGACGGAAAGTTTTTTGAAGCAACAGGAGATAAGAATAAAACCCCATACACGATTGTTATTCCGCCTCCTAACGTAACAGGTAAACTACACCTTGGGCATGCTTGGGATACAACACTTCAAGATATCCTATCGCGTTTTAAACGAATGCAAGGATATGACGTACTATGGTTACCTGGAATGGACCATGCAGGTATTGCCACTCAGGCAAAAGTAGAAGGGAAACTTCGAGAAGAAGGTACTTCTCGTTATGACTTAGGAAGAGAGAAGTTCCTAGAGAAGTCTTGGGATTGGAAAGAAGAGTATGCTGATTTCATCCGAAGTCAGTGGGCAAAGCTTGGTCTATCTCTTGATTATTCTAGAGAGCGTTTTACGCTTGATAACGGCTTATCAGACGCAGTTCGAGAAGTATTCGTTAAGCTTTATGAAAAAGGTCTCATCTATAGAGGCGAGTATATTATTAACTGGGATCCCAAAACAAAAACCGCCCTATCTGATATCGAAGTTATCCATCAAGAAGTAACGGGTCATTTCTATCATATGCGCTATCCGCTAGCTGATGGATCTGGACATATCGAGATTGCTACAACTCGTCCTGAGACGATGCTTGGAGACACTGGGATCGCTGTCCACCCTGAAGATGAGCGATATAAGCATCTGATTGGTAAGAAAGCCATTCTTCCGATCGTTGGGCGCGAGATTGAAATCGTAGCCGATGATTATGTAGATATGGAGTTTGGATCTGGTGCAGTTAAGATTACTCCTGCTCATGACCCAAATGATTTCGAAATCGGTAACCGTCATGACCTTGAGCGAATTCTTGTTATGAATGAAGACGGTTCAATGAATGAGAACGCAGGTAAGTACAAAGGAATGGATCGCTTCCTGTGCCGTAAGCAGCTCGTTAAAGATCTTCAAGAAGCAGGTACTCTCTTTGAAATTGAAGAGCATGTTCATTCAGTAGGTCATTCTGAGCGAAGCGGTGCAGTTGTTGAACCATATCTTTCAACGCAATGGTTCGTAAAAATGGGACCTCTAGCAAAACAAGCGATCGATCTTCAAAAATCAGACGATAAAGTAAACTTTGTCCCAGAACGATTTGAAAAAACGTATCTTCATTGGATTGAGAACATCCGTGACTGGTGTATCTCACGTCAACTGTGGTGGGGGCATCGTATCCCAGCTTGGTACCATAAAGAAACTGGTGAAATTTATGTAGGTGACGAAGAGCCTAAAGATATTGAGAACTGGAAACAGGATGAAGACGTTCTTGATACGTGGTTTAGCTCGGCTCTATGGCCATTCTCTACAATGGGTTGGCCTGACGAAGAATCAGCTGACTTCAAGCGTTTCTATCCAACGAATGTACTCGTAACAGGTTACGATATCATCTACTTCTGGGTAGCTCGAATGATCTTCCAAGGTATTGAGTTTACTGAACAACGTCCATTCAACGACGTACTTATTCATGGACTTGTACGAGATTCTGAAGGACGTAAGATGAGTAAGTCTCTCGGAAATGGTGTAGACCCAATGGATGTAATCGAGAAGTATGGTGCTGATTCTTTGCGTTACTTCTTAGCTACTGGTTCTTCACCAGGTAATGACCTAAGATTCTATTGGGAAAAGGTTGAGTCAACTTGGAACTTCGCAAACAAGATTTGGAACGCTTCTCGTTTTGCTCTTATGAACATGGATGGCATGGAATACGATGAGCTCGATCTTACTGGTGAAAAGTCCACTGCTGATAAATGGATTCTAACGCGTCTGAACGACACGGTCGATCAGGTAACACGCCTAATCAACAATTATGAGTTCGGTGAAGTTGGTCGATACCTCTACAACTTTATTTGGGATGATCTATGTGATTGGTATATCGAAATGGCGAAACTTCCATTGTACGGGGAAGATGAAGCAGCGAAGAAAACAACTCGTTCTGTTTTAGCTTATGTACTAGATCAGACGATGCGCATGCTACATCCGTTCATGCCATACCTTACTGAGGAAATCTGGCAGCACCTTCCTCATAAAGGAGAATCGATCACAGTTGCGAGCTGGCCAGAGAAACAAGATGCTCTTCATTTCCCTGATGCAGCGTCAGATATGGCTCTACTAACTGAAATCATTCGTTCTGTTCGAAACATCCGTGCAGAAATGAACGTGGCTCCTAGTAAACCGATCGAACTTCAGGTCAAGCCAAAGACTTCTGAAGCACAGGCTCAGCTTGAGCAGAATAAGCAGTATATCGAACGTTTCTGTAACCCTGAAGCTCTTACGATTTCTGCTGATCTACAAGCTCCTGATAAATCGATGACAGCAGTCGTTTCTGGGGCAGAGCTCTTCCTGCCGCTTGAAGGATTAATCGATATAGATGAAGAAATCGAACGCCTACAAGGTGAATGGAAGAAGCTAGACTCCGAAGTAGAGCGCGTACAAAAGAAACTAGCTAACGAGAAATTCATTAGCAAAGCTCCTGAGAAGGTTGTTGCCGAAGAGCGTGCGAAGGAAAAGGATTATTTAGAGCGTAGAAACAATGTTGAAGCTCGTATTAACGAATTAAAAAAATAAAGCTATGGCGAATCTCCAAAAGGGGATTCGCCTTCTTTTGAAGAAAGGTGTGGGAAGGATGTTCAACACATATGAAGAAGCAGTAAGCTGGATTCACAGCTTATTAAATCATGGCATTAAGCCTGGATTAGAACGAATGGAATGGATGCTAGAACGATTAGGTCATCCAGAAAGACGGTTAAAGTTTGTTCATGTTGGTGGTACGAACGGGAAAGGATCTACTCTAACCTATATGAGACACATCTTACAGGAATCAGGTTATGAAGTAGGAACGTTCACTTCCCCTTATATCGAATCGTTTACTGAACGTATCGCATTAAACGGAACACCTATACCAGAAAATGATTTAGTTGAGGTATGTAACCGTGTTTATCCCATCGTACAAGAAGCATCGAACACTTCTTTAGGTTCGCCAACAGAGTTTGAGGTGATTACGCTCATTAGCTTCGTGTATTTTGGAAAAATTGCGTATCCTGATATCGTCTTGATGGAAGTTGGATTAGGTGGTCGATTGGATTCTACGAACGTGATCCATCCGTTAGTTTCGGTCATTACGAACGTTGGATTCGATCATATGCATATTCTTGGTAATGACCTCGAACAAATCACGTTTGAAAAAGCAGGTATTATTAAATCAGGTGTACCTCTTGTCACGACTGCAGAGAATGACCTTGTTCGAAACATGCTAATGGAAACGACAAAAGAAAATAACACAAAGTGCTATAAGTTAAATGAAGAATTCAGGCTAAGCAATGTAATGTCGACTAAGGATGGAGAGACCTTCACGTTTCACTCCCCATATAGAACAATAGAAAATGTAAGCATTGAAATGAAGGGGCTTCATCAGGTGAAGAATGCATCGGCAGCCTTAATGGCGATGGAGTATTTAAGAGTGTTTTATGGTCTTCATATTGAAGAAGATATGATCAAACGAGGTTTATTAAATGCATCTTGGCCAGGTAGGTTCGAAC
Source organism: Guptibacillus algicola (assembly GCF_020171805.1). Classification (GTDB taxonomy): domain Bacteria; phylum Bacillota; class Bacilli; order Bacillales; family Guptibacillaceae; genus Guptibacillus; species Guptibacillus algicola. The sequence goes on along the minus strand of NZ_JAIVAF010000001.1, from coordinate 537,642 downwards.
ATATGCTTACAAATCCAGATGTCATTATTGATGGTGCACATAATCCGGAAGGTATCGCTAGTCTTGCTGATACGATCAGAAAACGCTATCCGGATAGTACCATCTACACTGTGTTTAGTGCTGTTGGAGACAAAGATATTGAAGCGATGCTCAAGCCTCTCTATCCTATTGTATCTACTATTACGTTTACGACTTTCGATTTTCCGAGAGCTGTTCGTGCAAGTGAGCAATATAAAAGGTGTTCGTTTTCAGAAAAAGCCTATGAAGAAAACTGGAGGACAGCAGTCGATGCAGTGATGAAGAAAGCAGATGAAAAGGACCTTGTCTTAGTGACTGGATCACTCTATTTTATTGCTGAAGTTCGAAGTTATCTAAAAAGTTTGAAATAAATACAAAATACTAGGACTTTTCCTTCATTTTTTGCTATTATAAACTTAAACAATTTGAAGAAATGGAAAATTATTCTTTAAAAGGACGGAAGATGGAAGGGGGGAGAAGGTGAATGCAAGTATGACTTTAAAAGTTTGGCTCACTTGGTTAGCCTTTTGGCCTACACTTATCATTGCAACATATATCTTCTATCCCCCTGATTTATCAGGAAATGTGTTAGATATTCTAGCACTATTTGCACTCCTTGCAGTCGTCTCCCTAATGCCGATCAATGTAAAAGGAATCGATATCTTCTTCATTCAGGGAATCTCGCTTACTGTATTTTTGAGATATGGTCTATTTGTAGAAATGGTCTTAACTCAACTATCTATCTTAGTCTTTCTACTTAACTTACGTGTAACGAAAAAAGAAAGTCATCGCTACCCAGTCAATATGCTCATGTTTATGATGATTTCTCTTATTTCAGGTGGTTTATTCTATGCACTAGGTGGAACGGTTGGGGAATTTTCCGGTAATGCGATGTTTCAAGTTCTGCCTGCATTAGCTTACACGTTTTCATTAATCTTCGTTAATCAGATATTACTGCATTTTCTAAAGGTTTTCGTATATAGAGAAGCTGATACTACTTTCTTTGGAAAAGATATGCTTTGGGAAGCGATCACAACTGCAGTTACGCTACCCATTGGCTTCCTACTCTATATGCTTCATACATACCTCGGTGCAATTGCGATTCTTTTTGTAGGAGTGCCTTTTATCCTAATTTCTCTCATGCTCAGATTGTATTACTCTAGTCGTAAAGTAAATGACCTCCTACATAAAACAAGCGAAATTGGTCAGCAAGTTACACAACGGCTTGATACAGATGACATACTGAACTTATTCCTAGAAAAAACAACAGACATGTTTGAAGTAGATCATGCCTATGTGATGGATGCTGAAAATGTGCGAAGGCTATCTCTTATCAAAACATACGAGCGGGGAGTCGGGGTCATACCAGGACCTGGGGAAAGTCCTACTCAAGAAGGAATTAGCTCAATTGTTTGGCGTAGTGGCCGTAGTCGTCTATATAGCAAACGGTCTCAGTGGAAGAGCTTAACTTCTGGTGTCTTACCGCTTTCGGCTAATTCTATCATTTCAGTACCGATGAAACGGAACAAGAAAGTGGTAGGAATTATCACGCTCACATCGAATAAAGTTCGCTCGTATGAGAAGCAGCATATACTCGTGCTACAAATATTAGCAAACTATCTTGCAGTGGCGATCGACAATGCAAAGAACTATGAAGAAACAAAGAGAAGAAGTGAAACGTGCCCATTAACAAATCTATACAATTACCGTTTCTTTGAAGAGTTGCTAGACGAAAGGTATCTAGCATACGAAGAAAATAACCGGCCGTTTTCTATCATCCTGTTAGATATCGATCACTTTAAGAAAGTGAATGATACATTTGGTCATCATAGTGGTAACGAAGTACTATGTGGCCTTGCAAATCGCCTTGTTGAACAAATTGGTGATAAAGGTACGGTGGCGCGATTTGGAGGAGAAGAATTTATCATCCTTCTCGATGATGCTTCGCATGACCATAGTTTTCAGGTGGCTGAAGAACTGAGGTTTGCTATTGCAGATCAACCTTTTGAAATTTTTAATGACTTAGAGAATGGCAATCGACAGGTAATTTATATTACAGCGAGTATTGGTGTTGCTTCCGCTCCTGACCAAGGTGAAGATGGTCAGACGCTCATTCGGAACGCAGACCGTGCGATGTATACTGGTGCGAAACAGCGAGGACGAAATCGTGTTGCTAGCTATGTCGGATAAGAAAAGCCCGCAGCTTCAATTGAAGCTGCGGGCTTTCTATAATTAATCTTTAGTACGATCGATTGGGACGGGTTCATTTACAACTTTAATATAAGGCTCCTCCGTTTTTAAATCGGAGTAGGTCTTGATGATATCAGGGTTGTATGAAATTTTTAGTCTGGAAGGTTGATTTTGTTGGTAACTTGGGAGTTGGAAGTATCCATCTCCATATTTAACAAATTGAGAGTTATTAGGGTTGGAGTCTCGAGACTGACCTTTAACTGCATTTAGAACGATTCTCCTCGCAGAAATCCCCCCATCAATGTGAACATTTGAGCCCACACCATACATTTCGAATTCTCCTTCAGAATAAAAGAACCCTCGAATATTACTTGGTGTATCCTCGTAAACGGAGTTATTACTTATATGGATATCTCCTTCTGCAAAAACAATTAATGATCCCTCTTTACCGTTCTCTGTTAACCCTTTTAAAACTGAATATTGTATATTCACATCACCTTTTACATAAATAATGGCATTAAATTGTATGTCAGCATTTAAAATTGTTAAATCTTCTTCTACGAAATAAGTTCCACTAACTTTTAATTTGTGCCTTTGATTATTATTAGAGATAGTATTACCAATATAAAGGTTTTCCCCAACATACATCCCATTCTTTGTTGACGTCTTGCTATGGTAGTAAGCATTACCTGTTAAATATACGTTCTTATCTGCGCTAAAACGTTTGAATAGGTTATTGTTATAGAAAACGATATTCTTAAATTTTTTCATATCCTCTAGCTCATCTTCATCATCATCGTCGTCATCATCATTATAGTATGGATAGACATTGTCGTTTGGCATGTTCATACCATTTATAAACACAGTCTTCGGATAATCTTCCAATTCTCCGAATTTCTTATAGGTAATGGATTCGCCATTAATAAGCCTATCATTTAATTCATATTTGAACGAACTTTCTCTTTCCTCAATATCAACTGGATCTCGAACAGGTTCTCGGTTTTCAATAAGTGGATAGTCGTTTCCAGCAAAAGCTTGTTTTGCTTCTACCTCAATATACTTACTATCATTAAAGTTCATTCTCTTAATGTGGTTTTTGTATTGAGGTTCATTTGTGAAATTATAAATCGAACCACCTATAACCATCTTTGCTTTTTTAGGCGGACCTTCAACGCTCTTAATAATAGGAAGGAACGTATCGATCCAATAATCTTTATTACCATAGATAGCAACCCCTTGATTTGTTGTGACAAGGTCACCGTCAACGAGTAGGTCGCCGGTAATATCTACCGCTCCGTGCAGAAACAAATTCCCTTCCCCTTTAACATCACAGCTAGGATCTTTTGGGCAAAGTTGGTAGGCTCCGATTGCATATTTTAGAACTTCAGGAAAGGAATCTGGTCCAATTTCCAATGTTTTGGTGACGGTTTTGGTTTCGTTGTTAACCGTACCGACACTCTCTACTTCAATCAGGCGCCTTAATGCGTTTGAAGTCGTGTCCACATTTACAATCTTCGCTGAAGATTCGCCTGTATCGTGACTCAATACTGTAGGGTCCGTGTAATTGCTTACCGTCCGATCGATTAATCTAGTAAAATCTTCTTTCTGGAGTCCGGAAGATCCGAGTCCATTTCTTAGATCAGCTTGTATTGATTGGACGAGTTCATCGACACCTTTTTCAGCAACGAATGTGGCTTGTACATCGTCTTCACGTAGTTCAGTCCGTTTTGTTCCGTTAACGGTTGCGCTAAGTAGGGAGAGACCTAGAACAGTGAAAATCAACGTAACGAGTAATACTAGCACAAGACTTGAGCCGCGTTCATCTGAAAGTCGTTTATGGTCCATTTTCGCCCTCCGTAATAAGTCCAATTTCGCTAACGAGTGTTAATGGTTTTGCGTGGTCAACAGCTTTGTCTTTAATGCTAATACTAATTTCAAAATTACCAGACGAGTTCTCTTTGATCGTTGATCCAGTTAGATCAAATGAAGAACCATTTAATACGTTCCCATTCAATAGAGCATCTCCATTTTTAAATCCTATCGTTGTGGAACTGTTGATCGTAAGTAGAAAAGTATTTGTGGAGGAGTCAAAGTCTCTCGAAGTAATTTCTTCTTCTTTCACAGGATAGAGCGTATTGATGAACGAGGTCATCACGATATCGGCTTCATCTCGAAAAGCAGCTTCAGTGCTGATTTTCTGATAAGAATGGAGTCCGTTAAACAGAAAAGCATAGATTGCTAGGGAAACGATCGATACAAGGACGAGTGTAACTAAAACCTCTGGAAGCGTTAGTCCTCTATTATCACGGAGATATTGCTGCATATTTAACGTACCCTTCTACTGAAGTTTCGATGGTTGGTTTCTTATTGGGTAATACAACGTCAACACGGACGTCAACTAACTCTATTCCTTGTTCATTTGAATCTTGTGAAACTGAAACATTAATCAGGTACTCGTGGTTATTGATTTTAATTTGATAATTATTACAATCTGTTTTTGGGTTCCTTTTACAGCTTTGATACGTGTAAGGTCCACCAGTTAGTCCATCAGTAATATAGGTTTCTGGTGATAGTTGAACCCTTTCGAGTGTTGCGCGTGCAAGGTTTACAGCCACTAGCTTTTGGTTGTTGTAGGAGGAAATGGTATTTGATTGTGTGAAAAAAGAGGAGGCGACTAGTACGATAGATGTTAATAAAGATAGAGACACCAGGACTTCTATTAAAGTAAATCCTTCGCTTTTACTCAATTTCCAAAAACCCCCAATAAAAGAAATGATTAATTAATAAGAGTAATGTTTCCAATTCTTAAATACTATTATACAATAAACTACATAAATTTCTTTTTATTGTTAGAATTTGATAATATTTTTATTTAGGAGGTGGCAAGCTAGTGGGTTATTTATTGGCTTTAGTTGGTGGAAGCTTGCTTTTATTACTATTGATGGTTGCACCACTTGGTCTTTCACGTATACAGAAGTACGTCGTTGCTGGGATGGGGTTGCTGTTAAGCTTACTACTACTTGTATTTAAATCTATTTATCCACTCCCGATCGCCTTTGTACTAGTGCTTCTTGTAGCGATGGTCATCATGTATGTTATTTGGAAAAAAGCAAATTACTTGTTGATTTCCTCGGAAGGAAGCAAGGAATTATTGGAAGATTACTATAATCGAATAGAAGTAGCTGAAGAAAAAATTCTTGAACCCGAGGACGAATTAGTAAACAGTCCCTCAGAAATTGTCGATGAAGAAGATGAGGACCTTAATTTAGAAGAAATAGATTTTGAAGAGTCAGAAGGTGCTGAGAAGCTAGAACAATCGTCGGAAGATAACTCAGAGTTTGAGGTTTCGGAGGAAGATACGGAATCTTTAATTGAATTAGATAACATAGAAGAACATGCTGAAGAAAATCGTGAGTTGGATCAAGATACTTACGATGATGAATACGTAGAAGTGCTTGAAACTGTAGAAGTTTTAGAAGAGGCAGACTATGAAACAACAAAAGAGCCTATTGATCATGCAGATGAACAAGAACAGGTGAAAGAGGCGCTTAACGAAACCGAAGAAACAGCAGATGATATAGAAGGGATCGATTTCTCTCTTCGCCTTGAGTCTGTTTTAGAAGAAGCACCATCTAATGATTTCGAGGAAAGCGAAGAAGAACTGACCGTAGAGAACATTGCTGAAGAAGATTTTGAAGTCTCAGAGTTGGAAGAAGAAGTGAAGGTTGATGAAGATTTAGAGAGTGAATCAGGTTCTGACGAGGATGAGGACCCTCAATCATCTCGAAGCAACGATTTTGAATCTCGATTAGATAACGACTCTTTTGATGATAGTGAAGAAGAATGTGATGAAATTTCCGCTGAGGACAATATTCGAGTAGAAACTTATGATGACGATGAAGATGTACTCGATCCAACTGATGCTGAAGTGAACGATTCAAATGATGAGGAAATCAGTGATGAAGTTGTTGAAGATCAGTCTGAACAGATTGCTGGTGAAATGGTTGCATTATTACGTGAACAAGCGAGTTACTTAAAAAACAGTGGAAATAGATCTGCGTATGTCAATGTTACCGAGCAGTTACTAGATTCCCATTTAACGGATGATATCTATTTTGCTGTCGCGGCAGAATATCGGGATTTTCTTATTGTACAAAAAGAATGGGCGAAACTTAACACTCTTCTAGATGAAATGGAAAAGCGTTGTGAGTATCCCCTTTTACTTGAAGAAATTCACTACTTAAAGACACGATACAAACAAAAATGATGAAACAGGTGTGTGATGAAGGATGAAGAAAAGCAATCAAATCGTAGGTCTACCAATTATCAGTATTGAAAGTGGTTCAGAGATTGGTCATGTTAAATCACTAGTTGTAAACGCCTCGGACAAGTCTATCGATTTTCTAACCGTAGACCACCCAGATTGGGACGTAAGTGTAAAAGCTGTTCCGTTTCGTAAAGTGATTGGTGTTGGGGAATACGCAGTGATGATCGAAGAGGAGAAATCGATCTTTGATCTATCTGAAATACCGATTGCAAATGAACTAGTAAAGAAAAAAATCAGTATTATTGGTACGAAGATCATTAACCGAAAAGGTCAATTTCATGGAGAAGTAAGCGAGTATTATCTCGATGACAATACCGGAAGAGTTATAGGACTTGAGTTCAAAACGAATGATACAGAACAATTCTTATCAACTGAGCACGTGATTACGTTAGGAAAAGATCTTTTGATTGTAGCAGAAGATGCAATCGATCATATTGTGAACCAGCCAGAAGAGCTATTTGAACCCCTGAAACCATATACATCTGAAACGTATTCAACTCATGGCAAAGTAGAAGTTGTCAGAGAGGCGCCAAAAGAAGAGCCTTCAGCGGAAGAGGATAATGGTTTTAAAGAAAAGCAAATCGCAATTCTTGAAGGGAAAAAGCTACTAAAAGATATTTATACCCCTTCTGGTGAACTTTTGTTTGAAGAAGGAAGTGTTCTCACTAGAGATGAAATAGAGAAAGCTCAGGAAACGGGTGTAGGTGTAGTGGTCGAAATGTCGATGCATGTATCAGGATAGAGAGGCGAAGTAAATGAGTTCTGAAACGAAGAAGGGTTTATTGAAAACTGCGGGTCTTATCGTCTTTTCAACTCTTTTTATTAGTTCTTTTTCATTAATAGGTTCTTATACCTATGACGCTGCATTTGGGGAAGAAACGTTACCACCTAATGCATTAATCGGTAGTGTTTCAGTGTCCGGATTAGAACCCCAAGAAGCGAACGCAAAACTAACCCAATTGACTGATGAATGGAAAGCGTCTCAGTCTCTTTCATTCTCATACAATGAACAAACTGTACCTCTATCAGGAGAGCTCTGGGAGTTTCAAATCGAACAAACTGTAAAAGAAGTTGCTGAGACAAAATCGAGTGAAGTTCCTCTGTATGTCTCTGTCAACCAGGAGCTGCTGAAAGAGAAAATGGGTGAGCTCGATGTGAACCCGTCAAATTTCAGTTTGGAATTGTTGTCGGAGGTATTGATTGGCTATGCTTCTACACTTGAAAAAGATACCATTGCCATCGATCTATCAAACTATTACTCGATAAATAGTGATGTAGAAGAGATCTTTCAAAGTGAAGTGAAAGGCACATCTGAATTGATTCTTGTTCCTAGTCTTGTTGATGAGATAGGGGCTGTGACGATAAAACCTGAAGAGAACTTTTCTTTACAACAGGTGTTAGCAGCTGCTGGTGTTACAGATAAAGCAACGGATAGCTTGAATATGTTCGCTTCAGCGATTTATGAAATTATCCTTCATACGAATTTTGAGGTATTAGAAAGACATACCACCCTAAATACACCGTCCTATGGCGAACCAGGTTTAAATGCGGCGGTGAATGTTTCGAATCGTGATCTCGTTTTTTATAACCCGAACCCAACGACCTATAAACTAATGTTTGAGTGGCAAACAGATACCCTGGTCGCGACCCTGAACGGTCCAGCTTTTCCTCTGCAATTCAGACCAAAGGTCGAAGAAGAAGTTCTCTCTCCTGATACGATCGTTCAATATTCTGCTTCTTTGAGTGGAAATAATAAGACGATTGTTGAAGAAGGCGAAGATGGTCTATTGATTAAAACCTATAGAGAGACGCTTGACCAAGATGATCGCGTGATAAAAACAGAAAAGTTATTAGAGGATTTTTATCCTCCGGTTCACCGAGTTGAGAACAGAGCATATCCTGAGCCTACGGCGAGTGATGGTGGTGACTCTTCCAATAGTGGTAGCGGAGAAAATGGAGAAGGTTCAGAGAACGGAGAATCTACCACCGATGATGAAAATGGCGGCAGTAATTCAGACTCTGAAGGTAACTCTAATTCAGGGTCATCAAATGACTCAGAAGGTAAGGAAGAAAAAGATGGAGAGGAGGACGGTGAAATCATCAAGGGATTAGAATACAAGAGGGAGGGAGATTGATGAGACAAACAAAGAAACGACTAGGTGATCTCCTTGTCGAGTCCAGCTTCATCACACGAGAAAAAATCGATGAAGTGCTCTCTCAAAAGCCTAAAGGTTTGAAATTAGGCGACGCTCTCATTGAACAAGGCATTCTAACAGAGCAGCAACTTATCGAGGTGCTCGAATTACAGTTAGGCGTACCACATGTGAGTTTGTACAATTATCCTATCGAAACAAATGTGATCGATATCGTTCCAAAAGACATCGTAAAGAAATATCATCTCGTTCCTTTGAAAATAGAGAACAATAAGCTGTATGTTGCGATGACTGATCCGATGGACTTCTTCGCAGTGGACGACCTTCGATTATCAACCGGGTTTATGATCGAGCGAACGATCGCGACGAAAGATGATGTCAACCGAGCGATCAGCAAATACTATGAAATCGATGATTCGATGGATGAGTTGCTTAGTGATCTACCAGGAGAGCGAGATGAAAGAGAAGAAGATCAAGTGACTGACGAAGATTCTCCGGTCGTGCGACTAGTCAATCAGGTCATTCAGTTCGCTGTCCAAAACAGAGCAAGCGATATTCACTTTGATCCTCAAGAAACAAAATTACTTATTCGTTACCGAGTAGATGGTCATCTTCGAACGGAGCGAAGCCTCCCGAAGCATATGCAGAATGTGCTAACTGCTCGTGTCAAAATCATTGCGAACCTGAACATTACGGAATCAAGGGTACCGCAAGACGGGCGTATCAAGATTAGTATCAACCACAAGCCAATTGACCTTCGTGTTTCAACGCTGCCTACGGTTTACGGGGAAAAAATCGTTTTGCGTGTACTCGATATGAGTAGTACATTGAATCGATTAGAAAAGTTAGATTTTCATCCGATCAACGATAAGCGGTTCCGTAAAATGATCGAGCAGCCGAACGGCATCATCTTGATCACTGGACCAACAGGGTCAGGAAAATCTTCTACCCTTTATGCAACGTTGAATCATTTGAACCAGGAAGAAACAAACATCATTACGGTGGAAGATCCAGTTGAATATCGGTTGGAGGGCATCAACCAGGTTCAAGTGAATAGTGGTGTTGGTCTCACGTTCTCTAAAGGACTTAGGTCCATTTTACGCCAGGATCCTGATATCGTCATGGTTGGAGAAATCAGGGATACTGAAACGGCTGAAATCTCCGTTAGAGCATCACTAACCGGTCACCTTGTCTTGAGTACACTGCATACGAATGATTCGATTGCAACGATAGCACGATTAATCGATATGGGGGTGGAACCTTTCCTTGTAGCTGCTTCGCTTTCCGGTATCGTCTCACAGCGTCTTGTTAGACGAGTGTGTAAAGACTGTCTTCATCGTGAGGCCGCAACAGAACGCGAGAAAGAGATTTTTAGAAAAAGAGGAATTACCATCTCTGATATTTCACGTGGTGCCGGATGTGGAAATTGCAATATGACAGGTTACAAAGGGAGAATTGCTCTTCAGGAAGTCCTTGTGATGGATGATGCGATACGAAAGAAGATCATGAACAACGAAGATATGAGCAGTATCCGCCAGTATGCAATCAAAAAAGGGACGATCTTCTTAATCGACGATGGTTTACTAAAAGTTAAGCAAGGGTTAACGACAACAGAAGAAGTACTACGAGTCGCTTTTAATGAGTAATGAGTAGGTGAAGGTATGAGAGAGCAAATGGACAAGCTATTACGAGCAGCATGTAAGTTAGGGGCCTCCGATGTCCATTTAACCATCGGTGTTCCTCCAATCTTACGAATACATGGTGACTTGAAACGGTATGGAAATGAACCATTGGAGCCTGCCACAACTGAACAGATGGCAAGGCTGTTGATTCCAAAAGAACAGTGGACAACGTTTAAAGAGCATGGTGATTTAGATTTTTCCTATAGTTTAAAAGGTGTTTCGAGATTTAGAATCAATGCTTTTCATCAAAGGACAAGCATTAGTCTAGCAATACGTGTTGTTCCGTCTTCCATTCCTTCTCTTGAGAGCATTCATGCTCCTGAAATTATTAAGAAGCTCGCTTTGAAGCCTCAAGGGTTAATCTTAGTAACTGGACCTACAGGGTCAGGGAAGTCGACGACGCTTGCTTCAGCGATTAACTTTCTAAATCATACCGTCCAAAAGCATATCATTACGCTCGAAGACCCGATCGAATATCTACATAGTCACCGAAACTGCGTGATCGATCAACGAGAAATTGGCGCAGATGTGAAGAGTTTTGCAAGTGGCTTAAGAGCTGCTCTACGTCAAGACCCTGATGTTGTTCTAGTAGGGGAGCTTCGTGATCTAGAGACCATCCAAACAGCTGTGACCGCAGCGGAAACGGGGCACCTCGTATTCGGGACGTTGCACACGAGTAACGCTGGAGCGACGGTGGATCGGATCATCGACGTGTTTCCGCCGAGCCAACAACCACAGATTCGAATTCAGCTCGCATCTGTGTTGGTAGGGATTATCTCTCAGCGACTGTTTCCAACGGTTGATAAAAAATCGAGGAGACCTGCGTTTGAAGTGCTAGTAAACAATCCGGCGATCGCGAATTTGATTCGTGATAGCAAAGTCTATCAAATCCCGAACGTTCTACAAACTAGTAAATCGACAGGAATGGTAGAGCTATCAAGTTCGATACGGAATTTGATCAAGAATGGTGTGATTTCAAAAGAAGCTGCTGATCCATATTTACAGGGGGAATAATGGCAATGAGCCAATTTCAATACGTTGGTAAAACAATGAACGGCAGAGTGAAAAAAGGAAATTTAACAGGAGCAACAAAACGTGACGTCATCCTGCAGCTGAAAGATAAAGGAATAGCTGTAATGGAGATTCAGGAAGTCGAACCTTCCCTTTTAGCAAAAGACATTACGATAGGTAACCCTGTAAAGCTTCGAGATTTTGTCGTTTACTTGCGTCAGTTTGCAACGCTGCTTCGAGCAGGGGTGTCGATTGTTGACTCAACAGCAATCCTCGCACAGCAAACGGAAAGTAAGGCGTTAAAGCATGCCTTACAAGATGTAGAAATCGAACTCAGAGCAGGGAATCCTTTTTCTCAATCTGCTGCGAAACATAAGAAGGTTTTTCCGGCGATGTTTATCAACATGATTTACGCTGGGGAAGTAAGTGGTAGCCTTGATAACGTACTTGACCGCCTTGCTTTGTATTATGAGAAACAGCATAAAACTAGGCAAAAAGTTATTTCTGCGATGACATATCCGGTCATTGTTGGATTGATTGCGATCGGGGTAGTAATATTCTTGTTAGCTTCTGTAGTCCCTTCGTTTGCTTCAATGCTAAACGATCTAGGAGGAGAACTTCCGGTCATTACCAAAGTCGTACTAGGTGCAAGTGAATTTGTTCAGTTATTTTGGTGGCTGATAATTATGGTTTTTTTGTTAATTGTTGGATTTATTTCTATAATTCGTAATAAACCATCTAGTAAGTATTATTTTGATTATGCTATACTTAAAACACCGATATTCGGGAAGATTTTACAGAAAGCGACGATGGCACAGATGACGCGAACGTTGAGTTCACTGTTCTCGAGCTCGGTCCCCATCCTGCAGTCGATCTCGATTGTAGAAAAAGTTGTAGGGAATGAGGTGGTGGTCAAAGTATTGCGTGAATCAAGAACCTCGCTTGAACAAGGGAAACGATTAACAGAGCCGTTTAAGCAGCACTGGATCTTTCCGCCTCTCGTAACGCAAATGATTGCGATTGGAGAAGAATCAGGTTCGCTAGACGCAATGCTAGCCAAAGTAGCAGATTTTTATGAAGATGAAGTAGAAAACGCAACTGATCGTTTGAAGGCCTTGATCGAACCGCTGATGATTGTTTTTCTAGCGGCAATCGTAGGGGTAATCGTACTGTCCATCATCGTTCCGATGTTTGAAATCTACAATAATGTGGGGTAGTAGAAGTAGGTTACTAGTTTTAGATAAACATAGACATCATAGATCTTATACTTAACTATTATATTAGGGGGAAAAGGAATGTTTAAACGCTTTTTGAAGAATGAAAAAGGTTTAACGTTGATCGAACTTTTAGTTGTTATTGTTATCCTTGGTATTATTGCTGCAATTGCAATACCGGCGGTTGGTTCTCTGATTGATAATTCTAAGACAGATGCTCATATTGCGAATGCTGAGCAGATGGCGAGTGCAGCTAGAATGGCAATTGCTCAGGATGGAGATGGAACAAAAGAATTCTCAATGCAGGATTTGATAACTGCAGGTTACCTTGAAGCGATTCCTGAATCCCCAGGAAATGAAGGTGATTACGATTCAACCGCTTCTAAAGTCGAATACGATGGAACATCATATACTGTAACTCTTTCAGATGGCACGCACGCATATATTGATGGCTCAGTGGCGGTTACAGAATTAACTAGAGCTTCAGTTGAGCTAGAGGCTACACCATAATTTTTTCAATAACCCTCCTCTGGAGGGTTATCTCCTTATAAACAACCGATACATAACGAATTACTAAACTATTTCGATTAAGGATGAAACCTATGGGGGTCGTAATACATAGTTATTTATTCATAGTTGGCCTTGTTTTAGGGTCATTTTTTAATGTGGTGGGACTAAGGATACCTGTGAAGCGTTCGATCATAACTCCTCGTTCGTCTTGTCCTTCGTGCGAGCGAGTGCTAACACCGATCGAGTTAATTCCAGTGTTTTCTTATGTTCTACAAAAAGGAAGGTGCAAAGGCTGTTCTACAAAGTTTTCTCCACTCTATGCCGGTGTCGAACTCACAACGGCATGTCTTTTTACGATCGCACCGCTCCTGGTGGGATGGTCAAAAGAATTGCTTATCTCGTATGGACTGATATCACTTTTAATCATTGTGTTTGTGTCAGACTTTACGTACATGCTTATACCTGACAAAGTGCTGTTGTTTTTTGGAGCATACTTTCTCATTTCGAGAGTGATCGTCCCGATGAACCCATGGTTTAGTCCTTTGGTGGGCGCTGCTCTCGGTTTTTGTCTATTGCTTCTCATCGCTGTCGTTAGTAAAGGTGGAATGGGAGGCGGCGACATTAAGCTGTTTGCTGTCCTCGGGCTAGTATTTGGATATCAAGATCTTTTGATCGTTTTCTTTTTCTCAACATTATTTGGAACGATCATTGGAATTGGAGCGATGGTAAGTGGAAAAGTAAAGCGAAAGCAGCCTATTCCTTTTGGTCCTTCGATTGCACTCGGTGCTTTACTCACTTACTTTTATTCAGACAACATCATAGATTGGTATATTAGTTTCTTGTAGTGACAGGGGGATATAATGAATGCGCTTTTTGGGATTAAAGCCTCAGACAAAACAAATTAGCCTTGCACTGTATGACCACGTGATCCGTATGGTTGAGATAAATAAAGGGGACAGGTCTCTTCGCGTGTATCACGAACGGTTCTTGCCTAACGATATCATTAAGAATGGGAAGATCATTGAACGTGAAACGCTGAAAGACATTCTTGTAGAGTGTGTAGAAGAGTGGGGGATCAAAAAAAAGAAGGTGCAATTTCTTGTTCCTGATACCTATTTGGTTCTTCGAAATGAAAAGCTTCCACTTACTGTTTCAGATGACGAGATAAAGGGACATCTCTATTTAGAAATCGGTTCGAGCATTAAACTTCCTTTTAATGAAGCGGTATTTGATTATGAGTTAGTACGAACAACCGAGGAGCATAAAGAGATTTTATTGTTTGCTGCTCCAGAACACATCGTTACAGATCTATCTACTTTACTAGAATCCGTTTCGTTACGTCCGGAAGCTGCAGATGTTACTGCCCTTTCGCTCTATCGACTTTATTATCATCATGGTCTCATCGATCAATATGAACCTACTCTCATTATCCATGCTGGAATTCAAACGATGAACGTTAGTGTTTTTTATAATCATCAGCCTGCCTTTATTCGTCAGATTCTAATGGATACACCATACTCCAAGTGGGAAGTTCATTCTACTTCAAGAGTATCTGAAAGTTTGAAGTGGTCAGGAGATCAAAATGATTTACACGATAAAATTGAAGAGAGCATCACAGAAATCGAGCGTGTTATCAATTTTTATTACTATTCGATGAATAGGAGTGGAAAAACGATACAAACGGCTTTTCTATCAGGAGACTTTCCGGAAATCGATCTACTAAACTTACGGTTAGAAGAAACGTTAGCGATACCTGTTAAGGGTGAAACGAAGAGTGAAATCAAAGATGAAGATGGACTAGCGTTGCCGATGAAATATTATACGGCGATGGGGCTTGCTTTAAAGGGGTGCAGTGATGCTGATTGAGATTAATTTACTCCCTAAGAAAACAAGACGTACCATTTCATTTATATATGTTCCAATATCAGTCGTAGCGGTTTTACTAATTGCTTTTATCATCATGGTAGTAAATGCTAGTCAGTTGAAGAGTGAGCAAGCTGAACTTGAACAAAAAGTCGAGCGTACGACTGAACTATTATCTGTCATGGAAGGAAATGATTCTGAATTTGTGAATTCTGCTGACACGCTGCAACAGTATGTAAGTTGGTTAGATTCTGTTGAATTTTCAACGGTGAAACTACTAGACGATTTAGTTACACGTCTTCCTGAACGGGGCTTTTTCATGGAATATGCTTTCGATGGCGATGAAACTGTAACGGTCACTGTGCAATTTGATCAGATGAAAGAAGTTTCTCAATATCTTAATGAATTAAATCAGTCTGATAACGTGACGTCAGCTAGTGTCCTTACAGTTCAAACGGCACAGTTAGCGGAAGAAGCGGAAGAGGACGCGAGGATTTTACCGCGGTATGTAACGGATTATCAGATCGTGATAAATAAAGAAAACCTTAGAGCGGAAGAGGAGGAGACCGATGGATAATCGTACGAGAAATCTATTGACGGTAGTCGGTCTACTGCTTCTTGTATTTGGCGTAACGATGTACTACTTTTATGGCGTTGCTCCTAAAAAGCAAGAAGTACTTCGATTGGAAAAGCAGGTTGAGCAAAATGAGAAACTCATCGCTCTCCTTCAAGCGAAAGAGGATGAAAAGGTAGATGCGTTCGATACGACGGTTCTCCAAAGAAAAGTACCTGTTAAACCATTGGTCGATCAATTCATTCTCGATTTAAATCGCGCTGAACTCGTATCAAAAAGTAATATTCATAAATTGGACTTTTCTGATGATGCTTTGAACACCGATCAATTCTCAAATGAGAATGAAGATGAAAACGAAAGTTCAGAAGGTGAAACCACTGAAGAGACAAGCACTAAGGATGCAAACCTTCCATCGGAGCCAGTCGTAGCTCTTCCTGAAGGTATTCAAACTGTAGATGTTAGTATGGAGATGTCTTCTGATAATTACCCTTCCTTACGAAAGTTTCTACTGTCTATTGAAGATTTGCCAAGAATGGCTCTCATCAGTGGGTTAACGTTCTCAGGTAAATCTGAGTCGCTCGATACAGAAGAAGGAGACCCAGAAGTTGCCTATGTTGCGAATGTTGCGACCTTCTATATCCCGACCTTAACAGACCTTGCTGAACAGACACCATCGATCGATTATCCAGAACCATCCGATAAGGACAATCCGTTATATGAGACGGTTGATGATGAGGAAGAAGATTTTTCAGAAGAAGCTGCATCTGAATAATGTGTGAGCTGCCAACGTGGCAGCTCTTTTTTTATACCAAAAACAAATCTAGTAACTCCTGTTCTAGTAATTCTCTCTATTTCATAGACTGTAGTACAAGCCGCTAATGAGGGGGGTAACGCAATGAAAGACGGTAGAACGATTTCAATTCGTTTCAATGGAGAGAACAAGGACCGTGATCCTGAAGTGCATAAAGAGGAAAGCGCAGCTGCGGAGGAGAAGGAATTTGAGTGGATTCTTCCTGAACGAAGAGATGAGAAGAAAGTCGTCGAATTTAAAAAACTACAGCTGCCAAAAAAGAAGTATCCTCAAGTCGAGAAATCTAAAAAGAAACATATGCTGCCACTTCGGAGGAAAAAGAAGAAGCATCTCGTTTCTCAAAATCGATCGCTCACGTTGCATAAGAGTGTCGTTGTTTCAGTAGCATCTGCGGTATTTATTGGCGTTCTTTTTGGATTTATTCTACTTATGGTATTTTCAGGAGACGATTTAGCTCCCCCTGTAAGCAGTGATGCAAAAGAGTCTACGGAAGTAACAGCTGTCAGTACCGATACAGCTGAATTGTCACTAAGTCTTCAAGTCGTTCAATCGGGTGTTTATAGTACAGAAGAGTCTGCGCTCGAATTTCAACAAAGACTGAAGGATAACGGCTTTCCTGCTGCAATTATTAATAGTGATAACTATTACTTGATGATTGGTGTGTCTTCAACAGTAGAGGGGCAGGAAGCACTGGCTGGATATTTTAAGAGTAAAGGTGAAGATGTCTATGCGAAACAATGGAATGTCAGTGCTGAAGGTGCTGTATTATCCAAAGAAGGAGTCGCTCATTTAACAGAAGGAAAAGCGTTTATTGAAGAACTCGTTTCGATGGATCTTAACGGCCTGACTGATAAAGAATTGACAGCTGACATGCTTGGGGATGTTGAAGGTAGGTTAAGTGAGTGGAGTCAAGCAACTCCTGACATAGAAGCTTTAAGTAAAGGGGATGGAGAGGAACTTGTAACCTCTTTGACCGGAGCAGTAGCTGAAATGAAAGAGTATACATCTAATGAAACAATATCATCCCTTTGGGTTGCTCAACAGCATTTACTCGATGCACTCGTATCATACCAGGAATTGGTTGAAAGTTTGAAATAGTCACGGGTTTGCGGAGACGGCGATTTAAATGTAGGATAAAGGGGTAGCTTATTATATAAAGTAAGAAACAACGGAAATAAATTACTTTCTTATGCACATACAATGATAAGAAGACACGAAAAATGTAAAGGAACATCAAAATTTTAAATTGTGGAAAGAAAAGGGATTTGATAAGCTGTTATCAAGCCCTTTTCCCACTTTTGAATCATTTACAAAAAGGGTGGTATACATGAAGCACCTCGTATTAGCCTCAGGCTCTCCACGAAGGAAAGAACTTCTTGAGCAAATGAACCTCACTTTTGATATCATTGTAAGCCGCTTTGAAGAACATATCTCTCTATCTGTCCCCCCTTCTGAACTTGTGCAACAGCTTGCTTATGGTAAAGCGAGTGACGTGTTTAATAGAACACAAGATGCAGTTGTGTTAGGGTCTGATACAGTTGTTACATTAGATGGTGATGTGTTGGTGAAGCCAGATAACCGCGAGCATGCGAGGCAGATGCTTACGGCTCTTTCAGGTCGTACACACACTGTTTATTCAGGTGTGTCAATTTTATCAGATGGTCAGCAGGCGAGTTTCTTTGAGGCGACTGACGTAACGTTTTGGGACTTAACAGACCGTGAGATTGCTCAGTATCTTGATACGGACGAGCCGTATGATAAAGCGGGAGGCTATGGGATTCAGGGCTTTGGTGCCGCCTTTGTGAAATGTATTCAAGGAGATTATTATAGTGTGGTTGGGCTTCCGATTTCTAAAACGCTGCGTGAACTTGCGGCTTTTGGAATTGTTCCAGAGATTCAGCATAAGTCAGACAGATAGATGAATCCAGGGAGGAAGCGTGTTGTTAAAAACACCACTATTAATTCGAGATTACCCAGAAGACGAACGCCCAAGGGAACGTCTGATCAAGGGTGGTCCTGAGATACTATCAAATCAGGAGCTTCTCGCTATTATTCTTAGAACAGGAACGAAGCAGGAGTCTGTGCTTGAATTATCTCATCGGATCATACAACATTTCGAAGGTTTGCGTCTTTTGAAGGACGCGAGTGTTGAAGAATTAACTTCTCTAAGCGGTGTTGGCCCTGCAAAAGCGGTTCAGCTCATAGCTGCGATCGAACTTGGTAGACGGGTGAGCCGTCTGCAGCAGGAAGAACGCTATACGGTACGCTCTCCAGAAGATGGAGCGAATTATGTGATGGAGGACATGCGCTTCTTGTCACAGGAGCATTTTGTTTGCCTATATTTGAATACGAAGAACCAGGTTTTACATAGACAAACAGTCTTCGTTGGCAGCTTAAATGCTTCTATCGTTCATCCGAGAGAAGTGTTCAGAGAAGCGTTTCGACGATCAGCTGCATCGCTTATTTGTTTTCATAATCACCCGAGCGGTGATCCGACTCCTAGCCGTGAAGATATTGAAGTTACGAAAAGGCTAGCTGAATGCGGAAAAATGATTGGAATCGATGTGCTCGATCATATTATTATCGGAGATCAAAAGTTTATTAGTTTAAAAGAAAAAGGGTATGTGTAAAACATTGTCCATGACACGTTTTCCCACTACCGTTTTCAATACTGATGCAGTATAATCATATTTATGAGTTTTGCTTGAACTGAAGGGAGATTTAACATAAATGTTTGGTGGATTTTCAAGAGATATGGGTATAGATTTAGGTACAGCGAATACGCTGGCTTATGTGAAAGGTAAAGGAGTAGTTGTACGAGAGCCGTCTGTGGTAGCACTCCGTACAGATACAGGTTCAATAGAAGCGGTCGGTAACGATGCGAAGAATATGATTGGACGTACGCCAGGAAACATTGTAGCTCTAAGACCGATGAAAGACGGAGTAATTGCAGATTTCGAAACAACAGCCACAATGCTGAAGTATTTCATAAAGCAAGCGCAGAAAAATCGCTCAGTATTCGCACGTAAACCGAACGTGATGGTGTGCGTACCTTCTGGGATTACTGCAGTTGAAAAACGTGCGGTAGAAGATGCGACTCGTCAAGCAGGAGCACGTGAGCCTTATACAATCGAAGAGCCTTTCGCTGCAGCGATCGGTGCTGACCTCCCTGTTTGGGAACCAACAGGAAGCATGGTCGTAGATATTGGTGGCGGAACAACAGAAGTTGCAATCATTTCACTTGGTGGTATCGTAACGAGCGAGTCAATTCGCATTGCTGGTGATGAGATGGACGAGTCTATCATTCAATACATCAAAAAAACGTATAACCTTATGATTGGTGAAAGAACTGCAGAGCAATTGAAGCTTGAAATTGGTTCAGCAGGATCAACAGAGGGAATCGAAGCAATGGACATTCGCGGACGTGACCTCGTTACGGGCCTTCCAAAAACGATCAGCGTAACAGCGGAAGAAGTGTCAGGCGCCCTCAACGATACGGTGAACAGCATTATCGAAGCTGTAAAAGTGACTCTAGAAAAAACACCACCAGAACTTGCTGCTGATATTATGGATCGCGGAATCGTTCTGACAGGCGGGGGAGCATTGCTTCGAAATCTTGATCAGGTAATTAGTGATGAAACGAAGATGCCGGTTATCGTAGCAGAAAATCCGCTAGAGTGTGTTGCGATCGGAACTGGTCGAGCGCTAGAAAATATTCATTTGTTCAAATCAAGAGCAGGGATTACGTCCCGATCATCAAAACAGAAGTAGTTAGAAGGTGTTGTAAGGCATGCCGCAATTTTTTTCGAATAAAAGACTAATTGTTCTACTTGTCAGTATTATCGTTCTTGTGGCACTTATCGGTACCTCAATGAAAGAGAGAGATGCTTTGACGATACCAGAACAATTCTTCAAAGATTCAGTTGGTTGGCTTCAATCAGTCTTCTATAAACCCGCTAATTCAGTAGCGGGTTTATTTGAGAGTGTTGAGGATATGAAGGATATGTATGAAGAGAACAAACTCTTGAAATCTAGATTAAATGAATTTGTTGCGCTATCTGAAGAGTTGAAAGAAGTAAAGAAGGAAAACGCGGAACTAAAAAATGAGTTGAATATCGACCCATCTACGGGAATCTCAAACTATCAGACCTTCCATGCGAATATGATTGCTCGATCTCCTGATCGCTGGAATGATTTACTGACGATCGATAAGGGTAAGCAAGATGGTGTAGAAGCGAATATGGCTGTTACTACGCCTGAAGGATTGATCGGTAAGATCAAAAACGTTCAACCGTTTTCTTCTACTGTCCAACTCGTTAGTGATGTGGATCGTACAAATCGAATTGCTGCGATGACTCAGGAAGATGAGAATGTTTTCGGTACGATCGAGGGATACGACACAGAAAGAGATGTGTTGCTATTTGCGAAAATACCAGTCGATACGAAGGTCAAAAAAGGCCAAACAGTGATAACAGCAGGTAATGGCGGTATTTTTCCAAGAGGGATCGTCATTGGAGAAATCCTTGATGTCGAGACAGACAATGTAGGAACGACTCAGACAGCTTACGTTAAGCCTGCAGCAGATTTATACGATATTAACAATGTGATGGTGATCGACAGGGGAGCTCAAACGGTAACCCCTTCATCTGAAGAAGGTGATGAAGAATGAAGCAGCTTCTTCTCTCAGGAACGCTCTTCGTTCTTTTCCTTTTAGAAGGGACAGTTTTTCAAGTATTCGCCCCTGAGCAATACGGTTTTGAATTTCAACTGATTCCAAGGTTCGTAACAGTCGTTGTTCTTCTAGTCGGTATGTACTTGAGTCCTATGTTCGGAGTGATCTTTGGAGTCATCTTCGGATTGTTACATGATTTGATCTACACCGATTTAGTCGGTGTTTATATGTTTGGGATTGCAGTTTCCGCATACATAATTGGCTACCTATCAAGGGTTTTCCAACTGAATTTGTTTATTTCGCTTGTTCTCGTTTTACTTGGTTTTTCCATGTTAGAATTCTATGTTTATGAGCTATTTTCGTTAATTAATGTTACGAATCTTTCGTTTAACTCATTCATTTATGATCGGTACTTGCCCTCACTAATCTTGAATGGCGTCTTTATGCTTATTGTTTATTTTCCTGTGAAGCGTTTGCTGGAAGAATTGTCGGAGAGCCGTAGACAAGAAAATTAGGCCGAAAAGAGGATTTTCCTTTAGCTACGTTGAAATATTCTATGTTGAGGTGAATGAAATTGGCTATGGCACAAAAACAATCACAGCATTATGTCACAATAAAAGGTACGAAAGATGGCTTGAATTTGATTTTAGATGATTCCTGCGCCTTTCGTGATGTCATAAATGATCTTGATGACAAACTTTCCGCTCGTCATATTCAGCAAACGGAAGGCCAAACGGTTACGGTTACAATCAAAGTAGGGAATCGGTACTTAACAGATGAACAGGAAGACTCGCTCCGAGAGATTATTCAGGAGAAACAGAATCTTGAAGTTGACCGGATCGATTCCAATGTAATCTCACGTGATGAAGCTGAAGAAGAAAGAAAGCGGACGACTGTTAAGTCCGTTGCAAGAACTGTCCGCTCTGGTCAGGTTCTTGAGGTAGAAGGAGATTTGCTCTTAATAGGAGATGTTAATCCAGGCGGTACTGTGATGGCTGGGGGTAATATCTTCGTTATGGGAACGCTTAGAGGAATTGCTCATGCCGGAGCATATGGTAATAATGATGCAGTTATCACGGCGTCTTTATTAAAACCTTCCCAACTACGAATAGCAGATTTAATTAGCAGACCACCTGATCAAACAGGCATCGCAGATGCAGAAGCAGAATGCGCATACATCAAAGAGGGAACTGAAATTAGCGTAGATCGCGTTCAAATACTTACTAAAATTAGACCGAATTTGACAAGGTTGTAGACAGAAAGGGGAATGTTGTGTGGGAGACGCTATAGTAATTACTTCCGGAAAAGGCGGCGTGGGCAAAACCACGACTACAGCAAACATCGGAACAGCTCTTGCACTAATGGGCAAAAAGGTATGTCTTGTTGATACAGATATCGGCCTACGTAATTTAGATGTTGTAATGGGGCTTGAAAATAGAATTATCTATGATCTCGTCGACGTTGCTGAAGGTAGATGCCGACTTCATCAAGCTTTGATTAAAGACAAGCGTTTTGAAGCGCTATATATGTTGCCTGCTGCTCAAACAAAGGATAAGTCAGCTGTTCAACCGAAGGAAATGAAGAAAATCATTGAAGAATTGAAACAGGACTATGATTACGTCCTAATCGATTGTCCTGCAGGTATCGAACAAGGCTTTCAGAATGCCATTGCTGGAGCTGATAAGTCAGTTGTCGTTACAACTCCTGAAACGTCAGCAGTTCGAGATGCTGATCGTATTATCGGCCTTCTTGAGAAAGAGGAAGGAATCGAGGCGCCAAAGCTCGTCGTTAACCGTATTCGAAATCATATGATGCAGAGCGGTGAAATGCTCGATGTTGATGAGATCGTATCGATCCTTGCGATTGATTTGCTTGGGATCGTAGGAGACGATGATACTGTTATTCGTGCTTCAAACAAAGGTGAGCCCATTGCGCTTGACCCAAGTTCGAAAGCGTCGATCGCTTATCGTAATATCGCTCGAAGAATTCTTGGTGAATCGGTACCGCTTCTATCTCTACAGGAAGAAAAGGGTATGTTTAAAAAAGTGAAGAAGTTCTTTGGAATGCGTTCGTAAAAGCCGGCCCTCGTGCCGGTTTTTTTGTTGGATTTGTTCAATTCAACTCCTGAAATCAACTGACATATCCCTTCCGGACAAGTCATAGACTGAGTACTACGGCTAGGAGGGAGGGGTGAGCGATGGGAAGAGATATAAACGACGTTAGGAAACGACTCAATGCTAGAAAAAAGCATCGTCATCCGGGGCGGTCGACTGTTCAATCTGAAAGAAAAGGAGATCAGCACTCACATGGGTCATTTAAACAAACAGAGGTGACCTTTCATCCTTTATTTAATAAACAGGCCTTTCTCATACGGGCGATGATTGCTGCTTGTTTGTTTTTAGGTGCGGGAATTTTATTTAAATCAGATAGTGAAAAGCTAGTCCCTATGAAGCAATATGTAACGAGTGTGATGGAGGATGACTTCCAGTTTGCTACAGTTAGGGAATGGTACGAAGGCAAATTTGGTAATCCTGTTGCCTTAATCCCGGATGGGACGGATACGAATACGGCAGGTGAAGCTCCTGTTTTCGCATTGCCTGCGAACGGAAAGGTGCTTGAGGATTTTCAGTCGACCGGAAAAGGAATCATGGTTGAAACTGTTTTGAGTACTGAAGTAGAGGCAATCAATGCTGGCGTAATCACATACGCTGGTGAAAAAGAAGGTATAGGAAATACTGTTGTCATTCAGCATGCAGACGGAAGTGAATCATGGTATGGCATGCTAGAATCGGTCGATGTAGCGTTATATGACTTTGTGAAAACAAAGGACAAATTAGGAAGTGTGACCAACTCTGAAGATGGAAAAACTGGGACGTTCTACTTTGCGATAAAAAAGAACGATGGATTTGTTGATCCTCTTCAAGTTGTTCCGATCGAATAATGCTTTCAAAGTTGACTATTCACCCGTTGTTTTGGGTCACAATAGGATTAGCTATAATGACGGGAAGATTCAAAGAGGTCATCTTACTATTTAGTATTGTCCTTATCCATGAATTGGGTCATGCTGTTGCTGCACATTATTATCGTTGGCGGATAAGTAAGATCGTCCTCCTTCCGTTCGGTGGTGTAGCGGTTGTTGATGAGCATGGCAATAGACCTATACATGAAGAATTCATGGTGATTCTTGCAGGACCATTGCAGCATCTCTGGATGGTTGGCGCCGGATTCGTGCTCTTTGAAGCTGGGATGATGAGCGATTCGCTATTTAACCTTTTCATTTTCCATAACATGATTGTTCTATTATTTAATTTACTTCCAATCTGGCCTTTAGACGGTGGAAAATTATTATTCTTGCTATATACTATCATGTTTCCTTATAAAGCTGCTCATCGACACATGATTTACTCTTCTGGCGTATTTCTATTAATACTGATCCTACTTACGCTACTTTGGTTCCCAGAGCAGCTTAGCTTGTGGCTCGTAATAAGCTTCCTGGCTGCTGCACACTTTAAAGAGTGGAAACACCATCCTTATGTGTATTTCCGATTTTTACTTGATCGCTATACAAAAGAATACAATGGGAAAGAAGCAACACTTTCTGTTTTGCCGCATATGAGGGTGAGTGAGGTGCTCTCTCTACTTTACAGAGGGAAGCGTTATAGCATTTCCATCAAAGAGCTTGATGTTTGTGCGGATGAACAAGTGCTACTAGAAGCTTATTTCAGAAAGAAGCAGATAAGGTGTGCAGTAGGCACGCTTTTTAGATAAACTTAAGAAAACGATCAAAGGGTGCAAAACGACATGCAGTTAATTGTTCTAGAGAAAAAGGGCGTGCGAGTCTTCGCTATACAAAAGGAAGGAACGTTTACAAATCTATGGGTTGAAGAGCGACATCGAAAAAAACCACTCCAGGGAGATATTATTCTCGGTGTGGTTAATAAAGTCGTTCATGGAAAGAACGCAGCATTCATTTCTCTAGGTAGTGGTAAGCCAGGCTTGTTGAACGGTGAGGACACGATAGTGGCACAAAAGAAAAAAACAGTCGGAGAAACACCTCCGGCTGTTTCTGATGTTATTGAGGAAGGGCAAGCCATTCTAGTTCAAGTAATGCATGAAGGCTACGACCGTAAAGGTCCAATTGTGACGGAACTTGTTCAACTCCCTAGTGAGACACTTGTTTACATGCCTTATGCAGGATATTCAGCAGTGGCTAAGGCAATATCGAAACGAGAGGAATTCTTAACGATTGCAGAGGAACATTGTATAGGAGATGAAGGTATTATCTTTCGATCGAGTGCTAGAGAAGTCAGCAAGGATCAACTTGTCGAAGATTTAACGAATCAAAGGAAAGTGTGGACAAGCATTCTAGAAAACGTGAAGGATGTGCGACCACCAGCGACTGTTGTTACGGCGAATGATACTTATGACAAAGTGGATAACTATTTTCCAATTGCTCGGATGGACAAGGTGATTACGAATTCTTCCGGAGTTGCAAAAGAATTGGAGCAGCGATGGATCGACCTAAAACTTATTCAGGTTGAAGCAAACCATCGAAGTTTGCAACAGCTCGATGAAAAGTTAGATGAACTTAGCAATCCTACTGTAAAGATTGGAAAGGCGAGTATACATATTGAAACGACTCGTGCTCTAACCGCAATCGACATCGACAGCGGCGGTGCAGACTATGGTTCAATCGAAGAGACGCATAAGAAAGTGAACGAAGCAGCAGTCATGAAAATCGTTGAACAGCTGAATTTAAGAAACCTTGGTGGGACGATTATGATCGACGTCCTCACTATGTCAGAGAGTGAAAAGTCTAAATTCCTTCAATATATTAATGAAGCTCTTTCAGGAGATCCTAGAATTATTGTTGGAGGTTATACACATTTTGGCTTGGTCGAGCTTCGACGAAAAAAGCAAGGTTTGCCACTGCATAAGCTTCTTACTTGAGTTCAACAGGTAGAAAAATTATCGCATTGACACGGTATTTTTAGCTATGGTATGATTTAGTGGTTAGTTCGTTTGGAAGCACCCAAAGAGCTACAACCGCTCAGGATCAGGTTTTTAAGCTAGTGATCTAGCACCTGTAATGGCGAGTCTGAGTATTAGAGGAGGTGCACGTATGTACGCAATTATTGAAACTGGTGGTAAACAAATCAAAGTTACTGAAGGTCAGGAAGTATACATCGAGCTTCTTAACACAGAAGCAGGCGAAACTGTTACTTTTGACCGTGTGCTAATGGTAGGTGGAGATGACGTTAAAGTTGGTTCTCCTATCGTAGAAGGCGCAACTGTAACTGGTAAAGTTGACAAGCATGGTAAAGGTAAGAAAATCACGGTTTATAAATATAAGCCAAAGAAAAATTACCGTCGTAAGCAAGGCCATCGTCAACCTTACACAAAAGTAGTCATTGATAAAATCAACGCATAAGGGTCACTGACATGATACGTTTCAAAGTGAAACGCGATTCACATGACAGGATCATTTCATTCTCCCTTTCAGGACATGCCGATGCTGGGCCACATGGTTACGATATCGTGTGTGCAGGTGTTTCAGCAGTTACGTTTGGGGCAGTTAATGCAATTGATTCCCTTTGCGATGTAGATCTCATAATTGACATTGAAGATGAAGGGGGCTACCTCAGCTGTACTGTTCCTGCTCGCTTAGAGCAGCGTACGGATGAGAATGTTCAGCTTCTTCTTCGAGGAATGGAAGTCTCCATATCCTCAATTGCCGAAGAATACGGTAATCATATTCAAATCACTCACACATAGGAGGTGGGACATTATGTTGAAAATGAACCTTCAGTTTTTCGCATCCAAAAAAGGTGTAGGTAGTACGAAGAACGGTCGTGACTCAATCTCCAAGCGTCTTGGAGCTAAGAGCGCAGATGGTCAAATCGTATCCGGTGGCTCTATCCTTTTCCGTCAGCGTGGAACTAAGATTTATCCTGGTACAAACGTTGGCCGCGGTGGAGACGACACTCTATACGCGAAAATCGACGGCGTTGTTAAGTTTGAGCGCCTTGGACGTGACCGTAAACAAGTAAGTGTATATCCAGTTGCGAAAGAAGCGTAAGCAGCTACGAAAAACTCTAACCGTTCGGTTAGAGTTTTTTGATAGTATTGACTTATAAATGAAACAGTCGAGTGACGATGCACGATGAAAAACAACTAGGAATCGTTTTCTTTTTGAGGCAATATACGACGATGAAATTATTGTTATAATGAAGGAAATGGTTAGAGTATTGGGAGTGCAAATATGTCTAAAAATTGGAATACCTTTGAAGTTCTGCGCCATTCTCGTCATGATTGGTTGAATCGTCTGCAGTTAATCAAAGGGAACCTGGCCTTGGATCACATAGACCGAGCTAAGGAAATTATCGAAGAGATTATTATCCAGTCAAGACAAGAAGCAAAATTGTCGAATTTAAATGCTCCAGAACTTACAGAATATATATTAACGTTTAACTGGTGTAACCATTTATTTCAGTTGGATTTTGAAGTTATTGGAGATGAATACGATATATCTAACTATGAAGCAGAGCTGATTGAGTTAGTTGCTCGGTGTACAGAAGCGATTGAAGCACAGGTATCCTATCCTGCAGATCATCACTTACTGTTGACGCTTCAACTGTATCATGAAGAAATTCATCTAGTTTTCGATTTTCAAGGTGAGTATTCTAATTCACACAAGCTTAAAGAGTATTTCCGGAATGTTGAGATAAGCTGTGCTCATCTGACCCGATTTGAACACTCAGAGAATGAGCTTGTAAGCACGTTTTTGATTAAATGAGGTGAGAGAATGTTTGTAGATCAGGTCAAAATATTTGTAAAAGCAGGCGATGGCGGAAACGGCATGGTAGCTTTTCGTAGAGAGAAATATGTACCCGACGGTGGACCTGCCGGAGGAGATGGAGGAAAAGGCGCAAGCGTCGTCTTCGAGGTAGAAGAAGGTCTTCGTACTCTAATGGACTTCCGTTATAACCGTCACTTTAAAGCTAAGACTGGTGAACATGGTCGCTCAAAGAACCAGCACGGTCGTGGCGCTGAAGATATGGTCGTTAAAGTTCCACCTGGAACGATCGTGTCCTATGCAGATACTGGCGAAACGATTGCTGACTTAACAGAGCACGGTCAACGTGCAACGATTGCAAGAGGTGGTCGTGGAGGAAGAGGGAACACGCGATTCGCTTCTCCATCAAACCCAGCTCCAGAACTATCTGAAAATGGGGAACCTGGTGAAGAAAGAGAAGTTATTCTTGAATTAAAGGTACTAGCGGATGTTGGACTAGTTGGATTCCCTAGCGTTGGTAAATCGACATTACTATCCGTTGTATCTGCAGCAAAACCGAAAATTGCTGCGTATCACTTTACTACTATCGCTCCTAACCTTGGGGTTGTTGATACAAAAGATGGTCGTAGTTTTGTGATGGCAGATCTTCCTGGACTTATCGAAGGTGCCCATGAAGGTGTTGGACTTGGCCATCAGTTCTTAAGACACATCGAACGTACTCGTGTTATCGTTCACGTAGTCGACATGTCAGGGATGGAAGGTAGAGATCCATTTGAGGATTACGAAAAGATTAATGAGGAATTAAAGCAGTATAAGATGCGTCTTATGGAACGTCCTCAAATCATCGTAGCTAACAAAATGGACCTTCCGGATTCTGAAGAAAACCTTAAAATCTTTAAGGAAAAGCTTCAAGAAGACTATCCGATCTATCCAATCTCAGCAGTTACAAGACAGGGTATCCAAGAAGTTCTGTTTGAAATTGCAGATAAGCTCGAGACAACGCCTGAATTCCCACTCGATGAAGAGAAGGAAGAAGAAAGCAGAGTTGTTTACCGTCATGAGAAAGAAGCGCCTGACTTCTATGTTACGCGTGATGATGATGGTACATTTATCGTGAATGGTCCACGTATCGAACGACTATTCAAGATGACAGACTTTGATCGTGAAGACAACGTTCGCCGATTTGCACAGCAAATGCGCAGCTTGGGCATTGATGAAGCATTACGCGAACGAGGGGCTGAAGATGGAGACGCTGTTAGGATCCTTGAGTTTGAATTTGAGTTTGTAGATTGATCTAAGCAGAAGGCTGTCCACACGGGCGGTCTTTTTTGCAAATCTACTTATGATTGAGGAGAGAGGTGAGAAAATTAATGAGTAAAGACGAAAAAAATTTTTTCTTAGTACGTGAAGATGTTTTATCAGATTCTATGCTAAAAACACTGAAAGCAAAGCTTTTGCTTGAAAGTGGTGCAGCAGATTCTGTTCGAGAAGCGATTGATCAAGTGGGAGTGAGCCGAAGTGCTTTTTATAAGTATCGAGATACGATTCTTCCATTTCATACAATGATCATCGAACAGATCTTCACGCTCTCAATTCATTTAGAAGACCGCTCTGGAGCTCTATCAAATGTGTTAAGTACCGTTGCTTCACTTGGTTGTAATATCCTTACCATCAACCAGACCATCCCTCTTCAAGGTTATGCGACCGTTATCTTGACGATGGAAATTGGGGAATCAAATTTACAATTGAACAGTTTAATCGATAGAATTAAGCAGATTGAGGCCGTAAGTAATGCAGAAATTATTGGATCAGGAGCATAGGGGGAAGACATGAAAAATCAATCGAAAATCGGGTTTTTAGGCCCTGAGGGGACTTTTACTGAAATAGCTGCAAAAACGTTGTTCGAAGAAGATGAGAGACTGCCGTTCCCAACGATTAGGACTTGTCTTGAGGCTGTTGAAGAGGGAAATATCGATTATGGTGTCGTGCCCTTAGAAAACACGATCGAAGGCTCTGTAAATATGACTCTTGATCTATTATCCCAACAAGTATCACTTCCTATTGTTGGTGAGCTTGTTTTACCGATACGTCAACATTTACTCGTATTACCAGAGCTAGAAGATTTGCATACGATCAAGACAGTTCAATCCCACCCTCATGCCATTGCACAATGTCATCATTATCTTCAGGATGAGCTGCCACATGTGCAATTAAAGAATGCTGCTTCAACAAGTGCAGCGGCTGAGTTTGTAAAAAATACTCGGGATATGAGGGAAGCAGCGATTGGAAATGAGCTTGCTGCAGAAAAGTATGGGTTAAAGATCGCAAAATCTAATATTCATGATACAGAGGAAAATGATACTCGATTTTTGGTTGTACATAAAACACCTGAACCATTGCCACGAACGAATCTTTTCAGAGAAGATCGTGTAACGTATAAAATCATTCTTCCTTCTGACTACCCTGGTGCGCTTCATCAGGTACTTTCTGCATTCGCGTGGAGAAACCTGAATTTAACCAAAATCGAATCACGTCCGATGAAAACAGGTCTAGGTAACTATTTCTTTATTATTGATGTAGAGAGACCTAACAAAGAAATTTTGTTAAAAGGCGTGAAAGAAGAAATACAAGCTCTAGGAATCGGAATCTCAATACTTGGAGAATATCCATGTTTCGTTGTGAATGGAAAGTAAGAAGGCAAGAGGGGAATCCCCTCTTGCCTTCCTTTTGCTTATTCTAGAAGAAAGCCCTTATTTCGAAGAGCATCACAGACTGCGTCAATCTGTCCTTCAGAGTTAGCTTCAATCGTATGAAGGTGAACACCAGACGTAAGTTCAGACAATAATGATGCCTTTGTTGCAGATAACCTTGCTAGGAATTGATCTGCCTCTAGTCGATTGCTAACAAAGAGCGAAGCATGAAGATCTCCATACAAGGGATGCTCAACAGTAACATCAGTAACTGTTCCTCCATGATCTACAATGGTATATAGTTCATCCTTCGTTTCTTCGTGTGTATGTTTACAAGCCACAATCCGTTTAAAGAGTTGGGTTTGTTGGTTGTTATCAAACATCACATACCCTTGTGATGTAGCAATGATCGGTTCATTTCGAGCTTTTAGAAGGGAGATATCTTGAACGATTACTTGACGACTTACATTTGTTTTCTGTGATAAATCGCTCCCTGTAAGTGGACGGTCCGCTTCTTGTAACCATTTCTTAATGAGTGCTCGTCTGTTTTCTCCTAATATTTTCTCTCCATCTTTTGGCAATGCAAATCCCCCTTTCCATCTAATCCTTCTCTATTATAGCTTCCATCATCATGAACTTGTATAAGAAAATAAGATGAATTTATGATAGATAATTTTTTTTGTAAGGACGAAAGTAGCTAGATATTCCTTACATTATACATAGGAAAAGCCCTCCTGGCATATTTATGTCATGACCTATGCCTAAAAAAAAGGTAGCAATCTGCCCAATAGCGCATACACTGTACTGAATTTCAATGTACTGAATTTGTACGGGAGGGAGTTTTCAGTTTGAAAATACATGTTGTTCAAAAAGGCGATACTTTATGGAAAATCGCTAAAAAATATGGCGTGAATTTTGAAGAACTTAAAGCAGTGAATACGCAATTGAATAATCCTGATATGATTATGCCTGGTATGAAGATCAAAATACCTTCAGGAACAGTTCCTGTTAAAAAGAAAGAAATGCAAATGAAGAAGAAAGAAATGTTCAAGAAAAAGGAAGCACCGAAGCAACAGGTGAAGCCTATGGAAAAACCTTCTTTTAACATGCCGATTAAGAATGAAGTCAATATGGGTCTTAATATGAATATCATGCCTGAGAAAGAAAAACCTAAACAAGTAAAGCCAGAAGCTAAAAAGCCGGAAGCTAAGAAACCAGCAGCTAAGCCTGAAAAGAAATCAGACGTAAAGGGCGATAAAGCAAAGAAAGAGAATTTATTCTATCCAATGAGTGATGAAGAAGTTTTGAGCGAATTCGAATCATCATCTGGAATGGGGATGCCGGCTCCTCCAAATGCAAATCATGGCAATGTAGCAGGAGCGCAACAGGGTAACGGTAACTTTGGCTATCCAGGCTCAGTAGCAGGAGCGCAACAAGGGAATCAGGGGTATCCAAACTCTGTAGCCGGAGCGTATATGAATCATGGAAATCAGGGTTATCCAGGTTCCGTAGCAGGAGCGCAACAAGGGAATCAAGGATATCCGGACTCCGTAGCAGGTGCGTATATGAACCATGGAAACCAGGGCTATCCAGGTTCTGTAGCAGGAGCGCAACAAGGAAACCAAGGATATCCGGACTCAGTGGCCGGAGCGTATATGAACCATGGAAACCAGGGCTATCCAGGATCCGTAGCAGGAGCGCAACATGGGAATCAGGGTTATCCGGATTCTGTAGCCGGAGCGTATATGAATCATGGAAATCAAGGCTATCCAGGATCCGTAGCAGGAGCGCATCAAGGGAATCAAGGGTATCCAGGCTCCGTAGCAGGAGCGTATATGAACCATGGAAATCAAGGTTACCCTGGGTCAGTTGCAGGGGCTCAAAAAGGGAATCAAGGGTATCCAGGCTCTGTAGCTGGAGCTAATAAAGAGAACTATTCAGATGACATGGAAAGCAGTGGCTCAGATGTAGCAGGAGCATATGATGGGTATGGTAATAACGGTTTCCCTAACTCCGTCGCAGGAGCGCATCAAGGAAACAATGGTTACCCAGGCTCCGTTGGAGGAGCGTATGGCAACAACGGCTATCCAGGTTCTGTAGCTGGAGCACATATGGGTAACGGGAACCAGGGCTATCCAGGCTCCGTAGCTGGAGCATATTCGCCAAACCAACAGGTTGCTGGGGCATATGGCAATAACGGTTATCCAGGCTCAGTTGCGGGAGCGCAAATGGGAAGTAATAAAGAGAATTACTCTGGAGAAATGGAAAGCAGTAGTGAGATGAATGTAGCGGGAGCATCAAGTGGCTATGGCAACAACGGTTATCCAGGTTCAGTCGGAGGAGCGTACGGTAACAATGGCTACCCAGGTGCAGTAGCAGGAGCGCATCAAGGTCCAAATGCGAATATGCCAGGCTATCCATCTTCAGTAGCTGGAGCTCAGATGGGGCATGGAAACCAGGGGTATCCTAACTCCGTAGCTGGTGCGAGCATGAACGGGTATGGAAATCACCAATACCCTGGTGCAGTCGCTGGAGCACAATCGCCATATGCGAATAAAGCGAACGAAGAGTATCCTGAAGCGGTTATGGGAGCACAAGGAGGGTATCCAAATCAAAACATCGCAGGTATGATGTCTCCTTATCCAAATCAACCGATGGTTTCTCCGTATCAACAAAAAGATTGCGGTTGCGGATCCAACCAGGTATCGCCACAACAAATGCCACCATACGCAAACCCTTATTACGGAAATGGGCCGAATATGGTTCAAGGGGCAAATAAGGCACCTATGATGGACTATATGGATATGGAAAGCAGCTATGCAGAATCACGATAAGGAAAAGGCACGTATCCTAAAAGGGATACGTCCTTTTTTTCATTCATTAACATTCGTTAAACCGCGTGTCTGGTATGGTGGAACGCGAATGGGAGAAGGTGTTTTTGTGAAAGGAGTACTTAAATCACAGGATGTATTAAAGCAGATCTTGCTATCAGAAAAGTGTTCATCGTCTTTTATGAAAGTTGTGCCATTTGAAGATGGTGATTGGATCAAAAAGAGTGAAGATTTATATTGGTTTTGTTTACTTGAAATAGAAGGAAGGAGCCTCGATTACTCCCGTATTGAGGAAAGAAGGCTAGCCGTTGAAAAGCTAGCTGAGTTTCATGCAGAATCATTTGGACTGAAAATGGAAGGTATCCGTATTGTCTCACTAAAGAATAAATGGATGAATCGATTGATGAAATTTGAAGAAAGTTTGTGCAATCATCCAAAGAGAGATCATGAATTGATAAAGCGGTACACAACGCTCGGCCGACAAGTTCTTGAACAAATGGATGAGGAGCTAGTCTTTATGGAAACTAAGGCAGTTGAAGAGGGGTGTATCATTCATGGTGATCCTGCTCATCATAACTTTGTATTTAACCGCTCTCAATTACGATTGATCGACGGTGACCTCATCTCTTACGCGCCAAGAGAATATGACTTTTTACAGCTAATGAACCGAATGCTTCCATACTCGAATTGGTCTCTATATGAATGGGGCCAGTATGATAATCCTGCCATTAAAACAATTTTAAATAAACCTTACTTAGTAAAGCTCCTTGCTTTCCCAGCTGACTTTTACCGTGAATGGCTAGTGGATACGGACGGAAGAGAGCAGTTATTACAAAAAGAGCTTGAACAACATGAAAAGAGATATTCATTCATGTTAAATCTCTTCGGTAAGTCCCTTTCTTGCCAAGACATAACAGATTAATTTAGAACGCCTCCTGCCATGCTAATAAATGAAAGGAGGTTTTTAAATGAAGAAGAAAGCACTTACACTTTCAACGTTGATGCTCGCTGGCGGTCTAATAGGGTGTACAGCAGATAATGAAGCAATGGATACACGTTATAGTGACTCTGCTCGACCTATCGGTTATTACACGAGCGAAGATAATAATAAAGATTACCGTGAAGGTGCATTCACTGACATGATCGATCGAGATTATGCTAATGGTGTAAAAGCACCCGATGAGAAGCAAATCGATAAGCGTAACGGGATGAATGGTCCTGGATATATGCGTACGAACGAGAATTATTCTGGGTATGACAATAAGCTCTCACAGCGTCTTGCGAGTCGAGTTAAGAAGCTAAAGAGTGTAGAAGATGCCCGAGTCATTGTATATGGTGATCAAATTATGGTCGGTGTCGAAACAAACAGTAATGATCGAGATGCTGTAAAAGATCAAGTACGAAGTGAAGTAGCAAAGCTTGCTAAGCAAAAGAACGTGTCCGTATCGACTGACAAAGATGTCGTGAATAGAATGGGCAGTGTTGATGATCGCTTAGAAAACGGCGATGGCTTTGAAGAAGTTCAAGCTGATGTGAATGGCATCTTGAACGATATTTCAAGTGCAGTACAACGACCATTCCAAAATAATCGATAACGTGAGAAGAACAGGGGTTCCCTGTTCTTTTTGCTTGATTTGGTTTATTTTATCCTCTTCTTTTCGTGTGTTATAGTATATGAACGAAATGAGATGGAAGGGGATATTGACGATGGCAGGACATTCAAAGTGGAAAAATATTCAGCGGAGAAAAAATGCTCAGGATGCTAAGCGTGGCAAAGTTTTCATGAAGCTAGCTAAAGAGATTTTTGTTGCAGCCAAACAAGGCGGTGGCGACCCTGAAACAAATCCAGCGTTGAGGTTAGCTATTGATAAAGCAAAATCCGCAAACATGCCAAATGACAATATCGATCGAGCGATCAAGAAAGCAACTGGCGATTTAGATGGCGTCCATTATGAGGAGATTGTTTATGAGGGGTATGGCCCAGGCGGAGCTGCAGTTATGGTCGAATTATTAACAGATAATAAGAATCGAACAGCTGCAGAAATACGTCACGCCTTCAGTAAAAACAAAGGGAACATGGGTGAAAACGGTTGTGTATCCTTTATGTTTGATCGACGCGGTCTGTTTGTAATCGATCGTTCGGAAAATGATGCTGATGCAGATGAATTGATGTTAGAAGTGATCGATGCTGGAGCAGAAGAAATGGAAACACATGAAGACTCATTTGAAATCTATACAGATGCACAAGAATTTCAAGCGGTTAAAGATGAGCTTGAGAAAAAGAATATTGTTTATTCCTCAGCTGAAATTACAATGATCCCTCAAACATATGCACCTCTTGATGCAGAAGATGGATTAGATATGTTAAAGCTGATCGATATGCTTGAGGATAACGATGATGTTCAGGAAGTTTACCACAATGCTGACATTAGCGATGAGGTTTATGAACAGCATTAAGAGCTACAGTGTTTACTGTAGCTCCCAGTTTGTAGAGAAACCTGATTAATGTGTTCCCTATGCCGTAGGAGTTTGAATACCACAAGATTCCTGTGGACGAACGCCTGAGCCTCGTCGCGGACAAAAAGACGTCCACTCCGAGTCTCAAACGCCCGTTTTCCACGGGAATCAAGTGGTATTCACTCCTACTAGGTTGCAATTAATCAAAGCAAACTTTCCGACTGATTATTTTTTAGTTTTCTCTAGAAGTAATAATTTGCTTTTGTTTTCAAAACCACATATCAATGTTGAGTGGAGCGGAAGGATGCCCGCCCTGCGGAAAGCGAGCATCCTGTAGCGGAAATCACTACTATATCCGAGGCGAATGGTCCTTACTATTTTCTCGACAATCTGAGAGCTACAGTATTTACTGTAGCTCCATTTATTTTCTACATATTATTTTCATGGTTGGACACGCTAAAAAAAAACAGACTTCTTCAATCTAGAAGAAAGGTGCTAAAAAATCGTGAAAAACCTATACGGATTTCTTGGAGTTCTCCTTCTGACTGTAGTTGTGATGTCTTCACAACATGCGTACGCTATTGAAACAGCTCAGAGTGAACAAAATGTTGATGAATCGCATTACCATATGGATGGACCTATGGTTATTGAAGTGATATTAAGAACGAATTATGCCGATGGCGTTACGACAGAGCAGTCAATCCAGAAAACAGTTTGGTCGATGGAAGACTTTTGGAGCGAGTACTCAGACTGGCAGTTGATTACGCAAGACCAAGGTAAGATGGTTTTCGAAAGAAGAATAGAAGATATTTCCCCGGCCATGAAAGAGAATGGGCACTTCGGCCTTACGGATGATGGGGTTCTCACAATCTTTGAAGGTAAACCTGATGAACAAAAAGTAATACAAACCTTTTTCCAGATCGATGTTGGTAAAGTGGAAAGCTCAAGACTAAAAGAGCTTGCAGAGGGCATTCCTGTAAAGTCATGGTACAATTTTGAGGACATGCTACATACATTGTATAAAGCAAAAGCTAAACAACCTGCCGATTAGGGCGGGTTGTTTTTTTGGGGTTATGGAGGGTGCTATTTTTTTGTGATGGCTAGCTTTAGAGGACAGGTCAAAACACCCATGGACACAAAGAACGTGTTCTATTTCAAGAGCTCCAATATCTCCGTTTCTAAACGCTCGTTTCCTCTTTTCGTGATGGCTAGCTACAGAGGGCAGGCTCTCGATCGCTTCACCTTTTCAATTGAACACAAAGAACGTGTTCCCTTGAAAAGGCTCCAGCGCTTGTCTGATGTCTAGTTGCTGCTCGCAGAAACTCCGATATTTCACTCTTTTAACAGAACACAAAAAGCGTGTTCCATTTCAAGAGCTCCAATATCTCCGTTTCTAAGCGCTCGTTTCCTCTTTTTCGTGATGGCTAGCTACAGAGGCCAAATACTCCGTCAGTTTCGGAAGAACGATTGAGACAAAAAGCGTCTCATTCGATTTTCCTCCAACTTCCTGCGTATTTAAGCGGGCCTCTTTCGCTTTTCGTGATGTCCAGCTACAGAGGGCAGGCTCTCGATCGCTTCACCTTTTCAATTGAACACAAAGAACGTGTTCCCTTGAAAAGGCTCCAGCGCTTGTCGAGCCTAAACGCCCTCTTTCGCTTTTCGTTTTATATGATAAAATAAAAGGATAGAAATGCATGTTCGTATGCGATGGGGAGAGAGAGTTTTTGATAGAATATATTAAAGGTACTGTTGAGTATATTGATACAGAATATATTGTTATAGAATCGAATTCGATTGGATATAAAGTTTTTTGTGGGAACCCTTTTACTTTCCAGAAGTATCGGAACCAAGATATTCAGATTTTTACGCATCA
The DNA here is from genome assembly GCF_020171805.1 of Guptibacillus algicola. Taxonomy (GTDB): domain Bacteria; phylum Bacillota; class Bacilli; order Bacillales; family Guptibacillaceae; genus Guptibacillus; species Guptibacillus algicola. Next base: position 499,970 of record NZ_JAIVAF010000001.1, on the reverse strand, counting down.
TTATGTGAGGGAAGATTTGATTGCGTTATACGGTTTTCCGACTCGTGAGGAGCGTCTTTTGTTTGAGAAGCTTCTGAATGTTTCTGGTATCGGGCCTAAGGGTGCTTTAGCTATTTTAGCGACGGGTGAGCCTGATAAGGTAGTTAGTGCAATCGAACTTGAGGATGAGAAGTTTCTGACGAAGTTTCCTGGAGTAGGAAAGAAAACTGCACGTCAAATTATCCTTGATCTTAAAGGGAAGCTAAAAGGCTTCGGAGAACCACAGGAAGGGCTTTTCGCTGTTGAAGAGACAGAAGATGATGGTGCACATGAACTTGAGGAAGCGATCGAAGCATTGAAAGCACTTGGTTATGCTGAGCGGGAGATTAAGAAGATTAAGCCTGGGCTTCAAGAAGAAGTACTTTCAACAGATCAATATATCAAAAAAGCGCTTCAGCTTATGCTGAATCGTTAAGGAGGGGTTAGATTGGAAGAACGCATTCTATCTGGTGAGCAGGTCGGTGATGACTCATCCGTAGAATATAGCCTCCGTCCACAGCGATTGAGCCAGTACATAGGACAGGAGAAGGTGAAGCGTAATCTTGAGGTTTTTATTCAGGCGGCAAAAATGCGCGAAGAGCCTTTGGATCACGTTCTCTTATACGGTCCTCCTGGTCTAGGGAAGACGACTCTTTCTGCGATTATCGCGACTGAAATGGAAGTGAATCTCCGAACGACTTCTGGTCCTGCAATCGAGCGACCGGGTGATCTCGCGGCTATTTTAACAGCGCTTGAGCCTGGTGATGTTCTATTTATTGATGAAATTCATCGTTTACCAAGAAGTGTTGAAGAAGTACTTTATCCTGCAATGGAGGACTATTGTTTAGATATTGTAATAGGAAAAGGTGAGACCGCTCGTTCCGTACGCCTTGATCTTCCTCCTTTTACTTTAGTTGGAGCTACTACGAGAGCTGGGCTTTTAACAGCGCCCCTTCGTGATCGGTTTGGGGTACTCAGTCGATTAGAATATTATCAAGAAGATGAATTACAAACCATCATCATGCGTACTGCGGATATCTTTGAAGTTGAGATGGATACGGAAGCTGCTGTTGAACTGGCTAGGCGTTCACGTGGAACGCCTCGTATCGCGAATCGCCTGTTAAAAAGAGTGCGAGATTTTGCGCAAGTAAAAGGAGATGGGGTCATCTCCATGTCACTTTCTACTCAAGCTCTTGAGATGATGCAAGTAGACCCTCTAGGACTCGATCATATCGATCACAAGCTTCTTCTTGCTATCATAGAAAAGTTTCGAGGCGGTCCTGTCGGTGTGGATACGATTGCTGCTACGATCGGGGAAGAAAGTCATACGATCGAAGATGTTTATGAACCTTATCTCTTGCAAATCGGTTTCTTACAAAGGACACCTAGAGGAAGAATGGTCACTCACCGCGTGTATGATCATTTTGGAATGAAGGAGCCAGAGTAACAATGGGAATCTCAAAGCTTTTCATTACACTCGGCATCGTATTCCTTGTTATTGGAGTGCTGTGGTCATTCATAGGGAAATTACCTGGTGACATCGTAATTAAAAAGGGAAATACAACCTTTTTCTTTCCGATCGTCACCTCTATTGTTGTTAGTATCTTACTGTCGCTTCTCTTTTTTATCATAGGGAAATTTCGATAATGGATGAAGCTGTGGTAAGATCGGTTGGTGGAATAGATATTTTTTAAGAACAGTGGTGAAAAAATGGACGTTAAAGATTTTGATTTTGAACTTCCGGAACATCTTATTGCGCAAACGCCATTAAAGGAACGTACAAAGTCGCGTTTAATGGTGCTTGATCCTGCAAATCAAAAGGTGTCACATCGTGAGTTTCTAAATCTAGAAGAATATATTAAACCAGGCGATTGTCTTGTATTGAACGACACAAGAGTAATGCCTGCAAGGTTATATGGTATGAAGGAAGAAACTGGTGCTAAGATCGAAGTTCTCCTTCTTAAACAAATAGAAGGTGACCGTTGGGAAACGTTAGTAAAGCCAGCAAAGCGAGTAAAGCCTGGAACGAAGCTAACGTTTGGTGATGGCAGGTTAACAGCTGAATGTGTAGAAACACTCGAACATGGTGGCCGTGTGTTTGAATTCAGCTACGAGGGTGTTTTTTATGAAGTGCTTGACCAGCTTGGCGAAATGCCTTTACCGCCGTATATAACGGAAACACTGGACGACCAAGACAGATACCAGACTGTTTTTGCGAAAAACCGTGGTTCTGCTGCAGCACCTACTGCGGGTCTGCACTTTACGGAAGATATGTTATCGAGACTGGAAGAGAAAGGCGTTCATATTGCTTTTCTAACACTCCACGTTGGTTTAGGAACGTTCCGTCCTGTTTCAGTGGATAATATTTATGAGCACGAAATGCACGGTGAATTTTATCAGCTGACAAAAGGAACTGCGGATTTATTGAATCGTGTGAAAGAACAAGGCGGAAGAATCATTTCTGTTGGTACAACTTCGACGAGAACGCTAGAAACCGTTGCTTCTTCTAGTAATGGAGAATTTGTAGAAGCTTCTGGTTGGACAGACATCTTTATTTATCCAGGTTATGAATTCAAAGCGATCGATGGCTTAATCACAAACTTTCATCTGCCACAATCCACTTTGATCATGCTTGTCAGCGCACTTGCAGGAAGACAGTTTGTACTGTCAGCCTATAAAGAAGCGGTCGAAGAACAATATCGCTTCTTTAGTTTCGGTGACGCCATGTTGATAATGGAAGGGAGCTTGAAAGAATGACGGAACCAATTCGGTACGAACTAATCAAAACATGTAAGCAAAGTGGCGCGCGTTTAGGCAAGCTGCATACTCCACACGGAACGTTTGAAACGCCAATGTTTATGCCTGTCGGTACGCTCGCGACGGTGAAAACGATGAGTCCAGAAGAATTAGTGGAAATGGGAGCAGGTGTAATCCTTAGTAACACCTATCACCTTTGGTTACGTCCTGGCCATGATATCGTACAAGAGGCCGGTGGGCTTCATAAATTTATGAATTGGGATGGACCGATCCTTACTGATTCTGGCGGCTTCCAGGTTTTCAGTTTAAGTGACTTAAGACAAATTGAAGAAAAAGGTGTTCATTTCAGAAACCATCTTAGCGGAGAAAAGCTGTTTTTATCTCCTGAAGGTGCGATGGATATCCAAAACGCACTTGGATCTGATATTATGATGGCTTTTGATGAGTGTCCGCCTTATCCAGCAGAATATGACTATATGAAAAGCTCTGTAGAACGGACAAGCCGTTGGGCTGAGAGATGCCTTGCTGCTCATCAAAGAAAAGATGTACAGGGATTGTTCGGAATCGTTCAAGGTGGAGAATATGAGGAACTACGTAAGCAAAGTGCAGAAGACCTTGTGTCTCTTGACTTCCCGGGTTACGCCGTAGGTGGTTTATCCGTAGGTGAGCCGAAAGATGTTATGAATCGAGTGCTTGATTTTACGACACCTCATTTACCAAACAATAAGCCGAGATATTTAATGGGTGTAGGCTCTCCGGATTCTTTGATTGAAGGAGCCATTCGAGGAATCGATATGTTCGATTGTGTGCTTCCTACTCGTATTGCGAGAAATGGTACATTGATGACGAGCAACGGACGCCTTGTCGTTCGTAACGCGAAGTTTGCGCGTGATTTCCGCCCTATCGATGAGAATTGCGACTGTAAAGTATGTAGGAACTATTCAAGAGCCTATATACGCCATCTTGTAAAATCGAATGAAACGTTCGGCTTCAGATTAACGACTTACCATAATCTTTATTTTCTGTTAAACTTGATGAAGCAAGTAAGGCAGGCGATTATGGATGATCGTCTCCTTGACTTTAAGGATGAGTTTTTTGAACAGTATGGATTTAACTTGCCTGGTGCGAAAAACTTTTAATCCATAGATAGGATCATTGCTAGAAAGGGGTGAAATGATTTGGGTTCAACATTAACAAATTTAATTCCGCTTATTTTAATGTTTGCGATTTTCTATTTCCTTTTGATTCGTCCTCAACAGAAGCGTCAGAAGAAGACTAGAGAGATGCAGGCGAGCCTTGAAAAAGGACAAAAGGTTATTACGATCGGTGGTATGCATGGAATCATCGATGCGATGGATGAAGGTACGATTACTGTACGTACTACTGATGGAACGAAGATGGTTTTTGATCGTGCAGCAGTACGTGAGGCTATCACTGAATAATATCATCAAAAATAGCGCCCTTACGAGGGCGCTATTTTTTTATTGTGTTCGACTGCCGCCTCGAACGTTCACTCCGATGATGCCTCCGAGTGTGCAAACACCGAGGTACCCAGCATGAAATATCATTTGTTCTGTGTCCATTGTAGAACGATAACCTAAATACTGAATAAGGAATAAGAGCAACATGTACATCACAGCTGTTCCTAAGCCGAGCATCCAACCTCGCTCTCCGCCTTTTCCTCCAGATATGAATCCACCGATAAAAAACGCGATCACTGTTGCTGTAATGACGACAGGAGCAATTCCATTTTGAGACACAGAAGTAAAACGAAGAATTAGAGAAAGTAATACGCTCGTAGCGAGGACAATCGTTACGATAGTAATCATACCTGACCCCATAGCAGAGAGTGCATGTTTTGACCTCATGATAATCCCCCTTTTTATATGAATGGTTTGTACATTCTATTCACACGCTCTTCATTTAGAAGTCAATCATGATTTAGGACAGCCCGTCATACGATTATAGAAAGTAGCTAGGAAAGGGGCAGCAGGGATTGGAAATGAGTATTGCGCTAATTATCTTTGTTCTTGCTTATATAGGAATTATTACCGAGAAAATAAATAGAGCCCTTGTTGCCTGCGGTGGCGGTTTGTTGATGCTCCTAGCAGGGATTTCAACGGCTGATGAAGCATTTGTGAAGCATATAGATTGGAATACGATCGCCCTTTTGTTTTCGATGATGGTTCTTGTTTCGATTACTAGTCAGAATGGGATTTTTGAATACATCGCGATACAAATGGCTCAAAAAGTAAAAGGGCACCCATTACCTCTTCTGGCAGCTGTAGGCTGTTTAACTGCAGTAGGTTCAGCGCTACTCGATAATGTAACGACAGTACTACTTCTCGTTCCTATTATTCTAACGTTGACGAGAATTTTAAAAGTTGCAAGTATGCCTTTTTTAATAACGGTCATTCTTTCCTCAAATATCGGAGGGACCGCAACGTTGATAGGTGACCCTCCAAATATCATGATTGGGCAGGCTGTAAAGCATCTTGATTTCAATGACTTTCTTTTTAACCTCGCTCCAATTGTTGGGGTCATTTATGCAGTAATCATTACAGGGCTTTTGCTATTCTACAAGAAGAGTCTTGTCGTAGATGATGCACATCGTGAGACATTGATGAAGATGAATGCAGAAGATTATTTGAAGAAAGGACCATTACTTTTTAAGTCGTGTATTGTGTTGATTATGACGATTATCGGATTTTTGCTACATCCTCTTCTTCATACAGACATTACAAATATAGCGATGGCTGGCGCAGTTCTTTTACTGCTTATCACTCAACATGAACATAAAGTAGAGGAGGTCTTCTCCTCAATCGAATGGGTCACGCTGTTTTTTTTTATAGGGTTGTTCATTCTGATTGGTGGTTTAGAGGAAGTGGGCATCATTGATGAAATCGCTAGAGCAATCTTGCTATATACGGAAGGTGACATGCCGAAAACATCAATCATCATATTGTGGGGCTCAGGCATACTATCAGCATTTCTCGATAATATCCCATTTGTCGCAGCGATGATTCCAGTTATTACGGAGTTTTCTGGCTATGGAATGACGAATTTAGATCCTCTCTGGTGGTCGCTTGCATTAGGCTCTTGTCTAGGAGGAAACGGTACCTTGATTGGAGCATCAGCGAATGTAGTAGTTGCGGGACTTGCCATGAAAGAAAACCATGAAATTAGGTTTATCCACTTTTTATTAATCGGCCTACCTGTTGTAATCATTTCGCTACTTATTTCCACGATCTATATTTATTTTAGGTACTTGCTTCCCTTTTATTAAAGGGGAGTTTTTTTGTTTCCATTACCTTCCTTTATGCCTTCTCTATCGACGGGTCACACTAAGCATAAGAAGAATTAGAAGGGAGGCGATCGTGAATGGAGTATTCAACGATGATTCTTAGAACACTGGTTTTGTATTTCGTGATCATACTCGTTTTTAGGATTATGGGTAAACGGGAAATCGGTCAGCTGAGTGTTCTGGATTTTGTTATCTCCATTATGATCGCCGAATTGGCTGTAATGTCGATTGAAGACCCGAGTACCCCAATGATTAGTACAATCATCCCGATAAGCGTGCTCGTCATTATACAATTGATCATGGCGCTTATTTCTTTAAAGAGTGAGAAGATAAGAGAAATTGTAGACGGAAAACCAACGGTATTGATTGAGAAAGGTAAGATTGATGAATACGAAATGAAAAAGCAGCGATATAATTTTGATGATTTACTTGTCCAGCTAAGAGAAAACAATATCAATTCCGTTTCAGATGTTGAATTTGCGATTTTAGAGCCTACAGGTAAGTTATCTGTCATTAAGAAAGATGAGCAGGATGAAAGTGAAGGAAATGACGCTGTCTCCCTCCTTCCGTTACCGCTTATACTGGATGGAAAGATTCAAGGAGAGCACTTGGATCGGATTGGTAAAACGGAGCTATGGCTTCGTCAAGAATTAAGGAAGGTTGGTCAGAGGAACTTAAAGGATATTTCTTTTTGCTCGCTTCATAAGAATGGGAACTTCTTTATCGATTTGAAAAATGAGAAAAAGTAACCCAAGAGGTTACTTTTTCATTTCATGATTTGATAAGATTTAAGGTGTGGTGGCTAGTGAACAAATTTCCCGATAATAGGAAGGCGTCTTAGGTCATTTCGATTGACTAGACCTAGTAGTAATAATAAGAGTACATAAACGATTGAAGTGCACGAGATGGCAAGGATTGATCCAGGTATGTCTGAAGGTGCGTCGATCATCATCTTATAAAAAATATGGCCTGCGTATGAAGCAAGAATGATACTAGCAACACCTTTCAGAATATCGCCGACAACGATTGAAAATCCAATCGCTTTCACAAGCGTAGCAAAATGAAGAAGTGTGACGAGTAGTATTCCGATTACGATTGCAAGCGCGGCACCCATGATGCCAAGCTCAGGACGTGATGCTAGGAAGAAAATAGCTGCTAGTTTGACTGCAGCACCGATAAAGCTGTTGATCATAGCTGCTTTTGCTAGATCAAGTGCTTGAAGAGCCGCGGCAAGAGGTCCTTGAAAATAAAAGAAGAAGAAAAAGGGAGCCATCACTTGAACATAGACCGCTACATGAGGTGCGTTATACATGATCTCAAGGAGTGGTTTTGCAAAGACATACATCACAACGACCGATATCCCACCCGCCACCATAGAGAGACGGATTGCCTGACTTAAGCGGTGTTGAATCTGTTTAAATTGTTTTTGAGCATATGCCTCACTGATTGCCGGTACGAGTGATACTTGTAGAGAGAAGGTTATGAAAGTTGGAAGAAAGAGTAGTGGAATCGCAAGTCCTGCTAAGTTTCCGTACTGTTGTGTGGCGATTGTAGCTGCAATGCCTGCTATCGCAAGACTTCGAACTACGATAATCGGTTCGAAGAAATAGGATAGCGATCCGATCAGCTGACTCCCTGTTGTTGGAAGAGATATGCCCATTAAATCTTTAAAGGTTTTCCTCCCGCCTCTTAAGTAAGAAAAAAAGTCGCTTCTTATTTTAATCCTTTTTTTCATCTTAAACATAGAAAACATATAGATGAGCGAAGCTAGTTCTCCTAACACGACTGAAATCATAGCGCCTGCTGCAGCAAATTCAACGCCGTACGGCAAGAAAGCACCAGTTAAGATTGCAACTAAACAAATTCGAACGATTTGTTCGATTACTTGCGAATAAGCTGAAGGACGCATATTTTGTAATCCTTGAAAATAACCCCTGAGAACAGATGACATCGCAACGATGGATACGACTGGTGCGATAGCGATCAACGGATAAAACGTACGATGATCTGTGAAGAAAACATTTGATAGAACGGGTGCGGCCATTACCATGATCGAAGTGAATACAATACTTAATACGGCTGTTATGGATAAGGATACGATCAGGATTCGCTTGATTTTTTGTCTGTCACCCTCCGCATCTGCTTCTGCAACCATTTTGGAGATTGCGACAGGAAGTCCAAGCCTCGTAAGAGTTATGGTAAGGATCAAAGTAGGAACCGCCATCATGTATAATCCTACTCCTTCACTACCCATAACCCTGTACATAACGATTCGATTGATGAATCCAAGAATTTTAGTGATTAACCCAGCAAATATAAGTAAAAGAGTGCCTCTCAAAAAGGTTTGCTTCGTCATAAGTAAACCTACTTTCCATGCTTAGTAGCCTTGCGAAATTATAGAAAAGTCTAGATATTTTTTATCACTATGTATATGCTTAGTAGGGGACAAAGCATGACAGGCATATGGGAGTGTTTTAATGAAAGACGAAATTAAACAGTTTGTAGTGGAGAACCTGGACTTCCTTCCTCAGGAAGCAATCGTGGTAGTGGTTTCTGCTCTTCCAATTCTAGAACTCAGAGGTGGATTACCACTGGCGTTTACGTTTGATATTCCTTTCTGGGAAGCGTTTTTACTGAGTTTGATTGGAAATGCACTGCCAATCATTCCACTGCTCTTATTGTTCAAACCGCTAAGTAATTGGATGATGAGGTTCGGATGGTATAACCGATTTTATGAATGGTTGTATCAACGTACGCTAAATAAAAGTAAAAATGTTGAAAAGTATGGAGCGATCGGACTTATCTTATTTACGGCCGTACCGTTACCAACAACAGGCGCTTATAGTGCTTGTGTAGCCGCATCGCTATTTGCGATACGGTTTAAATATGCTTTTCTATCGATTTTAACGGGAGTAGTGATTGCTGGCCTTGGAGTGGGCGCGGCCATTTATTCAATCTTTTAGAAGGAGAGGAGACAAAGGATGGAAGACTGGAAGAACGAGGTATATCCTGCACTTGAAAGCAAGCGAGACGAGTTTCACCTGTTGGGCTATGATAGGGCTACTGTTGATGAGATCTGGAGTTGTCTCCTTGCTCGTTTAGAACGAAACAATGATAATGAAGAGATCAAGCTGCACCAGCTTGTAAATGACATCATGAGATTATCACCGAATGAATATATGAATTGGTTGACGATTCATGCCTACAAAGGGACAGGTTGGGTTGAAGAAGAAAACCTACAAAATTGAACAATAATTGACAGAAAAATCTATATTTCGGTATAATATGTAGTATTATGGCATTTTAACCTACATACGTTATTGCTGGTGGCTTAGAGAGGAGTTTTTATTCCATGGTAAAAAAAGGCCGGATCGTTGCGTTCTTTTTGATTGTTCTCCTGCTTGGAGGATTGATTGGATCGACGGTCCTAGGTGTAACAAAAGACATTAAGTTAGGTCTTGATCTTCAAGGTGGCTTTGAAGTGCTTTATGAAGTAAAACCTGCTGAGGAAGGACAAGAGCTTTCCAAAGACTTGTTGAATAGTACTGTAAGCGCACTATATAAACGAATCAATGTTCTGGGTGTATCTGAACCTCGTATCACAATTGAAGGAGAAGATCGAATTCGCGTTCAATTAGCTGGTGTAAAGGACCAAAATCAGGCACGTGAACTTCTTTCTACGCAGGCTGAGCTTACATTTCGAACTGTAGAAGACGAAGAGAAGATGAGCGGTGCGGATTTGAAGGAAGGCGCTGCGAAAGTAGTATTTCAGGATAATCAGCCAGTCGTTCAGGTTGCTTTAAAGGATCCTCAACAATTCGCTGAAATCACTGGCGAAATTATGCAAAAGCCGTTTCCTGATAACCGATTGGTGATTTGGTTGGATTATCAAGAAGGTGACTCGTACAAAGAAGAAGCGCAAAAACCTGCTGATGAACAGAAGTTTATTTCTGATCCATCAGTACGAGAAGTGCTTTCACAAAATACAGTTATCATCTCTGGACCACCATTTACAATTGAAGAAGCAGAGAATTTAAAGGAACTATTAAATGCAGGGTCTCTTCCTGTGAAGCTTGATGAAATTTATTCAACATCTGTTGGAGCACAGTTTGGGGAAAAGTCACTAGATAAAACCGTTACAGCTGGATTTATTGGAATCGGCTTAATCTTCCTATTTATGCTTTTCTATTATCGATTCCCAGGTATGATCGCTGTTATCACACTAAGTGCTTATATCTATCTAATCCTAGTCGTGTTTAACTGGATGGGAGCTGTGTTAACACTGCCAGGTATAGCAGCATTGATCCTCGGTGTAGGTATGGCTGTTGATGCCAATATCATTACGTATGAGCGGATAAAAGAAGAAATACGTTCTGGTAAATCGATCATGTCTTCTTTCAAAGCTGGTGGAAGACGATCATTTACAACAATTTTCGATGCGAATATCACTACGTTGATCGCTGCTGGAGTACTGTTTGCATACGGTACAAGCTCTGTAAAAGGGTTCGCAGTAATGTTGATCACAAGTATTATTGTAAGCTTTTTGACTGCTGTTTGGGGTTCACGCATCCTACTCGGACTGTGGGTCAAGAGCAGGGCATTGAACAAAAAGCCCGGACTTTTTGGCGTGAAGGAGAGTGAGATCGATGAGCTCTAAAATAAGAAATATTGATTTTGACTTCGTTAAACATCGTAATAAGTTCTTTATGATTTCACTAGCCCTCATTGTCCTTGGAGGATTGGTGCTTGCCATTTTTGGTCTTAATCTCGGTATCGATTTCTCAAGCGGTTCAAGAGTTGATATTACTTCGGAACAGAAACTAACGACTGAAGAAGTTAGCTCTGAATTAGACTCCCTTGGCTATCAACCTGAGTCGATAACGCTTGCTGGCGGAGGAGACATGGCAGTTGCGGCTTTTAAAGACGAACTTGAAAAAGAAGAAATCAGTGAATTAAAAGATCATTTTACTGAACTTTACGGTGCTGAACCTAATGTAAGTACAGTTTCCCCTGATGTTGCTGTGGATCTTGCGAAAAATGCATTTATTGCGGTTGCGATCGCATCTCTAGGAATCATTATCTATGTGGCAATCAGGTTTGAATGGCTACAAGGATTGGCTGCAATTGTTGCGCTCTTTCATGATGCGTTCTTTATTATTGCGGTCTTCAGCTTATTGCAGATAGAGGTGAATATTACCTTCATCGCTGCTGTTCTAACCATTGTCGGGTATTCGATCAACGATACGATCGTTACGTTCGATAGAATTCGAGAAAACATGAAGTTTGAGAAAAAGATCAAGGACTTTGAAGACATCGCACGTGTCGTAAATAAGAGTCTTGTTCAAACACTAGCTCGTTCCATCAATACTGTTTTAACAGTGGTATTTGCGGCAGCTGCGCTCACTATTTTCGGTGGGGAAGCAATCCGTCCATTTGCAATAGCATTGCTAATCGGACTAGTTGCAGGTACGTATTCCTCTCTATTTATTGCCTCTCAAATATGGGCTGTTTGGAAAGGAAAGCAACTTAAAAAGAAGAAATTCACAACAACTCCGAATGAAGCTTAGAGAGTAAAAGCCATGGCATAGCCATGGCTTTTACAGTCGGAATTTATTTATGTTATGTGAGAGTATTCAAGGGAAAGGCTATAGTGAATAGGTACATTTAGGGGTGAAGACATGAATAAAGAAGAGCGTTTTCGCAAAGCTGAGGTAGCAGCTCTCATTGGCATAATCGCAAATATTGCTCTTGCTGTCCTAAAAGGTGTGATCGGGTATATATCGAATAGTCGTGCGTTGATAGCCGATGCGGCACACTCTGCTTCTGATGTTGCAGGATCGTTTGCGGTATTAATTGGTCTTAGGGCTGCAAAGCTACCTCCTGATCGAGATCATCCATATGGACACGGTAAAGCTGAATCGATTGCAGCGATTATTGTTGCAGTATTACTCCTCCTTGTTGGAGTGGAAATAGGGATCAGTTCTGGCCAAGCATTATTTGAACCCATCGAGGCACCAGGTCAACTAGCTCTGTATGCTGCGCTCATTTCAATCATTTCGAAAGAAATCTTGTTTCGATACAAGTACAGGTTAGGGAAAAGGATTAACAGTGATGCTCTCATCGTAAATGCTTACGAACATCGTTCAGACGTTTATTCTTCAATCGCCGTACTAATAGGTATAACAGGTGCTCTTCTTGGAAGCTTCTTCAACATGTCATGGCTTGTTTATGCAGACCCTGTAGCGGGAATATTTGTTTCAATCCTTATTGGAAAAATGGCAGTTAAATTAGGCTTTGAATCGATTCATACAACGTTAGACCATGTATTACATGATGAAGATACAACGCATTACGTAAAAGCAATCAAAGAGATGCCAGGCGTCCTTAATTTGGATGAGTTCTATGCGAGAGAGCATGGGCATTATGTCATTATTGACATTAAGCTTGGAGTAGACCCAAACATCACAGTGAAAGAAGGTCACGATATAGGAAAAGCTGTGAAAGAACATCTTCTCGAACAAGATGAGGTACATGATGTGCTCGTTCATATTAATCCTTATGAAACAAAGGAAAAAAGTTGAGTGCAAGAGAATAGACTAGTATTAAGGGGAGGTTGAAAGAGATGAAAGGACAATGGGGAATTGTGGTTGGTCTTCTATTCGCTCTAATCATTGCGGTTTTTTCAGTAGTAAATGTCGACCCTGTTCAAGTGAACTATGTGTTCGGAACATCTGAATGGCCACTGGTGCTCGTCATTTTAGGGTCCGTCCTAATGGGGGCAATTCTAGTACTTGGGTTTGGAATGGTGAAGTACTACAAATTGAGTAGAGAAGTGAAAAGACTTCGGAAAGAAAATCAAGCTCATACTGAAAATCAATCTGTTGCAGTTCCTAAGGCAGATGAAGCCTCTCAACCATCTGAAGAAGTGGTAGCTGAAGAACGTTCGGTTGAAAAAGAAAATAAATAAGCTATTCAACCTCCGCATTTGCGGGGGTTTTATATTTGTTTTCAAAGATTCATTCATAGAGACCTATGGTCAAATTAGCAATAACTATATATAATAGACTGGTTAAGAGGTGATTCGATGTTAAAGTCTAAAACACGCTGGAAGTTAGCTGAATCAGATGAAACAAACATCGACCAGCTCCAGAGTGAACTAGGGATATCACGCCTTGCTACTTCTCTTTTAGTGAATAGAGGTATTCAAAGTGCGGAAACAGCCCGTAGATTTTTATACAAAGAAAATTTAATATATCATGATCCATATTTAATGGATGGTATGAAAGATTCAGTACAACGAATAAAAGAAGCCATTTCAAACAATGAAAGAATTCTGATCTTTGGTGATTATGATGCCGATGGTGTGAGTAGTACTTCAGTTCTTGTCTATACGTTTAATGAACTCGGTGCTGAGTTTGATTATTATATTCCAAACCGTTTTACTGAAGGATATGGACCTAACGAAACCGCTTTCCGAAAAGCTAAAGAAGATGGATATGATTTAATTGTAACGGTTGATACAGGAATTTCTGGTGTCCATGAAGCAGAGGTAGCAAAGGAGATTGGAATCGATCTAATCATTACCGATCACCACGAGCCACCACCCGTTCTTCCCGATGCTCTAGCGATTATTAATCCAAAGAAACCTGGATGCACCTATCCATTCAAAGGACTAGCAGGAGTCGGCGTTGCTTTTAAACTAGCACAAGCACTTCTTGATCGAATACCTGGTCACTTGCTCGAAATTGCAGCGATGGGAACAATTGCTGATTTGGTTCCTCTCCAGGATGAAAACCGCTTGATTGCTAGTGAAGGGATTCGAGCTCTTCAGCATTCCGATAAACCTGGAATAAAAGCACTCTTGGAAGTGTGTGGACTCAAGGGGCAGGAATTGAATGAAGAACACCTTGGATTTGGAATAGGCCCAAGATTAAACGCTGTTGGAAGGCTAGAGCATGCTGGACCAGCTGTAGAGTTATTAACGACTGAAGATTTCACATATGCTAAGCAGCTTGCAGAAGAAATCGATTCTTTAAATAAATCCCGACAAGAGCTTGTGAACACGATGACAAAAGAAGCGATAGAAGAAGTAGAAACGAACTATCCACTTGATGATAATCGTGTCCTGATCATCGCTCGAGAAGGATGGAATCCGGGAGTGATAGGGATTGTCGCTTCCCGACTAGTAGAGAAATATTATCGCCCTACCATTGTCATGAGTATCGACCGAGAAAAAGGTGTTGCAAAAGGATCCGCTCGGAGTATAGAAGGGTTCGATATGTTTATGAACCTATCAGAGTGTCGAGATATTCTTCCGCATTTCGGAGGCCACCCGATGGCAGCGGGGATGACGATCGATTTAGAATATCTTGATGAATTAAGAAGCAGACTTAACGCACAAGCGAACGAGAAGCTTACCGAAGCAGATTTAACTCCTCTAACAAAGGTTGATCTACACTGCTCAATAGAAGATATATCACTTGATACGATCGAACAAATGAATTTGTTAGCTCCTTTTGGTGTTAGTAATCCTAAACCTGTAGTGATGCTAAAAGACGTGAACTTGGCTCAAATCAGAAGGATAGGTAGTCAAGAAAATCACCTGAAAGTTTCCTTGAAAGAGGGTGGAGCAACACTCGATGGGGTCGGGTTTAATTTTGGATATGTATTTGAGGAGATCGCTTCTCGAGCAGCCCTATCAGTAATTGGTCAGCTCTCAATAAATGAGTGGAACGGGTTGAAGAAACCACAAATCTTTGTTCATGACTTAGCGGTTAATGAATGGCAACTGTTTGACTACCGTGGTATACGAGACCTTAACAAGAGGTTAGAAAACCTCCCGATTGAGAAACTAACAATGATTGCTTTTAGAGATTCTACTGTTGATAAACTAGGAATCCAAAATTGGAGCGATCTAATATTACACAATCCTCTTGAAGCAAATCTATCGTTTGAGAATAGATATGTAATGTTGCTAGACCTTCCATATGTGGAAGAAGATCTAATCGAACTGTTTCGTAAAGGTGGAAAACCTGAACGAACCTATGCAGTTTTTGAGCATGAAGAAGACCATTTCTTTTCGACTCTTCCATCTCGGGAAGATTTTAAGTGGTATTATGGATTTTTAATGAAACGTGGAAGCTTTCATTTGAAAGACGCAGCTAAGCTTGCAAAACACAAAGGTTGGTCGAAAGAGACTGTCAACTTTATGTCACAGGTGTTTTTTGAGTTGAACTTTGTTAGAATGGAAGACGGACTTATTTCAATAAATCCACAATCTGTAAAAAACGAACTTACTTCTTCTAAAACGTATAGAAGCAAGCTTGAACAAGCAAAACTCGAGAATGATTTTTGCTATTCATCTTATCATGCGTTGAAAAGTTGGTTCGATCAATCAGTAAATTGTTTCACTAGCACTGAGGAGGCCATAAAATAAATGAATTATAAAGACTATATTGCAGTAGTTGAAGATTACCCGAAGAAAGGGATCCGCTTCAAAGATATTACACCACTCATGCAAGATGGAGAGGCGTATAGAGGCGTTGTAAGTGATATCGCTGACTTCGCTAAGGACAAGAACGTCGATGTAATCGTTGGACCAGAAGCGCGTGGGTTCATCGTAGGTTGTCCTGTAGCTTATATCCTTGGCATTGGATTTGTTCCTGTACGTAAGGAAGGGAAACTTCCAAGAGAAGTGGTTAAAGTGGACTACGGACTAGAATACGGAAAAGACGTTCTAACAATTCATAAAGATGCGATCAAACCAGGTCAAAGAGTTCTCATAACAGATGACTTGTTGGCGACTGGTGGTACGATTAATGCAACGATCGAACTTGTTGAAAAACTTGGCGGAGTCGTTGTCGGCCTTGCATTTATGATCGAGCTTTCTTACCTAGAAGGACGTAAAAACCTTGATCGCCATGACATTTTCACACTAATGACTTATTAATTATCATAGAGTGTCCGAAACATCTTTCGGACACTCTTTCTCTTTAAGAAAGTGCTCCCCCACTTGTTTCCAGTAATGAAAAGCGACCTATTTTTCTTTATTACTTTACATGCAGACTTTTTTTAACGATAATAGAAGCTATATACCAACAGTAATTAAGGTGATTTCATGACCATAGAAGAGGTAATGCAAAGAGCGAAGCAATATTTGTCAGAGGAGGATCTCTCCTTTGTTCAACGAGCTTACGAATACGCACGTGATTCACACGAAGGCCAATACCGTAAATCAGGTGAACCATATATCATTCACCCTATTGAGGTTGCTGGAATTCTTGTGAATCTTGAGGTTGACCCCGTAACGGTTGCTGGGGGGTTTCTTCATGATGTGGTTGAGGATACAGACGTAACCCTTGAAGAAATCTCAAACGAGTTCAGTCCTGAACTCGCTATGCTCGTTGATGGCGTTACAAAGTTAAAGAAGATTAAATATAAATCAAAGCGTGAGCAGCAGGCTGAAAATCACCGTAAGATGATGATTGCAATGGCTCAAGATATCAGATGTATCTTGATTAAGCTTGCTGACCGTCTTCATAATATGCGAACGCTAAAGCATATGCCAAAAGAAAAACAATTACAAAAAGCAAACGAGACGCTGGAGATATTCGCACCACTTGCTCATCGACTCGGTATTTCAACTATTAAGTGGGAGCTTGAAGATACAGCTCTACGCTATTTGAATCCCCAACAGTATTATCGCATCGTTAATCTCATGCAAAAGAAGCGGGAAGAAAGAGAAGGCTTCGTTCATGAGGTAGTTGGTGAGATTCAAGATCGTGTCGAAGAGGTTTCGATCAATGCTGAAATTTCTGGTCGACCTAAGCATATCTACAGTATTTATAGGAAGATGACAAAGCAGCATAAGCAATTTAACGAGATCTATGACCTTTTAGCAGTTCGAATAATCGTGAATAGTATCAAAGACTGTTACGCAGTTCTTGGAATCATTCATACTTGTTGGAAGCCTATGCCCGGTCGTTTCAAAGATTATATTGCAATGCCAAAAGCAAATATGTATCAGTCTCTTCACACAACTGTTATCGGTCCAAAAGGTGACCCTCTCGAGGTACAGATAAGAACCTCTGATATGCATAAGGTTGCAGAATACGGTATCGCCGCCCATTGGGCATACAAAGAGAATAATGATGGTGCAGTGAATAGTTCTTTTGAGAAAAAGCTGTCATGGTTCAGACAAATTCTTGAATGGCAAAATGACGTTTCAAATGCTGAAGAGTTTATGGAATCTCTTAAGATCGATCTGTTCAGTGATATGGTATTCGTCTTTACGCCAAAGGGAGATGTAATCGAGCTTCCAACTGGTTCTGTTCCTCTTGACTTTGCTTATCGAATTCACACTGAGATTGGAAACCAGTGTATCGGTGCTAAAGTCAATGGGAAGATGGTTCCGCTCGATTATAAATTAAAAACTGGAGACATCGTAGAAGTGCTTACTTCAAAGCATTCTTATGGTCCTAGTAAAGACTGGCTGAAAATCAGTCAAAGCTCTCATGCGAAGAACAAGATTAAGCAATGGTTCAAGAAAGAAAAGCGTGAAGAGAACGTTGATAAGGGTCGAGAACTTGTTGAAAAGGAAATTAAGGGGCATGGTTTTGAACTTAAAGAAGTGTTAACTTCTGAAAACATTGCGAACGTCTCGAATAAATTTAATTTCACAAGTGAAGAAGATATGTATGCAGCTGTAGGCTATGGAGGCATTACTGCAGCTCAAATCGCAACTAGGCTTACAGAAAAAGCTAGAAAAGAAAAGACGAAAGAGCAAGAAGAAGAGCTTGCAAGATCGATTATTGAAGGCAAGACGCACTCTCCATCCGAAGCACCAAAACGTGCGGAGTCTGGCGTAAGAGTCAAAGGCATCGATAATTTGTTGATTCGACTTTCACGCTGCTGTAATCCAGTTCCTGGTGATGATATCGTAGGGTATATCACGAAAGGCAGAGGTGTATCGATCCATCGTAAAGACTGTCCTAACGTCAATGAGGATAATGCCAAAGAACGCCTTCTTGAAGTTGAATGGGAAAGTCATTCACCAAAGAGCTATAACGTTGACATTGAAATCAGTGGGTATGATCGAAGAGGTCTACTGAATGAAGTTCTTCAAGCTGTAGCAGAAACAAAGACAGATATGACATCTGTATCAGGCCGATCTGATAACAATAAGATGGCGACAATCAGTATGACAGTATCCATTCGAAATACTGCACATCTTCAGAAAGTAGTTGAGCGTGTAAAACGTATTCCAGATATTTATGCCGTACGGAGAATCATGCAATAGCAGAGTTAGAAAGGAAGTTTATGATGAAAGCAGTAGTTCAAAGGTCGAAGCATGCATCGGTTACTGTAAATGATGAAGTAACTGGGGAAATCGATTCAGGACTCGTCGTTCTGCTTGGTGTAACCCAGGAAGATACTGAGAAGGACGCGGCGTACTTGGCTGACAAAATCGTAAATCTTCGTATCTTTGAAGATGACAGTGATAAGATGAATCTTTCACTCAAGGACACCGGCGGTTCGTTGCTATCAATTTCTCAGTTCACGCTTTATGGAGATTGCCGTAAAGGGAGAAGACCAAACTTTATGAAGGCTGCGAAGCCAGATGAAGCAAAAGGCCTTTACGAGAGGTTTAACGATTTTGTTGTGGATAACGACGTAGACGTTCAAACAGGTGTGTTTGGAGCAATGATGGATGTTCAGCTAACAAATGACGGTCCAGTCACCCTCATCATAGATAGTAAGGAATAATAAAAGCAGCAGGGCATCCCTGCTGCTTTTATTTATCGATTTTTATTTAGGTAAGAAATAATACCATTCGCAATATTTGAAGTCATGTTAGCTTGATATTGTTGTTTATTGATCTGCCGTTCCTCAAAAGGGTTAGATAAGTACCCTAGTTCTAGTAATACAGATGGTGAAGAATTATTGCGTAATACATAATAATTCCCAAACCGTGTGCCTCGATCTCTTAGAGAGTTGCTTTGAGTAATCTCATTATGAATACTTGAAGCAAGAGACTTGTGATCTTCATGATAATAATAAGTAGTTATGCCGCTTACAGTCGGATCTACAGTACTATCATAATGAACGCTGACGAACGCATCTGCCTGGTAGAGGCCGGATAGGTTTGTTCGTTCTGACAGTGAAACATAACGATCTTCATCCCTTGTTAATATGACACGAATGCCAGCGTCTTTTAGTTTTTCAGCAATTGCTTTTGTTGTACGGAGATTTACTAGCTTCTCGTAAGTAAAAAGGCCAAGGGCTCCACTATCTTCTCCACCATGCCCTGCGTCTAATATGACGGTTTTTCCATTCGTATGATTTGCTCTCAGTCCGAGAGAAGAACCTGTTGAAACAATCCAATCGGCAATATAGGCTGTTGTGCCGTCATTTAGTATGATTTCATACCATTCTTTTTCTTTCCCTACTATTTCATATTTGTCATCCTTAGCCCCTTGAGCAATAACAGGATAGTCTAGTCCTGGTCCCCCTCTAAGATTTATGGAATGATAAAGAAGTGTAAGGGTACTAGTTGAAAGGTGTTTGTTTGTCTCTTTCAAATACGTTCCATCAACCCATCCTGTTTCTCCGTTGTTGTATCGAATATAACTCCATTCTCCAACTTGTTTTAAGTCAGAAACGACTGTACCGCTTGGAAGCTGTGTGAGGATCGTGTTGTTAACTCCAGGCTTTTCTCGAACGTTTAAGATCGTAGCGACTACTTCTTTTTTGACCGGTGCGGTAGCTTTTTGTTCGCTTTGGTTAGAAACTTCTTCGACAAGCCAAGTAGCAACCCATCCAATTTGGTCATGGTAGTGAATAGCAGTCCAATTCCCAGATGTTTTTGACACTTGCCATGTTTCCCCTTGTTTTGTGCTTCCGATTACACGGTTTTCTTCACCAGGACCTGACCTTATCTGTAGATCAGAAACAACAGCTTCCACTACCGAAAGGGTATCACTATTCTCACTGGTCGTAACCAACCAGCCAGCAATCCATCCCGTACTGTCTGAACCGAGACTGACCTTAAGCCATTCACCCGAATCTCCAACTATACGTAACGTCTCGCCACTATGTACCTGTTGAAGAACAGAAGATGAAAGTGATGGGCCAGAACGGACATTTAATGTGTTCGTAATCTTTACCGATTCTTCAGCAAAGCTTTTCTCAGGAGTATGAAATACAACTAATAAAAGCAGAATGAAGTAAAATAAATGTTTCAATGTGCGACTCCTTTCTCCGACTCTACGTTTTTCATATAAGCGATATTTCTTTATCGGATAAAAAGAATCCTTCGTGAAGTTGTAAATGTCATTATTTTTGGTGAAACTAGTATAACACTTCAAAAAAAAAGGATGATATCTGTTGCGGTCAACAAATAAAGAAATGATGAACTATAATAACTCTCAACCTGAATTTGGCGTGGATTTCCATGATTTTCTACAAAAAGAGCAATGCTTAACGAACATGGAGTTAGCAGAGGAGTTTGGACTGTCGCTCAAAAGTATTAAAATTATGCGACAGAAAATGAAGCGTTAATCGTGAGCGATAAGCTTTTCAACTAGGGTTCTTAGAAAGAAATCTAGGATTGACAGAATTGATCCTCAAAAATAAGCTTGACAAAAAAAACGCTGACTCGTATGATAGAAAACAATTCAGTAATTAGATACGTTGCTCCAATGAGGGAGAAAAGTAAAGAAAGATAGGGCATCAGCAGAGAGAGAATGTCGTAGGCTGCAAACATTCTTGAGTCCGCTTTTTTGAAAGACACTTCCTGGGATTGTTTCCGAACGGCTCGCTTAGTAGGGAACAACGTTTACAGGCGTTAACTGTTAAAGTGGAAGGAAATGACTCCTTCTATTAGGGTGGCACCGCGGGTAACTCTCGTCCCTGAATGTATATTCAGGGATGGGGGTTTTTTTTAGTCCCAAATTTTGGGCTAAGATACGATTTAAGGAGGAGAAAAAATGAGTTTTCAAATTCCAAGAGGTACTCAGGATATCCTTCCTGGTACATCTGAGCTTTGGCAATATATAGAAGATAAGGCGAGAGATATTTGCCGTAGATATAATTATCATGAACTACGCACTCCTATTTTCGAGCAGACTGAATTATTTCAGCGTGGTGTAGGCGGTTCAACTGACATCGTGCAAAAAGAAATGTACACATTTGAAGATCGAGGTGGGAGAAGTCTTACGCTTCGTCCTGAAGGTACGGCCTCTGCCGTTCGTGCGTTCGTGAACAATAAGATGTTTGGACTACCAGAGCAGCCTGTAAAACTATATTATATTGGGCCGATGTTCCGATATGAGCGTCCTCAATCAGGAAGAATGAGACAGTTCGTTCAGTTTGGGGTAGAGGCTATGGGTAGTAATGATCCTTCTATTGATGCTGAAGTTATCGCGTTAGCAATTGATTTCTATAAAGAACTAGGACTTAAGAACCTGAAATTATATATAAATAGCCTTGGTGACACTGAAAGTAGAGAGGCACATCGTAATGCGCTGATCGCACACTTCGAACCCCGTATCGGAGAGTTCTGTAGCGACTGCCAAAATCGGTTAGAAAATAACCCACTACGAATTCTTGATTGTAAGAAAGACCGCGATCATGAATTGATGGCAAGTGCACCGTCTATCCTAGATTACTTAAATGAAGAGTCTGCAACCTACTTTACGAACGTGAAAAAAGCATTGGATTATATGAAAATCGACTACGTAATCGATGAGCGTCTCGTAAGAGGACTTGATTATTATAATCACACTGCATTTGAAATTATGAGTGAAGCGGAAGGCTTTGGAGCGATCACAACACTTAGTGGCGGTGGACGCTATAACGGTCTTGTCGAAGAAGTAGGGGGACCTACAACGCCTGGAATTGGTTTTGCTATGAGCATTGAACGCCTACTTCTGGCGCTAGAAGCAGAGGGTGTTGAACTTCCGATTGAAAAGATAATCGATTGCTATGTCATCACGATGGGTGAAGAAGCACAGGCAGTTTCAAATGGTCTTCTTCATGAGTTACGAAGTGCAGGCTTATCAGCTGAACGTGACTACCTTGATCGAAAGATGAAGGGTCAATTCAAAGCAGCTAACCGTGCGAATGCGAAATACGTAGCGATCCTTGGAGATAATGAAATTGAAAAGGATGAAATCAATATTAAGGAAATGGAAACGGGAGAGCAGCAAGCAGTACGCTTTTCTGAAATCACCTCATACCTTACAGAGAAATTGAAGGAGGAAACTGGAGAATGATAGGAAGAAGCCATTCATGCGGCAATGTTCGCGAGAGTCAAGTAGGCGAGACAGTAGAAGTAAAAGGGTGGGTGCAGAAGCGACGTGACCTCGGCGGATTGATCTTTATCGATTTTAGAGACCGTTCTGGTATCGTACAGGTTGTCTTTAACCCGAAAGTATCGAAAGAAGCACTTGAATTAGCTGAAAAAGTAAGAAGCGAATATGTGCTTGCGATTACTGGTACAGTTGTTGAACGTGCGAAAGAAACCGTGAATCCAAATCTTCCTACAGGCGCAGTTGAAATTCACGCTGAAAAGCTGGAAATTTTAAATGCAGCTAAAAACCCACCGATTGCTGTTGCAGACGATGTTGAGGTTTCTGAAGATATTCGTCTAAAGTATCGTTATCTTGATCTTAGACGTCCAGTGATGCAAGAAACGTTCAAGCTTCGTCATCGTACGACGAAAGCGATTAGAGACTTTCTTGATCACAATGAATTCCTAGAAGTCGAGACGCCGATGCTAACAAAGAGTACACCAGAAGGAGCAAGAGACTATCTTGTACCGAGTCGTGTACACGAGGGAGAATTTTACGCACTTCCACAATCTCCTCAATTGTTTAAGCAGCTATTGATGGTTTCAGGCTTTGAACGTTATTATCAAATCGTCCGTTGCTTCCGTGATGAGGACCTTCGTGCTGATCGCCAGCCTGAATTCACTCAAGTGGATATTGAAACTTCTTTCTTACCAAAAGAAGATTTAATTTCCATGATGGAAGAGATGATGTCTCTTGTACTTAAGGAAACGAAAGGCGTTGATCTGCAAACACCATTCCCTCGTATGACTCATGCAGAGGCAATGAGCCGCTACGGTTCCGATAAGCCTGACACACGTTTTGAAATGGAGTTTGTCGACGTTTCAGAGCTTGTGAAAGATTCATCATTTAAAGTCTTCTCTAAAGCTGTATCATCCGGTGGTGCAGTAAAAGGAATCAACGCCAAAGGTGCAGCTGGGAATTATTCTCGTAAAGATATCGATGCACTCACTGAGTATGTGAAAACATACAAGGCAAAAGGGCTTGCTTGGTTAAAAGTAGAGGAAGAAGGTTTGAAAGGACCTATTTCTAAATTCTTTGATGAAGACATATCTGCTCAATTAATTGAAGCGTTCGATGCTGAAGCTGGCGACCTCTTATTATTTGTTGCTGACAGTAAATCGGTTGTTGCTGATAGCCTTGGTTCATTACGATTAAAGCTAGGTAGAGAGCTTGGATTGATCGATGAGTCGAAATTTAACTTCTTATGGATCATGGACTTCCCTCTAATGAGCTACGATGAAGAGCAAGATCGTTACTTTGCTGAGCACCATCCGTTTACTATGCCACTAAAAGAAGACTTACATCTTCTTGAAGAAGAGCCTGGTAACGTTCGTGCCGATGCATATGACCTTGTATTGAATGGATATGAACTTGGTGGAGGGTCACAACGTATTTACCAAAGAGATATTCAAGAGAAGATGTTCCGTGCACTCGGATTTACGAAAGAAGAAGCAATGAAAGAATTCGGATTCTTATTAGAAGCTTTTGAATATGGTACACCTCCTCATGGAGGAATCGCATTCGGACTCGATCGTTTGGTAATGCTTCTAGCAGGAAGAAACAACCTTAGAGACACGATTGCATTTCCAAAAACAGCAAGTGCTAGCTGTTTACTAACTGAAGCACCATCAGCCGTTAGTGAAGAGCAGCTTAAAGAATTGAACCTTGAACTTAGAAAAAAACCAGTAGCAGCTGAAAAGGAATAAGAAACACTAACAATTACCTAGAAGTACGTTATTGAAATCATTTTTAAGGTCTGCTATAATTCAATTACAAGTTAACGAAGAGTCCTGAAGTGTACGTTTACTTCCATAATAATTTGAGCCAACACTTTTACAACGGGAGCCTGATTCTTTCTGTTCCGAGTACATGCCTCGTAAGCTGAGGACTTACAAAGAACAGAATAAGGCACCCACCTGCCAATGCAGGTTCAAAATTTATGGAAAGGACGGCACAGTTGGGGCTCTTCTTTTTTTATGCAAAAACAAAGCAGCAGTTCATTATGAACTGCTGCTTTTTTAATAGGATTTACCGAGCAAGTTTTTCAAGGTTCCCGTTTTTATCCATCTTGAATCCAGGCACTGCCATCTCGTCTGATTCATTAAGAACTACCATTCTTCTCGCTCGATCCATAATTTGAATCAGAGACTGATAATCTTCCTTCATGACTTGCTGCTCGTTCTCAAGCCTTTTTACCTTCTGGTGTAGAAGAGAATTCTCTTCAACAAGTTCTTTGTTTTCCAATTCTAGTTTTTTCATTTCTGATTGAAGTCTGCTAGTTGAATATTGTGAATGCTCCATTTTGGTGAGGAACGATATAACGTCACGCATAGAAAGCTCACTAGTTGTCTCCTCGACAGGCCTAGTTCTTTCACTTGACGGTCTTTCAGCAGTAGGTTGTACGACCTCTTGAAACTGCGGTACGTGTGGTGCTGATTCTCTTACTGTATATTCAGGTTTATAATCAGCTGACTGTCTACGCTCAGCACGCTTCATTTCTTTTCTTTGTTTTTTCGCAAGCTTTAATGCTTGTTCGTAGCGTTGACGGACGATGGCGTTCCATCTAAACCCGACCGCTGCTGAGGTACGGCTCAACCGATCGCCTACTTCTTCAAAAGCGTTTAGCTGAGTGCTGCCTTCTCGAACATGTCGTAGTACCGTTTCAGCGAGCATCAAATCATCTTCATGTGACCATGCATCTTGTCTAACTTTCATAGTGACTCAACCCCTTTATATTCTTTAAATTCATAGCATTTTGGTGAAAGTAATCATAGCTTTGCCAGTATGCAAGAATTTATACAGAAGTCTTGTAAATTTAAGATAGATTGATAAGAGGTAGAAAGAAAAACAGCAGTGCCTCGCACTGCTGTTAAGACTTCTTATTCTCTGATTTTATTCGCTCATTAAAGTAATCCATCCTTTTTTGGACGGTTCGTTCATGACCACGCTCAGTAGGTTTATAGAACGATTTCCTTATCATATGATCAGGAAGGTACTGTTGAGGAACATAGCCTCCTGGGTAGTCATGAGGATATTTGTAGTCGATTCCATGACCAAGCTCTTTTGCGCCTTTGTAATGGGAATCTCTTAAATGAACAGGTACCGTACCCGTTTTCTCTTTTTTTACTGCTTCTAGAGCAGAATCGATCCCTTTAATAACAGCGTTGCTCTTAGGAGCGGTCGCTAGGTATAGAGCAGCTTCAGCTAGTGGAATCCTTGCTTCTGGCATGCCTAGGAATTCTACAGAATAGCTGGCTGCGTGAGCAACAAGGAGTGCGTTCGGGTCTGCTAATCCGATATCTTCAGCCGCGTGAACATAAAGCCTCCGTGCAATGAATCGTGGATCTTCGCCAGCATAGATCATTTTCGCTAACCAGTATAATGTAGCATCTGCATCTGAACCTCGTATACTTTTAATAAAGGCTGAAATCGTGTCATAGTGATTATCGCTGTCTTTGTCATATTGGAGAACTCTTTGTTGAATCGATTCTTCAGCTATCGCAAGCGTGATGACTAGTTTGCCGTTCTCATCAGGCGATGTTGTTAAAACAGCAAGTTCTAACGCGTTTAGAGCCGTTCTAGCATCACCATTCGCTACATCCACGATGTGAGAGAGTGCTTCATCTTCGATTTGGACCGAATACTTTCCATATCCTCGAACGTCATCGTTGATTGCTTGGAGAAGGACTTGTTTGATCGTTTCTTCAGTCAGGTGTTCAAAGCGAAAAAGTCTTGATCGAGACAGTAGAGCTTTGTTGATCTCAAACATAGGACTTTCAGTCGTAGCTCCGATTAAAACGACCGTTCCATCTTCCACGTAAGGAAGAAGAGCATCCTGTTGAGATTTATTGAACCTGTGAATCTCATCAATAAATAGAACAGTTCTTCTATCATCAAGCTTAACGCGCTCTTTTGCTTCAGATGATAGTCTTCTAATGTCTCCGACACCTGAAGTAACCGCGTTTAATTGTTCAAAATGTGCAGAAGTGGTGTTTGCGATTATTCTTGCAAGGGTTGTTTTACCAGTTCCTGGTGGACCGAAGAAAATCATCGGCGTAAGTTGGTCAGCCTGGATTGCTCTTCTTAAGAGTTTGCCTTCACCGATAATATGATCTTGACCAATAAACTCTTCGATCGAGCGGGGACGCATTCTACTCGCTAGAGGTCCTGATGATGTGTTTTTCTGCTCTGAAGAATAATCGAATAAATCCATATTACATCCGCCCTTTCATAGATAGTTGAAACATACTATATGGTTTTTGGAAATGCAAGAGAAACCCTTTCGTGCTATAATAGCGAAGGTTTACTAACAGAATAGGCCACTAGTGTATGATTAAAAAGCAGGTTAAGAGGGATAAAATGAAGACGTATACGAATGGTTTGGCTGGATTCTGGATGAGTTGGAGTGTATTCGTTACTGGTTTGCTTGTGATGACGTTTGGCATTGCCCTCATGATCAAAGCTGATGCAGGAAGTGCTCCATGGGATGTCTTTCACATTGGACTCTATAACCAGCTTGGTCTATCTATCGGAACTTGGTCAATCATAGTTGGATTTTTTATCATAACAACGACCGCATTTATGGAAAAATCATGGCCGAAAGCAGGCGCATTTCTTAACATGCTTTTAGTGGGAATCTTTATTGATTTTTACTTATGGCTTCCTATATTAAATACACCCGACATGTATTTCGGTCAACTGATTATGTTATCGATCGGAATCATCGTGATGGGTTATGGAATTGGCTTATATATAGCTGCAGATAAAGGAGCGGGCCCGAGAGATAGCTTGATGCTCGTATTAACAACAAGAACTGGATGGAAAGTCCAACACATTAGACTATCGATGGAAATAATAGTACTTGCGCTTGGGTGGTTGATGAAAGGACCTGTATCGATCGGGACACTTTTGTTCTGTGTAACCATTGGTCCAATCGTAGGATTTTCATTACCTCAATGTAAGTATCTTGTAGCTCGATTGATGGAAAGAGGGATAAAGAATGAAGATTTCAACAAAAGGAAGGTACGGCTTGACCATTATGATGGAGTTGGCAAAAAAGCACGGTGAAGGCCCCACATCATTAAAGTCTATAGCAAGAGCTAACAACCTTTCAGAACATTATCTTGAGCAGTTGATCGCCCCCCTTCGTAACGCAGGGCTTGTGAAAAGTATTCGTGGGGCTTACGGCGGATATATTTTAGCGAAAGAAGCACAAACGATCACAGCTGGCGATATCATCCGTGTTCTTGAAGGTCCGATCAGTCCTGTTGAAGTAATGGATGATGAGGAACCTGCTAAGAGAGACCTTTGGCTTAAGATTCGAGATGCCGTGAAAGATGTACTGGATTCCACAACCCTTCAAGATCTTGCGACTTATGAAGGTGAAGGAGAACAGGACAGCTATATGTTCTATATCTAATGTAGATTACCGGTTCAATAAGAAGACCGTATATAGAGGTGAATTTTTATGAAAGCAATTTATATGGATCATGCTGCAACATCGCCTGTCCACCCTGAGGTTATTGAAGTCATGACTGCTTCTCTTCGTAATGATTTCGGAAATCCTTCTAGTATTCATCAATTTGGACGTAAGACACGTCATGCTCTTGATGAAGCGAGAAGTAGTATTGCGAAAAGCATCAACGCCCACCCAAATGAAATTGTCTTTACAAGTGGTGGAACCGAAGCAGATAACCTTGCGATCATCGGCACAGCAAAAGCTCACTCGAATAAAGGAAATCATATTATTACGACAGCAATCGAACATCATGCTGCCCTCCATGCTTGTAAGTCACTAGAGCAAGAAGGGTTCGACGTCACGTATTTGCCAGTAGGTGAAGATGGACGTATTTCGTTAGAAGATGTAAAGAGTGCGATTCGTAGTGAAACGATCTTAATGACAATCATGTATGGGAATAACGAAACAGGTACGATTCAACCGATTGATGAACTTGTACAATTAGCAAAAGAACACAGCATTGCTTTTCATACTGATGCTGTACAAGCTTACGGATTACTGGATCTTGACGTTAAGGAAGTAGGCATCGATATGCTATCTGTCTCATCCCACAAAATCAATGGCCCAAAGGGTGTCGGCTTTCTTTATATAAAAGAAGGGTCATCCATCACTCCATATACACATGGTGGAGAACAAGAACGGAAGAGACGGGCGGGTACTGAGAATGTTCCGGGCATTGTTGGAATGCAAAAAGCAGTTGAATTGATTCAATCAGATCGAGCGGAAAGAATTGAGCTTTACCAAAAGATGAAAGAAACAATGATTGATATTTTTGAAGAGAACGCAATTGAATACGAATTAAATGGAGATCAAGTAAATATTCTCCCACACGTTTTCAATATTAGTTTTCATGGTGCAAGCGTTGAACCAATGTTAATGAATCTTGATTTAGCTGGCATCGCAGTATCAAGTGGCTCTGCTTGTACAGCAGGTTCACATGAACCATCACATGTGTTAAAAGCGATGTTTGACGATGATGAACGTGCTCAAACAGCGATACGCTTTAGCTTCGGATATGGAAATACTGTTGATGACGCTGTTAAGGCTGCAGAAGAAGTCGTGAAGATTGTCAATCGCTTAAAGAAGTTATAAAATAGTTTGGACACAAGAATTGTGTTAGTGAAAAGGAGGTGCAACCATGACAGCAAAAAAGCCGGAAGATACGCGAGTCGTGGTTGGGATGTCCGGAGGTGTTGATTCATCTGTTGCTGCCCTACTACTAAAAGAACAGGGCTATGATGTAATCGGCATTTTCATGAAGAACTGGGACGACACCGACGAGAACGGAGTTTGCACAGCCACGGAAGACTATAATGACGTCATTCGTGTGTGTAACCAGATTGGCATTCCTTACTACGCAGTAAATTTTGAGAAACAGTACTGGGATAAAGTATTTACTTATTTCCTAGATGAATATAAAGGTGGCCGTACACCAAATCCTGATGTGATGTGTAACAAAGAAATTAAGTTCAAGGCGTTTCTTGAACATGCTCTTACACTTGGGGCAGATTATCTTGCTACTGGTCACTATGCACAAGTAGTAGAACGTGATGGCGAAGTGAAGATGCTTCGAGGCATCGACAACAACAAGGACCAAACTTACTTTTTGAATCAGTTGACGCAAGAACAGCTATCTCGAGTGATGTTCCCGCTCGGCGGAATCGAAAAGAAAGAAGTTCGTGAAATCGCTGAACGAGCAGGTCTTGCAACTGCTAAGAAAAAGGATAGTACAGGTATCTGCTTTATCGGTGAACGAAACTTCAAGGAGTTCTTGAGCCAATATCTTCCTGCTCAACCTGGTAAAATGGAGACGCTACAAGGTGAAGTTAAAGGTAACCATGACGGGCTCATGTATTACACGATTGGTCAGCGCCATGGTCTCGGAATCGGTGGCGATGGAGAGCCTTGGTTCGTAGTTGGTAAAAACCTGGATGATAACGTATTGTACGTTGATCAAGGGTTCCATAATGAAAAGCTTTATTCTGATTCCTTGATTGCTGTGAATTCAAGCTGGGTCTCAAACCAAAAGCTTGAAGGGACAATGACGTGCACGGCTAAATTTAGATATCGTCAACAGGATTCAGGCGTAACCGTTACGATGCTAGACGACGATCGACTGAAAGTAACTTTCGATGAGCCGGTCCGTGCAATTACTCCAGGACAAGCTGTTGTTTTTTATGATGGTGACGAATGTCTTGGTGGTGCAACGATCGACCAAGTATTTAAGAATGAATCTGAACTCACATATGTGTAAGAAACAGCCTCATTTCCACTGTGAAATGAGGCTGTTTTATAGGAGCGATAGACAAGCTAAGATATGCTACACTAGAAAATAAGGTTAAAGATAAGGAGTTTTTGTCATGAGTAATAAAAATGAACAAGCGATAAACGCAATGAATAATGGGGAGCTAGAGAAGGCTGTAACACTTCTCTATGAAGCAATAGAAGAAAGTCCTAATGATCCTGTTGCATATACAAATGTAGGAAACCTACTAGCACAAGCTGGAGAGCTGAAACAATCCGTTGCTTTCTTTGAAAAAGCGATTGAACTAGATGAAACGCAAGCGACCGCTTACTACGGAGCAGGAAATGCCTTTTTCCAACTCGAACAATATAAAGATGCAGCTGATATGTATCAAAAGGCGATTCAACAAGGGCTTGATCAAAGTGATGTGCATTTCATGATCGGTCAATGCTTCGTGATGCAGGATGCCATGCGCCTTGCACTCCCGTTCTTTCAAAGAGCGACAGAACTTAATGAAGGTGATACGGAGGCGCGTTTTCAATATGCCATGTGCCTTGCACAAGAAGGCGCAGTTGCCACAGCATTACCTCAATTTGAAAAAGTTGTTGAAGAAGATCCAAACCACGCAGACGCATGGTTTAACCTTGGGGTGAGTCATGCTTATCAGGATGATGCACATAAAGCATTAAAATGCTTTGACCGCGCTCTTGATATTCAACCAGATCACCTTCTTGCAGGAAATGGTAAAAAGCAAATGGAAGCAGTGATAAACAATAACGAATAAATTCAGGTTATTGGGGAGAAGTTCAAATGTTTCAAGAGCAGGAAGATAAAGGGTATATAAAAGGAAGACTCATACAAATGATTTTCTTTAATGAAGAAAGTTTGTATGGCGTAGCGCGACTTCGAATCGATGCTACAAATGAAGATTACGATGAAAGAGAAGTCGTTGTGAATGGGATGATTCCTAGGCTGCTAGAAGATGAAACATATGTCTTCTATGGCAGATTCACTGACCATCCGCGGTACGGTAAACAGTATGCAATCGAATCCTTTGAGCGGAAGCTCCCAGAATCAAGGTCTGGGCTTGTTCAATATTTATCGAGCGATTTGTTTAACGGAATAGGAACGAAAACCGCTGAAACCATTGTTGATACACTCGGTGATCAGGCGATTTCAAAAATAATGAGAGACTCATCTATCTTAAATAAGGTCCCTAAGCTTTCAGAAGAAAAAGCTAAGACTCTCTATGAATCTCTTATGGAGCACCAGGGTCTTGATCAAATCATGATCAGACTTACTGAGCTCGGGTTTGGCGCCAAGCTCTCAATGAAAATTTTTAAAGAATACAAACAAGAAACCCTAGAAATCGTTGAGAAAAATCCTTATCAACTCATACAAGATGTTGAAGGAATCGGTTTTAGAAGAGCCGACGAGCTTGGTCGTTCGATCGGAATAGAAGGTAAACATCCAGAACGGATAAGAGCAGCTTGCCTTCATACTCTTAACGAACAAACATTGCAAGAGGGGCACGTGTATCTCGAATACGATGTTCTAATAAGAGCCGTCGATACGCTACTTGGTGAAAAGATTGATGAAGCTGATGTCTCGAGGGAGCTCATTTCGCTTTATGAAGAGGATAAGCTCATACTTGACCGGGAGAGAATCTATCTTCACTCTCTCTACTACGCTGAGAAGGGTTTAGTAACAGGAATAAATAAGCTAATGACCCAAACTGAGTACGAAGACGCTTTTCCTGAATCTGAATTTTACCGCGCTCTGGGTGATTTTGAGGAGCGACTTGGTATCCAGTACGCCCCGTCTCAAAGGGAGGCTGTTCAGCGAGCGATTTCTTCTCCATTTATGATTTTGACTGGGGGACCTGGTACAGGAAAAACAACAGTTATTAAAGGGATTGTTGAAATCTATGCAGAATTAAACGGCCTTTCTTTAGAGTTAAAAGATTATTCGAAAGATAAGCCCTTCCCTGTCCTTTTAGTTGCTCCAACTGGGAGAGCGGCGAAAAGGATGAGTGAAGCGACAGGTTTACCTGCTTTCACCATCCATAGACTTCTAGGTTGGAAAGGGGAAGCGGGATTCGAACATGACGAAACAAACCCTGTCGAAGGTCGGCTGCTAATCGTTGATGAAGTATCGATGGTAGATATATGGCTTGCTAACCAGCTTTTCAAATCGTTACCTGAAAACATTCAAGTCGTTATTGTTGGAGACGAAGACCAGCTACCATCAGTCGGTCCTGGGCAAGTGTTAAAAGATTTGATTCATTCTGATGCAGTGCCAGTTTGTAAGCTTACGGATATCTATCGTCAGGCTGAAGGTTCTTCCATCATTCAACTTGCTCACTCCATTAAAGATGGCGTTCTCCCTGATAAATTTAGTACTCCTACTTCTGATCGGAGATTCTTTCCTTGTAATCAACAACAGATTATTGAGGTGATTTCTCAAGTATGTGGGAATGCGTTGAAAAAGGGCTACTCTCCAAAGGATATACAGGTTCTTGCTCCTATGTACCGAGGTACAGCAGGGGTGGACAGATTGAATAAAGAGCTCCAACAGTTATTTAATCCTCCTTCAGATCAACGAAGAGAACTTCCGCATGGAGATCTAGTGTATCGGGTTGGAGATAAAGTGCTTCAGCTAGTTAATAACCCAGAAGAGAATGTTTATAACGGTGATATGGGTGAGATCGTCTCCGTATTTTTCGCTAGAGAAAATACAGAGAAACAAGATCAACTCGTTGTCTCATTCGATAATCAAGAAGTCGTGTATGAACGAGGAGATTTTAATCAGTTAACTCATGCATATTGTTGTTCAATTCATAAATCACAGGGTAGTGAATTTCCAATCGTCGTTTTGCCTGTTGTAAAAGGGTATTATCGCATGCTTCGTAAGAACCTTATTTACACAGCCGTAACAAGAAGCAAAGATTACCTGATTGTATGTGGCGAAGAGCAAGCGATTAAGCTTGCGATTCAAACTGAGGATGACCAAATTCGGAACACACGGTTAACGGAAAAGCTTCAGGAAACCCTTAACCCTCCAATGGAAATGAATGAATCATAGGAAGGAGCCAGTGGCGAAATGTCATCTGGCTTTTTTGTGTTGAGCGCACATTTCACGATCGCCCTCCTGTATAGAAACGATAAAAAGTGGACAATATGGTGAGTATCTCTATGAATTGCTATACAGGAGGTTGAGTCGTTTGGAATGTCCGAATTGTAAAAGTAAAAATATAGGTAAAATTGGTGCCAACCAGTTTTACTGCTGGAATTGTTTCGTTGAAATGTCTGTTGTGAAAGGAATGCTCTCTCTTCACCAAGTGGAGGAGGATGGTTCTCTAACGTCATTGGATGACTTGTTTGAAGACTATGATATGCGTGCTGAAATGTAAGTAAAGCAGGGGGGGAGTGAAGATGAAGAAAGAATGGAACTTTAATTGGGTGATCTATTTAACTACCCTCCTACTTGTATTTCTGTGCATCTATGTGTTTTTGAAGCTCTCTCCCGTATGGAAACCAATTCTCGATGTGATTGCTGTGCTGTTGGTGCCTTTTTTAATTGCATCACTCATTACATATCTCTTACATCCAATCATCGAGAAAATTCACAAAGAGGGTCTTCCGAGATCAATCGCAGTTCTCTTAATCTATCTGTTGTTTTTTGGTGGAACGGGTTTTGCGATCTTCAAAGGTCTCCCTCATATAGTAAAGCAGTCACAAGAACTAATGGAAAATGTTCCTGTTTTTATGAAGATGTATCGCGAAGCGGTTCATTATATTTATGATTACACGTCAAATTTTCCACCCGCTCTTCAAGAAAAAGTAGACCAGGCGTTTAGGGATACTGAAGATGCTGTGAACAACACGTTATCACTTGCGATTGAGCTCGCGAAGAAACTACTGAGTTCATTTTTTGTCATTATGATTATCCCTTTTATCGTGTTTTACTTGTTGAAAGACTTCGAAACACTAAAAAAGACATTATGGAAAATCATGCCTGTTAAATGGAGAGATCCAGGTAAAGAGCTTGTACTCCGGATCGATGAATCGCTTGGGAATTATATTCGAGGCCAATTCTTCGTCATAACCGTGCTTGGTATATTGGCAGTGATCGGTTTCTGGTTAATCAAATTACCATATGCCATCTTGCTTGGGATCATCGTTGGAGTCACAGATATCATTCCGTATTTTGGTCCGTTCCTTGGAGCGGCACCGGCTCTATTGATTGCGTCCACTGTCTCCGTGAAGATGACGATCATTACGTTAGTGGTCATTCTAGTGTTACAGTTCATAGAAAGTAATATTTTGTCTCCATATATCGTAGGTAGAAGCCTCCATATCCATCCCGTTATCATTATTTTTGGTTTACTTGCAGGAGGAGAAATCGCAGGGATCATCGGACTTATACTAGCAGTTCCTGTTCTTGCTATTTTGAAAGCTCTCATCTTATACAAAAATGAACGAGAGGCAAAGCATTGACAAACGATTCTTTCTTTGACTATAATAACCGCAGAACATACTTAAAACACAATGACGGATCGAGTACGCTGAACATTGCTTTAACGATATGTACATATCGATCAGAGAGAAGCTCCAAGGCTGGAAGAGCTTCATAAAGTAAGTCAGCAGAACGCTAATCCTGAGTGCGGTTTAATCACCGCCGTTTCAACCTCGTTACGGTTGCTTGAGGTGATAGGCATAGCCTATAACCAGGGTGGTACCGCGTGAGTAGATAATGACAGCTCTCGTCCCTGATTTCGATCAGGGACGGGAGCTTTTTGTATTTTCCTGCGGTGAATTCTCGTGATCGAGTAGGATCAGCTTGATATCAGGTAAGCGATTAGTTGGTCATGATGTAAAAATAAAAGGAGGATGTACGATGAAGAATCTAACTTCAGCTGATGTAAGACAAATGTTTTTGGACTTTTTTAAAGAAAAGAGCCACTCGGTTGAGCCGAGCGCATCCCTAGTTCCACATGAAGATCCAACGTTGCTTTGGATTAACAGTGGCGTCGCAACACTAAAGAAGTATTTCGATGGTCGTGTTACGCCTGACAATCCAAGGATTGTTAACGCACAAAAGTCAATACGGACAAATGATATCGAGAACGTAGGGAAAACTGCTCGTCACCATACTTTCTTTGAAATGCTAGGTAATTTCTCAATCGGAGATTACTTTAAAGAAGAAGCGATCGAATGGGGTTGGGAATTCTTAACGAGCAAGGATTGGATCGGATTTGATCCTGAAAAGCTATCGGTTACGATTCACCCAGAAGATGATGAGGCATTTACGATTTGGAAAGAGAAAATCGGTTTACCAGAAGAACGTATTATTCGTATCGAAGGAAACTTCTGGGACATTGGTGAAGGACCAAGTGGACCAAACACTGAAATCTTCTATGACCGTGGCGTAGAATATGGGGAAGAAGATCCTGAAGAAGAATTATATCCTGGTGGCGAAAATGAACGTTATCTAGAAATCTGGAACCTTGTGTTTTCACAATTCAACCATAACCCTGATGGCACGTATACACCTCTTCCTAAGAAAAACATCGATACTGGAATGGGTCTTGAGAGAATGGTGTCGGTTATTCAGGATGCGAAGACGAACTATGATACAGATCTCTTCATACCAACGATTCGTGAGACAGAACGATTGGCAAATGTGAACTATGGTGATGGTAGAGAATCAGATACGGCTTTCAAAGTTGTTGCTGACCATATTCGCACAGTAACGTTTGCAATCGGTGATGGTGCACTTCCTTCAAACGAAGGTAGAGGCTATGTCCTTAGAAGACTTCTTCGCCGAGCAATTCGTTTTGCAAAGCAGATCGGAATTAACCGTCCATTTATGTATGAGCTTGTACCTGTAGTGGGGGACATCATGGTTGATTTCTATCCAGAAGTAAATGAAAAACAAGAATTCATTCAAAAAGTGATCAAGAATGAAGAAGAACGTTTCTACGAAACATTGAATGAAGGACTAGCAATTCTCTCTCAAATCATTAAGAAAGGGAAAGAGGAAGGAACTTCTGTTATTTCTGGAAGTGACGTTTTCCGCCTATATGACACATATGGATTCCCTGTTGAACTGACTGAAGAGTATGCACAAGAAGAAGGTATGGAAATTGACCGTACTGGATTTGAGCAAGAGATGGAGATGCAGCGTAAGCGTGCACGCGATGCGCGTCAGGATGTTGGATCCATGCAAGTTCAGGGTGGCTCTCTCGGCGAATTATCAGTAGCAAGTGATTTTGTAGGCTACGATGAACGCACAGTCGAAACTGATGTTGCGACCTTGATCAAAGACAAAGAGATAACTGACGAAGCATCAGAAGGTGATGACATTCAATTGATTCTAAGTAAAACACCTTTCTATGCTGAGAGTGGTGGTCAGGTAGCAGATCCGGGTGTTATTCGCGGAGAAGGAGTACTACTGCGCGTTAAGGATGTACAAAAAGCTCCTAATGGCCAACATATTCATACGGCAGTAGTTGAATCAGGGTCTATCAAAACAGGTTCAAAAGTAACGGCTGAAATCAATCCAACGAGCAGAGCTTCAATCGTTAAGAATCATACAGCGACACACCTCCTTCACCAGGCGTTGAAAGATGTCTTAGGTGATCATGTGAATCAGGCAGGTTCTCTCGTAGGATATGAACGATTGCGTTTTGACTTCTCACACTTCGGTCAAATTTCATCGAGTGAGCTTGAGGAAATTGAAAAGAAAGTGAACGAACAAATCTGGTCAAATATTCCTGTTCAAACGATGGTTAAACCGATAGATGAAGCAAAAGCTATGGGAGCAACTGCATTGTTCGGAGAAAAGTATGGCGATACCGTTCGAGTAGTACGTGTTGGAGATTATAGCTTGGAGCTATGTGGTGGTACACATGTCCAAAACACTGCTGAAATTGGATTGTTCAAGATCGTATCTGAAGCAGGTATCGGTGCTGGTACTCGTCGTATTGAGGCTGTTACGAGTGAAGGAGCTTACCAGGCTCTCAATTCACAAGTTGGATTACTGAAAGAAACAGCTAATTTACTAAAATCTAACTTGAAGGATGTACCATCTCGAACAGAGTCGCTATTATCGCAAATTCGTGATCTTCAACGTCAAAATGAATCGCTTACTTCAAAGCTAGCGAATGTAGAAGCGAAACAAATGTCTACAGAGGTTCAAGAGGTCGATGGTGTAAAAGTTGTTGCCAAACGGATCGATACGGACATGAATAACTTAAGAAGTATTGTAGATGATATGAAATCTCAGCTTGGTAGTGTTATCGTAGTATTAGGTAGCGGAACTGATGGAAAAGTTCAACTTGCAGCAGGAATCACGGATGATCTTGTAAAAGAAGGTTATCATGCAGGAAAACTAATTAAGGAACTAGCTACTCGTTGTGGTGGCGGTGGCGGTGGACGCCCTGATATGGCCCAAGCTGGAGGGAAAGATCCAGAAAAGCTTGATGAAGCATTAGCTTACACAACAGAATGGGTCAAATCCATTTCCTAATTAGGTTTTAGTAGTGTACAATGAGAAATAGAGGAACAGTTACGATTCTAGTGGGGATCGAGGAAAGAGGTGTAAGGATTGAGTTCAATGGACAAGACAATGAAATTCAATTTCCCAGATGACGCAGATAATCATGATGTCCAGGAAGTTTTACTCACCGTTTACGGCGCTCTTCAAGAAAAAGGGTACAATCCAATTAACCAGATTGTGGGTTACCTCCTTTCTGGGGATCCGGCTTACATTCCTAGACACAATGATGCGAGAAGCTTAATTCGTAAACTTGAGCGTGATGAGTTGATCGAGGAGCTCGTCAAATCGTATCTTACACACCACCAGAGATAAGGAGACAGCATGAAAACACTTGGTTTAGATGTTGGCACAAAGACGATTGGCGTTGCATTAAGCGATCTAATGGGGTGGACTGCACAGGGGTTAGAAACTGTAAAGCGTAATCCCGATGAGCCAGATGTAATACCTGAGCGGTTAATGGATATCATAAACGGGAATGAGGTTAGCAAAATAATTGTTGGCCTTCCTAAAAATATGAATGGATCAATTGGCTCTAGTGGTGAATTTTGCATTGAATTTGCTAATCGTTTGAAGGAAAGCACAGATCTTCCAGTAGAAATGTGGGATGAACGATTAACCACAGTTGCTGCTGAGCGCATGTTAATCAGTGCCGATGTGAGCCGTAAAAAGCGTAAAAAAGTGATCGACAAAATGGCTGCTGTTATGATTCTTCAAGGATATTTAGACAGCAAGCAAACTTAATGAGGTGAAAACATGGAGGAAAAAGAAAGAATTATTATCCCAGATGAAAACGGAGACGAGCATTTATTCCAGGTTCTCTTTACATTTGATGTTGCAGAAAATGGAAATTCATATATGACTGTCGTACCAGCTGACCAAGCAGATAGCGAAGATGAAGTTGAAGTGTACGCATTCCGTTATGAAGAAGAAGACAACGAGGATCGTGACTACAAGCTTTTCCCAATCGAATCTGACAAAGAATGGGAAATGGTTGAAGAAATGTTGAACACTTTCTCAGAAGAAGAAGACAACGAATAGGAACATAAGAAAGGCTGCCGATGACGAATCGGTGGCCTTTTTATTTGGTTTAAGGGGAAGTTTTTATAACTTAAATTGGGAAAAGGCTACAAAGTATTACGGTTACCTAGTATAATACAAATTGGAAATTTTTTTGACGAACGGTGGCATGCTGAGCGAAAGTATGTCGATGTATAGTATAATGGGAACGAGTGAAGGGGGCAGAGGCGTTGTCAGATTACAAAGAACAATACAAAGAGAATTTATTAAAACGCCAAAATGAGAATAAAACCGTAAGAAAAGTTGTATTCATCATTTTGTTATTACTTACGATTACGATGGCAGCTGTTATTACAGGTGGCTACTTCTACATAAAGAATACGTTGCAACCGGTAGACCCTAATAGCGAAGCACAAAAAGCTGTCTCAATCCCAATTGGTTCATCAACCTCATCGATTGGTGAAATACTAGAAGAACAAGGGATTATTAAAGATGGAACAGCATTTCGTTATTATGTTAAGTATAAAAACGAAAGCGGATTCCAAGCAGGGGATTACAGTCTCTCTCCATCGATGACGATGGATGAAGTCATCTCTAAGCTTAAAAGCGGAAAAGTAATGAAGGAATCTGTGGCTAAGATTACTTTACCAGAAGGTATTTGGATCGAAGATATCGCTTCACGTATCGGAAAAGAACTCGATATGGAAACGGAAGAAGTAATCAATACCCTCGATGATGAAGAGTATGTAGAGACCTTAATTAATGAGTACTGGTTCCTAACTGATGAAATCTTAAATGAAGACATTAGACACCCACTAGAGGGTTATCTTTTCCCAGCTACTTATGACTTTGAAGAAGAGCCAACGGTCGAACTAGCTGTTAAGAAAATGCTCGACAAAACACAGTCTGTCTTGAAGTCCTACCAAGGTGATGTTGAAAATAGTGACCTTTCCATTCACGAGTTCATGACGATGGCGTCACTTATTGAGGAAGAAGCATCAGAAAAAGCTGACAGAGCAAGGATTTCTGCCGTATTTAGAAATCGAATGGAGAAGGGCATGCTGCTGCAAACTGACCCTACTGTTATTTATGCAAGGGGAGAACAATCTGGTGAAATTTTGCAGAGTGAGTTAGATGCTAATTCACCTTATAATACGTACCAGAACAAAGGGCTTCCAGTAGGACCGATTGCAAACCCAGGAGTATCGTCGATCATTGCTGCAATTGAACCCGCTGATACTGAAGATTTGTACTTCTACGCTCGTCCGAACGGAGAAACGATCTTCTCAGAAACGAATGCTGAACACAATAAAGTTCGAGCAAAGTATGACGAAGAATGGGACGAATACTATAAAAAGAAAGAAGAAGAAGAAGCTAATTCAGAATAAGTTTGTGGGAATGGTAAGTACGACTACCATTCCCCTTTCTTTTATGATAAAATGGTTCGGGCTACATGAAGGAGGAACGTAGATGATATCCGATCATGTTGAACAATATTTGGAATCTTTACGACCAAAACGGGCAGAATTGATAGAAGAGATGGAACAATACGCAAGAGACTACAACATTCCGATAATGGAACAGACTAGTCTTGATGTAATGCTTCAAATCATGTCGTTTCTAAATCCCGATCGCATTCTCGAAATAGGTGCTGCAATCGGTTATTCTGCTATCCGAATGGCTCAAGTAGTACCAGAGGCTGAAATTGTTACAGTAGAGCGAGATGAAGAACGCTATAATGAAGCAGTTTCGAACGTCGAAAAAGCAGGTTATTCTCATCGAATTAAGGTATTACTTGGAGATGCATTTGAGCTTTCCGAGGAAATAAAGTCGCATGGCCCATATCAGTCACTATTTATAGATGCTGCGAAAGGGCAATACAAGCGGTTTTTTGATGAGTTTTATGATGGTCTGCAACCTGAAGGTGTGATTTTCTCTGATAATATATTGTTCAGAGGATTGGTCGCTGAAGAAGAAGTTGAAGAAAAAAGATTCCGTTCTATGGTGAAAAAGCTCCGTCAATATAACGAATTTCTTATGTCACATCCAGATTTGGATACGACGATCTATCCAATTGGAGATGGACTAGCTGTAAGCAAGCGAAAAAACTCACGATGAAGGAGAAGCCGGCGTACGCATGTACGGACGGTTTTTCTATAATAGAAAGGGAAGGATTATGGTTAATAGACCTGTAGTAATTGGTGTTGCCGGGGGTTCTGGTTCAGGCAAAACTACCGTAACTAGAGAAATATTCAAGCAGTTTGCCGATCAATCGGTATTAGTAATAGAACAAGATTCTTATTATAAAGATCAAAGTGAGAAATCGATGGACGAGCGACTCGATACAAACTATGATCACCCACTCGCTTTTGACAATGATTTACTTATTCAACACGTAAAGGAATTAATGTCTTATAATTCCATTGAAAAACCTGTCTATGACTATACAGTTCATACAAGATCTGATAAAATTATTCCTGTTGAACCAAAAGATGTCATTATTTTAGAAGGTATATTAATATTAGAAGACGAACGCCTCAGAGACTTGATGGATATTAAGCTATTCGTCGATACAGATGCTGATATTCGTATTCTAAGAAGAATGGTTCGAGATATACGCGATCGAGGACGTACACTTGATTCGGTTGTTGAGCAGTATACTTCTGTTGTTAGACCGATGCACTTGCAATTTATTGAACCTACTAAGCGCTATGCAGATATTATTATTCCAGAAGGCGGACAGAATCGGGTTGCTATCGATTTAATGACAACCAAGATTCATACGATATTAGAGGACAAAGCAATGCTATAACGAATTATTGAGGTAATAAATACCTCTTTTTTTCATACAGTTTATTACGACTGATTGCCCTTAATTGATGAAGGAGTGAACAAAATGGCAGACGACAAGAAATATTATATGACCAAAGATGGTAAAGAGAAGCTCGAGCAAGAACTTGAGCAATTAAAGACAGAGAAAAGAAAAGAAGTAGTAGAGCGTATAAAAGTTGCGCGTAGCTTTGGAGATCTTTCCGAGAACTCTGAGTACGATGCTGCTAAAGATGAGCAAGCATTCGTTGAAGCTCGAATTACGACTGTAGAAAACATGATTCGTAATGCTGAAATTATTGAAGAAGATCAAAGTGCTTCCAATGTAGTTACAATCGGCAAGCGAGTTAAGTTTCTTGAGATTCCTGATGGTGACGAAGAGGAATATATTATCGTAGGAAGTGCGGAAGCAGATCCATTCGAAGGCAAGATATCGAATGATTCTCCTATGGCAAGAAGTCTTCTTGGCCGTAAAATTGGTGAAAAGGTTAATGTGCAAACACCAGGTGGAGAAATCCGCGTAGAGATTTTGGAAGTTAGATAATGATTTGGAAGGGACGACCACTTGGTCGTCTTTTTTTATTTACCTAATCAGATAGCCCGTACGTTTGAAACCCATTAGAAGAGGCGAGACTCTTACTGAGGTGAAGGAAATGAAGGTTCGAAGAATAACCGTAGTGGGCATCCTTTTTTTATGTGGGTTCATGTTACTTATAGGACGTTTGATACAGATTCAGCTTGTCGATACGGATTCTTTTTCGAATCATGAAGTAAATCTTGTTGAAGCAAGTATCAATCAACGTACACAATCGTTTATCCTTAGTGACGGAAGAGGAACGCTTGTAGACCGCAATGGTGAACCGATGAGAGGTTCAATTCCCTCTTTAATCCTATTTCCTTTTTTGAACGAAAGAGAATGGCCAATTCATAAAGTTTCTGAGATCATAAACGTTACTCCAGATGAGTTAAGGAGAGCGCTTCAAGGGAAGAAGCAACCCTTCAAGTTTGGGAAAACCATTACGAAAAATGAGATGGTGAAAATTAATGATCTACGTATCCCAGGGGTTTATGCTGTTTACCAGCCGGAATCTAGTGATCGGTTAGCGAGTCATTTAATAGGAAGTGTCAGAACAAATCCAGACTTAGTTAAATCCAAATATCCTGAGAAGTGGAATGAAGGATTAGTGGATCAACACACAAGGCTTGGCATATCTGGTTTACAACTAGCATTTGATCCTTTCCTTATTTCTGAAGGAGAGTCAAAACTTTTATACCACGCTGATCGAAAAGGAAATCCGCTGCTCGGCCTCGATGTTAAGATGTTTACAAATTCAGACTCATTTTATCCACTTCAAGTGAAAACAACGGTAGATACAGACCTTCAAGGAGTTGTAGAAAGCAGTCTTGATCAGACGAACATAACAGACGGTGGAGCGGTACTAATCGACATTAAGAATAGCAACGTCCTTAGTATGGCCAGTCGCCCTACATTCGATGAGAACAATCCTCTTGGAGATGGAGCGACGAACAAGATGGTAAAAGGGTACTTTCCTGGGTCTGTCTTTAAAACAGTGATACTTGCTGCTGCTTATGAAGCTGGTATCCCTAACAATAGAACGTTCGATTGCAATCAAAATGTGTATCGAGATGG
The DNA here is from genome assembly GCF_020171805.1 of Guptibacillus algicola. GTDB lineage: Bacteria > Bacillota > Bacilli > Bacillales > Guptibacillaceae > Guptibacillus > Guptibacillus algicola. The sequence continues at coordinate 456,716 of NZ_JAIVAF010000001.1, read as the reverse complement.
TCCTGAAAAACGGGAACTTGGTGTGCTCGATTTGAAGCAGAGTTTTGCAGCGAGCTGTAACGCGACATTCGCAATCCTTGCTGAAGAATTAATCAAAAAAGATCAAGATGTCATCGAAAAGACGGCTGAGAAACTCGGTATTTCATCAACTGTTGGTTGGAATGATAAACTTTACCATTATGACCATTTCGAACAATTCCCTGATGAATCAGATCCAGTCTTTTTTAAGAGTGAAAAGGACAAAGGTATTCGAAAAGCGATCGATCAAACAGCTATAGGCCAATTGAACGTGAAAGTAAGTCCACTTTCATTAGCAAATATGATGGCTACAATTGCAAGAGGTGGAGATTCGAAACAGGTGAGGGTTGTATCTGACATCCTCTACCAGAATAATACGACTTTCTTAAGCTTTCAGGAAAAAAAGAATAATAGTAAGCCATTGCCTTCTGATGTTGTTGATGAACTACAAGGTGCGTTAAGAGAAGTTGTCGCTAGTGGTACAGGGAAATCTTTTTTAGGTAATTTACCAGTTGAAGTGGCAGGTAAATCTGGGACAGCAGAGCCTGGAGGAAATGCAGACTATGATTATCAATGGTTTGTAGGTTATTTTCCATATAATGAGCCGCGCTATGCGTTGGCAGTTGTTGATTTTGAGCGCAGAGAGAAAGAATACAAGGCATACCAAGCCTTTGCGAAAATTGTAGATGCTTTATATTAGAAAATATTCGATTATAGAAAGAAAAGTCAAGCCTTAAACGAATCCTCTAGAGATGATAAAATATGAGCAACAGTTAAATAGAGGAGTGGATGAACGTGAAATCGCGATATAATGCTCGTCATTCAAAAAGAAAACAAAATATAATATTGAATAGTCTGATTGGAATCGTCGGAGTAGTAATTTTAGTTCTTGTTATTAATATCTTTTTCAATGGTGGGAACACTGAACCAACTGCTGGGGAAGAGACTCAGTCTAATGCGACAGAATCTACACAATCAGCATCAAATAACTCAAATAACACCAATACTGAAGATACGGTTACCTCTGATGAGGCTGATTCGAGTGATTCAGCAAAAGAAGAAGAGAACGATAAAGACTCAAATGAAGAAGAGTCTAGTAAAGAAGATGAAAAAGATGCAGAAGAAAATGAAAGTTCTTCTGAAGAAGAGAGTTCAAATGATCCGAGCGGTGAGGTTAACCTCGACGGACCGTGGGAACCTGTTGGTACTGAGCAAACAACAGATGGAAACCATGTCTCAAACTATGATAAGGGTAGCGTTGACTGGAACGAGAAGCTAGAAGCAGTTGAGACAGTTGTTGGATATCCGAAAGAGGAAATGGTTGTGCATTGGCTTGGTGGAAACGGCGGACCTCAAAAATCTGAAGCCACAGTAAGTCAAAAAGGTGGCGATGATACACAGTACGTTGTCGAATTAGAGTGGGTCGAGGATAAAGGCTGGAAAGCAGTAAGTGCCAGAAAAAAATAATAAAAAAGAGGGAGTCCATCTCAATAATCGAGATGGGCTCCCTTTTTTATTTCGCTTTAAAATGAACAACAGCAGAATAGTAAGGTCTACCTGTTTTTTCGTTTGTTAGCACCTGGTGCTGGACGTTGTGCACTTGCAGCATCAATGCACGGTTGTTATCGATCTGAACTTGAATTTGTTTTTCTAAATCTTTAAGTGAAAACCCTTCGAAAAATTCTACCTTGTCATCGATTCGTTCAAGAGAAAACCCCATCTATACTCTCTCCTTTTTCTTCATACAAACACATCTTATAATTTTACACCTTCATTAGAAAACTGACAAATTGATATCTACAAAGGATTGTGATAAATTAGAACCATTAAAGCATATTATTCATACCTTAATACTATGAATTAAACAAGAAAGCGATGTGAAGGTAATATGGGGAGAGAGTTCATTGATTTATTCGAGCGATGGGCGGAGTCTTATGATACAACAGTATCAGGGCAGGATGAGGAGTATCGAGATGTATTCAAAGGATACAGTCATATCCTCACTTCTGTAGCTCACGCTTCTGTGGGTAATGTGCTTGAGTTTGGCGTAGGAACAGGTAATCTCACTGCTATTCTATTGGATAAAGGATTAAGTGTGACTGGAGTCGAACCATCCAAAGCAATGCGAGACAAAGCAGCGGAAAGGTTCCCGAAATTAACGCTTTTAGATGGAGATTTTATAGACTTTCCAGAACTTGATGATTCTGTTCAAACGATCGTAAGTACGTATGCATTTCATCATTTAACTGACACTGAAAAGGAAGTAGCTATTCGCAAATATAGCCAACTACTCAGTGAAAATGATAAAATTGTATTTGCAGATACGGCTTTCCAAAATGAGGATGCCATGAAACAAATGCATGAGAAAGTGAAGTCGAAAGGGTATTTGAATTTACTTCAAGACTTGCAGACGGAATATTATACAACCATCCCAGTACTAGAAGAATTGTTTAAGAAAAATGGATTTGAGGTAGCTTTTACTCAATTGAACGATTTTGTTTGGTTGATAGAAGCGGTCAAAAAATGAAAATGTAAAGGAGTACGTCATGAAGATCGGTATTATTGGAGCTATGGAAGAGGAAGTTAGAATCTTACGAGATCGCCTTGATAATAGAAAAGAGCACACTATTGCAAAATCAGAATTCACAACTGGTGAAATAGATGGGCAAGAGGTGGTTCTTTTAAAATCAGGAATAGGAAAAGTAAATGCAGCGATAGGGACAACGTTGTTGAACCAGTTGTTTGAACCAGATTATATTATTAACACGGGATCAGCTGGAGGTTTTAATCCTGATTTAAAAGTAGGCGATATCGTAATCTCGAATGAAGTTCGCTACCATGATGTGGATGCGACCATATTTGGGTATGAATATGGGCAAGTACCTCAGATGCCGGCTCTTTATGAACCTGAAAGAATGCTTGTAGAAGCAGCAGAACGAAGTGCAGAAAAAGTAACGGAGCATCAAGTAGTTAAAGGACTAATCGCAACTGGAGATTCCTTCATGAATGATGCTGTAAGAGTGGATTACGTAAGATCGCGTCTTAAGAACTTGGATGCAGCGGAGATGGAGGCTGGTGCAATCGCTCAGGTTTGTTACCAATTCAACACGCCATTCGTTGTGATTCGTTCACTCTCTGACATCGCTGGAAAGGAATCGAATGTTTCCTTTGAACAATTTCTTGAGACTGCATCGATCAATTCAGCCAACTTGGTTTTAAATCTTGTAGAGGAGTTGAAGAATATTGGCTAACAAAATGAACGTAGAAAGTTTTAACCTTGATCATACGAAAGTTGCAGCACCATATGTAAGATTAGTAGGCGTAACAAAAGGGCCTAAGGGTGACGAGATTTATAAATACGATATTAGGTTCAAACAACCAAATAAAGCACATATGGAAATGGCAGGTCTTCACTCGATCGAACACTTGATGGCAGAAAACATTCGAAATCACTTAGATAACGTAGTAGATATTGGACCTATGGGTTGCCAAACTGGTTTCTATCTTGCTGTCTTAAACCATTCTGATTACGATGAAGTGCTAGATGTATTAGAAAAGACGTTGAATGATGTCCTAGCTGCTGATGAAGTGCCAGCATGCAACGAAGTTCAATGTGGATGGGCTGCAAACCACAGTCTTGAAGGAGCAAAAGAAATCGCAAACGAAATGCTGTCACATCGTAACGAATGGCATGTCGTTTTCGCTGAATAGAGAGAGGCATGTTAATGGATATTTATAATAATATTCACGAGCTCGTGGGCCGTACTCCGGTCATCGAGCTCCATCATTTTAAAATACCAAAGGGCGTTCGCTTGTTCGCGAAGCTTGAGTTCTACAATCCTGGAGGTAGCATCAAAGACCGTCTGGGTCAGGAGCTTCTTCAAGATGCGGTTGAGAATAATAGAATTGAGCCTGGTGGGACATTTATTGAACCTACAGCAGGAAATACTGGAATCGGGCTCGCACTTGCCGCTGTTAACAAAGGTTACACGGTCATGTTTGTCGTTCCAGAGAAATTCAGTATCGAGAAACAAGATTTGATGAGTGCGCTAGGTGCCCAAATCGTCCATACACCAACTGAACTAGGTATGAAAGGTGCAATCGCGAAAGCAAAAGAATTGCATGAGGAGATTCCAAATTCTTATATGCCACAACAGTTCGGCAATCCTGCGAATCCAGAAACGTACTACAAAACAATGGGGCCAGAACTTTGGCACCAGCTTGATCGTGAGCTAGATGTTTTCGTAGCGGGAGCAGGTACAGGTGGGACGTTCATGGGAACAGCTCGTTATTTAAAAGAACAGAATCCTAATGTTAAGACTGTAATCGTAGAGCCTGAAGGATCGATCCTTAATGGTGGAGACTCAGGTCCTCACAAAACAGAAGGTATTGGAATGGAATTCCTCCCAGGATACATGGATGATTCATATTTTGATAGCATTCACACGATATCTGACGAGATTGCCTTTCAACGAGTGAAAGAACTTGCTGAAAAGGAAGGGTTACTTGTAGGAAGTTCTTCAGGAGCAGCACTAGAGGCAGCCCTTATCGAAGCGAGAAAAGCAGATCCTGGAACGAACATTGCAACTATTTTTCCAGACAGTAGTGAACGATACTTAAGTAAAAAGATATACCAGGGAGGCATTTAGGAATGAAGCCGAAAACGAAACTAATACATGGTGGGATAACAGGCGACCCCCAAACTGGTGCAGTGTCTGTACCGATTTATCAAGTTAGTACGTATAAGCAGGAAGCGGTTGGGAAATTCAATGGATACGAGTACTCTCGCACAGGAAACCCAACTCGTCATGCTCTTGAAGAGCTTATCAAAGACTTAGAAAATGGATATGCTGGGTTTGCATTCGGATCAGGGATGGCTGCCATTACATCTGTTATGATGCTGTTTAATTCAGGCGACCATGTCGTGATGACTGACGATGTATATGGTGGTACCTACCGTGTGATGACTAAGGTATTGAATCGTCTAGGAATCGATTCTACATTTGTTGATACGACTGATATCGATGCAGTGGAACAAGCAATCAAACCTAACACGAAAGCTGTTTTCATTGAAACGCCTACAAATCCATTACTAAAAGTAACAGATATTAGTAAGGTTTCAAAGAAGGCAAAAGAACATGATCTACTAATGATCGTTGATAACACTTTCAATACACCATATTGGCAAAATCCGATCGACCACGGTGCAGATATTGTTCTCCATTCTGCTACTAAGTACTTGGGAGGACACAGTGACGTTGTTGCTGGGTTAGTTGTTGTTAATTCGAAGAGCTTAGCAGAAGAGTTGCACTTTGTTCAAAACTCAGCAGGAGGCATATTAGGACCTCAAGACTCTTGGTTATTGATTAGAGGATTAAAAACATTAGGCGTGCGTATGGAAGAACATGAGAAAAATACAGCGAAGATCGTTCAATTCCTTAGCGACCACCCTGATGTAGAGAAAATCTATTATCCTGGATTGAGCACTCATCCTGGAAATAACATCGCTGTTAACCAATCAAGAGGCTTCGGAGGCATGGTTTCTTTTGATATCGGAAGCGCGGAGAAAGCAGATGAACTGCTTAGTAAAGTAAAATACTTTACGCTTGCAGAAAGTCTTGGTGCTGTAGAGAGTTTAATTTCAGTTCCAGCACGGATGACGCATGCATCTATTCCAAAAGATCGTCGAGATGAACTAGGTATTACTGAAGGACTGGTTCGTATCTCAGTTGGTCTTGAGGACGCAGAAGATCTGATCGAGGATCTTAAAAATGCACTAAGTTAACTTCGAACCCCCTTTTAAAAGGGGGGTTCCTTTTATTTGGAAATAGTTACATTCCTCTGTTTGTACACTTCTATGCTAGAATAGTAGTGTGAGAGGTGATCGCAACATGAAGGAACTTCAAGATAAAATGACAGATTATAAACGCTTTGCATTTATTTTATTAAGTTTAAGCGTATTCCTCTATATCGGTTCTTTTCTTCCAATGGAAGGACAAACAGATGAACGCGTCCTTATTCTGACTGGTGGAGGATTTCTATTAATAGGAATCGCGCTATTTTTCTATTCTCGTGCGATTGCCATCCAGAAAAAGTTAAACGATTCTGATACGACAAACGATTAATAAAAAGACCATTCTTTGTGGAATGGTCTTTTTTAATTCTTATCGTCATTAATACGTCATGATTTCTTTTAGACGTCCTTGCCATTTTTCATCATCCAGGATGATTTGAAAAGAAATGCGCCTGTTTTTTCTGAACGCATCACTAGTCGTACCTTCTACAACAGGTTTAAATTCAGAGTATCCTGTTGCTCCAAGGTATTTCGCATAGTCAGTGGTTGCGAGCTTAGGGTTAGCTTTCATAAGCTCTTTTACGACTGCAACTGATCGATCTGCTGATAACGTCCAATTATCATAGGGAACTTTATCAGTGTGACCTTCGATTAGAATAATATAGAGGTACTGACTGATATCTTCTTCTTCTATTAAGCTCGCAAAAACATCTGCAAGTTCATTCAGTACTTTTTTGCCTTCTGGGCTAACTTCAGCACTCCCCGTATCAAACAAGATGTCGCCCTCAACAGATATCGTATTGTTAGGACCCCTTACAATTTTGTCTTTCCCTACGTCCTCCTCTAACTGCTGCTCGATTAAATCACTTATATGTTTTTTAACATCTGCAACTTTCGCGAGCTCCTGTTTCATAACGGTTTGGTCATAAGCATCATAGATCATCTGTACAAATGCGATGATAGCTACGAAAAGCATAACCAACACGATCATTGCCATCATATCAGCAAAGCTTGGCCAGTAGTGTTCTTCTCCGTTTTCTGATTGAAAACGCCTCTTTCTACTTTTCATCGGTTATCACCAATAATACGAGAATGGATTTGTTGTTGAGCAGCTGTTTGTCTTCGTAAGTGATCCTCATATGATCGTAGTTGGAGCTGATACGACTCTGATAAATGATGCTGTATGTCTTTTAATTCCCGCGAGAGGCCTTGATACAGGGAGTCCATGCTAGTTGAAAGGGCTCTTAATTCATGCTGAAGCGGTTGATCTTTTTGTTCTCTTTCCATTTTATACATAATTGGTTCAAGTGCTTCACGTTTAATTTTATCAATTGCCGTAAACCATGCTTTTTCAAGCTGTGACACGGACTCAGCGAAGTCTTGAGATGCTCTTCCGTACTGATTTTGTTTATCTTGATAACGATAATACCACTCATCTTGCATTTGATGGATCCTTCGTTCGAGTTCTTCTTGAGATGATTGGTATCTTTGCATCTGCTCATCTAATCCTCTTAAGTAATGCTGTCCGGTTTCTTCTGCTTTCTTTTGTGTTTCCTTTATTAAGTGATCTGATCGTTGGACAAGCTGTTCGAACTTACGCTGACCATTTTCGTGATGTCTTGATAGTGCTTGAAGCTGAGAATCTAGTGTTTTAAGCTGACCAGATAGCTCTAATATACTCTGATTCACTTTTTCCTGTACGCCATCTAGCTGTGTAAAAGAACCCTGTAATTTATCAGAGAATACTTCTAGTGTAGAGGTGCTTTCTGCAAATTGATCTGTATAAGTTCGTTGTGAGGTAAGGATACCGTTAACATCCTGCATAGCTTTTTCTAATCCAGCCGTGAAATTAACCATGTTTGAAGAGAAGTCGCCTAGTGTTTCCTGGAAGCTGTCCTCGATGCGACCCGCCAGTCTATCTAAAATTCGTTCCATTTCATCATGAGGTTTTTCCTTGCTTAAACTTGCATGTAAATTATGATCGAGAAGAGCCTCACAATCAGAAATGATCTTATCGAGGTAATAGGCAGTTGTTCTACCACCAGTTAATACACCATTTTGAATCAACGTAAGAAACAACGCATTGCCAATACCAGCAATACTCGTAACAAAAGCTACACTCATCCCTTGGAATGGGCTTGAAATGGCAGCGATGACAGATGCAAGGTCTAAATTTGCATCTTCTGGTCTTTGTGATAAGAAGAGCAGGGTCTCTTGCATTGAAGCGATAGCCATTGTTAAACCGATAAAGGTTCCAAGAATTCCAATGATGATAGAAGTGGGGGGAAGCTGCTGCATGAACCTCATCATGCCACCCGCAGGTACTCTTACTAATCCAAATATGGCGACAGATTCTTTATAAAAATGTTTTTCGATTAGCGCCTGAGTATTAATAGGAGATATACCAGCAAGGTGGTACGCTTTATATTCCTCGATTACCTTCTGAAGCCACGGTGCCGCATACGTATTTTCATCGATTTTCATCTCAGAATGTTCAATATCTCTCAACCACTTTTTCATTTGAATAGCAATTTGAATTGTTGCCGTCACACCAAGAATAGCCAAAAAAACAATGATTGCGAGGACAACTGTTGTCACATTGAGCATGTACTCACCTCCGCTTTGTATAAGTGTATGTCCGGAGAATGAGAACTTTCATGCTTTCTTCGCGCGTTAGTAATGTCGAAATAAAACGATAAATGTCGTAAAATAATATTTTTACAAAATTATCAGGTAATTTAGTAGAAAAGGTTTACAAAGCCAAAAGACATCGATATACTAACCTTTGAAATCACTAATACAAAAGGAGGTCGAACAAAATGATGACAATTACAAAAGCAGTTGCAGAAGCGAAAGTTGAATATCTTAAAATGGTTCGACCGGCGCCTAATTTATAGGCATCCTTTTAGTTAATTAATTGGATATAATGCCGCAGGTCGATCCCCTGCGGTATATTTTAATTCTGCCGTAGGTATATTGCCTGCGGCCTTTTTGTGTCCAAAATTCGAGAGGAGGATTTAAATGATGTTGAAGATTGAAATGACTAGAAGAAAAGTAAGGAAGAAATGGGTGCCCTGAACTCTCGTATGAAAGGAGGTCGTTAGCATGGTACCGTTCCATTTACTGATCATTACTAGAGTAAAGAATCTGTTTGAGCCAAGTCTCTCATCTGAATGCCATCAGCGTGATATCAAACAACAACTATCTGAAAACAAGATGAAAGCATGCCGCACTGGTTCAATGTGGATGTAATAACAAAAACACTAAGGAGAAATGATCATGTTAACGATAAATTTATTATTTATAAAAGTAGGAATTACAGTTCAAGAGAAAACGGTGGAGGAAGAAATTCATTATCATAAGGTGAAAGAAGACATGACTAATCGTACTACTGGCGTAATGGAAAGACAGCCTTGGCTATTCTAACTATGAAAGGATGATTGAATGATGATGCATGCTTCAGGGAGAACGATTCAAAAATGGATGGCAGTAGAGAAAGGCTTAACCTGACAAAGTTAGAGGTAAGAGGAGGATTATCAAATGACGTTACATTTATTATTTATAACAGTGTCGATCACATTTTCAAAGAACCATAGATCGCTTAATGATGAGTTAGACGCGAAAAGAAAACGCGAACTAATCGAAAATATGGAGTATAAGAAAAGCTTGCATAGCCATTATTAAGCAACGAAAGGCAGAACGTTTCAGTTCTGTCTTTTTGAGTATATTAAAGATTGAGAACGTAATTTCGTTTTGAAATTAAGGTTGTGGGTATTGATAAGAATAGGACATTGTATAAAAATAAGGTTAATGGATGAAAAACGCTTTATCTTTTCGCCAATTATTAAACTTAGGAGTGAGAAACTTGAGAGAATTACAGAAACAGATCGTTAATGAATTAGGTGTTCAACCTTCAATCGATGTAAAAGAAGAACTAGAAAAACGAATTACATTCTTAAAAAACTACATAAAGAAAAGTGGTACGTCAGGTTTTGTTCTTGGTATATCTGGAGGGCAAGACTCTTCTCTCGCGGGGCGTCTCGCTCAACTAGCAGTTGAACAACTTCGAGAAGAAGGAACGGATGCATCCTTTATTGCAGTTCGTCTGCCATACGGAGAGCAAAAAGATGAAGACGATGCTCAAGCAGCACTCAAATTTATACAGCCAGATCAAACTGTTACGATAAATATTAAACCAGCTGTAGATGCTTCTGTTTCAGCTTACTTAGAGGCGACAGGAAACGACCTGACTGACTTTACGAAAGGTAACAACAAAGCACGTGAGCGAATGATATCACAATATAACATTGCTGGTGACGAGAATAAGCTAGTCATCGGAACAGATCATGCTGCTGAAGCAGTTACAGGTTTTTATACCAAGTTTGGCGATGGTGCATGTGATATCGCTCCATTGTTTGGTCTTAATAAAAGACAAGGTCGTTCAATGCTTGAACACCTTGGAATGCCAGACCACCTCGTTGATAAGGTACCAACAGCAGATTTAGAAGATGATCGCCCTGCACTTCCTGACGAAGAAGCGCTAGGGATAAGCTATAAACATATCGATGACTATTTAGAAGGAAGAGAAATTCCTGAAGATGCAGCCAAAACGTTAGAAAGCCACTACTTAAAAACAAAACATAAGAGAAACCTACCACCTACAATTCATGATAATTGGTGGAAGTAACAAGGAAAGAGACCTAAATAAGGTCTCTTTTCAGTTTGGAGAAAAGCCTGAATAATGTGTTCCCTATGCCGTAGGAGACCACCACTTGTCTTCGTTTATACGAACGCCCGAGCTCCCCTGCGGAAAATATGCCGTCCACTTCGAGACTGAAAGCCCGTTTTCATGGGAGTCAAGTGGTATTCACTCCTACTAGGTTGCGATCAATCAAAGCAAAATTATTATTAAGTAATCCTCAGCTTTAGTGTTCTAGAAGTAATTTATTTTGCTTTTGTCTTATTTTCAAAACCACATAATAATGTTGATTGGAGCAGAAAGATGCTCGATTCCTGCGGGACGTGTGCGACAGGTGAGACCCCACAGGAGCGTTTTTCAGCGACGAGGAGACTCACCACCCGCCCCGCGCAAAGCGAGCATGCTTAAACGAAAATCACCACGTTATTAATGGCGGGTGGTCGTCAAGACTTTCTCGACAACCTGGAAAGAGACCTGAATAAGGTCTCTTTTTTTTCATATTAATATCTATAAGTAGGACTGATTTCTTCCGTATAAAGTGCATTGTGAAGGGAAAGCATGTACATAAAATCACTATAAATAAAGGGGTCACGTAATGGGGGAATCAAAAGAATATTATTATTCGCTTGTAGCTAGTATCCTTAATTCACTTTCCTTGAACATCAGCGTTAGTATTGAGAGTCATTTCCCAGGTAACAGAAATATTGGAGGCAAATACTGTTTGAAGACAGACACGATTACGATGTATCTTGAGGAAATTAAAGATCAGTGTAGAAGTGTGCTGGGATCTGAGGAGAGACTGGTTGATTATTTTAAGGTGATTTTAGCACATGAGCTTGGTCATTCTGAAGATAGGGATTTAGAAGACCTCGCTATACGTAAATATAAAGCAAAGAGTAATTATGAAAAGCACCAGTTGGCGTTGGGAATTGAGGAGAATGCTTGGAACTATGCAAAACAAGTATTACCTGAACTTTTACCATTAATCCAGGTGATACAAAACCACTCTATGAAGATCTATGTGAATCGACATACGGGATAATTTGACAGAATATTCTGTGTACAAAACTTTTAGAAGCTGATAAAATAAAACAAACTAATCGTGCCCCCTATGTCTAAAGCCAACGAGTGTAAAGGTGTGAAGGACATGGAAGTAATCAAGACATATTATCCTAGAGTTAAGACAATCGAGGTGTTTATGATTCTTGTTTATTGTATTGTTGTCGCATTTGGCACTGTCCTCCTGTGGGTGAAAGGTGATTTAACTATTGAAAGATGGCAGACCTTTATGTTGATCGGCCTCATTTACATCGCATTCTGCATTTTATTAAGTTTATGTATACGCACTCAGCGAATCGAACTTACTGAAAAAGGAATGCAGCACAAACTGTTTGGGTTAAATCGAAGAGTCGTTTCATTTTCTTCTGTAAAAAGGGTTACATTTGGAAAAGTAAATGGTTCCATCGTAATCGCGATCGAAAAACATTACGATAAGAAAATAACGTATGTTCCTTATCTTCCATTTGAAGAAGACTGGGACGAGATTAGCTCATATATTAAACAAAAAAATAGCGAAGCCATCATTGCCATCTAAACGTCCAGTAGGACGTTTTTTGTTATATTCTCTAAAGATGGTAACAAGTTATGATCTAAACGAATACACTGCCATAAGTGAGGTGTGGCACTGATGGAATGGTTCGAGATTGTTGGTGTAGCTTCTATTGTAACTGCTCTTACGTTTATTCGTTTAAAGTTTGGACGTAATTCTAGACATTACCGCTACCTAAGAGAAGAATATATGTCAGAGAAATGGTCAAAAGAAAGAAAAGCTCATCGAGATTAGTGAAATCACGCTAATTAGGTGAGCTTTTTACTTTTTTAGGTATATAGAGATGGACAGACACAGTAGCCTCGCTTCACACATAAACTTAAGTTAAGGTGTAAGCCCAACATATGGGAGGTGAGTTTGTGTCGTTACTGGCAGCACTTGCTTACTTGTGTAAGGAAGTTCTTTTCTTTGTCTCATTCGTGAAAAACAACGCTTTTCCACAACCCTTATCCAAAAAGGATGAAAGAAAGTATTTAGAATTAATGGCACAAGGAGATGAAGAAGCTAGAAATCGATTAATCGAGCACAATTTACGTCTTGTAGCCCATATTGTTAAGAAATTCGAGAACACCGGAGAAGACCCTGAAGACCTCATCTCAATCGGAACGATCGGTTTGATCAAAGCGATCGAGAGCTATTCGACCGATAAAGGAACAAAGCTTGCAACCTACGCAGCTAGGTGTATTGAGAATGAAATCTTAATGCATCTACGCGCTCTTAAGAAAACAAAAAAAGATGTTTCCCTACATGACCCGATTGGTCAGGACAAAGAAGGGAATGAAATTTCGTTAATCGATGTATTGAAGGCTGAAACAGAAGATATTGTGGATCTAATACAGCTAAATATGGAAAAGCAGAAGATATATGATTATATTCATATATTGGATGAAAGAGAAAAGGAAGTAATCGTAGGCAGGTTTGGATTAAACCTCGAAAAAGAGCTTACCCAACGAGAGATTGCAAAGAAGCTAGGTATCTCAAGAAGTTATGTGTCTAGAATTGAAAAGAGAGCGTTAATGAAGCTCTTCCATGAGTTTTATCGTAATCGAAAAGAAAAAGGAAACGGAGCATAAGCCTGCCATTTGGCGGGCTTTTCATATGTTCCGAAAATTGGAAGTGAAATAAAGTTGATAAGAACAAGTGTTCTGAATATAATATGAGCAAAGGGAAAAAGGGGGAGCTTTTATGTTAAAGATGTTGCATCGCTGTTTACAACACCATCTCCCTATCGATTTAATTTACATGACTTCAGAACAGTTGATCACACACCGGACAGTCACGTTATATGTCATTACAGAACATGAGGTAAAAGGGTATTGTCATTTAAGAAATAGTTTGCGTACTTTCAAACTAGACGGAATCCTGGCTGCATATCCAACATCAGTTCAGAGTAAGTGAAAACCTTCTATACAAAAGAAAAGCCTCAGATTATAAAATCTGAGACTTTATCGCAAACTAAATTGCCTAACCCTATTCGATTGTGTCGCTGTCCGTGTTGTACGTGGTCATTAGTTTTTTAGTCCATACTTTATATCCTTCTCCATTTAAATGAAGGCCATCATACGTATAATCCTTATTAAGCTGACCATATTTCAAAAAGTCAGGGTGTAAGTCAATATACTGATAGTCATATAATAACGCAAGGTTCTTAATCTGCTCATTTAACTTTTTGATATCTTGATTTCTAACGTTGTGTCTCGTCAGTTTTTTATTGATTGGAAGAAGACTTTGGACGTAAACAGATGTAGTAGGAGATTTCTTTTTGATTGTATCAAGAATATACTTATAGTTAGTCTCGATTTTCTCAATGGATTGACCAGCTATCATGTCATTGATACCGATCATCAAATACAGTCGTGCAGGGTTAGCATTTGTAATTTCTTCTATCCTATTGATAACGCCTGTAGTTGTATCTCCTGCGATTCCTCTATTCAATACCTGATGATCACTTAATGCTTCTCCCCATTCGTAATAATCCGTTAAGCTATCTCCGAGAAAAATTGTTTCACTTTCCTGATGTTTATAAGAATCATATATGCTTTTCTTCGTTTGATAATATTTGGTGTAATACGTAATATTTTTCTTCTTAGATTCAGAATCGTTTTCCGGCATCTCATTTGCATTGGTTCGAATGAAGTTCGCTTGATTTTCTGCAATTAGAAGTAATAACGCTAATGCGCATGAAATAAGGGTTAGGATTAGTATTCTTTTCTTCAACATCATCACGCTCCTATTGAGTACGATAGCCATTATACCCTTTCTTCATCCAACCGAAAGGAAAAAATGCGATTTTTTTATGAAAATAGTAAAAAAACCCCCGACTATGAGGGGGTTAGAGAGTGATTTGTGTTTCTCTTGTTAGGAAATCTACGTCTTTGTAATAGGAATCTTTAACAAGAAGATTTGGACCGAGGCATTTAACCGCTGGGCAATGACAGCTAACTGATTTAGCGATTTTGCTCTCTTGCCACTTTCTATACGCTTCATTTAAGTTCGTATGTTGAATGTTTCCAAGAGGAGGTGTGTCGCCAAAGTCTGTAACGATAATATCACCATCAAATATGTTCATATTGAGGCGAGAGCGTCCATCTGGATCGTTTCGCACCGTAACATTAGGCTCAGCATATAAACGTTCCAAAAGCTTTAGGTCATCTGGATTGGAACTACATGGATAGAAAGGAAGTGTTCCGAAAAGTAACCATACGTTTGGATCTCTATGATCCAATAGTCTATGAATACCTTCTCGAATTTCTTCTAAAGAAGCTATATCCAGGTCAGAAGCAAAGTCGGATGGATACATCGGATGAATCTCGTGTCTTTGACAACCCATCTCAGCAATTTGTTGATGGATCGCTTCAATGTTTGGTATTGTTCTTCGATTTATCATCGTTTCTGCAGAAACTAAAACCCCGTTCGATGTAAGGTCTTTTGCATTTTCGACCATTCGATGAAAATATGCTTCACGTTGTTTTAGAGTTGGCTTCTTTTCCATTACAGCGAACCCTATATCCGTGAAATCATCTATGCTTCCATAGTTATGAGAAATATGTAATACATCGAGATACGGCAATATCATGTCATATCGTTTTCGATCTAATGTTAGATTCGAATTGATCTGAGTACGTGCTCCTCGTTCATGTGCGTACTTGAGAAGGGGGGCAACGTAATTCTTAACAGATTTCATTGATAGCATAGGTTCTCCACCAGTGATACTTAAAGCTCTAAGGTGTTCAACTTCATCTAAACGGTCTGTTAAAAGTGTAAGAGGCAGTGGGTCAGGATCTTTTGGTTGCAACGTATATCCTACCGCACAGTGCTCACACCTCATATTACATAAAGTTGTTGTTGTTAATTCAATGTTTGAAAGGACCTGCGTCCCATGTTCTTCAACGTCCATATAAGCTTCCCACGGGTCATTAGTGGGGGTAATGGTTGTTGTCATTATAATCGACCCCTTTTTAAATAGATAGCTATTATGTCTTCTTTCATTGTAGAACAATCACACATATAAAAATAGCCACCTCAAGGAATTCAGAAAACTCCGCTAATCCCTATACAACAATGACAAACTCTACATAAACTATCTTATCTAGGTGGAGTAGGTATAAATGAGAGAAGGAGGGGGAACATGAGTTACGGTTATGGCGGTTATGGCTGCGGATACCCCGGGTACGGATACCCATATCCACCGTACCCTTATCCAGGCTACGGCGGGTACTTTGCATTAATTGTTGTTCTTCTTGTATTGCTGCTAATAATTGGCGGCGGTTATTACTACTACACGAATTTTTACGGAAGAAGATATTGATAGGGTTTCGAACAAATAAAAAAACAAACACGTGAGGTTATCCTCTTGTGTTTGTTTTTTTTGTTGATGAACGTAAATCATCTCTTGTTGTTTTCTCCCAAAGCGGAACACCTTTTTGATAAGCGGCTCTAGAAATCATATGTCCTGATACTGGAGCAGTCATTAAAATGAATATAATTCCAAGCACCAGTTTTCCACTAACCATATTCTGTTCTACCAGAAAGTATAGAAAAGCAGCGATCATTATTCCAGCTACACCCAAAGTAGCACTTTTTGAAGCTGCGTGAAGGCGTGTGTAAACGTCGGGTAGACGAAAGACACCTAGGGCTCCAGAGAAAAGAAAAAACGTTCCGATGATCAATATGATACTAATCACGATTTCTTTCAATGATAACACCCTTTTCTAAGAATTTGGCGATTGCAACAGTACCAATGAAAGCAAGAATACCTATTAGAAGGATAATGTCATTAAAATACTGTGTTTCAAGTTTTATTGCAAGAATCCCTGCGATTGCCATTAGGTTGATTCCGATTGTGTCCAACGCTACTGCACGATCAGGATTAGATGGCCCTTTTATAGCTCTATATAACAGAAAAAGTGTTGAGATGGCAATGACGATTATACATATAGTAGATACAGTTGATAAGAGTGATGTCATCTCGTCACCTCCATGATTGCTTTTTCAAAGGTACCTTTAATTTCCTTGATGACTTCGTCAGCATCAGGTGCATCCATGGCATGTACATAAATAAACATATTGTCTGGTGAAACCGAAACGGAAAGCGTTCCTGGTGTCAAAGTGATTAGATTAGCAAGCATAGTTATTTCCCAGTTCGTTCTCACTTCGATTGGAACAGCAATAATTCCCGGTTCCATATTGAGCTTAGGACTATAGACAAGTTTAACCACTTGAATGTTTGCCATAATAAGTTCTTTTATAAATAGAAACAGTAGCTTGATGATCGACCATAGGCGGTAGAAATAGAATCGATCCGGAATAAAGCGCTCCATTAGTAACAACAGTACGATTCCTGATAGATATCCGATAAAGAATGTGCTGAATGAATAACTTTCAAACAAGAACATCCATAATACAGCGATGATCAGATTGATTATAATTTGAATTGACATGCCATCTACTCCTTCATCACCGAATCGATATAGTTGATTGGATCAATGATCTGATCTCCAATCGATTGAACGGTTGGGTAAAAGAATTCTGCACCAATTCCAAGCAGTACAGTAAAGAACAGTAGAAATGCAGCGGGCATGATCTTATTTCTAATAGAAATGTTTGGAACCTTTTCAAGTTTGTCTTCTCCCCAGAATCCTTTGATAAAGATTTTAATGATCGATATGAGGATAAGTAGACTAGTTAAAAGACCAATGACTGCTACAGTATAGTGTCCTTCTTCAAACGCCCCTCTTAAAATAAGTAGTTTTCCTACGAATCCACTGAATGGAGGAAGTCCTGCTAGTGCAAGTGCAGCGATAAAGAATAGCCAGCCAAGTACAGGTTGGTGTTTGATTAATCCACCCATTTTTCTTAAATCAGAAGTACCACTGTACGCAGCCATCGCACCCACTAGTAAAAACAATGCTGCTTTGATGATCATATCGTGAACGAGATAGTAAACAGATCCCGCAAGCGCCGTTGCGGAAAACACGCCAATGCCGAGTATCATATAACCAACCGCTGGGATGATGTTATAGGCTACGATCAATTGAATATTGTTTGTTGATAGTGCACCTACAACACCGAAGATCAATGTAAATGCAGCTAAAATGATGAATAGCTGATGTGTGAACGTAAGGTCATAAACAAAAATCAATGAAAAGACTCTTAATATCGAATATACCCCTACTTTCGTTAATAAAGCCCCAAAAAGAGCTGAGATAACGGTTGGGGGCACTGTATACGATTTTGGTAGCCAGAAATATAACGGAAATAACGCTCCCTTAGTTGCAAATACAACTAGTAACAGGATTGCGATCGTAGTAAGAATTCCGCCCTGTTCGACTTCACCAACTCGTTCTGCTAATTGAGCCATATTCACGGTCCCAACCACTGCATAGAGGAAGGATACTGTCGTGACAAACAAAATTGATGAAAACAAATTGATAATAATGTACTTAAAAGACTCTCTAAACTGTTCTTTCGTTCCTCCTAGAACAATTAACCCATAAGAAGCAATCAGTAATACCTCAAAGAATACGAACAGGTTAAACAAATCACCAGTAAGGAAGGCACCACTCACACCAGCAATCAAAAGCTGGAAGAGTGGATAGAAGTAAAACCGTTCTCGTTGTTCATCGAGTGAATGAAACGCATAAAATGCACAGGCAGTTGCAACGATGTTTGCTGTTACGACAAGCACCATTGCAAGAGGGTCTGCTACAAGAACGATTCCATAGGGAACTGTCCAGTCCCCTGCTTTTAATACCATCGTTCCATTCTGAACAACTTCATAGGCAATTGCCGACACAGCGATCAAGTTTATAATTACCATCACTTTAGTAATCATTCTGACGAGAGGAAGCTTACTGTTGAAGAATACAAGAAATATTCCGGTCAAAAGTGGTAGTAATATTGGCAATATGACTAAGTTACTCATGGTCGTTTCCCCTTAATTTCTCCATATTATCTGTTCCGTTAGTTTGATACGCTCGATACGCTAGCACAAGAAGAAATGATGTTACGCCGAAACTGATAACGATTGAAGTTAAGATTAACGCCTGCGGTAGCGGGTCGGCATAGTTCGTTACGTCTTCAGCTAAGATGGGTGGTTTTCCTCGATTAAGTTTCCCCATCGTTATAATGAAAAGGTGAGCACCGTGTGACAGTAAGGCAGTTCCTATGACGATTTTAAGTATTTGTTTTTGAAGCATCATATAGACGCCTGCTGTGAAAAGTAATCCAGCCAGCACGGACATAATTATTTCCATTATTCATTTCCTCCCTTCTTGCCGGGACGTAGTTTGATCATCGTGAAAATCCCGATTGCAGCAAGTCCGAGTACGAGAATTTCAAGCATTGTATCAAGACCTCGGAAATCCACTAGTATGACGTTTACAATATTGTCTCCTCCACCAAGTTTGTATGAATTCTTGATGAAGTAATCGGAAATTGGCTCGAACATCTTCGTGCTGTGTGAAGCAATTCCAATCAGTGTCACGATCACACCAACAGATATTGAGATGACCCAATTCACAACCTTCGTTCCTGAAGAAGATTTCTCTTTATCAAGGTCAGGAAGGTGATAGAAGCAAAGTAAAAATAAAGCTACTGTAACTGTTTCTACGATGAGCTGAGTTAGAGCTAAATCAGGTGCTCTGAAGAACACAAACAATAATGATAACCCATACCCTACGATACCCAATACAAGAATAGCCGCAATCCGATTATTCATAAATATTGTTCCAAAAGCTGCAACAGCCATAACGACCGCAATCATTACTTCAGGAAGAGCTATTGGGGCAAGGTCGTCGAACGATAGTGTAAAACCTCCTGTTACACTCATTGTTATCGCTAGTAGTGCAATGAAGAAGGTAAGGATGTATACAAGATAATGTCTTAATGATCCAGTCATATAGATGTTAGTTACCTTCTCAGATCCTTTAACCATACCGTTCATTAACGCATCAAATACTTTTGCGGCAGACATTTTACCTGGTAAAACATCGTATATGCGTACCCACTTTGTTCTCGTCATGTAGAGAAGCGTTCCAAAAATCAGAACAGCTAAACTCATGTACAGCTCAGGATTATAAAGTCCATGCCAGAACTTGATATGTGGATCAACAACTAAATTTGTAACCGAGTCAACCATCGGTGCTAATAGCAAGTGTCCAAAGGTATCTGGAATGATTGCAATGATAACGACTAAAGCAACTAGAATCATCGGTGAAATCAACATACCGATCGGTGCTTCATGAGGCTGTTTCTCAAGTGTATCCCGCTGCTTCCCAGTGAAGGTGCGGAAAAATATCATAACAGAATAGATAAACGTAAAAATACTTCCTCCAACTGCAAAATAAGGGAAGAAAGGTGATACGGCTTCAACGATTGGCGAAGCATGTTCAAAGTGAAGAGAAGATTTGAAGAACATCTCTTTACTCAAAAATCCGTTCAGTATTGGTAACGGAAAACCAGCCATTGAGAACGTTCCAATGAGAGCGAGAGTAGCCGTAATCGGCATGAACGTGAATAGTCCACCTAGACGGCGAATATCGCGTGTGCCTGTTTCATGATCGATAATTCCTGCCACCATGAACAGACTTCCTTTGAACGTAGCATGGTTAAGAATATGAAATACCGCTGCTAAGATAGCAGCCTTAGTTCCAAAACCAAGCATAGCCATGATCATACCTAGCTGACTGATCGTCGAATAAGCAAGAATTGCTTTGAGGTCCGTTTTGCGAACAGCCATGTAAGATCCCCAACACAAAGTCAGTAAACCAAACCCACTAACAATTAAGAAAAAGAGATCTGTTCCTGCAAAAACAAGGCTTAATCTAGCGACAAGATAAATCCCTGCTTTAACCATTGTTGCAGAGTGCAGAAAAGCACTTACTGGAGTTGGCGCTTCCATCGCATCTGGAAGCCAGGTGTGAAATGGAAACTGAGCTGATTTCGTAAAAGCCCCTAATAAGACTAGTATTAAAATGAATGTAAACAATGGAGAATTGACGATGAGATCGGCATTCTCGATGATTCCTCTTATGCTGGTTGTCCCCGTGATGTCTGACATAAGTAGAAATCCGCCAAGCATCGCAAGACCACCAAATACTGTAATGACCATTGATTTCAAAGCACCAGAAGTAGATTTCTCACGCTGGTACCAGTAACCGATCAATAGGAATGATGAAATACTTGTAAGCTCCCAGAATGTGTAAAGGACGAACAGATTATCTGAAAGAACGACACCAAGCATCGCACCCATAAATAAAAGCAGATAAACATAAAAATGGCCAAGTTTTTCCGCTTTACTTAAGTAATAGATGGAATACAGAACAACGAGCGATCCGATTCCGGTAATCAGAAGCGCGAAAAATAGGCCAAGACCGTCAATGAAAAATGTGACGTTTACACCGAGTGAAGGAATCCACTCAAACGTTTTAAGCGTATGTACTCCTTTTAAAACACCATTGATAAAAGTTAAAAAGTACCCGAATAACAAAATCGGAACTGCTAGAACAAACCATCCTAAGTGGACCTGTTTGACGCCCCGATAAATAAACGGGATGAAAAACGCTGCCAGAAAAGGAAGCAAGACAGCTGCATGAAGCATTCTATAAAACCCTCCCTAATTAAAGCTCACTATGAAAAAGTTCAAATGAACTTATTTTGCAATATCTCAATTGTAATCAAAAATCGACTCATTTTTCAACTTTTCATGCTCGAAAACTAACTTTACCGTATAAGTTTTCCAAACAACGCCAATTCTATTTGCGAAAGGAGTCATCTAATGATAAAATCCATATTTATTCTTATCCTTATAATAATTGGCGTAGCAGGTTGCGAAACGATATACGAAAGCAAGGACCTCTCCCCTTATGGTTCTAGAGAATATTATCGAGTAGTTGAAATGGAGCCGATTGGAGCAGCAATATGGGAGGATACACATTTATCGAATACATTAGCATCGATCAAGTCTCAACTAAAGAATGAAACAACTGTAAAGGACGTCATTGTTTTGTCGCATAATGAACAAGTCGTGGTAGCTCTTAAGCCTTATGCTTATGATAGGAGAACAATAGGTGATGTGCTTTCTAAATACGATGGTTGGTTTGAAGACCAAGGAATGAATGTCGCACTACTAACAGCTCCAAATCATTATCGCAAAGCAAAACAAATGAAGAAAAACGATGAGATGAATAGTGAGATGTGGGAATCGGAGTGGGGAAGTTTCTTTAGTAAGTGATCAAACAAAAAACCAACCTCACATAATAAGGCTGGTACATTACATTCTTATGAGAGATACCTTTTCATTTAAGCTTCTTCGTTCGATCTCTTTTTGGATTAATTTAATAAAGTCACTGCTAAGTTTAAGCTCTCTCGCTTTTACATAGGACTCGATCAATAGATCGTCTGATAATTTCTCCAATGAAGCACCTCCTAATAAGTAGGTTATTTTAACCGGTCATTCCGCATATAGTGTATGTGGATCTTTTATTTGCAGTTAGCTTACCACGTATGCAGAATCAGAACAACCGTTCCGTTATCCACAGTTAATAGTGGATAAAGTGTGGGTATATTGTTTATATACTTCAAATATTCAATAAACTTATGGCGTATTATGTGCATAAGGTTATCCACAGCTTAACGGATTAACAAATTTTGTCGAAAAGTTTTAGTTCTCAATTACTATTTAGTACAGCTTGTATAGAAATAAGGTAGTTGTACGTCTTTAAAATATTGATACAATAGGAATGTCATAAATACTAGGAGTGTTGCAATTGTTAAATTCTTTGTTACCTAATGAACATGTAGAAAATATATACCATATTAAACCTGAAGTTCTTAAAGAACGAGGGGTCAAAGGTATCATTACAGATTTGGATAACACGCTTGTCGAATGGGACAGGCCTGATGCTACACCTGAACTATTAAAGTGGTTTAGGCAGATGAGTGATCAGGGTATCATGGTGACGATTGTTTCAAATAACAATAAAACTCGAGTAGAGAAGTTTGCTTCTCCTACGGAAATCCCGTTTATCTATGAAGCAAAAAAGCCAATGACGAAAGCGTTCCGTAAGGCTTTGAAAGATATGAAGATCCAAGCTGATGATGCTGTGGTTATTGGTGATCAAATATTTACCGATGTACTTGGTGGTAATAGAATGGGACTTCATACTATACTTGTTGTTCCAGTAGCTAATACTGATGGTGTTTTCACGAGGTTTAACAGAAAAATGGAAAGTGCCTTCCTTTCTTGGATGAAACGTAAAGGGAAGATAAAGTGGGAGGAATAGGGTTGGAAAAAGATAGAATTATTTGTGCCGGTTGCGGCGTGAACATACAAACGGAAGATAAAAACGAATTGGGATATGCTCCTCCATCAGCTTTAAAACGCGACGTTGTGATTTGTCAACGCTGTTTTCGATTAAAGCACTATAATGAATTACAGGATGTATCACTGACCGACGATGATTTCTTGAAGATATTGAACGAAATCAGTCAAACTGATGCACTAATTGTTAAGATTGTCGATATTTTCGATTTTAACGGTAGTTGGTTGCCAGGTATTCAGCGATTCGCGGGTAACAATCCTGTATTGCTTGTTGGAAACAAGGTAGATTTATTACCAAAGTCTACAAACAAAACGAAGTTGATCAAATGGATGCAAGGAAGTGCTAGAGAAAATGGCCTAAAACCTGCTGATGTGAAATTGATGAGTGCGTCAAAAGGAGACGGTGTAATGGAAGTCGCAACTGAAATCGATCAGTTACGACAAGGAAGAGATGTTTATATTATTGGTTGTACAAACGTAGGTAAATCTACGTTCGTTAATAAACTAATTCAGGAATTTGGCGGAGATGCTGAGCAAATGATCACAACGAGTCAATTCCCAGGTACAACACTCGACCTTATCGATATTCCTCTAGATGATGGGAATACGTTATATGATACTCCTGGGATTATTAACCACCACCAGATGGCTCATTATGTTGATGCTGAAGAACTAAAGCTCATCAGCCCTAAAAAAGAAATTAAGCCAAAGGTATTCCAATTAAATGAAGGTCAAACGTTATTCTTTGGGGGACTGTCCCGACTGGATTTTGTTGAAGGCGGACGTCAGTCGTTTATTTGTCATGTTTCAAACGATTTGTATATCCACCGAACAAAAACAGAGAAAGCAGACGACCTTTATCGTGATCATCTCGGAGAAATCTTATACCCGCCCGGAGAAAAAACGAAATTAGAACTTCCTCAATTAGTTGGGCATGAATTTAAAATTAAGGAAGATAAGATGGATATTGTATTTTCAGGACTCGGGTGGGTAACGGTTTCTGGTAAAGGATCAACTGTAAAAGCTTATGCTCCTGAAGGTGTAGGCATTTCTATTCGAAATTCACTAATATAGGAGGATTGCTATGGGGAAACTATTTGGACTAGTAGGTCATCCTCTTGGCCACTCGATGTCTCCTCTCATGCATAATACTGAGTTTCGAGAGCTTGGATTACCCCATCACTATCAACCATTTGAGTTGAAGGAAGATGAGCTTGAAGAAGGTATTAAAGCAATGAGGTTACTAGGAGTAGAAGGGTTTAACGTTACGATTCCTCACAAAGTGTCGATCATACCTATGTTAGACGAAGTTGAACAAGAAGCGATGGAAATAGGCGCGGTAAATACCGTTTATCGTAAAGAAAACCTTTTGATTGGCGCAAACACAGATGGACAAGGCTACCTACAATCATTGCTGAAGCTAACCGGTGAAGATAGTCTTGTAAATAAAAACGTATTGGTTATTGGAGCAGGAGGGGCAGCAAGGGCTGTTGCGGTCTCAATTTCTAGATCTGGAGTAAGTTCAATGACCATTGCGAACAGAACCGTAGAAAAAGCAGAAAAGCTAAGTGACGTTTGTCGTCCTTATGCAGAGGTTGACGCAATTTCTCTTGAATTAGCGAACTTGTCACTAGAAGCTTACGATATTATCATCAATACTACTTCAATCGGCATGAGCCCAGACATAAACAATGTGCCTATACCTGTTCAAGATGTAAAAGAGGGTGTTGTGATGAGTGATTTAATTTATAATCCACTCGAAACGCTCTGGCTTACAGAAGGAAGAGAGAAGGGCGCTATCACGGCGAATGGTCTCTCGATGTTCGTTGAGCAAGGTGCACTAGCATTTGAAAAATGGTTAGGCATCAAACCTGATCGATCTAGGATGACAGAAACGGTGTTAAATAAGTTAGGAGGAAAATAATGTTAACAGGTAAACAAAAAAGATTTTTACGTTCAAAAGCTCATCATCTTAATCCAATTTTTCAAGTTGGTAAAAGTGGTGTGAATGAAAATATGGTGCAACAAATTGAGGAAGCATTAGAAGCTAGGGAACTAATAAAGGTAAGCATCCTACAGAACTGTGATGAGGATCGCAATACGGTAGGACAAGAACTATCAAGTGAAGCTGACGCTGAGCTCGTACAGATTATCGGAAACACAATCGTCCTTTATAAAGAATCAAAAGAGAACAAAGAAATTATTCTTCCATAATGGTAGCTAATAAGATGAGAGTTGGTCTCTTAGGAGGAACGTTTGACCCACCGCATATCGGACATTTAACACTCGCTCAGGGAGTTCTTGAAGAATGTCAGTTGGATGAAGTGTGGTTCATGCCTACTCACCTTCCCCCTCATAAAAATGGCAAGGTGAGCGATAATCATCATAGAGCTGAAATGGTGCAGCGGGCAATAGAAGGAAACCCTTCATTTAAAATCTCGTTGGTTGAGTTTGAAAGAAATGGGCGTTCATACACGGTTGATACAATTGAAATATTGAAGAAGAGCTATCCCGACATTGATTTTCATTTCATCGTCGGGGGAGATATGATAGAGGACTTACCGAATTGGCACCGAATCGAAGAACTTTCTCGCATGATCTCTTTCATAGGTGTCAATCGTCCTGGATATGAACCGGGGGAAGAAACTAAAAGTGTAACGTTAGTGGATGTCCCTCAGATTGACGTATCCTCCAGTATAATTAGGGACGCAATAAAGTTTGGTAGGAGTGGACGGTACTTGCTAACTGATTCTGTCCGAAATTATATTGTGAGGAAGGGATTGTATGATGAATAGAGACGAGGCATTACAGCTTGTAAAACCACACCTAACAGATCATCGGTATGAACATACGATAGGGGTTACAGATACAGCAATCGAACTTGCAAAGATGTATGGCGCAGATGTGAAGAAGACAGAAATAGCAGCTATCTTTCATGACTATGCCAAGTTTCGTCCAAAAGATGAAATGAGGCAGATTGTTAAGGAACATGGGTTGTCTAACGACTTGCTAGATTATTCTACAGAGCTACTTCATGCTCCTGTAGGTGCAATTCTTGTGAAAAGAGAAATAGGTATCAACGATGAAGATATCCTTAATGCTATTCATTATCACACATCCGGCCGCCCTAACATGACTATTATTGAGAAGTGTGTATTTCTAGCTGACTATATTGAACCAGGAAGAAAATTTCCGGGTGTGGAAGAAGTTAGAGAACTATCACGTGAAGATCTTGATAAAGCCATCGTTCAGTCACTAAAAAACACGGTGAACTTTCTGATGAAGAAAAATCAACCTGTTTATCCAGCAACGCTTGATACGTACAATAATCTTGTAAAAGCTTAGCTGAAGAGAGAAGGGAGAAACAAATGGAAGAAACGAACATGATTACGTTGGCTGCAAAAGCAGCTGATGATAAACGAGCAGAAGATATTATCGCGCTAAACATGAATGGTGTTTCTTTAATCGCAGATTATTTCTTAATCTGTCACGGTAATTCTGAGAAACAAGTTCAAGCGATTGCAACAGAAGTCAAAAACCAAGCTTTAGAGCAGGGGATGGATGTGAAAAGACTTGAAGGATACGATCAAGCACGTTGGGTGCTTGTCGATTTAGGATCCGTTATTGTCCATATCTTCCATAAAGACGAGCGAAATTATTACAATCTAGAAAAGCTATGGGGAGATGCTCCACATCTTCCTTTAAATGAAATACTAGCGTAATATGGATTCTTATGAACAGTTTTCATATGTCTATGATCGACTCATGGATGAGGCACCTTATGATAAGTGGACGGAATTAGTTTTAAATGAGCGCGGGTCTGGCAAAGTATTAGATTTAGGGTGTGGCACGGGTGAGTGTTCGGTAAGGCTCGCTGATAAGGGGTTTGACGTAACAGCTGTAGACCTTTCAGAGCAAATGCTTTCTGTTGCACATGACAAAGCAATCAGACATAGCTTGAACGTTCGGTTCATTCAACAAGATATGCGTGACCTAGAGACAGCTGAACGCTATGATGTGGTTACAATTTTTTGTGATTCGTTAAACTATATTACGGATGAACACGGTGTAAAATCCACATTTGCTAGAATATATGACCATCTAAACCCTGGTGGGGTTTTGCTATTTGATGTACATTCCATGCACAAAATCACCAACCTTTTCGTAGGTCATACATTTGCAAGTAATGATGAGGAAATCTCATATATTTGGAATAGCTTCGAAGGAGAGGAAAAAGGCTCTGTTGAACATGATTTAAGCTTTTTCCTTGAGAACGAGGAAGGATTGTATGAGCGATTTGATGAAATGCATCTACAAAGAACGTTTTTAGTTGAAGAATACACTGAATGGTTACGTGAAGCAGGATTCAGTAATCTCAGTGTTACCGCTGATTTTTCTGACCTTTCTCCTACCGATAACTCCGAGAGAATATTTTTTAGAGCATGCAAAGAAGGTTGATTTCGATCGAAATCAACCTTTTTTTGTTCAATAAGAGGAGTTAGCCAATGAAAGGAGAATATACACTGTTACTGTCGTGATCACCTAATTTTGTCTCGTTTCTTCTTTAAACTGCGTTTTAATTCCTTTTCTATCTTCATCGAACTTTCTGTGCGTACTTTGAATCACTTGATTAAACATGTCTCCTGTTTCGTGTTCAAGAACCTTCAATCCTTCTCCGGTTACCCCTCCTTTAACAGTAACTTTCTTCTGAAGAGTTTCCAGCGAGAAATAATCTTTTTCTAACAGTTTGCCCATCCCAATTAGCATTTCTGTAGCTAGAATCGTAGCCTGTTCCCTAGAAATATCTGTTTCATCAACTGCACCGTCAATAAACTTCTTGATCAAGTAACTTAAGAAGGCTGGACCACAGCTTGCAAGATCTGAAGAAACTCTTGTCACTTCCTCTTCCGTTTCGATAGGGGTGGAGATTTGTGACATGAGATACAGTAACTTTTCCTTGTTAACTTCTGAGCACCGATTGCTAAACGTTACAAGTGAAGCCCCACTCAGAGCTCGATTTGTGATACTTGGGATTGCTCTTGCCACATCACATGATACAAATGTTTCGAGCTCCCTGACCTGGATAGGGCTCGTAATGGATACGACAAGTTGATCATCTTTCAACTCATTACGGATGCTTTTCAGCAAAGGGAAATATTCATGAGGCTTTACACAAATAAAGATGATTTCCGAATTTCGAATGATTTCTTCTGCATTTTGAGCTACGTGAATTCCTTTATACTGCTTCTTTAAAGTATGCGCTTTTTTACTTGTGCGGTTATTGATAATAAGCTGTGAAGGCTTTACTGCGCATGAGTCAATAAAGGAAGATATTAGGATCGTGCCCATATTTCCGGTGCCAATCACCCCGATTTTCAATTAGCTTCCCCTCCTTCCACACGCATTTCTCCTAAATAGATATGACGGTATAGCACATTTTATGTTTCTTGATCATTTTTTCGAAAGGAATGAAAAAAGTTGGAGTTGTTGAAAAGCCTCTCTTCTCGTGAGAAAGCAATTGCTGGAGTATCGTTGTTAACAATAGCTGTTTGTCTTTGTGTGATCTATCTATCTTCTGAAAAAGTAGAGAATGACTTCTTAATCGAAGAAGCAGTAGTTGAGGAAGAAGAGAACGGTAATGAAGAGGTAAGGGAAAAGGAACCTGAATACATAATGGTCGATGTGAAAGGTGCGGTCGTTAAACCTGGGGTCTATGAGCTGAAAAGCGATGCTAGGGTAAAAGATATCATCACTCGAGCAGGAGGTTTTTTGGAAGAAGCAGATCAGACTCAGCTGAATTTGGCAGGTAAAGTTGTAGACGAAATGATGATTTATGTTCCTGTAATAGGGGAAGGAGCGGGTGGTTCTGAGCTTTCTTCTGTTGAAGCAAATAGCGGTTTAATTTCTATTAACAAAGCAACGCTTTCCGAGTTACAAGAGCTACCTGGAATAGGTCCTGCAAAAGCTGAAGCGATTATTGCTTACCGAGAAGAACAAGGCGGTTTCAGTACTATAGATGACTTAAAAGAAATTAGTGGTATAGGAGAAAAGACTTTTGAGAAATTAAAGGATTTAATAACAGTGCAATAAGGTGGATTGACGGCAGAGAGGAAATCACTCAAACTTAACAATAGAGTATAGAACATAGGGGGTATAACATGAACCGAATTTCGTGGGACCAGTATTTCATGGCCCAAAGTCATTTGCTCGCACTGCGTAGTACGTGTACTCGATTAACTGTGGGTGCTACCATCGTTAGGGATAAGCGGATGATCGCAGGAGGTTACAATGGATCTGTATCAGGAGGAGTTCATTGTATCGATGAGGGCTGTTATGTCATAGATAATCATTGTGTAAGAACGATTCACGCAGAAATGAATGCAATTATTCAATGTGCAAAATTCGGTGTTCCAACAACAGGAGCAGAGATTTATGTTACCCACTTCCCTTGCATCAATTGCTGCAAGGCAATTATCCAAGCTGGAATAAAATCTGTTATTTACGCAACGGATTATAAAAACCATCCATATGCAATAGAATTATTTGAAGATGCAGATGTACAAGTTCGTCAAGTGGAATTAGAAGAAATGATTCTTGATCACAATAGTCAAGAAAAACTTGATCTAACTGCTGAATTGCTTTCAAAATTAGCTGATGCAGGGGTATCTTCAGATGA
The DNA here is from genome assembly GCF_020171805.1 of Guptibacillus algicola. GTDB lineage: Bacteria > Bacillota > Bacilli > Bacillales > Guptibacillaceae > Guptibacillus > Guptibacillus algicola. The sequence continues at coordinate 427,098 of NZ_JAIVAF010000001.1, read as the reverse complement.
GGTAAGACCATTATATGAAAAAGCCTCAAGCCTCTATAGTAAGATGTGAGAGGGAAACTTTGGCTCCTATCGGCATCTGCACTAATCGGTATAACGAATAGAGAATCGATTTATTCATTGTTAATGTTAATTATTCTTATTTTATGGTGTGCGAGGAAAGCTCCTCGCTTAACTCTTTATATGCTAATCACGTTTTGTTGTTTCTACTTCTATACAGGTATCATTGAAAGCCAATACCAATCAGACTTTTCAGGTGAAGAAAAAGTATTAAATGGAGAAATCCATACGATTCCAGTCATTGATGGTTCTAAAATGACTTTTGAATATCATACCGCTAACGAAGACGTCATTGTGAATTATCAAATCTCCTCTGAAAATGAAAAAGAAACCTTGAAAACCCTTTCGGTGGGTTCGATATGTGTTCTATCTGGAGCATTAGAAGCTCCAACAGAATCAGGTACTTCATCACAGTTCAATTATCAACGCTATCTTAAACATAAGCGTATTTTTTGGGTTTATCATCTTAATAAACCACCTCAATGTAAGCCTCCTACTAGCTTCGGGATAAAGCAAATTAGACAGAAAGTCTTTTTTGACATAAGAGACCACTACCCTGATGAGTTAAAAGGTATTGCGGCCTCACTGTTAATTGGCGAAAGAAACCTAATGGATTCAGAAGTTGGAACCGCCTATAGAGAGCTAGGGTTAAGTCATGTACTAGCTGTGTCAGGTTTGCACGTTGGTGTCATCTGTGGAATATCTTTCTGGATTCTTATTCGACTAGGAGTAACCAGACAACGCTCTTATGAGTTACTATTTATCGGTTGCCCCTTTTATATGGTTTTTGCAGGAGCTGCACCTTCAGTGGTGAGAGCCACGTTTATGATGATGATTATTTTTGCTCTTCTAAGGCTGCGAATAATGCCGAATCCTCTTGATGGTATTTCTGTTGCGTGTTTTCTTATAGTAGTCCACAATCCATTTGTTGTTTATCATATTGGATTTCAACTCTCATTTCTTATTTCATTCGCTCTAATTATTTCTTCGAGTCATCTTCTTAAACGATTTACTACACCCTTCTCACAATTGTTCAGCGTATCGATGATCGCCCAGGTCATTTCACTTCCTCTCGTGTTGTACCACTTTTATGAAATATCTCCGCTTAGTTTACCTTTGAATATTTTATATGTACCAGTCATCTCTGCCTTTATCCTTCCCGCTATCTTCATATTAGCTATTCTCCGCTTTCTTCATTTAACATCTCTTTTTTACGTTTGTACAGCTATACTTTCATTTGTTGTCGACTTCATCCATACGCTGTTAGTGTGGTTGAACCATTTTCACTTCACATTGGTTTTCGGTAGTCCGTCAACGATTGTACTGCTTTTACTGTTTGGTACTTCGTATACAGTGCTATTACTATGGGAGAAAAATAAATTCGTAAATGGAATGACCTTATGGGTTTTGGTTATGTTCGTTTTATATATGCTGCCTAATGTAAATCCATATGGAAAGGTAACGTTCTTAGATGTCGGACAAGGAGATTGCATCGTTATCACGTTACCTTTCCAGAGGCAAGTTATTGTTATCGATACAGGTGGAGTCCCGGTTTTTGGAGAAGTCGAAGACTGGGAGGAAAAGAAAGATCCTTTTGACATAGGTGCAGACTTCGTTGTCCCATACTTAAAATCGAATGGAATCCGTTCGATAGATATTCTTTTGTTAACTCATGGCGACTTTGATCATGTGGGAGGCGCAAAGGGAATTTTAAGTGAAGTGCCAGTTAAAAACGTTATTGTAGACAGAAGTGATGAACAAACATCCACTGAAAAAGAAGTCATTTTCTTCGCGAAAGAGAAGGGAGGAAATATTGTAAAAGCCAAACCGGGTATTTCATGGCGTTCTGGAGAAGCTTTATTTTCCATACTCCAGGTCATGGATACAAAGGAAGAAAACGATGGGAGTATTGTGCTTTTTGCAAACCTTGGGGAACATAGGTGGCTATTCATGGGTGATTTGGAAGGAGGGGGAGAAAAGGAGTTACTTAAACTTGAACTAAAAGCTGACGTTCTTAAAGTTGGGCATCATGGAAGTGACACATCGACCTCAGATGAATTAATAAAAGCTGTCGACCCAGACATAGCAATCATATCGGCTGGGAAAAACAATCGGTATGGTCATCCAGATCTGGGGGTAGTAGAGCGCTTGAAAGAATCAGGGGCAATCGTTATGAGAACTGATGAGAATGGATCGATCACATACACTTATCATGATCAGTGGGGAGGTGAGTGGAACGTTCATCGAAATGAAAAATAGACTGCCTTGAAGGCAGTCTATTTAGCTGATTGCTTTAATAGCGACAGCCGTGAAGAAAATGATGGAAAAGAATAGAAATGGTACAACAAATCCAACTGCAGATTCGACCGCGTCATTGGACTTATGCTGAACATCTTTTTCAAACTCGTTCATTAGCCTTCCCTCCTGCTTCCCTGTTAGTATAATCAATCAACTACCTTCGTAGTCGTTATGTATGAAGGTGTTTTTACAGGTGCATTTCAATCAATATTGTAACATGTTTTATTTAAGATGTCTTTATAGGGATATATGATATGTGTCATTTTGAAGAATATTGGGTTAAGAATGAATTCGCTCCCTTTCCTGTAAAGAGTTGTCACCTATAGTTTATCTCCGCATAGGATATCCTATCTACTACAACAGAATATCGTTGGTGGGCGGGAGTCCTAGGCCCCTCTCACCAGCGTTTACTATAAATGGGAGGCTGGTGACTGTAGCCGGCTTCCCTTTTATGCTTGCCAATGACGTAGTCACCGATTAGGATAGAAATGGACAAACGAAAATTGAGGTGTGCAGATTATGTCCGTTTCGGAAATTAAAAAGAAAATAAAGCAAGGTAATTTAGATCCTGTCTATTTACTAACGGGTACGGAAGCGTTTTTAATAAATGACCTTGTAAAACTAATCATCGATAAGGGACTGCCTAAGGAAGAAAGAGAATTTGGACTAGCTACATATGATTTGAACGAAACGCCTGTTCAAGAAGCAATCGAAGAGGCGGAAACGATGCCGTTTCTAGGCGAGAAAAGAGTAGTGGTGTTAAAGAACCCATCTTTCCTCACTGCTGTCAAAGATAAGAGTAAAGTAGAGCATAATCTCGATTCGTTAGTGAATTATGCAGGTAACCCTTCTCCGTTTACTATTCTCATTATTGAAGCTCCATATGAAAAGTTAGATGAGCGAAAAAAATTAGTGAAATCACTAAAAAAAGCGGGAGCCTTTGTTAAAGCGGAGGCGCTAGAAGATCGTCACCTTGGTGATTGGCTGCAACAGCGAGCGAGGGAACTTCATGTAACGTTAGATAAAGCAGGGGAAGAGCGATTAGTACAGTTGATCGGTAGTCATCTCATGCTATTAAAACAAGAAATCGATAAGATGGCTCTTTATGTGGGAGAGGGCGGAACCGTTAACGAAGAAGTTGTGGATTTGCTTGTGGCTAGAACGCTCGAGAATGATATTTTTGCACTCATTGATCGGATCGTAAGAAAAGATTTGAACACAGCCTTTCGAATCTTGTATGATCTGTTGAAAATTAATGAAGAGCCGATCAAAATTTTATCCCTCATCGGACGACAATTTCGTATTATTTATCAGGTGAGTGAACTTGCTAAAAGAGGATACGGGCAAAAGCAAATGGCTTCACAGCTTAAGTTGCATCCGTACGCAGTTAAGATTGCTCATCAACAGAGTAAGGCCTTTAATGAAGATCAACTACTGTATATTTTGGATCAGATTGCCGAAACAGATTACGAAATGAAAACCGGGCAAATGGAGAAGAAATTACTTTTAGAATTGTTGCTAACAAAAATAAAAAGCACTTAAAAAAGCTGTTGGGGAATTTTCCCCAACAGCTTTTAACATTTTAAGAAATTAAGCGGAAATCTCGTTATACATTTTAGCAAGACGAGACTTTTTACGTGCTACTGAATTCTTATGGATGATTCCTTTATCAGCAGCTTTATCAATGCGCTTAGAAGCTTCACTTAGAGCTGTTTGAGCAGCTTCTACGTCTTTTGCTTCAGCTTTGTTTTCAAAGTCTTTGATAGCAGAACGCATTGCAGATTTGATCGCAATGTTATGAGCGCGACGATCTGATGAAGTCTTAACGCGTTTAACCGCAGATTTAATATTTGGCATACCTTTCACCTCCTTGCAAGGCTTAACAATTCCATGTCATATCCGTGCATAGAACAAGAAACATTCTATCAAATAGATCGCTTAAATGCAATAGAGAATGAAAAGCTATTACAAAGGAAAGGCTAACATTTAAAAGATAGAATTAGAGGTGAGCTCATGGATCAGCTTGATTTAGATATGTACCAGGTGAGAACAGATTTAGCGGTTGAAGCTCAGGAAATGGTGAAAGAGAAAAAAGCAAAACAGATGGAATCTGAAAAACCAAATGAGCTAAAGGGTGTAATTGTAAAGGAAAGAAATGAAGAAGGTGTGAAAATAACAACAGTAGAGGTTACTGAAGAAGGCGAGAAAGAAATCGGAAAAAAGCCAGGACATTATATTACATTTGAAGTGCAGGGAATTAGAAGAAAAGATTCCGCGCTTCAAGAAACGGTGCAAAAGGTCTTTGCGAAAGAGTTTGCAGCGTTTATCGATCAACAAGGTGTGAAGAAAGATGCGAGTTGTTTAATCGTTGGATTAGGAAATAGGCAAGTGACACCAGACGCGCTTGGCCCTAACGTTGTATCTAATTTATTAGTCACAAAGCATTTGTTTGAATTACAACCAGAATCCGTATCAGAAGGTTTTCGACCAGTGAGCGCTATTACTCCAGGAGTAATGGGAATAACGGGTATCGAAACGAGTGATATCATTCACGGTGTTATTGAAAAAACTAAGCCTGATTTTGTCATCGCGGTTGATGCGCTAGCATCTCGTTCGATCGAGCGAGTAAATACTACAATACAAATTTCTGATACGGGCATCCATCCCGGCTCCGGGGTTGGAAACAAACGAAAAGAACTGAGTTTTAACACACTAGGTATTCCGGTGATCGCTATCGGCATCCCTACAGTTGTCGATGCGGTTTCGATTACGAGTGATACGATCGACTATATTTTAAAACACTTCGGACGAGAGCTTAAAGAAAAAGATAAACCCTCTAAATCACTAGCACCGGCAGGTATGACGTTCGGAGAGAAAAAGACGTATACAGAAGAGGACCTACCTGATGCTGAAAAGCGACAAACGTTCTTAGGCATGGTTGGTACGTTAGAAGACGTTGAGAAACGAAATTTAATTAAAGAAGTACTAGCCCCAATGGGTCACAATCTCATGGTCACTCCTAAAGAAGTAGATGTCTTTATTGAAGATATGGCAAATGTTATTTCGGGCGGATTAAATAGTGCGCTGCATAGCGAAGTTGATCAAAATAATAGTGGGATGTATACACATTAAGCATATTAAATAACGATGTGCATACGAATAGGGAATAGGACAAGCTTTAAAAAGGAAGGGGTATGGCTATGGCAGCCTTTTTTCTAAAGTGCTTTATGCTGATCTCTTTATTATTGTTCGGCGTTCTACTTGGAATGGAGCAAGCTTCAAAGAATATGAATGCGATGCAAGGAAGTGATGATACAGGTGCATTCCAGCTGACGAAAGCATCTGATGGAGTAGAAGCAGAAATACTAGGGACATCTATTACGAATGAAGATTTGGAAGAAAAACAACGTATCCTTGAAGATGCAAATGAATTCAACGTTTTGGGGGATTTAGGTACTAAAATTAGTAGTATTATTTCATCAACCATACAAACGTTGCTTTCGTTTACTTTCACACTCATTACAGAATTTCTTTCGATTTTTAAATAATATTAGACAATAGGTTGTTTCAAGTAGGCGAACTGGCTTGAACCGTAAAATAAGTCGCTGATGTGGCTTATTTTTTTGGGGATAATTAACGAGGAGTTGGATTGTTAATTGATTATGGACACCGGTATTGCTATAATCTATACTAGCGTAGTTTCGCCTTTAGGAGTGATTGTAGATGAACCGTGACCAGAAATTAGAAAGACAGTCGAGGATTCGTAACTTTTCCATCATTGCTCACATTGACCATGGAAAATCAACGTTAGCCGATCGAATATTAGAAAAAACCGGTGCCCTCACTGATCGAGAAATGAAAGATCAAACGCTAGATGCGATGGATCTTGAACGTGAAAGAGGAATTACAATTAAGCTGAATTCTGTGCAGCTTACTTATACAGCGAAAGATGGAGAAGAATATATCTTTCATCTTATAGACACACCAGGACATGTAGACTTCACGTATGAAGTATCGAGAAGTCTTGCAGCATGTGAAGGTGCTTTGTTGATTATAGATGCTGCTCAAGGAATTGAAGCACAAACACTTGCGAACGTATATCTTGCTTTAGATAACGACTTGGAAATTCTCCCTGTCATCAATAAGATCGATTTGCCTAGTGCTGAGCCAGAGCGTGTCGCTCAAGAAGTTGAAGATGTCATTGGACTTGATACATCAGATGCGGTTCTTGCATCTGCAAAAAATGGAATTGGTATCGAGGAGATCCTTGAACAAATCGTTGAGAAGGTGCCTGCACCACAAGGTGATCCTGAAGGTCCTTTACAAGCTCTAATTTTCGATTCGCTTTATGACCCTTACCGAGGAGTAGTTGCTTACATACGAATTACGGAAGGTTCTGTAAAGGTCGGAGAGAAAATCCGAATGATGGCTACAGGCAAAGAATTCGAAGTGACAGAGCTCGGTGTTTTCACACCGAAACCTGTTGCCAAGAAAGAGCTATCTGTTGGGGATGTAGGCTTTTTAACTGCAGCTATTAAGAACGTAGGCGATTCTCGTGTGGGTGACACGATTACGTCTGTTAAGAATTCTGCAGACAAGCCTCTACCAGGATACCGTCGAATGAATCCTATGGTTTATTGTGGACTTTATCCAGTTGATTCAGCTGAATATAACGACCTCAGAGAAGCATTGGAACGACTAGAGCTTAATGACTCTTCGCTTCAATACGAAGCTGAAACATCTCAGGCATTAGGATTTGGTTTCCGTTGTGGATTCCTTGGTCTTTTGCATATGGAAATTATTCAAGAACGTATTGAGCGTGAATTCAATATTGACTTGATCACAACAGCTCCAAGTGTTATTTACCAAGTTAAGCTAACTGACGGTGAAGAGAAGATCATCGATAACCCAGCATTGATGCCAGATGCTCAAACGATAACTGAAGTACAAGAGCCATTTGTTAAAGCGACGATTATGGCACCAAATGATTATGTTGGTCCTATCATGGAACTTTGTCAGGGGAAACGTGGAGACTTCATCGACATGCAGTATCTTGATGAGACACGTGTAAACATCGTTTATCATATCCCGCTCTCTGAAATTGTGTATGATTTCTTCGATCAACTTAAATCAAGCACGAAAGGCTATGCATCTTTTGATTATGAGATGATGGGCTATAAGCCTTCTAACCTTGTCAAAATGGATATCCTTCTCAATGGTGAAACGATTGACGCACTGTCGATTATCGTCCATCGAGATTTCGCATATGAACGCGGAAAGGATATAACGGAAACGTTAAAAGACCTAATCCCAAGACAGCAGTTTGAAGTTCCAGTTCAAGCATCGATCGGTCAGAAGGTTGTTGCTCGTTCAACAATTAAAGCGATTAGAAAGAACGTTTTAGCCAAGTGCTATGGTGGAGATATTTCTCGTAAGCGTAAATTGCTTGAGAAACAAAAAGAAGGTAAAAAACGAATGAAGACTGTCGGTAAGGTTGAAGTACCACAAGAAGCCTTTATGGCTGTGCTTCGTCAGGATAATACAAAGAAGAACTAACCCGTTCTATTTGATGAAGGAAATTGATTTTTATAGTATAGGTTAAGGAGACCGCAGAGCTTTCTGCGGTCTTTAGATTATTTTAGAAAGCAGTGATTAAAATGGTAAACGCTGTTTATTTACACATTCCATTTTGTGATTATATATGTCACTATTGTGATTTTAATAAAGTGTTTATGCAGGGGCAGCCTGTTGTCGAATACCTCGAACATATGGATATTGAGATGGAGCGGACCCTTGAGCGGTTTCCAACATCCGGAGTAACCACTATTTTCGTAGGTGGAGGGACGCCGACCGCTCTTAATGAACAACAGCTAGAGCAATTTCTTCAATCTGTTTCTAACAGGTTCTTACCTTATGGAGAGAACGATTTGGAGTTTACGATGGAAGCCAATCCAGGCAGTGTTACCCCACGTAAGCTTGAAATTATGAAGAAGTATGGTGTGAACAGGTTAAGTATAGGAGCACAGGCTTTTCAAGATTCGTTATTAAAACGTCTTGGAAGAGGCCATAATGTAGATGAGATTGGTGATATCGTCACGATGGCGAAACAAGCTGGGTTTGAAAACCTTTCTCTTGATTTAATGTTTGGACTTCCTGAGCAAAAGGTAGAGCAGCTTTCTGAATCCATTGAACGAGCGGTTAGTCTCGGTATTACACATATATCTTCCTATTCACTTCAAGTTGAAAAGAAGACAGTATTTTACAATCAATGGAGAAAAGGTGAATTACCTCTACCTACAGAAGAAGCTGAAGCCGAGATGTATTCAGAGCTGATCAATCGCTTAGAAGCACACGGGTTAAAGCAATACGAAATAAGTAACTTCGCTTTGCCTGGTTATGAAAGTCAGCATAATATCACGTATTGGAAAAATAACGAATACTACGGTATTGGTGCTGGGGCACATAGTTATGTGAATGGAGTGAGACGTGCGAATGCAGGACCACTCAAACAGTATATGACTAGAATCGATGAGCATGGCTTCCCATATATGGAAGAGAACGAACTTACAAAAGTGGAAATGATGGAAGAAGAGATGTTCATGGGACTTCGTATGAGAAAAGGTGTATCAAAACAAACCTTTGAAGAAAAATACGGTGACTCAGTAGAGTCTGTTTTTGGTGAACAGATCGAAAAGTTAGTGAGCAAGGAACTATTAAAAGATACAGGAACTCATATTGCTTTAACGGAGCAGGGATTTTTCCTTGGAAATGAAGTTTTTCAGGAATTTCTTGCGGTTTGATCCATTTTACACATGGATACGATGTGGTAGTTTGTGTGCTCCTTTAATTTCGTTCGAAAGCATCTTGAACGACGTGTAACGTAATCATTGACAACTAAAATAAGTTTCTGTTACCTTATTATTAGATTTAGCACTCAAGGAAACAGAGTGCTAACAGAGGTGATGAGAGGATGTTAACTGAACGTCAACTGTTTATTTTGCAGATTTTGATCGATGATTACATTCGAACTGCTGAGGCTGTAGGATCACGTACAATTTCAAAGCGAAAAGAAGTAACTTTTAGTTCAGCCACTATTCGTAATGAACTTGCAGATCTTGAAGACATGGGCTATATCGAGAAGACTCACAGTTCTTCAGGTCGTGTTCCTTCAGAAAAAGGCTATCGCTTCTATGTAGACAATCTTCTATCACCGCCAGTTTTATCAAACAATGATGTCAAAGATATTCACTCACTTTTTGCAGAGAAAATGGTCGAAGTTGAGAAAGTTATTCAGCAATCCGCGAAGATACTTTCTGAATTAACTCAGTATACATCCATCATTTTAGGACCTGAAGTTTTCGAGACGAAACTTCGCCAGGTTCAAATTATTCCTCTCTCAAAAGAGACGGCAGTTGTAATCCTGGTAGCTGATAGTGGACATGTAGAGAATCAAACCATTACAATACCACCGTCAGTAAGCATGTCCGATATTGAAAAAGTCGTTAACATTATGAATGAACGTCTTAAGGATATCCCTTTAGTATCACTGAAATCGACCATGATGCAAGAAATGGCTACAGTTTTGAAAAAGCACATAGAAAATTACAATCAAGTCAACACGATGCTTGATAATCTTTTTCTCTATACTAATGCAGAAAAAGTGTACTACGGCGGAAAGACAAACATTCTAGCCCAGCCTGAATTTAAGGATGTAGAAAAAGTAAGGCTCCTGTTAAATACTTTTGAGCAGGATGACTTGATGTACAATATCCTTCGTCCTGAGAAAAAAGGAATTGAGGTTAGAATCGGTCAGGAGAATGATCTTGAAGCGATGCAGGAATGTAGTATCATTACTGCAGATTACTTTATTGAAGGTAAACGAATGGGATCTCTCGCTCTGCTAGGACCTACAAGAATGGAATATCATCGTTCGATGAGTCTTTTAGGTTTTCTAGCTAATGACCTTACGAGTACATTGACTGAGAGATATCGAAGTTTCAAACACTGGTAATTTGGTAATAGTGAAAAAGGTGGAAGATACGAATTCTTCCATCCTTTTCAATGAATATAAATGTAAATTTTGATGGGGAGGTGAAATTCGTGGAAAAGCAGAACAGTCATCATGAGGAAGAGATTGTAACTGAAGAAACTGAAAATCTTGAACAAGAAGTTGAAGAGGGACAGGATTCTGAAGTTATCGAACCTGAAATGAATGAAGAAACAGAGCTTGAAAGCTTGCAGAAGCAAGTGGATGAGCTTGAAAATAAATATTTGCGTACTCAGGCGGAGTATGATAACTTCCGTCGTAGAACACGTGAAGAGCGCAGTGCTGATGCGAAATATCGTTCTCAAAAACTTGCTGAAGAACTTCTACCGGCAATCGATAATTTCGAGCGAGCGCTTGCTGTTCAAAGCGATCATGAAGAAGTGAATTCTCTACTCACTGGGATGGAAATGGTTTATCGCCAGTTGAAGGATGCTCTTGTAAAAGAAGGTATTGAAGAAGTAGGATCACAAGGGGAAGAATTTAACCCTCACCTGCATCAGGCAGTTATGCAAGTTGAATCAGATGAGTATGATTCAGATGTTATTGTAGAAGTGTTGCAAAAAGGGTACAAGTTGAACGATCGCGTTCTTAGACCTGCAATGGTAAAAGTAAGTTCATAATTACATATGAAGAAATAGGAGGTAGAAACAATGAGTAAGATTATTGGTATTGATCTTGGTACAACAAACTCTTGTATCGCTGTTATGGAAGGTGGCGAAGCAACGGTAATTCCTAACCCAGAAGGTAACCGTACGACACCTTCAGTGGTAGCATTTAAAGATGAAGAAAGACTAGTAGGTGAGGTTGCAAAGCGTCAAGCAATCACAAACCCTAACACGATTCAATCAATCAAACGTCATATGGGTACAGACCACAAAGTAGACGTGGAAGGTAAATCTTACTCTCCACAAGAAATTTCAGCTATCATTCTTCAAAAGCTTAAGTCTTATGCAGAAGACTATCTTGGTGAAGGCGTTGAGAAAGCAGTTATTACAGTGCCTGCATACTTCAACGATGCGGAGCGTCAAGCTACAAAAGATGCTGGTAAAGTTGCTGGTCTAGAAGTTGAGCGTATTGTAAACGAGCCAACTGCTGCAGCGCTTGCTTATGGCCTTGATAAAGAAGACGAAGATCAAACAATTCTAGTCTTTGACCTTGGTGGTGGTACATTTGACGTATCTATCCTTGAACTCGGCGGAGGCGTATTCGAAGTTAAATCTACAGCTGGTGACAACCGTCTAGGCGGAGATGACTTTGACCAAGTTATCATCGATCACCTTGTTGCTGAATTCAAAAAAGAGAACGGTGTAGACCTTGGTCAAGATAAAATGGCACTTCAACGTTTGAAGGATGCTGCTGAGAAAGCTAAGAAAGACCTTTCTGGAGTAGCTCAAACTCAAATTTCACTACCATTCATCACGGCTGATGCTTCTGGTCCTAAACACCTTGAGCTTAACTTGACTCGTGCTAAATTCGAAGAGCTTTCTGCAAACCTTGTAGAACGTACAATGGGACCTACCCGTCAGGCTCTTAAAGATGCTGGTATGTCACCTTCTGAAATTGACAAGGTTATTCTTGTAGGTGGTTCTACTCGTATTCCTGCAGTACAGGATGCAATCAAGAAAGAAACTGGTCAAGATCCACATAAAGGCGTTAACCCTGATGAAGTAGTTGCACTTGGTGCAGCAATCCAGGCTGGTGTTATCGCTGGTGATGTGAAGGACGTTGTTCTTCTAGACGTAACGCCACTTTCACTTGGTATCGAAACAATGGGCGGCGTATTTACAAAGCTTATCGAGCGTAATACGACGATCCCAACAAGTAAGTCACAAACGTTCTCAACTGCTGCTGATAACCAGCCTTCAGTAGACATCCATGTTCTACAAGGTGAGCGTGAAATGGCTCAATATAACAAGACTCTCGGTCGCTTCCAGTTGACGGATATTCCTCCAGCACCAAGAGGAACTCCTCAGATCGAAGTATCATTTGATATCGACAAAAACGGTATCGTGAACGTTCGTGCGAAGGATCTTGGCACAAACAAAGAGCAATCTATCACGATTAAATCATCAAGCGGTCTATCTGATGATGAGATCGAAAACATGGTTAAAGATGCTGAAGCGAACGCTGAAGAAGATAAGAAGCGTCGTGAAGAAGTTGAAACTCGTAACGAAGCTGATCAGCTAGTATTCACAACTGAGAAAACTCTAAAAGACCTTGAAGGTCAAGTAGAGGAAGAAGAAGTGAACAAAGCTAACGAAGCAAAAGATAAAGTCAAAGCTGCTCTAGAGAATGATGACATTGAAGAAATTCGCACTGCAAAAGACGAACTTCAAGAAGTGGTTCAAGCTCTAACGACTAAGATGTATGAGCAAGCAGCTCAAGCTCAACAGGCTCAGCAAGCTGAAGGCGCTGGTTCTGAAGAGAAGCAAGATGACAACGTCGTTGACGCTGAGTACGAAGAAGTTAACGAAGACGATAAAAAGTAAGAAATAAGAAATAAGATAAAGAAAAAAGTCAAAGTCAAGCGTATCTCGGCTTTGACTTTTTTCTTAATGTAAGCAGGTTTTTAGCAATATATGGCTATTGCCTTCTATCAAATCGCTAGCTTTTTGCAAGTGTGCCAACAGTGAACTGCATGCTAACTGATTCTTTCGATATAGTATTGCAGTCAGTATAAAATCAATGGTAAGATAAAGGTTATGTGAAGAGAATCGGGAGTGGATACGATGAGTAAACGAGACTATTATGAGGTGTTGGGCGTAAGTAAAGATGCCTCTGAAGCAGAGATGAAGAAAGCTTATCGAAAGCTTGCTAAACAATACCACCCGGATATCAACCAGGAACCGGGGGCAGATGAGAAGTTTAAAGAAATTACTGAAGCATATGAGGTTCTTAAAGACCCTCAGAAAAAAGCGCAATATGATCAATTTGGTCATACGGACCCTAACCAAGGATTTGGCGGAGCTGGTGGAGCTGACTTTGGAGGCTTCGGTGATATTTTCGATATGTTCTTTGGTGGCGGAGGTCGTAGAAATCCAAACGCGCCAAGACAAGGTGCTGATCTTCAATATGCCATGACACTAACGTTCGAGGAAGCAGCTTTCGGAAAAGAAACGGACATTTATATTCCGAAAGAAGAAGATTGTTCAACATGTGACGGATCAGGAGCAAAACCTGGAACAACACCTGAAACATGTCACCACTGTGGTGGAAATGGCCAGCTGAACGTTGAGCAGAATACACCGTTTGGACGTGTCGTTAATCGACGTGTATGTCATCATTGTGAAGGTACAGGGAAACTCATTAAAGATAAATGTAAAACATGCCGTGGAAAAGGTAAAGTTGAAGTTAAAAAGAAAATTCATGTTAAGATGCCTGCTGGAATCGATGAAGGCCAACAAATCCGTATCACCGGAAAAGGTGAAGAAGGCGTTAACGGAGGACCTCCAGGAGACCTATTCGTTGTGGTCTATGTAAAACCTCATGAATTTTATGAGCGTAACGGTGATGATGTTCACTGTGAAATGCCAATTACATTTGCTCAAGCTGGACTAGGAGATGAAATCGAAGTTCCGACATTGCATGGTAAGGTCATGCTTAAAGTCCCTGCTGGAACACAAAGTGGCACCAACTTTAGGTTGAAAGGCAAAGGAATTCAAAATGTACGCGGGTATGGACAAGGCGATCAACATGTAAAAATTCAAGTTGTTACGCCAAAACATTTAACAGATCGCCAGAAAGATCTTCTACGTGAATTTGGTGAAATATCCGGCCAAGTACCAGAAGAACAGCATGAGAATTTTTTCGCTAAAGTAAAAAAAGCGTTTAAAGGGGAATAACAAAGGAGAAAGCTGGTAACAGGAAGCAGGTCTAGTGAATAGGCCTGCCTGTTTCCTTTCCGAGATAAAAAGGATCCAAAGAGGAGTGGGAATGAATGAAATGGTCTGAGATTAGCATTCATACAACAAATGAAGCAATAGAAGCAGTATCGAATATATTGCATGAAGCCGGTGCAAGTGGGGTGGTCATAGAAGACCCTATGGACCTTGTGAAAGTTTGGGATACCTCATTCGGAGAAGTCTACCAGCTCAATCCAGATGATTACCCTGAAGAAGGCGTTATTCTGAAAGCGTACATACCAGTGAATAGTTTTCTTGGTGAAACAGTTGAACAAATCAAAGAAGCGATCAATGGTCTGCTTGTTCATAATATCGACCTTGGACATAACACTGTACAAATCAGTGAAGTTAATGAAGAAGAATGGGCTACAGCATGGAAGAAATATTATAAGCCCGTCAAAATATCTGAAAAAATCACAATTACTCCAACCTGGGAAGATTACACTCCAGTGAACACGGATGAGATCATTATTGAATTAGATCCAGGAATGGCTTTCGGAACAGGAACACATCCGACTACAGTCATGTGTGTTCAGGCGCTAGAAAGAATAATTGAACCTGGACAAAAGGTAATCGATGTAGGTACTGGATCTGGAGTATTAAGTATTGCCGCTGCAAGCCTTGGAGCTGATACAGTCGAGGCGCTAGATCTTGATGAAATTGCCGTTAAGAGCGCGTATTTAAATGCGAAGCTTAATAAGATTCACAATAAGATCGATGTCAGACAAAACAATTTACTTGAAAACGTAGAGGGTACCTACGATGTGGTTGTCGCAAACCTAC
This sequence comes from Guptibacillus algicola, assembly GCF_020171805.1. GTDB lineage: Bacteria > Bacillota > Bacilli > Bacillales > Guptibacillaceae > Guptibacillus > Guptibacillus algicola. The sequence goes on along the minus strand of NZ_JAIVAF010000001.1, from coordinate 412,011 downwards.
TTTCAGAAATCATAGTACGTTTTACTGATGATGTAGCGAGAGTACTTAAACCGGGTGGAGCATTTATTACTTCAGGTATCATCACTGCGAAAAAGCAAGAAGTAAAACAATCGATCGTTGATCAAGGGCTTATTATCGAGGAAACCCTTCAAATGGAAGACTGGGTCGCGTTCATAGCTAGAAAGCCGTTCGAGTAAGGAGATCAATTGATGCAAAGATATTTTATTCTGGACTCAACGATCAATGAGGAAGTTGTAGATATAGTCGGAGAAGACGTGAAGCACATTGCGAAAGTCATGCGTATGGAAGTTGGAGATGAAATTATTGTCTGCTCTTCTACTGGTCATTCCGCTATTTGTGAGTTAACCACCATCAGTCAAAGCCACATTCAAGCTAGACCTGTTCGTTGGTTAGATGAAGACAAGCAGCTCCCTCTTCAAGTGACGGTTGTTCAAGGTTTGCCAAAAGGTGATAAACTCGAGACCGTCATTCAAAAGGGAACGGAGCTTGGTGCCGATCAGTTCGTTCCTTTTAAAGCAGAGAGATCTGTTGTAAAATGGGATAAGCAAAAAAGCGAAAAGAAGCTACAGAGGTTGAACAAGATTGCGAAGGAAGCGGCTGAGCAGTCCCATCGCACGACGATTCCTGATATTAGTGAGCCTTATACGATTTCTGAACTCATCGAGTTCAGCAAGTCCTATGACCATAAAGTCATTGCATTTGAAGAAGAGGCGAAAGCTGGTGAGTCTGCAAAGCTTGTTCAAACGCTTCAGCAAGCGAACAAAAATGACCGGTTTATAGTAGTATTCGGGCCCGAAGGTGGGCTTTCTACCAACGAAGTTAAAAAGCTAGAAGAAGCTGGTTTTTCTCCCTGTGGTCTTGGTCCACGAATTTTGCGAACAGAAACGGCTGCTTTATATGTCTTAGCAGCTATTTCTTATCATTTTGAATTAATGAGGTGATCCTATGCCTTCAGTTGCATTCCATACATTAGGTTGTAAAGTGAATCATTATGAAACGGAAGCGATTTGGCAGTTATTTAAAGAACAAGACTATGAAAGAGTCGAGTTCGATAACGCTTCGGACGTATACGTGATCAATACGTGTACCGTTACGAATACTGGCGATAAAAAAAGTCGTCAGGTCATACGAAGAGCAATTAGAAAAAATCCTGATGCAGTGATATGTGTAACAGGTTGTTATGCTCAAACATCTCCAGCAGAAATTATGGCTATTCCTGGCGTTGACGTTGTAGTTGGTACTCAAGACCGTGTTAAAATGCTCGATTATATCGAACAGTATAAACGTGAGAGAGAGCCAGTGAATGGAGTAAGTAATATTATGAAAGCTCGAGTTTATGAAGAGTTAGAGGTGCCTGCATTTACAGACCGCACTCGAGCATCATTGAAGATTCAAGAGGGGTGTAATAACTTTTGTACGTTCTGTATCATCCCTTGGGCTAGAGGCCTTTTACGTTCTAGAGAACCAGAGGCGGTCATTGAGCAAGCACAACAACTCGTGCAAGCAGGCTATAAAGAGATCGTTCTTACAGGTATCCATACAGCAGGATATGGTGAAGACCTAAAAGATTATAACTTTGCACAGTTGTTACGTGATCTTGATGCAAAGGTAGATGGCTTAAAGCGAATCAGAATTTCATCCATCGAAGCTAGTCAAGTGACTGATGAAGTAATCGAGGTATTGAATTCTTCTAGCAAGGTTGTTCCTCACCTCCACATTCCGCTTCAATCTGGGTCAAATACTGTCCTTCAGAGAATGAGAAGGAAGTATACCATGGAGATGTTCGGTGAACGTCTAGAACGTTTGAAGAAAGCTCTCCCTGGACTAGCGATCACATCTGATGTAATCGTTGGATTCCCTGGTGAAACGGACGAAGAATTTAAGGAAACATATGATTTTATTTCTAAACACAAGTTCTCAGAACTTCATGTGTTCCCGTTTTCCAAGCGTACAGGAACTCCTGCAGCAAGGATGGATGACCAGGTTGATGATGAAATCAAGAATAAGCGCGTCCATCAATTGATCGAGTTATCCAATCAGCTTGCCAAAGAGTATGCATCTCAATATGAAGGAGAAGTATTGGAAGTAATTCCCGAGGAAAAATTCAAGGATTCTCCTAATTCTAACCTTTACGTAGGGTATACTGCTAATTATATGAAAGTAATCGTTGAAGCTTCTGAAGAGATGATCGGAAAGATCGTAAAAGTGAAAATCACTAAAGCTGGGTACCCTTATAACGAAGGACAGTTTGTTAGAGTGATGAACGAAGAAGAACCAACTTCAGCTGTTGCCTCATTATAATTGTAAGGACTGCCGAACTCCTTCAAGTTCGGCATACATAAGATTTGGAAGGATGATATGAAATGAATAAAGAACTAGCAAACATGATTGATCACACAGCACTAAAACCAGACACTACTCAGAAACAAGTAGAAAAACTATGTGAAGAAGCAAGAGAATTTAATTTCGCATCGGTTTGTGTAAATCCTACATGGGTTACACTAGCAGCAGAAATGCTTAAAGGCGCTGAAGCAAAAGTATGTACAGTAATCGGTTTCCCTCTTGGAGCAACAACGACTGAGACGAAATCATTTGAAACGAAAGATGCCATCGAAAAAGGTGCAACTGAAGTAGATATGGTTATCAACATTGCTGAATTAAAAGCTGGCAACGACGACTACATTGTAGACGACATCAAAGCAGTCGTAGAGGCAGCTAAAGGTAAGGCCCTTGTTAAGGTAATCATTGAAACGTGTCTTCTTACTGATGAAGAGAAAAAGCGTGCATGTGAGCTTGCTGTTAAAGCAGGTACGGATTACGTGAAAACTTCTACTGGTTTCTCAACTGGTGGCGCAACAGTTGAAGATATCAAACTTATGAGCGAAACTGTTGGACCGAATATTGGAGTGAAAGCTTCTGGTGGCGTACGTGACCTTGAAGGTGCACAAGCAATGATCGATGCTGGTGCAACTCGTATCGGCGCAAGTGCTGGTGTGAAAATCGTACAAGGCGAAACAGCTGACACAGATTATTAAGAGAAAACAAAAACCAACCCTAGCGGTTGGTTTTTTTATGATATCACCTTGCCGCCATGTAATCTTTCGATCGTATTTGCAAGAATTCCAGCTAACGGAAGAAAGAGTAGTGACGAAAATACATTAAATAAAATCGACACATGAGCAAGTTGGACATCAGGTAGTGTTGTAACATACACAACCATTCTACTAAATACTTCGATTAGAGGATAAAACAACAATACTCCAAGCACATTGATCCAGATATGTGCATAAGCTGATAACTTTGCTTCTCTAGAACTACCTATACTTGCAAGCCATGCAGTTACACATGTACCAATATTAGCTCCATACAGGATCGCGATTGCAGAAGGTAGGGTAAGTAAGTCTTGATTGATGAAGCTCATCGTTATTCCTGTAGTAGCAGAGCTCGATTGAATGAGTGCAGTTAGAATCGTCCCGATACCTATGCCGTAGAGCAAACTTGTATTCGTTTCATTAATAATATGATCAAAAAACGATAAAGACGAAAGCGGAATGGACATCGCTTCTAGTCCATGCATCGCAACAAAAATACATCCTAATCCAAACAATATTGTGCCGACACTAAATAGAACTTGTTTTCTAACTTGTAATAAAATGAACCCCACTATTAAGAGTGGTAAAGTGAATTTGTCAGGATTTAGGGTCATTAATTCAGCAGTAATCGTAGTTCCAATATTCGCACCGAGGATTATCCCGATCGATTGTCGGAAAGTTAGGAGTTTCGTCGCGATTAACCCCACAGTAATGACCATGACCGCTGAACTACTTTGAATGAGTGCTGTCACTAGCATTCCCACTATTAGGCCTCGTAAGGGGGTAGCTGTCATCGTTGTCAACAATCTCTCCACTTTATGCTCAGAAAACGTTTGGAGGCCGATGCGAAGAATCGCCATGCCAAATAAAAAGATACTGATAAAAACGATAAACGATGCCACATAGGGACTCATAGTTTTCGCCATCTCCTCTCCATAAAAAGTGTATGGACAGGATATGAAACACATGCTTGTTTTTTATAAACATAAAAAATCAATTAAAGAAATGTTGATAAACCTTGCAGCATGTATTATAATTGCAGGTGACATGTCTTTGTTAGAAAGTCATGTGTTATGATTGTGTATGTTTTGGAGGGAGGGATAGAGATGGCGGAAACTCGCGTGCGTAAGAACGAGTCGATCGATGATGCTCTGCGTCGCTTCAAGAGAACGGTTTCTAAAGAAGGCACTTTGGCTGAAGTTAAGAAGCGCAAGCACTATGAAAAGCCAAGTGTAAAGCGTAAAAAGAAATCTGAGGCAGCAAGGAAAAAGCGTAAGTTCTAAGAGAGGGTGTTAGGTCAGTGAGTCTAAATGACCGTTTAACAACAGATATGAAAGTAGCGATGAAGAACAAAGAAAAGCAGAAACTATCTGTTATTCGTATGGTGAAATCTTCACTTCAGAATGAATCCATTAAATTGGGTCATGACCTGACGGAAGAGGAAGAACTTACCGTTCTCACTCGCGAAGTTAAGCAACGCAAAGACTCCCTCCAAGAATTTGACAAAGCTGGTCGAAGTGATCTTGTGCAGAATCTCGATGAAGAGCTGTCGATTTTAACTGCCTACCTGCCGAAACAATTGTCTGAAGAGGAAGTTGAATTACTAGTTAAGCAAGTTATTGCGGAAACTGGTGCTACTTCTAAACAGGAAATGGGTAAGGTAATGGGTGCGCTTATGCCGAAAGTAAAAGGCAAAGCGGACGGCGGACTTGTAAATCGCCTTGTACAAAAGAACTTATCATAAATATGATCAAGCTAAAACACGCCCTGTGCATACAGGGCGTGTTTTTTATGCATAATATATTAATTCCTGCTAGCAATTCTTTCTTCCTTTTGTCATACTTAATTTAAATTCTTTACATATTTTGAAACCTGCCTATGTGTTGAAACGTATATAGAGAAAGCTTGAAAGGAGGGGTCGCTATCAAACATGTCGCCATCAAGCTATTATGCATGACAGCATTACTAATGGTAATCGGTGTTTCATTCTTTGGAAACATAGCAAATGGGCAAGGAGAAGGTAAACTTGTCTACTTTATCCCTGTTGAGCAAGAAGTAGAACGGGGGCTTGAAGCGTTTTTGAAACGCTCTATCGAGGATGCTGAAGAAGCAGGCGCCGATCATATTGTTTTGGAGATCGATACACCTGGTGGAGCAGTAAATGCAGCAGATAATATAGGCAAGATCATTAAAGCTACAGAAGTACCGATTACTGCATATATATCTGATCGTGCTCTTTCTGCAGGAGCTTACATTGCACTAAATGCAGATCAAATCATAATGGAGCCAGGTGCTTTGATGGGTTCAGCAGCTATCATCGACCAGTCAGGGAATGCAGCTGGTAAAAAAGCAGAGTCTTTTTGGCATGCGGCCATGAAGTCAGCTGCTGAGTTAAATGATCGAGATCCGAAATTTGCGCTTGCAATGGCTGATCCAGATGTGAGCTTGCCAAAATATAACGCACCAAAAGGCGAGTTGTTAACTCTCAATGATGTTGAAGCTAACGAAGTAGGTTATTCAGAAGGCTCAGCAGAGGATCGAACAGAGTTATTAGAAGAACTTGATTTAGCAAGTGCCAAAGTAATGGATGCTGAAGTCAGCGTAGCTGAAAAGATAGCAAGGTTTGTTACAAACCCGATTATCATTCCGATCCTTTTATCAATCGGTAGTCTAGGACTTGTTCTTGAACTGTATTCTCCTGGGTTTGGGATCCCTGGCTTTATGGGAGCTGGAGCCTTGTTGTTATTCTTCTTTGGGCATATGATTGCTGGATTTGCAGGATGGGAATCCATTTTGTTACTAATTACTGGTATAATATTAATTCTAGTGGAAATATTTATACCGGGCTTTGGTATTTTCGGTGTATTAGGTGCACTAGGAATCGTAGCGAGTATCGCGCTAGGGTCAGGTCAGTCGTTGCAATATGTATTAGTTGCGGTACTCTTAGCAGTAGCCATCACAATCGGTGGGTCATACCTCTTCATTAAATTATTTGGCTATCGAGGGTTTTTCAAGAAGATTGTTCTTTCTGATTCTACGAATTCAGAACAAGGCTATGTATCGAACGTTTCACGAAACGAGCTGATTGGGAAAGAAGGAACAGCAGTTACTCCTTTGCGCCCAGCTGGTATAGCAGACTTCGGTAGTGAACGATTGGATGTAGTAACTGAGGGGGGATATCTACCCGTCGATACGAGTGTAACGATTACTAAAGTCAACGGGTCACGTATTGTCGTTCGAGCCGTTAACAAATAAAAAAGATTTATAGGGAGGAAAACAATGGATACAGGTTCATTAGGGTTAATTATTATAGTAGGTCTCGTGATTATAGGTCTTGCGATCTTATTCACTTTTGTACCAGTAATGCTATGGATTTCAGCACTAGCAGCTGGAGTAAGGGTAAGTATTTTCAATCTTGTTGGAATGAGACTTAGACGTGTTATTCCATCACGTGTTATCAATCCACTTATCAAGGCTGTGAAGGCAGGACTGGATTTGAATACGAATCAATTGGAAAGTCACTATTTAGCAGGTGGTAATGTTGACCGAGTTGTGAATGCATTGATTGCAGCTCACCGTGCTAATATTGAACTTAGTTTTGAGCGTTGTGCGGCTATTGACCTTGCAGGTCGTGACGTACTTGATGCTGTGCAAATGAGTGTTAATCCAAAAGTTATCGAAACACCATTTATTGCCGGTGTAGCAATGGATGGTATCGAAGTGAAAGCAAAAGCAAGAATTACAGTACGTGCCAACATTGATCGTCTCGTTGGTGGAGCTGGTGAAGAAACTGTAATTGCGAGGGTTGGTGAAGGGATCGTAAGTACGATTGGTTCGTCACACGATCATAAGAAGGTTCTAGAAAACCCTGATATGATTTCTCAAACCGTTCTAGCAAAAGGTTTAGATGCTGGAACAGCATTTGAAATTCTATCCATCGATATTGCCGATATCGATATTGGCAAAAACATCGGAGCAGTTCTTCAAACTGATCAGGCTGAGGCAGATAAGAATATTGCTCAAGCGAAAGCAGAAGAGCGTCGCGCAATGGCTGTTGCTCAAGAGCAAGAAATGAGAGCAAGAGTTGAGGAAATGAGAGCGAAAGTTGTGGAAGCAGAAGCAGAAGTTCCAATGGCTATGGCGGAAGCACTGCGCTCTGGAAATATTGGAGTTATGGATTACATGAACCTTAAGAATATCGAAGCAGATACTGATATGCGCGACATGATCGGAAAGTCAGATCAAGAAGAAGATGAGGATGATCGCTAACCATCTTTTCAACAGACGGAGGTGACGATGTTGGATGGTATTATTGAGTTACTGTTAAATAACATCGTTTTCGTAATTATCGCAATTGGGGGGATCTTGAGCTTCTTCAAGAGGATGGGTTCTGAAGAAGAGGAAGCGAAGCCACGCACTGGCCGCCCCAAGGGTGACGTGCAAAAGCAGTACAATCAAGGTCAAAAACCATATTCACAGTATGATGATTCATCTGAACCTAGCTTTGACGATATGAAGCCAGAGCAATATGAAGCATACGAAGAGGCCTTGGAAAGAATTTCTTCTAGAAGAGGTAAATCTGCTGAGCTTAAAGTATATAAGCCAAAGTCTTCTAGTAAGAGTGAATATGGTGGCATTTTAATAAATAAAAGGGATGTGAAGAAAGGGGTTATTTGGTCAGAGATTTTAGGCCCGCCAAGGTCGAAAAACCCTCATCCATCCATGATGAAGATGAAACAAAGTTACAAAAGGTAAAGGTTTTAAGCTTATTCAAGCCGTCGAGTAAATCTCGACGGCTTTTTTTATGTGAAAAAGGATAAGGTTTACTTTTACGAAAAAGTGATAGTTTGGTTTTGTCTATCATAAAGATGAGATGAAAGGGGGAGTATCCATGGCAAAATGGAGGCATGGCCTAAAAGGATGGTTAACGAGTAGATTAAAGCTTCCAGCTGACGCAGTCATGGATTTACCGCGCATCACGATGGTTGGACAGCTTCACATTTACATAGAAAACCATCAGGGTGTTTTAAAATTTTCAAATGAAGAAGTGCGGCTCCTCCTAAAACAGGGTCAATTGTTAATTAAAGGAAAAGACTTCATGCTAAAAACCATATTGCCTGAGGAGATTTTGCTAGAAGGCAAAATAGAGCATGTTTCCTACCTTGAGAGACCTGAAGATATGTAGGGACTTTCAAGACCCGGACTGAATACAGGGGGTCAATAATGAAAGAATATATTCGAGAACTTTTTTCAGGGTATGTGCGAATCAAAGTGGTGGGCAGCTACACAGAGTTGTTTATTAACAGGTGCATCGAATATCGTATACCGATTTGGGATATTCGCCGTTTGGATGAAGAAACAATTCTTTTGTCTTTATATATTTCTGACATTAGAAGAATAAGACCGCATCTGAAGAGGACGAGGTGTAAGGTTAGAATCCATGAACGAAAAGGCTTCCCTTTCATTGTTCAGAGGGTAATTTCTTCTCGAGGTTTCTTAGCTGGAGCTATTGGGTCTATTTTATTGATTTTACTTTTATCGAATATGGTATGGGGTGTTTCGGTTAATGGTGCCACTCCAGAAGTTGAGCATAAGCTTAGAAAAGCAGCATATGAACTAGGGGTGAAGAAGGGAACATTCATTTTTCGATTGCCAACAAACCAGGAAATTCAACAAGAGCTATCTGAAAGTTTAAAAGAAGTGACGTGGATCGGGGTCAAGCGGAATGGGACATCTTATCATTTTCAGGTTGTACAAAAACAACTTCCAGAAAAAGAGCCTGCTGCAAGCCCAAGGCATATTGTAGCGAAGAAAAAAGCTGTGATCACAAAGATTTATGTTGAAGAAGGCCAAGCCAAGGTGAAGGAAAATGCCTTTGTGAAACCTGGTCAGCTTTTAATCTCGGGATTCATCGGGAAGGAAGAAAAGAGTCAGCTTGTACCTGCTAGTGGTAAAGTCTTCGGGAGAACTTGGTATGTTTCAACAGTTTCTATACCGCTTAAATCTTCTTTCGTTACACATACAGGAGAAACAAAAACGAATCATTCTCTTGGAATAGTTGGATTCTACTTACCAATTTGGGGATTAAAAGCACCAGAGTTTGAGAATTATGAAGTCAATGAGCGCGAAACAAATTTCCGTTTCTTGAAATGGCAATTGCCGATCTCACTCATGTCGAAGAAAATGTTGGAAACAAAAGAAGTTGAGCGAACTTATACAAATAAAGAAGCGGTCGATGCTGCGCGGAACGTTGCTAGAGAAGATATAAAAGACAAAACGGCAGAGGACGCTGAAATAAAAACAGAAAAGATTTTGCACGAGAAGGTAGAGAATGGTAAAGTAAACGTAAAGATACACTTTGAAGTGATAGAGGAAATTGGAAAAAATATACCTATTGTTCAAGGAGATTGAGGTCTATTGACAGAACGATTTGTTGACTTATCATTGCAATTAGAAAATTCAAACGAAGCTCAAACTCTATTTGGTCCTGGAGATGAGCATCTCAAAATAATTGAAGAAGCACTCGAGGTTTCGCTTGTTACGCGTGGCGAAGGCATATCAGTTAAAGGTAGCGAAGACGCTGTTGAGATGGTTAAGGACGTGATGTCCACCCTTCAATCACTCATAAAGCGAGGAGCAAGTATCTCGGGAAGAGATGTCGTGTATGCCTGCCAACTAGTGCAACAAGGCATGATCGATCAGCTTTTAGAGCTATACCAAGAAGAAATCACAACAAACGCAAAAGGGAAACCTATTAAAGTTAAGACATTAGGACAACGTCACTATGTGTCCGCAATGAAGAAGAATGATTTGGTTTTCGGAATTGGCCCCGCAGGTACAGGTAAGACGTATTTAGCAGTTGTTATGGCAGTAGCAGCACTGAAATTTAATCAAGTAAAGAAAATCGTGTTAACACGACCTGCAGTTGAAGCGGGTGAGAGCCTAGGATTTTTACCTGGAGACTTAAAAGAAAAGGTTGATCCTTATTTACGTCCGTTGTACGACGCTTTGCATGATGTGCTAGGAGTCGAGCAAACCACTCGTTTAATTGAGCGAGGTACGATCGAGATTGCTCCATTAGCATATATGAGGGGGAGAACCCTCGATGATAGCTATGTCATCCTAGACGAAGCTCAGAACACAACATCACAGCAAATGAAAATGTTCTTAACGAGATTAGGATTTGGTTCTAAGATGGTCATCACTGGTGACATCACTCAGATTGACTTACCAAAAGGAAAAGAATCTGGGCTAGCAGCAGCAGAAAAGATTTTGAATCGAGTGAAAGATGTGTCGTTCATTTATCTTCAGCAAACGGATGTCGTCCGTCATCCACTCGTTCAAAGAATTATTGATGCATATGAACATAAAGAAAATTAGGCTTCCTGTTACTACCTGAGTTCTACACAACTAGAACTCAGGTTGTTTTTGTATTCGTGAATCGTTAGAGGTCCTTATTTTCCCTAATCTCGTCCTTTTTGTGGTGAATTCTGATAAAATATGAGAAGGGTATAAGCTCTGAGTGTTAATACTGTGAGGTGAAGCAGTTAATGTTTTCGAAGATTAAAAGCTTTCTTAAGCATAATCTCCGTCTTCTTGAACGTGGTCATATTACGAAATGGTCATTATATGCTGTTGCAGCAATCATAATGTACGTAACGATGCTTTCAAATGTTATTCCAGAATCATTAAATATTTCTCTATATTCAAGAGCTAACCATGATATTGCTTCACCGATTACAATAGAAAATAAGAAAGCAACCGAAGAAGCTCGTTCCAAAGCTGCCCAAATCGAAGGCAAGTACGTTTATAGGGATGAAGTGTTACAAGGTCAAGTAGATAATCTGAATGACTTGTTTTCAGGGATCGAAGAGGTAAAGAAGCCTGAAGGAAATCAGAATGATAGTAAAACGAACGTGGAACAACTAAAAGAACTACGAACACTTTTATCTGCTTCAATGGCTGAGGATATCAGTGATGATACTCTTAGACCACTGTTAGAGGCAGAACTTACTCAAATGAGTTTGATTAAAGAACTTACGTTATCTGAGGTTATGGAAGTAATGACAGATAAAGTATCGATCGATAATCTTGAACAAGCACAAAGTGACGTTGAAACGAGGCTATCGATAACGTCATTGCCTAAAGATCAAAAGCAAGCAATGATCACCGTTGCCCAACAAGCGATCGTTCCCAACTACTTCCTCGATCCAGAGTTAACGGAACAAAGTAGACAGGAAGCTATCGAATCTGTGCAGCCTGTTATGATTCGTGAAGGACAAATCATCGTTGAAGAAGGCATGATCATCAATAGGGAAGTGATGGACAACCTCAGGCTTGCAGGATTACTAGACGATGGGTTTGATCCGATTCCTTACATCGGTCTAGCATTATTAGTCTTATTGCTTACAGGTTATCTTTATTATTTTGTACAAGATTTAGAAGATCGAATAAGAACGAAGAACACGAATCTATTCATTATCGTCCTGGTTTTCTTTAGTACCCTACTCGTCCTAAAACTCTCAAGTTTACTTGGAAAGATCGAACTTCCTGGGATAGCATATATCGTACCAGCAGCATTGGGATCTATGCTTATAAAAATGTTGTTCAACGAGCAGATTGCAATCGCTTCCAGTTTGTTGTTCGCAGTATGTGCAGGTGTGTTTTTTAATGGAGAGATCACTGGACCTATGAACGCTTCTCTTTCTTTCTATGTACTGATGAGTTCACTATCTGGAGTGTTTTTTCTAGGTAGAAGAAACCTTCGTTCTAATATTTTGAAAGCCGGATTGCTCGTCTCATTAATAAACATGCTGGCTGTGGCTATATTATTAATGTTAAAGAATGGGCAATATGGCGGTGGAGAAATCGGCTATCATATGATCTTCGCATTCTTGTCAGGGTTTCTATCATCCGTTCTTACATTAGGGTTGATGCCATTCTTCGAAGCTGGATTTAGAATCGTATCAGCTACAAGGCTAATCGAACTCTCGAGTCCTAATCATCCTCTTTTAAGAAAGATACTTGTAGAGACACCGGGCACGTATCATCATAGTGTGATGGTAGCGAATTTATCTGAAGCTGCTTGTGAAGCGATTGGAGCAAATGGATTACTTGCAAGAGTCGGTGCTTATTATCATGATATAGGTAAAACGAAGAGGCCGCATTTTTTCATTGAAAATCAAATGAATATGGAAAACCCACATGATAAAATTGCTCCACACTTAAGTAAGACCATAATTATTTCGCATGCAACAGACGGGGCAGAGATGTTAAGGAAATATCGACTTCCTAAGGAAATTGTGGATATTGCTGAACAGCATCACGGTACAACCCTATTGAAGTATTTTTATTATAAAGCACTTGAATTTACTGACCATGGAATTCCAGAAACCGATTTTCGGTATCCAGGCCCTAAAGCTCAAACAAAGGAAGCGGCAGTCGTAGGAATAGCAGATTGTATTGAAGCGGCTGTTCGGTCGATGCAAAAACCTAGTCCTGATCAAATAGAGACGCTGGTTAAGAAAATCATTACAGAACGACTTGAAGATGGGCAGTTCGATGAATGTGATCTGTCCATAAGAGAACTTGATATTGTTGCTAAAACCATATTGGAAACGTTAAACGGCATCTTTCATAGTAGAATTGAGTATCCAACAGAATTAAAAAAGAAGGTGACATCATGAGCTTAGAAGTTGAGTTTTTTGACGAAACAAATGAAATAAAAGAAGAACAATTTAACATGATGAAAGAACTGCTTATGTTTGCAGCAGAAAAAGAAGAAGTAGAGGACGCAAGTGAAGTATCTGTTATGTTCGTTGATACTCACCGGATTAAGGAGATTAATCGAGAGTACCGTGGCAAGGATTATGCCACTGATGTCATTTCGTTCGCTCTTGATGATGGAGAAGAAGATCAGATTATCGTCGGTGAGGGCTTTCCTCATTTACTAGGTGAAATTGTCATATGCGTTGAGAAGATCTCAGAACAAGCGAAGGAATATGGACATAGCTTCGATAGAGAGCTTGGTTTTCTGACGATTCACGGTTTTCTTCACCTATTAGGTTACGACCATATGAATGAAGAAGACGAAAAAGAAATGTTTGATAAACAAAAGCATATTTTGGAGCAATATGGGCTTTCGCGTTAGAAAATCCAGGCTTTCGCGTTTTCTGAATAGTTTTAAGTATGCATCTCAAGGCTTTCTATACTTAATTCGAAATGAGCAGAACTTCCTATTCCACCTTATTGCAGGGACGATTGTTATAGCAATGGGACTTGTACTTAACTTATCCGTTGTAAAGATGAGCATCCTACTTAGTGTGATCGGAATCATGTTAAGTATTGAAGCACTTAACACTGGAATTGAAAGAGTTGTTGATTTGATTACGGAAGAGGAGCACCCGATAGCAAAGGTAGCTAAGGATGTATCAGCTGCTGCAGTCTTTCTTTTTGCAATTATTTCGGTTATAATCGGATTCCTTCTATTTTTTGAACCAATCATGCGTTTGTTACAGTCATAAGGAGGCTACTATACATGGATAAAAAAATGTTGATAGAAGAAGCAAGAAAAGCAAGAGAGATGGCATATGTGCCATATTCAAAATTCAAAGTAGGAGCAGCACTACTTTCAGAGGATGGAACTGTCTTCGGTGGATGTAACATCGAAAACGCAGCCTACAGTATGTGTAACTGTGCTGAACGAACTGCTCTTTTTAAAGCTTATTCAGAAGGGCACACGAAGTATAGTGCGATCGCTGTAGTGGCAGATACGAACAGACCAGTACCTCCTTGTGGAGCGTGTCGACAGGTTATATCTGAACTATGTGATCCTTCTATGCAGGTAATCCTTACTAACCTAGATGGACAAATTCAAGAATTAACAGTCAGTGAATTACTTCCTGGCGCATTTTCACCGGAGGACTTAAATGAGTAAAGAAACGTTTAAATCTGGCTTTGTTTCAATTGTAGGACGACCAAATGTTGGGAAATCAACATTATTAAATCAAGTGATCGGTCAAAAAATCGCAATTATGAGTGACAAAGCCCAAACAACGCGTAATAAAGTGCAAGGCGTATATACATCAAACGATTCTCAGGTAGTGTTCATCGATACTCCTGGCATCCACAAACCAAAGCATAAACTAGGCGATTTTATGATTAAGATGGCCCAGAGTTCATTAAACGAGGTTGATTTAATATTATTCGTGATCAATGCTGAAGAAGGGTATGGAGCAGGAGATCAGTATATTATCGAACGTCTACAAAACGTTGAGAGTCCTGTTTTTCTAGTTATTAATAAAATTGATCAAGTTCATCCTGACAAACTCTTTCCACTGATTGATTTTTATAAAGACAAATATTCATTTGCAGAGATAGTACCGATTTCTGCTCTACAAGGGAACAATGTAAATACTCTTCTCGATCAGGTAATTGGTTATATGGAGGAAGGTCCTCAGTATTATCCAAGTGATCATGTGACAGACCATCCAGAACGCTTTATTGTTTCTGAACTTGTTAGAGAGAAAGTACTTCATTTAACTAGGGAAGAGATTCCTCATTCAGTTACGGTCGTAACCGAACAAATGAAGCAGCGAGAAGGTTCAGACGTTATCGATATACATGTAACCGTTGTCGTTGAGCGATCTTCCCAGAAGGGCATCATCATTGGAAAGCAAGGGAAATTGCTGAAGGAAATTGGTAAAAGAGCTAGAAAGGACATCGAAGCGTTACTTGGTTCTAGAGTTTACATGGAGATTTGGGTCAAAGTTGTGAAAGACTGGAGAAACAAATCGACATCTCTTAGAGACTATGGCTATAAAGAAGACGATTATTAAGATAAAATTTGTCAAATATTCCATCACATAAACCAACATAACAAGGGTCAAGCTAGTTAGTAAGAGGAAAGCTTTTAAAATTGAAAGGTGGGATCTGAGTTGTTGGAGTTTACCTGGAAAGTGTTTTGTGAAACAGGGAACATCGATACTTATCTTCTTTTAAAGGAAATGGAATGCCTGGATACTGAAGATTCTGAGCCACTGATAGAAACCGAAGAGGTGCCTCGACTTACTTGACGTTATGATGGAATGTTTGACAAGGAATAGGTTGGTGAAACTCCTTGTTAAAAAAAGTTGAAGGTATTGTAATAAGAACAGTTGATTATGGAGAAACCAACAAAATAATTACTCTTTATACAAGGGAGACGGGTAAGGTTGGCGTCATGGCAAGAGGCGCGAAAAAACCAAAAAGCCGTCTTTCTGCCGTTTCTCAACTTTTTGTATATGGTCACTATTTATACCAACATACATCTGGATTGGGTGATTTGAATCAAGGTGAAGCGATCGACTCCTTCCGCTCTATACGAAATGACTTATTTTTGACTTCATATGCGGCCTATGCGGTAGAACTTGTCGATAAATTAACTGAAGATAAGAAGCCTAACCCTTATTTATTTGAAACCCTTTATCAAGTCATGCATGCTCTCGATGAAGAAAAGGATCCTGAAGTCGTATTATTTATATTTGAACTAAAAATGCTTAGTGTTGCAGGAATCAATCCTCAGCTAAGGTGTTGTGTAAACTGCGGGCTTGATACAGGTAAATTTGAATTCTCAATCCGAGAAGGTGGATTTCTGTGCCACCGTTGTTTATCGATCGACCCGTATCATATCCCGCTGAAGAAAAGAACTGCAGAACTTCTTCATTTATTTGCTCATATGGATCTTGCAAGACTTGGTAATATTTCTTTAAAGTCAGAAACTAAGAAAGAGATCAGAGATGTATTGAATCAATACTTTGATGCATACTCAGGACTCTATCTAAAATCAAAGCGTTTTCTTGAACAGTTAGATCGTTTCAAGCTTGATTAGCAAAAACCCTGGAAAGTCTCCAGGGTTTTTGCTATTCATTATGCTGATATGATTCGTACACTTTTACGAAATGACGTTAATAGTATATAATAATTAAAATAAAGTATAACATTTTTAAGTAAGGTGGTGAGTCAAATCGAACTGAACAATCGTCAGGAAACAATCCTTCAAATCGTTAAGAACGAAGGTCCTATAACTGGTGAAAATATTGCAGAGAAACTTAGCTTAACAAGGGCTACACTTCGACCTGACCTTGCGATATTAACGATGGCGGGTTATCTCGATGCAAGACCCAGGGTTGGATACTTTTACACTGGTAAGACTGGTTCTCAGTTACTTACCGAAAAAATAAAGAAAATCAAGGTTGATGATTATAAATCGATTCCGGTTGTTGTACAGGAAAATACGAGTGTATACGATGCGATTTGCTCTATGTTTCTAGAAGATGTCGGAACATTATTCGTTGTAAATAAAAAGGCTCACCTCGTAGGCGTTCTTTCAAGAAAAGATTTGCTTAGAGCTGCACTAGGGAAGCAGGATCTACAGAGTATTCCTGTTACAATAATAATGACGAGGATGCCGAATATCACAGTTTGTCTTCAAGATGATATGCTTATTGAAGTAGCGAATCGATTGATCGAAAAACAAATTGATGCGTTACCGATCGTAAAAGAAGATGCTGAAGGGATGGAGGTTATCGGGCGGATAACCAAAACCAATATTACGAAGGCTCTTGTCGACTTAGCTAAGAATGAAATTATTTAATGTAGGAGGTACATATGACGAATACAACAAATCGCGCAGTCGTATATGTCATTTCTGACTCCGTAGGTGAAACTGCTGAGTTAGTGGTGAAGGCTGCAACAAGCCAATTTGATCCAACTGACTTCGATGTCAGAAGGGTCCCATATGTAGAAGACACTGCTACGATTCAAGAAGTAATGACACTAGCAAAAGAAATGAATGCAATCGTTGCCTTTACTCTTGTTGTACCAGAACTTAGGGAGTTTCTATTGAATGTGGCATCTAAAGAACAAGTTCAAGTCGTTGATATCATAGGACCAATGATCGATCATATCCAAAAAGCAATCGGCAAAGAGCCTCGAAATGAACCAGGTCTTGTACATAAGCTTGATGAAGATTACTTTCGAAGAGTAGAGGCTATCGAGTTTGCCGTTAAATACGATGACGGAAGAGATCCAAGAGGTATCGGTCTAGCTGATATCGTTCTTGTTGGGGTATCTAGAACTTCGAAGACGCCATTGTCTCAGTATTTAGCTCATAAGAGGTTGAAAGTTGCTAATGTACCGATCGTGCCCGAAGTTGAGCCTCCAGAAGAATTATTCAAGGTCAATGAAGGGAAGTGCTACGCGCTCAAAATTAGCCCTGAAAAATTAAACGACATACGTAAAGAACGATTGAAAGCGTTAGGACTAAATGCTGAAGCAAGCTACGCAAATATGTCCCGCATTAAGGAAGAGCTAGAGTATTTCGACAAAATTATTCATAAAATGAACTGTCAGGTAATCGATGTATCCAATCGAGCTGTTGAGGAAACAGCAAATTTAATTTTAAGCCTATATAGGGGAAAACATTCTTCTTAACATAATTTTCAGAGCATACTACCAAAAAAATAGACTTGGTAGTATGTTTTTTGTTGCAAATATCTGTTCAATTTAATTAATTTAGTATATAATCAAATATTGTCAATAAAATTTGTCTATAATCATAATAATAACTTTATCGATCACTTAATAAATGCAGAAGTAGTTAAAATTCTGAAAGTTAAAACATAAATGCTAAAAGAAGGATAACTCAGGGAGATGTAGAATAGAGAATTATGACGAAAAAGAAACTGACGCTTTTTGTCGATGCAGACGCCTGTCCCGTTCCGATAAAAGAAGAAATCATGTCTTTTCAACCAGCATTGGTAAATACTGAGATTGTATTTGTTGCTTCATACGCTCATATGAGCTCAACATTCCAAAGCGCTAAGTGGGTTATGGTAGACTCAGAAAAAGAAGAGGCAGATCTTTATATTCATCGCCACGTGACAAAAGGAGATATTGCCATCACACAGGACTATGGACTGGCAAGCCTTTTATTACCAAAAGGTGTTTTTATTCTATCTCCTAGAGGGAAAAAGTACACTGAAGAGAACATTTCCACTCTTCTACATACACGATACCTTGCGTCTAAAAGTAGACGGGCTGGTAAGCATACGAAAGGCCCTAGAAAGTTTACTAACCAAGATCGTGAACATTTTCGTAAAGAATTTATTAAAATTTTGTCGAAATATGAAGGAGATTATTTTTGTTTATCGAATCTATAAAAACCTGTTGGTGATAAATAATGAGTGGCAGAATCCCGGAAGAAAAGATTGAAGCGATTCGCCGTTCCACAGATATTGTGGATGTAGTAAGTGATTACGTCCAGCTTAAGAAGCAAGGAAGAAGCTTTTTTGGACTTTGTCCTTTTCATGGAGAAAGTACACCTTCTTTTTCAGTAGCACCTGATAAACAAATCTATCATTGCTTCGGATGTGGAACTGGCGGCAATGCATTTTCATTCTTAATGGAAATTGAAGGGTATAATTTTATAGAAGCTGTTCAAACACTTGGACAAAGAGCGGGTATCGAACTACCCGAAATCGACAATGATCAGCAATCAAGCTCGAAAGCTTCATCTGATAAAGATGTCATGCTTAAAGCACACGATTTTCTTGGTAAATTATATAATTATTGCATGGTTAAGACGCCTGAAGGGAAACAGGCAAAAGAGTACCTTGAGAAGCGTGGATTCACTGAAGAAATGATTGAGAAATTTCAGCTTGGCTTTGCACCTGACTCATGGGACTACGCTACAAATTATTTAACCAAACGAAATTACCCTCTATCAAAAGTTGCTGATGCAGGTCTCCTCTCAAGACGAGAGTTTGATGGAAAGTATTTTGATCGTTTTCGAAATCGAATCATGTTTCCAATTTGGGATACGAAGGGGAAAACAGTTGCTTTCGGTGGAAGAATAGTTGGAAGCGGAGAACCTAAGTATCTTAATAGTCCAGAAACTGCCCTTTTTCAAAAGGGGAAAATGCTTTACGGTTTCCACTTATCAAGGTCGGCTATTCGCATGAAAGATCAGGCGATCCTTCTTGAAGGATATGTAGACGTGATTAGCGCTTACGGTAATGGGGTAGAAAACGTTGTAGCGAGTTTAGGAACTGCCTTAACAAAAGAACAAGCACGGTTGATTCGTAGACAAACCGATTCAGCGATCATTTGCTACGATTCAGATAAAGCTGGTATTAATGCAGCATTACGAGCAGCTGAAGAGCTTCAGGAAGCAGGTTGTTATGTAAGGATTGCTAAGATGCCGGATGGACTTGATCCCGATGACTATATCCAAAAATACGGTGCAGATCGTTTTGAAAAGGATGTAATAGGGGCAGCGCCAACTGTAATGGCTTTTAAAATGGAGTTTTTCAGAACAGGAAAAAACCTATCAGATGAAGGAGAACGAATCCGCTATATAGAAGAAGTACTCAGAGAAATAAGCGGACTGACAAAAGCTGTTGAACGTGATCACTATCTTAGACAGCTGTCACAAGAATTCTCCATTTCACTTGATGCGTTGAAGCAGCAAGCATCCCAATTTTATAAGGAGAGGAAGAATAAGAAGGATAAAGCCACTCCTAAAAGGGATAATAATGCTAGGAAAAATTTCTATGTGAAGAAAAAACTTCTGCCCGCGTTTCATAATGCTGAGCGTATCCTTCTTGCTTACATGATGCGTGATCTTGATGTCGCGGAAAAAGTTCAAGAAGAAGTTGGCGGTTCGTTTAATATTGATGAGCATAGTGCGATTGCAGCGTATTTATACAGCTTCTATGCTGCTGGCCATGAGGCAGATATCAGTCACTTTATGGAACAGCTTACTGACTCTAACCTTGTTAAAATCGCTTCTGAGCTAGCTATGATGGATTTGAATAACGACGTGTCGGACAAAGAGTTACAAGATTACATCCGACAGGTGTTAATTTATCCAGAATGGATAAAGATAGAAGAGAAAGAAAAAGAGAAGAAAGAAGCTGAATCAAAACAAGATTTTGTACAGGCAGCAAAAATCGCTATGGAAATTCTTGAGATGAAAAAGAACCTTAAAAATTCATCTTAAGCTTACGAATAATACTTGATGTGTCGAGATGTATGGAAGGAGGGGATCGAATGGCTGAGAAACCTACACGCCAACCGGCGGAAGGTGAATTAACCATCGATCAAGTAAAAGAGCAGTTAGTAGAGCTTGGTAAGAAGACAAGCTTGATTACTTACTCTACGATCGTTGAGCGGTTATCGCCGTTTGAGCAAGATTCAGACCAAATGGATGAATTTTTTGAATATCTAGAGGAACAGGGTGTTGAAGTTATCGAAGATAATACAGACAACCCTTCTCCACAAGAAGTTCAAAAAGAAGAAGAATTTGATTTAAACGACCTGAGTGTACCACCGGGTGTGAAAATAAATGACCCAGTACGCATGTACCTTAAGGAAATCGGTCGTGTAGATTTGCTTTCAGCTGATGAGGAGATCAATCTCGCTCAGCGTATAGAAGAAGGCGACGAAGAAGCGAAACGCCGTCTTGCTGAAGCAAACCTTCGACTCGTTGTAAGTATTGCCAAACGTTATGTTGGTAGAGGTATGCTTTTCCTTGATCTCATTCAAGAAGGAAACATGGGATTGATCAAAGCTGTTGAAAAGTTTGATTATCGTAAAGGGTACAAGTTTAGTACGTATGCAACTTGGTGGATCAGACAAGCGATCACTCGTGCGATTGCCGATCAGGCGAGAACAATACGAATTCCAGTGCATATGGTTGAGACGATAAACAAACTTATTAGAGTGCAACGTCAGCTTCTCCAGGATCTTGGTCGAGAGCCATCTCCTGAAGAAATCGGTAAAGAAATGGAGCTTTCTCCGGACAAAGTTCGTGAAATCCTAAAGATTGCACAAGAGCCAGTCTCCCTCGAAACACCGATTGGTGAAGAGGACGATTCTCATCTTGGTGATTTCATCGAAGATCAGGATGCGTTAGCACCTTCAGATGCTGCAGCTTATGAGCTTCTAAAAGAACAGCTTGAAGATGTCCTAGATACTCTTACTGACCGTGAAGAGAACGTGCTTCGACTTCGTTTTGGATTAGATGACGGCCGAACAAGAACCCTTGAAGAAGTGGGACGCGTGTTCGGAGTTACACGTGAACGAATCCGTCAAATTGAAGCGAAAGCTCTCCGTAAACTTCGTCACCCAAGCAGAAGTAAGCGTCTAAAAGACTTCCTAGAATAGAATAGTGTGTAAAACTCTCTGTCAGATGATAATCGGGCAGGGAGTTTTTTGTTTTCGTTAAATTTGTAACCCCTATTATAAGATACATTTCTTGTCATTTATTTTACTGATTTTTCTTTCGATTTGCAAATCCACAATTGACAATATTTATCCTAAAACGCCCTCTACCATAGATAAACAAAAAGAATTGACGAAAAATTACCTTAATAAAATTATTTTTATTTTCTAAAATGTTGAAAAAATGAATCTTAAACGAGATAATAAAATGAAAGCGTATACAAAAAGCGCATAAAACAGGAGGTTCTTGAGAATGCATTTCGACTTAACAGAAGAACAAAAAATGATTCAAAAAATGATTCGTGAATTTGCAGATGAAGTAGTAGCTCCAGATGCAGAGAAGCGAGACAAAGAAAAAAAGTTTCCGGTGGAGATTTTTAAACAGCTAGGAGATTTAGGCATCATGGGGTTACCATTCCCTGAAGAGTACGGTGGTGGAGGAGCTGACACGATAAGTTTTGCGATCGTGGTTGAAGAGTTAAGCCGTGCGTGTGGTTCAACGGGTATTACGTATTCAGCACATGTATCTCTTGGTGGAGCTCCATTAAATCTCTTTGGTACTGAAGAACAAAAGCAAAAGTATTTAGCTCCTATTTGCTCTGGTGAATCTCTAGGTGCATTTGGTTTAACTGAGCCAAACGCTGGGTCTGATGCTGGAGGTACAGAAACAGAAGCACACCTTGAGAACGGTGAATGGGTAATCAATGGAAGCAAATGCTATATCACGAATGCAACTTATGCAAATCACCTTGCGTTGACAGCAATTACTGATAGAAAAGATGGTCAGAAAGAAATTAGTGCGATCATTTCTCCGACAGACGCAAATGGCTTCAAAGTAATTGATAATTACGAGAAGTTAGGTCTTCATTCTTCGAATACAACTGAATTAGTTATGGAAGATGTGAGGGTTCCTGAAGAGAATCTTCTAGGAAAGCGCGGAGACGGCTTTAGGCAGTTTTTAATCACTTTAGATGGTGGACGTATCGGAATTGGTGCGATGGCTGTAGGAATCGCTCAAGCGGCTTATGAGAAGGCGTTACAGTATGCAAACGAAAGGAAACAATTTGGACGTCCGATTTCGAAGTTCCAGGCTATTCAATTTAAGCTTGCTGATATGGCAATGAAGATTGAACTTGCTAGAAACATGGTATACAAGGCTGCATGGTTAAAGGATCAAGGCAAGCGTTTTACGAAAGAAGCTTCTATTTGCAAGCTTTATGCATCTGAAATTTGTATGGAAGTTTGTAATCAAGCTGTTCAAATCCACGGAGGAAATGGGTACATGCGAGATTACCACGTTGAAAGATATTTCAGAGATGCTAAGCTACTAGAAATTGGTGAAGGAACTTCTGAGATTCAACGTACAATTATTGCTCGAGAAATTGGCTGTTAAACTGATCGAGCGCTCGGTTAGAATAAACGATAGGAGTGAGCTTATGTCGGAATTGCTTCACGAAACTATTGGTTCCATGCTTGAACGCCAAGTTGAACGTTTTTACAGTAGGGAAGCTGTGGTTTATTCGAAAGAGGAAGTACGCTATACGTTTAGAGAATTTAATGAGGAAGTTGACCGAACTGCAAAAGCCCTTATGAACCTTGGAGTAGAGAAGGGTGAGCATGTGGCAGTTTGGGCGACCAACGTTCCTGAGTGGCTTTTACTCCAATTTGCTACTGCCAAGATTGGCGCAGTACTCGTAACAGTCAATACAAACTACCAAAGTACCGAGTTAGAGTATGTTTTAAAACAATCAGATGCAACACGATTATTCCTGATCGACGGGTTTAAAGGAACATCTTATCCTGAAGCATTACTAAGTCTTTTAAAGGTTAGCGATAAGGTCGTGAACGGTAGTTGTGCGATTTCTGCCTTGCCACATTTAAACGACGTTATTTTTATAGGTTCAGACAATCGAGAAGAATTTAAATCGTGGCAGTCCTTCATAGGTGGACATGTGAATATTAACGATGATGAATTTTCAAGTCGTAAAGAGAGTCTTGATCCTCATGATGTGATAAACATGCAATACACTTCAGGTACAACAGGCTTTCCGAAAGGTGTTATGCTAACTCACGCGAATATCCTGAACAATGGATATCATATTGGGCAATGTATGGAGCTTTCAGAGAAAGATCGTTTGTGTATTCCGGTTCCATTCTTTCATTGCTTTGGCTGCGTGCTTGGTACATTAGCAGCATTTTCTTCTGGAGCTTCAATCTTCCCTATCGTTGAATTTGATCCAGAAGTAGTTCTTAAAACTGTGGAGAAAGAAAAGTGTACCGCTCTCCACGGCGTACCGACGATGTTTATTTCTGAATTAAACCACCCAACTTTTGAGATGTTTAATTTAGAAACATTAAGAACAGGTATTATGGCAGGAAGTCCATGTCCGATCGAAGTAATGAAGAAGGTCATGGATCGAATGAACATGACTGAGATTACTATTGCCTACGGGCAGACTGAATCATCACCGGTTATTACTCAGACAAGAACGAATGATCCAGTAGAGTATCGTGTGAATTCAGTTGGTAAAGCTCTTCCTGAAGTTGAGGTCAAGATTGTAGATCCGGTTTCCGGTGATGATGCTGGATTAAATGTTACTGGGGAACTATGTACCAGAGGGTATCATGTAATGAAAGGCTATTATAAAATGCCTGATGCCACACGCGATGCAATCGATGACGAAGGCTGGTTACATACTGGGGATTTAGCTGAAATGGATGAAGAGGGGTATGTGAAGATTACTGGACGCTTAAAAGATATGATTATCCGAGGCGGAGAGAACGTTTATCCTCGGGAGATTGAAGAGTTTCTTTATACTCATCCAGCAATCCTAGATGTTCAAGTAATCGGAATTCCAGATGAAAAATATGGAGAAAAGGTAGTTGCCTGTGTGCAGAAAAAAGAAGGTCACGAGGTAACTGAGGCTGATATTCTGAAGTACTGTCAGAACAAAATAGCGAGGTACAAAATACCTGCTCATATATTCTTCATCGATCACTATCCGATGACAGCATCTGGAAAAATACAAAAATATCGCCTTCGAGAAACGGCTGTAGAATGGGCGCAACAGAATTCTCAAGTTTAATCGAATGAATGCACCGGCTCAACCGCTGGTGCATTTTGTTTTATGAAGAATATTTGCTATGATAGTACAAGGTTGAACAAAAGTTGACAAATATGTGATTTGCCCTGGTTTCCCTTTTCATTCATAGCGTTTTCAAGTAAAATATATAATGATTTGTTTACTCTTACATATTTGGGGAAAACTACATCAGCGAATCGGTACAAGGAGGAAAAAAAATGAAAAAGAATCCGCTTATTCCATTTGCATGGACAGCAGTCATCGGATTTATTCTCATTATTGGCGTTTCTTTTTGGGCAATGCAACAGGGTGGCGAAGAAGAAGCTTCTGGAGGAAATGAAGAACAGAAAGCCGAAGCTGCAGCTCCTGAAGAGATTTATTCCCAGAACTGTGCATCATGTCACGGAGGAGACCTTGGAGGTCAAGTCGGCCCAGCTTTGAACGCAGCTGGTAGCAAATATTCCAAAGATGAGATCTTAGACATTATTAATAATGGTAAAGGGTCTGGAATGCCTGCCGGTCTAATTCAAGGTGAAGAAGCAGAAGCTGTAGCCAAATGGCTAGCTGAGAAGAAATAAGATGAGTTTAGAAGCTTTCTGTGCAAACAGAAGGCTTTTCTATTTGATCGCAACAAACGGTTCTTTATGAAAGTCCGATCAACTAACCGAAAGCGTTAACGGGTATCCTATTAAATGAAAATCTAATAAGTAGTGGTGACATAATGAACGATAAACTATTGTCAGACCGATTAAAAATGGTGGCTAGTTTTGTACCTGCTAATAGTTCAGTTGCAGATATTGGCTCAGATCATGCGTATTTACCGTGCTATTTAATGAATAAACAAAGAATTTCTTATGCAATCGCAGGAGAAGTGAATGAAGGACCTTTTCAATCTGCCATTAACCAGGTAAATAGGAGTGGGTTTTCAGATAAGATTTCAGTAAGAAAAGGGAATGGTTTACAAGTTATAAAGCCAGGGGAAGTAGATGTTATTACGATAGCAGGTATGGGTGGACAACTCATTCGTAACATACTTCTCGAGGGGATCGATAAGTTAGATGGGGTTTCACGTCTAATTCTGCAACCAAATGTAGCTGCTCACCTTTTAAGACAAAGCCTTTCTGAATTAAACTGGGAGTTAGTCGATGAAAGGATCCTTGAAGAGGATAAGAAAATTTATGAAGTACTTGTGTTTGATGTTGGGAATGGAAGTAACCCATATCGTTCGTTAAGTGAACGAGATCAAGCAAAAGCGATCTTATTTGGACCAAAGCTTGCCAGTGAAAAAAATGAAGCATTTATTAAAAAATGGAAGCACGAACTCGAAAAAAGAGTGCGAATTCTTCGTTCGATGGAGAACGCCGAAGTGCCATCAGAAAAAGAAGCGAGTGTTAAGACTGAAATTGATTTAATTAAGGAGGTCATATCTTGAGTAAGCAAGCTTCAGGACAAGCGATCATTCAAGAATTCGAATCTTGGTCAAAAAAGAAGTATGCAGAAGATGGTGATCCGATAGGTCTGCAGGTTGGGAGTCTCAACAAAAAAATAAGCAAAGTAATGACGACGTTAGATGTCTTGCCTACAGTGGTTGATGAAGCTATTCGTGAAGAAGTAGATTTGATCATTGCCCATCATCCTATTCTGTATAAACCCTTAAAGAAAATTAATTTAGACACGGAACAGGGCAAGATGGTTGAACAATTGATCAAGCATGATATTACGGTGTACGCTGCTCATACAAACTTGGATGTTGCACCAGGTGGTGTAAACGATATGTTAGCAGAAGCACTCGGCTTATCGAATACAGAAGTACTCGTGAAAACACATGAAGAGCCTTATAAGAAGATCGCAGTATTTGTTCCATCCACGCATGAATCTGAAGTGCGAGAAGCTCTTGGTAAAGCTGGGGCTGGTTTTATAGGTGGCTATAGTGATTGTACATTTAGCTCAGAAGGTACTGGCAGATTTAAACCGAAGGAAGGCACTAACCCATATTTAGGTGAGCAGGGGAAGGTTGAAGCTGTGAATGAAGTGAAAATAGAGAGTATTTTCCCAGCTGACGATCAGACCAAAATTCTGAGAGCCGTGTTTAAAGCACACCCTTATGAAGAAGTTGCGTATGATATTTATCCATTAGAGAATGAACCGAAACACTACGGACTTGGGCGTATCGGGAAGTTAGAGAACGAGATGACGCTTGAAGAGTTTGCACAGTTCACGAAAGAAAGGCTTGGATCAAAAGGCGTAAGAATCGTAGGAGATCTCTCATCTACTGTGAAGAAGGTTGCTGTTCTAGGTGGAGATGGTAATAAGTTCATCAGTGCAGCGCGATTTAGCGGAGCGGATGTATTTGTATCTGGAGATATCTATTATCATGTAGCCCATGATGCAATGATGGAAGGATTACAAATCATCGATGCCGGTCATAATATCGAGAAGATTATGATCGAAGGAGTAAGAAAGAAACTCCAAACGGTAATGACTGAGAAGAAGTATTCAACTGAAGTGATCGGCTCAACGGTAGACACAGACCCATTTCAATTTAAATAAAAAAAGATTCCGTCGCAAGACGGAATCTTTTTTTTATTTCTTAGCTTTTACTTTTGGAAGAATTTTTGAAGAAGGAACGTTTCGTTCTCTTTCCCAAGTTTCTGGATTATCATGATCAAACTGGTCAAGGAAGCGAATAACTTCTTTTGTTATTGGAGTTGGCGTTGAGGCGCCAGCGGTAACACCCACGGTTTCAACACCTTTGAGCCATTCCAACTCAATTTCGGTTACATCTGCAATACGGTATGCTGGTGTACCAGCAACTTCAATGGACACTTGAGCCAACCGGTTTGAGTTATTACTTTTTGGATCACCAACAACAAGTAGTAGATCTGTGTCTCCTGCTTGTTCAGCTACAGCTTCCTGGCGAACTTGTGTGGCGTTACATATTTCATTATGAATGACTGCATGAGGGTATTTCTCAGTGGCCTTTTCAATAATTTCTTGAACATCCCACTGACTCATTGTCGTTTGATTCGTTATAATAATACGTTCAGAGTCAATGTTGAGTTGTTCCACTTCTTCTGGCTTCTCAACAAGATGTACGATATCAGGAGCGATACCCATAGCACCTTCTGGCTCTGGATGCCCTTTTTTACCTATATAAATGACATGATAGCCTTCAGCTTTCTTCTCACGGATAAGATCGTGTGTAACAGTTACATCAGGGCATGTAGCATCAAGGACAGTTAGTCCTTTTTCTTCAGCAAGGTCTCTGACTTGTGGAGAAACACCATGTGCTGTGAAAATGACGGTTCCTTGATCAACTTTTTCTAGAATTTCCATACGGTTTGGGCCGTCGAGTGTGATGATGCCCTCATCTTCAAATGCATCAGTAACGTGCTTATTATGAACAATCATGCCAAGAATGAAAATTGGCCTTGGTAATGTTTTATCCATTGCTGCGTTGCGGGCGATGACCATAGCATCGACTACTCCATAGCAGTATCCTCTAGGTGAAATTTTCTTTACGTTCATCGAGTACCTCCTCAATCCACATGAATTGTCGTATAACTTATCTTTGATTAATTATAAAGCAGATTGAGGTATATCTCAATGAAATGACGTTAAACGTAGAGTTTTGGTTTGGATTTGCTTGTCTGGTTTATAGCAGGTTTTGGTTTATTCTTTTTCTTAGGTTTTTGTACAGGAACCTTTTTCGCGGTTTCTTTTTTATCTTCGGTCGATTCAGTTGCTTCTTCGCTAACGTCAGTTTCGTCATCTTCTGAACTAGAAGAATTCTTGTATTCTTTAAATAGTGCAATCATCTCGGGCAATTGTTTTACCATTGGTCCATATTGTTGCACCATCGGTTTAATTGTATCTGCAGCTTGCATGACTTTTTGAACATTTTGTACCATGCCCATCATGTCCATGCCGCCCGCGCCCTGTGTACTTCCCTGTATTAAATTCGAAAGCATACCTCCAGCACGTTGTGCTCCACCTAAACCACCGGCTTGCATTCCTTGAAAAGAGCCTGGAGGCATTGGAAGCGATTGAGTTGAAGCTCCGCCTCCGCCCAATAGTTTAGATAGGAGTCCGCCCATTCCGGATGGAGTGGGTGGAGTAACTCCAGGACCGGGTGCTCCGCCGAATCCACCGGAGAATGGAAAGCCCATCCCCGAACCTAAACCACCTGGAGGGGAGGGAGGGAATTGATTCATATGTTGTCCTCCTTTCCATAAGGTGACCATTGTATATTCTTATTAATAATAAGATATGCTGAGAAAAATTGAAGGTGTGGGAACAGGAGATAATGGGCATGACAGAATATAAGGGTCCTTTTCCCTTCTTAGAATGTATGGCGTATTTGCGTAATCTGGTCTATAATACAAGGTGGATTAATGGATGGAGGAAAGATAATGAAACAACATTTCAATAGATTAGAACTTAAACCGTTTTTAATTAAGTCTCTAGAAGAACAAAATTTTAATAGGCCAACAGAGATTCAAGAACGTCTGATCCCTGCAATTCGAAATGGAGAGAGCGCCATAGGCCAATCTCAAACCGGATCTGGAAAGACGCTTGCTTTCTTGTTGCCAATTATTCATAGGATAGATCAAACAAAGAGTGAGTGTCAGGCTGTGATTACCGCTCCGACTCGTGAGCTCGCAAATCAAATTTACGATGAAGCGGTGAAACTCGTAGCTCATCTTCCTGAAGAGGAAGCAATATCCATCAAACAAGCAGTTGGTGGTACAGACCGCAAACGAATGATCACTAAAATGAAAAATACACCCCACATTGTTATCGGAACGCCAGGCAGAATTAAAGACCTTGTTGAAGAACAAGCATTGAATGTTTATACGGCATCGATGCTAGTAGTAGACGAAGCAGATCAAATGCTCGATATGGGCTTTATCGAAGACGTTGACTTTATTGCAGCTAGAATGGCACAAAAGTTACAGATGCTAGTATTCTCGGCTACAGTTCCACAGAGCCTTCAGCCTTTCTTGAAGAAATATATGAACAATCCAAAGTTTGTTCAAGTTAACGCTGAGAAAGTAACAGCTGATAAAGTTGAAAACATTTTCGTACCTGCAAAATATCGCGAAAAGAACGACGTCCTTCTTAACGTTACGAAGGCGATCAATCCTTATCTTGCGCTAGTATTTACGAATACAAAACAAACAGCTGACGAAGTTGCTGATTTCCTTATCGAAAGTGGCTATAATGTTGAGCGACTTCATGGAGATGTACAACCTCGTGCACGTAAGCAAATCATGAAAAAAATTCAGCGTGCAGAATGTCAGTACGTTGTTGCAACAGACTTAGCTTCAAGAGGAATCGATATTAAGGGTGTATCTCATGTTATTAACTTTGAACTCCCGAAGGATTTGGATTTCTATATTCACAGAGTGGGTAGAACCGCAAGAGCTGGTTTAGATGGAATCGCTTATACGTTAGCAGAACCTTCTGATCAACAAGCTATTCAAAAGCTGATTGACAAAGGAATCAGCGTTACCTATAAGGAAGTTAAGAACGGAGAATGGGTTGAATCGAAACCATTAACACCACGAAAGAAGCCGACGTCATCCAAACCTGACGTATTCGTCCCTAAACCTAAAAAGGTTAAGCCAGGCTACAAGAAAAAAATGGAGCGCGAACGCGAGCGTCTTCAGCATAAGCGCGGAAGAAAATAAGACCAAAAGCCCTCTCGCTAAGTAGAGGGCTTTTGTTTGCTTTACCTAATAAAAGTCGCTGTGCTATCATAAAAGTTGTGTTAAGAAAGGATGAAGTTAAATGCTTAAGATTGGATCACACGTCTCCATGAGTGGTGACAAAATGTTATTGGCTGCTAGTGAAGAGGCAGCATCTTACGGAGCGACAACGTTCATGATTTATACTGGTGCTCCACAAAATACACGAAGAAAAGCGATCGAAAGACTTAACATTGAAAAAGGAACTGCACATATGAAAGAGCACGGCATCGATAATATTGTTGTCCATGCTCCTTATATTATCAATATTGGCAACACAACAAAGCCTGAAACATTCCAGTTAGGTGTAGATTTTCTAAGATCAGAGATTGAGCGTACACACGCACTTGGAGCTCGTCAAATTGTGCTCCATCCTGGTGCACATGTTGGTGCAGGAGCAGATAAGGGAATCGAGAAGATTATCGAAGGCCTTAACGAAGTGCTCACTGCAGATCAGGAAGTTCAAATCGCTCTTGAAACGATGGCAGGAAAAGGGTCTGAGTGTGGGAGAACATTCGATGAGCTTGCTAAAATTATCGATGGCGTCACACATAACGATAAGCTTTCTGTATGCTTCGATACGTGCCATACTCACGATGCTGGTTATGACATCGTAAATAATTTCGATGACGTTCTAGATGAGTTTGATAAGATTGTAGGAATTGATCGCCTGAAAGTCTTGCATATTAATGACAGCAAGAATGAGAGAGGCTCTCATAAAGACCGACATGAAAACATTGGATTTGGCCATATTGGCTTTGATGCTTTGAATAAAATCATTCATCATGACCAGCTCAAAGAAGTGCCGAAAATTCTAGAAACACCTTATGTAGGAGAAGATAAGAAAAGTAAAAAGCCTCCGTACAAACTAGAAATCGAAATGCTTCGTGCACAAAAATTCGATGATAACCTTAAAGAGAAACTCTTAGGAAACTAACAATTAAAAAACCGCTAAAAAAGCGGTTTTTTTACTCATTGAGGAACGATTTAATCAGCTTATTCACTTGTGATGCAACCCCAGGGTTCACTTCACGACTGATCTTTATCAATATCCTTTTTCGCTGCTCTTTGTTAGAAATATCGATATTCTCTTGTTTTAATATTTGAACGATTTTTTCTGCATCTGTTCTTGAAAGCGTTAAATTATATTGGCCCGAGAGCTGTAATAATTCATCAGTGGTGATCCTGTTTAGTTTAAAATTAACAAGTTGAAGCTGAATTGGATTCATCACGATTCCTCCTTTGACTATCACATACTATGCGTGTAGTCGTTTGAGGTGTTAACAAAATACAAAGTGTTTCGATTGAATGGTATAATAATGAGTGTGCAATTTAATATAATAGTATCTACATATTTACTTTGCCTAGGAGGGCACAATGCAAAAAAAACAACATCGAAAAGAAAGTAAAACACACCTGATCTATCGGTTGTTAATGATTATGATTGGAGCTTTTCTTGCTGCTGCATCAATCGAATTATTCTTAGTGCCAAATCAATTGATCGATGGTGGGATAATTGGTGTCTCGTTAATCTTAGACCATATCACACCGTTTAATTTCGCTGTATTAGTCATCATACTTAACCTTCCATTTATGTATTATGGGTACAAACAAATAGGAAAGACTTTTGCTTTTTCTACATTGTTCGGCATTATAGGACTAGCAGCCTTTGAGACTCTTCTTCATCACACAGAGCCTTTTACAAATGAGCCTATTTTAGGAACAGTTTTTGGTGGCCTTACGTTAGGTGTAGGGGTTGGTCTTGTTATTCGTCACGGTGGGTCGATGGATGGAACAGAAATATTAGGTATTTTACTAACTAAGAAACTTCCGTTCTCTATTGGAGAATTCGTGATGTTTGTGAATATCTTTATTTTCATTTGGGCTGGTTTTGTTTTCAGTTGGGAAAATGCAATGTATTCGGTTATGGCTTACTATATTGCTTTTAAAACGATCGATACGGTAATCCAGGGACTAGATGAAACAAAAGCTGTTTTAATCGTATCGGACGCTTATGAAGAGATTTCAAATGCCATATTAGATCGATTAGGTAGAGGCACAACAAAGCTCATTGGAAAAGGCG
This sequence comes from Guptibacillus algicola, assembly GCF_020171805.1. Classification (GTDB taxonomy): domain Bacteria; phylum Bacillota; class Bacilli; order Bacillales; family Guptibacillaceae; genus Guptibacillus; species Guptibacillus algicola. Next base: position 379,718 of record NZ_JAIVAF010000001.1, on the reverse strand, counting down.
GCTATACGGATGAGGAAAAAGAGGTCATCTATGTTGTTATAACTCGTCTTGAAGTAACAAAATTAAAAGGCGTGATTTATGATATCGATGATCACGCATTCATTACAATTATGAACACCCAAGAAACAAGAGGGGCCAAGTTCAAATCTCCAATTCACTAGACTTCCTTTTGCAGGAAGTCTTTTTTCATCCTTTTTTAATATATCTGGGCAGATAATCATATCCCAAGGCTATAAGCAGTATAGTAGAAATGTTTGAGATTAACGTGATAGGGTATAACCTTAACTGGTGCTCTCCAGAGTCAAATACCAGTTGTAAAGGAGTGCAAGACTATCAATTTTTCTCAACAAAATTCCAAAAAGAAATTATCAGTAATCACTGCAATTGTTCTCACAACCATATTCGCTCTAGTTCTAATTAATAATCATCTATTAAATGAACAAGTTGCTGACGCTAAAACAAAAGTCGGGGTATTAAATAAGAAGACTACATCCCAGGATGAATCAAAGAAAGCTCAAACAGAACTTGTGAAGCTTGAAAAGGAAACAGGTTATTCCTTAGACGCAAGCTCAATAAGTATTGAAGAATGGAAACAGGCGAAAGAATATTCGAAGAACTTCTATGAAGACAGCGAAGGAAGATTTAAAGAAAAGTGGGGATTGTTCTTAGCTTTTCAATCAATGAAGTCTGATATCGATCCTGCGATTGCATACGAGTTGTTAAAGGTAGAAACAGGTAATAAGTTCGATCCGGATTTAACAGGACCTCAAACGAAATACGGACGGGCTTACGGTATGGCGCAGTTCATGAAGAATACAGCTCCTTGGATCGCAGATATGGCAGGTATCGAATACTCAGAAGAAAAACTATTTGATCCTTATTACTCCATGACATTGTCAGTCACGTATTTAGAATACCTTTATCAAAAGTATGATAATTGGGATGAAGCCCTGACGGCTTATAACCGTGGCATTGCTGGTTTGGAGACTTACGTTTTAGAAAAAGGAACACCTAAGAGTGGCTATTCAGAAGAAATACAAGAAAAAGCAAGTCTCCATGAAAGTTAATACCAACGTGGAATAGCACCTGCGTTTCAAGAAATAGTGAAACGTGAAGAAAGACCCGCCTTTTTGGCGGGTTTTTTTGTGAGGGTTATGATTGGAAGGAGAAGATGAGCTTTTCTACTTACTTAATAAAGAATAAGCAGTAGATTATTTAAAACATAGTGCCCCATCATTGTTAATTTCGTTGTTTCCTCGAATCATACTTGTATGATAAAATAACTTTTTTAATAGTTGAATTTTTGTTTCTAAATGATTGATGGTTATTGATTTTTCTCCAAAGGATCATAGTGCATTCAACCTATATGGATAAATTGAAATAATAAAATTTACAAAATCATTCATTAGAGATATACTACTAATGTAAATCGTAATCATTCTTAAATAGATGGCGGGTTTTAATTTATGACAACAAACGCAAACATGATTGACGTGAATAACATTTCCTTCCATTACGGTGATCGTTATGTTCTAGAAGATGTTTCTTTCTCTGTTCCAAAAGGAGCTTTCGTTGGACTTGTCGGTCCTAATGGTTCAGGTAAATCAACCTTAATTAAGATTATCCTTGGTTTGTTGAAACCACAAAAGGGCCAGGTTCAATTACTAGGTAACAAAGTTAATAAATTCCAACAGTGGTGTAAGGTAGGGTATGTGTCCCAAAAAGCAAATAGCTTCAACTCTGGTTTCCCTGCTACGGTTTTTGAAGTAGTGTCTATGGGGCTTACGAGTAAACTTGGGTTGTTTCGATTTATGAATTCAACCCATAAACAAGCGGTAGCGGATGCTCTCGCTCTTGTAGGAATGGAAGAGTATTCTGAGAGCAATATAGGAGAACTTTCAGGAGGGCAGCAGCAAAGAGTCTTTATCGCTAGAGCATTAGTAAGTGATCCGGATTTTCTTATTCTCGATGAACCTACAGTAGGTGTAGATTCTGGATCAACTAGTGAATTCTACAACTTACTTGGAAAGTTGAACAAAGAAAATGGGATAACGCTGCTACTCGTCACACATGACATCGGTACAATTACAGACAAGGTCACTCATGTGGCTTGCTTAAATAGAACATTACATTTTCATGGTGAAACAGAAGAATTTGAACAGTTTAACGAAAGTGATCTATCTGACTTTTATGGACATCATGTACATGTATTAAATCACGACCATGGTCACGGAGGAGTCTAGATGATTGAAGCAATATGGAAATTTGAATTTTTACAAAATGCTTTCTTAGCGGGAATTTTAATAGGGATTATTGCTCCGCTTCTTGGAGTTTTCCTTGTTGTTAGAAGACAAGCGTTGATTGCTGACGCTTTATCTCACATCACCCTTGCGGGGATTGCTGCTAGCCTTCTAATGGGGAAATACGTTACAAGTTGGCAAGCCGTAAATCCGGTCTATATGGGAATGGGTTTCTCAGCAGTTGGCTCTCTATTTATCGAGCAGCTTCGAAAAGTATATAAACATTTCGAGGAACTTGCGATTCCAATCACCCTCTCTGGTGGGATAGGGTTAGGCGTCGTTTTTATTTCTTTAGCGGACGGTTTTAACTCCGATTTATTTAATTATTTATTCGGAAGTGTTATTGCAATCAGTAGAGGAGATCTCTTGGCTGTTTCAGTGATCACATTTGTGGTACTCGTAGTCGTTATCATGCTATACAAAGAATTATTTTTTCTATCATTTGATGAAGAGCATGCCATTGTCTCTGGTATAAGAGGGAAATGGATTCATATCGTGTTTATTCTAATTGTAGCTTTTGTTATCGCTGTATCGATGCAAATCGTCGGTGTCCTTTTGGTTTCAGCATTGATGACCCTTCCGGTTGCAGCAAGTATACGGGTTGCAAAAGGATTCAAACAAACGATCTTTCTTTCCATCATCATCGGGGAGTGCTCAGTGATTGGGGGATTGGTTCTCGCATACTATCTTGATATTGCTCCTGGCGGGACTATTGTCTTGTTATCTGCAATCATCTTAGTACTGATTCTTCTCTTTAAACGCTGGAAACAAGGGAAATCTTAATGCAAAGAGGTGGAAAGATGAATGTATCTATTGCTTTAGAGATTTTGAAGAATGAAGGATTTAAATATACTGAGAAACGAGAGAATTTAGTGGCTTTCTTTGCGGAAGAAAAACGATATCTTCCTGCAAAAGAAGTTCTCACATATATGCAAAAAAGTTATCCAGGGATGAGTGTAGATACAATTTACCGGAACCTTACGCTTTTTAGGGACTTAGGTATTCTTGAAGAAACAGAATGGAATGGTGAAAAGCGCTACAGATTGAGCTGCGCGACTGATGCTCATCACCACCATCTAATCTGCCTTGATTGTGGGAGAACGCGTCAAATAGAAGCTTGTCCAATGGATAATATTCCGGTTTATGATGCAGATTTCGAAGTTGTTGGTCACAAGTTTGAAATTTATGGTAAATGTGGTGCGTGTCAATAATAATAAGCATACAAAAAGCGGAAGGTGCTACCTTCCGCTTTTGTTTTGATTTAGCCATTTTTTGGCGTCGATCCAGTTGTCCATTCGTATGACACCAGAAGGGACTGTTCCTTGGTTATATGGTGTATTGAAGAGAACAACGGGGATATTGCATTCTTCAGCAATCGCACATGCATTATCATGTTTGTCTTCAAAGAAAACGTCCACTTGATGCTCTTTAATGGATTCAATCTTATTGTGTTTGCCGAGTAATTCAATGTGGTGATATGGAACATCGTTAACCGTGAACCATTCCTTAGTTGTTTCAAACAAATGATTGCCTCTCGCACTAATGTAAAAAAGCTCGTACTCATTTTTCCAACCATGTAGAGTAGGGTGAGCATGATCAGCGATATATGCGTTAGAGTAGATGTGTTCTTCGTTCTCTTTTAACCAATTGAAAAAGTCAGTTTTTGACACATTTAATAGTCCTGCAAGGTCATATTGAGTAATATCTTCAAGCACTAATTTTTTGTTAAATGATGAATTTAAATACGGTAAGAATGTTTTTGGGCTAGTTACAGTACCATCAATATCTAACCCGAGTCTTTGTAGTGGCATAAAAAAACTCCTTTTCTTTCGCTCTTCTTTAATCATATCATATTCAGAACTTTTCTTATGGAATTGGCAGTAACTTACTTCTTATGTGCAAATAAGCGATTGATTTTTTGCGAATACTAATCATGCTCCACTACACACAAAAGTGAGGGATGTAAATGACAGAAGACAGAAAAGATGAGGAATTGGATCTTCTCGAAGAAAGAAGAGCCGACATCACATCAGAAGAGGATTTCCTTGAGGAGTCAGCTGCAGAAGTAGCTCCGTCGGGAGTTCTTGATCGTCCTTATTTACAGTCGCCTGAAAATGAACGCCCAACATCTGAGGAGCGGGAAGAGCATTTTGAAGCTAAAAGGCAAGAGCAAGAAAAGACCGGTGTTGGTGTGGGTGTGGCTGCACTAGCACTATCGGTTATCTCTTTGTTCATATTACCCGTCATATTTGGAGCAGCGGGTATCGTGGTAGGTTTTATCGCGAGAAGGAGAGGGCTACAAACTCTAGGAAGCTGGGCTATCGGAGTTGGAGTTGCCTCAATGATTATTTCGCTATTCTTTGCCCCATTCTTTTAGTGAATAAGTGAAAAAAAGCCTGTTCTCCAAATGGAGAACAGGCTCTCTTAATTATTTATTTGCTTCAACTTTCGCTTTTTCTTCTTCCATCTTCTTATAATGTTCTTCTGCAATTTTATCGACTTCTTTTTTCAGCTCATCAACCATAATTTCTTCAGGTACTTTTCGAATAATTTCCCCGTGACGGAATAGTAACCCTTCTCCGCGAGCACCTGCAATTCCGATATCCGCTTCTCGTGCTTCTCCAGGTCCGTTTACCGCACAGCCTAACACAGCGACTTTGATTGGAGCTTTTATTGTGGAGATATACTCTTCCACTTCATTTGCAATACTGATCAAATCAATTTCAATTCTTCCGCAAGTAGGACAAGAAATTAATGTTGCAGCATTGGCAGCGAGGCCGAATGATTTAAGAAGTTCACGTGCAACTTTCACTTCTTCTACAGGATCAGCACTTAGTGAGATACGAGCTGTATTTCCAATTCCCTTAGAAAGAATAACTCCGAGACCTGCGGCACTTTTTACAGTTCCTGCAAAGAGCGTTCCAGATTCAGTAATTCCGAGGTGCAGTGGATAATCAAAAGCTTTCGCAGCTAATTCATATGCTTCTGTTGCAAGGTTTACGTCTGAAGCTTTCATCGATACGATGATATCATAGAAATCAAGATCTTCTAGAATCTTAATATGGTGAAGTGCACTTTCTAACATTCCTTGTGCAGTTGGGTAACCGTATTTCTCAAGAATCTTTCTCTCGAGTGAACCAGCGTTTACGCCGATTCGAATTGGAATCCCTTTTGCTTTCGCAGCTTTAACAACCGCTTCGACTTTCTCTCTTCGCCCAATGTTACCTGGGTTGATGCGGATTTTGTCTGCACCGCCTTCGATAGCTTTAAGTGCAAGCTTATAGTCAAAGTGAATATCAACAACAAGTGGAATGTTGATGCGTTTCTTTATTTCTGGAATCGCATCTGCAGCGCGCTCATCAGGACAAGCTACACGTACAACCTGACATCCAGCTTCTTCCAAACGTTCGATTTCTGCCACAGTAGCTTCAACGTCGTGTGTTTTTGTCGTTGTCATACTTTGAATAACAACTTCATTGTTTCCGCCTATTGTTAAAGGACCTACTTTTACAGGTCTTGTTTTGGTACGGTGAGTAATTTCATTCATGCGAAAATCGCTCCTTTTACATGTAGGATCATACCTCATGATTAGATAGCTAAATTATTTCCCGAATAAGGATTTGGACTCATAAGTAATACTACCTCATTGTAGCAACTTATGAATACGATTGACAAGAAATAATCACTGGCTTTCCACATCCTTGTATGAAGGTACCTTATATTGTTCACCGATTTGGATATGAGTAGGAGAGATACCATTTAATTGTTTGAAGTCATCTACCACTGTATCGATGGAAACGGGAATCGATCCATTTGTCTTTTCTACAATAGAAAGGACGGTATCCCCTGCGTTTACTTTATAGGTGATATACGGCTGTTTTTGATTTGCTGGGTCAGAAACTACTGTGGTAGATGCTGGTTTGTAGGTCGCTAACGTGCCTGTTGTTAAATCGTAGTACGTTGTATGAAGAACCAAAATTATGATAAAAGCAGATAGTAGTTTACGCATTGCAAACCCCCGCTTTCTTAAACTATTTTATTTCTACACTATGCTTGTCCACAAAGGGGTATGACATTGTTTTTCGAATTTTCTTTTCTTTCCAATGCGACTGCAGTAAAATAACATGGAGACAGATCAATCTTTTACCATATAAAGGAGTAATAATATGAAGAAACTCTTACCGTATCTCTTATCATTTTGTTTGATCGTTTTTGCTTTTCCTATATATGCTTTTGCTGATGCTAGTGAAGGAGACGTTATTGTAACCCTCGGTGAAGATTTAACTGAGGAGCAGAAACAGGAGTTATTAAAAGAAATGGAAGCACTAGAGAACGCGATGACTGTTACTGTAACTAACGAGGAGGAGCATAAGTACCTTGGAGATTATATCAGTAAGGCTTTGATTGGGACTCGTGCCCTTTCTTCATCATCCATAACAATCGGAAAGAAAGATCAGGGTCTTAGTGTCGAAACGAATAATATCAATTGGGTTACTGATGAAATGTATACGAACGCTCTGATTACAGCAGGTGTAAAGGATGCTGAAGTTTATATCACTGCGCCTGTTGAAGTTTCAGGAACTGCCGCATTAACTGGTCTGATCAAGGCATATGAAGTAAGTACTGACAAAATAATCCCTGAGGATCAGAAACAAGTCGCGAATGAAGAACTCGTGAAAACCGCTAAGCTCAGTGAGAGTATCGGAGCAGACAAAGCTACAGAACTTATGACAAAAATTAAAGATGAACTATCAACAAACCCACCAGAAACAGAACAAGAACTTAGGGATCTTATTCAACAAACCGCAAATGACTCTGGAATCGAATTAACAAACGAAGAGTTAGATGGACTTGTTGCTTTGTTCGAACGAATGAAGAATCTAGATATTGACTGGGATCAAGTAAGAAGTCAATTAGAAAATGCGAAAGAAAACTTAAATGAATTCTTAAACAAGGAAGAAACAAAGAATTTCATTAGTAAGTTCATTGATTTTGTGAAATCAATTATCGATAGCATTGCAGGTGCTCTTCAATCTTAAAAATGAGAAACTTTTTTGAAGTTCATTCGTATATAGGAGAGAGGAATAAATAGGAGGCGAGTTTGGATGGATATATTAGCTATACCTACGATCGGATTCTTCGTCGTCTTGTTAGGGATCCTTTTCTTATTCGGCGAAATTCTCGTTCGAACAAAAGGGATTTTTGGCCTTATAGGAATATTGATCTTAACCTTATATTTCAGCTTCCATCTTACTTCTACCGTATCGATTATATGGATGGCACTTGTATTTGCAGTAGGCTTAGGATTAGTCGTCCTTGACGGAAAATTATTGAACGATGGGACATTTGGCATAATTGGTCTCTTAATTATGGTTACTGCAGTAGCATTACCATCACCTACTTTTTTATATGGACTTCTAGTTTCAAGTGGTTTTCTTCTAGGAGCAGCCGCATCATTTCTGTTCTTAAAAGTATTTACGCCCCGAAAGATGTGGACGAAGATGACTTTAACTGATCGGTTGAGTGGTGAATTTGGGTATAACTCAATGAATAGTGAATACAAGGATCTAGTTGGGCATACCGCAAAAGCAATTACACCGTTTAGACCGAGTGGAACGATTGAAGTAAATAATAAAAAATACAGCGCTGTTTCAGTTGGAAGATGGATAAATGAAGGCACGTCCGTAACGATTACAGATGTAGACGGTACGAGAATTCTTGTGGAAGAAAAAGTGAACGATGAAACACAACCTGTGTAATACAAATGCCCCTGGGAATTCCCGGGGGCATTTTTTTATTGAATTATTTAGTTTCTTCAGGACGCTTTTTTGGAAGCGGGATTTCTTTAATCACCATAAATAGGAGCATCGTTGCAACTAGCCAATAAAGTAAAAAGCCGAAAGGTACTTGCGTGCGTAACAAACTCATTATCGCAAAAAACAAAGTGGGAATGGTAACCGCATACGCTGAGAGTACCCACAATTGCTTATAGGAAACTTTTCTTTGTGTAATGTTTTTCAACAGCAAACCAATTGTCGCAAGCACAGTAACCCCGATGAACTTAAGTCCTGTTTGAAGAAGATAAACGACAAAAATAACAAGAGGAATAAAAATTGGTAGTAAATCGTCGAGGTTCTCTGAAAGCTCTATCACTTCCTGTTTTGTAAAGCTCATCGTACTAAAATTATTATAACTAAACTCTTGAACCGTACCGGAGTCTTTGATAATCATGCGATCTCCTAAAAATGCGGTAACCGACTGATATCTTTCTATATCATCAGGTTTTGTCTCGCCTGTAGTATCAAAAAGGAACGTGTCGCCGTTATCCTTTTTAATAAACGGTTCGTCTTGGTCACTAGATAACTCCCCTTCGACTAACTCGAAGTCCGGTACATCTTTAATATGAGATTTTAGTTCACCGTACGCATTTGTAAATGTGACAGTGGTAAGTATTCCAACTGGAACAGATGCGATTGCCATTAAAAGGAATACATAGAGAATGGGCTTTCCTAGTTTTTGGAAGCGGAAACGCGCCATCATCTTTGGAGAATACAAACTATAAAAGAGTTGCTTAAATATGTTCAAAATCAAATCTCCTTCCATGAATTACACAAACCTCTAAACTAGTTTAGCTTATTAACCTCTTGGGGAACAATATACTCGTTCAAACTTTTTTCCCTATGCAAATAATTTTTAAGAAATCTATATTTAGTCTTTACAAAAGAAAGGGTGATGTAGATAATAGACAAGGGACTTTGTTGAGTATTGTCGAAAATAATAAAATGGTGCAAGGGGTTGAAAAGATGGAACTCAACGTTCAGGAGATGATCTTTCAATTTGTGGGAGGTCTAGGAATTTTCCTGTTTGGACTTAAGTATATGGGTGATGGCCTTCAAAGATCTGCGGGCGATCGGTTAAGAGATATATTGGACCGATTTACAACGAACCCTTTTATGGGTGTTTTAGCGGGGATAGTTGTTACTATCTTATTACAAACTAGCTCAGGCACTACGGTTCTTACAGTAGGACTAGTAAATGCAGGGTTTATGACTCTCAGACAGGCTATCGGGGTCATAATGGGTGCAAACATAGGAACAACCGTAACGGCATTCATTATTGGTATACCTATTAAAGATTACGCATTACCAATAATCTTTATTGGTGCAGCATTAATCTTCTTTGTTAAAAAGAAAAAGATTACGTACCTTGGACAAATCATATTTGGTTTTGGTGGATTATTCTATGGTTTAGAACTGATGAGTAATGGTATGAAACCACTAAGAAGTCTTCAAGCGTTCCAAGACCTTACTGTTAGTATGAGTGACAATCCATTATTAGGGGTAGTCATTGGTACCGTATTTACAGTCATTGTACAGAGTTCGAGTGCGACTATTGGTGTTCTTCAAAGCTTATTCTCTCAGGATGCTATGTCGCTTCAAGCTGCTATGCCAGTACTATTTGGAGATAACATAGGAACAACCGTAACGGCTGTTTTAGCATCAATTGGTGCCTCAGTAGCAGCAAGAAGAGCAGCTCTTACTCATGTTATATTTAATTTAATTGGTACAACAGTCTTCTTGATTATTTTATCACTGTACACACCGTTTATTTCATATATCCAAGGTGTACTAAACTTAAATGCAGAAATGACAATAGCATTTGCGCATGGTATCTTTAATGTTTCTAATACAATCATTCAGTTCCCATTCATCGCTTTACTTGCTGTATTAGTAACAAAAATTATCCCTGGTGATGATACTGCTATTGAATATAAGCCAAAGCACCTTGATCCAGTCTTTATTGAACGATCTCCATCTGTTGCGCTTGGTCAGGCAAAAGAAGAAGTTATCCGAATGAGCGAGTTTGCTTATAAAGGTGTTAAAGAAGCTTCGAAATATGTGACTTCAAAAGATCAGAAGAGTGCAGAAAAGACTGCTCAGTATGAAGAAGCTATTAATAACTTAGATACTAAAATAACAGACTATTTAATCCAACTGTCGGCAACTTCTCTTTCTGGTGAAGAATCAACTCGTCACGGTATGTTGATGGACTCTGTACGTGATATTGAACGTATAGGAGATCACATGGAAAATATCGTTGAACTTGCAGATTATCAACTTAGTAATAAAGTGAAGATGACTGAGGGTGCGATGAAAGACCTTGATGACATGTTTGAGTTAACTCTCACAACCCTTCAACAAGCATTCGATGCTTTAGATAATTGGGATACTGAGAAAGCTCAAGAAGTTGTGAAGTTAGAAGATAAAATAGATAAGATGGAAAGAACCCTTCGTAAACAGCATATTTTAAGATTGAACGAAGGCGAGTGCACGGGTAGTGCAGGAATCGTTTTTGTCGATATGATCAGTAATCTAGAGCGTATCGGCGACCATGCTGTGAATATTGCAGAAGCAGTTATTGGAGAAGAGTAATGATGGTCAGGGCTTATGTAGCCCTGACTTTTTTTATACTATATAATAGAAGAAAAAGGGGGGGGAGTTTATGACTATCTTATATTGGATAATCATTGCAGCACTTTTCTTAATTGCATTTATTGGACTAATTTATCCAATTATTCCTTCTGTGTTGTTTATTTACATAGGATTCTTTGTTTATGGATTTTTATTTGAGTTCGGATCAATGACACTTTCTTTTTGGATCATTGAAATCTTGTTGACTTCTCTATTGTTCCTTGCTGACTATGCCAGCAATTTATTTGGTGTAAAGAAATACGGTGGATCAAAAGCGGCTATTTGGGGGAGCACATTTGGTTTACTTCTTGGTCCATTTGTTATACCGTTTCTTGGAATCATCCTTGGCCCATTTATTGGTGCGGTTGGTGCAGAGTTAGTCTTTCATCGTAAACCCATAAAAGAGGCTGTTAAAGTAGGAGTAGGGTCTTTACTTGGTTTCCTTGGAGGAGCATTAATGAAGGGGGTTATTCAAGCAGCGATGATCATAATCTTTTTGGTCTATATCCTATAGAAATCTTGATAGAGAAACGAAACCGTGCTATAGTAATTTCATCGCTGATTTTTCAGCCAAGAAAATTATATTGCAAAAGTTATTGACATTAAATCTACTGCTGTGATATAGTTATTCTTGTCGTTAAGAGAGATTATTCCACAGTAGCTCAGTGGTAGAGCTATCGGCTGTTAACCGATCGGTCGTAGGTTCGAATCCTACCTGTGGAGCCATATGGCGGTGTAGCTCAGCTGGCTAGAGCGTACGGTTCATACCCGTGAGGTCGGGGGTTCGATCCCCTCCGCCGCTACCATATAATTTCACGATACCTCATGGCGGTTGTGGCGAAGTGGTTAACGCACCGGATTGTGATTCCGGCATTCGTGGGTTCAATTCCCATCAGCCGCCCCATTAATTACATACGGACCCTTAGCTCAGCTGGTTAGAGCTGACGGCTCATAACCGTCCGGTCGCAGGTTCGAGTCCTGCAGGGTCCACCAAAGTGCTCGGAGGAATACCCAAGTCTGGCTGAAGGGATCGGTCTTGAAAACCGACAGGGGCTTAACGGCCCGCGGGGGTTCGAATCCCTCTTCCTCCGCCATTTATTTCTTTCACAGCAAGAGAAAGAAACAGTGCACAGCATATAAAAGCAAGTGCAGATTCAATCATTCATATCGTCGCGGGATGGAGCAGTTCGGTAGCTCGTCGGGCTCATAATCCGAAGGTCGCAGGTTCAAATCCTGCTCCCGCAACCATAGTCAAATTTTAACTACGTCGATTAACCTTCGAAGTTAAAATTTAATCGTAGTCCCTTTAGGGGCAACCTAAACTCATAATTAGTGATTACTCTCTATGACTTAAAAGCACGCTACATAATCTAAACTATAGCTTCACTTGTTTTAATTACTATTTGAGAACATACATATTGATTCGGCTCTGTAGCTCAGTCGGTAGAGCAACGAGCAAAACATCATTGAATATCCGACGAGTTGTCCCGACACAGCAAGCTTCGAAGCATTGCTAGAAGAGGAAGGGGCAGTGGTATACACATTACAAACTGATGGACAAATTAACAAACTCGGCTCTGTAGCTCAGTCGGTAGAGCAACGAGCAAAACATCATTGAATATCCGACGAGTTGTCCCGACACAGCAAGCTTCGAAGGATTGCTAGAAGAGGAAGGGACAGTGGTTTTACACATTACAAACTGATGGACAAATTAACAAACTCGGCTCTGTAGCTCAGTCGGTAGAGCAGTGGACTGAAAATCCACGTGTCGGCGGTTCGATTCCGTCCGGAGCCACCATTATTAAATCGATTCACCACCTATCAGGTGGTTTTTTTATGTTTATTATCCTTTAAACGTGGAAATATAAAAAGTGGCTAGGCGATTAGGTGTTAATCATTTGAAAACAGTGGATAAATCTGCTACTGTAAAAATGTGATACATCGTAATCACGCCTTGTGACAATGAACGTCTAGTCACTTGGAGTTACATACTTTTAAAGGAGGAGATTTACAATGGCTAAATTTGAACTACCACAACTACCTTACGATTTTAACGCACTAGAACCACATATTGACGAAGAAACAATGAAGATCCACCACGGTAAACACCATAATGCTTATGTAACAAAGCTTAACGGTGCACTTGAGGGTCACGATAATCTAGCAGACAAGAGCCTTGAAGATCTTCTTGGCAACCTGGATGCTGTACCAGAAGGTATTCGTACTGCTGTAAGAAACAATGGTGGCGGACATGCTAACCATACTCTTTTCTGGCAAGTACTTAGCCCAAATGGCGGCGGAGAGCCATCAGGTGACCTAAGCGAAGCAATCAAAAAGAAATACGGTAGCTTTGAAAGCTTTAAAGACGAATTCGCTAGTGCTGCTGCTGGACGTTTTGGTTCAGGTTGGGCATGGCTAGTCGTTAAAGGCGGAGAGCTAGAAATTACAAGTACTCCAAACCAAGATACTCCTGTAATGGAAGGAATTACTCCAATTCTTGGGTTAGACGTTTGGGAGCACGCGTACTACCTTAAATATCAAAACAAGCGTCCAGATTACATTAGTGCATTCTGGAATGTTGTTAACTGGGATGAAGTAGCTAAGCGTTACGAAGCTGCAAAATAATCTTTAATAATAAACCCTGGCGATTATGCCAGGGTTTTATTTATGACTCTATTACTGTATACATACTTCCGAGATGACTTAAAATATATTGGATAACTGCATCTGTTACCAAACATCCGTCACAGTAATCATAAGGACTAGAAACAAGAATCTGGTTCTCTCTACGTGATATGAATAGTGAAGATACCGCAATCGAATTTTTTTCTTCATTAAATGTATAACGATGACCGGTTTTTATAGCTTTACTATCTATTTCGATAACAAGGTTATTCAATATTTGATCGGGAATAACTTCCCCTCTATAGATGAAATAATACATAGAACTCTCCTTTCAAAAACATCTTGCCCTTTTGTATTCTTTCGCATAACGAACAAGAATTAATACAAAATAAGGATGGAGGAAAAAAGGGGAGTTCGCTATGAAAGTTCTTAAACATGTGATGGGTGATATAGAAGTTACAAAAGACCTACTTTTGCTATTAACGATAGGTGGATTATATGCCTTGAGCATCGCACTATCCAATACGTTCGTCAACGTATATTTATGGAAGCAAACCGGTGAATTTGCGGACATTGGGATATATAATTTATCTGTAGTCATAAGCCAACCACTCACATTTATTTTAGCCGGTAGATGGGCTAAAAAGATGGACCGGGTGATTGTTCTCAGAATCGGAGTTATATTCCTAGCGCTGTTTTATATTACAGTCCTTTTCTTAGGGCAAAATGCAGGGCACTTGCTTATTTTACTAGGGGCATTATTAGGAATCGGATTCGGCTTTTACTGGTTAGCATTCAATGTCTTAACTTTTGAAATAACTGAACCAGATACGAGAGATTTTTTTAATGGCTTTCTTGGACTACTCACTTCATTTGCGGGGATGATCGGTCCTATCTTTGCGGGGTTTGTCATTTCAAGCCTTGAATCTTATACAGGATATAAGATTATATTTGGTGTATCGTTACTACTCTTTTTTGCTGCAGTGATATTGAGTTTTTTCTTAAAGCGACGATCTGCCAAAGGGAATTTCTCATTTATGAGAGTTTTTAATGAACGTAAATCCAACAGCGATTGGTTAAATGTTCTCCATGCCCATTTTTTTCAAGGGCTACGAGAAGGAACATTCATTTTTATCATAGCTGTTCTTGTATTTATTACGACTGGTAGTGAACTTGCGATCGGCACGTTTGGGTTAGTTAACTCAGCTGTATCGTTTCTAGTTTATTATTTAGCCACACGTCTAATAAAACCACGATTCCGCATTAAGGCAATATTATATGCAGGAACGATGTTATATCTCTCTGTGTTCATCCTAACACTCGACTTAACCTTCCCTCGATTGCTTATATATGGAATATGTATTTCGATTGCTTACCCAATCTTTTTTGTGCCTTATGTGTCTCTAACGTATGATGTCATCGGCAAAGCATGGAATGCTGCTGAGATGAGAATAGAGTATATCGTTGTGAGAGAAGTTTATCTAAATTTAGGCAGAATCGTATCAATAACAATATTTCTTATTGCAATTTCCATTTCAAAGGACACTGAAATTGTTCCCTTTCTATTGTTGATCTTAGGTATAGGTCATTCTGTTATTTACCTTTTTTATCGAAAACTTAAAATTGTTAAGGCGTTTAATGAAAAGTCAGCATCAAAGCCTGCGCAATAGCTCGTTAGACCCTTTACAATCTGACTATCACTAAGTATAGTAAATAAATATGGGATAGGGCACCTGTACTCTACAGGTGTCTAATTGTGTTTTGAAAGGAAGAATAGCGTGAACCATCATAAAAAGAAGAAGAACCATGTACCTATGAGGTTAAATATATTGTTTTTATCAGTATTTGTTTTATTCTCCGTGCTCGTCTTACGCTTAGGTGTCATTCAAATTGTTGAAGGTGAAGAATACGAACGAGTATCTGAACAAACTGAAAATGTTACGGCAGAGTCTAGTGCACCAAGAGGGAAAATGTATGACCGGTATGGACGAGTTCTTGTGGACAATAACCCTCAATTTGCCCTCACTTACATAAGGACCCAAAACACGAATCAACAGGAAAGGTTAAATCTTGCTAAAAAGCTTGCAGAATATATAGATAAAGACCCTGAAGACGTAACGGATCGTGATTTAAAGGATTACTGGATCGTAACCCGCCCTGATAAAGCGAAAGAGAAACTTTCAGAGAAAGAGTGGGACGAGTTGGATTCATCAGATGCATATAAGCTTCAAATAGAGCGAATTACTGAAGAAGATCTAGCTGAAATTAAAAATGATGCTACAGAATTAGAGGTAGCTGCTATAAAAAGAGCAATGGATAATGGCTATGCATTATCATCTCAAACGATAAAAATGGATTTATCTGAAGATGAAATCGCTCGAGTGAGTGAGAATCTTGGTGAATTACCAGGAGTTGATATTTCTGCAGATGCGACGCGGGAATATCCATATGGTGAGACCCTACAGACGATCTTTGGAAATGTGGGACATATTCCTCGTGAAAGTTTAAGTTTTTACAGAATGAGAGACTATGACAGAAATGATCAAGTAGGCGTGAGTTATCTTGAAAAGCAATATGAAGAATTCCTGAAAGGACAAAAAGAAAAACAAAAGTTTGTAACAGATAAAACCGGTGAACCAATCGGAGAACCAGAAGTGATAGAAGGGCAGCGAGGCAATGATCTTGTTCTTTCTATCGATATTGATCTACAGCAAAAAGTAGAAAAGATCCTCGAAGAAGAATTGCGATCTGCGAGAAAGTACGGAGCAACTAGAGGATATGTTGTGATGATGGACCCTGATACGGGAGAAGTCCTTTCGATAGCGGGAAAAAGTTACAATAATGGAAAGTTTATAGGAAGAACGTTCGGAGTAATCGGAGATTCATATGCGATGGGCTCCACCATAAAGGGCGCCACTGTGCTAACCGGATATCAATATGATGTAATCGATCCTAATAGTAGACTAGTAGATGAGGTGCTTCGTTTTTCTGATGGGAGGACGAAATCTTCCTATACTTCAAGGGCTATGGGCAGAATATCAGATCTAGTTGCACTACAAAAATCATCCAACGTCTACATGTTTAAGATTGCAATGATGATGGCAGGGTATGATTATGAGCCAAAGAAGCGTAGTAGTTACGACCCGGAAGCCTACAACAAAATGAGAGAGTCATTTTCTCAATTTGGACTGGGGGTACCGACTGGTATCGATCTTCCTGGTGAAAGCGCAGGGCTTAACGGAGGAATCGGCCAATTTGGTAATCTACTCGACTTATCGATAGGGCAATACGATACGTATACTCCAATGCAAATGGCTCAATACATTTCAACGATTGCAAATGGCGGATACCGTATTAAACCACATCTATTAAAAGAAGTACATGAGCCATCCGAAACTGAATCGCTGTCAAACACGATTCTTTATCAAAATACACCGAATGTATTAAATAAAGTGAAGATGAGTAAAGAAGAAGTAGAACACATCCAAAGAGGTATGTGGATGGTCATGAATACTAAAGAAGGTACGGCAGGTACGAACTATAATTTCTTCCAGAGTGATGATTATGTAGCTGCTGGGAAAACGGGTACTGCTCAGATAGGTGAAGATTACAATTTAACACTAGTTGGATTTGCTCCTTATCAAGATCCTGAAGTTGCTTTTTCAGTTGTTGTCCCTGAAGTGAATGATTCGAGTTCAGATTTTGTTAATAAGAGAATCGGAGGAAGAATCTTAGATGCTTACTTTGAACTAAAGAATCAGGCAAAAACTCCTAGTGGTAGTAAAGATAAAAAAGAAAATGAGGAATAAAATAAAAACCGCAGAGATGCGGTTTTTATTTTTTTGATTGGGTAAAGTAAGTGATAATCTAGTCGAGAATCATGTATTTTCGACAATGATTCTCAAAAACATGCACAAAAAACAGCTTTTCTACACGGATTATTTACACTATCTTTACAATCGGTTTATATGTCATTAATAATCAAGCTGTATTCTTGTAATTGTGGTTGAGAGGTCAGTAGGAGTCCTAATGACCCATAAAAAACACATCCATTTAGGGGGAAAGAGCACATGAAGTTTAAAAACATCGCATTAATGCTAGTAATGTCATTCGTATTGGTATTGGCTGCAGCTTGTGGAAACAATACAGGCGGTGAGTCTGGTAACGGAGAAGAATTATCTGGAGATGTTATGGTAGACGGTTCTTCCACAGTATTCCCGATTTTTGAAGCTCTTGCTGAAGAATACGCTGCTGTTCAACCTAAAGTAAAAGTAAGTGTTGGTGTTTCCGGTTCTGGCGGAGGATTTGAAAAGTTCTCTAACGGTGAAACTGACATGAGTAACGCTTCTCGTCCGATTAAGGAAGAAGAAGTTTCAGCGCTAGAAGAAGCTGGTATTGACTACACTGAATTCGAAGTTGCTAAAGATGGTCTTACAATCGTAGTAAACTCAGAAAACGACTGGGTAGACAAGATGACAATCGATCAACTTAAGCAAGTATGGACTGGTAAAGCTACAATGTGGAGTGACATTAACTCTGAATGGCCTGAAGAAGAAATCAAGCTATATAGCCCAGGAACTGACTCTGGTACTTATGATTATTTCAATGAAGTTGTTCTAGAAGAAGAACAAATGAATAAAGAAGCTACACTTTCTGAAGACGATAACGTTCTTGTAAACGGCGTTACAGGTTCTAAAAATGGTATGGCTTTCTTCGGATATGCTTACTATCTTGAAAACAAAGAAAACCTTAATGTTGTACCAATTGTAAACGGCGAAGGCGAAGCAATCGAGCCTAGTGCTGAAACTATTCAAGACGGAACTTACGAGCCACTTTCTCGTCCGCTATACAACTATGTTAAGCACTCTGCTGTAAAAGACGACGCTGCAGTGTATGACTTTAGTAAGTATGCACTTGAAAATGCTGGTGCGATGGCAGATGCTGTTGGTTACGTAGCACTTCCTGAAGAAAAGTATACAGAAGCACTTGAAAAGCTAGATGAAATTGCAGGAAAGTAATGAATTAAATTAAAACGGGTGTAGTGAGGAGTAAAAGCTCCTCACTTTAACCTGTTTTGCTCTTGTGTGAGGGGGAGTATTAGAATGGAAAGATCTATTCGTCAGATGATAAAAGATAAAAAAGAAAAGCAAAAAACTCGTCTAAATTTCATGGAGAAACTAGTTCCAGGATTATTACTTTTATGTGCAATCCTTTCAGTACTTACTACGTTAGGGATTGTCTTTACGTTGATTGTAGAAACCTTCACGTTCTTTAATCGGGTTTCTATTATAGAATTCTTTACAAACAAAGATTGGTATCCGTTCTTTGAAGGTGATCCTGATTACGGTATTTGGCCACTTATCTCAGGTACACTTATGATAACTGGAATTGCTATGTTGGTTGCTATTCCATTTGGATTAGCTGCTGCCATTTATTTGAGTGAATATGCAACTGATCGTGTAAGACGATTTATTAAACCGATTCTAGAAGTATTAGCGGGAATCCCAACGATCGTTTATGGATTCTTTGCTTTAACTTTTGTGACACCTGTATTGCAAAATGTTATTCCGAGTCTCCCTGTGTTCAATGCACTAAGCCCTGGTATTGTAGTGGGTATCATGATTATACCAATGGTCGCTTCGCTTTCTGAAGATGCTATGAGTTCAGTACCAAATGCAATTAGAGAGGGTGCTCTCGGACTAGGTGCAACACGTTTTGAAGTTGCAGTGAAAGTCGTTCTACCTGCAGCATTGTCTGGGATTATCGCTTCATTCGTGTTAGCCATTTCACGTGCAATCGGTGAAACAATGATTGTAACGGTAGCGGGTGGTGCTACTCCGAAACTGACAATGGATGTTACTGAGTCAATTCAAACAATGACTTCATATATCGTTCAAGTTAGTCTTGGAGATGCAGGATTTGGTACAACGATCTACTATAGTATCTATGCAGTAGGGATGACGCTGTTCTTATTCACCCTAATCATGAACCTCATCGCTCAATATATTTCTCGTAGATTTAGGGAGGAATACTAATGCAATTAATCGATCAGGCAAAAGTTAAAAAAAATATGCAATCGAGGTTAACAAAGAACAACATTCTAAAAGGGGTCTTTTTTGGGGCTACTCTTTTTGCACTCGTTGTTTTAGTTATCCTTTTATATCGGATATTCACTCAAGGAATTGGTTATTTAGATTTACAATTCTTCCAAAACTTCGCATCACGATTCCCTGAAAAAGCTGGGATAAAGGCTGCCTTTTTCGGTTCTTTATGGGTGATGGCAGTAATTGCGCCCGTTTCATTAATCATTGGAGTTGGGACAGCGATTTATCTTGAAGAATACGCAAAGAAGAATCGGTTTACTACCTTTATTCAGTTGAACATCTCAAACTTAGCAGGTGTTCCTTCCATTGTATTTGGTTTGCTCGGTCTTACTGTTTTTGTTCGTATGCTTGAGATGGGCCGCAGTGTACTTGCAGGTGGGTTAACGATGAGCTTATTGATTCTACCTATTATCGTGGTAGCAGCACAAGAAGCAATTCGTTCTGTACCAAAGGAGTTAAGAGAAGCTTCCTTCGCTATGGGAGCAACGAAGTGGCAAACCATTCGAAGAGTCGTATTGCCTGCATCCATTCCTGGGATCTTGACAGGTGGAATATTGGCACTATCGAGAGCAATTGGGGAAACAGCCCCATTGCTTATGATCGGTGCACTTACGTTCGTTGCTTATCTACCTGAAAACCTTCTATCTGGGTTTACGGTTATGCCAATTCAGATTTTTAACTGGACAAGTCGTCCACAGACTGAATTCCACGATGTAGCAGCTGCAGGAATCATTGTGCTACTTGTTATGCTATTGATCATGAATTCAATTGCTGTGTTAATTCGTAATAAATTTTCAAAACGATTATAAGAGAAGTCATGCTCTAATCATCAACATGAAAAGGGGAATAGTATCATGAAAACGATTATGGATGAAAAAAAGGTCCAAAAAGCTCCTCGCAAGGAAGTAGAACAGAAAAAAGATGGTCAGCCTGTATATAGCATTGAGAACTTTAACCTTTGGTATGGAAAAGACCAGGCGTTAACTGATATTAGCTTTGATATTCCAGAACACCAGGTTACAGCAATTATCGGACCATCTGGTTGCGGTAAATCAACCTTCATTAAAGCACTTAACCGTATGGTAGAAATGGTTCCAATCGTGAAGATGTCTGGTGACATCAAATACCGAGACAACAACATTTTTGATAATAAATATAAAGTAGAAGATCTTCGTACAAAAGTGGGAATGGTTTTTCAAAAGCCAAACCCATTTCCAAAATCCATTTATGAGAACGTGGTTTATGGGCCGAAGATTCACGGAATTAAGAATAAAAAAGTACTTGATGAAATCGTAGAGAAAAGCTTAAAAGGTGCAGCTCTATGGGAAGAAGTAAAGGATCGATTAAATGAGAATGCGTACGGTCTATCTGGAGGACAACAACAGCGTCTTTGTATCGCGCGTTGTCTTGCGATCGAACCAGACGTAATCTTGATGGATGAGCCAACATCCGCTCTTGACCCTATTTCCACACTAAAAGTTGAGGAACTTGTTCAGGAATTGAAGAAAGAATTCAGTATCATCATCGTTACGCATAACATGCAGCAGGCAGCTCGAATCTCTGACAAAACTGCGTTCTTCCTTAACGGTGAAGTGGTTGAGTTTTCTGACACGAACAAACTGTTTTCTAATCCATCAGATAAGCGCACAGAAGACTATATTACTGGCCGTTTCGGTTAAAAATTTCGGGGGTGACTGTATATGGTAGTTAGAGAAAATTTTCAAGAACAACTAGATGAAATCAAAGCTCAACTTTTAGAGCTAGGTTCTCTTGCTCAGCTCGCTGTTGATGATTCGATAAAAGCATTGAAAAATCAAGATGTAGAGAAAGCTCTTGAAATCATCGATAATGATCACAAAATTAATGAGCTAGAAGAAGAGATTAACGAAAAAGTAATCTGGCTTATTGCAAAAGAGCAACCTCTTGCTTCAGATTTACGTCGTTTAATTTCCGCGCTAAAGATTTCTACTGATGTAGAACGAGTAGGTGATTTGGCTGTTAACATCGCAAAGTCGATCATCCGAATCGGCGATAAACCTTTCGTAAAACCAATTGAGGAAATACCTGCTCTTGCTGAAAAAGCAAACAACATGCTAAGAGAAGTGTTGTCTTCTTTCTATGAAGAAGATGTGAATCAAGCGAAAGATGTAGCGGATGCTGATGACGAAATCGATAATATGTATGGACGCTTAGTAAAAGAGCTACTAGAGCTTATGACTAAATACCCTGATAGCATCAGTCAAATCCAGCAATTAGCATTCATCTGTCGTTACATTGAAAGAATCGGTGATCACTGTACGAACATTTCAGAAAGTGTCATTTACGTTGTGAAAGGTAAACGATACGACTTGAACTCATAATAAGAAATCCACCTGCCTTTAGAGGAGGTGGATTTTTTTGTGATTCTTTCTTCCTTCCTCTAGTAATCTCTCGACTCTTTATGAAATACACTAAACTAGATGGTGGACGAGGAGGGACGAGATGCCAAGACACTTAGTGATTGGGAATGGGCAGCTCTTGATCAACATGGATCAATTCTTGCAAATTCGAGATATTTTCTACCCTTATGTAGGTCAGCAAAATCATGTACAAGGACATGCGAACAGAATTGGAGTTTGGGTTGATGGGAAATTTTCTTGGCTCCACTCATCAGAATGGGAAATTAACCCCAATTATGATGAAGACACGCTGGTCACGTATAGTACAGCTTATCACCCTCATCTTGGTTTAAAGCTCATATTTGAAGAAGGTGTACACCAACGAGAAATGTTGATGATTCGGAAGATTACGATTCAAAATCTAGAAGAGAAAAACAAAGAAGTCCGATTGTTCTTCCACCAAGATTTAAATATTTATGAAACGGAAGTGGGGGATACCGCATATTATTGTCCGGATACAAAATCGATTATTCATTATAAAAGATATAGGTATTTTCTTTTTAATGGAGAGGTGGATGGCGCTGGGATCGAACAATATACAACTGGCGTGAAGCGATTCCAAGCAGCAGAAGGTACGTGGCGAGATGCTGAGGATGGCCACTTGCATGTGAATCCCATTGCACAAGGGTCTGTAGATAGTACCTTCTCTCTCGAAACCAAAATTGCTGGGAAAGCTGAGACTACTGCGTATTATTGGATGACTGTTGGAAGAACAAAAGAAGAAGTCAGCAATCTTCATGCGTATGTTAGTGAGATTGGCACCCGACTAACCCTCGAGAAAATTCGCATGTATTGGAATAGGTGGGTAAACAAATCGATTATTCCTGAATCTGACTTAAGTCCAGAGCTATTATCACTCTATAAACGTAGCCTTTTGATCGTTCGAACCCAAACGAATCAGAATGGAACAATCATTGCAGCCAATGACTCAGATATCCTTCATTATAATCGTGACCATTATAGCTATATGTGGCCAAGGGATGGGGCACTTGTTGCCGCTTCTTTATCAAAGGCTGGTTATCATGGTATGGTATCAAACTTCTATCGATGTTGCGCTGAACTATTGTCTGTAGAAGGATACCTTCACCATAAATATAATCCTGATGGATCGGTAGGTTCAAGTTGGCATCCTTATATCGACCGAACAGGTTCTTCGCAACTTCCTATTCAAGAAGATGAGACAGCACTAGTCTTATGGGCATTCTGGGAACATTATCAGTCGACAGGGGATATTGAATTTGCACAATCGCTCTATAAATACCTTATTCGTCCTGGAGCGAGGTTTTTACTGGATTACATGGATGACTCTCTGGATTTACCTTTCCCATCATATGACTTATGGGAAGAGCGTCTAGGGGTGTTTAGTTTTACAGCTGCTGCTACGTATGGCGGTCTTATGGCAGCTCACTCATTTGCAACCCTTTTCGGTGAAGATGATCGTGCAGAAAGCTATTTTGCAGGTGCTGAAAAAATAAAAAAAGGGATCGAAAAACACCTCTATGATCAGGATCGATCGTGTTTTATTAGAGGAATTTATACAAACAGTGAAACAGAAGAAATTACAAAAGATTATACGATCGAAAGCAGTGTCTTTGGGCTTTTTGCCTTTGGAGTTCTACCACCTGATGATCCTAGGATGGTCAAGACAATGGAATTAATAGAAGAGCGTCTTTCTGTAAAAACATCTGTCGGTGGTATAGCGCGTTACGTTAGCGATTATTACTTTCAACAATCACAAAATGTTGAAGAAGTTCCAGGGAACCCGTGGATTATTTGTACATTATGGATGGCGAAATGGAAGATCGCACGAGCGAAAACGATCGAAGAGCTAGCAAAAGCTAAGGTACACCTCGAGTGGGCACAGCGTCATTCCCTTTCAAGTGGAATTCTTCCTGAGCAAGTAAACCCTTATACAGGAAAGCCACTTTCGGTCGCGCCACTTACCTGGTCACACTCGACTTATGTTGATGTTGTTAAAGATTATATTGAAAAATATAAAGCTCTATCTAACCATTAAAAACAACTTGATAGAACGGAAATTGTTTGTTATCATAATAAAGTATGTTGTTAAATGAACAGTTTGATAGGATTTGGAGGGATATTCATGCGCGTACAAATTACATTGGCTTGCACTGAAACTGGCGATCGTAACTACATTACTACTAAGAACAAACGTACAAACCCAGATCGTCTTGAACTTAAAAAATATAGCCCAAGACTAAAGAAACACACGTTACATCGCGAAACAAAGTAAGCAGTAGGTTATCCTACTGCTTTTTTATTTGTCATTTTTCCCTTAAACTGATAGTAACCACGTAAAAGGGAGAGGGACCAATGCAAACAAAACATAAATGGCGTACAGAAATGAAGGATCGATTGAAGGAGCTTTCCGAGGATGAGAAGAGCAAATACGACCATCAGCTTTTAGAACAACTATTTACATATGAGCCTTATAAGAGTGCGAATACGATTGGGTTAACCATTGCTATGAAAAATGAAGTGGACACGAGGAAAATTATTGAGCATGCTTGGTCAGTTGGCAAAAAAGTAGCTGTACCAAAATGCCATCCAGAAGATAAAACAATGACATTTCGTTATTTAACTAGTTGGAATGAGTTAGAAACAGTGTATTTCGGCTTGCAAGAACCAAAACCAGAAGTAACTGAAGAATGCTCACCAGAAGAGATTCAGTTATTGATCGTTCCTGGCCTGTTGTTTGATGAAAGAGGGTATCGTATTGGGTTTGGAGGAGGCTATTATGACAGGTTTCTTCAGCACTATCACAACTCTACAGTTTCTTTAGCTTATGATATTCAATTAGTCAAAGAATTACCTGTCGAGCCATTTGACCTTCCCGTTGGAGCTCTTATTACTGATAAAAAGATCTTATCCTTCACATGATTATCCTTTATTCTGTCATTTGTATTGTCGCGGGGGTACTCGGGCTCAGAATGGATGCATTAAATAAAATGGGTGCCTTAGCCTCGGTTATTGTAGGAACAGCTGTAGCGTTTGGTTTTGGCTGGAGAGGATTAGTTCTCCTCGGCGTATTTTTTGTGACTTCAACAGGTTGGAGCAAATACAAATGCGAACGAAAAAACACTATCAACCAAATTGTGGTAAAAGGAGCAGCGAGAGACGAGGCTCAAGTTTTCGCTAACGGGGGTGCTGCAGCATTTGCTGGACTAATGATGGGGATTTTTCCTTCCACATGGTGGTTAGCTTTTTTTATTTCTGCTCTAGCGACATCGATCGCAGATACATGGGCTTCAGAAATAGGTGTGCTCTCAAAAAAACCTCCATTTCATATTCTGAATCTTAAATTAGTACCTAGAGGAACATCCGGAGCTGTAAGTATCCTAGGATTTCTAGCCTCGATCGTAGCAGCCTCATTATTATCGGGAGTCGGTTTTCTTCTTTTTGGATTTTCCTCTTCCCTATTCCTTGCCGCAACATTCGCTGGAATACTAGGTTGCTTATTAGACACAATCATCGGTGCTACAATCCAGGAAGAGTTCTACTGTGAACGTTGCGAGATAAAAACTGAACACCACTATCATTGTGGTCACAAAACGATTCAAACACGAGGAGTACGTGGTATAAATAATGATGCTGTAAACATAATTTCTTCTGTGTGCGGAGGTCTAGCAGGAGGTGTTTGGTTTTTATGAGAATATGTGGCGTGTTATTAGCCGGAGGAGCATCACGTAGGTTTGGTAGTGATAAAGCGTTCATAGACTATGAAGGTGTTCCTTTCTATTCAAAGATATTGAATGAACTAGAATTACATGTGAACGAAAGCATTGTCGTGACAAAGCCTGAGCTAATAAATAGGTTCCAAATCCTTAAGAAAGTAGAAGTTATAACGGATGAACAGAATTTGTCTGGAAACGGCCCATTAGCAGGGATGTTGACGGCGATGAATACAAAGAAAGCAGCCAATTACGTTGTCGTTGCTTGCGATATGCCACTTGTAACTGCTGAACTCTTTTCTAAACTTTTAGATGAAGCGGAGCGTTATCCAAATGCGGATGCTATTATTCCAGTAGCAAATGGTCGCATTCAGCCGTTATGTGCAGTGTACAGATATGCGTGTAAAGAGATGATCGACCAGAAACTACAACTTGGTAGCAAGCGTGTTATGGATGTTTTAGAACAGTTGAACACTCGATATGTAGCGTTTAATGAGTCATCACATTTGTTTAGTAATGTTAATACAAAAGAAGACTATACTGAAATCCGAAGGGGGAGAGAGGGATGAGTCAATACCAGCGTTATTCACGTCAGATGTTATTCTCTCAAATTGGAGAAGAGGGTCAAAAGAAGTTTGGTGATACGAGTATTTTGATCGTTGGAATGGGCGCACTTGGAACTGCGATAGCCAATCATATGGTAAGAGCGGGTTTTGGGAAAGTTAGAATCGTTGATCGTGATTATGTTGAGAAAAGTAATTTGCAAAGACAAATGCTATTTGACGAGAATGATGTAGAAGCTGCATTACCTAAAGCGGTGGCTGCTAAAAATAAGCTCGAAAAGATGAATTCAGAAGTAACGATTGAGGCGATTACTGCTGATGTGGATGCTTCAAACATCATTGAGTTATTAGATGGAATCGATATGGTCATGGATGGTACCGATAATTTTTCGACTCGTTTTTTATTGAATGATGCAGCATTTAAGACAGGTGTGCCTTACGTTTATGGAGGTGCTGTTAGTTCGAGGGGAATGACTGCACTCTTCATTCCGGGCGAAACACCTTGTTTACGATGCTTCATACAAGGCTCTGATTCTACTACTGGCGAGACGTGTGATACGATTGGTGTCATATCACCTATTGTTGATGTTATCGCGTCATATCAAGTGACAGAAGCAATGAAATACGTCGTAGGTGCCCATGACAAACTTACTCGTTGCTTACTCACAGTTGATTTATGGAACAACCACACGTATTCAATGAAGTATTCGTCCCCTAAAGCAGACTGCAAAGCTTGTCAGAAGAAGGAGTATCCTGCATTACACCATGGCGCCACAGATAATATAGCTTCACTTTGTGGGAGAGAAACGATACAGATTAAGATTGAAAAGACCTTTGATCTAACAGAATGGTCGAACAAGTTAGAGAATATAGCTAAAGTAAAGAAAACACCGTTCCTACTTAAAGCAGAACTCGAAGAAGGGGAGAGGTTAGTTATTTTCCCCGACGGGCGAGTACTTGTTCAAGGTACGAGCGACAGTGGTCGTGCGAAAGCTCTTTATTCTAGGTATATAGGCATGTAACGGAGCACCAAAGTATACTGGTGCTTTTTTCATTTTTGTATGGCATTATTTTGTCTTGACAGACTAAAGTATCAGGTATAAAATATCAGTATTACTTAAACGCGCAAAAGCATAAAAGCACAAAAGTTATGATTCAGTCGAGTAGCTTATGATGAGCAGCAGCAGAGACCCGTTGGTAGGTGTGAATCGGGGCAATCATGAAGTGAACTTACAGCTGAGGAACTTGGTGAAAATACACCCGGCAATCCTGTCGTTATGATGGAACTTGAGAGGACAGCATTTGCTGTCAACTAGGGTGGTACCGCGATCAAATTCGTCCCTTCTTTTTAGAAGGGATTTTTTTATGGGAAAAATAGTGTTAGGACAAACTGAGTAATAGTTATAAAAAAAGGGAGAGTTAAGTTGTGAAGAAATTATCGTTTTCATCCGCGCTCATCGTTATTTCGCTTCTCATGGGCTGGATGCTTTTCAGTATTATTATTATGGGGGTAGAACCCCACATGCCACTATTTGTTGGCATCGTAGGCGTAAGTATCTTTGGACTTGTGAGGGGAATCAAGTGGGAAAACATAGAAAAAGGCTTACTGGATAGTATTACAACCGGATTAAAGCCCGTGCTAATTCTATTCATAGTAGGAATGATGATTGCCATATGGATGCAAAGTGGGACAGTTCCTGCCCTTCTGTTTGGTGGATTGAAGTTTATTCAACCAGAATGGTTTTTAATTAGCGCTCTAATTATTACGATTATCGTCTCGAGCTTTACTGGAAGCTCATTCACAACGATTGGTACGATAGGTATAGCGATGATGGGGATCGGGACTGCGATGGGAGTTAATCCCGCTTTAGCAGCTGGAGCTGTTATCTCTGGTGCATGTTTTGGAGATAAGATGTCGCCATTATCGGATACGACGAACTTTGCTCCGGCTGTATCAGGAGTAAATCTCTTTACGCATATAAGACACATGATGAATACGACGATTCCTGCAATTATTGTTACGATTATATTCTTTTTCATTATGAGTAATCAGTTTTCAACTTCTGTGAACCCTGAAGATTTATCGACAGCTCTCTCTGTATTATCAAGTGAGTTTACCTTATCGTTTTGGACGCTACTACCACCATTGGTCGTACTAATTTTAGCTCTAATGCGTGTACCCGTGTTATTAACTTTAGTTTCTGGCTTGATTGCAGGGATTCTAGTTGCAATTGGGGCTCAGGGTGTTTTTTCTCTGACGGCAATTATCAATACGATGCAGAATGGGTTTGTGCTTGAGACATCGAGTGAGCTAGTTAATGGAATTATTAATCGAGGTGGCTTACAATCAATGATGTGGAGTGTTTCCTTAATTTTACTAGCACTTGCACTAGGGGGGGTCCTGCAGGTTCTTGGGATTATCCAAGCCCTGATGACAGGTTTAACAAAATTATTAAACCGAAAAGGCCATTTGATATCAGCTACAGCAGGCTCTGCTATTGGAGTGAATTTATTAACAGGTGAGCAATATTTATCGATATTACTGCCTGGGCAAACGTTTGAGCCATTCTTTGACAAAGCAGGAGTCGATAGGAAATACCTATCTAGAACACTTGAGGATGCTGGAACGTTAGTGAACCCACTTATACCTTGGGGAGTCTCAGGAGCGTTTTTTGCAGAGACGTTAGGTGTTTCAGTACTAAGTTATTTACCGTTCGCTATATTCTTGTGGCTATCTCCGATTTTCACAATTGTATTAGGGTATGTGAATGATGTACGTTTCAAAAACGCTAATACAATTCAAAATGGATAAAACAAGCCCCTCCTGTAAACAGTAGTACTAACATACTGTTTCAGGAGGAAACCATTCATGAGAATTTCTAGATTGATCTTACTGTTTTCGTTAGTGATCGTGATTTATGAATACCGTTATAGAATAACAAACAGCTTACTTGGCATTGCGGTGGTGAGACGCTTTGTAGTAGGAAATACATTGAAAATCCCTGGTGTTAGCAAAAAGCTGTTTTCTTCGTTTTTATCTTAAATCTCTGCCATAGGGCAGGGGTTTTTTAGGTGGTGAAAAACATGTATTGGACACATATTTATTTTGATTTAGATAACACGCTCTACGACCATGAGAAGGCTTTCCGAAAAACAATGCTACACTTTGCGGAGAAGATGCTCAGAAGAAAAAAAGCTTCTGTTTCACCTGAAAAATGGTTTGAGGTTTTCAAAAGGTACTGTGATGACTATTGGGATCATTATGAATCTGGAAGCTGGTCTAGAGAAACGTATCAAATTAATCGATTTCAATCAGCAAATGAGAGCTTTAATATTAACAGTAATGCTGAGGAAGCTCTAGATTTTCAATCAAATTATGAATGGAATGTAGCGACTTTCTCGGAGTTATTTCCAGGTGTTGAGGAGCTTCTAACGAAACTTTCAAATCAACCAGTATTATTAGGAATCATTACGAATGGTTCCGACGAAATACAACGCTCAAAGATTAAAGAATTACGTTTAGATCGATGGTTCAATAATGAAAATATTTATATATCACAGCATGTGGGGTTATCTAAGCCAGATCCTCAAATCTTTAATTATGCAAAAGAAGAGGAAGGAAACTTCCTCTACGTTGGAGATTCATTGAATCAAGATGTAAGGCCGGCCATAGAAGCTGGGTTTGATGTTATTTATTTCAATTCTAGAGACACAGATAAGAGACCATCTAATTCGACTATTCCAGAAGTGACTACCTTCAATGAGGTCTCAACAGTAATCCTTGCAAACCTCTAGCTTGGTTCTCTAATGATAGGTTTGTTTAGATATTGAATCAGTTGAACATTCTTTCCGCTTTTTGTTTGATAAAGAACTAACAAATACGGTGAATCTTTATGAAGCAAAATATATGGAACGGTGCTTCCGATAGGGGATTCAACTTCCCCTTCTTCAGGCTGAGTTCCTAAAAAATAATATTTGTATATCCCTTCCCATATTCCACCTATTGCGTCTACGGATTGTTTCTTAGTCAAACCAGGTAATGGTGCATCTTGATAGTTGTGTAATTTGGTCAAGGGTATGATGTAATAATCTTCTGCATTAATTTGGAACTGGTCGATCAATGATTGAAAAACGACCTGAGACTGTTGAGAGACTGCATGATCGAGGAGCTTTTTCCACTCTACTTCCTCTTGACTAGTAGGCTCCTTGAACGATTCAAGCGGTGTCATTGGAGAATCAATTACATATAGTTGAGCATAGCTCATCTCTTGAGCGCTTTTAATAACATCATTAGGATAATGAATCTCACCATAATGATAGGATACTGCTTCATAATGACCGCTATCTTCACTCTTTATTTTCTTTTTGTTGGTAAGTTTTTTTATGTTTTCTTCCCACTTGGACATTGTTTCTAATAAGCGACCTTCTTCATAAAGCATCGTAATGTCTTGCCTTAAATAGGCAGTATCACTTAATTTAGACTCTGTTTTCAGGCTTAGTGTGTATTCATCTTCATCTTCCTGCGTTAAGATGGAAAGTGAGGTTTTTGCTGATTCAAACGTTGTGTCTGGATCAGGAGGAAAATATATAAAAGATTCCCTCACAGGATTGCTGTTTGTGTTTATGAGGATGAGTGCAAAAAATCCTATCAAACTAAGCATGATGATATAATGTATTTTTTTAATCATCCCAAACCTCCAAAATTAATAAGCTTGTCATCATACTATGATGGGAAATTGATTTTTAGTAGAGGTAAAACGCGGGACTGTTGGTGGGAGAGAAAAGGGAGGCACTTGAATGAACAATCATTTTAAAGCGGATGAATTATTACAAACGACTAAAGAATTAGTTAGCATTCCTAGCCCTTCAGGATATACAGATGAAGTGATCAGTTGGGTTGAAGGAAGACTACAAGAATTCGGCATGAAAAGTAGAAGAAATAATAAGGGTGGACTCATCACCACGATCGAAGGAGAAGATACTTCCAAACATCGTATGCTAACTGCACACGTTGATACGCTAGGGGCAATGGTGAAAGATATTAAGAGTGATGGACGACTTAAGCTATCTCTCATCGGTGGTTTCAGATGGAATGCGATCGAAGGGGAGTATTGTGAAATCATCACCTCCTCAGGTAAAAGGTACACGGGCACAATCTTACTTCATCAAACGTCTGTCCACGTTTATCAGAATAATGGCGAAATTAAAAGAGATGAAAAGAACATGGAAGTCCGGTTAGATGAGCGAGTACATTCTAAAGAGGATGTCTTACAACTTGGAATCAATATAGGAGATTTCACTTCGTTTGATCCGAGAGTTCAGCTAACTGATAGTGGTTTTATTAAATCGAGACACCTAGATGATAAAGCGAGTGTGGCTTTACTTCTCGCAATCATTAAGAAACTAAAAGAAGACAATGTGACGCTGCCATATACGACGCACTTCCTTATTTCAAATAACGAGGAAATCGGTTATGGTGGGAATTCAAACATTCCAACAGAAACGATTGAATATATAGCAGTTGATATGGGCGCTCTTGGCGATGGACAAGCGTCTGACGAATTTACTGTTTCTATATGTGCGAAAGATTCAAGTGGTCCATACCATTACAGACTTAGAAATCAGTTAGTTAACCTTGCTGAAGAATTCAACATAGACTACAAAGTAGATATTTATCCATATTACGGTTCTGACGCTTCTGCTGCTATTCGGGCTGGTGCTGATATACGCCATGCTCTTATCGGGCCAGGGATCGATGCTTCACATGCATATGAGCGTACTCACGAGTCTTCGATGCTCCATACTGCAGAACTGATTTATCAGTACCTTCAGTCTTCAATGATCGATTAATTCGAAATCAGCCACTTCGGCTGATTTTTTTTGTGCCCAATTATTATTCATGTATGCACGACATTCAATTGGTTAATGATGGATATGAGGAGGGGCATGTATGTCTGAAAATAGAATTGAGCATCCTGTTACGAAATCTTTTGCGCATAACGTGGAGTATTTACATAATGAGCTCGGTGTTGGGAAAAGTTTCGATGTTATTCAGCTTGACCTTCAATATGCTGGTAGAAGTATGGCGATGTTCTTAATAGATGGTTTTGTTAAAGATGATATCCTGCATTATTTGATGAAGTTGTTATCGCAACTAGAGCCAGACCAACTAGAGCCAGATCCATTAGAAAAGTTAATGCAAGTGCATTTACCATATGTGGAGATTGATAAACAGAATGATCTCGACACTGTCATCGATCTTATATTATCAGGTCCAACGGCCCTCGTAGTCGATGGAATCGATGAAGTTATCATGATCGATGCTAGAACCTATCCGGTAAGGGGACCTCAGGAACCTGACTTAGAGAGGGTTACTAGAGGAGCTAGGGACGGTTTTGTTGAAACAATCGTTTTTAATACATCACTTACGAGAAGAAGAGTTCGAGATAAAACGCTTAGGATGGAATATACGCAGATTGGAAGACGTTCTAAAACAGATGTGTGTATAAGTTATATCGAAGACATCGCGGATCCGTCTATCGTGAATAGAATCAAAGAGTCTTTAAAGAAAATTGATACAGACGGGATTCCTATGGCAGAAAAGACAGTGGAAGAGTTCATTTGTGGACGCCCATTGAATCCCTATCCTCTCGTAAGGTATACAGAACGACCAGATACTGCAGCAGTTCACCTATACGAAGGTCACGTATTAATTTTTGTGGATGGCTCACCGAGTGTGTTGATTACTCCCACGACGTTTTGGCATCACCTTCAACATTCTGAAGAATACAGGCAAAAGCCACTTGTAGGAGCATATCTTAGACTAATTCGTTTTATTGCTGTGTGGATTGGAATCTTTATCTTGCCATTATGGTATTTGTTTGCATCAAACCCGGATTTACTAGGTGGGAACATGAGGTTTATTGGAGCAGATGAAACTGGTACGATACCAATCTTCCTTCAGTTTTTGTTGATAGAAGTGGGGCTAGACATATTAAGGATGGCGACAATTCATACACCGTCGTCACTTGCGACAGCGCTCGGTCTTGTTGCAGCTGTTCTAATAGGACAAGTAGCAGTTGAGGTTGGATTGTTTATCAATGAAGTGATCTTATATCTGGCATTAGCAGCTATGGGAACCTTTGCTACACCATCTTATGAGCTTAGCCTAGCAAATCGTATCGTTAGAATAGGATTATTAATTGTAACTGCAGCATTTGGAGTGGTAGGCTTTTCGATTGGAATCACATTATGGATCCTTTTGCTAATCCGGACAAAATCATTTCATATTCCTTACTTATGGCCATTTATTCCGTTTTCCTATCGTGCATTTCGAGATGTTATTCTACGCTCGCCTATGCCGATAAAGAATAGAAGACCGACTGTACTTCATCCAAAAGACCCAGATCGATAAGACATAAGGCATTCTCCATTTTGTGAGGATGTCTTTATTTGTGTTTATCATTTTACTTAAGTGTGTGGATTGCTATAATAAACGTGGTGAGAAAAATGAAAAAAACACTCTTTGAAGTACAACAACTACTAAAGAAGTTCGGTATGATCGTCTATACGGGAAGCAGATTAGGTGATCTTGAACTAATGGAAGAAGAATTACATGAACTATATGAAATGAAAATGATCGAACAAGAGTTATATCTCGAATCAAGAATGATCTTAAAAGCCGAAATGCAAAAAGAGAGGGACAAAAATGAATGAAACAATTAATACACTTCTTGAACATCGATCGATAAGAGCGTTTGAAAACAAACCTTTAACTGATGAACAGATTCATACAATTGTACGCTCGGCTCAAGCAGCTTCAACATCCAGTTATATTCAGGCGTATTCAATCATTGGTGTAAAAGATGATGCCAAGAAGAAAAAGCTAGCTGAACTTGCTGGAAACCAGAGTTACGTTCGGGAAAATGGGCACTTCTTTGTTTTCTGTGCGGATTATAATCGTCACCATGAAGCGGCTAGACTGCATGATATCGATATTACTGAAACGACTGAGTCAACAGAGAAATTTATGGTTGGTTTGATCGACGCTTCATTAGCTGCTCAAAATGCAACAATAGCAGCTGAATCGATGGGTCTTGGCATTTGCTATATTGGTGGACTTAGAAATTCACTTGCTGAAGTAAGTGACCTTTTAAATCTTCCTTCTAAAGTGATACCATTATTTGGTTTGTGTGTTGGCTATCCTGCTCAGACTCCCGACAAAAAACCTCGATTACCAATTCATAACATTTATCACGAGGACGAATATGAGCCGAATAAAGAAGAGTTTATCAAGGGCTTGGAAGAGTATGATGCTACAATATCTTCTTATTATCATGATCGGACAAAAGGACAGCGAAATGCTGGATGGACTTCCCTTATGGCAAATAAATTATCAAAACCAGTACGAACATATATGAAGAAGTTTCTACAAAACAAAGGCTTCCCATTAAAATAATATAGAGAAAAAAAGGTGGATGATGATGGTCGAGAAAAAATGGTTTATTGGCGTCGATTTAGGAGGCACTACAATAAAGCTTGCATTTATTGATTATTATGGAGAGATTCAGAATAAATGGGAAATCCCAACAGATAAAAGTGATGAGGGGCGTCATATCACTACACATATCGCAAGAGCACTAGATGATAAGATGACAGAGGTAGGCGTATCAAATGACCGTTTTGTTGGAATCGGTATGGGTGCACCTGGGTTTATCGAAATGGAAACTGGGTTTATTTATCAAGCAGTAAATATCGGGTGGAAAGATTTTCCTTTAAAAGACAAGCTAGAGATCGAAACAGGATTACCAGTCATTATTGATAACGACGCTAACATCGCTGCTCTTGGTGAAATGTGGAGAGGAGCTGGGGACGGTGCGCAAGACCTCCTTTGTGTCACACTCGGCACAGGAGTTGGTGGTGGAATAATCTCAAGAGGTGCAATCATTCATGGAACGAATGGAATGGCAGGGGAGATTGGACATATTACCTCAATAACTGATGGTGGAGTACAGTGTAACTGTGGAAAAACTGGCTGTCTGGAAACAGTTGCCTCTGCAACAGGCATAGTCAGAACAGCAAAAGATACGATCGATTCCTACCCTGAAAGTTTGCTACATAACAAGGACGAAATAACTGCACGAGATGTATTCGAAGCATACGGATCAGGTGATGCTCATGCAACAGAAGTCGTTCACATAACGACCTTCCATTTAGGTCTAGCTATTGGGAACCTTGCTAACGCGTTGAATCCTTCCAAAATTGTTATAGGTGGAGGTGTTTCAAAAGCAGGAGATGCGCTTTTAACACCACTCAAGAAAGAATTTCAGAAATTTGCGCTACCAAGGGTAAAAGAAGGTGCTGATTTTGCGATCGCTACACTCGGAAATGACGCAGGCGTCATTGGTGGAGCATGGCTTGTTAAAACGAAAATAATGCAAAAGTCCTGATTAGATATGTTTAACTTATGAGAAATAAGGGAAAATAAGAGGTCAGAAGAGTTTGGCCTCTTCTTTTTTTATGTAAAATAACCCATAATGAAACTTTTTTGCATCATAAATCGTTATTATTAGTAGGGAAAAGACAAGGTTTTAAATGAAACCACACATTTTGGAAGAAAATAAGGATAAAAGGTAGTTGAATTATTTCCGAAAACGTACTATCATATCGTTTATGTATGGTTGATAACGAAACAGATGGTAGCTCTTTCCTTATAGCCAACTAAGGAGGTACTAAGTAAATGATGAAGAAGCTACAAAACAAATATTTATTTTTCTTTATTGTAGCAATAATGCTTTGGATTAAAACGTATTTTGTATATGAATTTGCTTTTAACATTGAAACTGAGAACAAAATGGAAGGAATTATCCTCTTTCTGAATCCAATAAGTTCTATTCTATTGTTCTTAGGATTTGCTCTATTCGCATCTCCTAAATATAGAAATAGGGTTCTACTAATAATTAATTTCATTGGATCTTTCATATTATTTGCGAACGTTGTATATTATCGTGAGTTTACAGACTTCATCACGATTCCATTGTTGTTCCAAACAAACAACATGGGTGAGCTAGGTAACAGTATTACTGAACTCGTAAGTGGGTATGATTTCTTACTTTTCATTGACATCGTTTTATTAGCTGCTTATTTATTTGTTCGTAAAACGAAGGCGTTTGAAGTGAAGAAGAAAGAAATCGCTATTGTCTTCGCGAGTGCAATTGCTCTATTCGCTATTAATGTGGGTCTTGCAGAAACAGAGCGTCCACAATTATTAACACGTACGTTCGACCGTGAAATGCTTATTAAATATATCGGAACATACAACTACCATGTTTACGATGCTGTTCTCCAATCAAAAGCTAAAGCCCAGCGCGCATTCGCTGATGGTAGTGAGATCGTAGATATTGAAAACTATGTAAAAGCTAATCACGTTGAACCAAACCCTGAGATGTTTGGTAAAGCAAAAGGTAAAAACGTTATTCTAGTTTCACTTGAATCAACACAAAGCTTCGTGGTAAATGAAGAAGTTGATGGTAAAGAGATTACACCATTCCTAAATGATTTGATTGAAGATAGCTATTACTTCCCTAACTTCTATCACCAAACAGCACAGGGGAAAACATCTGACTCAGAATTCATTGTCGAGAATTCTCTTTATGGACTTCCGAGTGGAGCAGTTTTCTTTACCCATTCAGGAAATGAATATAATGCAAGTCCTGAAGTGCTAAGGGAAGAAGGCTATTACAGTTCAGTGTTCCATGCAAACAACAAAAGTTTCTGGAACCGTGATGTTATGTATGATGCTTTAAAGTATGACAAGTTCTATGACATAAACGACTTTTCTGTAACCCCAGAAAACTCAATCGGTTGGGGCTTAAAGGACGAATACTTCTTTGATCAGTCCATCAAGTATTTGAAGACGATGCCTGAACCTTACTATGCGAAGTACATTACATTAACAAACCATTTTCCTTTCACGCTAGAAAAAGAAGATGAGTACATTCCTGAATGGACTTCTGATGATGGTACTGTTAATCGTTTCTTCACAACAGTAAGATATCAGGATGAAGCTTTGAAGAAATTCTTCGAACGTATGAAAGAAGAAGGTTTATATGAAGACTCGATCTTTGTGATGTACGGAGATCACTATGGAATTTCTCAGAATCACAATAAAGCGATGGGAGAATTCCTTGGCAAAGAAATCACGCCATTCGAAACTACTCAGCTTCAACGAGTACCTCTTGTCGTTCATATTCCTGGTCAAGAAGGCGAAGTAATGGATCAGGTTAGTGGTCAAATCGACTTGAAACCTACCTTGATGCACCTTCTAGGAGTCGAAACAAAAGATATGATTAAATTCGGTAATGACTTATTCGCAGAAAAACAAGATAACTTTACTATTCTTCGTGATGGTAGCTTTATCACTGAAAATCACCTTTACACAAACAATGTTTGTTACGACAAGGAAACTGGAGAGGAAACGGATAAAGCTGCCTGTGAACCATACATGGAGAAGGCTAAAACTGATCTTGCCTATTCCGATAAGATAGTCTATGGCGACCTGCTTCGTTTCTTTGGAGAAAACAAAGAGCAACAACCTGCTGACGAAAACGGTCAGTCAGAAGAATAATTAGTAAACCATGCCCTGTATTTCGGGCATGGTTTTTTTGTTATCAATTGTTAGCATACTCCAATGATCACTCTACATAGCATAGTATGAAGGCTTTACGGGTGGAGGGGATTAAATATGAAAGTAAGGGTGAAGAGCGGAGATACATTGTGGAAGTATAGCCGAGTGTTTCAAATTCCACTCCGACTTATCATTGATAGCAATGATGTTCAAGATCCAGATCAGTTAGTGATCGGAGATATGATCAATATACCAGGGTACGTAACCAAAAGGTATACAATAAGAAGTGGGGACACTCTCTGGAAGATTGCTGGGTGGTATGATGCACCTCTAGACGGTATTTTATTACTTAACGACGCTAACCCTTTTGCACTACAAGTTGGAGAAACCGTTAATATTCCAATTCGAATGATATGGTCCCTTGTTAATCCAATACAGAATTATACGTATGAAACTATGGTAAGGGATATACAAAAGTTGTTAGCTGTATATCCATTTTTAAGGCGTTCTGTTGTTGGTGATTCCGTTATGAGGAAACCGATTCCAGAATTACAAGTAGGAATCGGTTCTAAGAAAGTCCATATGAATGGCTCTTTCCATGCAAATGAATGGTTAACAACGCCATTGTTGATGAAGTTATTAAATGATTATCTGATGGCACTAACGAACACACAGGTATTAAGTAGTGTGTACTTGCCGCCTCTTTACGATTCAACGTCTCTCTCAATTGTTCCTATGGTGAACCCAGATGGTGTAAACCTCGTTATAAATGGCTTACCTGAAGAAGAACCATATCGCACTGTAGTTAATGACATAAACAATGGAAGTGACGATTTTAATCGTTGGAAAGCGAATATAAGAGGGGTTGATTTAAATAATCAATATCCAGCAAAGTGGGAGATAGAGGCGGAAAGGAAACCAAAGAAGCCATCTCCTCGTAACTTCCCTGGCTATGAACCTTTGAGTGAACCAGAGTCCATTGCAATGGCGGAGCTTTCTAAACGAAGAAACTTTGACAGAGCGTTAGCCTTTCATTCACAAGGTGAAGTCATTTTTTGGGGATATGAAGGCCTCGAACCACCAGAATCTGAAGTTTTAGTTAGGGAGTATTCAAGACTCAGTGGGTATAGACCTATTCGTTATGTTGATAGTTTTGCAGGATATAAGGACTGGTTTATTCAAGAATTTAGAAAACCAGGGTTTACTGTTGAAATAGGAAAAGGGGAAAGCCCGCTTCCAATAAGTCAGTTCGATAAGATCTATAACGATACGATCGGAATCTTTCTTTCCTCTTTATATATGTAATTTACTTGTCATCATCGCACTTGTTTGCCATAATGAAAGAGAACTTAATAATTTTTGACTAGGGGTGCCTACGTTTCGGGTAGGCTGAGAAAAGGAAACCATTACTTCCTTTACCCTTGAACCTGATCTGGTTTATACCAGCGTAGGGAAGTCGGTAGCGGTAATTAATGTGATAACTGCCCTCATTCCATACGCGGAATGAGGGCTTTTTATATACTCTGAGAAATGGAGGAGATAGAATGAAAGATTTCAATCTTTACGTAATTACAGGAGAAGAATTTCATCCAGGTAGAAAGTTACTAGATGTCATGGAAGAATCTATTTTAGGTGGAGCCGAGATTATCCAACTACGAGATAAAAAAAGTAGCAAAAGGGTTATTTTAGAAAAAGCGAAGATGCTTCGTGAGTTAACAAAAAAACATGACGTTACCTTTATCGTGAACGACCATATCGATATTGCGCTTGCAGTAGATGCTGACGGCATTCATTTGGGACAAGATGATTTACCAATAAGTGAAGCACGAAAGATCGTTGGATTTGATAAGATTATTGGAATATCAACTCATAAACTAGAAGAAGCTCGTCAGGCACAACAAGATGGTGCAGATTATATCGGGGCAGGTCCTGTTTATGCAACAAATAGTAAAAGTGATGTTGTCGATCCAGTTACGACCTCATACATTCAAGAAGTTGCTTCTGAAATTTCTATTCCTTTCGTAGCGATCGGAGGTATAAAGCTTCATAACGTTGATGAAGTACTTGCTGCAGGCGCATCTCGCATATGCGTGATAAGCGAGGTCGTTGGAAGCTCAAACGTTCGTGGAACGAGTGACTCTTTTATTAAAAGAATTAAGAAATCGAAGGAGGTAAATCATGAAGCTGCTTATTAATGGTGAAGCACATGATCTTAATGTAACGACGATCGAAGATGTAATCGCACATTTTAACTTGCAGAGTGGATTAGTAGCAACAGAAGTAGATGGTACGATTATTGATCGCTCAAAATGGAGCGAGACGAATCTAAATGATGGCATGAAGATTGAACTTGTTCAATTTGTTGGAGGTGGATGAATATGAATGACGTGTTAGCAATAGATGGTAAACAGTTTCACTCAAGACTGTTCTTAGGTACAGGTAGATACCCAAACCCATTCGTACAGAACCAGGCTATCGAGGCTTCTGGAGCTGAAGTATTAACGTTTGCTATCCGGAGGGTGAACTTAAGCTCACCTGATGAAGATGCAATCCTTCAGCACTTAGGAGACAAAACGTTTCAGTATCTACCGAACACGTCCGGTGCCAAAACCGCAGAAGAAGCTATAAGAATCGCTAACTTAGCTAGAGCTTCTGGGTTGAGTAATTGGATTAAGGTGGAAGTGAGTAGAGATGACAAAACGCTTTTGCCAGATCCGATCGAAACAGTAAAAGCAACAGAAATCCTTGCGGAAGATGGCTTTGTGGTCTTACCGTATACATCTGATGATCCTGCTTTATGTTATCGACTACAGGAAGCTGGTGCTGCTGCCGTTATGCCAGGTGGATCACCCATAGGAACAGGCTTAGGGATTTTAAATCCTTATAACATTGAACTAATTTCAGAACAACTAACAGTCCCCGTCATTGTAGACGCTGGATTAGGTAGTGCAGCAGATGTAACGAAAGCGATGGAGCTTGGTGCTGATGGTGTACTATTGAACACGGCCATCGCAAAAGCAAGAAATCCTGTCAAGATGGCTGAAGCAGTAAAACATGCCATTCAGGCAGGTAGACTGTCTTATTTATCAGGTAGAATTCCTAAAAAGAAGTATGCCACTGCTAGTAGTACGATCGACTTTATTTCTAAATAGAAAGGTGTTGTTAGCGTGGCAAGCGTTTTAATAGTAGGTGGAGGTGTGATTGGACTTTCAATTGCATACGAGTGCAGAAGTCGCGGCTTTGAAGTGACCGTTATTGAATCGAGAGAGTGCGGTGGACAAGCATCTGGCGCTGCTGCTGGGATGCTCGCACCATATTCTGAAATCACAGAGGATCCAGACGATTTTTTTATGTTGTGCCAAAAAAGTTTGGAGCTATATCCTGACTGGGTGAATAAAGTTATGCAATTTTCGGATGAAACGTTCGAGTACAGTCGTAATGGGAGTCTTTATGCTATTTATCATGAAGCTGACTTGCTGTCTATAGAGTCAAAGCAACGATGGCAACGTGAATATGGGATAGAATCCTTTATATTAACTGGAGATGAGGCAAGGGAAAGAGAGCCGCTATTATCAGAAGATACCTACGCAGCGCTGTGGTGTCCTGAGGAAAGTCATATTTATGC
The DNA here is from genome assembly GCF_020171805.1 of Guptibacillus algicola. GTDB lineage: Bacteria > Bacillota > Bacilli > Bacillales > Guptibacillaceae > Guptibacillus > Guptibacillus algicola. Next base: position 338,274 of record NZ_JAIVAF010000001.1, on the reverse strand, counting down.
TCCAGGGTATGTGGCGGCTCTGATTGATGCATGTAGGAATTCTGGGGTGAACATCTTAGAACACGCAGGAGAAGCAGATTTAGTTAGTGGCAATGATCGGCAAGTTAAGACAGATAAGGGCATATTTGAAGGGGATCATATCGTTTTAGCAACTGGAGCCTGGTCAAGGAATTGGGAAAGAGAGCTGAAATGTTCCATACCCGTTTTTCCAATTAGAGGGCAAATTTGTGCATATAAAGGCCCGGAATTACGGCACATCGTATTTACAAGTCAAGGTTACCTCGTAGGGAAAGACAATGGAACACTAATCGCAGGGGCATCTGAAGACATTGCGGGTTTTGATACGAGTGTAACCTCTCACGGAATTAATCGATTAGAATCTTGGAGTAAACATGTGTTACCAGACTTAAAAAGTGAGCGTCCGTTCCATAAATGGGCTGGCTTAAGGCCCGCAACTCAGGATGGCTTTCCCCTTATAGGGAAGATGACTCAAAAACCATCTGTCTTCATAGCGGCCGGACATTATCGAAATGGAATATTATTAAGTCCGGTGACAGCAAAAATCATTGCAAATGAAATCGAACAGTTGCCACAAGAGGTTCCCATCGAGAGTTTTCGACCAGAACGATTTCAACTTGTTTAGAGGGAGATGAATGATGTGAAAAAAGTGTTAACGATCGCAGGATCTGACAGTGGCGGGGGAGCGGGAATCCAGGCAGATTTAAAAACGTTCCAAGAGCGAGATGTGTATGGTATGAGTGCCATAACTGCGTTAACCGCACAAAACACTACGGGAGTTCATGGCATTTTTCCTCAGCAGATAGAAGCTATAAACCAACAGATCGATGCTGTTTTAGTTGATATAGGTGCAGATGCAGTAAAAACAGGAATGCTTTTTTCAGCCGATATTATACATGCGGTTGCGATAAAATGTAATGAGCACCATGTGACGAATCTGGTGATCGACCCTGTCATGGTTGCAAAAGGCGGCTCTACCCTTCTTAGAGAAGAGGCGATCGAGTCGCTAAAAACCGAACTATTACCTTTAGCAGCTATCATTACTCCTAACATTCCTGAGGCATCCGTACTGTTAGATGGGATGAAGATAGAAACAATAGAGGATATGGAAGAAGCGGCAATCAAGCTGTCTCGATTTGGATGCAAGGCAGTTTTAATCAAGGGTGGCCACATGAACGGACTAGACTCTATAGACCTTCTCTACACGAATCAAAAGGTATATTACTTCGAGTCAAAGCGAATCGATACGATACATACACATGGGACCGGTTGTACATTTTCAGCATGTATAGCGGCTGAGCTTGCAAAAGGGCATGCCATTCCTCAGGCTGTATCGGTAGCGAAGGACTATATTACTTCCGCAATTCGCTATTCACTTAAGATTGGCAGTGGAATCGGTCCTACTAACCATGCTGCCTATCGAATACACAGTAAAGAATTAATGCAATAACTCATTTCTTAGGAAATGGGTTATTTTTATTGGAACCGTTTAACTGGTGAATAGAAACCGGATATGTTATAAACGATAAAGATAACTCTTTTGAAGAAAGGTTCTCAGATGAAACCAATTATCGCAGTAAACAATGTAAAAAATGAACGAGTAAAAAATGTGGATTTCGAGATTATGGAAGGGACGTTAACGACAGTTATTGGCCCTTCTGGATCAGGAAAAAGTAGTTTGATCATGTTATTGAATCGGCTGACCGACCCTGAAGAAGGTGAGATTTTCTATAAAGGGAAACATATTGTTGACTATCCGATTAATGAATTAAGGAGAAAAATAGGTGTCGTTTTTCAGCAACCTAATTTATTCGATGGAACTGTGGAAGATAATTTAAAATTCGGTCCAAATTTAAGGAAAGAATGGAACTCTAAACTAGGAGTTTCTCTATTAGATAAGGTACAACTTCCAGAAGAATTTCTCACAAAAGAAGTTGATCATCTATCGGGGGGAGAACAACAAAGGGTGGCGTTTGCGAGGACGCTTGCAAATAACCCAGATGTGCTATTACTCGATGAAGCGACAAGCGCATTAGATATGAGAACAGTGGATTTAATGGAGGAATTGTTAGAGTTTCTCGTTAACGAAGAAGGGAAGACGATTATTATGATCACCCATGATTTAAAACAAGCCGAAAGACTTGGAACATACACGTTATTTATGAATGAGGGAAGTCTTGAAGAAAAGGGTCACACAAAAGAATTATTCAATAATCCTACTACTGAAGCCCTTAAGAGATTTCTAGAGGGCTGATGCATGACTGAAATTTCAAACTTATCCCTTCTCACTATGATTATTTTCGTAATGATTCCTGTATCGATGTCGTATTATTTCTCGCTAGGAATAAGTAAATCTGCTATATGGTCATCACTTCGAGGTGTTGTGCAATTATTTTTGATCGGATACATATTGACCCTGTTGTTTTCAATGGAAGACTGGCAAGGTGTAGGGTTATGGGTTACCGTAATGCTAGTGATCGCAGCATTACAGGCAGCAAAACGCGGGAAAGGAATCCCGTTCGCGTTTTGGTTATCTTTCGTTTCTCTTGTTATTATTGAAGTATTCGTCTTATCGATATGGATTGCATTTGATATTATCCCGTTCAAATCAGAACAGGTTATCCCAATGAGTGGTATGATTATTGGGAATAGTATGGTGGCTTCAGGACTTGCATTTGAGAGGATGAAAAACGAATTTAGTGATAGTAGAGGGAAAATCCTTGCTGCGTTATCATTAGGTGCGAAACCGGCCGAGGCGTCTAAAATGATTATTCGTAAAACGATAAAAGCGTCAATGATTCCAAACGTGGATTCATTGAAAACAATCGGTTTAGTACAACTTCCGGGAATGATGACGGGCCTCATTCTAGGCGGAGCTTCCCCAATTGATGCGATTAGGTATCAAATTGTTGTTTCGATCAGTATCTTTTCTTGTGTTTCGATTTGTGCAATGATAATTTCCCTTGTTACATATAGGTTTTTCTTTAATAAGGATATGCAGTTACTAACTTTTGAAGGAGGAGATTAACATGGCGATTGTAGATGTAACAGTCATTCCAATTGGAACGGAAACGCCAAGTGTGAGTAAGTATGTTGCGGAAGTACAGGAGATTCTAGAGTCATTTACCGATCGAATTTCTTATCGGCTTACTCCTATGAGTACGTTGATTGAAGGGGAACTATCAGATTTATTAGAGGTTATTCAAGCAATTCATGAAGCACCCTTCCAACATGGCATCGATCGAGTAGCTACAAATATTAGGATTGATGATCGGAGAGACAAAAAGGTAAGAATGGAAGACAAATTAGAAGCAGTACAAAAACATAGAAACTAAAAAAAACAGCCAAGTGGCTGTTTTTTTTAGTGGCCTCCGCCGCCTCCAGATCCGAAAAGAACATCGATCATTGTAGCAACGGTAAAGGCGCCAAAAACCAGAACAGTTAAACCTGCAAAGGCAAGGCCCATAAAGTTTTTTTCACGAAAGGAACGAAGTAAGCCCCAAACTGAAAATAACGTGACGAATGCAAAAATAATTGCTAAACCCATCCGGAATACCTCCTTATCCATGCAATCATTATCAGTATACCCTTAAAGTAGAATGATATGGCATGGTTAAATCTGAACAATTTTTAACTTTAATGGATATGTACATAAGTCCTTTATTATTTTAACCGTTTTCTTATCATTTGTCGAGGCGTCAATGGTTTGAAAATGATAGTTCAATTTGGTAAGCCCTTGCGATGCCCTCCATAAGCTCTTTTTGCATCACGTCGACATACATGATGTTCTGATCAGTTGCAATGAGATGCTCTTCTATTTGAAGTAACGCCATCTGTATTTGTTCATCTTCGCCTTTTTTAATTGAAAAGGGAGTGACCATGTTCTCATACAAATAGTTTCGGTTATTTTGCGAGATTAAGCCATAGTCTGTTAGGAAGGCAGTCGGTTTACATTGTTGAGATAATAGGATGAGCGTACACCGTTCACCCATTGCATGTTTAGATGTATAATAATCAACTAGCGAGTTAGCTTCATCTTTATCAGCTACAATAACGAGCTTTCCATCACGGTCGATGGCATTTGCAAGCTCACCTGTTCTTTTTACAAGCTGTGAAGTGAATCCAGGTAAAGCACCTCGTGGAGGGTCTAATTCAATTCCATAAACGATCGACATCACGTACATCTCCTTTTAAAACGAGTTTTTTATAGTGTAGAATAAGAATCATAATCTTTCAATGGAGGCGATTTGAATGAATTGGAAACAGTTAGCCGTCGGACCAGTACAGGCCAATGCAGCAATCATTTGGAATAACGAGAAGGAAGCTCTTATAGTAGATCCAGGAGCTGAAGGTAGCAAAATTTATAATGAGGTTGATCACCTAGGTTTAAAACCTGTTGCAATCTTACTTACTCATGCTCATTTTGATCATATAGGAGCTGTTGACTTTATACGAGATCATTATAGAATTCCTGTTTACCTGCACAAGAAGGAAGCGGATTGGATGCAGAATCCTGCTTTAAATGGCTCATCCTTATTTCCGATGGTAGAGGATATCGAAGCTAAACCAGCAGACGAACTGATTGAGCAAGAAAGAAAATTAGCGATCGGCTCATTTAACATCGATGTGTATGAAACGCCAGGCCATTCACCAGGAAGTGTCTCCTTCTATTTTGAAGATCTAGGGGTCGTATTCTCAGGAGATGCGTTGTTTCAAGGAAGTATAGGGCGAACAGATCTTCCTCTAGGAAATCATGATCAATTGATTAACAGTATACATAACCGTTTGCTTACATTGCCGGAGCATACAATAGTTGCTTCTGGTCATGGCCCTGCTACAACGATCGAGCAAGAAATGACGAGTAATCCTTTTTTGAATGGCTTTTCTATATGAGACATGACGATTCTAACTAAACTAAAGTCAGAAATCGCTAACTCAAACGAGAATGCGATTTCGTATGAGCGCTTCATGGAAATTAGTTTATATGATGAAGAACATGGTTATTACCGATCGAATCACAAGAAGACAGGTAAAGCAGGAGATTTTTATACGTCACCTGGAGTTCATGAAGTCTTCAGTCGAGTTATTGCAAGAGCTCTTACATCCGCAATCAAAGAGGATAATCTTGAGCCGGTGATTGTTGATATTGGAGCAGGTGAAGGTGAGTTTATTCTTCCTTTTCTTAAAGAAATTCAAACGGTTGATGAAGAGCTGTTTGAGAAGCTAACTTACTATGTGGTTGAGTCAAGTCCTTATCATAGAAAGATAATTGAGGAGAAAACAATCGATCATGAGTGCGTTCACGTATATCCTTCAATGGAAGAACTAAAGCGAAGAATTACAGTGCTCAATGGAATTGTCTTTTCAAATGAATTGTTAGATGCATTTCCCGTTAGAGTGATTGAAGAAAAGCATGGAGAGCTGCTCGAAGTTATGGTTGGTCTTACTGCGACTAATGAGTTAACAGAAGTATACAGGCCATGTACAGATCAGGCGATTTTAGATTGGATTGAACGGTACGGCTATCCGTTAAATGTAGAACAACGAATTGAAATACCTCTTTACATGACTAGTTGGGTTGAAGATATTGCGAACTGGATGGAGAAAGGTCGAATCTATACGATCGATTATGGCTATACAGATGAGGAATGGCGCCATCCAGCAAGACGCTCTGGGAGCTTAAGAGGATATTATAAGCACCAGCTCATTCAAAACCCTCTTGAACATCCAGGAAAAATGGACTTAACAACTCATATCCCGTTGGATGCTTTAAAGCGAATAGGCGAAGTGCATCAATTTAAATGGATCGAATGTGAATGGCAAGGACGTTTTCTCGTAAATAATGGTTTGTTGGATTTTGTGCAAGATCATAACGAGCAAGACCCTTTTTCATCAGCGCATAAAATGAATCGTGCAGTGAATTGGTTATCACAAATGAATCAGTTCCAAGTGATCGTACAACAAAAGTGAACAAAAAAGACGATGCCAACAGCATCGTCTTTTTCTTTGGTTTAATTAATGACCGCCAGAGCCAGGTGTCATCATAAACACTGACCAGTAGGAAAAACCGACCATAAATAATGTTAAGTATACACCGAAAATATAAAGATAAGTACGCTCTGTTAAGTTCAAGAGACTTAACGCAAAAAACATGCCGGCCTGACCAAGGAATAGCAGTCCGACTACAGGCATATCACCGATAAAACCCATCAGTGAGAAGATACCTGTCCAGAAAGCCAATACTTTGTACATTCTAGGCATAAGAAGTTCCTCCCTTGCTCGTTCATTCCCATACATATCGTATTATATATGAGTTGCTGCTGAAAAGTAAATGCTAGTGTCATGGCAAATTTGTGTCTATCACTACAGCCCCTTGTAAAGGGTTCCAATTTATTATCCCAAATCGTTATAAAAATTACAAATCATTTTCTTGTACAACTTTTGTTTAATAGTTGTATAATATGGGTAAAGTTAGTTATCACGGAAAACGAAAAGGGGAGAAACAAAATGGAAGATAAATTATTATTTTACACGTACCCAAGTTGCACTTCATGCAGGAAAACAAAAGCTTGGTTGAAGGACAACCACGTTGACTTTGAAGAGCGTCATTTGTTTAAAGATACACCTTCGATCGAAGAGCTAAAAGAGATTATTACAATGTCTACAGAAGGTATCGAAGAGATATTAGCAAAAAGAAGTAGTTCATTTAAGAAGCTCGATATGAACATAGAAGACCTCACAGTAACAGAGATGCTTGAATTGATGCATAATGAACCGAAGTTACTGAGAAGACCAATCGTAACAAATGGAAAAAAACTTATTGTTGGGTACAATAAATCTGAATTGCAGAATCTGAATCAGCGAAAGAAAAACCTTGCTGTCGTATCATAATTATGTTGGCTGGGCTAGCTGGATTCGAACCAACGCATGACGGAGTCAAAGTCCGTTGCCTTACCGCTTGGCTATAGCCCAATGCCTGTTTACAAATGTTAGTATAAGCACTAAACAAAAACTTATACGTCATTTTATAAAATAATGAGTGCTTTATAAAAATGAAAAAAATAAATTGAAATACTGTCATGTCCAAGGGGTTCTTTGAATACGATAAATCATAATCTATGTCACAGCGATATGCAGGGAAGTTTCCGCGTATCGCTTTATTTATGTTTACCATGATGTTACATTACTGTGAACAGAGAAGGGTTAGCTACCTCTTTGGGGAAATTAGGAATAAAAGGAGGTAGTTGATATGAGATGGGAAGCAATGAATCTAGAAACAAGTAGAGGGAGCTTTGAAGTGTTTACGAAAGGTGTTGGGCCTCCCCTATGTGTAGCGCATTTATATTCAGAATTTAACAAGAGTGGCGATTACTTTGCTGAGTCTTTTACAGACCATCATCGGGTTTACCTAGTTAATCTCAAAGGGACAGGAAATTCGGTTGATGCTGTAGACCCTCATGAATATTTCATGCTTGATACGGTGTTCGACCTTGAAGCTATTCGAACACAACTCGGTTACAAAGAGTGGTCGTTTGCTGGTCATTCGACTGGAGGTATGCTCGGCTGTGTATATGGAATACACGCTTCAGAAGGGCTCAAGCGCCTTATTATTGTAGGGGCAGCTGCCCGTGAGTATGCATCTTCTTCACGGTATTGCATTTACCATTATGAAAACCCGAAGTTTGAAGTGATGCAAAACTATATTGAACAATTAAAAGATCCAGATTTATCGAGCGATGAGCGCCAAAAGATTTCTAAGGAGCGGACGAAACTATCGCTATATGACCCTGAACGATACGATGAGCATTTTTCAAAGAACATACATAAAACGTTATCGGGTGTAAGGATGAACTTCTTTGCGAGGGAAATAATGAACTTCGATGTAACTCGTCAGCTTAACAACGTTTCGGTTCCAACATTGATTGTCTGTGGTGAACAGGATGTCCAATGTCCGTTATCCTTTTCAGAAGAAATGGCTGGGTATATTCCTAACTCGAAATTAGTCGTGTTTCACTATAGTAATCATTACCCATTCCTTGAAGAGCAAAGCAAGTTCAATATAGTAACACAAGAATTTCTAGATTAATTTTTTTGCTGAGAAGGAATAGAGAAATCCTTAACGAATACTTCTTCTTACGGTAAAGCGTCGTATTTTGCCGTCATATTATGTGGAAGAAGGTGTATGTTAGCTGAATATTGAAGCAAAAGGTCAAGAAATAATAAAACAAGCAGTGGAGGTGGGAGCTTCAGACGTCCATTTTCATCCGAAAGAAAAGGGAACGTTGGTTCAATTTCGAGTCGATCATAAACTTTATGATGCGATGTGGCTTCCGTCTTCAATCAGTCAAAAAGTGTTATCACATTTCAAGTTCCTAAGCGGAATGGATATTGGAGAAAAACGTCGGCCGCAAAATGGAGCGATGGACATGATACTCTATCCCCATCGCTTTCATCTCCGTCTTTCTACAATTCCTACTCCGTACCACGAAAGTCTCGTATTACGAATCCTCCCCCAAGATGAAACGCATGCTTTCAAAGAACTATTCTTGTTTCCCCCAACAGCAAACCGACTTCTTCAAATTGTCAGCTACAATAGTGGACTCTTCATGATAACTGGACCTACAGGCTGTGGCAAAACAACCACTCTCTATTCACTTCTGCAAACCCTCAGTATTAAACGCCATCGGCGAGTCTTAACAATTGAAGATCCTATTGAAAAACGAAACCCTGATTTTATCCAAATGGAGGTTAACGAAAAAGCTGGCCTTTCTTTTTACGAAGGATTTAAAGCTGGCCTCCGTCATGATCCAGATATTTTGGTTGTTGGGGAAATAAGAGATGAGCAAACAGCTCAACTTGCAATTAGAGCAAGTATGACAGGGCACCTAGTCGTCTCTACACTTCATACCGGTAGTACCCTCGAATGCATTCCACGACTTCTTGAATTTGGGATTCCACTTCAATATATTGCGCAAACGCTTCGCGGTGTTGCCACCCAAAGACTCGTTCCAATCAAATGCCCTTATTGTAAGGTCTGTTCCCTTGAATGCTTAAAACAAAGAAAGCACCGTAAGCTTGCAATTGTTGAAATCCTCGCAGGGTTGCATCTTCAGAAAGCTATCCTTGATCCAACACTTATTTCAATTCCTGGTCAAACCACGATAAAAGATTATGTTCTAAGAGCATACGCTCTTGGTTTTATCGATAAAGGAACTGTTGAAAGAGAATTGGGGTTGTGGAACCGTGAGACGATCCAAATGGAAGCTTAATCAAAAGGCGGATTTCCTATTCCGTATAGGCAGAATGTTAGTAGAAGGGTACACGCTAGGTAATGCATTGGAAGTTTATTCTATTTATCAAAAGGATCACATTAGAACGAACATCCAATATATGATCATGCAATTAAAAGAGGGCAATCCGTTTCATGAAGTGCTTTCAGAATTTCAATTCCCAGACGACATCCTTTCCTACTTGTGTATGTCTGAACAGCGTGATTTTGCTTTTGGTGTTGTGGCGTCAGGTGAATTGATGAAAAAGAGAAGTGAGTGGCGGAAGCGTTTGAGAAGCACGCTTGCTTATCCGATCATATTATTTTGGATGACAGCCGTCATGTTATTTATCGTAGGGAAGTATCTTTTACCTAAATTTAATACTCTCTATCAGTCCCTCGACGTTCCACTCCCAATCGTTTCTCGACTCTTCATGACCTTCATCCAATTCACCCCTGTTTTCTTGATCTTGTTAGTTCTCACCCTTTTATTAGGTTATATATACTTTGTGATGAAACAAAGGCAATCATCAGCCGTTACCAAGTTGCAATTGTATTGTAAGTTCCCATTTGCAAAACTCTTCGTTCCAAAATACATCACACATCACCTCGCTCTTCATCTTGGACTTCTATTGCATAGTGGCCTTTCCATTTCTGATGCATTCGAATTGATTAAGAAACAATCTCATTTTGTATTATTTCAAGAAGAAGCACATCGTGTTTCTGTTTCGCTTATGAAAGGTGAGAAACTTGAAGGGTTGTTTGAGAATAAGTGCCTTTATGTTGAAGAGCTCAGAGAGATTTTCATGCATGGACAGGCAAGTGGGAATTTGGGGAAGGAACTAATTCTCTATGGGGAGGTGATGGGTGAACGTTTTGAGGAACTAGTGAAAAAAGGATTTCTTGTTCTGCAGCCTATTAGCTTTGTTGGCGTAGGTTTAGTCGTTATGTTGATGTTCATGTCAATTTTGCTCCCAATGTTTTATTATTTACAATCCATTTAGAAAGGAATTATCAGAATGAGAGGAATAATCGCTGCTATCAAAAAAGAACAAGGGTTCACTTTAATCGAAATGATGATCGTTATTATGATTATTTCAATGCTCTTGTTAATTGCTGTGCCAAGTTTAACTAAGAACAATGAAGTGGTTGAAGATAAAAGCTGTGAAGCAACAGTGAAAGTCGTACAATCACAAGCTGCAGCTTATAAGGCAGATACAGACAGCATGCCAGTATCAGTAAACGATTTAGTAGATGGAGGCTACTTAGATCAAGCTAATGCTAAATGTCCCGGTGGAGAAGCATTGACCATTTCTAATGGGGTTGTGTCCGTTGTACAACAAACACCATAATGAGATGTTCTCTTCAGGCTATACCTTAATTGAAATGATGATTGTGTTAACTGTGTTTTCTCTTATGCTCGGTTTAGTATTTATTCAAATAGCACCAACTCAATCAGCTTCATCCACTCGGCACTTCCTCGAAAAACTGCAATCGGATATTCGATACACCCAGGAACTAGCATATAGCACTGGGAAACCCCATCGCTTGTCATTCTCCCCATCCACACATACGTATACGGTTATTAGTAACGCTACAAACGTAATAAAATCGGCTAATATCCCCGAGAATATCACAATAAAAAAAGGGACATTGGGCCATCACATCGTGTACGTCGGAAATGGTAACATTCAAACGGCGGGAACGATTTTGATCAATGATGGCAAGGAGGAATACAAACTTGTCGTTCAGCTTGGAGCAGGTCGCTTTTATATTGAGAAAAGATAATGGATATACATTGATGGATGCTATGATCGGACTTTCGATACTCATGACCCTCTCGATGAGTATGCTGCCTATTTTTACATCCCTTTACGAAAAAAGAATAAGCATTGCTAATCGAACAGAAAGCGTCGCGATTCTAGAGGAGGTTTGGTCGGACTATATCCTTCTCGGTGTAACTCCACCATCTGAAATTGAGAAAGGGATTGACGTTTATCGTGTTCACCTCAATGTAGAGCAAATGTGTGTCATGGTGAAAGAACATGAAACGTCAACCCGTGTTTGTAGGAGTTTACCATATGACCTTTAATGAAAAGGGCTTTACGTTGATCGAGGTGTTGATTACGTTAATGATCTTACTCGCACTAACAGCAGTTCTACCTTCATTAATGATCTCATCTGTAAGAACCTCTGGTTTAGATCCTCAACAAGAAGAAGAGCAGCTGTTCTATGTGTTAGTAGCGAGAGAAGTTAGAGGTGCTTCTTATGTAGTAACAAACGGAAAAAACCTCACTTTAACAAAACCTTCGGGAGATACGATTACGTTTGAGATGTATGGAAATGTGATTCGAAGACGAGTGAATGGAACAGGTCATGAAGTTGTTCTTCAAGGTGTTAAGGGGATGACTATTGAGATCTCAGGTCCACGGATTAAGGTTGGTCTTGTTCTTACAAATGGATCCACAAAGGAGGAAGTTTGTTATCAGCTGGGAAACTCCCTTTAACGAGAAGGGTTATATGACGGCAACGATGATGTTAATAAGCACATTATTGATTGGGTACGTACTTCATCTTTGTACCATCACAGCAAATGAGCGAGCTTTCTTAGAGCAAAAGGAGTTACACGTAAACAAAGTAGCCTTGCTAGTTCTAGGCATGAAAGATACAATTTCTTATATACAACAAACTGGAACTGATAGTGGTGAGAAAAGCTTTGCCTATAAAGAAGGTACATTGATTGCGGAAATATCGTACATTTCTGAACGTGAGCAACAGATTATGCTTTCAGGCATTACTCCCACAAATCAACAAATAACTGTTACGTTTCACTATGATCGAATAGCTAATAAAGTTTTGAAATGGGGAGAAGAAATAGGATGAAAGCAATTTATTTAACAGGGTTCATGGGCTCGGGTAAAACATCTGTAGCATCTGCATTAGCAAAAGAGTTATCCATGCCTTTTATTGATACAGATGAGAAGATTGTTTCTGAAATCGGGAAAGAAATTCCAGATATTTTTGAAGAAGAAGGTGAGGAAGCTTTCCGGTCGTATGAGACCGCGATTTTAGAAAAGCTGCCAGAAGAGGATGTAATCATTAGTACAGGCGGTGGAATCATCCTTAAAGAAGTTAACAGAAATCTTATGAAACAAAATGGAATGGTGGTCTATCTACACTGTGAGGCAGAAGAAATTGTAAAAAGACTCGAAGGAGATTCTTCAAGACCGCTGCTTGAGGTTAAGGATCGTAGTGAGCGAGTAGCAAAAATCTTTTCAGAGCGCTTATCACGTTATAAAGATGCACATGTAGAGATTGATACAACACACCGAACAATCGAGGAAATCGTAAAAGAAATAGTAGCATTAATCGGTTAATAAAAGGAAAAAGTGGACACCCTAAAGCTAGAAACGGAAAAGGGTGATTCAATTGTCCTCTAATGATTTAGTTAAATTTATGACGCAACAAGTTGTTTCCTATATGGACCAACCGAAGGAAGAGAGAGTTAAGGATCGCGCAGAACGAAAAGCTACAAAACAGCCGTTTTTATTTCGTTGGTTTGGCGTTATTCCAATGGCGATCAGCATGTTCTTAAGAAAGAAGAAGTAGTGCTCGGACAATGGGTCCGAGCATTTTTTGGTTAGGGAGAAAGATAAAAGATACCTCCATTGATGACTTCAGCTGTTATGACAGGCTCATATTGTTTTCTAAGTGCTTCTTTCTCAACCGCATAGCTTTCAGCCTCCAGGTTATCTTCATAAAATTGATCGAGTAAAAGTTGATCTGCAGCCCATCTCCTTTTTGCTTCCTCAGACCATGAATGATCTTCTTTCGATATCAACATTTCAACAATCTTCTCAAGTCGAGAGATGCCACTTGCTGGTTTTATGATAGGACTGATCGTGAAAGTATAGTCAGGAATTTTAGGTGTTAAGTTTTTTTCAGACAGTTGATCATGAAAATCGTCCACTACTGCACCACTGACGAGATGCAGTCCAAGTGATATGAAACGATCTTTCTTCAGGTCACATTGATAAGAAATTTTGATGTTCAAACAAAGCCATGGGTGAAGTGGAGCGTTCTGATGTGACGATGGTTGAATGTTTTCATATAGTCTAATAAACGATGCTAATTTTTTTGTTGATGAAAAAATTTGGTGAAGACGTGGCGCTCCAAAGTGGACGAATTCACCTTGTACCATCTCCTCATCCTGGTTCGTTACTAACGTCAGCGTCATGGGGTTAGGGGTTCCACCTGTTTTCTCTAAGTAGTGCCAGTAAAACGGCCGATTCATTAACTCTTTGTCTAAGTCGACCGTTAATTGGACTGCAAGAACACCTTGCTTCTCCTGGAGAATCGGACATTCGTTCGCAAGAAAGTAAGAGCGTAAATAGTTATGAATATTTTCTTGTTTCATCACTTTCCTCCTTATGGTAGTTGATCAATTCTTTTATGTTCTCCATTTTGATGCGAATTTCTCCTTCGCTTTCAGAATGAAGCAAGATATCTGAGATATGTTTTTCAATATCGCGCATCCCTAATCGAGTAAGAATTTCATCTAACTGTCCGATTACACTTTCAAAGAGCTGGATCTTTTCATAAAGAAGGGACAGAATATGTTCTTCTACTGTGTTTTTAGTAGCAAAATTGTAAATGTGGACGTCACCTTCTTGTCCTAAACGGTGGATACGTCCTATTCGTTGTTCGATTCTCATCGGGTTCCAAGGAAGATCATAATTAATAATATGCTGGCAGAATTGAAGGTTAATTCCTTCTCCACCTGCTTCTGTAGCGATGAGTACTTTTGCATGATTTCTAAAGAGTTCCTTCATCCAGTCTTTTTTGCTTCTCTTAAATCCTCCTCGAAATGGAACAGATGAAATACCATGTTGCTGAAGAAACCACTGTAGAAATAATTGAGTGGCACGATATTCTGTGAATATGATGACTTTACCTTCGATCGATTGGATAATTTCGAGCGTTTTTTCAGCCTTCGAGTTTGATGGGACCGATTCGATCTTCTTCAAAAGATTCAAAACAATCGATTCTGTATTCTCGTCAACGTCTTCTTTCTCAAGCATCTTTTTAAGTGTCATGTAAGCAGCTTCCCTGCTTGAGCAGATTTCTCTAAGTAATGTAATGATTGAGAATTGGCTCCTTGTTCCGACTGGGTGCCGTTTTAAATCTTCTACTGCTTTATAAAGAGATGCTTCCTCTTCATTTAAGTGGATCGGCACTGTCTTCACAATTCGTTCCGGCCAATCCATCTCTGTATCTTGTCTCCTGTTTCGAACCATAACTTTTTGGATCAATGCACGAAGTCGCTCCTCATCTTCAATGCTTTTCTCTTTCCCTTTGTAGTCTTTTTCAAAATGTTCAAAGCTACCAAGGTGGCCAGGCTTTAATAGTGATACAAGATTAAAAACTTCTTCTAAACGGTTTTGAACAGGTGTTGCAGTTAGTAGAAGACAGAATTTCTTTTGAAGGTGCTGAACAAATTCATAGTTTTTCGTACGACTGTTCTTAAGGCGGTGCGCCTCGTCGATGATGACCATATCGTAGTCTTGTTCATAAACGATTGAGCGGTGTGGCTCCCGTTTTGCAGTATCGATTGATGAAACAACGACATCATATTGATCCCAGACGTAGCTTTTTCTTTGCACTACAGCAGGGATGTAGAATTTTTGATTTAATTCCATCGCCCACTGTGAGACAAGGGAAGCGGGTACTAGGATAAGCACTTTTTTGACAAGTCCACGAATCATGTATTCTTTAATGATGAGTCCCGCTTCGATCGTCTTCCCAAGACCTACCTCATCTGCAAGGATTGCTTTTCCGTTCATTTCTTCAACCACTCTTCTTGCAGCTTCAAGTTGATAGGGATGCGGAGTAAGGTGAGGGAGGTGCGCTGGTGCTTGTAGCCCTGTGAATGATGGGACCGTTGTATGTTTTTCAGCTTCTATTGCTAGTTTGAAAAGCTCCCAATTTGTCCAGGGGCCGTCATCCTCTATATGCTTCAAAAAATCAGATTTCCATTCCTCGTTAAAGGTTAATTCCATCCTCATAATGAAAACCCTTTCCTTATAAATGTTATTCACGAATTTTATTGGTATAAACCGATTTTAATGTTCGTGATTAGTCTACTTGTGATAATACTCTTATTCTTAAAAATATTGTTGCCAATGCATTAGTGGTAGTGGTAGGATTGAAATCGAAAGCACTAATAGTATGAAACAAACAGTGTCATCCAATACCTCAAAACTGAAAATAGGCGAATGAAAGCATGAGGAGAGACTGTCAGATGACAGCGCCGAAGGAGCAAGCAGTGATGTGAATCTCTCAGGCAAAAAGACTCATGCTAGACGCACCTCTGGAGAGAGCTACTTTAGCCGCCAAAGATGTAATTCCCTTATTACCGGGAAGAAACTTTCAGGTCAACAGGACAGAGAAACTACGCTTGTCACAGCGGGTTTCTCTGTCTTTTTTGTGTGATTGAAGTTAGGGAGTAACCTAGCAGCTTATCTGAAGCTATGAAAAGCTCTGAAATTTAAGGAGGGTTATGATGGAATCTTTATTAAAAACACCGTTATATGAAACGTATCAAGAAATGGGAGCAAAAACGATCGATTTTGGAGGTTGGGCGCTGCCCGTTCAATTCTCCAGTATAAAAGAAGAGCATCATGCTGTGAGAAACCATGCAGGATTATTTGATGTTTCTCATATGGGTGAAATCGAAGTGAAGGGTGAAGATGCCTTCCCTTACCTTCAGAAAATGATGACCAATGATGTTAGTAAACTTAAAGTGAATGGTGCTCAATATACAGCGATGTGTTACGAGGATGGCGGTACAGTAGATGATCTACTCGTATATAAATTTTCAGAAGCACACTATCTACTAGTTGTGAACGCAGCGAATATTGAAAAAGACTTTGATTGGTTAAACGAGCATAAGGAAGGTAATGTTTCGCTTGAAAATAAGTCAGATGAAGTAGCTCAGCTTGCGATTCAGGGACCAGAAGCAGAAAAGATTCTGCAACGTTTGACTGATGTTGACTTAAGTGAAATCGGATTTTTTAAATTTAAAGATAAAGTAGATATATCAGGAACGGAAGCTCTTGTTTCACGTACGGGCTATACAGGTGAGGATGGATTCGAAATTTATTGTGCTTCTAACCAAGCTCCTCATCTTTGGAACGTTCTATTGAAAGAAGGAGAGCCGGAAGGTATTTTACCTTGTGGTCTTGGTGCACGCGATACTCTCCGCTTTGAAGCAAAGCTCGCTTTATATGGACAAGAACTAACAAAGGACATTTCGCCTCTAGAAGCAGGGATTGGCTTCGCTGTTAAAACAAAGATAGAAGAAGATTTTATAGGGAAAGAGGCTCTTGCTTCACAGCGCGAAAACGGTCTTGAGCGAAAGCTTGTTGGAATTGAAATGATCGACCGCGGTATCCCTCGTACCCATTACAATGTCTATATCGGGGATGAGTACATTGGAGAAGTTACAACTGGTACTCAATCACCAACACTTAAGAAAAATGTTGGCCTCGCTCTATTGAAGAAGGAGTATACGGAACTTGGAACAGTAGTAGAGGTTGAAGTCAGAAAGAAGAGATTAAAAGCAAAGGTAGTTTCAACACCATTCTATAAAAGACAGAAATAAAGGGAACCGACGAGGAGGAGAATACATGAAACATCGCTATCTGCCCACAACTGAGCGCGACAAAAAAGAAATGCTCGAAACGATCGGAGTAAATTCAATAGAAGAATTATTTGCAGATATTCCTGAATCTGTTCGATTTAAAGGAGATCTCAAAGTTGAGAAGCAGCTTTTTGAACCTGAACTAATTCGTTACATGTCTAAACTCGCTAGAAAGAATGTAAATACGATCGAAAATGCATCCTTTTTAGGAGCAGGAGTCTATGATCACGCCATTCCATCAGTTGTTGACCATGTGATTAGAAGGTCTGAATTCTATACTGCGTATACTCCATATCAGCCAGAAATCTCACAAGGTGAACTTCAGGCAATCTTTGAGTTTCAAACGATGATCTGTGAACTTACAGGAATGGATGTAGCAAACTCTTCAATGTATGATGGACCCACTGCGCTAGCTGAAGCTGGGTTATTAAGTGCTGGGCAAACAAAAAAGAAAAAGATTATTGTTTCAAAGTCCGTCCATCCAGAAGCAAGAGCAGTTATTGACACGTACGCAAGAGGCCAACATCTAAGTGTAGTGGAAGTAGACGCAGTAAATGGAGTAACGGATTTAGATAAACTAAAAGAAGAAATGGATGATGAGACAGCGTGTGTGATGGTTCAGTATCCTAACTTCTTCGGGCAACTTGAACCACTTCCAGAACTAGAAGAAATCGTTCATCAACATAAATCGATGTTTGTTGTATCGAGTAATCCACTTGCTCTCGGTCGTTTAACACCACCTGGTGATATGGGAGCGGATATCGTGGTTGGCGATTGTCAGCCTTTCGGAATACCTGCTCAATACGGTGGCCCTCACTGTGGCTATTTTGCAGTAACAAAGAAATTGATGAGAAAAGTGCCAGGACGTTTAGTTGGTGAAACGAAGGATGAAGTAGGACAACGTGGGTACGTGCTTACATTGCAAGCTCGCGAACAACATATCCGTAGAGACAAGGCCACTTCGAATATTTGTTCAAACCAAGCTCTAAATGCGCTAGCTTCTTCTGTAGCGATGAGCGCTCTTGGTAAAGAGGGTGTGCGCACGATGGCAGAACAAAATATCAAAAAAGCTTACTATGCAAAATCTCAGTTAGAAAATGCAGGTCTAACGACTGTTTTTGATGGTGTTTATTTTAATGAGTTTGTCATCAAGCTGAACGGTTCGGTAAAAGAAATGAATCAAAAGTTACTAAACAAGGGTATCATCGGAGGATATGATTTAGGTCGTGATTATCCTGAACTTTCGAACCATATGTTGGTAGCAGTAACGGAGAACCGCACGAAAGAAGAAATTGATACCTTTGTAAAAGAAGTGGGGGGAGCACAATGAATACGAATCAAGACCAATCCTTAATTTTTGAGCTGAGCGAACCTGGTAGGATTTCATATAGTCTTCCAGAGCTTGACGTACCGGACTTGGATCTAAACGAGTGGCTTCCAGAAGAATTTAATCGACAAAAAGAACCTGAGCTTCCAGAAGTTTCAGAGCTTCAATTGATGCGCCATTATACAGCACTATCGAAGCGGAATCATGGGGTTGATTCTGGTTTTTATCCACTTGGTTCATGTACCATGAAATATAATCCTAAAATCAATGAAGACGTAGCACGCTATCCTGGCTTTTCTTCTATTCATCCACTTCAGGAAGAAGAAACCGTTCAAGGAGCCCTAGAAATGATGTATAACCTGCAAGAAAACCTTGTTGCAGTAACAGGCATGGATGAGGTAACGCTACAACCAGCTGCCGGAGCACATGGAGAATGGACTGGCTTGATGATGATCCGTGCTTTCCATGAAGCAAATGGCGACTTCAATCGGACAAAAGTAATTGTACCTGACTCCGCTCATGGTACAAACCCTGCCTCAGCAACAGTCGCTGGGTTTGAAGCTGTGACCGTTAAGTCGAATGAAAAGGGTATTGTTGATTTAGAAGATTTGAAGCGGGTAGTTGATAAGGATACTGCAGCTCTTATGCTAACAAACCCTAATACACTCGGTTTGTTTGAAGAAGATATCATTGAAATGGCTGAGATTATCCATTCAGCTGGAGGAAAGTTGTATTACGATGGCGCTAACATGAATGCCATCATGGGTGCAGCACGGCCTGGAGATATGGGATTTGATGTCGTTCACTTAAACCTCCATAAGACCTTTACCGGTCCTCACGGAGGCGGAGGCCCAGGGTCAGGTCCTGTCGGAGTAAAAGCTGACCTAGTTCCTTATTTACCAAAGCCGGTTCTTGTTAAAGAAGACGCTGCTTACCGTTTTGATTATGATCGTCCTGACTCAATTGGCCGTGTAAAGCCATATTACGGCAATTTCGGAATCAATGTTCGAGCGTATACGTATATCCGTACAATGGGACCAGACGGGTTAAAACAAGTGTCTGAGAACGCTGTACTAAATGCTAATTACATGATGAGACGTCTGCAGGATGCATTCGTTCTTCCATATACTCAGCATTGTAAGCATGAATTTGTTATTTCAGGTAAGAAACAAAAGAAACTCGGAGTAAGAACGCTCGATATGGCGAAGCGACTGCTTGATTTTGGCTATCACCCACCTACAATCTATTTCCCGATTAATGTGGAAGAATGTATGATGATTGAGCCGACTGAAACAGAATCAAAAGAAACGCTTGATGAGTTCTGTGATCGCCTTCTACAGATCGCTAAGGAAGCAGAGGAAAATCCTGAAGTCGTTCAAGAAGCTCCGCATACAACCGTTATTAAAAGACTTGATGAAACAACTGCCGCAAGAAAACCAATCCTACGCTATCAAAAGGCATAACAAAAAAGCAGCTGCATCGCAGCTGCTTTTTACTTCTTCTTTTTAACTTTGCCGCCCCACTTTTTGAAGCCGCCTTTCAATTGATACAAATCCTTGATTCCGTTTTTACTTAGCATGCTTGCAGCACGAGAAGTGATGATTCCGTTATGATCATACATGTAGACTGGCTGATCTTTACGAATTTCTTTCATTCTCATCTTCAGCTGACTTACTGGAATATTTCTTGCACCAAGGATATGACCGTTATCGAAATCCTTTGGTTCACGAATATCAATTAACTGAGCTTTACGGTAGCCTGCTCTGAATTCTTCCTCGGTTAGCGTTTTCAACTTCTTCCTTTGTAGAACCCTAGTAATGACTACATATACGATGATGGCAACTAGTAATGCGATAATCCATTCCATAAGTTCCAATACACCCTTTCAACTAAAATCGACAATGTTAAGTTTACACGTCTTTTGCCTTTTCCGCAAAAAGAAAATATGAAATTAGGAGGAAAGTTTATTGGTTATCTCTTCCTAGCTTTGCTAAACTAAAAAAGGATTAAAGGAAATCTGGAAGGACAAAGGAGTATTTGTATGAAGCAATGGGCATTTATTAATTCTGGTAACCGTTCTCCTGCATATAATATGGCGCTTGATGAAGCTCTATTAAAATGGCACAGTGAAGGAGAAATCCCTCCAGTAATAAGGTTTTATGGATGGGATCCAGCTACTTTATCCGTTGGTTATTTTCAACAAGTAGACCGAGATATTGATCTATCAGCAGTAGAGAAATACAATTTGGGATTTGTTAGAAGGCCAACAGGCGGTCGTGCTGTTCTCCACGATAAAGAAGTTACATATAGCGTAATCGTAAATGAAGATTATCCAAACATGCCAAAAACCGTTACAGAGGCGTACAGAGTGATCTCAGAAGGCCTAAGAATTGGCTTTGTTGAGCTAGGGCTAGACGCGTACTTCGCAATTCCACAATCTGAAGAGGAGAAAGCAGAACTCCGCTCGCCTAGGTCAGGCGTTTGTTTTGACTCTCCTTCTTATTATGAACTAGTCGTTGAAGGGAGAAAGGTTGCCGGAAGTGCACAGACGAGACAAAAAGGCGTCATTCTTCAGCACGGATCGATTCTCCTAGATATTGATGAAGATAAACTATTTGATTGTTTTAAATTTAAGAATGATCGCATACGTGAACGCATGCAACGTGGATTCAGAAAAAAAGCCGTTGCGATTAACGCGTTAAGAAGTAACCGAGTATCAATTGAAGAAGCAATCCAAGCATTTTATCATGGATTTGAGGAAGGTCTTGGGATAGAGCTTGTTCCATTTGAACTGACTCAAGAGCAGGAAACGTATGTAAATGAGCTTGCAGAAGAGCGTTATATGAGTGAGGAATGGAACTATAAAAAGTAAGCATCCGAAATGGGTGCTTTTTCATATTGACTTATTTAGAACAAGTGTTCTACTCTAGTAGAGTAAGAATACAAATGTTAAAAACGATATAAGAAAAAAGCAATTAACAAATTTTCTCTTTTTTAAGGATTATAAGGTGTCCAGCTATCAAAAGCGTTTGTTTTCAGTCGAATTCTCTGAATTTGAAAGTTGACAAATTGAGAAGAATTATGACGAATCACTATATATAGTGTATACATAATATTTATTAGCACTATATGTAGGCGAAAATGATTGTCTCACGAATGGACATGTGCTACTATTAATCCAGACGATACATTACGAGTTTTTACATCGCTGTAGGTAGAGACAAATAAGATTTTGAAACGGAGGGGTTCAATTGACCATTAAGACAGGAGAAAGAAGAAGGTCAATCAACATTGAGCAGTTAAACAAAGATATCGAAATGTTTACCCAGGTTCATCCCATTACTGATGATATGCACTTAAGTCACGATGGGGTAAGTCGACTGGTAATGTTGGATCGATATGCTTTTAAGGATACCGAGAAAAGAACCCTGAAAAAAGGAGATTTCGTCGTTCTTACCATAAAGGAAGACCCGAAATTTCCTGCCCGAGGTCTTGGCTTTATCGAAGAAGTCGACCACTCGGCGAAAAAGGCACATGTTGCTGTCCATGAGGATTATATAGGTGTGTTAGATTCAGAAGAAGAACGTGAATCAGGAATGATCGTACGGTCTCTTGATGTAATAGAGAAGCCCCTAGAAGTTTACTATGAGCAAATTGCTAGAAGAAATGCACGTGGTCTTGCAGAAGTAGAGACAACCAGTGGAGAAAAAGAGTATTGGGAAGATCGTTTTTATAAAGAACTTTCTTCAATGAATTTCGTTCCTGCTGGTCGTGTCCTATATGGCGCAGGAGCAGAAACTGAAGTTACGTATTTTAACTGCTATGTGATGCCTTATCCTCAGGATTCAAGAGAAGGAATCTCTGAACATCGTAAACAAGTGATGGAAATCATGAGTCGAGGCGGGGGAGTTGGTACGAACGGTTCAAGCTTACGCCCTCGAAACGCCCTTGCAAGAGGTGTAAATGGAAAATCATCAGGATCGGTTTCCTGGTTAGATGATATTGCGAAATTGACTCACTTGGTTGAACAAGGTGGTTCAAGACGTGGTGCACAAATGATCATGCTAGCAGATTGGCACCCGGACATTATTGAATTCATCATCTCTAAGATGCAAAATTCGAGAATCTTACGTTACCTTGTAGAAAATACACAAGATGAGCAGATTAAAAAGCTTGCAGAAGATAAGTTGAAGTTTACCCCGCTTACAGAAACTGAGCGGTCTATGTATCAAAGCATTCTTAACTACCGAAGCATCCAGGGGTATGGAGGCTTTGAAGAAAAGGTTATCCAAAATGCACACGAAAAGATTCTTACAGGAGGAACTTATTCTGTGCACAATCCGGATTTCCTAACGGGAGCGAACATTTCAGTCTGTTTGACAAAAGATTTTATGGATGCTGTAGAAAAAGATGAATACTATGAACTCAAGTTTCCAGATGTAGAAAACTATACAAAAGAGCAAATGGAAATCTATAACGAGAAGTGGCATGAAAGTGGAGATGTACGAGATTGGGAAGCGCAAGGATTTCCTGTACGCACTTATCGTAAGGTAAAGGCGAAAGAACTTTGGGATCTGATTAATATTTGTGCAACGTACTCTGCAGAACCAGGTATTTTCTTTATTGATAATGCCAATGAGAAAACGAATGCAACTTCATATGGACAAAAAGTGGTCGCTACAAACCCATGTGGTGAACAGCCTCTAGCTCCGTACAGCGTATGCAATCTAGCAGCGGTAAACCTTGCTGAAATGGCAGATAAAGATACAAAAACGGTTGACTTTGATAAGTTAAGAGAAACGGTTGAAGTGGGCGTCCGAATGCAGGACAACGTTATTAACGCTACGCCATACTTCCTAAAAGATAACGAAACGCAAGCGCTTGGCGAGAGACGAGTTGGTCTTGGTGTCATGGGATTACATGACCTTCTCATTTACACTGAAACAATTTATGGTTCTGAAGAAGGAAACAAGCTGACAGATCAAATATTTGAGACGATTGCAACGACTGCTTATCGTGCATCAGTCGAACTCGCAAAAGAAAAAGGAAGCTTCCCATTCCTTGAAGCAAAAACAGACGTTGAGACCAATCGCCTACGTGAGGCTTTCGTCAATACAGGTTACATGCAACAGATGCCTAACGATATCAGGGAAAGCATTCTTGATTACGGAATACGGAACTCTCACTTACTAACTGTCGCGCCTACAGGAAGCACAGGGACGATGGTAGGTGTATCTACGGGTCTCGAACCATACTTCTCCTTCTCCTATTACAGAAGTGGACGTCTTGGGAAGTTTATCGAAGTAAAAGCAGATATTGTTGAAGAGTACTATTCACGAAATCCTGAGGCTGATACTGAGACACTTCCCGAGTGGTTTGTTTCAGCTATGGAACTTGCTCCTGAAGAACATGCTGATACACAGTGTGTCATTCAAAGATGGGTGGATAGCTCAATATCCAAGACGGTAAATGCTCCGAAAGGCTATACGGTAAAACAAGTAGAGGAAGTTTACGAGCGTCTTTATCATGGTGGTGCCAAAGGCGGAACAGTTTATGTTGATGGTAGTCGTGACTCACAGGTACTAACTTTGAAGGCTGAAGAGAATTCATTCGAACAGCTTGAGTTTGAAGATGGAATGGAAGAAAAGAAGCAAGTTGTACTTGTTGATACCATCACAGACTTAAGATCAACAGATGTTACGATTGGTTCAGAAGTAGGTAATACGTGTCCTGTGTGTAGACAAGGACAAGTGAAAGAAATAGGCGGGTGCAACACATGTGATAATTGTAATGCTCAATTAAAATGTGGGCTTTAATTGAAAGTGATGCTTTGCAAGGAATAAGCGAATTCGCTTATTCCTTGTCTTTTTGTGAGAAGAGCTATTAAAGTATAGCTGTGGTACTAAGGGCTTTCTAATAATAGAGAAGAGGAACCTTTCCTTGTCTCAGCCCATACTATGGTGTATGCTTTTATTGATTGGCTCAAATGGAATAAAAGATGGAGGGAATCCAATGGCCACTACTCCAAGTATGGAAGATTATATAGAACGTATTTATTCACTAATTGACGACAAAGGTTATGCACGCGTTTCTGATATTGCAGAAGCTTTAGAGGTACATCCCTCCTCGGTAACCAAAATGATTCAAAAATTAGATAAAGGTAAATATGTGGTTTATGAGAAATATCGTGGCTTCATGCTAACTCCTAAAGGTAAAAAGCTAGGTAAGAGACTAGTTGATCGTCACGCATTGCTCGAACAATTTCTTAGTGTGATCGGAGTTAATGAGGAAAACATATACGAAGATGTCGAAGGCATTGAACATCATCTTAGCTGGGATGCAATCGACAGAATTGGAGATCTTGTTCAATATTTTGAAGAGACAAAGGACCGTGTTGGGGATCTGCGTGAAGTTCAACGTAAAAATGAAGAAGACGAACAATCTGAAGTGTAATCGGATTGTTCTTTTTTTGTACTAAATTGTCTCTTATAAGATTACGATTTAATAAGGAGAAGGGGTGGTAGTGCGTGTATATTGACGGTGTCTTTTCTGGTGGAGGAGTAAAGGGAATCGCACTTGTAGGAGCATTACAAGCTGTTGAAGATAGAGGACTACAGTTTAAACGCACTGCAGGCACAAGTGCTGGTGCATTAATCGCCGCTCTTATCACAGCGGGATACAAAGGTGATGAAATTGAAGCGATCCTTCTTGATACGAATCTTAAAGCGCTACTAGATCGTAAACCAGGCTTTACTTTCCCTTTGATGAGATGGTTGATGCTTTACTGGAAACTTGGACTTTATTCCGGAAAGGATCTTGAAAAGTGGGTTCATGGATTGCTTAAGAAAAAAGGGATTGAGACGTTTGGTGACATTGAGGAAGGTTCCCTGAAAATTATTGCATCTGACATAACGCGAGGAAGGCTGATCGTCATTCCTGATGACTTGGAGCAGTATGGATTTGTACCTGAGCAATTCTCAATTGCCAAAGCAGTTAGAATGAGTGCTGGCCTGCCTTTCTTTTTTAAGCCGCATCCCCTTTATACAATTGATGGAAAGAAACATCTTATAGTAGATGGAGGGATATTGAGTAATTTTCCACTTTGGGTGTTTAAGCCCCAGGAGTCAAATAAACAACTTCGACCTGTATTAGGGTTTCAACTGAGTGCAAGCTTTGACAAGATTCCTGGACACAAAATCAAGAACGCCATCGAATTGTACCAAGCGTTATTTGAAACAATGAAAGAGGCACATGATGCACGGTATATCGAAAAACAAAAAGCACAAAACATTGTATTTATACCGATTAAACAAGGGATTACAACAGATTTTTCATTAGAACGACAAGAGCAGAAGAAACTCATCTCTTTTGGAAGAGAACGTACGGAGCAGTTTTTGAGAAAATGGAGAAAGTTACCGGAATCAGTAAGGTTTAACAGATAGCCTAATCACAAAAAAAGGTGGCTGAGCGTAATCTCAGCCACCTTTTTGCATCTTAAAAAAGTGCGCGATTTTTCTTCTTGCCTTTTCTACCTTCGATAACGGTAAAGGGATTCGGCTTTTTATCATCATTTAATGGACGTTTTTTAGGTACTAAGCGCTTTGATGGAATAACCTTTAGATGAGGGGCGCTTTTTCGGGAAGCGACTCGTTTCTTCTGCAGTTTAGAAGATTGCTTCGCAGCTTTCTGGTATGCAGAGTTTGGTTTACCCATCCTTTTTGTCATGAATCTACGGATAATCATAATCACAATAACTGCGATTGCAGCGGTGATTAGAAGTTGTTTTAGGAGACCCGTTGGATCAGAAAACAGTTTCCAAATAAATCCGATGGCAGCAAGACCTATAATTGTATAAATAAGAGGTTGAACAACACGGCGTGACAAATGATTCACCTCCTGTTCGTCATTAAACAACTTGTGTGCTTGTTGATTCTTCTTCATGCTTCTTATCACGTGCAAGTAATTCTTTAAAGGAACAAATAGCAACTTCAACTTGTTTGTCGTCAGGGTTCTTTGTGGTCAGAAGCTGTACCCATAGACCTGGATAACCTAGTCCTCGTAATACGGGAATGTTTCGAAATTTATTTGTTAACTGTAGTACTTCAAAAGAAACTCCGAGTACTACCGGTATTAGCAATACACGATAGAGAAGCCTTACTAAAAGTGGATCAGAGGGTACCATTAAGTATATGAATACTCCGATCACTACTGTGAATAGTATGAAGCTACTACCACATCTAAAGTGAAGTCGTGACTGACTCTGAACATTTTCAACAGTGATGGGTAATCCTGCTTCATAAGCATTGATCACTTTATGTTCTGCTCCGTGGTATTGAAAAACTCGTTTAACGATAGGTGTTAGGGATATGAAATAAATATATCCGAGTAGCAAAATGAGTTTGATAACACCTTCGATAATATTTTGGATGACGTGCCCAGGAAAAATAAATTCCAATGAAGCAGCTGCAAGAGCAGGTAATAATGTGAAAACAGTTTTGACAAAAGCAAAAGAGATTACACCAAGAGCAGCAGCTCCAAGCAAAAACGTCATTTTTGAAGGTTCTTCCTTTTTAAGCGCTTCTTCATCTTCAGATGGGTCTATATCATACCGCTCAGATGAGAAATTAAGGTGCTTCGTACCATTTCCACTTGCATCAATAATGGCTACGACACCTCTAATGAAAGGAATCTTTTTTAATTTAGATATGATCGGCTTTGGTTTTTTTGGTATCTCAAGATAATCGATCGAATCATCTTTCCGTCTAATTGCAGTTACAGAAGTATGTTTTCCTTGAAACATCACACCTTCAACAACCGCCTGCCCTCCATATGCGGGCTTTTTTGTGTCTGACAATATCTCTCACCAACCTATTTTGTTTAAGTAGAATGAAGTAATTCATTCCAAAACCTTGTAAATGTCTTTCTTACATTCTACAAGAAACACGGGAAAACCTCTAGGTAAGCGATGTTAATATTCATTTTCCCCAACAAACTTTTTTTTAATCGCCTCAATAGGTGAATTATAGATAAATAATCACTTGTTTTCCGGGAGAGACTAGTATCGGAGGTGTAGACATGGAAAACGAGAGCCAAAAGGATGGTCAAGAATTAGAACAAAATAAGAAAGAGCAACCGCTTAGTTTTACAACGAAAGTTATCAATATAGGTATAGCTGGAGGATTAATATGGGGATTGATCGGTTATGTGACGTACTTATTTAAATTCACAAAGATTCCTCCCTCTCTCATTCTCTCACCTTGGGCGCTAGGAGAATGGAAAAACGAGCATTTAGGACAGTGGATCGGTATTATCGCAATTGCAATCGTCTCAATCGGGGTAGCTTTTATCTACCGTGCAACGATGGTGAAAATAAACAATATGCTGGCTGGTTTAGGATATGGCATTGTACTCTGGTTTATCGTCTTCTACTTATTAAACCCGATGTTTCCTGATCTTCCTTCAATGATGAAGCTTGATAAGAATACGATTGTTACTACTTTATGTCTCTATGTTTTATATGGTGTGTTTATTGGGTATTCTATTTCATTTGAATACCATGAAAACCAGCAAAATGGCGCGTCCTATTCAAACAAATGAAGCTATGGTAGAATGTTCATGGAACATTCTTCTTTTTTTTCATGAATATCTGTAGTCTTTAACAGAGTATTGGATCTTCTAAAACTCATAGATCGTAAAGGGGCTTATGATGAACAATTATTACGTACTAAATGGGCCGAACTTAAATCGATTGGGCAAAAGAGAACCAGGGATTTATGGTAACGAGACATTGGAGACGTTAGAAATGCGCTTAAATGACTTAGCCCAAAAGCATGGTATGACTCTCACTTTCAAGCAGTCGAATCACGAAGGTGATTTGATCGATTGGATTCACGAAGCAGAGAATTCCAAGGGCATCATCATTAACCCAGGTGCTTTTACGCATTATAGCTATGCGATTCGTGATGCGATTGCTAGCGTAGATGTACCCGTGGTTGAAGTGCATATGTCTAATGTACATAAACGAGAATCATTTCGTCACCAATCTGTTATCTCACCAGTATCAGAAGGTCAGATTGTAGGATTTGGAATGAAGAGCTACGAGTTAGCTCTAATGTCATTTCTATAATAAAGAAGGAGGACTTATTAGATGGAACGTTTAGATAAACTAAGACAGTCATTTAAAGAATATGAAATTGATGCGATGTTGATTACTTCAGCAAGCAACCGTAGATATTTTTCTCATTTTACTGGAAGTTCAGGGGTTGTTTTGGTCACTGCTAAAGAAGCAAAGTTTGTAACAGATTTTCGTTATGTGGATCAGGCAAACGAACAAGCAAAAGGGTACGATATCGTCCAGCATAAGGGGCCTATCATCGATGAAGTAGCAAAAGTGGCCAATGAGCTTGGTGTTAAGAAGCTAGGTTTTGAGGAAACACAACTTACATACAACGTTTTCAAAGCTTACGAAAAGAAGGTTGAAGGTACGCTTGTACCGATTAGTGGTCTTCTTGAAAAGCATCGAATGATTAAGGATGCGAACGAATTGCAAGTATTAAAAGAAGCTACAGAAATTGCAGATGCTGCATTTCAACATATAACAGGATACATTCGCACTGGTATGACTGAGCTTGAAGTTTCTAATGAGTTAGAATTCTTTATGAGAAAAAATGGCGCTACATCTTCATCTTTTGATATTATTGTTGCGTCAGGTAAACGCTCTGCGCTTCCGCACGGTGTAGCTTCGGATAAAGTTATCGAGAAGAATGAACTGATCACACTTGATTTCGGGGCCTATTACAAAGGGTATTGCTCTGATATTACGCGTACAGTTGCAATCGGAGACCCAGGAGAAGAATTGAAAAATGTGTATCATACTGTGCTTGAAGCGCAGATGAAAGCTATGGAACAAATTAAACCAGGGATGAGCGGAAAAGAAGCGGATGCTATTTCTCGTGATTATATTACTTCAAAAGGGTATGGTGAATTCTTCGGACACTCACTAGGCCATGGTATTGGTCTTGAAGTTCACGAAGGACCAGGACTTTCCTTTAAATCTGACACGATCCTAGAACCAGGCATGGTTGTGACGGTAGAGCCAGGTATTTACCTCTCAGGAAAAGGTGGCGTACGTATAGAAGACGATACGGTCATCACTGAGTCAGGAAACGAAAAACTATCTCATTCTACTAAAGAATTATTAATTCTTGGGGAATAACACTTAGGAGGACAATAAATGATTTCTGTAAACGATTTTAAAACAGGTCTTACGATAGAAGTAGAAAATGGCATATGGCAAGTGGTGGATTTCCAACATGTTAAGCCAGGTAAAGGAGCAGCCTTCGTACGCTCCAAACTACGCAACTTACGAACTGGAGCCATTCAGGAAAAAACATTCCGCGCTGGTGAAAAAGTAGCAAAAGCACACATTGAAAACCGTAAGATGCAGTACTTATATGC
Source organism: Guptibacillus algicola (assembly GCF_020171805.1). Taxonomy (GTDB): domain Bacteria; phylum Bacillota; class Bacilli; order Bacillales; family Guptibacillaceae; genus Guptibacillus; species Guptibacillus algicola. The sequence continues at coordinate 308,502 of NZ_JAIVAF010000001.1, read as the reverse complement.
TAGTGGAGACATGCACACGTTCATGGATACTAATTCGTTTGAACAAGTCGAGCTTCCTGCTGACCAAATCAAATATGAACTTAAGTTCTTAAAAGAAAATATGGAAATCTCAATCCGTATGTATGGAGATGAGACAATCGGTATTGAGCTGCCAAACACTGTAGAATTACTTGTAACTGAAACTGAACCAGGAATCAAAGGTGATACAGCGTCAGGTGGTACGAAACCTGCCACGGTTGAAACTGGTCTTACTGTACAAGTTCCTTTCTTCGTTAACCAAGGAGATGTACTTGTCATCGACACCGGCAAAGCAGAATACGTTTCACGTGCTTAGTAGAAACCGCTCTAAAATGAGCGGTTTTTCCTTTTTGTAATAATGAGTGATTACTCACTTTAAATGTTACGCATCTTATATTATGATATAAGTGAGTGATCACTCACTTATGAGAGGAGGAGCTTCATGACGACAAACCTTATCGAGGCGCATGTATCAAAAAGGTTTGGAAAGAAAACTGTTTTAAAAGACGTTGCGATATCGTTGAACAAAGGGGAAATCTTTGGGTTGCTCGGGCCATCTGGTTCCGGGAAGACCACACTTGTTAAGTTACTCTGTGGAATTGACGAGCCTTCAGAAGGTGAAGTAACGGTTTTAAATCAAAAGATGCCTGACCTAGCTTTAATCAAACGAATTGGCTATATGGCTCAAGCTGACGCACTTTATCATGAACTGACCGCTAAGGAAAACCTGGCTTTTTTCGCAAGTATTAATGGTGTGAAACGGACGAAAAGAAAAGAACGAATACAGCATGTCATGAAACTGGTGGACTTAGAGGATGATCTAAACAAAAGAGTAGAGGCTTTTTCTGGAGGGATGAAGAGGCGATTATCACTAGCGATTGCTTTACTGCATGAACCAGAAATCCTTGTTCTCGATGAACCTACAGTAGGAATTGATCCAGCCTTACGAAACAAAATTTGGGAAACGTTTGAGACCTTACGTGAAAGCGGAGTACTAATAGTTGTCACTACACATGTGATGGATGAAGCTGAACGTTGTTCAAGACTTGGAATGGTCCGTGATGGTCAATTAATCGCAAGTGGTACACCTGATGAATTAAAGCAAGAAACTGGAGCATCAACAATTGAGCATGCGTTCTTATCATATGGAGGGTGATGAATATGAGAGTTTTAGCAGTCGTAATCCGTATCCTTAAACAGTTTTTGCATGACAAGCGAACAATAGCGTTGATGATTGTAGCTCCAATCATCGTATTAACGATGTTATCACTAGTATTCAATGGCGAAGAACTTGAGGTGGAAATAGGTGTCATCGATGCACCAACATCAGTCATTGATATGATCGATCAAGAAAATGTTTCTGTTATCAAGTTAGATAGTGACATAAACCCAGAAGATCGAATTAAGGAAGAGAATTACGATGCGATATTGTCCTTTGAAGAAGGCAAGATGAACATCCTTCTTGAGGGTAGCGACCCATCACTCAGTAATGGAATTATCAATACTATTAAGCAGAGTAGTAATACGGATACGAAAAGCACACCACTGTCGATAGAGTACTTATATGGATCTCAAGATATGACGACTTTTGATCATTTTGGACCGGTTTTAGTAGGTTTCTTTATTTTCTTTTTTGTTTTTCTAATAGCTGGTGTTTCCTTTCTGAGGGAAAGAACACAAGGGACTTTGGAAAGACTACTTGCAAGTCCGATCAAACGCTCTGAACTAGTAATGGGGTATGTTATAGGATTTGGGCTGTTCACAACGATTCAGTCATCCATCATCGCGTTATATAGCATTTACGTAATCGACTTAAAGATGGAAGGTAGCTTTATGTATGTGTTGCTCATTACGGTTATGCTAGCACTAAGTGCATTAACGCTTGGTATATTATTATCTGCCTTCGCAAAGAACGAACTCCAAATGATTCAATTTATTCCACTGGTCATCGTACCTCAGTTCTTCTTTGCTGGTTTATTTAACCTAGAAACAATCTCTGATTATCTAAGCTGGCTAGGACCACTAACGCCTCTTTATTATGGTGCAGATGCCCTACGAGATGTGATGATAAGAGGGCAAGGTTTTAGTGAGATTTGGGTTGATTTACTTGTACTTGGAGGGTTTTCATTCGTTTTTATCGTTATGAATGTATTCGCGCTAAAAAAACATCGGAGAATATAAGAGGTGGGTCAAATGGGAGAGCAAGAAAGTATGGAAGAATTGTTTAGCACTAATGAGAACGAGTTGTACGGTGAAGAGCTTACTGCAAAGCAAAAACGAATCGTCGAAGCAGCGATACAAATGTTTTCTGAGAAAGGCTATTCCTCATCATCAACAAGTGAGATTGCTAAGCGAGCAAATGTGGCTGAGGGTACGATCTTTAGACATTACAAAACGAAGAAGGAATTGCTTTTAGCAATTGTTACTCCCGTAATGAGTAATCTTCTAGCACCTTTCATAATCAGGGACTTAGACAAAGTACTCAGTCAGAATTATCAGTGCTATGAAGATTTTCTAACAGCAATAGTCAAGAACCGGCAGGTGTTTATAGAAAAACACCTCTCGATCGTAAAAATATTACTGCAAGAGATTCCATTCCATGATGAATTACGTAGTCAGTTTATCGATCGTATTGGGAAAGAAGTATATACCCGACTAGAAGCCATCGTCATTCATTTTCAAGAAAAAGGGAAGCTAGTCGAGATGCCTACTCAATCAGCTGTAAGACTAACTGCCACTACAATCGGAGGGTTCTTATTAACAAGGTACATCCTTCTTCCAAATAACGATTGGAATGATGAAGAAGAGTTGAAAACAACCATTCACTTTATAATGAACGGAATGAAAGCGTGATAACACCCGCATACTTGTGTGGGTGTTTTTCTATGTTTTTACTTACTTTCAAAACACAAGATTATAAGTTGTAAACATGTATTTCACACCTTTTCTGTATTAGAAATTGTAGCTTGTCTAGTAAGACATAATTCATATCGTTCCGGAATACTAGTGTAAGGAGTACATGCTAGGAAAGGGGGACATTTATGGAAGAAGTTTTACGTGTCCTACCCGAAGGAGTAAAGAATATTATAAAACGATATTCAAATGTAGAAAGAGGTGGGATTGAGGAAATTAGAATACGTATTAACAGACCGCTTGAAATTATTATCAACGGTAGCCCTCAGTTTCCTCAAGTAGACGGAAGAGAGTACTTTATTTCTAGAGAAGATGCTTCCCAAATAACAAATAAACTGAGTCAATATTCGTTATATGCACTTGAGGAAGAGTTGAAAAAGGGATTTGTCACTATACAGGGTGGCCATAGAGTAGGGCTAGCAGGGAAGGTAATCACATTGAATGGCAACGTGAAAGCCATTCGAGATATTGCCTCATTCAATGTGAGAATAGCAAAACAAAAAATAGGAATTGCTACCCCGCTGCTATCTTACCTTTATTCAGGAGGCTGGATGAATACAGTGATTTTAGGTCCTCCAAATTCTGGTAAAACAACGCTGTTACGCGATCTTACCAGGTTAATGGCTGAAGGATATCCAAAGCGAAGTATTGCATCTTCAAAAGTAGGTATTGTTGATGAACGTTCTGAAATTGCTGGTTGTGTTCATGGCATACCACAGCATCAGTTAGGCAAAAGGGTCGACATTCTAGATGCGTGTCCAAAAGCTGAAGGAATGATGATGATGATTCGCTCTATGAGCCCTGAAATACTCATCGTTGATGAAATTGGAGGAGCAAAAGAGAGTGAAGCTATCATAGAAGCTGTAAATGCAGGGATCCATTTGGTCGTTACCGTTCACGGAAGTTCAATCGAAGATTTGTATAGGCGGCCGAGCATACAAGAGCTTATTCGATCAGGGATGTTTAAACGCATCGTTGAGCTGTCGAGGTCGAGCGGACCTGGAACGATTAAAGCTGTGAAAGATCATAAAGGAAACGAAATACGTCGTACGAAGGTGATCTAGCATGAAGCTACTTGGTGCAATTTTAATTGTTTTAGCTAGTACCTGGGCTGGTGTGGAATGGTCGAGGACGGTAAGTGAACGGTCAAGGCAACTTAGAATGTTGAAGTCAGCTCTTCAGTCATTAGAAGCTGAAATTGTATATGGCATGACTCCTTTAAGCGTAGCTTGTGGTCATATTTGTAGACAAGTAGGTCACCCTGTCTCATGGTTTTTCGATTCGTTTCGAAAGAAGCTCGAAGAAGGACATTCAACTGCATATGATGCGTGGATGAAAAGTATGGATGAAGTATGGAAGTATACAGCTTTTAAGTCAGAAGAAAAAGAAATCATGAAGCAACTAGGTGCAACGATTGGTCAACAAGATCGTGAGCATGAACAAAAGCAGCTTCAACTAGCTTTGATTCATCTAGAGAGAGAAGAACAAGAAGCGAGAAATAATCAAATGAAATATGAAAAGATGTTTAAGAGTCTCGGGTTTCTCGGAGGTGTTCTTCTCGTCATTCTATTGATTTAGTCACTGGGAGGATATGCGGATGAATCATGATGTTAACAAAATCTTTCAGATTGCTGGAATCGGTATTATCGTAGCGATGCTACACACGATTTTAAAACAGATGGGAAAAGAAGAATACGCACAATGGGTAACATTAATAGGTTTTATTGTTGTGTTATATATGGTGATCACAATTATCGATGACCTTTTTCAGAAAATCCGGGGAGTTTTTCTTTTCCAGGGGTAGGGGGTGTCGGCGATTGATATTGTACAAATTGTTGGAATCGGGTTAATCGCAACATTCCTCGCCATCGTAGTTAAGGAACAGAAGCCTGTCTTTGCATTCACCATTACCGTTTTCACTGGCGCTATCATTTTCCTCTTCCTCATAGGAGAAATCCAACACATTATTCAAATGTTGGAGGGACTCGCTTCTAAGGCGAATATAGAGATTATTTATGTCGAAACAGTCCTTAAGATCATAGGAATTGCTTATATTGCAGAGTTTGGGGCGCAAATTACCAGAGATGCAGGACAGGGGGCAATCGCTTCAAAAATCGAACTCGCTGGAAAGCTGCTTATCATGGCAATGGCAATTCCTATCCTTAAGTTAATAATTGAAACAGTATTGCAGCTGTTACCGTCTTGAGTAGGAGGAGGAATAGGACATGCTTCATAAGAAAACGATGATGCTCTTGCTGTTTTTCCTCTGCTTTATCGTATTTGCACAACCTACACTCGCTTCTGTCGATGAGGGAGAAAGTAAGCAAACAATGACTGATCAATTTGTAGACAAGCAGTTAAATTCTATAGGCTTACAAGAGATACAAGCTTATTGGAATGAGGTGCTTGACGAATACGGTGGCTTTCTACCTGAAAGTCAAAAGGGGTCATTTTTAGAGTTTGTAAAAGGAGAAAAGAAACTTTCTCTCAAAGCCTACCTATTAGGATTTGTGAAATTCTTGTTTCATGAATTATTAGTGCACGGTAAGTTGCTAGGCAGCTTGATATTATTAACCATATTCAGCATCTTACTTCAAAATATGCAAAATGCGTTTGAACATAAAGCAGTCAGTACTGTTGCTTATTCAATTACGTATATGGTGTTAATCATCCTAGCATTGAATAGTTTTCATGTAGCAATTCAATACACCGAAACGGCTATAACGAATATGATGAGCTTTCTTCTTGCGCTCATTCCGCTCTTACTAGCTCTCATGGCATCAGTTGGTGGTGTGGCTTCTGTGGCATTTTTTCATCCCATCGTCTTGTTTCTAGTGAATACAGGCGGCTTATTAATCCAAAAGTTTGTGCTGCCTTTGCTGTTCCTTTCAGCAGTGCTAGCGATCGTAAGCACGATTAGTGAACATTACAAGGTGACCCAGCTATCTAATTTACTTCGAAATATCGCAATCGGTACGCTAGGTGTATTTTTCGCCATATTCTTAGGAGTCATATCTGTTCAAGGTGCAACCACAGCAGTAGCTGATGGGATAACGATCAGAACTGCAAAATTCGTTACAGGTAACTTTATTCCAGTTGTTGGTAGGATGTTCACTGATGCAACCGACACTGTTTTAAGTGCATCTGTCTTATTGAAAAACACGGTTGGACTAGCAGGTGTAGTCATCCTTCTAATGCTTTGTGCGTTTCCTGCTTTGAAAGTGCTTGCTTTAGCATTAATCTATAACATTGCTGCTGCAGTTATACAACCATTAGGTGGAGGCCCTATGATTCAATCCTTGAATGTCATTTCGAAAAGTGTGCTATTTATTTTTGCAGCTCTCGCAATCGTCTCTCTCATGTTTTTTCTAGCCGTAACGATCATAATTGCTTCTGGAAACATCACTCTAATGGTTCGCTGAGGGGAGGGATTAGGTGGATATTATTACAGGGTGGGTAACAAATATCATCTTGCTTATCCTGGTTGCAACTGTTCTTGAACTGTTGTTACCTAACTCCAGCATGCAAAGGTATGTCAAGATGGTAATCGGTCTCATGTTGATGGCAGTTATCTTATCACCATTACTAAAGATATTTACAGAGGATTTTGACGCGATGCTTAGATCTGTAACCTTAACGGATTCAAGAACGGGAATTCAGATGGAAAATAGTATCGAAACAAAGAAAAGTGAAATACAAGCTTCTAACTCTGCATATATTGAAGAACAAATGGCTGTCCAATTGAAAAGTCAAGTTGAAAAGGAGTTGAGGGAACGGTTCAATTTAGAGATAAGCGGTCTATCGTTAGCATTAGGAGAAGTAGAAGGTGAGAAAAATATTGATCAAATAGCAGTCAAAGTAAAAGAAGCAAGTGAAGAAATTGCTGTGAGTGATATTGAAGCAGTGTCTATATCGATATCTGATAGTGACGAAATGGAGATCGATACAGATGCTAAGAAGGTGGCTTATTTTCTAGCTGATGAGTGGCAACTTTATCCAAACCAGGTCGGAGTTGAGGTGGAGGGAGGGAAGTAGGTTCCATGGAAAGTAAATCGAACAGCTGGCTTGATCAGCTCAAAAAGCCTAAAAAGAAAAAAGGAATGCCGCTTTTATATATTGTTATAGCAGTAGGGATAGGGATACTCTTCATGTTTACTGAAAACTTCTTTGCATCTCCTGAACCTTCAAAAATGGTTTTATCGGAAAAGACAACTAGTGAAAGCGAACCTGCATTCGCAAAAAAAGATTCTAATCCATCTACGATTTCAGAATACGAAAATCATTATGAAACTCAATTGAAGGAAGCCTTAGATGAAGTAAAAGGGGTATCGAACGCAACTGTCATCGTAAACCTGGATTCTACGGAAGAAAAAATAATAGAGAAAAACCGCACTTCTACAGATAAGTATACTTATGAATCACCAAATGAAGGTGGGTCCAGAAAGATTGAGGAACAATCAAGTGAGGAACAAGTTGTCGTGATCCAAGATGATAATGGCCAAGGTCCTATCGTAGTATCGACTAGAAAACCTACCGTTCGTGGAGTGGTCGTGGTTGCTGAAGGAGCAGAAAATGCTCAAACGAAGAAAATGATTGTAGATGCAGTAACAAGGTTGTTAGAGGTTAAAAGTCATAGAGTTATGGTACTTCCGAAAAACCAAAAGGGGGATTCGTAATATGGTCTTAAAAAAGCAAACTGTTTGGTTGCTTACTATGCTAAGTTTGATTATTGTCCTATCTGCCTATTATATCATGACTCCTGGTTCAGAAAATGTAGCCTTTGTAGACGATCAACAGCAAAGTGAGGAAGCTTCTGATAAGGAAAATGCGAAAGAAACAAATGCAAATGAAGGCGATACGGTTACATCAAGCATGGCAAGTGATGAAACCTTCGCAGCACTTAGACTAGATATTATGGAAGAACGTGACGCAGCTATAGAGGAGTATACTGCAGTAATTGCAAGTGAAGCATCAACGGATGTGAGAAATGAGGCACACGAGCAACGTCAGGAGTTACTCGCATTATCACAAAAGGAATCTGTACTAGAAAACTTGATAAAATCAGAGGGATACAATGATGCGATCGTCTATACGCTCTCTAACAATAAAGTAAGAGTAATCGTGAAGGCGGATCAACTTTCAAATGAAGAAGCCAATAACATTATGGTTTTGGCACAAGAACAATTAGGAAATCAACAACGCATCGCAGTTGAGTTCCAGCCGGTTGTAAAATAAGGATTGTGGTAGGTGGGGGAGACTCCACCTTTTTTTATTTGCGGCGTTTTTTATGTACATAACGTTTTTTGAGTATAGATAATGAAAACGATTACGTTATTTGTTACTCTTGTTAAGAGACTGCGTTTATTAGAGCAACTACCCACTGCAAATCCGATATGTTATGATTAAAGGGCTTATGACCTGCTCATATAGAATGGTCTCAATTCATAGATTGTATTCTTTCCAATAAGTATAGGAAATACTAAAGGATAGAAGTTCTATGATATAATTAGTAGTAGACGAGGCGATATTCTCAGGGAGAATACCTCCTCATATTAAAAATGATCGTAAATTAGAGATAGGGAGTGTAGAATTTGTTAAAAGTACAAGAAATTCGCGAATTGATTAAACTAATCGATGAATCAAGTATTGATGAATTCGAATATGAAAATGATGGATCTAAGGTAGTCCTTAAGAAAAATGATGTCCAGTACGCAGCAGCACCACAAGTTCAGCAACCTGTAGTTCAAGAAGCACCGGCTCAAGCGCCTCAACCAGAAGCGAAAGCGCCAGTGAAGGAAGAAGCAAAAGAAGAAGCTGCAGAACAGATCGATGACTCATTACATAAAATTGAATCTCCTATGGTTGGAACATTCTATGCACGTCCTAATCCTGACTCAGATGCATACGTAAATCTAGGCGAAAAAGTCTCAGAAGAAAGCATCGTATGCATTATTGAAGCTATGAAGCTCTTCAATGAAATCGAAGCGGAAGTTAAAGGCGAAATCGTTGAAGTACTAGTAGAGGACGGACAGCTGGTTGAGTATGGACAGCCTCTGTTCCTAGTGAAAGAATAAGGCGGTACCAATATGAAAATAAAAAAGATACTCGTTGCTAACAGAGGAGAGATTGCTGTTCGAATCATTCGTGCTTGTGAAGAGCTTGGCATCGAAACAGTAGCAGTTTACTCTCAAGCCGATAAAGAAGCGTTACACGTTAGACTTGCGGACGAAGCATATTGCATAGGACCAACTGCAGCTAAAGAAAGCTATTTAAACTTCACGAATATTATGAGCATCGCAACTGTAACTGGAGTGGATGCGATCCATCCTGGTTATGGCTTTCTCGCTGAGAATGCGGACTTTGCTGAATTATGCCGTGAATGTAACATTACTTTCGTTGGACCAAGTCCTGAAGCGATCAGTAGAATGGGTACGAAAGATGTGGCCCGTACAACCATGAAGGAAGCAGGAGTACCTATTGTTCCGGGTTCTGAAGGTGTCATTAAAGACGCAGATGAAGCTGTATCGCTAGCTAATGAGATGGGTTATCCTGTTATTATTAAAGCTACTGCTGGTGGCGGAGGAAAGGGAATCCGCATCGCTAAAGACGAGAAAGAACTTGTTAAAGGCATCAATATCACTCAACAGGAAGCTTCAACAGCATTTGGTAATCCTGGTGTGTATATTGAGAAGTTCATCGAGGATTTCCGTCATGTAGAGATCCAGGTATTAGCAGACAATCATGGAAATGCCATTCATTTAGGTGAGAGGGACTGTTCGATACAACGACGCCTTCAGAAGCTAGTTGAAGAAACGCCATCACCTGGATTAGATAGTAAAATCAGAGAAAAGATGGGGGATGCAGCTGTTAAGGCTGCAAAAGCTGTTGATTACTCTGGTGCAGGAACTGTTGAGTTTATTTTTGAGCCAACAGGGAATTTTTACTTTATGGAGATGAATACTAGAATTCAAGTTGAACACCCTGTTACAGAGATGGTGACTGGTGTTGATTTGATTAAAGAACAAATAAAAGTAGCATCTAATGAAGAGTTAGGGTTTAAACAAGAGGATGTTACGTTTAAAGGTTGGTCGATCGAATGCAGAATTAATGCAGAAGATCCAGACAAGAACTTCATGCCTTCTCCTGGTAATGTGCACATGTACTTGCCGCCAGGTGGATTTGGAGTCCGTGTTGATTCAGCGGTATACCCTGGATACGATATCCTTCCGTTTTACGACTCCATGGTTGCTAAGCTTATAACTTACGGCGAAACAAGAGAAGAAGCGATCTCGAGAATGAAGCGCGCACTTGGTGAATTCGTGGTAGATGGTGTTAAAACAACCATTCCTTTCCACATGCGATTGATGAATCATGAGAAATTCGTTAGTGGAGATTTTAATACTAAGTTTCTCGAGAAGTATGACCTAACAGAAAAATCAACCAATTCTAAGTGAGGTGTTCGTAAATGAATGAAGTTCAATCTTTTGAAATGGAAGAGCACGATACAGGGCTTGGAAAAGTCGAAATTTCCCCAGAAGTCATTGAAGTCATCGGTAGTATTGCTGCATCTGAAGTAGATGGTGTAGCAGAGATGAGAGGCAATTTTGCTTCTGGTGTCGTGGAACGCTTTGGCAGAAAAGACCATCGTAAAGGAGTAAGAGTTGAGCTTGATGAGGATGGTATTATCCTTGATGCATTTGTTGTCGTAAGCTACGGACTCTCTATTCCTGAAGTATGCCAGCAAATTCAAGAGAATATCAGGCAAGCTCTTCTTACGATGACGGCTCTAGAAATAAGCGCAGTTAATGTGAGTGTTGTTGGTATTACTTTTGATAAAAAAGAAACAGAAGATGAAGAATAAGCAGCGGGGAATCTTCCCCCCTGCTTTTTTATTTTTAGATAGATTCAGAATTGGAAAACCTGTATTTGTCTATTACAATATGCTATCATCTATTGGTATAGCAATATTAGCGTAAAAGGGGTATAGCAATGAAAAGAAGACACGCAAGAGAAAAGGCCATACAGGCATTGTTTCAAATAGATGTGACAGACACCGATCCAAAAGAGGCGCTGGAACACGTATTAAGCGATGGGGAAGGTGACGAGTTTTTATCTGAGCTTGTCTTTGGAACGCTTGAAAACCTTGAAGAAATCGATGAGAAAATAAAAAGCAACCTTGTAAATTGGACATTTACCAGAATTGGTAACGTAGACCGATCTGTATTGAGAATGGCATGCTATGAAATGACAAGAAATGATATCCCAGTCAATGTAAGTCTGAATGAAGCAGTAGAGCTTGCTAAGATGTTTGGTGGGGATGAGTCTGGCCGTTTTGTGAATGGCGTCTTATCTAAAATGATACAAAAAGCGTAACAAGTTGCACGGTGGAAGGAGGGGAGATATAGTGGTAACCGATCGATATATTACCGTCACAGCTCTTACTAGGCACGTCAAAAGAATGATCGATAATGAGCCAGCATTACAAGATGTGTGGCTTAGAGGAGAACTCTCTAACGTGAAGCTGCATAGTAGAGGACATTTGTATTTTACTGTTAAAGACGACAAATCTAGAGTGCAATCAGTTATGTTTGCCGGCAACAACCGTCATATGAAATTCAAACCTGAAAACGGGATGAAAGTTCTAATAAGGGGAGAGGTCTCGGTCTTTGAACCATATGGGCAATATCAGTTATACGCTCGAGAGATGCAGCCTGATGGAATTGGGAACCTTTACTTGGCATACGAAGAGCTAAAGAGGAAGTTGGAATTTGAAGGACTGTTTTCAGACGAACGAAAGAAACCGATTCCTCGCTATCCTAACGAAATAGGTGTCATTACTTCTCCTACTGGTGCTGCTATTCGAGATATATTCACCACGATCAAACGTCGTTATCCTTCAGCAAGAATCACAGTGTTTCCTGTCCTCGTTCAAGGTGTGAACGCTAAAGACTCTATCGTAAGAGCAATCGAAATGGCAAATTCAATGCACATGATCGATGTACTAATCGTGGGTCGTGGTGGAGGATCGATTGAAGAATTATGGGCTTTCAATGAAGAGGAAGTTGCACGAAGTATTTCTACTTCTAAGATCCCAGTCATCTCAGCTGTAGGGCATGAAACGGATTATACAATTTCTGATTTTGTTTCAGATTTAAGGGCGCCCACTCCTACTGGAGCTGCCGAGTTAGCTGTTCCGAGCATGGTGGAATTGGAAGAACGTCTTGATCAAAGAATACATAGACTCATGAGAGCCATGAAAGAAAAGAAGCAAAACGAACAAGAACGCCTTTCGCGTCTACAAAAATCCTACGCCTTTCGCTATCCAAATCAGCTTTTAAGTCAAAAAGAGCAGGAACTTGATTTGCAGGTTGAGCGGTTACGTAAGACAATGAAGCGACAGATCGACTATACAAAAGAGCGCGTGCAGCGAAATCACGCACAGCTTCTTAGAAAGCACCCTGAGCAATTATTACAGGACTCTTCAAAAGGCCTCGAAGACCTTCGTACATCTTTATATAAAGAGATGAAGCGCGTTGTACAGGGGAAGCAAAGAGATTTTGCTCATGCCACAAGTAAGCTAGATGCGCTCAGTCCATTGAAAATTATGGAACGAGGCTATAGTCTGGCATATAAGGACGATGAGTTAATAAAGTCCGTTAAACAGGTTGAACCTGGTGATGTTATCAAAGTTCAGATGACTGATGGAAAGATCGATGCTCACGTCTATGGATTGGAGGAGAATGATTCATATGGAAAAGAATGAAGTGGAAAAGAATGAAAACATAACGTTTGAAGAAGCGATGGAGAAACTTGAAGAAATCGTTGGCTCTCTTGAAGAAGGAAACGTTCCGCTTGAGAAGGCAATTTCTCTATTCCAAGAAGGTATGAACCTTTCGAACCTTTGTCATGATAAGCTACAGTCCATTGAAGGAAAGATGGACCAGATCGTTGGTGAGAATGGAGAAATCAAACGCTTCTCGGTTCAGGAGGATGAGGCGTGACGGCAGATTTAAATACTTACATGAAAGAGTGTAAGAAATTAATCGATGATAAATTGAAAGAATTTATCTCTCATTCAGAAATGCCTAAGGATTTGAAAGAAGCGATGCTCTACTCTGTAGATGCTGGTGGTAAACGAATACGTCCTATCCTTATGCTTGCAACAGCAGAAGCTTTTGGGGCTACTAGAGAAAAGGCGTTTCATGCTGCGTGTGCAGTTGAAATGATTCATACTTATTCATTAATTCATGACGATCTTCCTGCTATGGACGATGATGATTTACGACGCGGGAAACCAACGAATCATAAAGTTTTTGGTGAAGCAATTGCAATCTTGGCGGGGGATGCTTTGTTAACTCAAAGCTTTGAAGTCATTAGCGATTCTTTATTAAGAGACGACCAAAAAGTGGCGTTGACAACATTGTTGGCACGTGCGGCTGGACCGAGTGGCATGGTCGGAGGACAAATTGCTGATTTATCTGGTGAAGAACAAAATCTGACTCTTGAGGAACTTGAATATATTCATCATCATAAAACAGGTAAACTTCTCGTTTTTTCCATTCTAGCAGGTGCTGTAGTTGGTGATGCACATAATGAGCAAATCGCGCACTTAAGGCAGTTCGGAGAGCATCTTGGCCTTGCTTTTCAAATAAGTGATGACATTTTAGATGTAGAGGGCGATCAAGAGAAGATTGGTAAATTGCCTGGTAGTGATGAAAACAATAACAAGAGTACATACCCAAAGCTCCTGACATTAACTGGTGCAAAAGAAAAACTAGCAAGTCATTATGACGAGGCTTTAATGCACTTAACTCAAGTTGGAGTAGATGATGCAAGATTGCGTTCTCTTGCAAAATTCATTATTGAAAGAGATCATTAGAACAAATTGAGATTGTAGAGGTATTGTGATATAATAGGAACAGATTGAGTGGTGCAGTATTCTAGTCAGTCCGGCTATTCTGAAGGCGGGCCTAAAAATCCGCCATAGGGCACATCGATGAAGTTCCTGGTGTTGGCTTGAGTCGCCCAGACTTGGGTCGATGCTGGGAGTTAAGGTCGCAGGGCGATCCACAAAGGCATGTGGGCGTTGACCCTGCTTCCGCGGAGGCCTATTCTTGTAGCTTGTGCGGTTAACGCCGCCAGCTATGAAATGGGGTATGAACCTGTTTCAGTCGCCAGGGATGCGGCTGAACAGCGTAGCCTGCCTTGAGTGGAGCTAGAGGGGATTATGGATTATTGATAAGGTATTGCTAGGCCAGCGTATCTTTTCTACCACCCATATGAAATCTGCTCTGCAAAAGAGGCTAGGAATTGACCAGGACTGTTGAGGAAAACTCCTAGACTGTTCCGAGTGACACTTAAAGGGGATTATAGTGCGGACTAAGTGGTAATCCAGTCTAGCGAATGGTGACACGCTAAGACGGATATAAAGGGAAACCGCCTGAACGGCGACGTTCGGGTATCCGTTTGGGAAAACCTACTGGACCTAAGCCGCAGTCTTTACTCTTTAAGTGACCACTCTTCGATACATAACGACAAGGTTGTTCACTTGACAGGAATGAGGGGGTCGAACTTCCTCGTTAATCACCTGTTATGTTGAACACCTCTTTTTATTTCTATTTCATATACACGAGGAGTACAGATGAAAGCTTCGATATCAAAGTCCATAAACTGGAGTTTAGCGATTGCCGTTATCACACTTGTGTTAGCGGCTATTTTTTCAATTATTGCAACAGCTGTTCTAAGTGGGGTTACATGGGCACTTGGAATGGTCGTCGTTTTTCTAATCGTTCTTATAGGTATATTTTTTGATACAATAGGAGTAGCTTCTACCGCCGCTAATGAAGTTCCATTTCATGCAATGGCAGCAGAACGATTAACTGGAGCAAAGCATGCTATATTCGTGACTCGAAATGCTGACCGTGTTGCAAGTTTTTGTAATGATGTAATCGGCGACATTTCTGGTATCATAAGTGGTACCGCAGCTGCTTCCGTAGTGGTTCAATTAACACTTCAACTTGGACACGATGAAGGATCTTTGTTTCAATATATAGTATCAGTAGTTTTCACGAGTGTAGTTGCTGCGTTGACAGTGGGAGGTAAAGCCCTCGGTAAAACGCTTGCTATTCATTTCTCTACTGAAATCATCTTTCAGGTTGGACGCTTCTTATACTTTATTGAGAAAAACTTCAAAATAAAGATGGTTGGTAAACAAAACAAGAAGAAAAAGAAGCAAGCGTAAGTCGAAATATAGAAGGGGAGGACATTCCCATGGATTTAGAAAAAATTGAGAATCCGAAATTTTTAAAAAAATATAATGTTGAACAAATGACAGAGCTAGCTGAAGACGTTAGGGAATTCTTAATCAACAAGCTATCAGTAACTGGGGGACACCTGGGACCAAATCTAGGTGTTGTCGAGCTCACGATCGTTTTGCACAAAGTGTTCGAAAGCCCAAAGGATAAGTTCATTTGGGATGTAGGGCACCAAGCGTATGTTCACAAAATATTAACAGGTAGAAGTACGCAGTTCGATACACTCAGGAAGTATAAAGGACTTTGTGGATTCCCTAAACGGAATGAAAGTGAGCATGACGTTTGGGAAACTGGACATAGTTCAACTTCTCTTTCTGCTGCTATGGGAATGGCTGCTGCCCGTGATATAAAAGGAACAGACGAAAGCGTCGTTGCGATTATTGGTGATGGGGCCTTAACAGGTGGAATGGCACTTGAGGCACTCAACCATATCGGTCACGAACAAAAAGATATGCTTGTTATACTAAATGATAATGAGATGTCTATTGCACCTAACGTTGGAGCACTTCACAACGTTTTAGGAAGAATGAGAACCGCTGGGAAATACCATAAAGCAAAAGAAGAGTTAGAATACTTACTAAAGAGAATTCCAGCGTTTGGTGGGGCGTTAGCTTCAACTGCTGAACGTGTAAAAGATGCTATGAAATATTTATTGGTTTCAGGAATCTTCTTTGAAGAATTAGGGTTTACGTATCTTGGACCAGTAGATGGCCATGATGTTGACGCTTTAATGGAAAATATTAAATATGCTAAGAAAACAAAAGGACCGGTAATCGTTCACGTATTGACTAAGAAAGGGAAAGGCTACCATCCTGCTGAAAATGACCAAATTGGTACATGGCATGGTGTAAGTCCTTACAAAATTGAAGCTGGTGAGCAAATTAAGCCAAAAGCAGCAGCTCCTGGATATAGCAAGGTCGTTAGTGAAACGGTTCGTAAATTAGCTGAGAAAGACGACCGCATATCGGTTATTACTCCAGCAATGACTGTTGGGTCTAAGTGGGAAGCGTTTGAAAATCAATTCCCTGACCGATTATTTGACGTAGGGATTGCGGAGCAGCATGCAACAACGATGGCAGCAGGTCTTGCTACCCAAGATCTAAAGCCAGTCCTATCGATTTATTCCACGTTCTTGCAACGTGCATATGATCAATTAGTACATGATGTATGTCGTCAAAACTTGAATGTATTTATTGCAATTGACAGATCTGGCCTCGTAGGTGCTGACGGTGAAACCCACCAGGGAGTTTTTGATATTTCATTCCTTCGCCACTTACCGAACATGGTTCTGATGATGGCGAAAGATGAAAATGAACTACAGAATATGGTCTATACAGGTTATAAATACAATAGTGGTCCAATTGCGCTCCGCTACCCTCGTGGGAACGGTATTGGGGTTTCGATGGACAAGGAATTAAAAGAAGTTCCAATAGGATCATGGGAAGTATTACGAGAAGGCTCAGATGTTGCTCTTCTTTCGTTTGGTCCTACACTTCAAGATTTATTAAAAGCAGCCGAGCAATTGGAGAAAGAAGGCATTTCTGCGAGAGTAATCAATGCACGTTTTATTAAACCACTTGATGAAAAAATGATGGCTGAACTAATCCAAGAAGGTATCCCTATGCTGACTGTTGAGGAAGCAATCTTACAAGGTGGCTTCGGCAGCGCAGTTTTAGAATATCTAAACGACAGTGGCTATCAGCATGGTGCAATCGAACGTATGGGGATTCCTGATACGTACATTGAACATGGAAGTGTTGGTGAGTTGTTGAAAGAGATTGGATTGACTGCAGAAGATATCGCAGAAAAGGCAAAAAAAATGCTACCAGCAAAACAAAAGAGGGCATAGGTTAACATGGCGAAAAAAGAAAGGCTAGATGTGCTCCTTGTTAATCGAGGACTAATCGATACAAGAGAGAAAGCGAAAAGAGCAATCATGGCGGGTTTAGTATATACCGATTCTGAAAGATTGGATAAGCCAGGAGTTAAAGTTAACGATGATATCGTTCTACATGTCAAAGGAGATACCCTACGTTATGTAGGCAGAGGTGGTCTTAAACTTGAGAAGGCGATCGAGACCTTTGGATTGAAACTGACGGACAAAGTTGTCCTTGATATTGGTTCATCAACTGGTGGTTTTACCGATTGCGCATTGCAGAATGGGGCTTCTACTGTATATGCACTTGACGTTGGTTACAATCAACTGGCTTGGAAGCTTCGTGTTGATGACAGAGTAGTTGTAATGGAAAGAACAAATTTCCGTTATTGCACCCAGGATGATTTTCAAAATGGGTTACCAGACCTTGCTACGATCGATGTGTCGTTTATCTCTCTAAAGATTATTCTCCCCGTCTTAAAAAGTATCTTTGAAACGAGTGGTGAAGTCATTGCACTCGTTAAACCTCAATTTGAGGCTGGAAGAGACGATGTAGGCAAAAAGGGAATTGTACGTGACAAGAAAGTTCACGAGAGAGTGCTGAACAACATGATTACCTTTGCTTTGGAAGTAGGCTACGGAGTAAAAGGTCTTTCCTTCTCACCTATTACAGGTGGTGAAGGAAACATCGAGTTTCTTTTACATCTAGGCTGGCAACAGAATCAAGAAGCTGAAGGAATAAATGTAGTTGAAGTAGTCGAACAAGCTCACAGTCAACTTTGAAGGATACATACGTGTATCCTTTTTTTGCTCTATTAGAGAAAAAACAGTAAGAAAAATCGTGCGTTTCCGTTGAATATTTATGTATGCCTATACAAAAAGAGGATAGGGCTATATAATAAGGCTGTCATTACATATGTGTATTTTTGGAGGGTTTTAAATGAATAAAGGACAACGCCATATAAAAATACGAGAACTTATAGCCAATCAAGACGTCGAAACTCAGGACGAGTTAGTTTATTGTTTAAAGAGTGCGGGGTTTAATGTAACGCAGGCTACTGTATCAAGAGATATAAAAGAACTTCATCTTGTAAAGGTACCTACAATCGATGGAAGATATAAATACAGTCTTCCTGCAGATCAGCGATTCAACCCTCTTCAGAAATTAAAAAGAACATTAACGGATGCTTTTATCAGTATCGACGATGCTGATCATCTAATCGTTATGAAAACATTACCAGGAAATGCCAATGCTATCGGTGCATTGATTGATAACTTGGATTGGGAAGAGATAATGGGGAACATCAGTGGGGATGACACAATTTTGATTATTTGTAAAAAACCTGAGCATGCCTCAATGATTTCTCAACGCTTTATCGACATGTTGTAATATGATGATCTTTGAAGGTGGGAGAATATGTTAGCCGAATTATCCATTCGCAATTTTGCGATTATTGAAGCGGTGACAGTATCGTTTGACCGTGGACTAACTGTGCTTACTGGAGAAACTGGAGCAGGAAAATCAATCATAATTGATGCAATAGGCTTACTTGTTGGTGGTCGAGGTTCAGCTGAATTCGTGCGATATGGCACAAAGAAAGCAGAAATTGAAGGCCTTTTCCATATTGACGAAGACCATCCATCGATACAGAAATTAGAAGATGTTGGAATAGAAGTGCTAGATGACATGGTTGTGTTACGGAGAGACATTTCGAGCGCTGGGAAGAGTATTTGTCGCGTAAATGGCAAGCTCGTTACGCTTGGAATCCTTAGAGAAATTGGCCAATCATTGATCGACATTCATGGACAGCATGAACACCAGGATCTCATGCAACCTGATAAATACCTTTCCTTACTCGACAATTTTGGAGAACGATCGATCGGTCCAGCTTTAGAGGAGTATCGAGATATTTACAGTCGTTATAAGAAACTCCGCGAACAGTTAAAACATTTAACTGAAAATGAGCAGCAGATGGCTCAGAGACTCGATTTAATACAATATCAACTTGAAGAGATCTCTAAGGCAGAATTGATTCCTAAAGAAGATGAAGATCTAATGGAAGAAAAGCTTCGACTGGGGAATTTTGAGAAATTGTTTGGAGCTCTTCAAGATGTTTACCATTCACTACAAGGAGATAATAAAGGACTCGATTGGCTAGGGTTAGCTATGTCCCAACTCGAATCGGTTTCTGACCTTGATGATGAATTAAAAGGGTATCATGAAGAAGTGGCGAATCAATTTTATTTGCTTGAAGAAACGTTAGGAAAAATTAACTCTTACAGAGATCAGCTGGAATTTGATCCCACAAGATTAGATTTCGTTGAAGAGCGCTTGAATGAAATCCAAGGATTAAAAAGAAAGTATGGAGAATCAGTAGAAGAAATTCTTGAGTATGCTGCTTCGATCGAAGATGAAGTTGATAAGTTGACTCACAGTGAAGACCGCATCGAAGAGTTAGAAAATAATATCGCTGGAATCGCTGCAGATTTAAAGGTAGAAGCGGATAATTTAACGAAGCTTCGAAAGCAAATCGCAAAGAAGTTGGTCGAGTCCATTCATGTTGAATTACAAGACCTTTACATGGAAAAAACAGAATTTGCAATTCATTTTAATGAAGCCTCAAAAGGAAAAGAAGAATTCCATAAATCAGGTAAAGATGATATCGACTTTATGATATCTACAAACCCTGGAGAGCCCTTAAAACAGCTTTCGAAGACCGCTTCGGGTGGTGAACTATCGAGAATCATGCTTGCTCTAAAATCGATTTTCTCGAAACATCAAGGAATAACATCAATTATCTTTGATGAAGTTGACACTGGCGTGAGTGGCAGGGTCGCACAGGCAATGGCTGAGAAAATTCAACGCCTTTCGTCTGGATCTCAAGTATTAGTGATCACACATCTTCCTCAAGTAGCGGCTATGGCTGATCATCATCTATATATATCTAAAGAAGAAACAGGAGAAGGAAGAACGAAGACGAGTGTTGGAAAATTAAGTACAGAACAAAAGATTGAAGAACTTGGAAGAATGATTTCAGGTGCTGAAATGACTGAGTTAACAAAGAAACATGCACAAGAATTATTATTACAAGCAGATCAAATAAAAGCATAAGATGCAATGCTATCCAACTTAGGATAGCATTTTCATTTTTCTCAGTTATAATAACCGCCATGGAAGGCAAAATTATAAGTACAGCCATGTTGGAGGTGTGGGCAAGAGCGAGGAGAGTGAAGGTTTGAGGACACATATTATAAGAAAAATGATTGGTGCAGTTCTCCTTGGTATAATAATTGCTTTTGGATTTTCAAATCCAGTTCAATTATTTCTTTCGATTCCAGATGAGATCGTTTTGTTTGAAGGAGATCAAACTGACATATCATCTGTTATGGCCACCGCTTCAACTGTAAAAAACCCTGATGTCGTTAGTGTGAACCAAAAATCAGATCAAATTACAGTTAAAGGTGAAAGCAGTGGTTCAGATATACTTGATTTTACAGTAGGCACTTTTCCTATCAAGAAGGTAGGCGTGAAAGTCCTTCCTGATTTCAAAGTAATTCCCGGTGGTCAATCAATAGGCGTTAAGTTAAATACGCGTGGCGTACTAGTAGTAGGTCATCACCTTATCCATACAACTAAGGGTGAACGTTCGCCTGGAGAAGTAGCTGATATACAAGTAGGAGATATTATCACGAAGATCAATGGGCAGTCAGTTCAAAAGATGAGTGATATCGGTACCATCGTGAAGAAAATCGGTCAAGAAGGTCATGCTTTAGAAGTAACGATTGTGCGAGAAAATAAGGAACTTAACAAGAAGTTAGTACCTGTTAAAGACAAAAGTGACTCTACGTATCGAATCGGACTTTATATTAGGGATTCTGCTGCAGGAGTAGGGACTTTAACATTTTTTCATCCAGACAGTAAAAAATATGGCGCACTAGGACATGTTATTTCAGACATGGATACAAAAAAACCGATCGTTGTGCATCATGGAGAAATTTATAGTTCTTCTGTCACGTCCATTGAAAAAGGAAGCAATGGACACCCTGGAGAAAAATTAGCAAGGTTTTCAAATACAGATCATAAACTTGGAACAATAACTCGAAACAGTCCTTTTGGAATATTTGGGGAGATGAATAATGAGGTCAAAAACGGCATGTATGATAAGCCGATGCCGATCGCACTATCTCATCAGGTGAAAGAAGGACCTGCAAAAATTCTTACTGTTGTAAAAGGTAGCGAAGTAAAAGCATACGATGTTGAAGTTGTAAGCTCAATCCCACAAAAGTTTCCGGCTACAAAAGGAATGGTCATAAAAGTGACTGATCCTGAGTTACTAAAGGAGACAGGTGGAATTGTTCAAGGTATGAGTGGAAGTCCAATCATTCAGGATGGAAAAGTCATTGGTGCAGTTACTCATGTATTTGTGAATGACTCTACCTCTGGATATGGAGTTCATATAGAGTGGATGCTTGAAGAGGCAGGAATTAACATCTACAAAGAAAATCGAAATGGACAGCGAACGGCGAGCTAAAAAAAGCTCAATGTTCGCTTTCTTTCGTTTTCTAACCATGATATACTTTGTATGAAGAAAATTCGACAAAAGTAAAAGAGTATTCAGAAAATGTAGAAAAATGAAGTTAGCTGAAGAAACAAAGAGATAAATGTAGGATTTGTTTTAAATTTAAATGTTTTTAGAAATTTTAGAGGAAAATTACCTGGCCCGTTGAATTTCTATATAACGGTAACCAAACATGGGAAGGGGAGACGGAGCCGTGCAAAAAATTAAAGTTTGCCTTGCAGATGATAACAGGGAATTAGTTAACTTAATTGAGGAATACATGTCTCGGCAGGAGGACATCGAAGTTGTAGGAACTGCATTCAACGGTCAGGAGTGTCTTGAGGTTCTTGAGGAAGAAGAGCCAGATGTTTTAGTTCTAGACATCATCATGCCTCATCTTGATGGTCTGGCGGTGCTCGAACGGTTAAGAGAAATGAATTACACGTGTAGTGTCATCATGTTGACGGCATTCGGACAAGAGGATGTAACGAAGAAAGCAGTAGACCTTGGAGCTTCCTATTTTATACTTAAGCCTTTTGATATGGATAACCTTGCAAGTCACGTAAGACAAGTGAGTGGCAAGAAAACAACATTTACGAATAGCTCCCAATCCTACAAGCGCCCGCATAGGGAAAACAAGCCTAGAAATCTTGATGCAAGCATTACAAGTATCATTCACGAAATTGGAGTGCCAGCACATATTAAGGGTTATATGTACTTAAGAGAAGCGATTACGATGGTTTACAATGATATCGAATTGCTCGGTTCAATCACGAAAGTACTTTATCCAGATATCGCAAAGAAGTTTAATACGACTTCTTCTCGAGTTGAACGTGCGATCCGTCATGCGATCGAGGTAGCTTGGAGTAGAGGGAACGTTGAATCCATATCCAACTTATTTGGATATACGGTAAGTATGTCGAAGGCAAAACCTACGAATAGTGAGTTCATCGCAATGGTTGCGGATAAGCTCCGGATTGAACATAATTCAGATAACTACTCACACACTAGATAAACGGAAAAAAACAAAGTCGATTAGGACTTTGTTTTTTTTTGTTTATTTGATGAAAACCGTTTTTGAACTTTGTTTCGTTTGCGGTCACGATAAAAGATGAATCCACCTACAAACGATAGTCCTGCAATGAAAAACACGAGCCCCATAATAAATTGGAGGATAAGAGAAGTAAATGGAGGAATCGTGACCCCGAAGATAACATCTCTCATTAGTTTAATTCCATAAACCCCTATAATCCCTGGGATAAGTACAATAAGGAGAGCCATTAATCGCATATGATGCGCATCCTTTCTACAAATACTAATGACATTGTAGCGAAGTAGTCAGTGTGTGTCTATGTCAGGCAAGAACGCTTTTTGACAAATTTTCGAAACAAACCATGCATGATTTGTCAAAAAGTGAAATTAGTTGTATGATAAGTATGAAATAAATTGCATGCGAGAAATGCAGGTGATGAATAATTGCGCAAATGTATGATTGTAGGAGCAGGTAATGGAGGAAACGCCTTACTAAATATCTTTCGTGAGACAAAGATGTTGAATGTAGTAGCGGTCGTTGATCTTAATGAAGGAGCTCCTGGAATTGTTACAGCTAGGAAAGCAGGAATTGATGTCTACACGGACTGGAAAGTTCCACTAGCTGATTTTGAAATCGATGTCATTATAGAAGCAACGGGTGATGAGAACGTATTCAAAGAAATTCGTGAGAAGCGAAGCAAGCAAACCGTACTGATTCCTGGGTCCGTTGCAAACATTGTACTTCGTTTGATCGAAGAAAAAGAATCGTTGATCGATACGTTGCGTCATCAATCCAAATTGCAGGAAATCATACTTGATTCCACACATGATGGAATGATTGCGATAGATAAGAATGAAACTGTCACACTCTTTAATAGAAGTGCTGAGAAAGTAACTGGATTGAGCAAAGAGCAAGCTCATGGCAAGCCAGTAGGCTCATTAATGGCATCAAGCAAGCTTCCAAGAGTTTTGGCTAGCGGTCATTCTGAAGTGAACCAAGAGCAACTTTTGCCAAACGGAAAGAAAATTATCACAACTAGAATCCCAATGTTTGATAGCAATGGAGCTCGAGTTGGGGCGTTAGCAGTTTTTCGAGATATGACTGCTATAGAAGAGATGGCTCAGGAAGTAACAAACCTGAAAAGCATACAGTCCATGTTAAAAGCAATTATCCAATCATCTGATGAAGCTATATCAGTTGTAGATGAGAACGGTAAAGGGCTCATGATCAATCCTGCATACTCACGGTTAACCGGGCTAGAACAAGACGAAGTAATTGGAAAGCCAGCTACCACCGACATATCTGAAGGTGAGAGCATGCACATGCGAGTGTTGAGCTCAAGAAAGCCGGTCCGCGGGGTTCAGATGAAAGTGGGACCTAAGAAACGTGATGTCGTCGTTAATGTTTCACCTGTCATAGTGGATGGACGGTTAAAAGGAAGTGTTGGGGTTATTCATGATGTTTCAGAACTCCATTCCTTAAACAACCAGCTTCAGAGAGCTAGACAAATTATTAGGACGCTCGAGGCGAAATACTCTTTTGAAGATATCATTGGGAAATCTGAGGAAATGTCATTCTCGGTTCAGCAGGCTAAACTCGCCGCATCAACTCCAGCGACTGTGTTGTTAAGAGGAGAGTCTGGTACAGGTAAGGAATTATTCGCTCACGCCATACATAATGCAAGCGATCGAAAATTCAATAAGTTCGTAAGGGTCAATTGTGCAGCAATCGCTGAATCGTTACTTGAAAGCGAGCTTTTTGGTTATGAAGATGGTGCGTTTTCTGGTGCGAAACAGGGCGGTAGGAGAGGACTTTTTGAAGAAGCGAACGGCGGAAGTATCTTCTTAGATGAAATCGGTGAGCTTTCACAGAGTACTCAGGTAAAGCTTTTACGTGTTCTTCAAGAAAAGGAAATCGTCCGAGTTGGTGGGACTAAACCGATCTCCATCAACGTAAGAATAATCGCTGCAACTAACGCAAAACTTGAAAAGAGAATAATGGATGGTTCATTTAGGGAAGATTTATATTATCGATTAAATCGTATGCCGATACAAATTCCACCGCTCAGACAGCGAAAAGAGGATATCGATTTACTGTCGCATCATTTGATCGCTAAGATTAATCAAGACTATGGAAGAAATGTAGAAGGAATAACACCTAAGGCATTAGAGTATCTCAAACAATATGAGTGGCCGGGTAACGTTAGAGAGCTTGAGAATGTATTAGGTAGAATCGTTATCCATATGGACTCGGTTGAATCTGTTATTCAGCTTTCCCATATCCCTTCTCTATTAAGTGAGACAAAAAGTGCTGATTTGTTATCAGTAGAAAGAACACCTGAAAAATCTCTGTCTCAGCTAGTGGATGAGTTTGAAAGAAAAACCATTCAACAAACGCTTAGTTATTTTGATGGTAATAAAACTGCTACTTCTAAAGCGCTAGGTGTTTCTCTAAGGAATCTTTATTATAAAATGGATAAACATGGAATTGAATAAAATAGCATGCAAGAACTTGCGCAGTTTGAATAATTTTGCATGGTAAGAAACGTTACATTCCTAATTTCAAGCCATTTTATTATTGGCATGAAATTTGCATTATATATGGTGGTGCACAAGAAGGGAGAGACATCATGAATCTAGACAACCTATTGAAAGAGGCATCAGAAGAGACTAATAAAGTTGTAGCACTAGCTGCGGCTGCTGATAAAGAAGTCATTGAAGCAGTGAGAATGGCAGTGAATCAAAAACTTGCTTCGTTCATTCTATATGGGGATGAACACCAGATCGGTACCATTTTAGAAGAAAAGGAACTAAGTCACTCAGATGACATTCGTATTGTACATTCTCCTGATGATAAGCAATCTTGCAAAGCGGCTGTAACCGCTGTCAGAAATGGTGAGGCGGATGTTTTAATGAAAGGGATGGTTTCAACTTCAACCATTCTAAAAGAAGTGCTGAACAAAGAGTATGGACTTAGGAAAGGGAAAAGCCTTTCACATCTCGCAGCCTTCGATGTTCCTGGTTATGACAGGATGGTTTTTGTAACGGATTCTGGCATGAATATAGCACCAGACTTACAACAAAAGGTGGATATCATCAACAATGCAGTAGAAGTAGCTATAGCCATAGGAGTCGAAACACCAAAAGTGGCCCCTCTAGCAGCTGTAGAAGTAATCAATCCAGCAATGCAAGCAACACTCGACGCTGCAGCCTTAACGCAAATGAATAGCAGAGGCCAAATAAAAAACTGCGTAATCGATGGTCCATTAGCTTTGGATAATGCTATTTCCGCTAATTCCGCAAGTCACAAAGGTATCAAAAGTGAAGTAGCAGGCTTTGCTGATATTTTACTTGTACCATCGATCGAAGTTGGAAATGCATTATACAAATCACTCGTATACTTTGCTAATGCAAAAGTAGGGGGCATTATCGCCGGAGCAAAAGCTCCTATCGTGTTAACTTCGCGATCTGATAATGCAGAAAGTAAAGTCTATAGTATCGCTCTAGCAGTAAGATCAACTAATAAATAAGAACGATCAGGGAGGAAGATTTACATGGAACTATTTAAATATATGGAAACTTATGATTACGAGCAGGTAGTAGTATGTCAGGATAAAGCATCAGGTTTGAAAGCAATCATTGCAATTCACGATACTACACTTGGACCAGCGCTTGGTGGAACAAGAATGTGGACATACGATTCAGAAGGCGATGCTTTTGAAGATGCACTTCGCTTAGCAAAAGGTATGACTTACAAAAACGCTGCAGCAGGTTTAAACCTTGGTGGTGGTAAAACCGTTATTATTGGTGATCCTAAAAAAGATAAGAACGAAGCCATGTTTAGAGCGTTCGGACGCTACATTCAAGGGTTGAATGGTCGCTATATTACAGCCGAGGACGTTGGTACAACTGTACAAGATATGGATACGATTCATGAAGAAACAGAATATGTGACTGGAATTTCACCTGCATTTGGTTCTTCAGGTAATCCATCACCAGTAACAGCTTACGGCGTTTATGTAGGTATGAAAGCTGCGGCGAAGGAAGCGTTCGGTACAGACTCTCTTGAAGGCAAAACAGTTGCAGTTCAAGGTGTTGGAAACGTGGCTTACAACCTTTGTAAACACCTTCATGAAGAGGGAGCTAAACTTGTGGTAACAGACATTAACAAAGAGTCTGTTGACCGTGCAGTATCTGACTTTGGAGCAAAAGCAGTTGACATCGACGATATTTACACAGTTGATTGCGATATTTTCGCACCGTGTGCTCTCGGCGCAGTTATTAACGATAATACGATCGGGAAGATTAAAGCAAAAGTAATTGCAGGGGCGGCAAATAATCAGCTTCGTGAAACAACTCATGGTGACCAGATCCATGAAATGGGCATTGTGTATGCTCCTGACTATGTAATCAATGCAGGTGGCGTGATTAACGTTGCTGATGAGCTATATGGTTATAACCATGACCGCGCAATGAAGCGCGTCGAAGGAATCTATGACAATATCGCAAAAGTTATTGAAATTTCTAAGCGTGATGGTATTCCTACGTATGCAGCGGCAGATCGTCTTGCAGAAGAAAGAATTGAAGCAATGAAACAATCAAGAAGCCAATTCTTGATGAACTCTCAACACATTTTAAGTCATCGTAAGTAAACGGAGGGTCGAAAGTGAGTGATAAAGAATATCGACTCCTGGTAATCAACCCAGGATCAACTTCAACAAAGATTGGTATTTTTGATAATGAGCGCGCTGTGTTTGAGAAGACACTCCGTCATGACGCAGAAGAGATCAATCAATTCGATACCATTATTGATCAGTATGAATTTAGAAAAAGCACGATCTTAGAAGCTTTAGATGAAGAAGCAATTAACATTTCGCGACTCGCTGCTGTGGTTGGTCGCGGAGGTCTTCTTCGCCCTATTGAAGGCGGAACATATTCTGTAAACGAACAGATGCTTGAGGATTTGAAGATTGGTTTCTCTGGAGAGCATGCTTCTAATCTTGGAGGAATCATTGCTTTTGAAATCGCAGAGCAACTCAACATTCCTTCCTTCATCGTTGACCCTGTTGTCGTAGATGAGCTTCAAGACGTTGCGCGACTTTCTGGTGTGCCAGAGATCGAGCGAAAAAGTATATTTCATGCACTAAATCAGAAAGCTGTTGCTAGAAGAGTTGCAGCTCAGTTAAACAAAACGTATGAAGACCTTAACCTTATTGTTACTCATATGGGCGGCGGGATAACTGTCGGTGTCCACAAAAATGGGAAAGTCATCGACGTAAACAATGGTCTTCACGGTGAAGGGCCATTTTCACCTGAGCGAGCAGGAACCGTTCCTGTTGGTGATTTAGTTTCTATGTGTTTTTCAGGTGAGTATTATGCAGAGGAAATTATGAAAAAGCTAGTAGGACAAGCTGGTTTTGTTGGCTACTTAGGCACCAACGATGCTGTGAAAGTAGAACAATTAATTGAATCTGGCGATGAGAAAGCAAAGCTTGTCTATGATGCGATGGCTTATCAAATCGGCAAGGAAATTGGAGCTGCTAGTGCTGTCCTTTGCGGTGAGGTAGATGCAATCGTTTTAACCGGCGGCATGGCTTATGGAAAACAGTTTGTGAAACAAATAACCGACCATATTAAATGGATCGCTGACGTAGTCGTGCATCCTGGGGAAAATGAACTGCAGGCACTTGCAGAAGGTGGTTTACGTGTCCTAAGAAACGAAGAGGATGCGAAAGAATACCCAAACACGACAGTTAATTCGATGGTTT
The DNA here is from genome assembly GCF_020171805.1 of Guptibacillus algicola. Classification (GTDB taxonomy): domain Bacteria; phylum Bacillota; class Bacilli; order Bacillales; family Guptibacillaceae; genus Guptibacillus; species Guptibacillus algicola. The sequence goes on along the minus strand of NZ_JAIVAF010000001.1, from coordinate 280,022 downwards.
TAAAATAATCTTTTTGTAAAAGGAGAATTTGAATGGCTGAAGAGTATGACCTCGTCATTATGGGTGGGGGCACGGGCGGTTATGTAGCCGCAATTCGTGCTTCCCAACTCGGTTTAAAAACTGCGATTGTAGAAAAACGTGAACTAGGTGGCACATGTCTTCATCGTGGATGTATCCCTAGTAAGGCATTACTAAGAAGTGCTGAAGTTTTTGCGACAGCGAAACACGGAGAGAAATTTGGTGTGATGGCAAAAGAAGTAGCTCTTGATTTTAATAAGGTCCAAGAACGAAAGCAAAGCATTGTCGATCAACTTCATAATGGTGTTAAGCATCTTATGAAACAAGGAAAGATCGATGTATACGAAGGGTTTGGAAGAATTCTAGGACCATCAATCTTTTCACCTATGCCTGGAACAGTTTCCGTTGAGATGAATAACGGCGAGGAAAACCCAATGTTGATTCCAAAGAACGTCATTGTTGCAACAGGTTCTAAGCCGAGAACGTTACCTGGTCTTGAGGTTGACGAAAACTATGTGATGACTTCTGATGAAGCTCTTCATATGGAGTCTCTTCCGTCATCGATCATTATTGTAGGCGGCGGTGTTATTGGAATTGAGTGGGCTTCTATGTTATCTGACTTCGGTGTTGAGGTAACTGTCCTTGAATATGCTGATCGAATCGTTCCGACAGAAGATCACGAAGTATCAAAAGAAGCAGCGCGCTTGATTAAGAAAAAAGGCATCAAGCTTTTCACTGGAGCGAAAGTAATGGGCGATACCCTAGAAAAGGGCGATGGCGTATCGGTTCAGGCAGAACACAAAGGTGAAATGAAAACGTTTCATGCAGACAAAATGCTCGTTTCCGTTGGTAGAGAAGCTAATGTTAAGAACATTGGGCTTGAGAATACATCGATTAAAGTCGAAAAAGGTGTTATCGAAACAAATGAATATTATCAAACGGCTGAATCTCATATCTATGCGATTGGTGATGTGATTGGTGGCATGCAGCTTGCACACGTTGCCTCTCATGAAGGAATCACAGCAGTGGAACATATGGCTGATCAAGAACCAGCGCCAATGGACTACACAAAAGTTCCAAGCTGTATTTATAGTAGCCCAGAAATGGCGAGTGTAGGATTAACGGAAGAAGCTGCAAAAGAACAGGGACATAATGTGAAAACAGGGAAGTTCTTATTCAAAGCTATCGGTAAAGCGCTCGTATTTGGTGAATCAGATGGATTTGTCAAATTAGTTGCTGATGCAGATAATGATGATCTATTAGGTGTACATATGATCGGTCCTCATGTTACGGACATGATCTCTGAAGCAGGACTTGCTAAAGTTCTAGATGCGACACCTTGGGAAGTAGGACACACGATTCATCCTCACCCAACCCTTTCAGAAGCAATTGGAGAAGCAGCACTTGCTGTTGATGGTAAGGCGATCCATTCTTAATATAACTCGAATGAGGAGGTAGAAATAATGGCTAACAAGACAGAAAAACGTCATGAAGCTCTAGGGCTTACAGATGAACGTGTACTCGAAATGTACGAAACGATGTTATTGGCTCGTAGAATTGATGAACGGATGTGGCTTCTTAACAGAGCGGGGAAAATCCCATTTGTTATTTCATGTCAAGGTCAGGAAGCAGCTCAAGTAGGTACAGCTTTCGCGATGGATCCAGAAAAGGACTTCGTAGCTCCGTATTATCGTGATATGGGTGTTGTATTAACCTTTGGAATGACTGCGAGAGATTTGATGCTATCAGGATTTGCTAAAGCAGAGGACCCTAACTCCGCTGGTAAACAGATGCCTGGCCACTTCGGACAAAAGAAAAACAATATTATTACTGGTTCATCGCCTGTAACGACCCAAGTGCCACATGCAGTAGGATTTGCGCTTGCAGGTCGTATGGAAGGGAAAGACTTAGTCACATTCTGTTCTTTCGGTGAAGGGTCTTCAAACCAGGGAGATTTTCATGAAGCTGCAAACTTTGCAGGTGTTCATAAGTTACCAGTACTATTTGTTTGTGAAAATAACAAATATGCTATTTCAGTTCCTGTATCAAAACAGCTTGCTTGTGAGAAAGTGTCTGATCGTGCGATCGGATATGGGATGCCTGGAGTAACAGTTGATGGGAACGATCCATTGGCTGTATACGAAGCTGCAAAAGAAGCTGTTGAGAGAGGTCGTCGTGGAGAGGGTCCAACACTGATCGAAACGGTATCTTATCGATTGACACCTCACTCAAGTGATGATGATGATCGTGCATATCGTACAAGAGAAGAAGTTGAAGAAGCTAAGAAAAAGGATGCTGTTATTACTTTTGCAGATTACTTAAAAGAGTCAGGCGTCCTAACTGATGAAATCGAAAATGAAATCAATGAGCGTGTGAAAAAGGAAGTCGACGAAGCAACGGAATATGCAGAAAATGCCGATTATGCACCTGCTGAAGATGCTATGAAGCATGTATATGCGGAGTAAGGGGGAGTAACAATGCCAGTCATTTCATATATTCAGTCAATCACTCAAGCACTTAGAGAAGAAATGCAGCGTGATGAAAAAGTATTCGTACTCGGTGAAGATGTTGGTGTCAGAGGTGGCGTTTTCAGAGCAACCGATGGCTTATATGATGAGTTTGGAGAACAACGTGTAATCGATACACCACTAGCGGAATCAGCAATTGCTGGTGTCGGAATCGGTGCAGCAATGTATGGCATGAGGCCAGTTGCAGAAATGCAGTTCGCTGACTTTATTATGCCAGCTGTTAACCAAATCGTATCAGAAGCAGCAAAAATTCGTTACCGTTCGAATAACGATTGGAGTTGTCCAATTACGATTAGAGCACCTTACGGCGGTGGCGTTCATGGCGCGTTATATCATTCACAATCTGTTGAAGCATTATTTGCGAATGTTCCTGGATTGAAGATTGTCATGCCATCTACTCCATACGATGCGAAAGGATTGCTTAAGGCAGCAATTCGAGACGAAGATCCTGTTCTATTCTTTGAACATAAGCGTGCGTATAGACTAATCAAAGGTCAGGTGCCTGAAGAAGATTATACTCTTCCTATTGGAAAAGCTGATGTGAAACGTGAAGGGGAAGACATCACAGTCATTACATATGGCCTATGTGTTCACTTTGCTTTGCAAGCTGCTGAAAAGCTTGAAAAAGACGGAATCTCTGCTCACATTCTCGACCTACGTACAGTTTATCCGTTAGATCGTGAAGCGATCGTAGAAGCGGCTAAGAAAACTGGAAAAGTGCTTCTCGTTACGGAAGATAATAAAGAAGGTAGTATCATGAGTGAAGTTTCTGCCATTATCGCAGAAGAATGTCTGTTTGAATTGGATTCTCCAATCCAGCGCCTAGCAGGGCCTGATGTTCCGGCGATGCCTTATTCACCTCCAATGGAGAAATACTTTATGATTAACCCAGATAAAGTGGAAAAAGCAATGCGGGAGCTTGCTGAATACTAAACAAAGCGTATATTGAGGAGGTTATTGTATGGCTGTAGAGAAAATATTAATGCCTCAGTTAGGGGAAAGTGTAACTGAAGGTACGATAGAAAAATGGCTAGTGGAAGTTGGCGACACCGTCAACAAGTATGATCCGATTGCAGAAGTAAACACAGATAAAGTAAATGCTGAAGTTCCATCCTCTTATACAGGGAAAATTATAGAACTAGTTGCTAGTGAAGGGGACACATTAGAAGTTGGAGAACTTGTTTGCTATATCGAAATTGAAGGTGGAGCTTCCACTGAAGAAACGCAAGAGGAATCTACTGGACAAAAAGCAATAGAAAATATTTCAGAAGATAAAAAAGAGCAAGAAAAACAGCAAGAAGACCAACCGATGAAGAAACGTTATTCACCTGCAGTTCTTCGTATGTCTCAAGAGCATGATATTGATCTTGAGCAAGTAAATGGCTCTGGTAAAGGTGGACGTATTACTAGAAAAGATCTACAGAAGATCATCGATTCAGGAGAAATACCTGCTCCTAAGACCGAACAAAAGCAGGAGTCACAACCGAAACAGGAGTCTGCAGCAGCTGAAGCACCGAAGGCACCACAAGCACCGAAAGCTGCTCCAGAAAGCTCAGAGGTTCCTGTAGGTGAAGGAGATATCGAAATCCCTGTCACAGGTGTTCGTCGAGCGATTGCAAACAACATGCTGAAAAGTAAACATGAAGCACCTCATGCATGGACGATGGTTGAAGTCGATGTAACGAACCTAGTTGAATATAGAAACAGTGTCAAAGATGATTTCAAGAAAAAAGAAGGCTATAGCCTTACGTTCTTTGCTTTCTTCGTAAAAGCTGTTGTTGAAGCACTAAAAGAATTCCCTCAAATGAATTCGATGTGGGCTGGCGACAAAATTATTCAGAAGAAAGACATCAACATCTCGATTGCAGTTGGTACGGACGAATCACTATTTGTTCCTGTTATTAAGAATGCTGATGAGAAGTCGATCAAAGGCATTGCACGTGAAGTAACAGAACTTGCGAAAAAAGCTAAATCAGGGAAGCTTAAAGGTGAAGAAATGCAAGGTGGAACATTCACCGTTAACAACACTGGATCATTTGGCTCAGTACAATCGATGGGAATCATTAACTATCCTCAGGCAGCTATCCTTCAGGTAGAAAGTATTGTGCAGCGACCTGTTATTATGGATAACGGTATGTTTGGTGCGCGTCATATGGTGAATCTATGTTTATCTCTTGATCACCGTGTTCTAGACGGAATGATCTGTGGTAAATTCCTAGCGCGTGTGAAACAAAATCTTGAGAATATTTCTAAAGAAAACACTTCAGTATACTAAACAGAAAGGCCGTCTCATCAATGAGGCGGTCATTTTCTTTTTGAATTTAAAAACCTTTCTTGGAATTTTGTTCGTATTCGCGATACAATATATTGTAAGAGGTACCGAGTTAAGGGAGGAATTAAGGAATGTCTATGGATTTTAATTTATTTATGAATGATGTGGTAGCTACAGCGCGTGAAGAGATTAAAGCTGCTGGTTATCAAGAACTTACAACTTCAGAAGAAGTTGAAGAGGTCATGGGAAAGAAAGGCACAACGCTTGTAATGGTTAATAGTGTGTGTGGTTGCGCTGGTGGAGTTGCACGTCCAGCTGCAAAAGCTGCTATTTCTAACGAAAAGACACCAGATCATCTCGTAACCGTTTTCGCAGGACAGGATAAAGACGCTACAGCAAAAGCTCGTTCTTACTTCACGGGGTTTGCACCATCTTCTCCTTCATTTGCTTTACTTAAGGATGGAGAAATCATCAACATGGTAGAACGCCACGAAATTGAGGGAAGCGATCCTGAAGAAGTAGTAGGCATGCTACAATACCTTTTCAATAAATATTGCTAATATAAGAGGGCGACAGGCTTGGACCTGTTGCCTTTTTTCTGTCATTATTTAAGAATTTTATTTGAATTTATCATGTTTAGACTAAGTAATTTGAAGGATATTAAGGAAGTATAACAAGTTGGAAGGAAGAATATGAATTGAAATTCAAAATAGGCTATCGAACATTAAAAACAGCCATAGGTACTGGGGTCGCTATAACGATTGCACAACTTTTTTCGTTAGACAACTATGTTTCCGCTGGAATACTCACGATCCTGTGTATCAAACCTACTACGAAGCGATCGTTCCATAGCTCATGGCAAAGGTTTCTTGCTTGTTTGCTTGGAATTGTGTTTAGTGCTGCTTTCTTTGAAGGGATTGGGTATACTCCGCTTAGTATCTCATTGCTTTTATTATTCTTTATACCTGTTGTCGTCGGCATAAAGGCAACCGAAGGGGTCATTACTAGTTCTGTTATCATTCTTCATATATATAATTTTGGAACAGTAAGTTGGTCGATTGTTTTTAATGAAGTCGCAATCATTGTTATCGGTATTGGAGTCGCTCTACTGTTCAACCTTTATATGCCTAACCTTGAGAAAGACCTTTTGAAGTACAGAGTACAGATCGAGGAAAAGTTCTCTGTAATCCTTATGGAATATGCTGTGTACCTTCGAAGAGGTGAGAGTTCTTGGGATGGAAAGGAAATGTTAGAGGTTGGAGATGCCCTACAACAAGCGAAGAGCATTGCTCTTAAAGATATCGAAAACCATATGTTACGTGATGATGATAAATACTATAAATATTTTAAAATGCGTGAAAAGCAGTTCTTTATATTGGAGAGGTTACTTCCCATTATTTCTTCTCTAGATCAGACTTACATACAAGGACAGAAAATGGCTGAATTCATGGAAAGGTTGAGTGACGCTGTAAAACCACAGAATACAGCTAGAGTTTTTCTTAACGAGCTAGACGAAATGAGGGAAGAGTTTAGAAATTCACCTCTACCATCTGATCGATCAGAGTTCGAGACTCGCTCTGCTCTGCACCATTTCCTTAATGAAATTGAACAGTATTTACTTTTGAAAAGATATTTAAAACCAGGCGCTTTCCAAAAAGTGTGAATGATTTCGTTCATGTGATGCATCCTAAGTAGAAAAAGGAGTTACCGTGATGGGACATTTCGTTTTCTCGATGGTGCTTGCAATTTCGGTCATTTTCCCTTTGGGTGAGACAGTAGTTGGTGATCCTTTTGTAATCGTAAATAAAAAGACAAACCAAGTTGCTTTTATTCGGCAAGGTAGAATCGATAAAGTCTTGCCGGTCGCAACCGGGAAAGATAATAAGTTAACTCCTGAAGGAACGTTTACAATCGTCGTAAAGGCTGTAGACCCATATTATAGGAAGAAGAATATTGCTGGCGGGGACAAACAAAACCCGCTAGGGACCAGGTGGATTGGATTTGATGCGGAAGATACGGATGGAAGAATCTATGGGCTTCATGGGACAAATCGGCCTTCTTCGATCGGTAAATATGTTACCGCTGGTTGTGTGAGACTTCAGAATGAAGAGATTGAAAAGCTATTCAATGAGATTCCAATCGGAACAAAAATATTAATTACTACAAGTTCTAATTCTTTTGAAGAATTAGGAATAAGGGCAGGTGCTCTTTCGAAACCAAAAATAGAAGGTGCTGTCGTAAACTAAGACAGCACCTTCTATTTGTTTATTGTTTATTTTAGAATAACATTGCAGTAGCTCCTGCGAATAGGCTTAATAGCATAGAGATGATCATGATATACACAACGATCTTTGTTGTCTTTCGGGGCATAAAAGTCCCTCCCTCAACTGAACATTCTATCGTTATTCTACACGTATTTACCTAGTGGTACAAGTTTAAAAAAAGGTCAGCTTTTGAGTGAATTCTACATAATTTTCGATTCCAGGGAGGAAAACGCTTTCTTTATGCAGAATAGTATATAGGTTAGACATCTTAATTTCGGCAGAATGCGACTATAGCTGGACAGGGAGGAATCGGGATGACGACAGATCAGAAAGATTTTCACAAGCAATTTGAAGAATGGAAGGCGTTAACTGAAAAATTATTAACGAAATTTCCTGAGAAGAAGGAAGAGTTTGTTACGAGCTCAGGGATTGAAATAGAACGATTGGCTCATCCAAATGTGCTTGATGAGTCATATATGAAGAAGCTTGGTTTTCCAGGGCAGTATCCTTATACACGTGGAATACAACCAACGATGTATCGAGGACGGACGTGGACGATGAGACAGTATGCTGGATTTGGTTCTGCAGAAGAAACGAATCGCCGCTTTAGATATTTATTAGATCAGGGACAAACGGGCTTATCTGTCGCATTTGATCTGCCAACACAAATTGGATATGACTCAGATGACATGATGGCAAAAGGAGAAGTTGGAAAAGTAGGAGTGGCAATTGACTCTCTCTATGATATGGAAGCGCTTTTAAAAGATATCCCACTAGATAAAGTAAGTACTTCTATGACGATCAATGCACCTGCTGCAGTATTACTGGCTATGTATATCGCTGTAGCTGAAAAGCAAGGTGTTTCCCAAAGTGAAATATCAGGAACGATTCAAAATGATATTTTGAAGGAGTATATTGCGAGAGGTACTTACATCTTTCCGCCTAAGCCATCGATGAGGTTAATTACTGATATTTTTGCTTATTGTGCAGAGCACGTACCAAGATGGAACACGATCAGTATTTCTGGCTACCATATTCGTGAAGCCGGATCAACTGCTTCACAAGAACTTGCCTTCACAATTGCAAATGGAATCGCATATGTCGATGCTGCGATTGAGGCAGGGCTTGCTGTTGATGATTTTGCTCCGCGCCTCGCGTTCTTCTTCAATGGGCATAATCAGTTCTTAGAAGAAGTTGCGAAGTTTAGAGCTGCTAGAAGAATTTGGTCTAAGATTATGAAAGAACGATACGGAGCGAAAAAAGCTAAAAGCTTGCAGCTTCGTTTTCATACCCAAGTAGCAGGGTCAACGCTAACGGCTCAGCAGCCTGACAATAATATCGTCAGAGTAACGATTCAAGCGTTAGCAGCTGTTCTAGGTGGTACCCAAAGTCTTCATACTAATGCGAAAGACGAAGCTCTAGCGCTTCCTACTGAAGATTCAGCTCGAATCGCACTTCGAACGCAGCAAATTATCGCAAATGAAAGCGGCGTAACTGATACTGTCGACCCATTGGGAGGATCTTATTATATTGAGAAATTAACAGATGAGCTAGAAGAATACGTGTTTAATTATATCGAGAAAATAGATGATATGGGTGGTGCAGTGTCAGCAGTTGAGCAGGGGTATATGCAACGCGAAATTCATCAAGCTGCATACGACACACAGAAGAAAATTGAATCTGGTGAAGAAATCGTTGTAGGGATGAACAAGTATACGTTAGAAGATGAACCTAAACCTGAACTGCATCGCATTGATCCTGAGCTTCAGCGAAAACAAATAGAGAAACTTCAGGCGTTAAGAACTGAAAGAGATTCAAGTCGAGTGAGCGCTCGGTTGGAAGAGTTAAGGCAAGGTGCACAAGGGGATGCTAATTTAATGCCTCTTATTCTAGAATGTGTTAGAGGTTACTGCACGGTCGGTGAAATCTGTGGAGTTCTTAGAGAAGAATTTGGAGAATATACAGGAGTTTAACTGGGGAGTGGGATGAGATGAAGAAAATTCGTGTATTGATTGCAAAGCCAGGACTAGACGGACATGACAGAGGCGCTCTCGTGGTTGCACAAGCTCTACGAGACTATGGTATGGAAGTAATCTATACAGGGCTTAGACAAACACCTCAACAAATCGTTGCTGCAGCTATTCAAGAAGATGTAGATGCGATTGGTCTATCCTGCTTATCAGGAGCTCACAATGAGTTGTTTCCTGAAATCGTATCTATGCTTAAAGCCCGTGAGGCGGAAGATATTATCGTAGTCGGTGGAGGTGTCATTCCATGGGAAGACATTCCGTTCTTAGAATCAAAAGGAGTTCAAAAAGTCTTTACCCCTGGAACTCCTACAAAAGAAACGGCTATCTTCATTGAAAAGGCTGTTCGTGAACGAGACGGAGTCAGTGAAGAGGTGCTTACTCCTCCAAAGAAGATCGACCATATAGGGATTGCTGTTTCATCACTTGAACAAGCATTACCATTCTACGTTGATTCATTACATCTTCAACTAGAGGCGATTGAAGAAGTGGCTTCTGAGAAAGTAAAGGTTGCTTTCTTGAAGATAGGGGAATCTAGAATCGAGCTATTAGAACCTATAAATGAGGAAAGTCCAATCGCTTCATTTATTGAAAAAAGGGGCGAAGGCATCCACCATATTGCGCTGTCATCAGACAACATTGAAGATCGTCTGCAAGAGCTTTCTGCGCGTGGAATTAAACTTATTCATGATAAGCCGGTAAAAGGTGCGGGTGGCGCGAACATTGCCTTTTTACATCCGAAGTCAGCAGGAGGAGTATTATACGAACTATGTGAGAAGGATACAAAGGAGGCAGAATAATGGATATGTACGATAAAATCAATGAACTGTATGACCGTCGTAGGGAAGTAGAAATGGGTGGCGGTGATGAGCGGATAAAGAAGCAGCATGATAAAGGAAAGCTCACAGCGAGAGAACGAATTGATTTACTCGTCGATAAAGGGTCATTCGTTGAGCTGAATTCCTTTGTTGAGCATCGGTCATTAGACTTTGGAATGTCAGACCAAAAAGCACCTGGTGAAGGTGTCGTTACGGGATATGGAAGAGTAGATGGTCGTCCGATCTATGTATTTGCTCAAGACTTTACGGTATTCGGTGGAGCACTAGGCGAAATGCATGCAATGAAGATTGCTAATGTTATGGACCTTGCAGCAAGGAACGGAGCCCCTATCATTGGTTTAAATGACTCTGGTGGTGCGAGGATTCAAGAGGGTGTGGTATCATTAGACGGGTACGGACAGATCTTTTATCGAAATTCGATCTATTCCGGAGTCATACCACAAATCTCAGTAATCATGGGTCCATGTGCAGGTGGTGCAGTGTATTCTCCTGCTATTACAGATTTTGTTTTTATGGTTGAGGATACGAGCCAAATGTTTATAACGGGACCTAAAGTTATAGAAACAGTGACGCGTGAGAAGATAAGTGCAGAAGATTTGGGTGGAGCGAAAGTTCATAGATCCAAAAGTGGGAATGCACATTTCACAGGCAAAACGGAAGAAGAAGTGCTAGCTAGCGTTCGTAACTTAATAAGCTACTTACCTCTTAATAATGAAGAGAAAGCACCTATAAAGGACCATACTGAGCGGGATGATTTTTGCCCGGATTTAGCAGATATCGTACCTTTTGATTCAACTCGTCCATATGACGTTCGAACAGTTATTGAAGACGTGGTCGATTCTGGATCATTCCTTGAAGTTCAACAGCATTTCGCGAAGAATATTGTGGTTGGCTTTGCGAGGCTTAAAGGTGAAACGGTTGGTATGATATGTAATCAACCAAAAGTGATGGCTGGAGGGCTAGATATTGATTCCTCTGACAAACTGTCACGTTTCATCCGTTTTTGTGATTCCTTTAATATTCCGCTTATCACGTTTGAAGATGTTACAGGGTTTTTCCCAGGAATTAAACAAGAGCACGGTGGAATCATTAGACATGGAGCAAAAATTCTTTACTCTTATTCAGAAGCAACTGTACCGAAAATCACCGTCATCCTAAGAAAAGCTTATGGTGGAGCGTACGTTGCATTAAATTCTAAATCGATCGGTGCAGATCTAGTATATGCATGGCCGAACGCAGAGATTGCTGTCATGGGTCCTGAGGGAGCTGCGAACGTAATCTTCTCAAGGGAAATTAACGAGAGTGACAACCCAGAAGAAACAAGAGCTGCAAAGATCGAAGAGTATCGGGAAAAATTCGCGAATCCATACATAGCTGCTTCACGTGGCATGGTCGATGACGTGATCGATCCAAGAGAGACTCGAATAAAGCTCCTTGAAGCATTAGAATTGATGCGTAATAAAAAAGAAGAGCGCCCGAAGAAAAAACATGGAAATATTCCATTATAATTACCATTCTAGGAGGCCTACAGCATGATTAATGAACAACGTTTACTTGACGAGTTTTTAGAACTTGTACAAATCGATTCAGAAACAAAGAATGAAAAGCACATAGCAGGTATTTTAAAGGAAAAATTCACTTCACTCGGTGTAGAAGTAGAAGAAGATGATGCTGCGGATAAAACAGATCACGAAGCTGGTAATCTGATTTGTACATTGAAGGGTACGGCTGAAGCAGACTGTATTTACTTCACTTCTCATATGGATACTGTTGTTCCAGGAAAAGGCGTCAAACCTACTGTAGAAGATGGATATGTACGTACTGATGGTACAACGATTCTAGGAGCAGATGATAAAACAGGTCTAGCTGCTATGTTTGAGGCAATTCGTGTTTTAAAAGAGCAGAACATTGAGCATGGTACAATTCAATTTATTATCACTGTTGGAGAAGAGTCAGGTTTACAAGGTGCTAAAGTTCTTGATCCAAAAAAATTGATTGCGAAATTTGGCTACGCACTAGATAGTGATGGCGAAGTGGGTAAGATCATTACAGCTGCTCCAACACAGGCGAAGATCTTAGCTACTATACACGGAAAGACAGCACATGCTGGTGTTGCACCTGAAAAAGGTGTATCTGCTATTACAATCGCAGCCAAGTCAGTTGCTAAAATGCCACTTGGACGTCTTGACGATGAAACGACAGCAAATATTGGCCGTTTTGAAGGTGGTTCACAAACGAACATCGTGTGTGATCATGTAGAAGTGTTAGCTGAAGCACGTTCACTTGTACCTGAGAAAATGGAAGCTCAAGTAGAGAAGATGAAGGAAGCGTTCGAATCAACTGCTAAAGAAATGGGTGGATCTGTCGATCTTGACATTCAGGTAATGTACCCTGGTTTTAAATTTGGGGAGGGCGATCATGTTGTTGAAATTGCTAGAAAAGCAATGAAGCAAATCGACCGCACACCAGAACTTTTAACTAGCGGTGGTGGAAGTGATGCAAATATCATCGCAGGCCACGGAATTCCTACTGTAAACCTTGCAGTTGGGTATGAAGAGATTCATACGACGAGTGAACGTATGCCCGTCAAGGAATTGGTGAAGGTTTCTGAAGCAGTTGTTGCAATTATAAAAGAAGTTGCAAAAGGATAAATACATTCACTTCAACCGTTGGAGTGAAACATACACAAAGTAATAACTAAGGTTGTCGAGGAAGTCTCGACAACCTTTTCATATTTATATGGAAAATTTTACGTAAAAATATGTTAAACTATATTCGTGATAATTTAACAATATATTGGAAGCGGTGTTAATCATGGACTCTATTCGCACTCACAAACTATTAAACTACATGCGTGGGACCTACAAAGTACTTGAAAATGAATGGCAGAAAAATGCCAAAGAGATTGGTCTTACTCAGGCAGAACAGCATGTAATGTGGATTGTATATACCGAGACAGAGGTAACGATTACCAGAATATCTGAAGTTGGACTTTGGGATGTTTCCACAGTAATGCAAGTGTTAAAACGTTTGAAAGATAAAGGATTTGTCGTGATAGACAAGAAAGCTAGCGACCGAAGAATTTCTTATGTTAGATTAACAGAAGCAGGCTTGACGAAAATTGATGCAAGTACAAAATACTCCTATTCAGTTGGAGAATACATTGATGAATATCGAGAGAGATCAGCTGAACATGCTGCATTTCTTGATGATTTATACCAATTTCAACTTGAATTCAACAAACACTTTCATGGTAGCGAGTTTGTCAATTGGATCGAAAAACAGAAAGAACGCGACATGTAAGACGGGAATCCTTTCCTGTCTTTTTTTTTCAGGTGGGAAAATCTGTGATAGCCGATAAGCTGTCGTGCTATTCTATAGAGGAAGGAGGTTGGCGTCAGTGAGTCAAATGAACAAGCAGACTGGTGGAAGAATAATATTTCATGTTGATATGAATAGCTTTTATGCTTCAGTTGAAGTGGCTCACAATCCAGAGCTACGAGGAAAACCACTTGCTATTGCAGGAAATGTTGAAGAAAGAAAAGGAATCGTTGTTACAAGTAGTTATGAAGCGCGAAAAATGGGTGTGAAGACGACGATGCCTTTATGGGAAGCAAGAAAGCACTGCCCAGGGCTCTTAGTGATGCCACCCAACTTCCCTCTCTATCGGAGGACGTCACTCCAAATTTTTGAGCTGCTCGAGTCATATACGCCACTCGTTCAACCGGTCTCGATCGATGAAGGCTATTTAGACGTAACAGATGACTGTAGAGGAAAGAACCCTGTTGCGATCGCTGAGGAAATTCAAAAGCGTATCTTTAAGGAAATTGGCATTCCTTGTAGCATAGGCATCGCTCCTAATAAGTTCCTAGCGAAGATGGCTTCTGACATGAAGAAACCACTCGGAATCACGATTCTTCGTAAAAGACAGCTCGCTGAGCTTCTATGGCCATTGGACGTTGGAGAAATGCATGGTGTTGGGAAGAAAACAAAAGAAAAACTAAATGAGTTGAAGATTAAAACGATAGGTGACCTTGCAGAAGCGAATCCCGTACAACTCGAGTTAAAGCTTGGTATTAATGGGAAAAGGTTGCACGCCCGGGCAAATGGAATAGATGATCGTCCGGTAGATCCAGATGCGATCGATGATTTTAAAAGTGTAGGTAATTCTTCGACTTTCCCTGAAGATTTAGTCGACCGTCAAAGAGTTTATACAGCACTAACGAATCTTTCTGACTCTGTTGCGAAAAGAATGGAGCAAAAAGGGGTTCTAAGTTTCAATGTGCAGTTAACGATCCGGTATAGTGATAGAACGACAATAACGAGAAGCAGAAAATTAGAAAACCCAATTTCTAAATCAGCTGATATTTTAGAGGCAGCGAAATACCTTTTTTCGAAGAACTGGACTGGTCAACCGATACGTTTACTTGGAATAACGGGTCAACAGCTTGTCGATCGAGACGAAGCTACTGTACAGCTCGACTTGTTTTCTTTTGAAAAAGATTCTAAGCGTGCGGATCTTTATGACACCATTGGTTCGATTCGGAAGAAGTTCGGCGAAAGTTCTTTACTTAAAGGCAACCAACTAAACAAAGATGGAAGTCATAAGCTGCGTGATGAAAAGCGGAGGGGAACAAGTCTTGATCGTGATTTTCTTTGGAACTATAAGAATAAGAAATAGAACTTGTTGAGAAGGAGTTATTCTAATGTCGATTTCCTTGAAAATGGAGCACGTACAAAACGAAATTAAGAAAGTCCTTGTTGGAAAAGAAGAGCTTGTGGAACTAGTGATGATTTCATTGCTAAATAATGGAAACATTCTCCTTGAAGATGTTCCTGGTACAGGAAAAACACTTCTGGCAAAGTCCATTGCAGTGTTACTTGGTGGTGATTTCAGAAGGATACAATTTACTCCTGACGTCCTTCCGAGTGATGTAACAGGTATTGAATTCTTTAATCCGAGAGATCAGGAATTCGAAATGCGTCCAGGTCCTGTTATGACAAACGTATTATTGGCCGATGAAATTAACCGTGCAACCCCACGAACTCAATCAAGTTTGTTAGAGGTAATGGAAGAAAAGCAAGTCACGATCGAAGGAAAGACGTTACAACTCCCAAAGCCTTTCATTGTCATCGCAACACAAAACCACCTTGAATCCCAAGGGACATTTCCATTACCTGAAGCTCAAATGGATCGTTTTTTCATGCAGATGAAGAGCGGATACCCTACATTTGATCAAGAGAAGGAAATGCTTAGCATGATGAAGTATGGCATTCCTATCGACGACCTTAGCGCAGTCTTTACTCCAGAGGAAATGATAGAATTACAACATCAAGTTAACGATGTGCATATTGAAGAAATTCTAGAAAATTATTTACTTTCAATCGTTCAAGAAACTCGAAATAATGAAGCCATTGATGTAGGTGTAAGTCCAAGAGGGACACTTGCATTTATGAAAGCTGCAAAGGGGAAAGCATTTATTGAAGGAAGGAGTTTTGTTGTGCCTGAAGATATTCAGTTTGTAGCACCCTTTGTCCTAAGCCACCGCATCGTATTATCGTTAGAAAGTTCGATGAGAATCACGAAGATGCAGGCTTTAGAAACTATTCTAAAAGACATCGATGTCCCTGTTGAAGTGAGTCGAAGTGGAATGAATATTTAATGAATAAATATGAGGATATGACTTTATCTAATCTTATGCAAGTGACTTCAGCTCTAAGTTGGATCGTCCTATTAGTAGGATTATATTTGCAAAACATCCCGTTATTGATGATTTCTATTTCTTTTATCTTTATTAATACGTTTACTAAATGGTATTTAAAAAAGGTTACGACATCTGTACATGTGAAAAACAATCAAACAGTACTTAAACTTTTTCAAGGGGAAAGCTCTGAACTATCCTTCAGTATATCGAATACAGGAAAGCTTCCTATATGGAATGGAAAATTATCATTTTCATTGGATTCAATTGCAGTAGCAGAAACGGATATTCGCTTTGAAGAATCTTCTCATTTAAATGTAAATACATACAGTATTAGACTGTCACTCCCGAGAGGAGCAAATAAAACACTCACTGTACCTATACATGCAAGACATCGAGGAACGATGAAAGTGAGTCGTGTGGAACTTGTCGTAGAAGACTTATTTGGCTTTGGGTCAACAAGTTGTGAGTTGACTGATTATCGGGCTTCTGAAGTTCTAATCTATCCACAACTGAACAGAGTGAAGGAAGGTCAACAGCCATCCATTACAGCAGCTGGAACGTCAACGGTTGTTCACTCGCTATATGAAAATTTATCTGCGCCGTCTGGTGCAAGAGAGTACGTTAGTTCGGACTCTTTCAACCGCATCCATTGGAAAGCATCCGCAAAGACTTCAGAGTTGAAAACGAAGCTGTATGAGCCTTCAATCGAGATGAAATGGGTGTTTATATTAGACGTTTCAGTAAAACGTTATGGTGTCCCAGCACAAGTTTCTCAACACCTTGAAGAGTACATAAGCCAGTTAGCATTTTTATGTGAAAAAGCAACGAAGCTCGGTTACGCCTTCGAAATACATATAAATGTAGACCCGGGTGGCTCGTCTCCCTATATGATGCTCCGATCTGGAGAAGGAAGAGTCCACCTTAGTAAAGCCTTGGAGTTACTTTCCCGGATTGACAGCAGCAAGCCGATCGTTTCACATTTTCGCATGGTAGGCATGCTTAAGCAGAATTTATATAGTAGAGAATCGCTTATCGTAAGAGTCGGTGAAACTAGCATGAGTCATGCTGAGTCCTCTTTATTTAACGAGCTCGAGAAAAGAGGAAGCAAATGTTTTGAAGTGGTAACCTCTGAACATGGTGCATTTCTTAGAAAGCTTGTGAAGGGGGAAGTCATTTGAGAAAGCAACTGATAGGATCTCAACTATTCAATTATTTATCAGATATCACCCTAACTTACCTTTTATTAATGTACATGAATTTGTTTGATGATTCTAATTTGCCGATTATTCCCTTCACGGCGATGGCGCTAACTGGGTTAGGGATACTGATGATTTACTTCTACTGGTTAAGTTCAACTAATTTGAAAGAATTGTCGGGTATGAAACTATCAGTGGGAATGATACTTTTACTATTTGTCGGATGGATAAGCGGCTTACCAATCTGGCAAGCCCTTCTGATAACTTTCGCCAACAGTTGGGTGATTTATTTAAACATAAAAGAACCTGATCGGGTGTCGAACATTTCCCCCATTTTCTTTTGTTTTATAGGAGCTGTCGTTTATTATTTGGTCGCTCCCGCTAGTGAGCTGAGATCTTTCGTTTTTATCATCCCTTTTGTTCAATTTCTTTTCTTGTTATGTAGTAGAACATTTAAGCAGTTGAGAGATGAAGAGTCAACAGGGAAGAGTGCTTTATTGGCTTTTAGTACAATCGCGCTTATATCCTTCATAGTCGTAAGCGGTGTTACGGTTTTTATCACCTTAAGACCCATCATTCTTAAAGGCATTTCTACTGTTATAGGCGGGTTAAGTTATGTGATTGGATTACCGATCTACTGGCTAACGCTACTGATAACGTTTAACTCAGGAGAAGAGGACTTAGCTTCCTTTCAAGAGGCAGCGAACGGGGATCCTATCAAAACTGATTCGGTCGATCAGCTTGAAGCAACGTCTTCTTTCAATTATGAGCCTTTTCTCTATGTGTTAGTAACGATAATAATCGTCATTCTAGTCATTGTTATCATGAGAAAAAGGATTGTTTTATCATACTTTCAGCCAAGTGCTGTCACTCATACGTGGAATGAGCCGTCTACTCATGCCCCTGAAACGAATAGCAGAATAAAAAGCAAACCACCAGCGCATGTTGTCAGGAAGTTAACGTATCAGTTGGAGATAAAAGCCGTGAAATATGGCTATCAACGAGAAAAAAGTGAAACATTATCTGAATGGTATGAAAGGCTACCGGGGTATACTGATGAGCAAACAAAATTGATCAGCGTGTATGACAAAATACGGTATGCAAACGAGAGCATTACTGAGGAGGAGGTTCTTCAGTATAAAGCTCTCGTGAAGAACCTTTTACAAGAGATGAAACGATCAAAGAAGAGGAAAGAAAACGAGCAGCATTAAATCAAAAACAAGATGAGATAAAATAGGAACAGTGATCGTTCCTGTGCGTTTATAAAGGTAGCCCCATGTGAACCCTGCAAGTAGTGCAGCGGCGAGTAATAGTAAGGTACCAGCGTAGATATGTACACTAGTATAAAGAACGGTAGCTAATAGAATGGGAAAAGCCGTCGATGCTTTTTCCAATTTCCCTTGTACGAACCCTCGCCAAAATAATTCTTCGCCCGGAATAATGACAAGGATCAGGCTAACGTAATGCCATTTTTCTTTAGGAGAAATGAAATCATATAAAGACTGTAGGCTAGTGATCATCTCAGGAAATAGGATGAGCATAAATTGCTTCCCAATATAAAATAACAGGTATAAAAGCAGCCCACTCAGAGTCCCAATCAATAATTGATCGAAGGTGATTTTCTTCCATGTGGCCGATCGGTAAGATAAAATAATTAATAGCAGTAAAGAGACCGTAAATACCTGCCAGAAGACGTTTGAGAATACGAAGAAGCTCAAGAAAAGCAAAAGGTGAGCGATTAAAATGGTGGTGAGTAACCGTTTGTTTGTAAGCATAAGAGTAGCTCCTAGGATAGTAGTATACTAACTAGTTTAAAGGATGTTGCTTTTCTTTGCGAGAAACGGTATCTGAAAGGATGGGATTTAGTGGATCTTACATTTCTAGGAACAGGGGGAGGCGTACCATCTACAAAAAGGAACGTTAGCTCAATCGCATTACGCATTGAGAGCGGTGAAACCTGGCTTTTTGACTGCGGTGAAGCTACACAGCACCAAATCCTTTCGTCAACGATCACTCTAAGCAAAATCACTAAGATTTTTATTACTCATTTGCATGGTGATCACATATTTGGTTTACCTGGTTTGCTCGGTAGTCGATCCTTTCAAAGTGGAGAGTCAGATTTAACGATCTATGGACCTGTTGGGATTAAAGAGTTTATTGACTCTTCCTTGAAAGTAAGCGGGACGTACTTGCGGTATTCTCTTCATATCGTTGAAATCAATCAGGAAATGGGTATGCAACTAGGTGACTATGAGGTAGAGACTGCTTTACTTGAACACGGCATAACGAGTTTTGGATACAGGATCATAGAAGCCAATAAGCCAGGGCGCCTTGATGTTGATAAGCTCAAAAGGTTTGGTGTGAAGCCAGGTCCGTTATATAAAAAACTGAAAGCGGGCGGAGAAATAGAGCATAATGGAAGAATCATTACTGCTGACGAGGTTACGGGGCCAGTCATACCTGGACGTTGTCTCGTAATCTGTGGTGATACACGGTATAGTAAGAAAACGATCACGTTAGCACAAGGGGCAGACTTGCTCGTTCATGAAGCGACATTTTCAAAAGATAAAGAAACGCTTGCTTATGATTATTTTCACTCTACAACGGTAGAAGCAGCAAGCATTGCACGGGAAGCTGATGTAAAAAAGCTCGTCCTTACCCATATTAGTTCACGCTATCAAGAGGAAGATCTTGATCGTATGTTGGATGAGGCGAAGGAAATCTTTTCTAACACTCAGATCGTGAAGGATCATGATTCGATACATATCCCTCAGCACTCTAGTCCAAAAATTTAACTTTCTTGTTTCTAACAGTAAAAAACCTACTCCTAATGACACAATAGGAGTAGGTTTTATTATGAGTTAAGCTAATAAAAGAGATTTAATTCCAACCACGTTCATATTGCTTAGGAGCTTCAAGTTCAACCCCTAGTTCAACTGCAGCTGTTCTTGGCCAGTAAGGATTACGAAGGAGCTCTCTTGCTAAGAAGACAAGATCTGCACGCTCGTTCTGAATAATCTCTTCAGCTTGAAGAGGATGAGTGATTAGTCCAACTGCGCCTGTAGCGATGGTAGCCCCTCTGCGGATTCGTTCTGCGTGAGTGACTTGATAGCCTGGATAAGCATTGATTTTCGCTGGAACGATTCCTCCTGTGCTACAGTCGACAAGATCAACTCCTTGTGTCTTCATTTCAGAAGCGAAGTAAATAAAGTCGTCGATCGTGTTCCCTTCTTCGTGGTACTCATCTGCAGAAATTCTTACGAATAACGGCCCGTCCCACACATTTTTTACGGAGTCGATTGTTTCTCTTAGAAACTTATATCGTTTTTCTCTTGTACCTCCGTATTCGTCGTTCCGATTATTCGTAAGAGGTGAAAGAAACTCACTAATTAAATAGCCGTGAGCTGCGTGCAGCTCAATCACATCGAATCCTGATTCTTTTGCTCGTCTAGCTCCCTCTTGGAATGCTGTGATCGTGTCTTGAATTTGTTCTTTCGTCATCTCTTCAGGTGTTTTCATCTTATCGTCGAAAGGAAGAGCGGATGGAGCAAGAATCGATCCATCTACCTTCGCTTTTCTACCAGCATGGGCAAGCTGAATGCCTACCTTAGCGCCTTGCTCTTTAGAAAGAGTAACAATATTCGTTAACCCTTCGATATGCTCGTCGCTCCAAATTCCTAAATCTTCAGGTGAAATACGCCCCTGCATCGTAACTGCAGCTGCTTCAGTGAAGATGAGTCCAACCTTCCCAACAGCTCGCGACGTATAATGCGTGTAATGAAAGTTTGTGGCTTTCCCATCCCTAGCTTCACAAGAATACATACACATAGGGCTCATCACAATTCTATTTGGAAACGTTACGTTTTTAATCGTATATGGCGTGAAAAGGGCTGCTGTCATCTTTGTCTTCTCTCCTTATATCGTTACATTAGTTAAAAGTATAGCATGCCTCTTACATGAAGACAGGTTTGACGCTTATCTTTTGATGAATTGCCAAATCGCTTTTAACCATGAGCGTCTTTCTTGAGGAATGTGCTCATTTTTCATAATCTTTAAAGCTAAGTCAGGTACATCCGTTATAATTCCGTCAGCTTCCCATTCTAGTAGCTGTTTAATAAGACGTTCATCATTTACTGTATAAGGTCTAACATTAATACCATGAGACTGAGATGCTTTTGTAAGTGAACGATCAACGGTTTTATATTGTGGATGAATTGCTTTTGCTTTTAGGTTTTTCGCATAGTCCCATGGCTCATGTAAGCTGGCTTTATAGATTGGAGCCGTTTCTACTTTTGACCAAAGTTTATGAACATCGACGAGTCGGTTGTGTTCAAAGCTTGAAATGACTGTATTTTTTTCGGATCGATGTTTTTTGATAAGGGGAATACTTTTCTCTGCTAGCTTTACATTCGTGTCACTATAATATTTCAGTTCTATGTTTAACCAAAGGTTAGGGTATTGATTCGCAAAGATCAGCACTTCTTCGAGCGAAGGAATCAATTCTCCTTTGAAAGAAGGAGAAAACCAGCTTCCTGCATCATGCTTTCTTAAATCAGAAAAAGGTGTTTCTGTAACAGTTCCTCTTCCGGAAGCCGTCCGTTTTAATGTTCGATCATGAATCACGACAGGGACATCGTCACTCGATAGCTGGATATCAAATTCGATTCCTCCAGCACCAAGTTCTACAGCCCGTTTGAATGCACTCATTGTATTTTCTGGGCATTGCCTGCTTGCGCCTCGATGAGCAAAGATAATAGTCATGTTTTCCTCCATTCTTGCTGGTCTTTTCAGGATCAGTATGTATAAAATATTATATACAGTTAAAATGTTTTAAAAAGTCTTTCGATTCTCATTTAACCTACCAAAAACGGGTTTCATTTGCAAAAGCTATAGAGAAGAAGGAGGGCATTCTAATGGGGAAATGGCAGACAAAAGAGACGCTATTGTACTTATTAACGAGACTAGTAGACCATCAAAGCGTTACCGGATCATATCCTGAAATAGCTCTTGCAGAGTATATTCACTTGCAGCTACAGGATTTAACGTACTTCAAAAAAAATCCCGATCAGCTTGCTCTTCACCCTACAAGTGATGGTCGTTTTTTTGTTACAGGTCTCGTGAAGAATAGCACATCGAACAAGACCGTCATCTTGATCAGTCATTTCGATGTTGTTGACGTGGAAGACTACGGACAATGGAAGAACCTTGCCTTCAGTCCTTATGATCTAACAGAAGAGTTTTATAAAAATAGCGATAAATTGCCACTAGATGTCCAAAACGACTTAGACCATGGTGAATGGTTGTTTGGACGAGGGGTTATGGATATGAAGTCGGGTCTTGCTCTTCAAATGAGTATGCTTGAGAAAGCCGCTCTTGGGGAATTTGATGGGAATATTCTCTTCCTTACTGTTCCAGATGAAGAGGCTAATTCAATCGGAATGATCGAGGCTGTGCCTATTCTTGTGGAGCTTGCAAAACAATATGACTTAGAATATACGGCTTGCTTGAATTCAGAACCGGTGTTCACTAAGTATCCGGGCGATCAAAATATGTACGTATATTCAGGTTCTATAGGGAAATTGCTACCTGGGTTCTTCTGTTATGGTCGAGAAACCCATGTTGGTGAACCTTTTTCTGGTTTGAATGCAAACTACATGGCAGCAGAAGTCACAAGAGAGTTAGAACTTAACCAGGACTTTTGTGAGATTGTGGAGGGTGAGGTTACGCCACCTCCAACGAATTTAATGCAGAAAGATTTGAAAGAAGAATACTCTGTACAAATCCCCCATGTTGGTGTCACTCTTTTTAACGTGCTTGGAATGGAGAGCAGTATAGAAGAGATGACAAATAAACTATTCAAGTCTGTTGAAAAAGCGGCTAAGCGAATCGAAGAACACTATATTGAACGAGCAAAAGCATTCTCAAAACTTCAGTCGTTTAAACCTGAACCCTTTCATGTGCGGGTTCTTTCTTATCATCAATTGTTGAAGAGGGCAGTAGAATTGTTTGGAGAGCCAGAGATTAAGAGGCGACAAGACTATATTATGGCAAATTACAAAGATCTTGGTGACCGAGATTTATCAACTAGGATGGTGTTTGACCTTGCATCTCTTTGTAAGGAAGATGGCCCGATGATCGTTCTTTTCTATAATCCACCTTTCTATCCTGCTGTTTCTTCTCGTAAGGATACGTTTATACAGGAAACGATCAAAGAGGTTATCTCATATAGTCAAAAGCAACACGGGGTGACGTTAAAGCACCAACACTATTTCCCGGGACTATCTGATCTTAGTTTCGTTGGTCTCGAACGAACAAAAGAGACGATTAAACCACTCAGTGACAATATGCCGTTGTTTGGACAATCATATAACCTCCCTTTGGAAGCTCTTGAACAATTAAAGGTGCCAGTAATGAACCTCGGACCAAAAGGAAAAGATGCTCATAAATGGACTGAGAGACTAGAATTAACCTATTCGTTTGGCACATTACTAGATATGCTGCCATTTACGATCAAACAATTGCTGAGGTAGGCGTACCTTTTCCTTGAAGGCGTTGAAGAACTGTTCTTTTGATGGACACATGGGCATACTGATTGAAAGAATGTGTGGCGTTGAAGAGAGGTGTGAAATGGTGGAGGAAACGACAATTGCCATTAAAGGTATGACGAGCTACCAGTGTCATTCTACAATTCGAAGTGCATTACTCGATCTTGCAGGAGTGTTTGCAGTTGAAATATACCTTGATGAAGAGAAAGGCGTCATTACGTATGATGAAAATAAGGTGTCGATCAACGAGCTAACTTCTTTGATTCAGAGAAAAGGATATGATGTTGAATAAGGCTTCTGAAGAGAATACGATTCTATACCAGCTGTTGTTTGGCTGGTTTTTTTGAGAGATAACATCTGCCTGCTGATTTTTATTTTAATGACCATTTTATGTCTTAAAATACGCAGGGGATTCATGTAAACTTAAAAGATGATGTTTCCAATTGTTACACTCGTCTAGTGGTTGTTTAAAGGAGATACCGTTATGGATATTATGTCTATTTTACTTGGAATTCTGTTTGTTCTTAACTTAGTGCTAGCAGCCGTCGTCATTTTTCTTGAACGAAAAGATGCAGGCGCAACGTGGGCTTGGTTAATGGTGTTGCTTTTTATTCCTCTTCTTGGATTTATCATGTACTTGATCTTCGGTCAGAACCTAAGTAGAAGAAGACTCTTTGATTGGGAGAACATTAAAAAAGTAGGAATTGAGGACCTTATTCAAGAGCAGGTTAGCGAAATCAAAGAAGGGATCTATCCTTTTCGAAATGAAGAAATCGCAAGACATAAGGATATTATCTATATGCATCTTGTAAACGATGATGCTGTTCTTACACAAGATAACGATATTACGATATATACAGACGGTGAGGAAAAGTTCGAAGCTGTCTTACAAGATATTGAGAATGCGAAAGATCATATTCATTTTCAATATTATATTTTCCAAAAAGATAATCTTGGTAGAAAGATTGTTCAGAAACTAACTGAAAAAGCACATGAAGGAGTTAAGGTGAGAGTCCTTTATGACGAAATGGGCTCACGAAAAACCAGGAAGCGTTTTTTCAGAGAATTGATTGAAGCTGGAGGAGAGGTTGTAGTGTTCTTTCCTTCTCGGATTCCGTACGTTAATACACGATTAAATTATCGCAATCATAGAAAACTCGTTATTATTGATGGTCGTGTAGGTTATGTAGGTGGATTTAACGTTGGAGATGAATATCTTGGTCTTAACAAGAAGTTTGGCTATTGGAGAGATACTCATCTTAGGATGGAAGGTAGTGCAACACTTGCGATGCAAACAAGGTTCCTGCTCGATTGGAATCATGCTGCTCGTAATAAGGTCGGGTATGAAGCACATTACTTTCCAGTTCTTCCGACAGTGGGTAACGCTGGGGTTCAAATTGTTAGCTGTGGACCTGACTCAGAATGGGAGCAAATCAAAAACGGTTATATAAAGCTAATATCATCAGCCAAACGAACGGTCTATATACAAACCCCATATTTTATTCCAGATGAGAGTTTGCTCGATGCGCTAAGGATTGCTGCCTTAAGCGGTGTTGATGTAAGACTGATGATCCCAAATAAGCCTGATCATATGTTTGTTTACTGGGCTACATACTCTTATGTAGGTGAATTGTTAAAAGCAGGAGCACGCATCTATATTTACCAAAACGGTTTTATTCATGCAAAAACGATTTCAGTAGATGGGGAAATATCATCTGTTGGCACAGCAAACATCGATGTAAGAAGTTTCAAGCTGAATTTTGAAGTTAATGCATTTATTTATAATGAAGATATTGCAAGACAACTTGAGAAAACGTTTGTAGATGATATGGAAAAAAGTGATGAATTGACGCAAGATGGGTATCACAATCGCTCAACTTGGATCAGATTCAAGGAATCTATATCGAGGTTACTATCACCAATTTTATAGGATGAGCATCTTATGAGAGGTCCGATTTTTTCGGTACCTCTCATTTAATTTTTAGAGCAAGTGAATGTCATGGAAAATTTAAATAATTCACTCTTAATAAAACATGGTCCCATCATGATATGTTAAAATGATTGGGAAGATAAGGAAAAAATAGAAGGGAGAGGCACGAATTGATAAAAAAGAACATAAAGAAGTCTCATGTGCCTTTTCGGTTAAATATACTTTTCCTCTGTGTTTTTTTATTGTTTTCTGCGCTAGTCCTACGACTAGGTGTCATTCAAATTGTTCAGGGTGAGGATTTTGAACGACTGACGGAACAAACAGAGAACGTGACGGCAAAATCATCTGCACCGAGAGGAAAAATGTTTGATCGCTACGGAAGAGTTCTGGTGGATAATGAGCCAACGTTTACCCTTACATATATTAGAACCCAAAACACGAAATCAAAGGAAAGACTTGAGGTAGCGAGAAAATTAGCGACCTTCATTGATGTCGACACGGACAAAGTGACCGAACGAGATCTGAAAGATTACTGGATCTTGACGAAGCCTGAGAAAGCAAAGGAAAAGCTCTCTGACAAAGAATGGAGTGAGCTTGAACCTAAAGCTGCTTACCAGCTACAGATTGACCGCATTAAAGAAGAGGATTTGAAGGAAATCTCTGATGATGGTGAAGAAATGAAGGTTGCAGCGATCAAGCGTCAGATGGACACAGGTTACGCGCTATCGTCCCAATCGATTAAAAAAGGTCTTACGAGAGAAGAAATTGCGACTGTAAGTGAACATCTGGATATCCTACCCGGAGTAGATATTCAGGCAGACGCTGAACGGATTTATCCTTATGGAGAATCACTCGAAACGATGTTTGGTAACCTTGGTCCAATACCAGAGGAGCAAATAAAAAAGTATACAATGAGAGGCTACGACCATAACGATCAGGTTGGAGTTAGCTATCTTGAAAAAGAATATGAAGAACTCTTAAAAGGCCAAAAAGCCAAAAAGAAATATATCACTGACAAATCAGGAAAGCCGATCGGTGAGCCGATTGTAACTCCTGGTAAGCGTGGGAATGATCTCGTTCTAACTGTAAATATCGATCTACAGCAGGAGTTAGAATCAATTCTTGCAGAGAAGCTGAGCTCGGCCAGAGCTAAAGGTAATCCACATGCAGATCGTGCTTATGCGATAGCGATGGATCCTTCAACGGGAGACATCCTCGCATTCGGAGGGACAAAGTATAGCGCCTCAAATAACAAGTACATCGAATACTCGTACGGGACACTTTCTGAAGCGTATGAGATGGGATCATCCGTCAAGGGAGCTTCTGTTTTGACTGGGTATGAGACCGGAGTTATTGGTCATGGAACAATATTGTATGATGCTCCAATAAGAATTCCAGATACTAAAGATAAAGCTTCTTATAAGAATATGGGAAATGTAAATGATTTGACAGCACTTAAGCTGTCTTCAAACGTATACATGTTCCGCATCGCAATGATGATTGCGGGATATGACTATCAGCCAAATACGGCTGGAATTCCTTGGGATCGCGGTGCTTATGACACGGTCAGATACAACTTTAATCAGTTTGGGCTTGGAAAGAAAACAGGTATCGATATGCCGATCGAAACGTCTGGAATCAACGGTGGATATAATGTTCTTGGTAAACTGATGGACTTGATGATTGGACAGTTCGATACGTATACGCCCCTACAAATGGCGCAGTACGTCTCAACGATCGCGAACGGCGGAAAGAGAATACAACCGCATTTCTTGAAAGAAGTTCATGAGCCTTCCAATGTGAATGGACTATCAAATATCATCGTAGACCAATTCGATACGAATGTATTGAACACACTGCAGATGAGTAGCAACGATATTGAGAGAGTAAAAAGTGGGATGAGACTAGTAACTAGTGCTAGCGGAGGAACTGCTGCAAATTACTTTAACGGTACATCTTACACCCATGCGGGTAAAACAGGGACAGCTCAGGTGAAAAAAGATCGTTATAATTTATCGTTCGTAGGGTTTGCGCCATACGATAATCCTGAAATTGCGATTTCAGTAATCGTCCCAAACATGAATGATGACGGTAATACTGTGAACAAAGAAATAGCGCGAGAGCTTTTAGATGCTTATTTTGATCTAAAAGATAAGCCAAAACCCTCTTCACCCGTAAACAGTGAAGAAGAGGAAGAGGCTTCATAACGAAAAGAAAACCTCACCAATGTTGGTGAGGTTCTTTTTTATATAATTCCTAATGCATCCAGCATAACAGCAAGAATCAATATGGGAGCTCCAAACCGAATAAGGAAATACCATGTTTCAAACAAGCCTTTTTTCAGTCCACCGCCGAGCTGTAGTTCTTCGTACAAAGCGGTCTTTTTCATCTTAAGTGGAACGAATAGAGCGATTAATAGCGAGCCAAGTGGGAGTAATATGTTACTGACAGTATAATCAGCAAGGTCGAAGATGGTCTTTTCAAATAAAGTGATATCTGCTAAAACACCATACGAAAGAGCTGAAGGAATGCCGACTACAAAGATGGCAAGTCCGATAATCCACGCCCACTTCTTACGTTTTTCTAAATCTCCCTTAGAAATGACCGATACGATAATCTCAAGCATCGAAAAGGCAGAGGTGAGTGCTGCAAATAAGAATAGTACTAGAAATGCAATGAAAAACAGCATGCCGAATGGAAGTTGGCTGAATACCGTTGGTAATACATTAAATAACAGAACAGGACCTGCGCCAGGTTCAAGGCCAAATGAAAAAACAGCTGGAAAAATAGCTAGACCTGCTAGTAGCACAATCAAAATATTTAGAGAGACGATCGATATTGCTGAGCGTGGTAAACTTTGCGTTTTCGGTAAATACGAGCTGTACGTCACCATGACAGACACCCCGACGCTCAGTGTGAAGAACGACTGTCCCATCGCTTCTAAAATCGTTTGAGATGTGACTTTTGAAAAATCTGGCTGCAGAAGAAATGTGATCCCTTCCATTGCGCCGTCCAGGGTGATGGCTCTGATCACTAAAATAGTGAACAGGATGAAAAGTGCTGGCATCATAATCTTACTCGCCTTTTCAATCCCTTTTTCAACCCCTCGTGATACAACAAGTATCGTCATCAATAGAAAGAGAAGTTGTACACCGACACTTATAAAAGGATTTGCGATGGTCGATCCAAAAACTCCCATATATTCATCTGATGAAAGTCCATACATTTGACCAGTAACTGCTTTGTAGAGGTAAACGATAATCCATCCACCTACTACACTATAAAAGGACAGAAGTATGAAAGAGGTAATCATCCCTAGAATACCAACGCGGTACCATTTTGATTTTGGTGCAATGGTCTTATAGGAATCTACTGCATTATTTTGAGCAGTTCGACCAATAGAAAACTCTGCAAGTAGAAGCGGTAACCCAAGTATTAAAGTAAATAAGATAAAGATAAGAAAGAATGCGCCACCCCCGTTTTGACCTGCGGTATAAGGGAATTTCCATATTGCTCCTAGTCCGATTGCAGAACCTGCAGCTGCTAAAATAAATCCTAATCTTGAGGACCATTGTTCCTTTTGACTCATACTATTTCTCCTTTCATTCATGACCGTTGAAGTTTACGTAACATACAAAATAAAAAATCGTCCCTACGGATTACGTAGGGACGATTGTATCGCGGTACCACCCTGGTTGTGAGCATTAACTCACCACTTTGTATGTGTAACGATCTTCACCGTCTTTTGCAGAAGCAAAAGAAGCTCCAGAAATGAAATTCACCAGTCCTTTTTGCACCGATTCTCACCAGCCATCGGCTCTCTTTAACAGGGAAAGGGAGGTTACTTAGTTTCCTTCAAAGCAGTTCCATGTATAGTTAGTTATACAATTTTTATCATGAACAAAGTACCATGTCAATCATGTGTTTATTTTACGTAACGAAGGTTACGCTACTCGTCTTTCTTTTCGTTCTTGTTTTCTTCTTCAAAATGAGCATCTACTGGGCCTTTTTGTTTCTTATCCTTTTTCTTTCGTTTAATATTTTGTAGGATCTTTTTGTAGTTCAACGAGAAAACCTTTGGCTCATAATGCTCAGATGCTCGTATATCTTCTGAAGATGCTCTCATAAATGACCATGCAAGCATAATCATTATGAAGAGCAGTGGAAACCCTCCAACGATACTTGCTGTTTGGAGTGTACCTAGGCCACCGATAAACATTAACGTTAATGGCATCAAACATAGTGCAAATGCCCAGAACAGCCTGTTCCATCGGATTGGTTCGTCTTCAACTTCCTTCTGAACAACTGAAGCAAGGATATAAGAACTTGAATCAAATGTCGTTGCAAGGAATATGATCGCAAGGATTGTGAAGATGAAAATCATTAACCATGATAGCGGAAGTTGTCCGATGGTTTCAATGATTGCTCTAGGAGCACCCTGGTCGTTCAAAACCCCAATAACATCAAACTTCCCGGTAAGCTGCATATGAAGTCCATAGTTCCCGAGAATTCCAAAGAACAGTATGCTTCCAAATGATCCATACGCAATCGTACCAAGAATCATTTGTCTGATCGAACGACCTCTTGAGATCTTAGCTACAAATAGTCCGACGAACGGTGCGTATACGAGCCACCATGCCCAGTAGAAAACGGTCCAACTCTCAGGAAAGCCCGTTTTCTCGTATGGGCCAAGTGTGTTGTATGGCTCGGTCCAGGTACTCATATGGAAAAAGTTATCCATTAAGAGTCCAATGCTGTTCGTAGCCGTTTCAACCATGAAACGAGTTGGTCCAAATATCAGAACAAATAGAAGGAGAAAGATTGAAAGGATTAAGTTCAAATCCGAAAGTACTTTGATTCCTTTTCTTAGACCAGAATAAGCACTAATAGCAAAGATCAATGTTACTAAAACGAGAATCCCTGTTTTTAGAACCATATTAACTGGTACACCAGTCAGTACATTGATACCTTCTGCGATCATAGGGGTACCTAGTGCGAGCGTTGTACCTGCTCCACCTAATAAACCAAACATAAATAACACATCAATGATTGTCCCCAGGGGACCGTCAGCAAGTTTTCCAATTAGAGGTCTTGTTGCTTCACTAATTTTTAAGACTGGTTTTTTCCTTACATAATAGAAATAAGCAATCGGCAAGGCTGGTAACGTATAGATCGACCATGCGATAGGTCCCCAGTGGAAGATGCCATATGTACTTGCCCAAAGAATAGCATCTTTTGTGCCTGGTTCAAGACCAAATGGAGGCCCCTGGTAATAATAAGCCCATTCAATCGTTCCCCAGTAGAGAATACTAGAACCGATCCCAGCGCAAAACAGCATTCCTGCCCAGGAGAAATTGTTAAACTCAGGGCGTTCGTCTGCATCTCCTAGCCTAACACGACCATTTTCACTAAAAGCCACATAGATGAGGAAGAAGAATATACCGAGTCCTACTAACAAATAGAGTACGCCGAATCTTGTTGTGATGAATGTATTAGCTTTGTCTACAATGACTTTTCCTGCTTCGGGAAAAAGAACAAGTGGAACGACAACTACTAGCAATAAGAATAATGCACCTATAAACGTAGACCAATCGATTAAACGTTTATTCATTTAAGTTAACTCCTTTGCAATAGCTTGTGAGGTCTTAGTTTTAGTTAACTCTAAGTTTTTATACCTGTGTAAAAAAGAGCGATGAAAAAGCATAACGTAATTTGTTATGATAAAAGGTAAATGTGTAATTGTCTGATAGAGGGTGAGTACAATAGAGCGGTTTACAGAAGACGTTGTGAAGATTATTAAAAACATACCAGCTGGAAGAGTGATGACATACGGTCAAATTGCGAAACTTGCAGGAAGTCCGCGAGGTGCGAGGCAGGTTGTTCGTATTCTTCATTCGATGAGCAAGAAGCATAATTTACCTTGGCATCGCGTCATCAATGCGAAAGGGGAGATCGGGTTAAAAGAAGAAGAGGGAGTTTTTATTCAGAAGATGGCCTTAGAAGAAGAAGGAGTCGCGTTCATAAAGAACAATAAGATAGACTTACATAAATACCGATATACGCCAGATGTAAAAGATGACTTCAATTAGAAGTCACCTTACAGTGTACTATTATTCAAGAATATTTTTTCACCCTTATTTTGGGTGAAGATTAATCGTTATGTTACAAAAAATGACTACCTAATCGATTAGGTAGTCATTTGAACACTAGCTTAAATTATCTGCTGTTTTCAATACAAGAGATCAATCGATCTTCAATATCGAGACCGATACCTTTGAGTTGGTCATCTCCTGTTAAATCTAGAAGCGTTGTAGGCCTTGGCATACCGATCTTTGTTAACCCTTTATCCTCATAAACTACAATTTTACATGGAAGAAAATAGCCAACAAGTTTATCTTCTTTTAAAACACGATCTGCTTCTTTAGGATTGCAAACTTCTAATACACGATAAGGCGTATTGAAGTCCATCCCTTTTTCCTGTAATTTTGCAGTTAAATCAAAGTCCCATAATACACCAAAACTTTCTTCTTTTAATGATTCGCTCAAATCCTCAACAGCTTTATCCATTGTTTTAGTTGTCTCTACAGTATAGTGAAAACCCATGATAAAATCTCCCTTCTAAACGTTTCTCATCCACTCTTTGTATACCCTGCAATGTATAAATTAAACTGATTTCTCTCTCTTGTTGGTCTAAAATGTTTCAACAGATTATTGAAATATACGAATTTAAGTATTTGTTCGTAAGAGGGGAGTCGTACTGCAGTCCTTACCATTTAGTAGGAGGGAATATCGCTGACTCCTGCGGAATAACGGGCGATCGAGACCCCGGAATGGTTTTTATGAGGAGGCTCGGGCGTTCGTCCGCGAAAGCAGTGATATTCATCGACTACGGTAGTGAGAGAAGATGAGCTGGGGATTTAACAAACGAAAGGCAGACAAATTTCGTCTGCCTTTGGTTATTTATTCATTTTAAACGCAGCATTGAGCTGGCCGCGAATCATTTCATCTCTGATTTTATCTTTATCTTTTTTCTTATCTTTTTTGTACATTTTCTTTATTTCATATGTTTGCATGCCATCTTCAATCTGATTTGCAATATCCATTAACTTTTCTACATCGTTAAAGGAGAACTTTCTCGTACCTCCCCCAGATCGTTCTGGTAGAATGAGGCCTCTTTCTTCGTAGTACCGAATTTTACGGAGTGATAATCCGGTAAGCTCACTTACTGATCCGATTGGCAGGACTTTTTTTTCTTTATAAGACACGTTCACTCACTCCCAAAATCAAATTCATATATTAACACCTGCAACATATACTAATGAAATCTTAAGTGTATTCTTGTAATCTCCTAATAGTATAGCATAAGTAACCAACCGTGATTAGGAGAATGGTAGAATATCTAACATAGCATATGTTGTGGTTTGAGAAGTGTGTCAGGAAAGGTCCCATAAATGTTGTGGAATAAGAAAAGTAGTGCGAGAATAGATTTGTGCAAACGGTTGTATTAACCCTGTAAAGGAGGTCGTATTGTGAGTGGTGAACGAACAGTTTATTTAACAGAGAAGGTAACATTGGTATTTCTGATGGACTTTGTAAGGGCTGCAAACAATCTTTCAAGCTATGTCCTCGTTGAAAAAGAAGGAACAAAGTTAAATGCGAAAAGCTTGTTAAGTATGAGTGCTCTAAAAGGGTATAGTGGGAAGATTTCCATAATAGCGAGTGGTGTGGATAGTAAAGAAGCATTAGAGATATTAAGAAATCATTGTAGTACTGCACATAGAAGATCCGTATAACGTAATTTTTTTTATAGATTATTGTAAGCGTTTACAAATTATGTGAGCCTCACTACTGTTAAGTGAGAGCTATGGTATTAGTTTTTTCTTGCTTTAATGAGTTGGTGTCCCAGTTCTTCTGAGCGTCTTCTCGCACCTGTAATACTTTCAAGGACTGCTTCATCAAACTTATAGTCTTTTAGAATGGATAGTCCGGCCTGTGTCGTGCCACCTGGACTTGTGACTTTTTCTCTAAGTAGAGAAGGTGATTGGTTTGTTTTGCTTAGCATCATGGCTGCACCTGTCATCGTTTGAATGATTAACTCACGAGCGGTCTCCTTATCCAGGCCGTTCATGTTTGCTGCTTTTTCCATACATTCGACCATATAATAAAAGTAAGCAGGGCCGCTTCCAGATAATCCAGTCACTGTGTCTAACTGCTCTTCAGGAACATGAACGACTGTACCGATCGTTCTGAATAGACGTTCTGCAAATGCTAACTGATCGTTACGAGTGTAACGTCCAGTAGTGATAGCTGTCGCAGATAATCCGATTGCTGCAGATGTGTTTGGCATCGATCGAACAACTGGCGTTTCTGACTCAATACATTCTTCAATAAAAGTTGTGGAGATGCCCGCTATTACGGAAATGATAAGATGCTCTTTCGTAATATGGGGCTTCAAATTAAGTAGCGCTTCTTCGGCATCTTTTGGTTTCATAGCCAGTATGATCACCTCTGATTGAGAGGAGATTTCTTGATAGCTAGTCGTGATTTCCACGCTGTACTTAGTTTGTAATTCTTTCAGTCTCTGTTTGTTGATACGGTTTAAAAGTGTAATATGTTCTGGTGAGACAAATGATTGTGCAATCATCCCTTCAACCATAGATTCAGCCATGGAACCAGCGCCGAGAAACCCAACGTTAACGTTATCCATTCTACTCACCCTCCATATAAAACGCCCACTCATCCTAATAGTAAAGGACGAATGGGCGTTATCCGTGGTACCACCTTCATTTGGCACCTCAAAAGAGATCCCCTTGAAATCCCTTTAACGGGGGAAGCGGCTGTGTTTGCACAGCGAGCTCATGGGTAGGTTCAAAGCTGGCAGTAATAAGGAATCTTTCAGCCGGTGAATTCCTCTCTCTGAAAATTGCCTCCGCTTCTACTAATCCCAATCAAAGCTAAACTGGATCTCATCTATAGTTTTACATAGTATGCAATGACACTGGAAAATTGTCAACATATTTATTTGAATTTTCTGACCTGTGTTATTCTAGAATAATGACAAAAGGTGGAATGAGGAGTAAAATGGAATGAAGAAAGTAAAATAAAGGTGGCGGATTTATGACGGTTACGATGGCAAACAAACTACTTCCAATCACAGTACCAACTCCGTTTAAGGTTGGGCCTGTAAATTGTTTCTTAATTAAAGGTGAAGTGATCACCCTGGTGGACACTGGACCACGTACAGCGGAGGCGGAAGAAGCGCTCGTTTCTCAGTTGCGTGAGTATGGGCTGTCTCTTGAAGATGTTGAGCAGATCGTTCTTACTCATCATCACCCTGATCATATGGGACTCGCAGGGCAGATGAGCAAAGCAGGTAAAAAAGTACTTGGTCATTGGAAGAATGATCGTTGGCTAGAAATGACTGACGCGTTCTTAGAGGATCACGAATCCTTTATGAAGATAATTTATTCTGAAGCAGGGGTGCCTGAGGAATACTTAAAGCATGTGAATGATGTAGAGGGCTATTTATCTTTTGCAGATCGTACGACGTGTGACGTGCACCTATTGGATGGTGATGCAGTTCCTGGTTGCTCGGGATGGACGGTTATCGAAACACCAGGTCATGCGCAAAGCCATATCTCTCTCTACCACGAGAGCTCGGGAATCATGATTGCTGGAGATCACCTCATTAAAAACATTTCTTCAAATCCTATTTTAGAGCCTCCATATGTAAAAGGTGCTGACCGCCCAAGACCTCTGTTGCAACAAAGAGACTCATATAAGAAAACGTTGGAGATAAAGCCTTCATTCGTATACACAGGTCACGGCGAGCCTATCGATAACATTGAAGACTTAATAAAAGAACGTCTGATTCAGCAGGAAGCACGAGCGAAAAAGGTGGCTATGATGATTAAGGAAGAGCCGATGACCGCTTTTGAGGTTTGTCAGAAGCTGTTTCCAGGTATTTATAAGAAGGAGATTGGATTAACGCTTTCTGAAACGATCGGTCAATTAGACTACCTCGAATCTGAAGGAGTTATAGCCAGAAAAAAGCAGCAAGAGAACATTCTATATACACAACGGTTAGGAGAGAGTTATGAAGAATATGAAGGATAAAGTAATACTTATTACCGGGGCTTCAAGTGGAATTGGCCGTCAACTTGCATTAGATTTAGCCAAACAAGGTGCTAGGCTTATTCTTGTGGCGCGAACTGAAGCTAATTTAATTCAGTTAAAGAATCATATCGAATCTGAAGGAGGGTATACGCCTGCAGTATGGCCGATAGACGTAGGAAATGGAAGTCATGTAGATGAACTTCTTCCTCGTTTGTTAGAAGAAATGCCCCATGTAGACATCCTGATCAATAACGCAGGTTTTGGGAAATTCAATAACTTTGCGGACGCCGATATGAAAGAAATAGAAGCGATGTTCGATGTGAATGTGATCGGGTTAATGCGTTTTACTTCACATGTACTGCCTAGCATGATGGAAGCAGGGAGAGGTCTTATCATCAATGTGGCATCTCAGGCAGGCAAGATTGCTACTCCGAAATCTGCAGCGTATTCTGCTACAAAACACGCAGTACTCGGTTTCTCGAATAGCCTTCGACTCGAAATGAAGCCATATGGAATTAGCGTGATGACTGTTAATCCCGGTCCAATTAAGACAAATTTCTTTGAGGTTGCAGACAGTAGTGGAAATTACACAAAGAACGTAGAGAAAATGATGCTTACACCTGAAAAAGTGTCAGGCGAAATCATCTCAGCAATTAAAAAAGGGAAGCGAGAAGTGAATCTTCCTGGTTGGATGAATGCAGGAGCAAAAGTTTATCATGCAGCGCCCGGTTTGATCGAAAAAGTGGGCGGTCGTTTCTTTAATCAAAAATAGTTTAATTAAAAATAAGCGAGCATCCTATAGAATCCGGATGCTCGCTTTCTTTATCTCATCACACTACCACCTGATATTTTCAATGATTCTCCAATAATGTTATCAGAAGCATTCGAGAGAAGGTACACGATACTATTCGCTACTTCTTCTGGTTGCGTAATTCTTCCTGATGGCAGTGCTTTCTCGACAGCTTGTAATTCTTCTTCAAAGCTTTTGTTTTCTCTTTTACCTTTCGCTTCGATACTATTTCTTCCCATTTCAGTATCAACGAAGCCCGGGCAGACTGCGTTGACGCGAATGCCGTGCTGAATCGCTTCATGAGCAAACGACTGTGTGAAGCCAGTGATTGCGAATTTTGATGCGCTGTAAGCTGTACCTCCGAACGTCCCACGAAGACCGGAAAGAGAAGAGAGGTTAACGATCGCGCCTTTTTGATCATCGCTTCGCATTTTGTTGTAGACGAGCTGTGTAAGCAATACTGTCGCCGTATAATTAAGTTCCATCACATTTCGTAAATCTTCTTCTTTCAAAGCATCCAGCGTATCTCCGCCACCAATGCCTGCTGAATTAACAAGACCGGTTATCGGTCCGTTTTCTTCTACAGCACCCTCAACAAGTTTTGAACGATCATTTTCATTTGTAAGATCAGCAGGAATGATAGCTACCTGTGCATCTTTTGCTAGTTTCAAACATGCTTCTTTGAGTTCTGTCAGCTTTTCTTCATTTCTGCCTGTTATCGTGATGGATGCCCCCGCCTGTACGGCAGCCTTTGCAGTTTCGTAACCAATTCCGCCTGTTGCTCCAGTTATAATAACGTGCTGGTGTTTTAATGCATCTTTATTGAAAATTCCCATTTTAGTACCTCCTGACATTTTCTACCTTACTCATTCCCGCTCCTTTTAACGTGAAACATTAAAACACGCAGCTCCTAGAGAAAGAACTGCGTGTAAGTGATAAAGTTATTGTACGCCTACTGCGTCAAATGCCTTATTAACAGATTCTACTTCTGCACTACTTGCACCATATAGATCTGTAGCTGCCTGTACAGCTGAAGAACGCATATGGCTAAAGTTAGAAGAAGCTGTTAGATATTGCGTTAAGGTACGATAGTAGATTGCACCTAGCTTGTCTTTTCCAATACCTGAAACTGTCACACCATAGAACGTGCCGCCTTCACTTAAGAGATACGCAGCTTTGTTCATAATACCGCTATTGATATGAACGCCACCATTATCCTGCGTACCGGTGTAGCGCTCGGAGTAGTGAGCTGGATCTCCAAATTGAGTTGGATCAGACATAGAGCGAAGAGCATCCCCAGCGGTTCCTGGTGTATAGATGTCTTCACCAATGAGCCAGTCAGGATTGTTGTTGTCATGGAACTCAACTAGGGTTCCGAAAACATCGGACATTGATTCGTTCAGCGCTCCAGATTCATTTTGATAAATGAGATCAGCTGTCGTATCTGTTACCGCGTGAGTAAGTTCATGTGCGACCACATCTTCTCCACCTGAAAGGGCAACGAATGTAGAGCCATCACCGTCTCCGTAAACCATTTGACTTCCGTTCCAAAATGCATTGTTATAATCTCGTCCGTAGTGTACTGTCGATTCTAATGGTGCTCCGTTGCCATCATAACTATCTCTGTTGAATACTTCTTTATAATAATCATAAGTAGCGCTCGCATAGTAATGTGCATCTACTGCTGCGCCATCGTAACTAGCATGAAATTCATTATCCGAGTCAGACCACAGTGACCCAGGCAACTTTTGGCGGTTTGATGCATCATAAGTAAAGACGCCGCCACCTCTTGTTGTGTCCTTCAAATAGTAAGTAGAAGAGGAGAGGAGTGTATTAAATGACTTAGTGTCTCCGAGGACACCAGTACCAGTTCCAGTCGTAATCGTTCCAGTAACGTCAGATCCACCACCAGGCTTACCTACTCCTTCTTTTTTCGCTTCGTGAATCGCGTTAAAACTCGTTAGGATCTCTCCAGTTACTGCATCTACAACATAATTCCAGTTTCCTGGCTCCGGTGATAAGAAATTCAGAGTTACGTGATACGCATAGCTTGCAGAATCCCCTTGTGGATACACGACGAGAGTCGATTCTGGCTTTTGCTCATAATCAGGGGTAAAACCAAGGTCCGCTTCAGCTTTCTTTATAGCATCCTGCTTTTTAAATTTTGTTTCCTTTTTAAGTTCTTTCTTAGAGCCGAGATCTCCAATGACTTTACCTGATACAGCCGTCAAGACGCCATCTTTATTAACGTGAACGGTTTGAGTCGACCCATAAACAGGCGTTCCTTTATGTAACTGTTGAAGACGAAATACTGTGAAGCCAAGCTGATCTTTATCAGTTGATAAGATTTCAAAAGATTGCTCCGCTGTAGCGCCACTGAAGTTATAATAGCTTTTATTTTCATTTAAGTAATCAAACAACACTTCACTTGGATTCTTTGAAGAGGCCTTCGTTAATTGCCCTGAGACAAATGAGGGTGTTCCTTTGTCGTTATGTAAGTTTGTTGCAAGTGATCCAGAAGGAGCTAACATACTTCCTACCAGACCTGCTGATAATCCTAGTGCTAATAAGTTTTTCTTCTTCATGTAAATCCTCCTTATATCAGATGAGAAAACTTTAACACAAAATATACAATATTCAAACAAATTAGATAATTATGATAATTAATACCTACTTTGTTCATTACCAATCATTTCGTTAGTACTGCAAATGAAAAGGCACCCATGACCAAAGTCATGGGTGCTGCTTGTGAGTGAATGTTAGTTAACACCTACTGCATCAAATGCTTTTTTAACGGATTGTACTTCTGCACTGCTCGCGCCATATAAATCTGTCGCGGCTTGTACAGCGGATGAACGCATATGGCTGAAGTTTGATAGTGGCGTTAGATATTGTGTTAACGTTCGATAGTAAATCTCTCCTAGCTTGTCTTTACCTATCCCAGAAACCGTCACACCGTGGAAAGTCCCACCTTCGCTGAGAAGGTAAGCAGCTTTGTTCATGATACCACTGTTGATATGAACACCGCCGTTATCTTGTAGACCAATATAACGTTCAGAGTAATGAGCAGGGTCACCGAATTGCGTTGGATCAGACATTGAGCGAAGCGCATCACCTGATGTGCCTGGCGTGTAGATATCTTCTCCCACTAACCAGTCCGGGTTGTTATTATCATGAAATTCAACGAGTGTTCCGAATACATCTGACATCGATTCATTTAATGCTCCTGATTCAAACATGTAGACAAGCTCTGCTGTTGTATCCGTTACTGCATGCGTTAGTTCGTGCGCAACCACGTCTTCCGCTCCTGATAGAGAGATGA
Source organism: Guptibacillus algicola (assembly GCF_020171805.1). Classification (GTDB taxonomy): domain Bacteria; phylum Bacillota; class Bacilli; order Bacillales; family Guptibacillaceae; genus Guptibacillus; species Guptibacillus algicola. Next base: position 240,470 of record NZ_JAIVAF010000001.1, on the reverse strand, counting down.
AAGTGGAACCATCTCCGTCTCCATAAACCATCTGACTGCCATTCCAAAATGCATTGTTGTAGTTCTCACCATAATGAACAGTGGACTCGAGCGGTGCACCATTTCCATCATAGCTGTCTCGGTTAAACTTTTCTTTATAGTAGTCATACGTTGCACTTGCATAATAATGTGCGTCAACAGCAGCTGCATCATAGCTTGCGTGGAACTTATTATCTGCATCGGCCCATAGCTTGCCAGGCAGATTTGTTTGATTTGCCGCGTCGTATGTGAAGATACCACCGCCTCGTGTATTGTCCTGTAAGTAATACGTAGAAGAAGAGAGGAGTGTGTTAAAGGTTTTGGTGTCACCTAGTACGCCAGTTCCTGCTCCTTCAGTAGTCGTTCCGGTCACTTCGTGAATGGCATTAAAACCTGTAATGATATCTCCCGTTACAGCATCCACAATATAATGCCAGTTTCCAGGCTCCGGTGAAAGAAAGTTTAGCGTAACGTGATACGCATAGCTAGCAGAATTGCCTTGTGGGTATACCACTAGCGTTGATTCTGGCTTTTTTTCATAATTTGGTTTGAAACCAAGTGCTGTTTCTGCTTTCTTGATCGCATCCTGTCTTTTGAATTTAGTTTCCTTTTTTAGTTCTTTCTTTGAACCGAGTGAAGTAAGACCTGAAACTACATTTCCCGAAAAAGCCGTCAACACTCCGTCTTTATTAACATGGGCGGTTTGACTAGAGGCATAAACCGGGATACCTTTATGTAATTGCTGAAGGCGAAAGACTGTGAATCCAAGCTCATCCTTTTCACTCGATACTATCTCGAATGATTGCTGAGCCGTAGCACCACTGAAATTATAAGAGCTTTTGTTTTCGTTTAAGTAATCAAATAAAACTTCACCTGGTTTTTTGGATGATTTCTTAGTTAGATCTCCTGATACAAGTGATGGTGCTTCTTTAGCCTTATGTAAGTTTGCTGCAAGTGATTCAGAAGGAGCTAACATACTTCCTACCAGACCTGCTGATAACCCAAGTGCTAATACACTTTTCTTTTTCATGTAAATCCTCCTTTATTAGATGAGAAAACCTTAACACAAAAAATATAATATTCTAACAAATTGGATAATTTTGATAATTAATACCTATTTTGTCGGAGGGAGGAATAGTGCATTAGCACTGATTAAATAAACACCGGGGGATTAAAGTCCCGTGTGTTACTACCTTCTCATTTCTTCGTAGCAGCCGAGCATCAAACAAATATTCCTCCGTTGGAAGAAAGTACTTATTGATATGCGAACGTATATTCGGGTAAAATACGGGTATAGATATAGAGAACTAGTGTTCTTGTTTTGGTAAAAAGAGTGAAAAGGGGTGGTAGAGATGGATTATTCGAAGTTTGAAAAGAAAACCATTTTGTGTGTCGATATGAAGAGTTTTTATGCGAGTTGCTCGGCAGTCGAGATGGGACTGGATCCTTTAACGTGCTATCTTGCTGTGGTAGGTGATACAGAACGTCAAGGTAGCGTTGTTTTAGCGGCTTCACCTGCATTAAAAAGAGACTTTGATATACGAACTGGAAATAGGCTCTTTGAAATTCCAAATGATTCTCGCATTCATATCGTAAATGCAAGGATGTCCTCTTATTTAAAACAATCGATGGAGATCACGAGGCTCTTTCATCGGTATGTTCCAAAAGAATGCATTCACACGTATAGCGTGGACGAATCTTTTCTTCAAATCGATGGGACGGAACGTCTCTGGGGAGGACGTTTTGAGGCAGCTAATAAGATTAGGAAAGAGATCAGTGAAACATTTGGTCTACCCTGTGCCATTGGAATTGGGCCAAATATGTTGATGGCAAAGCTTTGCCTTGATTTAGAGGCGAAGAAGTATGGAGTTGCTGAGTGGACGTACGATGACATTCCTAAAAAGGTTTGGTCTATCTCGCCCCTTAGTAAAATGTGGGGGATCGGCCCGCGTCTTGAGCGGACCCTCAATCGAATGGGGATTATGAATGTCGAGCAGTTGGCAAAATACCCTTTGCATCTTCTTGAACAAAAATTCGGGGTGATGGGAAACCAGCTTTATCATCACGCCTGGGGAGTGGACCTTTCTGAAATTGGAGCTCCGATTATGCAAGGGCAAGTCAGCTTTGGGAAAAGCCAGATCCTACTAAGAGATTATCATGAACAAAAAGAAGTCAAACACGTGATTTTAGAAATGAGCGAAGAGGTAGCGAGACGCGCGAGAAGAGCAGGAAAAGCCGGGCGTACGATTAGTCTTGGAATTGGCTACAGTAAAGACGAAGGAGGCGGAGGCTTTCATAGGTCGAGAAGTATCGACAGTCCGACTTCGATCACACTTGAAATTTACGACGTATGCTTGCAGCTCTTTCAGGAATTTTATACAGGGAGAACGGTCAGGAAAATATCGATCGCTCTTTCGAATATTTGTGAAGATGAAGAAGTGCAGCTGGACCTTTTCAATATGAAACGACCAAAGCAACGAGACCTTGGCTATGTTATGGATTCGATAAGAGAAAAATACGGGTCTGATGCTCTGCTCCGAGCTGTTTCCTACACGGAGGCTGGTACAGCATTGCATCGAAGCAAACTTGTCGGAGGCCACAAAGCATAGGAAGGAGTTGAGCTACAGTGATTCGTGATCGAGGAAATATCAAATGGACTTCAATGATGCTGCCAGAGCATGTTAAAGAACTGAGAGAATGGAAAGAGGAAGACGGGAAAAACCAAAAACCTGAGCTCGATGAACAGAAAATGGAGGAAATGAACGACGTTATATGCGAAGCGATGGCATTTCATCGCCCTCTTACTTTTCACTACTTCCAAAAGGGTATGACTAATGTAGTGAAAGGATATGTTCATTATATCGACCAACTCAATATGGAATTACGAATTGTTGATATGAATGAGAGGAGACAGAACATCTCTTTTGAGAGCCTCGTTCATGTGGGAGAAGAGTAGCGGTGGCTGGTAACACTCTCCAAAATAGAACACGTTTTTCCTTAGCAAAAAGGGGTAAAATACGTACAAACTATCATACGGAGTGAAATGTAAGATGCTGCCTGTTCAGAATCTCAAACATTATAAGGAAAACATTAAAGGAATTGATATTCATTATGAATATCATAAGAATGACGTTACTTCTGATCGTCCTGTTTTAACGTTACTACATGGATTTTTGTCCTCAACGTTCAGTTACCGAAGGCTCATCCCTTTGCTTTCGAAGCACTACACGGTTGTAGCCATCGATCTCCCCCCGTTTGGAAGAACTGAAAAATCCAGTACTTTTGTTCATTCGTATCAAAACTTCGCAGAAGTAGTGATCGAACTGCTTGAGCGGTTAAGTATTGACGAGACCGTTATGATTGGTCATTCGATGGGGGGACAAGTGGCACTGAGAGCCTCAGGCTTGAATGGAGACCTTGTTAAGAAAAATATCCTGCTTTGTAGTTCTGGCTATCTAGAAAAGGCCAAACAGAGTCTTGTGTACTCATCTTATTTGCCTTTTTTCTCAATGTATTTAAAACGCTGGCTTTCACGTAAGGGAGCGAAAGGGAATCTAATAAATTGTGTGTATGATCCCGAGTTGATCGATGAAGAAATGGTGGATGGGTATATTCAGCCTTTCTTTAATGAGGGGATTTTCCGCTCACTTGTACGGATGATTCGAGACCGAGAAGGAGATCTTTCGGAAGAAGAGTTAAGGACTATCGAAACTCCGAGTTTATTGATATGGGGCGAACATGATAAAGTTGTACCGCTACAGATTGGGAAACGATTAGCGAAGGATCTTCCAAATTCAGAGTTGATCGTATATGAAAAGACAGGTCATTTGCTTCCTGAAGAGCAGCCGCATTCCATATTAAGAGATATCCAAACATTTATTCAAAGGTAGCTAGCTTGTAGCACATTGTTAAACGACACGATTCGACTTAATTATTGACGAAATAGAATAAGGCGTGATAAACTTCATAACACTAATAATCGAATAGTTCTTATCAAGAGAAGTGGAGGGAACTGGCCCTGTGAAGCTTCAGCAACCTCTGTTAATCAGAAAGGTGCTGCTTCCAGCAAGAGAAATCTTGAGAGATAAGAGTGAAAGCCCTCTTCTCTTGAAGTGGGCTTTTTTTGATTGCTACAAATTATATAAACAAGGAGTAAGTGTAATGGAAAAAGAAATAAAAGGGAATGGCTTTGCGCTGATTCCACTTGGGATATTTATTTTGCTTTTTATCGGAACAGCAGTTGTAACGAAAGATTTTTATAGCATGCCTGTTGTGCTTGCTTCATTGATTGCAGCAGGAGTAGCGCTCGCAATGAATCGAAAAGAAAACTTCATGAAAAAAGTAGAAGTTTTTTGCCGAGGAGCTGGAAACTCCAATATTATTTTAATGATTTTGGTCTTTTTATTAGCAGGAGCCTTTGCTGAAACGGCGAAAAAAATAGGGGCTGTAGATTCGATCGTAAATCTGGGCATCTCTCTATTGCCAGCAAGTCTTCTCGTTGTTGGCTTGTTTTTGATCGGTTGTTTTATATCGATATCGATGGGGACATCGATGGGGACCATTGTAGCGTTGGCCCCGATTGGGATTGGAATTGCAGAGCAGACGGGTATTTCGGTTGCTCTTACACTATCTGCCGTTATTGGCGGAGCAATGTTTGGAGATAACCTTTCCATGATATCGGATACGACGATTGCAGCTGTTCGAACACAAAACACAAAGATGAAAGACAAATTTAAGGTGAACTTTTTCATCGTACTGCCTGCTGCCATTATTACTGCTATCATTTATGGATTTTTAACGATGGGAGAAAAGGCAGCAATCGATGGCGGGAAATCATTTGAGTTTATTACCGTGTTACCTTATCTTGGGGTATTAATAGCAGCCATAGTAGGAGTCAATGTGCTAATAGTGCTCGTTAGCGGAACGTTGTTTGCAGGGGTGGTAGGCCTATTCAACGGTACGTTTGGTGTGAGCGGCCTCGTTTCTACAGTAACTGATGGAATCAAAGGCATGGAAGACCTTGCTATGATTGCGTTGATTATAGGGGGAATGATCGAAGTAATCCGATACAATGGGGGCGTTCAGTACGTTCTTGATAAAATCCTTAATCGAGTGAAATCACGAAAAGGAGCAGAGTTCGGTATCGCCGGACTTGCAACGATCCTTGATTTATCCACGGCTAATAATACGATATCCATTATCATGGGTGGACCACTAGCGAAGAACATTTCTCTGGAATATCACGTAGATGCTAGAAAATCTGCAAGTATCCTGGATATCTTTTCTGGAAGTGTTCAAGGAATGTTGCCATATGGAGCACAGTTGTTAGCGGCAGCTGGCCTAGCTTCAATTTCGCCCTTAGCACTCATCCCTTATTCCATCTATCCGTTATTAACGGCAGTAGCGGGAATTATTGCAATCAGCATCAATTATCCTTCATTTCGAAAAGAAACCACAGTAGAAGAATAAAAGAAACCAGGCCAGTCAAAGGCGACGGCCTGGTTTCTTTTATTCTTCAATTTGCTTTTGCAGATGAACGATCTTTTGAGGTAGGATATATAGATATTCAATCAATGAGTCCAATAAATCAATGATGAGATTAGCAGTTTCTTCGCTTGTGGAATTTTCTAGGCAAAGAAGATTATGCAAATTACTTCCTTTCCCCATCAATTGTCCAAGTCGCACAATCGGCTCTTCAAGATCAACTTGTTTCGCAAGAGCTTCAAGCTGCTTCGACAGTGGTTGAGTAAGTTCATTGTCTGCTAAGAAGCTCCGTGTGATGCTTTCTAGGACACGGTTTGCCATGACGGCTGTAGCAGTCCAGTCTTTCATATTATGTACATTAACAGCTGAGCGATAAACTCGTTCTAGGTCATCCGGAAGCCTTGCTGTGCCAACCAATCTGCCGAGTGGCTCTCTAGTAAAGGAAGTTTGGTGCACAAATAGTTCTACTTCTTCGCCCTGCTCGCTTGTGGAAGTTTTGATTAATACAAAGAGAATGGACTCTTTGCATACTGAGCATCTTGAAAACGTTGAAAACACCGTTTGGTTAATTTGATAATCAAACTTCAAGTGAAAAGAGGCGGTGTTTCCGCACTCAGGACATTCTGTGTTGGCTGATTTAGGTAATTTTGTTTGTCCATATTTAACAACAGAATTAATTGTAGTTTGTTGTATTTTTCTCATCTAATACCCCCTGGATCGATTTTGAGCATTGTCTTTAAGCGCTTGCTGAAACGGGTGTTGAGAATAAGGTGAGTATAGTAGTAAGAATATTATAACATTTAATCCTATCAACTTACATTATTCGCCCCTTATGGAAATTTGAGGGGGTTTCATTGTTGGGATTACATGTTTTGTAATGATATACGACTAAAGTCCTTGTGCAAAATGAGACCATCTACCTGTCCTTATGAATAAAATTGACAGCATTCAATCACAACTTCTACACTTAAAAGAAATAAAAAGATAGGAGGGTAATAAAGGAATGCTAGTGAGCTTATGGAACAAGTTGTGGTTGGAACATGGACGTGCAAAAGAACTCTTAACATTCGCTTCTTCAAATAACACTGAAATCCCTTCTACATCCAAAGAAAAAAACACTCCGGGTTACACACCAGGCAACAAAACGGAGTTTGACAAACGAAAGAGCATTGGATTATTGCTTGGTCCAGCACTTTTTGCATGTATATTACTTTTCTTTCATCCGTCAGGTTTATCAGGTGAAGCACTCGCCATTCTCGCGAGCACAGCCTGGATTGCAACCTGGTGGATAACAGAGGCGATCCCTATTCCTGCTACGTCCCTTTTACCGCTTATTTTGTTTCCCCTTACGGAAGGGCTCGAAGGTGGAATGACAGCTTCAGCTTATGGAGATAATACGATTTTTCTATTCATGGGAGGATTTTTGATAGCGCTTTCTATGCAGAAATGGAATTTACATAAGAGAATCGCTCTCATTATTATTTCTGCAATTGGGACGAGCACGGAGAAGATCGTACTTGGGTTTATGACCGCGACAGGATTTCTTTCGATGTGGATTTCAAATACAGCGACATCCATGATGATGGTTCCGATAGGGATGGCGGTGATCTATCAAGTTTCTGATCAGTTGGATCTAGATGATGACCGAATGAAGAAGTTTCCTTTTGGGAAAGCAGTTATGTTGGGAATCGCTTATAGTGCCTCGATTGGGGGCTTAGCTACATTGATTGGAACGCCGCCAAACACGTTTTTTGCAGCGGTCGTAAATGAGCTATATGGAATTGAAATATCTTTCGCTAGATGGATGATGTTTGGTGTACCGATCGTGTTGGTATTATTGATCGGTTGTTGGTACTACCTTGTTAAGCTTGCGTTCCCTATGCAGCTGAAGGAGCTCCCTGGAGGGAAAGAGGTTATCACGAAACAAAGAAAAGAGCTAGGGTCAATGTCTGTTGAGGAAAAAATCGTGATGGCAGTATTTACTTTAACCGCATTTGCTTGGATTAGTCGTTCGTTTGTTTTAAGTGATCTTAATCCAAACATTAATGACACTGTCATAGCGATGTCGGCTGCTATCATACTCTTTATCATCCCTTCGCCAACAAAAAAAGGTTCTTATCTGCTTGATTGGGAGACGGCTAAAGGTCTTCCTTGGGGCATTCTACTATTATTTGGAGCTGGGTTAGCGATTGCAGCAGGGTTTCAGGAGTCAGGGCTTGCTAAATGGATTGGTGAACAATTGACAGTCCTTGAAGGAGTGCATCTATTTGTTATCTTACTTGCCGTAACTGCACTCGTCATTTTTCTTACGGAAATCACATCGAATACAGCAACAGCAACAATGATGTTTCCGATTATGGCATCTCTATCTGCGGCAATTTCAGTGCATCCATATGCTCTTATGATCGGTGCAGGCGTGGCAGCGAGCTGCGCATTTATGCTTCCGGTTGCAACACCTCCGAATGCGGTAGTGTTTGGGTCTGGTTATTTAAAAATACCGGATATGGCAAAAGCGGGTTTCTGGCTTAATATCACGTCCATCCTCATTATCGCATTAGCCGTTTATTTCTATATGCCGGTAGTATGGGGGATCGATCTTACGGAGTTCCCGAGTCAATTGAAATAGCTTTAGCTGAAATGTAAAACCCCTCCGCGGTCATGCGGAGGGGTTTTCCTTATTGACGAATGAATCCTTCTTCGTCAAGGTATTGAATTGCTTCATTATAAGATGGGAACGTTCCGTCAAGCATGTCACCTGCATAAACATTCCATAGCTCAAGCTCAGGCTCGTATTCGAGGTGAAGCGTTTGGTTTTCTTCGTTCATCCAAATTTCTTCTTCGATGTCTTCTCCTGGTAAAACAGAGAGAGAGTGAATCGCCTCTCCAACAATTTTTCGTAGGTCGTTACTCGAGAAGTCACGAATGTTGACCATTCCTCTATCATCGACAGGGTATTCTTCAAGTAGTTCTGCATATACAAAGCCGTTCCCATTTGGATGGAGATGGTACACAACGTTCTTCTTATCCATAACACTTTCTTCATAATGGAAGTTGACTCTTCCCATCGAAACATCTTTCCGTGTTAATTCAGGGAACGTTGTTTCTATAATGTGTAGCTTTTCTTCAAAAGTTAGCATAGTGCCTCCTGTTAATATCATTCATTTGTATTGTAAGTCTGAACAATTAATCATTTATTATACGTTGAAGGTAAGGATGATGATGCCCCTCGATCCCTTGATCTAGTACTATAAAAGTGTATCAGAATGTTTATCAATAAGGAAGATATGATTATTTCCCTTTTCAATGTAAACTAAATGTAAAAAGGTGAGAGGTAACCATGACTAGATTAGAACTTGCCAAACAGGATGCAAAAGTGCTTGTTAATATCCGTTTCCCACAGTGTGAAACAGCACTGCTTGCTGGGAGCATCGTAAGAGGAGAAGGAACAAAAACATCAGATCTAGATATTGTTATATTCGATTCATCTGTTCAAAGCTCTTATCGAGAAAGCTTTTACTATAAGAATTGGCCAGTGGAAATGTATGTACATAACTTACATAGCTATCAATCTTTCTATAGTAGTGATTGCGAGCGAGGAAAACCTTCGATGCCTCGAATGGTTTCAGAAGGACTCGTGCTCATGGATAAAGGTAAGTCTAAGGTGTTAAAAGATGAAGCCAACGCCATACTTAAGGCAGGTCCTATACAATGGGACGAAGAAACGGTGCGTTTAAAGCGCTATTTTTTAACGGATGTCCTGGATGATTTCATTGGAGCTTACGATAGGGGTGAAGAAATGTGCTGTGCTTTAGCGCTTTTAGAACACCTGCATGAATTTATACTAAGGATGAATGGGCAGTGGACCGGATCTTCAAAATGGATTATCCGATCGCTTAAGAATTATGATAGTGAGTTAGCTAGAGAGTTTGAAAGAGTCTTTGATCGTTATTTTCAAACTGGGATGAAGGATGACGTTATCCGCTTTGTAGAACAACAGATTGAGCCTTATGGCGGGCGTTTGTTTGAAGGCTTTTCAATCGGAAAAAAATAATTTAAGAAAGAGGTTTAGATTGGTTACAAGCGGGGTAACTTCATACTAGCTTAAAAATTCCCCCTTTTAACCGTCCGGTATATCCGGGCGGTTTTTTTTGACTGTGTTACTTTTTCATCTAGTTTGTGCTTTTTGGGTTCATTAGAATAATTTTGGAAAATTATAAAAAAATTAGCATTTTACTTGCTAGTTTCCAACTAAACTATTAAAATTAAATAAAGAACGTATTCGTTCGTTAAAAAGAAGGAGTGATCAGTTTGAAGAGCACAGGTGTCGTAAGAAAAATTGATGAACTGGGCCGTATCGTCATTCCAAAAGAACTACGACGCACACTTGATATCCAGGTGAAAGATCCTATGGAAATATTCACTAGCGAAGATCGAATAGTATTAAAGAAGTACCAACCGGAAATGGCTTGTATGATAACTGGAGAAGTATTGAACGAAAATAAGTATTTTGGTAATGGAAGTATCATACTTAGTCCCGAAGGAATGGCCATTTTACGCGAAGAAATAGAGAAAACGCTCGAAGTGAGAACGTGAGTTAAGATAGAGAGATCTAATAAAGCATGCCAGGTGGCATGCTTTTTTTGTCGTTACCTAATCAGTATCTTAGTTTCATTAAAATGTCTTTGATGCGATCATCTTCCATCATTACGGTGCCAAACTTACGAGTAATTTCAGTAAGAGCAACATCATGGTAGAAGAATTCAGTGAAAAATGTTACAAGCGGGCGAGAGCTTGTATGGATAGCTTGCCATCCTGACTCTTCGTACCCTGCGAAAAGGAGTTCTTTATTATCGATGATTAGAATTCGGCTTCTTTGTAAGGCTTTATGCTGAACGTCTGGAATCAAAGTGGTTACATTGTCGATGGTAGCTTCTAGTTCTCCAATCGAATGAAGTTCAACGGAGATTCCATTCGCTTGTTTTTCTTCAATTGTTGAGAGGTGCTGGGATAGGTCATCTGACCAACCAGAGAAAACAATCGAACAGGTAGCGTTTTGAAGAAGGTCTGCAACAAGAGAATTGATAGATTGGTTATCTTTTAGACTCCACACACGATCATCTAATGGTTTTTTCCTGGCTTCAAATGATTTTAATTGATCTATATTTCGGTCAAAGTCACGACGTAATTTTTCGATAGCCGAGTTTAGAGGGAGTGGTCTGTACAATCTTTTTTTCTCTACTGTAGATTCCAACACCATACCTTTTTCTCCCATTTTGTATAGAACTTCGTATACTTTGGATCGAGGAACCCCTGATTGCTTAACGATCGCAGAAGCATCTAGTGCTTCATCTGTTGTAATCAAGGCTTCATAAATCTGGCTTTCGTACTGAGTGAACCCAAACTGCTGCAACATGGTATTTGCTCTCCTTGTTAACGTCTCTTTTCTTCATCTTAGCATACCAGAAAAAATTCCTTAAATTCACTGTTGCCTTTTTATTTTCAAAAAGTTACCCTTTTAGTGGTAACCTAATGAAAAGAGGCGGAATAAAATGAATAAAAGAGTGTATTTATTAACGATCGTTTCCTTTGTTGTTGGGATGGTAGAGTTAATAATTGGGGGTATTCTTGACCTTGTCGCAGAAGATTTGAATACGAGTCTTGGAAAGACGGGACTTTTGATCAGCATATTTTCAATCGTATTCGCACTCGCGGCTCCGGTCCTATTATCCTTAACATCCAAAATAGAACGAAAAAAACTGACGATTTTCTCGCTAGTCGTATTTTTACTAGGGAACTTGTTAGCTGTGATGAGTAACACGTTCACTGTCTTAATGATCGCAAGGATTATATCAGCAGCAAGTGGCTCCTTACTCGTTGTACTGTGTGTAACGATTGCATCAAATATAGTAGAAAGTAAATATAGAGCACGTGCGATCGGCGTTGTATTCATGGGCATAAGTGCTTCTTTAGTTCTTGGGGTTCCAATTGGATTAATGCTAGGAAATGCATTTGGTTGGAAGGCGCCTTTCGTTTTAATCATTATCTTAACGCTATTATCGATTGCAGGTGTTTACTTCTTCATGGAAAGTATTCAACCAAAACCTGCTATTCCTATGAGAAAGCAGTTATTAACGTTAAAGAATAGAAGAGTGTTCACTGCACAGTTAACTTCTTTCTTGTTCTTGACAGGCCACCTAACGCTTTATGGATATTTAACACCTTTCTTAAAGACGTCGCTGGGATTAACTGGAACGTGGGTCAGTATCGTATATTTAATATTCGGAATCGCTGCAGTAGCAGGAGGCGGATTAGGTGGCGTTGCGTCAGACAGGTTCGGGACAAAACCTACGATCTTAACCTCTATCGTAATATTCGGGATTTCAATGTTTCTTATTCCGTTTACAACGTTTGCGTTTCCGTTGTTTCTAGTCGTAATGGTAGTCTGGAGTATGCTTAGTTGGGGGATTACACCAGCGCAGCAAAGCTATCTAATTGAAATTGCACCAGAATCATCTGATATCCAGCAGAGTTTAAATAACTCGGCACTTCATCTAGGTATCGCTCTAGGGTCTACAGTAGGAGCGTTTGTGATTGAAAGAAGTACCGTCGATATGAATGCAACAGTTGGGGGAGTTTTCATTATTTTGGCTCTAGTAACTTCTCTTCTCTCAATGAAAGGTAAGAACAAAAGTGTCATGTCCTTTTCTAATCAAAAAGCAGGTTAATTGATGCTGATCGATCAATATGGAATAATAGCCATATTAAATGCGAAAGGAGCATCACAATGAACGTACTCGTTATTGGAGCTAATGGCCAAATCGGTCAAAAAGTTGTTAATCTCCTGCAAAATAGTGAAGAACATACTGTGAAAGCGATGGTTCGGAAAGAAGAACAAGCTAACACTTTTCTTAAGCAAGGTGTTGAATCAGTTGTAGCAAGCTTAGAGGATTCTGTTGACGAGATTGCAGAAGCAATGACTGGAAGCGATGCAGTCATTTTCACGGCTGGATCTGGTGGGAAAACTGGTCCTGATAAAACGCTTTTAGTAGATCTTGATGGAGCTGTGAAAACAGTTGAAGCTTCAGAAAGATTAGGTTTAAAAAGGTACGTTATGGTGAGTGCATTCCAAGCTAATAATAGAGAAAACTGGAACGAAGCTCTTCTTCCTTACTATGCTGCTAAACACTACGCAGATAAAGCATTAGAAGCAAGTTCCCTGTCATATACAATCGTAAGACCAGGTGGTCTTTTAAATGATGAAGGAACGGGAAATGTAGCAGTCGGTGAGAAACTTGATCGAGGATCTGTACCACGTGAAGATGTAGCTCAAGTAGTTGTTGAATCACTAACCACTCAAAATGTGTTTAATCGAGCTTTTGACTTAATTTCAGGAGAAACTCCTGTTGGAGAGGCTCTACGGAGCTTGTAAGGAATCGCCGATCTTCTCTGAAGAGGATCGGTTCTTTTTTTACCTTATGTTTAATAGGAGGGTAATCAAGGTATTCTAGTTAAGTAAATTGATGTTGAGTTTAGGAGTTTACATCTTTACAATATGTAATGAGTACATAAATTCTTTAACTAAAGGAGTCTAACAATGGAAAAAGTATTGATTTTCGGGCATAAAAACCCAGATACAGACACGATTACATCTGCCCTTGTATACGCAGATCTAAAGAGAAAGCTAGGCATGGATGTTGAACCTGTTCGTCTTGGTGCAGTAAATGCTGAAACCCAATATGCATTAGATAAATTTAATGTGGAAGCACCGCGTATGGTTCAAACTGTAGCAAATGAAACGAAGAGCGTAATCCTAGTTGATCATAATGAACGTCAACAAAGTGTTGAGGATATTGATAAAGTCCGCGTGCTTGAAGTCATTGACCATCACCGGATTGCTAATTTTGAAACAGCTGACCCAGTCTATTACAGAGCTGAGCCTGTTGGTTGTACAGCTACAATCTTAAAGAAACTCTACAAAGAGAATAACGTACAAATCGACAAAAACATCGCAGGACTTATGCTGTCTGCTATCATTTCTGATTCTCTTCTGTTTAAATCTCCAACATGCACAGAGGAAGACGTTGCAGCAGCTCAAGAGTTGGCTGAGATCGCAGGCGTACAAGCAGAAGATTATGGGCTTGAAATGCTAAAAGCTGGTGCAGACATGAGCAGTAAAACGCCTTCTGAGCTAATCGGACTAGATGCAAAAGAATTCGGTATGGGTCAAGCAAAGGTAGAGGTAGCACAGGTAAACGTGGTTGATCCTCTAGATGTTCTTTCTCGTCAGGATACGGTTGAAGAAGAAATCAATAAGACGATCGAAGAGAAAGATCTTGATTTATTCTTACTTGTTGTAACGGATATTCTAAATAACAATTCAACCGTATTAGCGCTAGGTAAGCATGCTGAGAATGTTGAAAAAGCATTCGATGTGGAACTAATCAACAGACTTGCGGTTCTTGAAGGTGTCGTGTCTAGAAAGAAACAAATCATTCCAGCTTTAACAGAAACATTTCAATCATAAATAATAGCAAGACCCGAACCGAGTTCATAAAGAAATCGCGTTCGGGTTTTTTTTGTGGCTAATATTGTAAATGTTGTACCATCTAACAAACACGAGTGATATTATTGATTTGTGTTACGCTCCTTGATTGGTGGATATTCCAAAAGTCTTCCTTCATACACGAGGTTTAATCTGTCACTATTTCTAAAGTCCTCGGGAGTAATCAGAGCAGGTAGCTTATTCCATAAGGTAATTCCTGAGCGCTCTAACACTTCAGCAACAAATTGAGAACAGAAGTAGGAGTTGCTAAATTCCACAGGTTCATTAATCGAAACCCCTAATACTCCGAGGATATTGTACAGAAACTTTTGTTTGTTCTTAATAAAAATTTCTAAAACTCGTTTCATTTTTGTAACTTCTCTTTCAGTTACAAGAAGACCGTAGATGACGCATGTTGTTTGAGGGTACTTGCTGTACGTGCCGGTCAGCACGTCTTCTTTGACAAAACCTCCATAAAGTGGATTATTAGGGTTTTTACGACCGAAGCTATACATATCTCTAAGCTCGATATCAAACGCTAGTGAAGCGTGGTTATAGGGAGCTTTCGTGTACTTTTTTATCGATTTAGTAAATAAAGTGCCAGTATCGGATAATAGGATATAGACTGTTTGATCCATAACGTCCTCCCAATCTATCAAAAATATTAATGGCGTTCAGAGAAAGGTTGATTCTACCTGCAAAGCACAATTTGGACATTATCTATTATACTAGTAATTCTTTCCATAGCCCACGGGCTGTTTCTAATTACAAAAAGAAATTATCCTCACAAAGATTTTTCTGTGTTGCAAGCTAGGATCAAAACATGGTGGGGCATGTTTGTGGTGTTTTGTTTTGCAACCTTATTTAACCCAATCGTGTCTTTACTATCGCTAATGTTCTTATGTTTTTTTGCGCTAAAAGAATATTTTTCCATGATGAGAACAAGAAAGGCAGATCGAAGGATCTTCTTGTGGGCTTACATCGTTATACCGGTACAATTCTACTGGATATTAATCGAGTGGTATGGCATGTTTATTGTATTTATTCCAGTTTATGTCTTTCTGCTTCTGCCATTACCCCGAAT
Source organism: Guptibacillus algicola (assembly GCF_020171805.1). Lineage (GTDB taxonomy): Bacteria > Bacillota > Bacilli > Bacillales > Guptibacillaceae > Guptibacillus > Guptibacillus algicola. The sequence goes on along the minus strand of NZ_JAIVAF010000001.1, from coordinate 225,342 downwards.
AATCGGTAAAGGAACAGTAGGATTCTTGAGGTCGGTTAGCTCAACACAGTGGGGGCTAATGCTGATGGTCTTTGGTTTGAGTCACCTAGCTTATTTCCAAGTTGCGAGTCCTGAATATGGAGCGAATTTAGTCCTCTTTCTCGTACTCCTTACTCAAGTGAATGATGTAGCCCAATATTTGATTTCAGTTTATGTAGGTAAAAGAAAAATTGTACCGTCTTCCAATTCATACATTACTGTTGAAGGGGTAATAGGATCACTCGTCTTAACTTCAGCAACAGCTTATTTTACGTATTCTTACTTAACTCCATTCGATTCTACGTTTGGCTTACTAGCTGGGGTATTAATCAGTATTGCAGGAGGACTAGGTAGTTTGACCATATCAGTATTAAAGAGGGATCTGCTCATTGGAGACGGAGTAAAACAATATGACCTCAAAGAGAGTTATCTTAGTCGTGTTGATAGTTTAGCCTACACCTCACCGGTATTTCTCCACGTGGTCAGATACTTTTTTGATTTTATGTAAGAAAGAAGACAGCGAAAAATCGCTGTCTTCTTTAGTGAAGGTTGATTCTATAAATTGTTAGAACTTTATTCGCCTAATAGTGAAAGTCCGCCATCGACGATAATGGTTTGACCACGGATCATTTTTGCTGCTGGTGTTGTTAAGAAGTACGCAGTATCTGCCATGTCAGTTGGTTCAACTAGTCGCCCAGCAGGATTACGTTTCTTGGCAGATTCAAGCAGTTCTTCCCGGTTTGGAAAGTGCTTAAGAGCGTCAGTGTCCACGGCACCACCAGAAACTGCGTTTACAACGATTCCTTTAGGTGATAGTTCAACAGCTAGGTATCGTGTGATCGCTTCAACTGATGCTTTTGATACTCCTACAGCTACGTAGTTCGGAAGGGCGCGAATAGAACCAAGGCTAGAGAGTGCAACGATTGAACCTCCGCCATTCTTTTCCATGATTTTTGCAGCTTCCTGCGCAGCAAACAAGTATGCTTTCGCATTGATATTTTGTGTCCAATCCCAGTGACTTTCCTCAATTTCCATTAGAGGTCGTAATACCCCAGATGCAGCGTTGTTAACGAAAACATCTAGTCGACCGAATTCGTTTTCAGCTTCTTGAAAAAGGGAAGTAATCTGCTCTACTTCTCCTACGTTTGCTTTAACAATATGTACAGAGATACCGTATTCTTGTTCGAGTTCATTTTTCGTTTCTAAAGCATCGCGCTTTTTGCGCATGAAATTAAGTACAAGGTTATATCCTTCTGATGCGAATTTTCTAGCGATTGCTTTCCCGATTCCTCGGGTACCACCAGTAATTAATGCTACCTTTTGAGTCATTGATGTCACCTCTTCTTTTCTAATCACTACTAATCATACATGAACAAAAGGTGTGTGAAAAGTTACTCGTCCATCACCTGAAATCTAAAGAGCAGTAGTGTGCTTGAATTTTAAAGATACAAGTAACGTTGTGATATACTGTAGGATAGAAATTGAACGAAACCAAAGACGAAGTAATTCTAACACTCTTGAGTGTGTGAGTCCTTACGGAAAAAGGGCTTTCTTAGTTAAAATCAAAAACTTTCATTGAAAAACACATCCAAATGGCAGAGGTAACCGTTAGCTTTATGTAGGCATTCTTACCTCTTCCGGGTGGAGATCACTTGAGAGAATAAAGGAGAATGGTATGAGAGAACTGAACGATGCTGCCCTTTATGAAAGGGTTCAAGCAAAGGACAAAGAAGCTCTTGAACTACTTTATGATCGATATGAAAAGTTACTCTATTCTTTTTCATATCGGATTGTAAAAGATAAAGGGCTATCAGAAGAAGTAATACAAGAAGTGTTCATCAAGCTCTGGAAAGGCCGGGCGAAATACACTGAAGAAAAGGGGAAATTCTCTTCCTGGATCTTAACAATGACTCGTCATACCGCTATTGACATACTTCGAAAACAATCAAGAGAACCAGATTTTGAATTAGATGAGCGAGACGCTCTTCATAGTGATGAGGCATCTGTAGAAGACCAAGTGGAGTGGAAAGAAAGAGGCATCGTACTAAGAGCGGCAGTATCCAAGTTGAAAGAGGAGCAAAAAAGGATCATAGAGATGTTTTATTTTAAAGGAATGACGCACAAAAAGATTTCTCAAGAAATAGACCTCCCGCTCGGTACTGTAAAGGGCCGAATCCGACTTGCACTCAAGCATCTAAAATCCAATCTGGCTGAGAAAGGAGGGGTCTCAGATGAAAAATAATTGTGATCAGCTACTTGACTATTTCAATGGAACATTATCAGATGAAGAGAAAAAATTGTTCGAGGCTCACCTCGAATCTTGTTCAGACTGTAGAGAGGAGTTACAAGAGCTGGAAGACTTAACAAGTGACCTTCCTTATCTCTCGACACCAGAAGAGCCGCCTTCAGGTATGAAAGAACGAGTGCTTCAAAACATATTTGAAAGTGAGTCTGAAGGAGAGTCGGAAAGCGAAACCGTGGCTCATCATGATGATTCCAAAATAACGGAGATGAATCGATTTAGAACAAAGCGATCTCCTAAATGGATCGCACCAGCACTCGCTGCAGCACTATTTCTATCTCTTGCTGGGAATGCATATACGTATATTTCGAATGAAGGGGCAACGACTGAAACTGAAGAAGTTTCTTCATTGCTGAAAGCTGTTCAACTAGCACCTTCTGAAGGTACAACTTCCAAGGGAGCTGCAGCTCTAGTTTCTGACAACGGTAAAACGAATCTTGTTGTTCAAGCAGACGATCTTGAAGGGGTACAGGATGATCAAGTTTATCAGGTATGGCTGTTAGAAGGTGAGAAGCCGTATAGAGCGGGATCCTTTGTTCCAGGTGAGAACGGAAAAGGCGCGGTATCTTACGAAATTAATTACGAAGGGGACCATGATTGGACCGCTGTAGCAATCACCCTCGAACCTAACGCAGAAAGCAAGACACCTAAAGGAAAGGTCGTAATGAGCTCTGGATTGTAATGAATGATAGTGAAGCAGGGATTTAAGGAAATCCCTGCTTTTTTTGTTATTACATCAATAAAAAAAGAGACTGGTTTCTGGGATATGAGAACGGGGTATATAGTACTAAACACTCAGTTCGATTTGAATAATTGCTGAAAATTTATTATGATTAGTAACTATGTGGTTAGTATTTACTAGATAGATAGATTAGCTACATAATAAAATGAGGAGTGGATGGAATGGATAAGGTAACAAAAGTATTTTGGATAGGCATCGCAATTGCGATGGTCTTCGTCGGATGGGGCGTGATCATGCCTGGAAATCTCGACCAGGTAATGACCACAGCACAAGGGTTCTTCTTAAATCAATTTGGATGGTTTTATCAGTTAGCAGCAACATTTTTCCTGATTTTCGCAATTTATTTGATTTTTAGTAGGTTCGGTAATATTAAATTAGGTAAAGACTCAGACAAACCAGAGTATAACAGGTTAACATGGTTCGCAATGTTATTTAGCGCTGGAATGGGAATTGGACTATTATTCTTTGGAGTATCAGAACCAATGTCTCATTTTTCTACCCCACCACTAGGAGGAGAAGGTGGAACTGTTGATGCAGCGCACCAATCTTTAAGATATACATATCTACACTGGGGATTTCATGCGTGGGCAATCTACGCTACTATTGCTCTTGCTCTTGCTTACTATAAATTTAGAAAAGGGGCACCTGGTCTCATAAGTGCAACATTGTATCCGTTGCTTGGAGATCGTGTGAAAGGACCAATTGGAACCACCATCGATATCATTGCAGTATTTGCAACGGTCTTCGGTGTTGCAGCATCCCTTGGTCTTGGTGCTCAGCAAATCAATGGTGGCTTAGCTTACCTCACGGATATTCCTAATAACTTCACCGTACAGTTGATCATCATTGCAATCATTACAGTTCTCTTCACGGTGTCTGCAGGAACAGGCATTAAGAAAGGAATTAAATATCTAAGTAACACGAACCTGGTTCTTGCTGTTCTTTTACTTGGACTATTTATTTTCCTTGGTCCAACTAAATTTATCTTAGATCTATTCGTTACTACTTTCGGTGAATATGTGCAAAACATTTTTGGAATGGGTATGCGTCTTGCTCCAATGAATGCTGAGAATGAATCATGGGTTCAAGGCTGGACAATTTTCTATTGGGCTTGGTGGATTGCGTGGTCTCCATTCGTCGGAACATTTATCGCTCGAGTTTCGAAAGGTAGAACGATCAGAGAATTTATGATTGCTGTTACAGTCGTTCCAACAGTCGTTTGTGCGTTCTGGTTCGGAGTGTTTGGCGGCTCTGCTATCTTCTTTGACTTTAATCAAGGTACAGATATTGCAGGACAGGGACTTGAAACAGCATTGTTCTATCTATACGAGCAGGTTCCTCTTGGAGGTGTCCTAACGGTTGTAACACTATTGTTGATCTCAACATTCTTTATTACATCAGCTGACTCTGCTACATTTGTTCTAGGCATGCAAACAACAAACGGTAGCCTGAATCCGCCTAACTTTGTTAAGTTTAGCTGGGGCTTTGTATTAGCAGCTTCAGCGGTCGTACTAATGATTACGGGTGGTCTACAAAGTATGCAGACAGCCATCATCGTTAGTGCCTTCCCGCTGACCATCATTCTTTTATTCACATGTTGGGGAATGATAAGGTCCTTCAGTGAGGAAGTTCCAAGAAAACAACGCGGTGTTGAACGTAAATCAAAAGCACCGAAAGATCCGAAAACTGTTTAATAGCTATTCAGCCTTTGAAGATACTACTCTTCAAAGGCTTTTTATTGCAAAAGACGATATGGAAAATGCAATTTTATAGAAGGGAAGCGTATAGAAATGTGGAACAAACAAATGAACTTAGCTAAGATAGAAGTATGAAAAAAACGATAACGAACCATTCGCTTCTCCACTCTATTATTCGTCTAACTCCAGCAGATCCAGGAAAAACAAGGTATAACCAAGCTTTACGAATAACGATAAGCGTACTTTCTTCATCACTCACGATGCTCGTTGTTGCAGGCACGTTAAGCGGTTCATATCCTGCTTCTATTTTAGCTGGAGTGGTCAGCTTAGTTACGTTATTTTTAGTAAATGATGAAACGGAAAATCAGCAGAAAATGTCCACACTGACTCTTGTGGTTTCAAGTGCTACAGCATTAACAATAAGTTCATATTTAAGTGCGTTACCATTTGCAATAGATAGTTTGTTTTTGATTGTCATTTTTCTGGCATATTATTTGCAACAATTTCGGTTTCGCTATTTTGCTATGTTTACAGTCGCCTTCTTGTCAATTTACTTTTCTACGTTATTACAATTACAAGTAGTTGATCTTCCTTGGTATCTCCTTGGGATTGTGGTAGGTGGAGGGTACTCGTATTTGTATAGATTTTACATTATAAAAAACAGACCGAAAAGTGAACTGATTAAAAGTGTCCGCTCATTTCATACCCAAACAAACATGACTCTGGATCTTATATTAGAGGCGATCGGGAGTCCAGACACAAGTCATTCTGTTACTTCGCTCCTTCGTAAAGATATCAAAAAAATCAATGCGTATTCTCAAGAGATTTCAAGCACGCTTAACAACACAGAGCCTGAGGATATATGGCCAGGTATTGACGAGGAGCAATTAAGGTTCTATATTTTTGACGCAGAAATGCTGATACAGTCTCTTTATTATGTGATCGAGAGGGTGAAAGATCTACATGTTTTAGAGCACTCCACGATAAGAATACTGTTATACAAAGTGGTAGAATCGATTCGCGATGCAGAAGTATTACGTACGCACGATGTGGTTGGTAATTTGAAGAAAACCGAATCCGTTATTAATGAGCTCAGTTCGATGATAAACACGATGCAACGAAACAAAGAGGTCGATAAAGACTGGCTTTGGCTAATTAGAAGGATCGAAGCGATATCAAACCATTTAGTTGAGAGTTCGAGACAGCTCGGGGTAAGAAGAGATATTAATCTCGACCTGAATGATGAAACTCAAACAGAAAATGATCCTCCTCAACCACTGGAAAAGGATACAATCGCAACAAGAAAGGCGTTTCAAGCAATTGCAGCTGGATTTGTCTCAATTGTTGTCGGTTACTTCTTGTCTCCTACCCATCAATATTGGGTCCTTCTATCAACGTTTATCGTGTTGTTGGGCACGGATACGGTTGGAATGACGTTCCAAAAAGCAACTGAAAGATCGATCGGAACGATATTCGGCGCAATAGCAGGGTTTGGAGTTGCTCTTGCTTTATCAGGACATCCTATTCTTGAATTGATCACATTGTTTTGCTGTGTGTTCCTAGCGTTTTATTTGATGCCTATTTCGTATGGCATCATGATGTTTTGGATGACTACGCTTATTGCAATCATGTACGATTTCATCATGGGCGGAATAACGAGTGAGCTTATATTGTCGCGCGTCGTCGATACGTTAGTTGGTGCAGCGATTGGCTCTCTTGCGGCAGCGTTAATTTACCCTAGAAAAACAAAAGAAAAAGTCGCAGGAACCGCAAATGAATTCCTTGAACAACTAAGAAAATATGTATCTGACTACATCCAATCATACACTGATCCGAACTCACATTTTCAATTTGTAAATAAAGCATTTGAGTTAGATGAGAAATTTCAAAGTGTGCTAGTGGATGCGAAGCCTTTGAGAAATAGAGTGTCCATCGCTCAGAAATCAAATATCGAGCAGTGGATTACAGTGATTACAGCGATCAATTACTATGCTAAGCATCTTCTCGCTTCTTCCAATCGGAATAGAACCGTTCATTCTATACCAGAATTAGAGAAAGAGCTCTACAAAACCTATCACATCATCAATTACAACATCGAAGCATTAGCTAAAGGTTTAAAAGGAAATACAAAAACCATTATGTATAGTCTGGATCCAATTCGAGAGAAAATAGAAAAAATGGATGCCGGAAAACTTGAAGAAAAGAGAGAGCTCAAAAGTAGGATAAACGATTTGTATTATGTTTGGAAGATCAATGAATCCTTGCTATTACTAAGTAAGAGTTTCGGAATAGAAGAAGCAAATGAAAAAATGTAACCAGGGATTTTTTCCCTGGTTACATTTTTAATAGTGCTAAAAAAAAGATCGTTAGAAGTGCGATGAAGCCACCACCTACGACTGATGTGATTCGGTAGCGACCTTCTTTTTCCTTAATGTCCATGAACAAAACAAGCTGGATAACAACTTGAATCACCGCAAAGAAAAGAAGCACGTATGGTAGAACGTTGGTTGATATCCAATCACTGCTTACAAGATAGAAAGCAATGAGAGTCAATATGATCATAGTCACAAACATAATCGAAAGCTTAGTAAGGTGATCGTTCTCCTTCTTCATCTGCTTCACACCTTTCCAAGTAGATAGACTACTGTAAAGATAAAGACCCAAATGACATCGATGAAGTGCCAGTAGAGACTTGCGATAAATAGCTTCGGAGCAGTATCTTTAGTGATGCCGAACAGCACTAATTGTATGAGCAACATTGAAATCCAAACCACCCCAAAAATTACATGGGCCCCATGAGTTCCAAGCAGCATGTAAAATGCTCCGAGAAATGCACTGGTACTAATCGTTGCACCTTCTCCGACATACGCCACGAATTCGATTACTTCGAGGAATACAAATCCAATTCCTAAACTGATTGTCAGAAGGAACCAAATGAAAGTCATGCGTTTTTTTCCAAGCTTTAATGTATACACACCTAGTGCGCATGTAAAGCTACTAGATAGCAATACGATCGTACTTATAATAATCTCAGAAAGGTTAAATAGTTCTTTAGGGCCTGGACCGTTAGCTGTTAACTCTTGTACAGATACATAAATGCCGAACAAACAACCAAACACCACGACCTCTGCACCAATCAAGAACCAGAACGCAAGAATATTCATTTGGGCTTGTTTGTCGCTAAATAGTTTTTCTTCTGCAGGAGCTTGCATTAATAACCCACTCCCTTATCGTGATAGATGACATTTTTTTTCGGTATAGAATAACCATTTTTATTTTGGAAAGACCTAATTGCCATAGTCATGAAAACACCTAACATGCCGAGAGTAGCAAGCCACCAGATTTGGAAAACAAAACCAAAGGAAGCGATTAGAAATGCCATTCCCATAAAGAAGGGCAGCGAGCTAGATGAGGGCATATGGATGTCTTCATATTCACCTTCGAATTCAATGTTTTCTTTTCTATTCTCATAAGCGTTCCATAATGGCTCACCGGATGTAACGATTGGAGTACGGGCAAAATTATATGGCGGTGGTGGACTTGGTATTGTCCATTCTAACGTTCGTCCTCTCTTCATCCATGGATCGTTCAGTTGAACTGATTTTCCATAGCGAGTAGTGATGTAGATATTCAGCATGAAAATAAAAACGCCTATACCCATCAAAAACGCGCCACATGTACTAACGAAATTCAGCCACCCAAGCCCTTCTCCTTCTGGATATGTAAAGACTCTCCTCGGCATCCCCATAAGTCCCATTATGTGCATGGGGAAGAAAGTGAAATGAAATCCGATCACGAACGTCCAGAAGTTCCATTTTCCAAGCTTTTCGTTCAACATTTTACCGAACATCTTGGGCCACCAATAATAAACGCCTGAAAGGACGCCGAAGATCGTAGCACCAATAATGACATAGTGAAGGTGAGCAACAACAAAGTAACTATCATGGTATTGATAATCTGCTGGTACTGAACCAAGCATTACTCCTGTAACCCCGCCCATGACGAACGTTACGATGAAACCAAGGGCGTAAAGCATAGGGGTATCAAATCGAATACTTCCTCCACGCATCGTAAATAACCAATTGAAGATTTTGATTCCTGTAGGAATTGCGATCAGCATGGTGGTCAACGCGAAGAAAACATTAATATTTGCATTTAGTCCAACAGTAAACATATGGTGCACCCATACCATGAATCCTAAGAAGCCAATCAAAATAATCGCAAATACCATCGACGTATAGCCAAATAACTTCTTTTTTGAAAATGTACTAATAACATCCGAGAATATGCCAAAAGCAGGTAGCGCAATGATGTACACTTCAGGGTGGCCAAATATCCAGAACAGATGCTGCCAGATCAATGGATTTCCAGCCGAACTAGATAAGATAACAGTTCCGAAGAGACGCTCGAACGTTAGAAGCAACAACGCTACCGCAAGAGCGGAAAATGCATAAACAATAAGCACCGATGTAATGAGCATCGACCACGTTGATAAAGGCATCCTCATGAATTTCATACCCGGAGCTCTCATTTTAATAATCGTAACGATAAAGTTGATCGCTCCCATAATGGTCCCGAGGCCAGCGACTTGCAGGCCGATCGGGTAGTAGGTGTTTGAAGGACCGGGAGTAAATTCCTTCAGGGAAAGTGGTGCATATGTAGTCCAACCGGCGTTAGGAGAACCTCCAGCTATGAAGCTTACGTTAATTAAAATTCCGCCTGAAATAAAAAGCCAAAGACTTAATGAGTTCATAAACGGAAAAGCGACGTCTCTTGCTCCAATCTGCAGTGGAACGATTACATTCATCAGGCCGATAAGAAGAGGTGTAGCAACAAGAAAAATCATGACTGTACCATGTGTACTTGTCAGTTGGTTGAATCGTTCGCCCTGAAAGACCCAGAATTCATTTTCAGGAAATGCAAGTTGCATTCTGATCAATAGAGCTTCTAACCCTGCTCTGAGGAAGAATAAGAACGATACGAATAAGTACATGATTCCAATCTTTTTATGATCAGTTGAAGTAATCCAACTCCAGAGCCAATTCCACTTTTTATACTTTGTAAGTAAGAAAGTAGAAGCAATCGTAATGATCACAAGCGATATGTCAGCTAAAATAATATCAGAAGGTAATGTACGAAAATACTGTAAGATGCTATCCATCTTTTTCACCGTCCTTCATGTTCTCTATCCACTTCGAGAAGTTAGTTTTGTTTTCGACAATCGTGTCAAATGTCATCAATGCGTGTTCCGCACCACAAAGTTCAGCACACTTCCCATCATATGTGCCTGTCTCAAGGGCTTTGAGACGTAATGTGTTTTCTTTCCCAGGCAGAGCATCCCTTTTCCCACCAAGCTGAGGAATCCAAAATGAATGGATAACATCGTTTGATGTGAGTTTAAACGAGATGGGGCGATTTACAGGAAGTCGTAATTCATCTGTAGAAGTAATGCCGTATTCAGGATAATAAAATGACCATTGAAATTGTTCCCCTGTCACTTCAATGATCAATGGTTTTTTATCATTGGTATACGGCTCATCAAGCTCATATGTAGTTGCGAAAGTAGGGATAGCCAGAACGATGATAATAATAAACGGAACGACGATCCAGCTAATTTCAAGTTTTTTATTGCCAGCAGTTTGAATTGGAAATTCATTCTCTTCACCTGGCTTTTCACGGTATTTTATTAGAAACCTTACAAAAAGCGTGAAAACCACGGCAAGTACGATCCCCATCAACAATAGACTTAACAAGAGAAGGTCCAATTGTTTTTCGCCAGCAGTCCCCTTTGGATTCAAAACAGCGATTGAAGAACACCCTGACAGAATGCAAGCGGTAACAATAAAGGTCAGTACCCGTTTCATGTAAACTAAGCTCTCCTCTCTATATAGAAGATTAACAATTTCCATTACCCAATACCCATTTACTTGAAACAGCGTACACAGAAAAAGCCACACGAACTCATTGCTTCGTGTGGCTTTACATCTAAATGCACAGTGTTTAGCGCTTTTTCATTTCACTCTTGTTACCTTTTTAATACAGATTATTACTTGCTGCTAAATGCAATTTGGATACCGATAATTCCTAGTAAAACACCTTTGATCATGTTTATCCTCCCAACAACGGCTGAATTCTTGAGGAGAAGACCTTTGATGCTACCTGCGAACAAGCTAATCGCTGTGAAAATCAAAAAGGCTTGAATAATAAATAAGACTCCTAATGTGACCATCTGCAGGGCAGCGTATCCAGCATGTTGATTTACAAATTGAGGAAGTAGAGCTAGAAAAAATAAGGAAACCTTAGGATTGAGTATATTCATGATAATGCCTTTACGATAGAGTGCACGATAGGTCTTTTTATGCTGGTTTTTTACTAAAGTAGATTGCTTTCTTTCACGAAAAGCTTGAACAGCGAGATAAAGTAAATACGCGGCACCTAAATATTTTACGATAGAAAAAGCAAGTGATGATTGATAAAGGATTGCTGAGATGCCAACAGCTGCTGCAGTAATATGTACAACGAGTCCTGAACATAACCCAAGGGAAGTGGCTATTCCAGCTCGCTTATCCTGAGATATACTTTGAGCAAGAACAAACAGGTTGTCTGGTCCTGGCATGATTGTTAATACAACGGCTGCAAACAAGAATGATAGTATTACTGATATGTCCATTATATTCTTTCCTTTCTGGGATGGTATTGTTTAAGTATATAAGAGAAATGGTCTTTCAAAAAGAGAGTTTCAGGGGGAGATTTCAATTTATAAAGATCTTTTCAAAGGTGCAGCGCCATTTTATTCTAAGTATAGGCTGCGTTATCCAGCTGAAGTGATTCGTAACCTAGTCAACGAGTTCGATCTGAGAGGGCAAGAAAAGATGATTGACGTTGGTTGTGGACCTGGTCAACTGGCTATAAGACTTGCAGATTGGACAGGGCATATTACCGGAGTAGATGTAGAAGAAGAGATGTTGCGTGAAGCGAGAGGGATGGCAGACGCGCTGAAAATAAGGAACATAGACTGGAAACTAGCTGACATTGAAGAATTCATACGTACAGAAGAACAGGAATCGATTAAACTAGTCACAATGGGGAAGTCATTTCATTGGCTGAACCGGTCTCGATTTTTAGAACAACTATACCCTACTATCCAAAGGTCGGGTGGGATAGCTGTTATTGATGATTATCAACCTAATAAGGTGTTGGCAGATTGGCAGATCACATTTCAGGAGATAACGAAGAAGTGGTACGGTGAAGATCGTAGAGCCGGTAAAGGGATATACGATCATCCGATTCAAAGTCATGAAGAGGTTATAGAGGAATCCCATTTCTCTTTAAAGACAATCGATTGCAATCCTTATGATCATCACTGGACACTTGAAACGTTATTAGGCCATCATTACTCTACATCCTATGGATTGAAGAGTTACCTAGGAAAGAATGTTGATGGTTTCGAAGATGAGGTAAAGCGTGCGTTATTAAGTGTTCATTCAGACGGTTTGTTTAAAGAGGAAATTAGAGTGAAGGTATTGCTTGGTTATAAATGACAAACCATTTTGTTTAGTGGTATAATTCTGACATTTATAACGATGTGGAGGCTGCCAGATGAAACCGATCTTATTTAATTTTCCTCACGAGATCTATACTGAACGTTTGTACATACGCTGTCCTCTCCCTGGAGATGGTTTGGTTGTACATGAATCTATTCAAGCTTCAAGACCTGAATTAAAACAATGGATGCCCTTTGCAAAGAACGAACAATCTAAAGATGAAGTAGAAGAAAACATCAGGGAAGCTCATACTTCTTTTCTCAAAAGAGAGGACTTAAGGCTGCATATTTTCCATAGAGAAACAGGGGTTTTCATAGGGTCCTCAGGCTTACATAAAATTGACTGGGACGTTAGAAAGTTTGAAATAGGGTATTGGATAGACTCACGGTATTCAGGTTTTGGGTATATTACAGAAGCCGTTAAAGCCATTACTCAATTTGCGTTTAAGGAATTACATGCGAAGAGAGTAGAAATCAGGTGTGATTCTAAAAATGACAAAAGTATGAGAGTCATAGAGCGTTTGGATTTTCCTCTTGAAGGAGTCTTGCGAAATGAAGATGTTTCGATAGATGGTACGGAGTTAAGAGATACATGTGTATATGCAAAGGTGAGTAGGTGAGGTAAAGTTACCCAGTTCATCAAAATAGCAGGAACAAAGCTTCATAATCAAGAAATACCATTAAAGAACTGCAAGGAGGGGACATTGTTGATTGAACGTGCAAGTGCTGAAGAGAAAGAATATATTTTATCGAATTCCATTCAATCGGTAAATGAGGGCACAACAAACCCTGGTATCATAAAAGAAGACAAAGCGATTGAAATTGTTTCTTCAATCCTTGATCGGGGCGGATACCACCTCGTTTATCGCGATGGCGATCAAATAGCTGGGTGGGTACTTATTGGTGAGAATACGGATTATTTCACAGGAATCAAACATGGATTTATATACGATGTATTTGTTTTTCCAGAGTTTCGAGGGAAAGGGTACTCAAAGAAACTAGTTCAAGCAAGTATACATGACCTTAAAGAGCAAGGCTTTGAAGAGATACGTTTAAATGTATACTCATCAAACTTTGCGAAATATATCTATAAGGATATTGGATTCAAAGAGATGCAGACGATAATGGTATACAAATAACGTTAGTGAGAAAAGCCCTATGCAAAGGTAGCGTAGGGCTTTTGAGTGAAGAAAATCAAAGATTATTTATTTTTTATTGTTTCAAAACCCTTTCGCACCAAGGGTTATAGAATGATTTGAACATCTTTTTAAAAAACTTTGCAAAAAAATGATCCAATCGTTAATCCACTCCGTTAGCTAAATGTAAAACAAATTAAGGGGAGTGGATGAAACATGAAAACGGAACATAATTTGAAGAAAAGAGTAATCGACTGGAAAAAAGGACTTTTAATCGTACCACTAAGTTTTTCTTTATTGATGCCGACTGGCGCATTTGCAGATGATCACGGTAATCATGAAGACAAGCCTACAGTCGAAACGCCTGCAGCAGATCTTAGAGCTACACTAGGCCACTTACTTAGTGAGCACGCATACCTTGCAGTTGAAACGATGAGAAAAGGAGCGGAAGGTGCTGAAGATTTTGAAGCATCTGCTGGAGCACTTAGCGAAAATACAGAAGCATTAACAGGTGCTATTTCTTCTGTGTATGGTGAAGAAGCTGGAGCACAATTCAACCAAATCTGGAGTGACCACATCGGATTCTTCGTAGATTATGTGAAAGCAACAGGAAGTGAAGATGAAGAAGCAAAGCAAGAAGCTCTTAATAACCTTGAAGGATATAAAGAAGAGTTTTCAAAATTCCTTGAAACAGCAACTGGTGAACGTCTAGAAGCAGAATCTCTAACAAAAGGTCTTCAGATGCACATCAATCAGCTAATCGGTTCATTCGATAGCTATGTTGCAGGAGATTACGAGAAAGCTTATGCACAAGAACGTGAAGCAATCGCTCACATGCATGGAGTAGCAAAAGGATTCTCAAGTGCAATAACTGATCAATTTCCTGAGAAGTTCAATGATACCAAAGCAGTAACACCTGCTTCAGACCTTCGTGCAACTCTAGGTCACTTGCTTTCAGAGCATGCTGGTTTAGCGATGATGACGATGCAGAATGGTATCGATGGTTCAGACGACTTTGAAGCGTCAGCACAAGCTCTAAACAAAAATACAGAAGCGCTTACTGCAGCAATTTCATCAGTATACGGTGAAGAAGCTGGCATGAAATTTAATGAAATGTGGTCTGGCCATATTGGTAACTTCGTAGAATATGTACAAGCAACAGGAGCGGAAGACGAAGCAGCGAAGGAAAAAGCATTAGAGGCACTAGATAACTATCGTGCTGATTTCTCAAGCTTCTTAGAAACAGCTACTGAGGGACGTCTTAAGTCAGATGCATTAGCTGAAGGTCTACAAATGCACGTAAACCAGCTAGTAGGAGCATTCGATAGCTACACAAACGAAGATTACGATGCAGCTTATGATGCTGTAAGAGAAGCTTATGCTCATATGTACAAGCCTGCTAAAGGACTTTCAGGCGCATTCACTGACCAGTTCCCAGACAAATTTGCAATGAGTATGCCAACGGATATGCCTAAAACAGGTATGGGTGGTACTGCAGAACAGCAGATGCCGATCGAATGGATCTTAGCAGCAGTTCTTGCAACGATGGCAGCTACAGGAGTCGTTGTTAGAAGGAAATTGCAAAAAGATAGCTAATGCCAATTAGCGCAAAACGTTCATTAAACAGCAATAGCCGAAGCGCTATTGCTGTTTTTTTTATAGAAAAACATACTATGTAAGTTGTATTACAACAAAAATTAGTTGAACAAGATATAATTAACATAGGAATGGTATTTAATAAACATAAAGTTATTATGGTAAACTATTTCACGCATCTTTAAATGGAGGTTTTGGAATGAACTGGAAGTTACTAATCATCATTACCGTTTTAGGTATACTTACAGCTTGTGGTAATCGTGGAGAAAGCGAAGCTGGATCTGAAGAAGTTCTTTCAAAAGACTGGACGGAAATAGAAAGTGATGCAGAAGGAACAGAAGTGACTATATTTATGTGGGGTGGAGATGAAGGGATCAATCGCTACATCGATGAGTGGGCTGCCCCTAAGCTTGAAGCAACGCATAACATTACACTGAACAGGCAACCGATGAATACAGAAGAGTTTATGCAAAAGCTATTAACAGAGAAAAAAGCAGGAAAGAATAAAGGAACGATCGACATTATTTGGATCAACGGCGCGAACTTTAAGAATGCAAAGAACGCGAATTTGCTTCTAGGGTCATTTACAGATAAGTTACCAAACTTCAAGAAATATATCGGAAGTGAAAATCCTGCCGCTGCGTTTGATCAGGGAACGGAAATTGACGGCATGGAAGCGCCGTGGGGTAGCGTTCAATTTGTGTTTAATTATGACTCAACGAAAATTGATTCTCCACCCAAAACGGTTGATGAATTAAAAGTCTGGATTTCTGAGAACCCAGGAAAATTCACTTATCCGAACGTTTCAGACTTCACTGGAAATACGTTCGTCAAGCATCTCCTTGTAGCGAGTGCGACAAATTCTGTGGATACTATGGCAAAAGAGTTTGATCAAGATTTAGTGGAGAAGAACGGAGAGTATGTGTGGTCATACCTAAATGAAATAAAACCAAATCTCTGGCGAAATGGCGAAACGTATCCCGAGTCATTAACAAAGTTAGATACGCTGTACAGCCAGGGAGAAGTATGGATGACGATAGGCTTCAATGAAGCGAGAGCTGAAAGCTTAATTAAGGATGGTACTTTCCCTGAAAGTACAAAATCGTTTGTTCTTGAATCACCTGGCTCTATTTCTAACAACCATTATTTAAGCATTCCATTTAATAGTCCTAATCCATCCGGAGCTATGACGGTCATTAACTTCTTAGAATCTCCTGAAGCTCAGATTGCTAAGATGGACCCTGATATGTGGGGAGAAGGTATGGTCCTCGACTATGATAAGCTCAAGGAAGAGGATAAGAAAGAAATTGAAGCACTAAATCGTGGAGAAAGCGTTATACCTTCTGAGAAATTAAATAAGTACAAGCTTCCAGATTTAGATACAGGGTATACGGAGTGGATTTCAAATGATTGGGCAAACAAGGTTTTTGAAGAATAAGCATAAAGCATGGTTTTATTTAGCACCGGCAGTTGCTGTCATCTTATTTCTTGTAGGTTATGGGATGTGGTCTGCTGTCGTGCAAAGTATACAAACGGTAGACGGGAATTGGACGCTTGGTTTTTATAAAGAGCTTATTAGGAGCGACTCTTTCGTAACGTCCATACAGTTCACTTTATGGGTTACGCTCATCTCAACCGTCCTTTCTCTTCTAATCGGACTTTTATTGACGAGAATACTTTATCGCTTATTTCAACAATCTTCCGTAAAGATTTTGGTGTGGATTCCTATACTCATTCCTCACTTTGTAGCAGGGTATCTTGTCTATTTGTTTCTATCTCAGAGTGGGTTACTATCATCCTTTTTATTTCAGGCTGGATTAATAAGCGACCGCTCCATGTTTCCTGTACTTGTTCAGGATACAAGAGGGATAGGGATTATTTTAACGTATGTATGGAAGGAAGTTCCGTTCGTAATTCTGATGCTTCTTCCTGTTTACTATGAGATTGATCATCGCTATTCAGAGGTAGTAAGAACGTTAGGGGGGAGCAAATGGGATGAATTTAAAACGGTGGAATGGCCGTGGCTCCTCCCAATTTTGGTAGAGATTGCGATCATACTGTTCGCCTTTGTTGCTACCGCATTTGAAGTTCCGTATTTACTTGGAGTTACAAGACCGGAAATGCTTCCTGTACATGCCTTCGATTGGTTTTATGACGGAGATTGGAGCAAACGCCCTTTAGCCTTTGCTGCTATGATCATTCCTGGAATCATTTCACTTCTTTTGGCGGGTATCTCCTTCAAGCTTATTCAAAAACATAGGTTACGCCTTATTAAAGGGAGAGTTCGATGAGGTTAAAAGAAATTATTTCAGGGAAGAAAAGAAAGGTGATCGTTCTTATCACCTTGTTCATATTTATGTTATTGTTTATCCTCCCTCTCTTTACAATCGTTGTAAAGAGTTTTGCAGCTGATTGGAAGTGGCCAATCCTATTTCCGAATGAATTAGGTTTAGATGGGTGGGTTGTTATCTTTACAGACCCAGCGCTAGTGAAATCAGTCATTACAACCTTGAAACTGGGAATAATGGTAGTACTGCTAAATTTGATCTTAGCTATGCCAGCAGCAAAGGCATTATCTTTATATACGTTTAAAGTGAAGTTTCTAATCGAGGCATTTTTACTATCGCCCATTTTGATCCCTGGCATCTTACTGGCGATGGGTTTACAGTATACGTTGATTCAGTTTGGGTTAGCAGACCGTCTAAGTGGTGTGCTATTGGTTCATTTAATTCCTACTTTGCCTTATTCAATACGCATAATGAGAGCAGGGTACGAACGCCTTGGTAAAGGGCTGAGTGAACAAGCTGCAGTACTAGGATCAGGACCGCTCATACGTTTTTTTACGGTATCTCTACCGCTCCTGATTCCGAGTATTAGAAGTTTAATGTTATTAACATTTGTGATTTCACTTGGACAATATGCATTAACAGCAATTATAGGTGGAGGAGTTGTAACAACGCTGCCATTATTATACTATCCTTATTTTTCGAGCTCCAATGAAGCAGTTATCGCTGGGTTTTCATTATTATTTGCTTTACTCCCACTTCTATTTGTGGGAGTTGCAGAAATAGCACTAAGAGCGGTCATTCGGGTAGTTAATCGAAGTTGAAAGGAAGATTACAGGTATGGATGACCTAATACAATGTAACAAATTAACAAAAAGCTATTCGGAACAACCTATTTTAAACGAAGTTTCTTTTTCTCTCAGAAAGGGAGAACACTTAACGATCGTTGGGCCTTCCGGTTGTGGGAAATCCACATTGCTTCGTTGCCTTGCCGGTCTTGAGTCTATCGACAATGGTGACATAAAGCTTAATGGAAAATCAATCACGTCGACTAGACCTGAAAATCGGTCTATCGTTTTAATGTTTCAAGATTCCTTATTATTTCCGCATCTCTCAGTCATCGAAAATATAACGTACGGATTGAAAAGGAAGAAAACACCAAGGAAAGATCGAATCAACGAAGGCTTACAAATGTTAGAAAAAGTGAAGCTTACCAGATGGAAAGACGCATATCCACATGAACTTTCTGGGGGTCAGAAGCAGCGTGTCTCTCTTGCAAGGGCACTAGTGTTAAAACCAGACCTTCTTTTACTTGATGAACCATTCAGCTCGTTAGACGCTTCCCTTCGAGAATCCCTTAGGGGCGAAGTGAAGGAGATATTGCGGGATGAAAATATAACGTCTTTGTTTATTACTCACGATCGGGATGAAGCCATTGAGTTGGCAGATCGGTTAGCCGTTATGAATGATGGGCGATTGATTCAGCAAGGAACACCGTATGATGTTGTTACATATCCCTCTTCTTCAGAAAGTGCCAGAATTATAGGAGAGGGTCTTTCTTTAGAAGAAGGCTTTGTGCCTCTTCATCATGTTACAGCAGTACCTAAAGATGACCGCGTTTCAAACAACAAAGATTTGGTCACGATACCTGGAAAAGTAACCGCGCTTACAGTTAAAAATAATTCAGTTTGTTATCGTGTTTCTTGGGAGGATGGAACGGTACTCGTTTCTTCCGAAGCAAGTTTAGAGCCAGGGCAGGATGTCTTTTTGAGAGCAACTAGAATGCACGTTCACCCGTATGGACCAAACTTACGTACATGGAGTAATACTCCATGACGATCAAAGCAGTAGTAAAAGGTATCGTCATGATTTGTCTGGTGATTGTCGTATTCTTGCTCAATGAACATGTGTTTAACCTGCGTCCATCTCAACTTCGTTTGTGGATTTCATCTTTCGGCTTTTATGCTCCTTTAATTTTCCTAATAGCTACGATAGGCAGGCCGTTTGTTCTGTTTCCAACATCGGTCCTTTCTATAGCTGGTGGATTGGTTTTTGGTCCATATGTTGGGACGGTCTTAGTAGTAGTAGGAGGGTCAACTGGAGCATTATTGTTTTTCCTAGCGGCTCGAAAACTTGGTTATAATGCACTGCCACAAGCTTTACGGAGACGAGGGGAGAAGTTAGAGAAAGGTCTTTCAGAGCAAGGGTTCTCCTATGTGTTGCTATTAAGGTTGGTCCCATTCTTACACTTTGACCTTGTAAGCTATGTATGCGGTGTTTCAAACGTCGATAAAAAGAAATATTACCTTGCAACGTTAGTAGGCATGCTTCCTGGGGCATTAGCACTGAATTTTCTAGGTGCAAGTTTCTTAACAAACAATATTAAGTCCGTTGTAATTGCAGCGATCGTCTTATTCGTTCTCCTATTAATCACGTTGTATATACGCAAAAAAGCGTTCGGATCAGAATTAGATAAAGAAATTTAATCGAAGGATGGTGCGCTGTGCTCGATACTCATGGAAGGAAATATGTACAGCCTATCATGGACAAAACTGCAGGCTGGTTACTTAAAATAGGTCTTAGCGCGAACCAGGTAACGACCATATCGTTTATCATCGGTGTTTCTTCAGGGTTGTTCATTTATTTTGATCAGCCAATTTTAGCCGTCATCGTATTATGGATTTCTGGGTACCTCGATGCGGTGGATGGAACGATGGCAAGGAAAACAAAGCCGTCCGCATTTGGAACAGTTTTAGATGTGAGCTTTGATCGAGTGGTTGAAATAAGTGTTATTGTGGGTCTTGCTTTTGCATTTCCAGAATCAATGTGGGCACTATTGTTATTAAGTACATCGATCATATTTGCGATGACAATCTTCCTTACTGTAGGAGCTGTTTCTGAGAAGCAAGGGATTAAATCATTTTATTATCAAGCAGGTGCGGCTGAGCGGACTGAAGGATTTCTCTTGTTTACCGCGATGATTCTCTTTCCTAGCTATTTAACGATACTTACATTACTATTTCTAGCAATTGAACTATTTACAAGCTTACAAAGACTTACTGAAGCAAAAAGAATACTGGGTTAGAGAGGTGTTTCATTTGAAAAAATATGACTTGATCGTAATAGGCGGAGGTTCTGGAGGACTAACTGCCGCAGCTGGAGCTGCTAATATGGGAGCAAGCGTGGCGTTAATCGATGATCAACCAGGGCTCGGAGGAGACTGCTTGCACTTTGGTTGTGTTCCATCTAAAGCATTTATATCAGCTGCTAAGGAAGTTCATGCTGTTTATAAAGGTGCCAAAGAATTCGGCTTAACGGTTAGCGGAGAGGTTCGATTTCAGCGCGCCATCGAACGAGTTCATGAAGCAATAGAGGAAATACAAGCCATAGATAGTGATAAACGATTTGAAGATCTAGGCGTAATGATCTATCGTGGTAAAGGCTCTTTCGTGGACGAGCATACAGTATCAGTCGATGGGCAGAACTCAATAGAAGGAAAAAGGATCATCATTTCAACTGGATCCAGCCCGAATGTCCCTCCTCTTCAAGGCGTTGACAAAATCCCGTTTCTTACGAATGAATCGATATTTAACTTAAATCGATTACCTGAAAGTATTGTCTTCATCGGTGGAGGAGTTGTTGGACTTGAGCTTGCTCAATCTTTAGCAAGGTTCGGCTCTAAAGTGACTGTGCTTGAAACGTCTGAAACGATCCTGAAAAAAGAAGACAAAGACATCATACCAGTAGCTAGACAGCTTTTAGAAAAGGAACTTTCCTTCATTTATAACGCTGAAGTAACTGGTATTTCTACTCGAGATGGAAACAAGGCTGTAACGTATAACGTTAATGGGAAAGAAGAAGAGCTCGTAGTTGATGAAATCATGATGTCGACGGGACGAAAACCGAACACAGATAAGTTAAACCTAGAAGCAATAGGTGTCGAAACGAACAACGGATTTGTAACCGTTAATGATCAGCTACAATCGTCTAAATCTCATATTTATGCAATTGGTGATGTGAACGGAGCGTTTCCATTTACGCATGGAGCTGGTATGGAAGGAAAATTGATCATTCAAAATGCTGTTTTTGGTTTAAGAAGAAAAGTAAACTATGATAATGTACCATGGGTAACGTATACAGATCCCGAAATCTTTCATCTTGGCTTAACAGAAGACGAAGCAAGAGAAAAACATGGTGACGATATTCGTATATTCAAGGTTGATGTAAGTGATGTGGATCGCTTTATTGCTGAGCGGAAAAAGGATGGCCTTGTGAAAGTGATTACTGATGCAAAAGGGAAAATACTAGGAGCTCATGCAGTGGGTGAAGATGCTTCAAGCTGGATGCAGGAAATTGTTTTTGCAAAAGAACACGGCCATAAACTAGGCGATCTCTCTACTGTTATCCACCCGTACCCTACTAAAGGGGCAATCCTCAATCAAGCATCAGATCTATACTGGCGTGAAAAACTCTTTGATGGTGTCTTTCCAAAGGTTGCTGAAAAATACATTAAATGGGTGAGGTAATAGAAAAGGATGATATGATTGAAAAAGAAGTTACTGTTAATCGGTGGGGGACATGCTCATCTCTACTTGATGAAGAAGCTGCAAGAGGAAGAGTTAGATGTAGAGGTATCAGTCATATCACCGTCTGAATACCAATTTTATTCAGGCATGTTCTCGGGCTATATAGAAGGGTTATATAATTTTGAAAATATCCGAATTCATATTCCAACATTGGCGGAAAAAGCTAATATTTCCTTTATAAAAGGAGCCGCATTATCGATCGATGCAAAAGCGAAGGTAGTGTTGACTGAGAAAGGTGACATCGTATCATACGATATTCTTTCGATCGATATTGGATCTTATTCTGGTGGAGTCGATGTCCCAGGTGTAAGACAGCATGCGCTTCGAATTAAGCCAACGTATCGGATTGAAGAAGTAGCAAGTACGATGTGGGAAGCAGAAGATCCTGTAGTCATAGGGGGAGGTGCCGCTGGGATAGAGATGGCACTTTCCTTGCATGCAAAGAGGAAAGCAGAAGGCAAAACACCAGTAACTCTAGTTACGCAGTCTACACTTCTTGCGGAAGAAGATGAGAAAACACAAGCAAAAATCGAACAAATAGCTAGAGAAAAAGGGTTGAACGTTCACCAGAACGAAAAAGTCTCAAACGTTACTTCTTTAAGTATTGTAACTTCTAATGGAAATCAGATTAAGTATGATCAACTTCTCTGGTTGACTGGCCCGAAAGCACCAGGTATATTTCAAACATCTAAATTACCTGTGGATGATAAAGGCTATCTGTTAGTTGAAGATACACTGCAAGTTAAGGAATATCCTGCTATTTTTGCAGCTGGAGATTGTGCATCTCTTAGGGCTTATCCCAATCTTCCTAAATCAGGTGTAATTGCAGTAAGGCAGTCAGAAGTATTGTGGAATAATATTAAAGGCTATATTAAAGGTGAAGACGGAATTCGGTTTCAACCAAAAGGAAAATATTTATCAATTCTCTCAACTGGAAATAAAGAAGGACTTTTACTTTATGGAAAAGTAAGTCTTCATCATCACTTTTCATGGAAGTTAAAAAATAAAATCGATCGAAGGTTTATGGATAATTACCAATAAACCAAAGGCAGGCTGTCGCTCACGGCCTGTCTTTCATTATGCAATTCGTTTCTTGCATACTTAAATGATCATATATGAAATAATCATATATGATTAAGCAGAAGATCTTCGTCCGGTGTGCAATTTCTTGCTATTCGCGTTTATAATGGAATAGAGGCAAGTTGCTGAAAAGAGAATGATGATCGATTTAAATGACTCTTAGAAAACCTTTTTTGATGAATGAACACGATAGTATATATACCTTTCGAATATGAAAGGGAAGAGGAGTGAAAATGATGAAGTTACAGTTTACCGATAGAGCGATTGAGAGGCTAGAAGAAGAGCAAGAAGGGTATTTAAAGCTAGATTATGATATTGAGGATTGTGGATGTGTGGTTAACGGAGTAACACAGCTCGTATTGGATGCAGAGCCTTTAGACTTCGACATAGAAATAGAAACTAATTTCCGCCCCGTTAGAGTCCAGAAACAATACGCAGTGTTTTTTGATGAGAATATGAAGGTAGACTATCTCCCAAAATATCATTGCTTTATGCTGAAAAGTGATAATGAGATTCTGAATCCAAGGATGCGTTATATCAATCGTATTTCGTAAAGTAGGAGGGGTTTAACCTTGTCGTTTATAGCTTATTTTCTGATGTTTTTTGTTGTTTACCTTATTGTGAAAGGGATCTCGAATTTTATAAAAGAAAAGAAAATGGATCGAATTTCATTTATAGGAGGCATCATATTAGCTTTAATCTATAGCACGATCTTAACGATATTCAAAGGATAGGAGGAGCACAGTGTGCTTCTCCTATATTTAGTTAACCATAATTGAAATATGTTAGTTAGACTTTGCTGAAATCTCTTTTTTATAAAGGGTACGATATGGCGTATCGATGGACCGTGAGAGGTGAGGCTCTATGTCATCGACTGCAGTCATGAGCTTATCTAAGTCTATTCCAGTTTCCACACCCATTCGTTCTAACATGTAAACAACGCTTTCTGTTGCAACGTTGCCTGTTGCTCCTTTGGCGAAAGGACAACCGCCTAGCCCACCAGCGGACGTGTCGAACCTTGAAATGCCTGCTGTGAGACAAGCATAAATATTCGCAAGAGCCATTCCTCTCGTATCATGAAAGTGCGCCGTTAGAAGCGTGTTAGGAAATTCTTTTTTTAATGTATCAAAGACAAAGTAGGCTTCCCGAGGGGTAGCCATACCGATTGTATCAGCAACACTAAGCTCATCAACGCCTGCATCAACAAACTTTCTACAAATGGCTAAAGTATCGTTCAGAGCCATTTTCCCTTCATAAGGACAATAGAAAGCTGTTGATATACAAGCTCGGACAAAATAACCGTCTTGCTTCAATTCATCTACCAACACGGTTAACTCTTCTAGTAATTGATCCGTTTCTTTGTTGCTGTTCTTTTTGTTAAAAGAGTTACTTACTCCAGCGAATAGAGCAACAGCTGAGACTGATGTTTCTTTCACGCGTTCGATCCCTTTTCTGTTTGGTGCAAGTACAAAGTTCCTCGATTCATCTAGACATGAGGCGACAATTTCTTTTGCGTCTTTCATTTGTGGAACCCACTTAGGTGAAACGAAAGATGTAAGCTCCATCTCGCGAACTCCTGCCTCTTTGAGCCCTTTTATGAATGAGACCTTATTGTCAGTAGGTACGTAATTGAATTCATTTTGAAGACCATCTCTAGGTCCTACTTCGATTATTGTAGCGTGATCTGGTATCATGATAATCAACCCCTCATTTGTAAGCGTTATCTTTTCCATTAAAACAGAGCTTGTGGGTTGTTGCAAGAAAATCGTTAGAATAATTGGAATTCTTTTTGTTTGAAGGAGTTTTCTTATCAAAGTAAGAATTATGTAGAAGAGAGTCACTTTAAGGAGGAAAACTATGAATCAAGATGTAGTTATTGTAAGCGCTGTCAGAACGCCAATCGGATCTTTTAGTGGTGCGCTGAAAAATGTTTCAGCACCTGAACTTGGGGCACTAGCTATTAAGGAATCGATACGAAGAGCCGGCATAACGCCTGATCAAATAGAAGAAGTCATTATGGGAAATGTTCTTCAAGCAGGTTTAGGTCAAAATCCAGCGAGACAAGCAGCCATAAAAGCAGAGATTCCAGTATCGACTCCTGCGATGACCATCAACAAAGTGTGTGGATCAGGGTTGAAAACAGTCCATCTCGGTGCACAGTCGATCATACTTGGTGACCAGGATATTGTGGTTGCTGGTGGAATGGAAAACATGAGCCAGGCGCCTTACCTCTTACAAGGAGCAAGAGATGGCTTAAGAATGGGCGATCAAAAGATGATCGATAGCATGGTCCATGACGGGCTATGGTGTGCGTTTAATGATTATCATATGGGAGTGACCGCAGAAAATCTTTGCGATCATTATAATTTATCTCGAGAAGAAATGGATGATTTTGCTGCATCAAGTCAGCAAAAAGCACAGGCCGCAATTGAAGAAGGGCGTTTTAACGAGGAAATTATCCCTGTGTCAATTCCACAACGTAAGGGAGATCCAGTGGTCTTTGATACAGATGAATATGTGAAGCCAGGTACAACAGCTGAAAAACTTGGGAAGTTGAGACCAGCGTTTAAGAAAGACGGTAAAGTAACCGCAGGAAATGCTTCAGGAATCAATGATGGAGCAGCCGCTGTAGTCTTGATGAGTCGTAAAAAAGCAGAGGAGCTTGGTGTTGAATACCTTGCAGTGATTAAAGCAAACGCAAGCGGTGGAGTAGATCCAAGTGTGATGGGTCTCGGTCCGGTCCCTGCAACGAAGAAGGTACTTGAACGAGCAAATCTATCGATGAGTGATATGGACCTTGTTGAAGCAAATGAAGCTTTTGCAGCACAGTCACTCGCTGTAGGTAGAGATTTAGAGTTTAATAGAGACATTCTTAATGTCAATGGTGGCGCGATTGCACTTGGCCATCCGATCGGAGCTAGTGGAACAAGAGTACTAGTGACACTTTTACACGAAATGAAACGTCGAAATAATCGCTATGGACTTGCGACGCTATGTATCGGCGGTGGACAAGGGGTAGCGACAATTATAGAAAGACCTTAACTATGAAGGAGGCGTAAATGATATGAAACCGATACTAAACTCATTCGACGAAGCAGTACAAGATATTCAGGATGGAGCAACCCTATTAGTAGGTGGATTTGGGCTTGTAGGGATTCCAGAAAATTTAATCAAGGCGATTCGTGATAAAGGCGTGAAAGACCTAACGGTTATTTCTAACAACTGTGGAGTTGACGACTGGGGACTTGGTCTTCTTTTGAAAAACAAGCAGATTAAGAAAATGGTAGGTTCATATGTTGGTGAAAACAAAGAATTTGAGCGTCAAGTACTTTCAGGAGAGTTAGAAGTAGAGTTAATTCCTCAAGGAACGCTAGCTGAGCGAATTCGTGCAGGGGGAGCAGGAATCCCAGCATTTTATACACCTGCTGGAGTAGGAACTCCAATCGCTGAAGGCAAAGAAGTTAGAAGTTTCGATGGAAAAGAATATTTGCTTGAGCCAGCAATCAAAGCAGACTTCTCGCTTGTTCGAGCTGCCAAAGCTGACCTGATGGGGAACCTTGTATACAATAAGACAGCTAGGAACTTCAACCCTATGATTGCAGCAGCAGGTGAAGTGACGATTGCTGAAGTTGAAGAGCTTGTAGAGAATGGAGCACTTGAGCCAGACCAAATTCATACTCCAAGTATCTATGTACAAAAAGTGATCGTTGGTGAACAAGAAAAGAGAATCGAAAGACTAACGACTAGGTAAGGAGGCTAAACCATGACAAAAGTTGATAAAGCTGCAGTGAGAGAAAAGATTGCTAGAAGAGCTGAAAAAGAAATTAACGACGGTTTTTACGTAAACCTTGGTATCGGGATGCCTACTATGGTTGCAAACTATATACCTGATGGGAAGAAAATCGTTCTTCAATCTGAGAATGGTCTTCTTGGTATAGGACCTTATCCATCAGAGGGTGAAGTGGATCCTGATCTAATCAATGCTGGGAAAGAAACGGTTACTGCGATGCAAGGTGCAGCTTATTTCGATAGTGCAGAGTCGTTTGCCATGATTAGAGGTGGACATATCGATGTGGCTATTCTCGGAGGTATGGAAGTTTCAAAGAATGGTGACCTTGCGAACTGGATGATCCCAGGTAAGATGATTAAAGGAATGGGTGGTGCGATGGATTTAGTCCATGGAGCTAAGCGAATCGTTGTCATCATGGACCACGTTAACAAAAGCGGCAACCCGAAAATATTAAATGATTGCTCATTACCTTTAACGGGAAAAGGTGTTGTAAATCGAATCATTACTGACCGTGCTGTTTTCGATGTGGCAGACGAAGGATTGGTACTAAGGGAAGTTGCTAAAGGATATACTGTTGATGAAATTAAGGCATCAACAGAACCTGATATTATTGTGAAAGACGTCATTATGGACGCATTTTAATAAGAAAAACGCAGTCTCATTTGAGACTGCGTTTTCATTTACCGATGCTTATCATACGTAATTGTTTTTGAAATTGATTGAATTTCGTTGATCTCATTTTGAGTTAATTCTGGGGCATTTTGCGCTGTGAGGTTTGCAAGCAGCTGTTCGCTCTTACTTGCTCCTGGTATAGCCGTTGCTACTGCTGGATGAGCGAGAGTATAACGTAGTGCAGTTTGAGTCATATTACGCTCGCTCCCCTGCATATCCGATAGTTTTCTAGCTATTTCAAGTACTTCCTCTTTTGAGTGGGTTAGAAAGCCCTCGTCTTTTACTTTATGTTCGAATCGATCTGTTAGCATTCCTTTTGCAAGTGGACCTCTCGCAATGACACTAATGTTATTTTTGTGGAGCATATCAAGCATCTCTTCTTCAGGCCGTCGGTCAAGAATACTATATTGCATCATGACAGATGTAATAGAAGATCGCTTTACATATTCTCTGATAACGTTTGGACGGATACTCGATATCCCGTATTCGCGTATGAGACCTTCTTGTTTCAGTTCCTCAAAAGCTTGAATCGTTTCATCGATAGGGTCTTCAATCGTACCACCGTGTAATTGGTATAAATCGATATGATCAGTCTTCAATCGCTTCAAACTTTGCTTACATGCCTCTTTGATATGTTTTTTGGATGGGTCCCAGAACCACCCTTCCTTTCCATCCTCCCAGTGATTCCCACCTTTTGTTGAGAGAATGACGGAATCTCGTCTGTCTTGAAGAGCTTTTCCAACGATTTCTTCATTAAAACCAAATTCATAAAGATCTGCAGTATCAATGAAATTGACACCATTATCAATTGCTTCGTGGATAAGTGAGATCCCTTTTTCCCGATCGGTGCCGATCGACATCGTACCAAATCCGATTTCACTAACGTGAAGATTAGAATGACCTAGTTGGTTTTTCTTCATAGATTATCATTGCCTCCCCTATAATAACTACTTTTAGTGTATCGTGAAATGAACACCTAACGCTAACAAAAAGGGTGTCTTGTCACATGTAACATCACCTGATATAGTTAATGACTAGAGGAGGCGTTTTGATGGGGAAGGAAGCACTATTAATCATAGATATGAGTAATGATTTTGTTCATGATCGCGGAAGTTTAACAGTCGGAGTGAAAGGGCAGTCGATTGTTCCTGAAATAAAAGCTCTTGCAGATTCTTTTATCGAAGAAGGTAATGAAGTAATTATTTGTATGGATGCGCATCAAGAGCAAGATTCTCACTTTGAACTATGGCCTGTACATAATGTGGTTGGCTCATGGGGCCAAGAACTGTATGGAGAGTTAAACGTATGGTATGAAGAACATCGCATGCACCAAAATGTGGAGTATGTACCTAAACCAGAATATGATGCTTTTTTTCAAACTAATCTCGAAGACATTCTCCGTTCAAAAGGTGTTGAAACCGTTCACCTAGCAGGGGTATGTACGGATATTTGTGATTTCCTGACTGCGTACGGAGCTTATGCAAGAGGTTTCAAAACCGTTGCACACAAACGTGCTATGGCCACGTTCTCAAAACATCATGACGTTTTTCTTAATCAGATGAAAATTATTTTCCAAACTGAGATCCGTTAATAAACTTCTAAAATAGAGTGAAGTAAGATCGTTTATCCAATATAATAGTTGGTTCTTGTAACTCAATACTGAAAAAGCTGCCCATATTAGGGGCAGCTTTACTTATTGAATCAGTCTTAAGTGCGACTTAGATTTAGCTTTTGGTGCTTGAATCCATTCTTCGATCGTCTCGTAATGGTTCATATAGTGCTTGATCATTAATTGAATCTGCTTTGGTTTTCCGACCATTGTAACGCCATTAGATTGTATATAAATCTTCACTAGTTTACCCTCCTACTCAGTCGATACATAATCATCTGATGTTCCCCTATTATCTGTCTGTTGTGATAGAATTTATGTATCGAAATCAAATTTTAGAACCAGGAGTGAGCGGACATGGATCATTTATATGAAAAGACCCTTCGTTCAGAAACACTATATGAGGGTCGAATAATTAATTTAAGAGTGGAAGATGTAGAACTACCAAATGGGAAGCAAAGTAAGCGTGAGCTGATCGATCACCCAGGAGCTGTCGCGGTAATCGCAATGACTAGAGATAATAAAATTCTTGCTGTAAGACAATACCGAAAAGCGCTTGGGAAATCGATCGTCGAGATCCCAGCAGGCAAGTTGGAGGTTGGAGAGGAACCCGAAATCACTGCAGTTAGAGAGCTTGAAGAAGAGACAGGGTATACGTGTCAGTCGTTAACAGAAGTGATTTCCTTCTACACTTCTCCTGGATTTGCAAATGAATTAGTGCACCTTTACGTTGCGGAAGGACTTGTTAAAAAAGGTGAGCAATCTGCTGATGAAGATGAGTTTCTAGATGTTCTATATTTATCATTAGATGAATTAGAAGAAATGGTTCATACAAAAGAAGTGCATGATGCAAAAACAGCTTATGCCTTGCTCTATCTCAAAATGATTCAGAGGTGACGATATGTTTGACTGTTACGCTGATTTTCATATACATATAGGGAGAACGTCATCACAGAAACCGGTCAAAATTACTGCATCTGACTCCTTAACTCTTACTAGAATTCTAGAAGAAGCTTCTAGTCGGAAAGGGTTAGACATGATTGGCATCATCGATTGTCATGTTCCTGAAGTGATTGATGAAATTGAAAACGAAATAAAGAATGGCAAGGCCTTTAAACTTGACGAAGGTGGAATAAGGTTCGAAGATATGACCCTAATTCCGGGGTGTGAAATTGAAGTCTATGACTATAAGTGTAAGGGTCCTATTCACGTATTAGTGTATTTGCCTGATTTAACGCTTATGAAACATTTTTCGGACTGGTTATTAGGCCGAATGACGAATGTTAATTTGAGTTCGCAACGTATTTATGAAGATGCTTACACGTTGCAATGCAAAGTGAAAGAACTCGGTGGTCTCTTCATACCGGCTCATATCTTCACGCCATATAAAAGCTTGTATGGAAGAGGAGTTTCACATTCTCTTACAGAAGTATTCGATATCAACTTAATTGATGCGGTTGAACTAGGCTTGTCTTCAAACACTACGATGGCAGATGAAATCGAAGAACTTCATTCTCTACCATTTCTGACAAATTCAGATGCCCATTCCATTCCGAAGATTGCAAGAGAGTATCAGCATCTAAAGATGAAAGCTTCGACCTTTAAGGAATGGGAGCTAGCACTCAGAAACGAAGGATCTAGACGAATTGTTAGAAACTATGGTTTAGACCCTGAGCTTGGAAAATATTACGAAACAGTTTGCAGCAAATGTGAAGCCAAAGCGAGTGGCATTGAATGTCGAAGTTGTGGGAGTAAACAACTGATCAAGGGCGTCTCAAACCGAATTCAAGAATTAAGTACAGCTACGAGTAAGCCGAATAGACCTGAGTACATTCATCATGTCCCACTTGAATATATACCTGGTATTGGACCTAAAACGCTTGAAAAACTGTTGGATTTCTTTGGCACTGAAATGAATATCTTACACCGAGCGAAGGAAGACGAGTTGTCAGCTGTTATTGCCCCTTCTACAGCAAAATTAATTTGCCTTGCAAGGGAAGGAAAGCTCTCCTTTGAAAAAGGCGGGGGAGGGAAATACGGCAAAATACGGACGAAAAACTGATAATCTAGCAACTGTCATATGCCTACTATTCGATTCATAGACTTTACCAAGAGCAGTATGGAGGGGGAGTTCTTATGAATCGGAGTCGTCAGTTGAAGCAAGTCATTTCGTCACATATAGCAGATCATCTATCACTTTATACATTCATTGCTGTGTTATTTCTAATGGGAATTGTATTCGGTGCAGTTATTGTTAATAGTCTTAGTCTAACTCAGAAAGAAGATCTCGCCTTATATTTAAGCCGATTCTTTGGACAAGTTTCAGATGGCCAATTCGCAACATCCTCTGAAATGTTTCAACAAAGTTTTACACATTACGTGAAATATATTGGATTGATGTGGTTATTAGGCCTAACTGTAATCGGACTACCAATCATTTTGGTTATGTTGTTCTTAAAGGGGATAGTCGTCGGATTTACTGTAGGATTTCTTGTAAATCAAATGAGCTGGAAAGGCTTATTGTTAGCTTTTGTATCGGTTTTTCCACAGAATATATTAGCTGTTCCTGTTTTCATTGTAATCGGTACAGCTTCGTTAACGTTCTCACTTAAACTAATAAGACAATTGTTTATGAAGCGAAAAACAGAAATGATTTTTCCTCCATTTATTCGGTTTTCATTATTAGTACTTTGTTCGCTATGTGTTCTATTTATAGCCTCGTGGTTTGAGGCATACTTGTCACCTTCATTGATAAAAGCGGTAGTTGATATTCAGTGATTCTAATATAATAATTATTATAAAGTACTATTGATAATTATTTTAGTTTGACACCCTTTTTTCTACTGCTTATAATGAAATTGGCATCGATCGAGGGAGGGAAATAGGGATATGGAAAGCAGAATCGATCGAATTAAGAAACAACTTCATTCTCAAAGCTATAAGTTAACTCCACAGCGTGAAGCGACCGTAAGAGTTCTCCTTGAGAATGAAGAAGATCATTTGAGTGCTGAAGATGTTTACCTTCTCGTTAAAGAAAAATCACCAGAAATTGGTCTGGCTACTGTATACAGAACGCTAGAATTACTAGCGGAACTTAAGATTGTGGATAAGATTAACTTTGGAGACGGCGTCTCAAGGTTTGATCTTAGACAAGAAGGTGCTGCACACTTTCACCACCATCTTGTTTGCATTGAATGCGGAGCAGTAGATGAAATTCAAGAAGATTTACTTGGAGACGTAGAAGAAGTCGTTGAAACGAATTGGAACTTCAAAATCAAAGATCATCGCTTAACATTCCACGGGATTTGCTACCGCTGTC
This sequence comes from Guptibacillus algicola, assembly GCF_020171805.1. Classification (GTDB taxonomy): domain Bacteria; phylum Bacillota; class Bacilli; order Bacillales; family Guptibacillaceae; genus Guptibacillus; species Guptibacillus algicola. The sequence goes on along the minus strand of NZ_JAIVAF010000001.1, from coordinate 192,967 downwards.
AGAAGCAAGACCAAGCGGAGCAGCCTGAGATAGAAACAGCAAATCGTTCCTAACCAAACTTATTAATTTATGCAAAAGAGCCCCTTATCAAACATGCTATGTATAAAAATCTCCTTATCTGGCATATCTTTTACTAGAGATGGAGGTGCATAATATGGTTAGGGGTCTATTGCTTGTTTTAGATACAATGAAGGTGTTCTTGCTTTTTACAGGCTGTACACTGCTGTTTTACTTTGGAATTCTCTGGGTAAATCAAGAGTATCAAAATTACCACCGGTATGATGAGCCACAGGGAAAGGCAGTCAAAGTGGTGCAGATGGAGTCAGTGCCTCAGCAAATTTTCCTAGAGAGGCTCGGTTTGTTTTACCAAACTGGTGAATAAGGGAGTTTTTGCTTATGGATGACCAGGTACAGGATTTTTTACACTATTTAATAGTTGAGCGCAGCCTATCAAAAAATACTCTCGATGCTTATAGGCGAGATTTAGCTCAATATACGCACCATTTAACTGAGAAAGAATCTCTTACTTCATTAAAGGATGTTCGACGCGTTCATATCGTTAACTACCTCTATGAATTGAAAGATAACGGAAGAGCCTCAACAACCATTGCGCGAAATATTGCTTCTATACGTTCCTTTCATCAATTTCTATTAAGAGAAAAAGAAACGGATCAAGACCCTTCTGTACATATAGAAACACCAAAAGCTGAACGGAAATTACCTAAGATTCTTTCCACATCGGAAGTTGAACAGCTGCTTGAAGCACCTGACTACTCAACACCATTTGGTAAGCGTGATCGAGCGATGCTTGAAGTATTGTATGCTACAGGACTTCGAGTTTCAGAGCTTGTGGACCTGAATATGGAGGATATCCACTTAACGATGGGATTCATCAGAACGATTGGTAAGGGCAATAAAGAACGAATTGTCCCTTTAGGTAGAATGGCACGAGATGCCTTGCAGCTCTATCTAGATGAAGGAAGAAGTGCATTGTTGAAACGGAAAAAGTCAGAAGCTCTTTTTCTAAACCATCACGGTGAGAGGCTTTCTAGACAAGGATTCTGGAAAATCCTCAAAAAACTGGCTCTGCATTCGAATATTGTAAAGCCTCTGACTCCCCATACATTGAGGCATTCATTTGCGACACATTTGCTTGAAAACGGAGCGGATTTACGAGCTGTACAAGAGCTATTAGGTCATGCAGATATATCGACAACACAGATTTACACACACGTAACGAAGGCAAGGTTGAAAGATATTTACTCAACTTATCACCCAAGAGCTTAAATTAGCTCTCCAGAAAACAATCTGGTCGTCGACCAGGTTTCTTTTTTGTTTAAAGAGATGGTTATACATAAGTGTGTTTTTATATTTACAAAGGGAATAGTAAAATATGAGTATTATTTATATAAGGAGGACTAGGAATGGCTAATAAGTTTAAACGAGTATTTTTAGTAGTAATGGACTCTGTAGGTATCGGTGAAGCACCTGATGCTGAGCAATTTAATGATAAAGGTGCAGATACATTAGGGCATATCGCTGATCATATGGGTGGTCTTGAGATGCCAAATATGCAAAAGCTAGGACTTGGAAATATTCGAGAAGTGAAAGGTGTTTCGAAGGTCGACAAGCCAATGGCGCACTTTACGAAAATGCAGGAAGCTTCAAATGGGAAAGATACGATGACTGGTCACTGGGAGATCATGGGACTTCATATCGAACAACCTTTCCGTACATTCCCTGATGGCTTCCCAGATAAGTTATTAAATGAATTAGAGCAAAGAACGGGACGAAAGAGCATCGGTAACAAGCCAGCTTCTGGAACTGAAATTATTGAGGAACTGGGGAAAGAACACGTTGAAACCGGTGCGTTGATCGTATACACATCTGCAGATTCTGTGTTACAAATCGCGGCTCATGAAGACGTTGTACCTCTAGATGAGCTTTATCACATCTGTGAAATTGCAAGAGAGATGACGAAAGCAGAAGAATACATGGTGGGAAGAGTAATCGCTCGTCCGTTTACTGGAGAAGTTGGAGAATTCAAGCGTACATCTAACCGTCATGACTACGCGCTAAAGCCGTTTGGACATACGGTGATGAACGAGCTAAAAGATAATGGAAAAGACGTTATTGCAATCGGTAAAATATCTGATATTTACGATGAAGAAGGCGTTACAGAATCGCTTAGAACGAAATCAAATATGGATGGTATGGACAAGCTTGTTCAGACACAGAATATGCAATTTGAAGGCTTGAGTTTTTTAAATCTTGTTGATTTCGATGCGTTATTTGGACATAGAAGAGACCCACAAGGGTATGGTGAAGCTCTTGAGGAATATGATGCTCGTCTAAGTGAATTCTTAGAGAATATGAAAGAGGATGATCTTCTTCTAATAACTGCTGACCATGGTAATGATCCTGTTCATCATGGAACAGATCATACTCGTGAATATGTACCTTTGCTTGCTTACCATAAAGGAATCGACGTTGGTCAAGATCTTGGGATTCGCAAAACATTTGCAGATATTGGAGCTACAGTTGCAGATAATTTTGAGGTAAACTTGCCTGAGCACGGAACAAGCTTTCTAGAGAAGCTTTAAAGATAAGAGGAGGAACTGATAATGACAGTAATCAAACAAGAGATTCAAGATGCAGCATCTTACATTACAGAAAACGCTGGAGAGGTTAAACCTGAAATAGGACTTATCCTCGGATCTGGCCTTGGTGTACTTGCAGAAGAAATCGAAAACCCAGTAAAAATTGCTTATAGTGATATCCCTAACTTTCCTGTTTCAACTGTTGCAGGGCATGCTGGACAATTCGTCTTTGGAAAGCTTAACGGTAAGAACGTAGCTGCGATGCAAGGACGCTTTCATTACTATGAAGGCTATGAGATGGATAAAGTAACTTTCCCTGTAAGAGTAATGAGAGAACTGGGTATTGAGAAAATAATCGTAACCAATGCTGCTGGAGGAGTTAACGAAGAATTTGAACCAGGAGATTTAATGGTGCTTTCTGATCACATCAATAATTTTGGAGCAAATCCTTTAATCGGACCGAATAGCGAAGAATTTGGTCCTCGTTTCCCAGATATGTCTACAGCTTATAGCAAGGATCTTCAAAAGCTTGCTCACGAAACAGCAACAGAACTAGGCATGAAGCTTCAGTCTGGTGTTTATGTAGGTAACACTGGCCCAACATATGAGACGCCTGCAGAAGTTCGTATGCTAAGAACACTTGGTGGAGATGCAGTTGGAATGTCTACGGTTCCTGAAGTAATCGTTGCAAGGCATGCTGGGATGGAAGTACTAGGAATTTCTTGTATTTCAAATATGGCTGCAGGGATCCTAGATCAGCCACTTCATCATGGTGAGGTAATTGAAACAACTGAGAAAGTAAAAGCGAACTTCTTATTATTAGTTAAAAATATTGTAGAGAAGATGGCGTAGGAAGGGAGATTCATCACATGAGAATGGTCGATGTTATTCAAAAGAAAAGAAACGGTAAGACACTAACAAAAGAAGAAATAGAATTCTTCATCAATGGTTACACAGCAGGTGATATCCCAGACTACCAAGCTTCTGCACTTATGATGGCTATTTATTTCAATGGCATGGAATCCAACGAAACAGCGATGTTAACGCAATCGATGGTCGATTCAGGAGAAACGATTGACCTTTCTGCGATCGAAGGACATAAAGTGGACAAGCATTCTACAGGTGGAGTTGGCGATAAAACGACGTTCATCGTAGGACCGCTTGTTGCTTCTGTAGGAGTACCTGTTGCAAAGATGTCTGGTCGAGGACTTGGACATACTGGTGGTACGTTAGACAAGCTTGAATCCATCGAAGGATTTAACATTGAAATGACAAAAGATAAGTTCATTAACAATGTGAACACGCACAAGCTTGCAGTTGCGGGTCAAACTGGAAACCTTGCTCCAGCTGACAAGAAGCTATATGCACTTCGAGACGTTACGGCTACAGTTGATTCGATTCCATTGATTGCTGGTTCAATCATGAGTAAGAAGCTAGCTTCTGGTGCTGACAGCATCGTTCTAGATGTGAAAACAGGCTCTGGCGCATTTATGAAGGAGTTAGAAGATTCTAAGGCATTAGCTCGAGAAATGGTTAACATCGGGAATAATCTAGGCAGAAATACTGTTGCTGTTATTAGTGATATGAATCAGCCTCTCGGTTTTGAAGTTGGGAATGCAAATGAAGTTCGAGAAGCTTGTGAAGTTCTTCAAGGTAAGAAAGTTGAAGACCTACGCCTTTTATCTCTTGAATTAGCTTCACATATGACTGTCCTTGCAGGCGTGTTTAGTGACTTTGATTCAGCATATAAAACGCTAGAACAAAATCTAGAAAATGGGAAAGCATTTGAAGCATTCCGTTCACTTGTTTCTGCTCAAGGTGGAGACGTAAGTGTGATCGATGATCTTTCGAAACTTCCTCAATCAAAGTATCATGTTGAAGTGGCTGCAGAAAAAGATGGGTATGTAACTGCAATTGATGCTGAATCAGTTGGTGTTGCTGCTATGTACCTTGGAGCAGGTAGAGCAACAAAAGACGATCAGATTAATCATGGAGTCGGCATTACACTTAATAAAAAAGTAGGCGACCCAGTCAAGAAAGGCGAAGCGTTGGTTACACTTCATAGTGATGATGAGAACCCTCAAGATTCAGTAAAGAAAATAAATGAAGCGTACACGCTATCTGAAGAGTCCCCTGGTAAGCATAAGCTTATTTATGATGTGATCAACTAAATAGTGATTAGATAAAGTCCCCTTTTCGGGGGCTTTTTTATTGACTTATTTTGTAATCGTTTCTATCTATGAAAGGTATAACTTACCAATAAGCTGGGCATCCTTCTATTATTAAGAATGGAGGGATCCAGATGAAAGTTTCGGCAGCATTACTTGCCATGCTACTCGCTGTAGCGACATTCGTTCCATCATTTGCAAGCGCTAGTGAAATTAAATCAGATATTGTAGAAGAATCATCATCTGCAATATTAATTGAGCGGGATACAGGAGCGGTTTTATACGAGAAGGATAGTAATAAGAAGCTTCCTCCAGCAAGTATGACCAAAATCATGACAATGGTATTAATAATGGAGGCCATTGAAAGTGGAAAAATAAGTCTTGATGACAAAATAAGAACAAGTGAATATGCTGCTTCAATGGGTGGATCGCAGATCTTCCTAGAAGCAGGAGAAGAAATGACGGCCGATGATATGTTGAAGGGAATAGCGATTGCATCAGGAAATGATGCTTCTGTTGCGATGGCAGAAGCGATTGCTGGATCAGAAACAGCCTTCGTGAAAATGATGAATGATAAAGCGAAAGCGATGGGTTTGAAAGATACAAATTTCGTGAACCCTACAGGACTTCCAGCTAAAGATCACTACTCGACTTCACATGATATGGCCCTGATGGCAAGAGAATTATTGAAATATGATTTAATCACGAAGTATACAGGAAAGTATGAAGATTATTTAAGGGAAGACACAGACAATAAATTCTGGTTAGTTAATACAAATAAATTAGTTAAATTTTATCAAGGAGTCGATGGGCTAAAAACCGGCTTCACAAATGAAGCGAAATATTGTCTTACCGCTACAGCAAAACGAGATGATATGAGGGTTGTAGCAGTAGTAATGGGGGCTCCATCACCTAAGAAACGTAATTCAGAAGTAACGAAGCTATTTGATTATGCATTTTCTCAATATACGACAAATAAGTTATTTGACCGAAATCATGTTGTGAAGAACGTAGAAGTGAATAAAGGTGATCGTTCAACGATGAAAGTCGTAACTTCTCAGCGGGTTTCAGTTTTGATGAAAAAAGGACAGGAAGATGAAAAGATAACGACTTCAATCAAAATGAACGATCAGATAGAAACACCGATAAAAAAAGGTGATCCTGTTGGTGTTCTTACTGTAAAAGTTGATGGAAAGGTTACTGCAACTTCGCCTGTTTTGTCTTCTCAAAATATTGATCAAGCATCATGGTGGCAGTTGATGAAACGAACTGTTGCGCAATTCGCCAAAGCATCTGATGAAGATGTCAAGTAAACGTTTGTTTACTCGAACAACCACTAGTTTTGTCATGAAGAAGGAATTGAGCATATAAAAAGAGAAAAAACTCACAAGCAAACCATGAGGAGGAGTGCGTTGTGAGTCTTACGATTAGTCTAGAAGTTAAACATCCAGTTTTATTAATACGGTTAGAGGGCGAACTGGATCATCATACTGCTGAAGAGTTACGAGAGAGAGTCGATCAGCTTCTTGAAGAGAGAAAAATCGAACATATCGTTCTAAGTTTGGAAGGTCTGTCTTTTATGGATAGTTCTGGGCTTGGCGTAATCCTCGGGCGTTATAACAAAGTGAAAAGTTTTGGCGGTGAAATGGTGGTATGCTCGATATCTCCTGCTGTGAAGCGTCTTTTTGAAATGTCTGGTCTATTTAAGATCGTACGTCTTGAAGATGATGAACAACATGCTCTTGCGACTCTGGGGGTGGCTTAATGAGAAATCGTATGGATATCGAGTTTTCAGCTCTGAGTCAAAATGAATCGTTCGCTCGAGTAACCGTAGCTGCGTTTATTGCTCAATTAGATCCTACTGTAGATGAGCTGACAGAGATCAAGACCGTTGTTTCAGAAGCAGTAACAAATGCGATCATACATGGTTATGAACAGAATGCTGATGGAAAAGTATACATTTCGGTTGAACTAAACGATGATACTGTGCATTTAAGTATTCGTGATAACGGGATTGGAATCGATGATTTAGATGAAGCTAGACAACCGTTGTTCACTACGAAGCCAGAGCTTGAGAGATCAGGTATGGGATTCACAATCATGGAGAATTTCATGGATGAAGTGAAAATAGAATCTGCGAAGAACCAGGGTACTTCAATTCAAGTTGTTAAGTACCTATCAAAAAATAAAGCGTTATGTAATTAAGGGGACCTGCGTATGGACGTGGAGGTAAAAAAAGGTAAACATACCCAGCTTAAGCATGAAGAAGTCAAGGAGCTAATAAAACAGAGCCAGAAAGGTGATCAACAGGCAAGAGATCAAATTGTACAGAAAAACATGAGACTTGTTTGGTCTGTCGTACAACGCTTCCTAAACAGAGGTTATGAAGCAGATGATCTTTTTCAAATAGGATGCATCGGTCTGTTAAAATCCGTTGACAAGTTCGATTTAAGTTATGATGTGAAATTCTCCACCTATGCAGTCCCTATGATTATTGGAGAAATCCAACGCTTTATTCGAGACGATGGTACAGTTAAGGTAAGCAGATCTCTAAAAGAAACAGGTAATAAGGTTCGTAAAGCAAGGGATGAATTGTCGAAGACGCTAGGACGTACGCCAACGATTAATGAAATTGCTGAGCTTATTGAGGTAACTCCTGAAGAAGTGGTGATGGCTCAAGAAGCAGTTCGCGCACCGAGTTCTATTCATGAGACTGTTTATGAGAATGATGGAGATCCAATCACTCTGTTAGATCAGATCGCTGACCATTCTGATACGTCTTGGTTCGATAAGATCGCATTACAGGATGCACTTCAACAGTTAGATTCAAGAGAGAGGTTGATCGTGTATTTGAGGTATTATAAAGATCAGACTCAGTCTGAAGTAGCTGAGCGGCTAGGGATTTCTCAAGTACAAGTATCGCGTCTTGAAAAGAAAATATTAAAAGAAATAAAAGAACAGCTGAACAAATAGTTCAGCTGTTCTTGGTTTGTAGAAAAACCTGATTATTGTGTTCCCTATGCCGTAGGAGTTTGAATACCACAAGATTCCTGTGGACGAACGCCCGAGCCTCGTCGCGGACAAAAAGCCGTCCACTCCGAGTCTCGAACGCCCGTTTTCCACGGGAGTCAAGTGGTATTCACTCCTACTAGGTTGCAATAAATCGAAGCAAACGTTCCGACCGATTATTATGAAGTAGCTCTTCACTTTATTTCTCTGAAGTTATTTACTTTGCTTTTGTCTTGTTTTCAGAACCAGGACCACATATTAATGTTGATTGGAGCGGAAGGATGCTCGACTCCTGCGGGACATGCGGGACAGGTGAGACCCCACAGGAGCGTTTTGAAAGCGACGAGGAGACTCACCGCCCGCCCCGCGGAAAGCGAGCATCCTGAAGCGGAAATCACTACCCTATCGTTGGCGAATGGTCCTTAATACTTTTTTGACAATTTGAGAACAGCTGAAAAAATAGTTCAGCTGTTCTTTTATTTTTGGTTAATTTCTATATACCAACCATGTTTTTCTTATGAGGGAATTAATGGAACATGATTGCAGTTAGAATGATAGCGATATGGCAGAAACATACTATTACCTATATAAGGTGCCTCTCGAATAAGGAGGTGGAGAGCTGTGCCAGCAGATATGATTTACCTTCGTCTGAAACAAAAAATCAGAGTAAGACCTGGTGCCGAGCTTACAATCGGTGATTTAGCTCAACTGATTGGAGAAGATGAGCTGTGTAAGAAGATAGAAAAAATCATCATTCATCGCATTAACAAGAAAGATAAAAATCTCGTTGTGATCGATGTGATGAAAGTGATCAAAGCTATTCAGAATACGTCCTACGTAGAAGTGCAAATCATTGGGCCAACTCAAACCATCATTGAAGTGCAAATCTCTAAGAAGAATTTAGCTCCTGTTTATTTTGTGTTTATATGGCTTCTCTTATTTATTGGGGCTGCACTTGCAATTATGAATTTCCATGAGGATGTAAGTATGAGGGAGGTACATCAACAAATATACAAAATCGTTACAGGTATTGATAACCCTAAACCACTTCTTCTGCAAATTCCTTATTCATTTGGACTTGGCTTCGGAATGATTCTGTTCTTTAACCATCTGTTTAAGAAACGTTTTAATGAAGAACCTAGTCCTCTTGAGGTAGAAATGTTTAATTATCAGCAAGATCTCGATCAGTATGTCATCGTACACGAGAAACAAGAAGATGGAACGAAAGATTCATGAATGCACAAATCATTTTAGTCATGATTATAGGGTTTGCTGAAGGGATCGCTGTAGGGGCGGGTTTTGTAGCGTTTTTATCGGTTCTAGGAATTATCCCACGCCTAACACAGATAACGAAAACTAGACATCTGATTAGATATTATGAATGGGCGATTATTGTAGGAGCTGTAATAGCGAGCTGGCTTTCCTTACGAAATCCTGTATTGGGATTACCGAGAGCAATCATGGTACCAATAGGTCTTGGGGCAGGTGTTTTTATTGGAATGCTTGCTGCCGCTTTAACAGAAGTTCTAAATGTTCTTCCCATTCTGACCAAGCGTATTGGCTTCATCGATAAAATCCTACTCTTGTTGATGGCAATCGTATTAGGAAAGGTATTCGGTTCACTATTCCACTGGACAATCTTTGTAGATGGAGGTTTTTAAATGTCTTTACACGATCAAGAAAAATATTCAAAAAACATCAAAAACTATCACCCTAAGACACCTTTCGTGTGGAATTCCACAAAAGCATTTTTAATAGGCGGCGCAATCTGCGCATTTGGACAAGGAATACAGAATTTCTATATGAATGTCTTTGATTTTTCAGAAAAGACAGCTGGAAATCCTACTGTTGCAACTCTTATCCTTATTGCTGCCTTACTTACAGGCTTTGGAGTGTACGATAAGCTAGGTCAGTTTGCCGGTGCTGGATCAGCTGTACCTGTAACTGGATTTGCGAATTCAATCACTAGTGCTGCCCTCGAACATAAAAGTGAGGGAATTGTTCTTGGAGTTGCAACAAATATGTTTAAGCTCGCTGGCTCCGTCATTGTGTTTGGGGTTGTTGCAGCTTACTTAGTAGGAATTGTCCGCTTGCTGTTTAGAACGTTCTTGTAAGGAGAGAGTTTAATGAAAACTGGAAAACAAACGTGGACATTCTCGAATGTCTATCTACAATCGGTTGGGACAGCAGTTGGACCAAAAGAAGCTGAAGGCCCATTAGGAGATTGTTTCGATGTAACGTATGATAATCTTCATTGTGATGAGGATAATTGGGAGCTAGCCGAAAGAAAACTTTTAGAGGATTCAATTTCAAACTGTTTGAGTAAAAAAGGCATCGCTAAGGAAGACGTGGATATTTATGTGTCAGGAGATTTATTAAATCAAATCGTAAGTGCAACATATTCTGCTAGAACGCTCCAAATCCCCTTTCTAGGTGTGTTCGGAGCATGTTCAACCTCCATGGAATCACTGGCTGTAGCTTCTTCATTAGTAGAAGGTGGCTTTGCGAAAAGGGCTGTAGCAGGTGTTAGTAGCCATAATGCAACTGCTGAAAGGCAATTTCGATATCCTACAGAATATGGAGGTCAAAAACCAGGTACGGCTACTTCAACAGTAACTGGGGCGGGTGCAGCACTTATTGGAACGGACGTGACCGATATTAGAATTACCTCAGCTACGGTAGGAAGAGTTGTTGACTGGGGTGTGAAAGATCCTTTCGATATGGGTTCCGCAATGGCTCCTGCTGCTGCTGATACAATCGCAACACACTTTAAGGATCTTAATATTCAGCCTGAAGAGTACGACTTGATCGTCACTGGAGACTTATCTGCAGTGGGATCACCGATCGTGAGAGACTTGTTAATTGAAGAGGGATTCGACATAACAAATAACCACAACGACTGTGGGTTGATGGTCTATCGTCCGAATCAAGAAGAAGTATTTGCAGGGGGCAGTGGATGTGCATGTTCTGCTGTTGTGACATACGGACACCTTGTGGATTTATTGAAGAAGGGACGTTACAACAAAATCCTAGTCGTCGCAACAGGGTGCCTTCATAGTCCAGTGATGGTGCAACAAAAAGAAAGCATGCCAGCCATTGCACATGCAGTGGTTTTGGAGAGAACAGGAAGTGATTACTAATGGAGTATGTTATTGCTTTTGCTGTGGGGGGCGCAATTTGCGTTATAGGTCAGCTATTGTTAGACATATTCAAGCTAACGCCTGCACACGTCATGTCTTCCTTTGTCGTAAGCGGTGCAATATTAGACGGATTTGGAATCTATGACAAACTGATTGAGTTTGCTGGTGCTGGAGCTACCGTTCCAATCACAAGTTTTGGTCATTCCTTGCTTCATGGAGCGATGCAAAAAGGTGAAGAACATGGGTTCATTGGGATTGGAATGGGGATATTTCAGCTAACATCAGCTGGTATCTCTTCTGCGATTGTGTTCGGGTTTATTGTTGCCATACTGTTTAAACCAAAGGGGTGATGAGATGAATAGAAAGCGGCGGGTTATTTTTGTTACAGATGGTGATTTATATGCACAACAGGCGATTGAAGCAGTTGCTTCAGAGCTCGGCGGAAGATGTATCAGTCAATCAGCTGGTAACCCTACCCCGCTTGCAGGCTATGAAATTGTTTCACTCATCTCAAAGACACCTCACGACCCTGTATTCGTTATGTTTGATGATAGTGGATACCATGGAGAAGGATATGGTGAGCTAGCGATGCAATACGTAGCAGCGGATAGGAATGTTGAAGTGCTAGGAGCTATTGCAGTCGCATCGAGAACTCATTTTTCTGAATGGACGAAAGTAGATGTATCGATCGATCGATTTGGAGAGCTCACACATTATGGTGTAGATAAAAACGGGCTCCCTGATATGGAGATGGGGAGAATTGATGGTGATACCGTTTCAATCCTAGATAAATTGAATCTTCCTATCGTAGTTGGTGTTGGGGATATCGGCAAGATGTCAGGGTATGATGATCCATCAAAAGGATCTCCAATCACAAGAAAAGCCGTTCAAATTCTTCTAGAAAGGAGTGGAGTCGATGACCTCGAATTCAAAGGATAAACAAAAGATCTTTAAAAAGTTAAAAGAAAATGAAAAGTTTATGGAAAAGTCCATCGGTATTGGTGAAAGCTTTGATGTCGGTGTTCGAAAAATAAAAATTCTAAACAAGGAAGTTAACTTTTACTATTGTACAGGACTATGTGATACATCGATCATCGTAGAAATTATGCGTGAATTAATGTATACAGATGAACATCATAGGTTAACCGCTCATTTTGAAAAAGTAATTCATAACCACTTACCACATCAGCAGGTTAGCACAGTTGAGAATTTTGATGAAGTCGTAGATCAGGTTCTGTCTGGGTTAATAGCTGTTTTCATGGAAGGTGAAGAACAGGCTTATATTATTGATGTTCGTAAGTATCCTGGTAGAACGCCACAAGAGCCAGATACAGAGAAGGTTATACGAGGCTCGAGAGATGGATACACCGAAAACATCATAGAAAATACAGCACTAACTCGGAGAAGGATTCGGGATGGGAAACTGCGTAATGTGATCCTTCAAGTTGGAGAGCGATCAAAAACGGATGTTTGCCTTACATATATAGAAGATGTAGCAAACCCTAATCTTGTTGAAATCGTAACGAAGAAGTTAAAGGAAATTAATATTGATGGATTACCTATGGCTGATAAAGCAGTAGAGGAATTCTTAGTACACCAAGCAGGAAATCCATTCCCTCTAGTCAGGTATACAGAAAGGCCTGACGTAGCAGCTGCACATTTGTTAGAAGGTCACGTGTTGATTATTGTAGATACTTCTCCAAGTGTCATCATTACACCAACCACATTTTTTCACCATGTTCAGCATGCGGAGGAATATCGGGAAGCCCCAATAGCAGGAGCCTTTCTTCGATGGGTAAGGTTTGGGGGAATGCTTGCTGCATTATTACTATTGCCTCTATGGCTACTGTTTGTTTACGAACCAGAGCTTCTACCACAAACAATTGACTTCATAGGACCAAATGAGAAAACCAATGTTCCGATCTTTGTTCAAATTGTACTAGCTGAGCTAGGGATAGAAACTTTGAGGATGGCCGCCATCCATACCCCCACGCCACTCTCAACAGCAATGGGCCTCATTGCAGCAGTTCTGATCGGACAAATTGCGATCGACGTAGGTTTATTTGTGCCAGAAGTTATCCTTTATGTTTCAATAGCGGCCATCGGCTCATATGCAACGCCAAGTTATGAGCTTGCTATCGCGAATAAATTGATAAGGCTGCTCTTACTTTTTCTTGTGTTCTTCTTCCGAGTTCCGGGTTATATGTTAGGGGTAACGTTAACAATGTTATTTTTAATTAGCTTACGACCACTAAATACACCTTATTTGTGGCCGTTTATCCCATTCAATGCCAAAGCGTTCGTACAGATTTTAATAAGAGTATCGGTGCCGTTAACAAAACTAAGGCCAAGTATAACTCAACCTCAAAATAAGAAGAAGCAAGAGGACGAACCACTTGCTGAATCTTAAAAAATGTGATAATTTATTTTTTAATAGAATAGACCTCATTGAACGTAATGGGGATAGAGGCGCAATGCGAATGAGTACGATATCTTAGCATATAATGGTTTGCGATGAGGGTATCTGAAAGGTCAAATTGCCGAAGTGGAAGAAGAGCCATTCTTTTTCTGCTGGGCTGTAGTTGAATAAGCTGCAGACTGTCACTGTTAATTATTTTGCAGTGGTGAGCTAATCCAACTCGTGGGGATACGGAGCAAAACAGCCAATGTATCTATAAGTTGGCTGTTTGTTTTTTTGTAGTGGGAGCTCGCTTACTGAATAAAGCGAGAAGGGGAGAATATCGTGCACTTATTTGGTACAGCAGGAATTTCAGAAAGTGGTCATTATACAATCGGGGGAGTCGATACGTTTCAACTAGCTAGAACGTATGGCACAGCGTTATATGTGTATGATGTCGCACTGATTCGTGAGAAGGCGAGAGCATTTAAAGAGGCTTTCGAGAAAAAGCAATTGCAGTATCAAGTGGCATACGCAAGTAAGGCATTCTCATGCATTGCGATGGTGCAGCTTGCTGAAGAAGAAGGATTGAGTCTTGATGTCGTTTCTGGTGGGGAACTTTATACTGCATTACAGGCAGGTTTTCCAGTCGAGCGCATTCATTTTCATGGCAACAACAAAAGTGACTCAGAAATAAGAATGGCTTTAAAAGCGGGCATTGGATGTTTTGTAGTCGATAACTTTTATGAACTCTCCTTACTCGAGCAGTTAGCACTTGAAGAAGGTGTGTCAACGAATGTTTTGCTCAGAATTACACCAGGCATCGAAGCACACACGCATGACTATATATTAACTGGTCAGGAAGATTCGAAGTTTGGTTTCGATTTACAAAGTGGTCAAGTAGAACAGGCAATCGATACTACATTGAAAATGGGAAATATCCATCTTCTTGGCCTTCATTGTCATATAGGTTCGCAAATCTTTGAAACCACTGGATTTGTGATGGCGATTGAAAAGATTTATAGCTACCTTCATAAATGGTACGACGATTTTGGATATGAGCCTCGTGTTCTTAATTTAGGGGGTGGGTTTGGAATTCGATATAATAGCGAAGATCAACCAATTCCTCCTTCAGAATATATCGATGCCATGACGAGTGCTGTCAGTAAGCAGCTTGAACATAGTAACATGGTGATGCCGGAAATTTGGATTGAACCAGGGCGATCTCTAGTAGGTGAAGCTGGGTCGACGTTATATACAGTGGGTTCTCATAAGAATGTACCTGAATTACGAAATTATCTTGCAGTTGATGGAGGGATGAATGATAACCTCCGTCCTGCATTATATAAAGCTAAGTACGAAGCTTCGATTGTTAATCGGATGAATGAGCCAAAAAATACTCTTTACTCAATAGCTGGGAAATGCTGTGAATCGGGTGATATGCTGATTTGGGATTGTGAGCTTCAACGTGCGATCGCTGGTGATGTGATGGTTGTATTTTCTACAGGCGCATACGGGTATTCCATGTCTAATAACTATAATCGTCTTCCAAAACCAGCAGTCGTTTTTGTTGAAGAGGGTGAAGCAAGTCTTGTAGTTGAAAGAGAATCCTATGAAGATTTGATTAAGCATGATCGCCCCTTAAAGAAAATGGCTATTTCGAAATAGTTTCTAAGTGTTAATAATACGGTAATTTCGATACTATATGCTATAATGAAAGTGCTCTTTAGCAAATTGTTTACGCAGGAGGATATTTTTTATGAAAAAAGGTTCAATCGCATTTGAAAACGGCGAAGTGATTCAAATTAATTTTTTTGATGAGGATGCGCCTAATACTGTAGCTAACTTTGAAAAGCTAGCTAATGAAGGTTTCTATAACGGTGTTAATTTCCACCGTGTAATTCCAGGTTTTGTTGCGCAAGGTGGAGATCCTACAGGAACTGGTATGGGTGGCCCTGGCTACACGATTGACTGTGAGACAGAAGGTAATCCAAACAAGCACGTAGCAGGATCACTATCTATGGCTCATGCAGGTAAAGATACTGGTGGAAGTCAGTTCTTCCTTGTACATGAACCACAACCTCACCTTGACGGTGTTCATACCGTTTTCGGTCAAGTAACGGAAGGTATGGATACAGTTCTCCGCATTAAACAAGGAGATGTCATGAAAGAAGTTAAGGTGTGGGACGAAGAATAATTTCAACTTAACTAAATAAAACTTTCCTTCGGGGTAGGGTGAAATTCCCAACCGGCGGTAATGCTTGATTATTTAATCAACTAAGTCCGTGACCCGGGTGCTTATCGCACACGGTGGATCTGGTGAAAGACCAGAACCGACAGTATAGTCTGGATGGGAGAAGGAGTAAAAGTTTACCGATCCTTTTGAAGAATAACATTCAAAAGGTTTATTTGGTATACTCTTTTCGAAAGCCTCCCTCATGAAAAAGGGAGGCTTTTTTTATCTCTTAACCCCAATTGATTTGTTAGGAGATGATTCGTGTGAATGATAAGGATTATATGAAGATGGCAATTGATCTTGCCAGGAATACAATAGGACAAACTGCGCCAAATCCATCTGTTGGAGCCGTAATCGTGAATGAAGGTAGAATCGTTGGCATGGGGGCTCATTTACAAGCAGGTGATGCGCACGCTGAGGTTAATGCACTTCGAATGGCTGGTGAAAAAGCAAAGGGAGCAACTGCTTACGTGACACTTGAGCCTTGTAGCCATCATGGAAAAACACCACCATGTAGTACCGCTTTAATAGATGCGGGTGTTACAGAGGTCTTCGTAGCGATGAAAGATACGAATCCCCTTGTAGGTGGGAGGGGAATAGAAAGGCTGAAAGAAGCCAACATAACAGTTCATTTAGGATTGTTAGAAGAAGAAGCATATTCGATTAATGAAGTGTTTTTCCACTACATAAATACGAATAAACCCTTTGTCACATTGAAATCTGCCATTTCAATGGACGGAAAAGTGGCAACAAAAACAGGTGACAGTAAATGGATTACTGGACCTGAGGCAAGGCAGGATGTACATGCTCTTCGTCATCAACATGATGCAATACTAGTAGGTGTTGGAACAGTAGAAAAGGATGACCCTACACTTACAACGAGATACGGAGAGGGATTGAGTCCAGTTAGAGTTGTTCTTGATCGCAATTTAAGGATTTCTTCACATGCAAAGCTTTTGCATGACGATTCAGTTGAAACATGGATCATCACAACAGAAAAAGCGAAGTCTGAAAAGGATAAAACATTCGCACCACATGTGAAAGTGATAGGGCTTCAAAGTGAGACTCTTGAAATTGAAGAGCTTCTCCGAACTCTTGGCGATCGTGGGATAACCTCGGTTTTAGTAGAAGGAGGTCCTACTGTGAACGGGAGCTTTCTTGAAGCAGGAACTTTCCAAAAAGTAATTTCTTACATTGCGCCAAAGTTAATTGGAGGAAAAGAGGCTCCTACTTCTTTTGAGGGTCTCGGGGTTTCGTATATGAAAGAGTCGATTGAATTGCAAATCGAGAATATAGAACGCGTTGGAGATGATATTAAAATCATCTCTAGACGAAAAGAGGTGCACGAATGTTTACAGGAATCGTAGAAGAAATCGGAAAGATCCAAAGTGTACATCAATCAGGGGAATCAATCGTACTGGATATTGGGGCTGCAAAAGTTCTTGAAGATGTCCATTTAGGTGATAGTATTTCGATCAATGGGGTATGTCTAACAGTTACCACTTACACGAGTTCTGCTTTTTCTGTGGATGTTATGCCAGAAACATTCCGGGCAACGGGGCTCAGAGAATTGAGACCAAATGATCATGTGAACTTAGAAAGAGCAATGGCTGCGAACGGAAGGTTTGGAGGTCATTTTGTTTCGGGTCACGTTGATGGCATCGGTGAAATCGCTAGGATTGAGCAAGTTGATAATGCACAATACGTTGAGATTAAGCTGTCGCCGACCCTGATGGATTATTTTGTTGAAAAGGGATCTGTATCAGTTGATGGTACAAGTTTAACAGTGTTTAAACTTACAGAAGATACATTAACGATCTCGCTCATCCCTCATACGGTAGGCGCTACCGTGCTCGGAAGTAAACGAGTAGGTGATATTGTTAACATTGAATGCGATATGTTGGGAAAATATATCCTTAAATACCTTAAAAAAGATGAGGTACACAGTTCAACCGAACATTCCACATTAAATCGTAACTTTTTCGAAGATCACGGCTTTAAATAGAGAAGAGAAGGAGGGAGTAGTATGTTTCACACGATAGAAGAAGCGATCTATGATCTTATGCAGGGGAAAATGGTAATTGTTTGTGATGATGAAGATCGTGAAAATGAAGGAGACTTTATTGCGTTAGCAGACAAGGTAACTCCAGAAACGATTAATTTTATGATAACGGTGGGACGAGGATTGGTCTGTACACCGATAACAGAAGAACGTGCGAAGAAATTGCAGCTTAATCCGATGGTAGACCATAACACAGATTCTCATGGAACAGCTTTTACTGTTAGCGTTGATCATATTAGTACGACTACTGGTATCTCAGCTTCTGAGAGAGCAGCAACAATAAGAGCTCTTATCGACGACAAATCGAATCCGGCAGACTTTAATCGTCCGGGACACATCTTTCCTTTGGTCGCAAAAGACGGTGGCGTACTTAGGCGGGCTGGGCACACTGAAGCTGCCATCGACCTTGCAAAGTTAGCAGGGTCAGAGCCTGCAGGCGTAATTTGCGAGATCATCAAAGAGAATGGCGAAATGGCACGGGTTCCCGACTTGGCTAAACTCTCTGAAGAACACGATCTGAAGATGATTACGATTAAAGATTTGATTCATTATCGGAACCGTAAAGATAATTTAATACAGCGAGAAGTTGAAATCGAGATGCCTACTGAATATGGATCATTTCGAGCAATCGGCTATTCAAATATATTAGATCAAAAGGAACATGTTGCTTTAGTAAAAGGAGAGGTTCTTCCAGATGAACCTACTTTAGTTAGAGTGCACTCTGAATGCTTAACTGGAGATGTGTTCGGATCATTCCGGTGCGATTGCGGACCTCAACTTCATGCTGCTCTAGCTCAGATAGAAGAAGCAGGACATGGCGTGTTGCTCTATATGCGTCAAGAAGGAAGAGGGATTGGCCTGCTAAATAAGATGAAGGCGTACAAGTTGCAAGAACAGGGCTATGACACTGTTGAAGCAAACGAGAAACTCGGGTTTAAACCAGATTTAAGGGACTATGGAATCGGTGCACAAATTCTTCGTGATTTAGGGATCTCTAAGATGGACCTGCTTACGAATAATCCAAGAAAAATCGCAGGACTAAAAGGCTATGGACTTGAGGTTGATAAGCGAGTGCCATTACAAATGGCTTCAAGGATGGAGAATGAAAGGTATCTAAAAACGAAGCATAGTAAGCTTGGTCATATGCTTCATTTCTAATCTGAAAACAATTGTAGGGAGGAATAAATAATGAGTAATATATATGAAGGAAATCTAGTCGGATCAGGGTTAAAGGTAGGAATAGTAGTAGGACGGTTTAATGAGTTCATTACTAGTAAGCTCTTAGGTGGAGCTGAAGATGCGCTAAGAAGACATGGAATGAGTGAAAATGATATCGATATCGCTTGGGTTCCTGGTGCTTTTGAAATTCCGTTCGCTGCTAAAAAAATGGTTGATTCTCGTCGTTATGATGCAGTAATTACGCTCGGTACGGTAATTAGAGGAGCGACTCCACACTTTGATTATGTATGTAATGAAGTAGCAAAAGGGGTTTCAAATCTATCCTTACAAAGCGGGGTACCAGTCATTTTTGGCGTATTGACTACGAATACGATCGAACAAGCTGTTGAGCGTGCTGGCACGAAGGCTGGTAACAAAGGTTGGGAAGCTGCTGCTGCTGCAATTGAAATGGCGAATTTATCAAAATCATTTGAAGGTTGATTAATAGGAGATTTTTGGCTATGATTGTGATGATGTTTAACACTGTGGCAAGGGAGTCATTCAAGTGAAGGGTGAAAATCAAGAAAAATGGTTGATACGAATGTGTATCGTGATCGCCGTAATTATGCTCGTTGCACTTGTGAGAAGACTTGTGTGAACACTTCAACATATGTTTGAATAAGGTAATGAACAGAAAGCCAAGAATTTCTTTAATGAGGGATAATGATGCTAATTCGATATAAAAAAGCTCACGAAAAAATCGCAATGGGATTATTGAGCTTTATGCCAAATGAAAAAGAAATAAAGAAGCTTCAACAGTCTATTAAAGATTATGAAGATATGGAATCAAGACAACTCTATCTTTGGAAAGAAGAAGATATCATCGGGTTGTTAGGTATTGAATGGATAAGTGAGACAGAAGTCGAACTTAAAGATATAAGCGTTAACCCTTCCCATCGTCACCAGGGAATCGGTAAACAAATGGTGGAAGCTCTATGTGAAATCCTCAATGATGAAGTGAATATCAAAGGAAATGAGTTTACAGGTACTTTCTTTGAAAGATGTCATCTAGAAGGAAATATTAATATTTCTAATTAGAAAAAAGGAACGGTTTAGCCGTTCCTTTTAGTTTGTAGAGAAGCTTGATTAATGTGTTCCCTATGCCGTAGGGAACACCACTTGCTTTCCTGCCTCCTTGCAGACAAAAAGGCTTCCACTACAAGTCTCAACCGCACGTTTTCCAAGGGAGTCAAGTGGTATTCAATCCTACTAGATTGCAATCAATCTGAGGAAACTTTCCTGCTAATCATTATTAAGTAGTCCGCTGCTTCATTTCGTTAGAAGTAATTTAATTTGCTATTGTCTTGTTCTTTAAAACCACATATCCATGTTGATTGGAGCGGAAGGATGCTCGACTCCTGCGGGACGTGCGGGACAGGTGAGACCCCACAGGAGCGTTTTGAAAGCGACGAGGAGACTCACCGCCCGCCCCGCGGAAAGCGAGCATCCTGGAGCGGAAATCACTACCATATCCGTGGCGGTGGTCCATAATACTTTCTAGACAATCTGAAAGGAACGGTTTAGCCGTTCCTTTTCTCTTTTCTTATCCGGTATTGTTGATCTCGTTCTTCGATAACTTCTGTGCGATCTCGTTTTGTGTGTTTATGGACAATAAATTCGTTCGTTAAATCACTTGGAGATCCATATACACAGCCAACTTCTGTACAGCGTGCTTCGCACAGTTTAAGAAGTTCTGAACTTGTAATCGGAAGGTCTATACTAACGTAAGGATCATTCTGTTCGATGAGCTGGATTTGTTTTGTTAGCTTCCCAATAAGCGTATCCACTTCTAGAGAAAGCTGTTTAAGCGGCTCTCTCTCCTGTATAGCAATTCTTTTGGCGTTGGTAAGCATACGTTTAGCTCCAGCAAAATTTCCTCTACGATGATGATAGAGACCAACGGCAATTTGGATAAGTCCTACCCAATGGGGTTTTCGATTCCCCCTTGGGTCTTCTTTCCAATGTTCTTCTAATATTTCGTGGCATTCAAAATAATCACGAAGGCCATGAAAGTGTACTAAATAATCAACGTAAGCTTTTGGATACATGTCTTTCGACCTCCAATTCTCTTGTAGTTTAGCACATGTGTAAATGGATTTTAAAGCGAATGGTATATGAATAGGTGTAACATAATAAGATTGTTCACTTTGTTGAACAAAACGAATACGGGAGTGGCAATTTATGGGCAAGAAAAGTAACATGATGCCTTTATTAACAGCGGTTAGTGTAGGGGCTGCATTATACAGTGTGTACCAAAATCGCCAGCCCAAAAAGGGTAACACAGAAGACATTACAAACATGATCGGATCCGTTCTCGGTCAACAAAAGCAGTAGTAGATCGGGCGTATGCCCGGTCTTTCTTTGTGTTTTCCTAATCCGGTTTCCGTGATCAGTGTGATATAATCGGTTTATTAGATGGTATATAAAAGGAAGATGTATTCATGAATCACTATAATGTTAAGGTGGATGCTTTTGAAGGTCCATTAGATTTATTGCTACACTTAATCAATAAGTATGAAGTAGACATATATGATATCCCGGTGTCACAAATCACTGATCAATATTTGACATATATACATACGATGCAA
Source organism: Guptibacillus algicola (assembly GCF_020171805.1). GTDB lineage: Bacteria > Bacillota > Bacilli > Bacillales > Guptibacillaceae > Guptibacillus > Guptibacillus algicola. The sequence continues at coordinate 171,548 of NZ_JAIVAF010000001.1, read as the reverse complement.
GAACTAGAGCTTGATATTGCTAGCGAATACCTTGTAATGGCAGCAACTCTTCTTGCGATTAAGAGCAAAACACTTTTACCACAAAGAGAAGAAGAGCTTTTTGAAGAAGAGCATGATTTAGAAGATGACCCGCGTGAAGAGCTAGTGCAACGGCTGGTTGAGTACCGGAAATACAAAGAAGCTGCTGATGAATTAAAGAAGAAAGAAAGCAGTCGGAGCTTATTGTACACTCGTCCTCCAGCAGATGTAACCGAGTATACTAGTGAAGATTCTAACACGTCCATCGGTGACGTAACCCTTTATGATATGCTAGCTGCGTTTCAAAAGATGTCAAGAAGAGTGAAAGAAAAGAAACCTAAGCGAACAACGATTAAAACAGAGGAAATTCCAATAGAAGATCGAATGAATGAAATCAAACAGCAGTTGAGAGGTGGGGGACGGAAGCGGTTCACAGATCTTTTTACTGAGCATGAAAAAGGTCCGATGATCGTTACGTTCTTAGCAATCTTAGAACTTATGAAAACAAGGGAACTAAGTTGTGAACAGGAAGGCAACTTTGGAGAAATAATGATATTTGAAAGTGAAAGGAAGGCAATGGAGTGACGAATGAAGAAGTAAAAAGTATCATTGAAAGTCTTCTGTTTGTTGTGGGAGACGAAGGGATCGACCTTAAACGTTTAGTCGAAGCGATATCAGTTGAAGAAGCGTTGGTGGTAGAATCAATAAATGAATTGCAAACAGAATATGCTGATAGAGAACGTGGTTTTCAAATCGTCTATTTAGGTGGGAGTTACCAGTTAACAACGAATTCAAAGAACGCTCCGTATATAGAAAAGATGGTTGAAGACCCAAAGAATCATTCGATTTCTCAAGCTGCACTAGAGACGCTCGCTATCATCGCATATAAGCAGCCTATTACAAGGGTGGAAGTTGAGGAAATACGTGGTGTGAAGACTGACAAACCACTTCAAACTTTAATGAGTAAACTTCTAATTAAAGAAGTCGGTCGTGCTGAAAAAACCGGTAGAGCAATTCTATATGGCACAACAAGAGAATTCTTATTCCATTTTGGCCTCAGTACGATTGAAGATCTACCTCCATTACCTGATGGACAAGATAAGGGTGAGGATGACGAAGCTGATTTGTTCTTTGAGAAATTCCAAGAAATTCCTGAATGAAAGAACTTGCGTATTGGAGGGATATTAATGCAAATTACAAACATCGCAGGAGGACAGTTAGAAAAGGATCGTTCCAACTCACCTGAAGATTCTTTTTCGCGTTGTACTGTTTCATATGAAGCAGAGGGTGATGAAAAACACTTTTCGGTCCTATATCCGCTCATTTTTGAAGACAAGGCGAAAGATGAGGGTTTATTTACTGCAGACGAACCTGTTCGAGAAATGATAGCAGTTTGTTTTTTTGAACGATATCCAAAAAGAAAACGAGTATACGTAAGTGACGAAGCAGAATTTTTAGAAGCTCTTAAATCGATGGACAAAGAACGGATAGTATCAAAGCTAAATGAGATAAATAGAAATGCTCATTAAAAGGTGCTCTTTATGAGCATCTTTTTTTATCTAAAATGTTGGAATAATAAGGACGACTGAGCCTCAAAATAAAGGAAAAGCGAGTTTAAGGAGTAGTATAATGATTCTATCAATAGGAAAACACCTTCCTCCAAATCGTCTTGACCAACATGAGGCAGTCGAGTTTGCGAGAAAACAGTTTGGAAGTCATTTTAAAGATATCGAAAGGCTTTTACCCGTTTTCCAAAGTGCAGATATCGATACGAGATACTTTGCGATGCCGGTAGAATGGTATTCAGAAGGACCAACATTTGAAGAGAAAAATGCAAAGTATGTTTCTTTAGCTGTCGAGTATGCATCTAAAGCAATACTAGAATGTTTAGAAAGTACATATTACCTTAGTAAACCGGTCGATTGTAGTGAAGTTGATGCCATCTTCTTTGTATCTACAACTGGTATTTCAACTCCAAGTATTGAAGCGAGAATTATGAACGTTCTACCATTCTCGACTCACACAAAACGAATCCCGATTTGGGGGCTTGGGTGTGCAGGTGGGGCAGCTGGGTTATCCCGTGCACATGAATACTGTCTTGCTCATCCGAAAGAAAATGTAATCGTTATTAATGTAGAACTTTGTAGCTTAACGTTTCAACACGGTGATTTTTCAAAGAGTAACCTAATTGGGACAGCACTATTTGCAGATGGTACTTCATGTGTGCTTTTGTGTGGGAAAGAATCCCCTCTTCTAAAACGGTCGCAGTTAAATTGCCTCCCAGAAGTTCAGTCAACATGCTCAACGTTAATGAAAGACTCAGAAGATGTGATGGGGTGGGACGTGAGCAATCAGGGTTTGCACGTCGTTTTCTCAAAATCGATTCCGTCGATCGTTTCTACATGGCTTGAACCAAATGTAAAAGAGTTTCTAACTTCACAAAACATCGAGGAGATCGATTATTTTATTGCACATCCTGGAGGTACGAAAGTGCTGTCCTCGTATGAAGAGGCATTGGGACTAGATCAGTCTAAAACAGCTATTTCAAGGTCGGTTCTAAGGCAATTTGGTAATATGAGTTCCGTAACAGTCATATTTGTTTTAGATCAGTTTTTAAGAGAGGGATGCAAGAATGGAGCTATTGGATTAATGGCAGCACTAGGACCGGGCTTTTGTTCAGAGTTATTACTATTAGTTTGGAAGGAAGTGCTGTAGTGATGGGAGTCGTATTTACTGCTTTTTTTTTATTAGTCGTTTTTCAGCGGCTTGCAGAGCTAGTTGTTGCGAGAAAAAACGAGAAGTGGATGAAGGATAACGGTGCTTTTGAAGCAGGGCAAGAGCATTATAAGTTTATTGTTTTTCTCCACGTTGCTTTTCTAGCAGCAGTTTTTGTGGAAGGAGCAATAAGAGGATTTACGCTTTCCTCTATTTGGGTAGTGATGCTCGCTATTTTCCTAGTCGCTCAAATCTTTAGAGTTTGGACAATGAAGAGTTTGGGGAAATTCTGGAACACAAAAATCATCGTACTGCCTGAAGCTAACGTTGTTTCAAGTGGTCCTTACCGATTTATTCGTCATCCGAATTATGTGATTGTAGCGGTAGAAATAATTGCATTTCCTCTCATCTTTTCCTCTTATCTCACAGCTTTGTTATTTACGTTATTAAACGCATTTCTCATATTAAAAATTAGGATTCCAGCTGAAGAATACGCGCTAAGTAAAGCAACTAATTATAGGGATTCTTTTTCGAAAGACTAGACCAATTGATAATCATATCCAAGCCCCGTGGTTCATAGACTTGTACAAATACGGAGCCAGGGGACGTGGAAGGCATGATCAATGTATTACGGTCAAAAGTTAGCATCATTGTATTAATCGTTACCTTATTGTTCCTATTGATTCCTGAGAATGTTTTTGCAGATGGAGTGAATGTGTCTGCAAGAAGCGCAATCTTGATGGAGCAAGAAACAGGACGTGTTTTATATGAAAAAGATGCTTATACACAGCGAAGAATAGCAAGCATTACTAAGATTATGACAGCTATTTTGGCTATAGAGTCAGGGAAAATGGCGAATAAGGTTGAAGTAAGCTCACGTGCAGCTGGTACAGAAGGATCTTCTCTCTATTTAAAATCAGGTGAGGAAATAACGCTTGAGAATCTTGTGTATGGTCTCATGCTGAGATCTGGAAATGATGCTGCTGTAGCCATTGCGGAGGAAGTCGGAGGTAGTCTTGAAGGATTCGTTAGTTTGATGAATAACAAAGCTGAAGAGATCGGAATGACGAGTACGGTTTTTGCAAATCCTCATGGACTTGATGATCATGAAAAGCATTATTCAACTGCTTTTGATATGGCTCTATTAACTCAATACGCGATGGATAATGAAGTGTATCGAATCATATCTAGTACGAAAGTTCATAAAGCCCCAAATGAGAATGAAAAATGGGATTATGTTTGGAGGAATAAAAATAAGCTAGTTACTGGTTTGTATAGCGATTCGACTGGAGGGAAAACGGGGTATACAAAGCGTGCTAAACGTACGTTAGTTTCGACTGCTGAACGTGATGGAATGTCACTGATCGCGGTGACGTTAAATGCTCCCTCTGATTGGAATGACCATATTTCGATGTTTAACTGGGGTTATGAAAATTACGAGCTAACAATGATAGCTCATAAAGGAATTCTTGATGAAGTGAGAAAAGAACCTTACAAAGGAAAGATTAAGCTACATCGGGATCTTGTATATCCATTAACGAAAAGTGAAAAAGAAGAAGTAGAATCAAGCATCCGTTTAGCCGCTCCACCAGATAAGGACGATTGGAATGAACCGAGTGCCTTTGATGATCCAGTGGGGATGTATAAAGTAAGTCTTGATGATAAAGTCTTAATGAAAGCCCCATTAACGTACGAAATTAAGAAAAAGGAAAGTAAAGGATTCTGGGGTTTCTTTAAAAACCTGTTCTCATTAGAGTTAAAGCGTGATTTAGATGGTTAATTTAATATGGGTCGGACTTTTTGTTATTAGCATTCTATATGCGATGTTTAATGGAACGATGGAAGAAGTAAATAAAGCGATTTTTAGCGGTGCTGAAGAAGCAGTAGCAGTATGTATTGGGCTGTTAAGCGTGTTGGTTTTTTGGTTGGGGTTAATGAGAATTGCCCAGAACGCTGGCTTGTTAACTAGTATATCAAAAGTTTTTAAGCCGATTGCAGTCAAACTATTTCCTGAAGTCCCTCCTGATCACCCAGCGATGGGGTATATCTTATCAAATATGATTGCAAATATGTTCGGGCTTGGAAATGCCGCGACACCGATGGGGATCAAAGCAATGGAAGAGTTAAAGCGATTGAACAATATGAGGGACAATGCCTCTAGATCTATGGTGACATTACTAGCTTTGAATACTTCTAGTCTAACGTTGATACCTACTAGTGTAATAGCTATCCGAATGAAATATGGTTCTGTATCACCTGCTGAAATAATAGGTACGACAATCGCAGCTACAATTTGTTCGACGATAGGAGCCATCATAATCGACCGTACGTTCAATAGGAGATAAGGGGGAGATGATCTGAGCATATCGATCTGGATTATCCCTATTTTAATAGCTTTTATCCTTGTTTATGGTACTTGGAAAAGAGTGCCCACTTACGAATCATTCGTAGAAGGTGGGAAGGAAGGGCTTTCTATTGCAATTTCGATCGTTCCTTATCTTATTGGAATGATGGTTGCGATCTCAGTATTTCGAGCGTCAGGAGCGATGGCGTTTGTAAGTGATCTATTAAAAGCTCCCCTCGATATGATAGGAGTACCAACGGAAATTGTTCCACTAGCGCTCATTCGTCCAATTTCTGGAACGGGTGCACTTGCGATGACAACGGATATTATTCGAACGTACGGCCCGGATTCATTTTTAGGGCGATTGGCATCTACTATGCAAGGAAGTACAGATACGACTCTATACATCCTCACTGTTTACTTTGGAGCAGTAGGTATTAAACGTATGGGGAATGCGCTTAAAGTAGGGTTGCTCGCAGATCTGGTCGGAATTATCGCAGCTATTGTATTTGTTACGATCGTGTTTGGGTAAGAGTCTCTTTTTAAGGGGGCTCTTTTTTACATTTTACGATGATTGCTATAGATGCTTCTTGCCTATAATAGATGATAGAATGAATCTGTACTTGAGGTTTCTTTAACACAAGAGTATGATGTTTTAGTGAGGTGAATTATATGGAACGTTTACAGAAGGTAATAGCACAAGCAGGAGTTACTTCTAGAAGAAAAGCAGAAACATTGATCGAAGATGGCAGAGTGAAAGTGAATGGCAAGCTTGTAACAGAGCTAGGCACAAAAGTGAAAGACAATGATAAAATAGAAGTTGACGGAATTCCGGTGTATCGTGAAGAACCGGTTTATTTTTTGTTCTATAAACCAACGGGGGTAATTTCCACAGTCGAAGACGACAAGGGACGAAAAGCTGTTGCAGATTATTTCCACCATATTGAACAACGCGTATTCCCAGTAGGTAGACTGGATTATGATACGTCTGGTGCGCTTTTATTAACGAATGATGGAGATTTCGCGAATAAGCTTATGCACCCAAGTTATAAAATCGACAAGGTCTACGTTGTTAAAGTGAAGGGGATCGTGACGAAAGAAGTTATCCAAAAGCTTCAAAGAGGTGTCCATCTTGAAGATGGGAAAACAGCTAAATCACAAGCTAGAATTCTTTCGATCGATAAACAAAAGGAAAAATCGATCGTTGAAATTACGATTCATGAGGGTAAGAACCGACAAGTAAGAAGAATGTTTGAAGCGCTTGGTTATCCAGTTCAAAAGCTTAAACGCGAGCGATATGGCTTCTTAGAATTAACTGGACTTAACTCAGGTGAGTACCGGGAGCTCAAGCCATATGAAGTGAAGCAGCTTCGTAATGAGGCTGTCACACAAAAGTCAAAAAAATAGTAATGCGTCTCCCTTACAGCACGTTATAGTAAAAGTAGTATTGTTTTGTTTGATTGGAGTTGGTCAAAATGAAAAAGAAAAACCGGCTCGTTGTCCGAACGGTGATCCTGGCTGCTGTCTTACTAGCAGTCGGGTATACGTTCTATACTAATTTCTTCGCTAATGATAGCGGTGTCGTTCAAGCGGGCGACAAGGCTCCTAACTTTATCCTTACTGACCTAGAGGGAAATGAAGTGGAGTTGAAGGATTATCGAGGAAAAGGGGTCTTCCTGAATTTCTGGGCAACTTATTGTGAGCCATGCAAAGATGAAATGCCAGCGATGGACAAGAAGTATAAGGAATACAAAGAAAAGGGCGTAGAAATTCTAGCGGTTAACGTTTCAGAACCGAAGTTAACAGCAAAGAGTTTTGCTGATCGATACAAACTTAGTTTTCCAGTTCTTCTTGATAAGGGGAACGACGTAACAAATCATTATGGGGTTGGACCAATTCCGGTTACATTCTTAATTGATAAAGACGGTAAAGTGATCCAAAAAACAGAAGCCAGCTTATCTGAAGAAGTAATCGACGAATATATGAAGCGAATCCAACCGTAACGGGGTGTTCGAATGAGCAACAAAACCATCACCTGTGAATGCGGACACGTGAACCCTTATGGAACTGAAATATGTGAGGCATGTGGTAAGCCGCTTCAAGGAGATTTAGAATCAAAGAAACTTCTAAACATGAGGTATGAGGGAAGTGCGAGGAGATCACAAACCTATAAAACAACTATTATCGATAAGGTTTGGAACTTCTTTTCTTCTGTAAAAGTAGGGATATGGATTATTGTATTGCTGTTAGTTTCTTCAGCAATCGGCACGATATTCCCACAGGAAATGTACATACCTCCACTTTCTGAACCCTCTGAATACTATAGGGAGCAATATGGTATCCCAGGTCAATTATTCTATGATCTTGGTTTTCATAACTTATACGGGTCCTGGTGGTATATGCTACTAATTGCGGCTCTTGGTCTCTCATTAATCGTAGCAAGCTTAGATCGTTTTGTTCCATTGTATCGCTCGTTAAAAAAGCAGCGGACAATTCGACACGAAAGCTTTATGAAACGTCAGAAGTATTTTGGAATCACCAAAGTTGAGGGCGAAAACCCAACTCTTTCTAAACTAAAAGAAGTACTTCGAAAAAAGAAGTATCATGTAAAAGAAGAAGATGGTCATCTCTTTGCAGAGAAAAATCGATTTTCACGTTGGGGGCCCTATGTAAACCACATCGGCTTAATCATCTTTCTTATTGGAGGAATGCTTCGATTCTTTCCAGGTATGTACGTAGATGAAGTGCTCTGGATAAAAGAAGACGAAACGAAGAAAATCAAAGGAACAGAAGAAGCTTATTATTTGAAGAGCGATGGCTTCATCCTAGAAACCTATGATAATAACGATGAAAAGTTCAAGGATGCAATCGAACAGTCGGGTCAAGAAGTAGTGGCCAAAAACTATCAAACGGATGCAGTTCTCTATAAACAAGTCGGAGATAGAATTCCAGGTACGGAACCAGAACTTGAAAAGGTAAAGGAACATCCGATCCAGGTAAACAAACCGCTAAAGTTTGACGATTACGCAATCTATCAAGTTGATTATAAATTGAACGAGCTTCAAAGCATGACGTTCACGATGGATAAGAAAGATTCTGGGGAGTCTTTTGGTGAACTTACGATCGATCTTTATAACCCAAAAGACGAATACAAACTTGATGAAGGGTATCGTGTCGAAGTGATGGACTATTTCCCTGACTTTGAGTTCAACGATAAAGGGGAACCGACTACGAAGTCTAAAATCCCGAATAACCCAGCATTTATTCTTCGCATGATTTCTCCAGATCATCCAGATGGAGAGGTGGCGTTTGTAGCGATCCGGAAGAACTTAGAGCCGTTAGGTGAAAATGACTATAAAATGTCATTCCAGAACGTTGATACGAAAAATGTTTCTGGTCTAGTTGTTCGTAAAGACAATACGCTTTGGATACTAGGTATCGGAGGAGCAATCTTTATGATTGGTGTCATCCAGGGAATGTACTGGAATCACCGTCGTATTTGGATACGTAGAAAAGAGGATGAAGTTTGGTTAGCTTCCCATACGAATAAGAATTGGTATGGATTAAAGCGCGAACTCGAAACGATTACAGAAAAGACGGGTATCGATATGCCTCAGGATCAATCGGAACAAAAATAGCACTTCTATTATGAAGGGAGGCATGATGAGATGGCACAACTTAGCAGTAACTTGCTTTATATTTCATTCTTTATCTATTTTGCAGCAAGTCTTGTTTTCGCCATTTCACTGCTTGGAAAGAAATGGAGAAAGTCAGATGAAGTGACCCATGCAAAGAAATGGGGCCGTGGTGGATTTATACTTTCAAGCATCGGCTTTTTATTCCAACTTGGATATTTTATTACAAGATGGATTGCGGCAGGACATGCACCTGTCAGCAATTTGTTCGAATTTACAACCTTTTTCGGAATGGCGATGGTATTTGCATTCTTAATGATCTATGCCATTTATAAAAGTAACGTCATCGGTGTTTTTGCGATGCCGGTAGCACTTATCGTTATCGCTTATGCGAGTGTATTTCCATCAGAAATTCAACCGCTAATACCAGCTTTACAAAGTAATTGGCTAAAGATTCATGTGACGACAGCAGCTTTAGGAGAAGGAATCCTTGCTATTAGCTTTGCAGCAGGTCTCGTTTATTTAGTTAAGAAAGTAAATCAAGAGAAAGCCAGTAAATCGACATTCTGGCTTGAAGCTGTCATGTATACGTTGATCAGTACGATTGCTTTCGTTATTATTGCTCTTAGTTTTGAAGCAGCAGGATATTCGTCTACATATGAATTTGTAGATGTTAATGAGCAACAAACAACGGTTGAATATACAATTCCTACTCTTATTGGTCCTAAGGATGCCTCTTTCGTTAGTGGGAATGAATTTGGCCCTCTTGTTGAAGCGCCATCTTGGATGAAAGGTGAAAAAGCTGCTCACAAACTAAATACATTAGTATGGTCTATGTTAGGTGGTCTCGCGTTATATTGGATCATTCGTTTGATTTTAAGAAAACGAATCGGTGCAGCACTGCAACCAGCTCTCAAAAATGTAAATGAGGAGCTTGTGGACGAAATTCAATACCGTGCAGTTGCAATTGGATTTCCAGTCTTTACGCTTGGAGCCCTAATTTTTGCAATGATCTGGGCGCAAGCAGCTTGGACTCGCTTCTGGGGATGGGATCCTAAAGAAGTATGGGCTCTCATAACATGGCTATTTTATGCAGCTTATCTACATTTGAGACTATCGAGAGGTTGGCAAGGAGAAAAGTCAGCCTGGCTTGCAGTAGTAGGGTTTATCATCATCATGCTAAATCTTGTTGTTGTTAACCTGGTAATCTCAGGTCTTCATTCTTATGCATAAATTGAAAGCCTTCACGTAATGTGAAGGTTTTCTTTCATGAAAATAGGAATAATGATAAAGATGAGTAAACATACATGAATGTGCCAGGGAAGTGTATGCGGTTTCTTGATTGGTGGTCTCATAAGCTGTGAGCGTGGTAAAATAAGGTATAGTAGTACAAGTAGGAGGGAATCTTCTTGGAAAAAGACGCAAAGATTTTAGTTGTAGATGATGAAGATCGTATTCGAAAATTGTTACGAATGTATTTAGAAAGAGAAAACTATGAAATTGAAGAAGCAGAGAACGGTGAAGCTGCTTTAGAGATAGCAACAGAAGATGATTTTGACCTTATTTTGTTAGATCTTATGCTACCTGGTATAGATGGAATAGAAGTATGCGAACAACTTCGCGAACAAAAAGCTACTCCAGTCATCATGCTCACTGCAAAAGGTGAAGAAGCAAATCGTGTTCAAGGTTTTGAAGTAGGTGCAGATGATTATATTACTAAGCCTTTTAGCCCTAGAGAAGTTGTGTTACGAGTAAAGGCATTATTAAGAAGGTCTTCAACAACCAAATTTTTACAAACAGAAACAACAACAAAGAATGTCATCGTCTTTCCATATTTAACGATCGACCATGATGCACACCGTGTGCTTGCTGAGGACCAAATCATTAATCTCACACCAAAAGAGTATGAACTCTTATATTATTTAGCAAAAGCACCAGACAAAGTTTTTTCGCGAGAAGACCTTTTAAAAGACGTGTGGAATTATGAGTTCTTTGGTGACCTTAGAACGGTGGATACACACGTAAAGCGTTTGAGAGAGAAATTAAACAAAGTTTCCCCAAATGCAGCTGCTATGATTTCAACAGTATGGGGAGTAGGCTATAAATTTGAGGCTGCTAAAGAGTAATGATCTGGAGAAGTGTTGTTGGGAAGCTTTGGTTAACCATTATCCTCCTCGTTGCCTTCGTGCTTTTCATCTTAACCACACTGCTACTTCAGTTTTTTGAAGACTTTCATGTGGAAAAGGAAGCAGAAGAGATGGAGAGGCTCGCAACGAAGGTGGCTTCCGTAATCGAAAAGTATGATGATCGAGATCAAGCTTTTGATACCGCTTGGGAAATTACTGATTTTTATCCAACAGGTGTCATGGTTGTAGAGAACGTGGAGGATTCTTCAACGATTCAGTATTCTCCTAATAGTCACGGACTACCTGAATTTCCGTTAAGTGTATTTAAGGATGATGAGAACTTACGAACGGTCTTTACTAGCCAACGAACCGTGGTGAAACAGGGGGAAGTGGCCGCGGATCCCGCTTCACGAAACGACTTGTTGATCGTTGGTGTTCCGTTGCAAGTTGGAGAAGAAAATGGGGCTGTCTTCCTTTATCAATCACTTGATGTCATAGCGGAGACAACGAGACAGGCGAGGAATTTAATCTATATATCTGCCGGAATAGCGATTGTTCTTACAACGATATTCGCGTTTTTCTTATCCACTCGGATAACCGCTCCGCTAAGAAAGATGAGAGAAGCTGCTACACAGGTAGCAAAAGGGAAGTTCGATACAAAAGTACCGATGGTGACACATGATGAAATAGGCGAACTATCCGTTGCATTCAATCGTATGGGCAGACAATTAAATAATTATGTAACCGCTCTGAATCAGGAGAAAGAACAACTGTCTAGCATACTGAGTAGTATGGCAGATGGTGTGATAACGTTTGATAAAACGGGTGCGATTTTGAGTACGAATCCACCAGCTGAACGATTCTTAAAAGCCTGGTACTATGAGCAAGGGATGCAAGAAGAGCCAGGAAAAGAAGTTCCTGAAGATATCCACTCATTATTCAGTTTAGTAGTCATGCAGGAAAGAGAACAGCTAACAGAAGTAGAAATGCAGGGCCGAAGTTGGGTTGTTGTCATGACTCCGCTTTATAATAAATCTGCTATTCGAGGAGCTGTCGCAGTTCTTCGTGATATGACAGAAGAGCGTCGTTTGGACAAGCTGAGAAAAGATTTTATTGCGAATGTCTCCCATGAGCTAAGAACGCCTATCGCAATGCTTCAAGGGTATAGTGAGGCGATTGTGGATGATATCGCAAGCAGTGATGAAGAGAAGAAAGAAGTCGCTCAGATTATCTATGATGAATCACTTCGTATGGGCAGACTTGTGAATGAGCTTTTAGATCTTGCTAGAATGGAAGCGGGACATACTGAATTATTTTATAGTGAAATCAACCTATACGATTTTGGGCAAAGAATTCTAAGGAAATTCTCTGGTCCAGCTCGTGAGAGAGAGGTTGGATTACGCTATTATGTGTCTGACCATGACCAAAACCTTTCGATAGACGGTGATCGGATTGAGCAAGTATTAACAAATTTACTCGATAATGCCGTGAGACATACGCCTAAAGGTGGAGAAGTTAGTTTAATTATTACGGTTTTGAGTAATGGTGTTCAATTTGATGTGAAAGATACAGGTTCTGGTATACCAGAGGAAGACCTGCCTTTTGTATTTGAGAGATTCTACAAAGCCGATAAAGCACGTACAAGAGGTCGATCAGGTACCGGTCTCGGGCTTGCTATTGCACGTAATATTGTTGAAGCTCACCATGGACAAATATCTGTTCATAGTAAAGATGGAGAAGGAACAACGTTTTCTTTCTATCTTCCATAAATAATTGCTTTGTATTCACAGAAAGTCCTTCTAGATGGAGGGCTTTTTTGTTTACCAAAAGGTATAATCTTCTCCTTTTTGCTACACAATAGATAAGTAGATAAACTAGACAGGAGGAAATTATGTTGAAAAAGTCTATGAAAAATTTAATCAGCTCTTTGGGCTTTTTATCTGTGATTGTACTCGTATTATCACTCTCTAAACGTGCAAGAAAGCTAACAAGAAAGGCAATTAAGGTTGGTGCTGAAACAGCAAAGCAATATGGTCAACAATCGAAATCTCCTGAGGCGAAGAAAACAAGCCAGAGTAACCCTAGTAATCAAGAGAACTACCCATCTTATATCGGTTATGGTAAGAGCGGTGATGAACAGGGAACAAATAATAAGAAAGTACGGAAAATAAACCCTGTTCGCTACAAGAATGCACAACATGTATTTAATGACGAGAAGATGCCTACGAAGATGGCTGAAATCGCCGAAGAATTTGATTTGAATGATAAGAAGTAGTTTTGTAAGAGGCGCTGAACCTATGAGAAATAGGTTTTAGCGCTTCTTTGTTTGGATACGTGCTATCTTGCGAAGCTTTTGTGCGTTACAATGATACTGTAAAAGTCAAACTAGTTCAATAAAGGGGATGTAGGTGTGTATACTGACTATCATAACCATTTGGAAAAAGGGACGCTAACGCTTGATTACTTAACTAAATTCGTGGAGGAAGCAAGAAAGAAAAATATTGATCACTTTGGGATATCAGAACATGCATATCATTTCCATGAAACGGAAGATATATTGCAAAACCCATGGGTGAATCAACGAAGATGGTACAACATGAACGAATATGTACGATTGTTTGAGGAAGCAAAGAACAAAGGTATGGATGTGAAAATGTCCATTGAAATGGATTATACGCCTCTGAAGCATGCAGAGATGAAGAAATTCATTTCATCGTATCAATTTGATTATGTGATCGGGTCTATTCATTGGGTAGAGGACTTTGGTATCGATCTTGCGGAATATCGCCATCTTTGGGATGAAAGAGATTTGTTTGATACATATAGAAAATATTTTGATCAGGTAGTGACGCTTGCTGAATCGAACTTATTCGATATAGTGGGTCACCTAGACCTAGTAAAGATATTCAATTATAAGCCTGATAATAAAGATTTTCTTCTCGAACAATATGATAGAGCTACAAATGCACTCGCAAATTCGAAAACGTGTGTTGAGATCAGTACTGCTGGATTAAGAAAACCTGTTGGTGAACTATATCCTGATTATGATTTATTAAAGATGTGCTATGAGAAAGGTATTCCGATCGTACTATCATCGGATGCTCATGTTCCTCGGGATGTTGGCGCTGATTATGACCAGGCGATTACTCTAGCGAAATCTGTTGGGTATTCGCATTTAATGACCTTTGATAAGGGAGAACGAAAGTCGATCGAGTTTTGAAAATCTGGTCTAATACCTTTCTATTGTGATCCCGAGGCCGTAGGAGTTTGAATATCGCTTGCTTTCCTGTGGACGAACGCCCGAGCCTCCTCGCGGACAAAAGCGGTCCACTCCGAGTCTCGAACGCCCGTTTTCCACGGGAGTCAAGCGATATTCACTCCTACTAGGTTGAGGTGGTTCAGAACAAACTTTCCGTGCGATAATTTATTAGGTAATCACTATATCCGTATTTAATAAGCTTTTGTCTAGTCTTTAAATCAATCATATTAATGTTGATTGGAGCGGAAGGGTGCTCGATTATAGCGGGATATGCGGGACAGGTGAGACCCCACAGGAGCCGAAATTCCCCCCTACCCGTCGCAAATGGTACTTAAGCCTTTCTCGAAATCTAAAAGAACAAGAGCCGTCGGCTCTTGTTCTTTTCGTTTACACGCTTTTAATTTGTTCTACCTTAACGATATCTTGAACGCTTTCGATTGTGCTTTCTATGTGGTTAGGGAGCGCTTCATCGAAAGAAAGCATCATGATGGCTTCTCCACCAGCAACTTTTCTTCCTACTTGCATCGTAGCGATATTCACTTCATGCTCACCTAACACTTTTCCTACGTTCCCGATCACTCCAGGGCGGTCATTATGTTGAATATATAGAAGATGCCCTTGAGGATGGAAATCGATATCGAATCCATTTAATTGTGTAATTCTCTCGCCGTATTCTTTGATGTACGTACCTTGTAAAGAAAATGAACCTTTGTCACCTTCTACTGTTACTGAAATGAGATTTGAGTAACCTTGCGTTTCTGAAGTGTGTTTCTCACCATAAGTAATGCCACGTTCTTTGGCGATGGAAGGAGCATTCACTTCATTAACAGTTGTGTCTAATCTATATCTTAGGAAAGAAGCCATTAAGCTCCTAGTTAAGATCGCTGTATCTAATTCTGTCAATGTTCCTGCATATGTTACATCGACAATGTTTACCGCAGATTTCATACATTGTGAGAGGATGCTGCCCATTTTACGTGTAAGTTCGTAGTATGGCTTGATCTTGTCATATTCTTCGTTTGAAAATGCAGGTAGGTTGATCGTATTTCGAATAGGTTTGCCATTAAGAAATAAGTGAACTTCATCAGCAACTTGTGCTGCAACGTTTAATTGAGCTTCTTTTGTTGATGCACCGAGGTGTGGAGTTACGATAACCTGGTCGTATTTGAGCAAAGGGTGGTCTTCATTTGGTGGTTCTGATTCAAAAACATCTAGTGCCACACCGCCTATGTGACCAGAATCTAGGAACGGAACGAGAGATGCTTCGTCGATGATTCCACCTCTCGCACAATTGATGAGGAAAACGCCTTTTTTAGTTTTTGCGAGAGTTTCCTCATTGATTAATCCTCGAGTATTTTCAGTAAGAGGAGTATGGACAGTAATGAAATCTGAATGCTCAAGCAGGGCGTCGATGTCGACTGACTCTACATCGAGTTTATCGGCACGGTCATTCGTTAAAAATGGGTCGAACACCATGACATTCATCCCAAAGGCTCTAGCCCTTCTTGATAATTCTGTACCGATTCTTCCTAAACCGATAATACCTAGTGTTTTGCGGTTCAGTTCTGTACCTACGTATTGTTTTCTCATCCATTTTCCGCTTTTCAAACTAGAGGTTCCTTGTGGGATGTTTCTTGCAAGAGAGGCCATCATCGCAAAAGTATGCTCTGTCGTTGAGATTGTATTACCGTCAGGAGCGTTAACAACGATAACACCTCGCTTCGTTGCTTCATCTATGTCGATATTGTCGATCCCTACACCAGCCCTCGCGACAATTTTTAAGTTGGGCATCTTATCGAGGAGGTCAGATGTTACTTTTGTAGCGCTTCTAACTAATAGCGCCTCATATCTAGGAAGGTGCTGCTCGAATTCCTCAGTTGAGCCAATATCACACTGAATAGAATCGTCATTAAGTAATGGTTGCAATCCATCTTCTTGAATAGAATCAGTAACTAACACATGTGCCAACAATCTCCACTCCTTTTTTCTTTTCTTTTTTTGTTATAATATTTAGAAAAGATAATACATTACTTTTTACCACGAAAGCACTAAAGTGTCAATTTCGATACAGAGAAAAAGATAATAAAAAAAATCTCCGATATATGTATCGGAGATTGGTGAATCTTTATTCGAATTTCAGTGGATCTCCATCAAAAGATTCTTCAGCAATTTTGATAGAATCTGTAGGACAGCCCTCAAATGCGTCCATCATATCTTCGTGAAGCACATCAGGAATTTCAACGATCCCTTCATTATCATCAAGTGTTACAAAAGCGATACCTTCATCATCGTAATCATAAATGTCAGGTGCAGCAGCGCCACAAGCCCCACAAGCGATACAAGTATCTTTATCTACAATAGTATACTTAGCCATGTATTAACCTCCTATTCAATACTTCTATATGTCTTTCATCACCACAATATTCATTAAATGAAAGTTTTTGATAACTTTATTGTAAAGGTGATGCCTTGACTTTTCAATAGCTAAATCCTTTACTAACGTTATTAAAAGGTTACCCGATTTGAAAATCACTAAACAGAACAAAAAATTTGATACAATAGAGGCAGAAAGAAATAGGGTGATACAATGGTACGATACATAGACGGACTCATTTTGTTTGTACTAAATCAAATGAATGGTGAACGAACAATTTCAGGAGCTTTACACTTACTAAAAGGTAAAAAATCATCTCAAACAATTCAGGATGCAAAGTTATTTCAACTGTCTTTCTTATTCGGGATGCAAAGGACATTGGATCGTAGCCATATTGAAGAATCTGTTTTGGTTCTTTATCAAAATGGCTTTCTAGAGAAGGTGAGTCAAGATACTTACAAGGTAAATGAGAAAGGGAACGTTGCCCTAGAAGGTTTTCTAAAACAACACCCTTTTCCCCCATACTTAAATGGTTGGAAGTACCATCAAATTACTGAAGTCTTTTGGGCTCGTATTAGTTTATTCATGCAGACGCTATCGCATTCAGTAAATAATAACATGATATTTTATCCAGTCATTCGTGATGAACAAGTTCAGGAGTGGGTTAGAAAGCATTTCCCTAAGAAATCAGAGAAACGTGAGCGGATTGCAAGGAGCCTTTACGAAGAACTAACACAGGTATTAAGGAAGCTCCCCGAAGCACATGCTCGATTGTTTGTACTACGGTTAAGTGGCTTTCATAGAACTGGTTTAACATTTCATCAAAGTTGTTCAACTCTTCATATTTCTAATGAACAAGGATTGTTGTTCTTTTATGGCGTCATACATGCTTGTATCACACATACGCGAGATGATCCGGCAACATTTCCTATATTATCGTCTTTTGTTGAGAATAAACGGATCCCTGTCCCATTGACAGCATCCACTCGAACTACGTATTCGCTCCTCCAAAAAGGAATGACGTTTCAACAAATCATGGACATTAGAAGATTGAAGAGGAGTACGATCGAGGATCACATCGTGGAAATAGCGATAAACGTTGCGGGTTTTTCAATCGATTCCTTCGTTTCTAAACAATCACAGGAGGACATCTTAAAGGCGAGCAATGAGACGAACAGTCAGAGACTAAAAACCATCCGAGATCATCTGAATGACCGCTATGGATATTTTGAAATTAGATTAACTCTGTGCAAAGAAGGGGTTTAATGGATTTAACAAAGGTGTTATATGAGCAGTTTGGCTATAAGGAATTTAGAAGAGGGCAAGAGGAGATTATACGAGACGTTTTAGATGGCAAAGACGTGTTTGCGATGCTTCCTACTGGTGCTGGGAAGTCGCTTTGCTATCAGCTTCCGGCTTACTCCGGACATTCTCCTGTCTTGATCGTTTCTCCTCTTGTTTCACTGATGGAGGATCAGGTTCAGCAATTAAAAACGAATGGTGAAAAGCGTGTCTTGGCACTGAATAGTTTCCTGAACTTCGATAAACGGATAAACGCTCTTCAAAACTTATCGACGTATAGGTTTGTCTTTGCTTCACCTGAAATTCTTCAAAATAATAGGGTGAAACAAACTCTGAAGAATATTCATTTCTCGTTGATGGTAGTGGATGAGGCACATTGTATATCACAGTGGGGGCATGATTTTAGAACTGATTACTTAAAGCTAGGTGACGTTAGGGAGGAGCTTTCGAACCCACCGCTTCTTGCCTTAACTGCTACCGCGACAGAAGATGTACGAAGGGATGTCGTTAAGCAATTAAACATGAAGCATCCCGCGCTACATATCAATACCGTCGATCGACCAAACATAGCGATTAAATTGGAAAGACATCATTCACTAGATTCCAAGTTACGCTCTGTTTTACAATATGGCAAGACTCTTCAAGGACCAGGAATCATCTATTTCTCGAGTAGGTCTCTTGCGGAACGGGTCAGTAACAAACTCACGGAATCTGGAGTTAAGGGTGTTGCAACTTACCATGCAGGACTGGAATCTGAAACGAGGCTTCTTATCCAACAGCAGTTTTTAAATGATGAGATTTCTATTATTTGTAGTACGAACGCTTTTGGGATGGGGATCAATAAAAGCAATGTAAGGTACGTTATTCATTTCCATCCACCATCGAATATTGAGAGCTACCTTCAAGAGATTGGCCGTGCAGGAAGAGATCAAAAACCAGCGATCGCAATCCATCTTTATACAGAAAAAGATGAGCGATTACCGATTGCATTTATTGATACTGAATTACCTGAACGCCAACAAATACAAGAGGTTTTGGCTAATCTTCAAATGAGAAAGGGTGAAGTGCTTTCGCTTGATTATGAGAAGGAAGGCGTTCAGCATAGGCTTTCTGAAACAGCTTGGCGGTTTATTGTTTATCAATTGCAACTGAAAGGTGTTTTGGAAAATGGTTTAATAAAACCATTTCACTATCATAACCTATTGGAAGAACTTTCGATTGAAGTTAATACGTTGAGAAAGAGGAAATTAACAAAGTGGTTAGGTTTTAAAAACTGGCTCTCTGAAGATGAATGTAGACGACACGGGCTTTTGAAACGGTTTGATGAATATACGACTTCGATCGAACAATGCTGTGATATTTGCGGCCTTGATGAAGAGCAGTATATGAAACAAGAAGATTCAGCTCTAGAGCACGTATGGATGAATTGGGATCAAGAATTGCAATTAATGTTAAACGTTACTAAGGGGGAGCAGGGTGAAGAATAGACAAGCAGAAGCTATAAAAACCCTCTCAGATCGAGAATTACTTTTGAATGTTTATTTAACTCAATTTGTATTGGTAGCACTATCGTTTGTAGGAGGATTTTTTCTTTTTCGTGAAATTTGGTTTCTTCCTCAGATTTTTGACTTAAGGTGGATCGACATGATCGTATTTGGTGGTGGGGCCGCACTTTTGATTATTTCCATCGATTTAGTCTTGATGAAGGTTCTACCTGAATCTGCATTTGATGATGGAGGGATCAATGAACGGATATTTGGAAAGAGATCTATTTTTCACATATTTGTATTGTCGTTACTTATATCGATCAGTGAAGAATTAATGTTCCGAGGAGTTTTACAGACACACTTCGGATTGGTGATGGCTAGTTTATTGTTTGCAATTATTCATGTTAGATATTTGACTAAACCAGTTTTGTTCAGCCTTGTAGTCGGGATAAGCTTCTTGTTAGGGATTGTCTACAAAAGTACTGGTAATATAGCAGTGACGATAACTGCACACTTCTTAATCGATTTCATTATGGGGTGTTTGCTCAAATTTAAAGCCTCAAAATGAGTCCATCATGAAAGGTGAGTTCAATGAGAAAAGAAAGTCCTTTGCCATCTAGAAAGGAATATCATAAGCATAAATCGAATAGAAAGAAAACAAATAAAAAAAGAGAAGAAACGACACCTTCTCTAACACTTGTGCGTATTTTAGCGCTGCTTTTTTTATCGATGGTGGCTATTTTCCTCTTGTATTCAATGTATTCCTAACGTGAGTTCTACGTGCTCTTTGCATCACTGGTATTATCTTCTGAATCTTGAGCATACACTAGTTTCAAAAAAGGAGGACAACCATGGATGCTTTAAAGCAGTGGAATCTCCCTCAACCACAGTCAGATGTAACGCTCGTTTTATTGAACGAACTCGTTGAGCGGAAAATGGAAGAAAAACAGTACAAAGCTAAATCACAGTTTTATAGTTATGTTTTCATGCTCTTATTAGTTGGTAGTGGAGGTCTCATCGTGTACCAGCTCCAGGTGAGCACTTCAATTCTGTGGGAGGTGTTTTCTTTCTCAAGAGCACCTTTCATTGTTATCTTGATTATGCTTACTGGGTTCGTATACTATCTGTTGAGGAGAGTTACAAAAAAGTTAAAGAAAGCTGAAGATGAGCTTGATTCGCTGCGACTAGAGGTTATTGATCGTAGTGAGGAACTATGGAAAAATGAATCTCAATGGGAAAAACGGCATGATGTGTTTACTTACATGAAAGACAACTTCGACATAAATCTGTTTTACAAGTAAAGCTTACCTATGCTCTGGGCATCCAAAGAATAGATATTGCTCGATCTGAAAACAATTTCCATTGATTAATAATTCGCTTTGATCGAACATTTCGATCTTCCCGAATGCTACGGTATCCTTGATCTTAGGACAAAACACTTCCACCGGCATTCCTAGACGACGGTTGAAATCAAGGTCATCGTTTCCCAACAAAGATTGTGTTTTTAGTTTGTTTATCATGGGTCCATCATCTCCGTTAGTTTAATATACGTCCTTTTAAGGGTATCTTATGATAATATCTTACCTTAAAAAGACTGAATATTCAAGAAACGATATCGCCCATTTTATTAAAAATTGACCCCATATTTGCATTATTGATCTTTAGGGAGGACATTGTATTGATAATATGGTATTAATAATATGGGAAAGTAACTTTTTGAAGAGGTGATGGACGTGTTTGTAAGAAGTGCAATGAAAACAATTAGAGAAACGGTTTATGTGAAGTACGACACAAGCCTTGAAGAAACACTTGAAATACTAAAGAACAATCAGATTGATGGGGTTCCCGTTATTCAAGAAGGAAAATATAGAGGGATCGTAACGTTTAACCGAATTTATAAAACGTTCTTTAAAAGTGAGATCGCGGATAAAGCTCAATTCTTAAGGGAGACAAAAGCTGGAGATATCGCTTATCAAAAGGATGTCACAGTTGATAAAGAAGCAGTATTTGAAACGACGTTGTTGTTAGTAAATGACGCACCTTTGGTTGCCGTTGTTGATGAGAAAGAAGAGTGTATTGGAATTATTACAAGAGCAGATATTCTTGATCAGTTCCAAAGTGCTTTTGGTATGCGTAAATCAGGAGTAAGGATTGCCTTCGCTTCTTCAGAAACGGAAGGTAGAATTGCTAGACTTGCTAAAATTGCAAAAAGTTTCCATGAGAACATCATTTCTCTCTCCACTTTTGATGAAACGAATCAGAATGTAAGAAGAATTGTTATGAAGATTGAGAAGAAGGAAAACATCGATCAATTCATAGCAAAACTTGAGCAAAATGGGTTCAAAGTTCTAGATATTAAAGAAATGTAGAAATCATATTTATAAAACCTCCTTCTCTTACATAGGTATAGAGGGGGAGGTTTTGCTATGCTGCTATCTTTTTTGCGTTTAGTGTTAGCGTTTGTGTTACTGTTTTTTGCTCAGCAAACGCTAGTGTTAAAAAGTATCACGTTTACAGATTTGATGTTGAATAGTTTTCGCTATGGTTTTGGAGCGCTTTGCTTTTTATTTGGGTTCTTAGCTGTAGCAAGTATAATAAGAAACCAACTTGAAAATTTCATCTCAATGGGAATTAAAGAGCGATACGGAGCGATTCTTTTGGAGTTTAGTTTATTAACTGGGATCTATTGGGTATTATTTGAGAGGAACGTTTGGTTATCGAGTGCTTCTCTTATCATGGCTGTGATCTATGGCGTGTTATCAGCTAATATAGAAACAGCAAGAGCAGCTAAGAAATTTAGGAAGGGCGTTGAAGGATGATCATCGTATTTTATGTGGGTACAGCAGCCATCGCGCTGCTGTTGATTTATATGTGGATCGAGGCACATTTGAATAGGGTGGTGAAGAAAGAAATTCCCATTGAAGGTCTACCTGAGCAATTTCAATCCTTCACTATCTTCTTTATTTCAGATTTACATAATCGCAGGATTTCTGATGGAATTATAAAGGAAGTTCAAGAGGTAGCAGATGTCGTTGTTATCGGTGGGGATGTGATGGAAAAAGGGGTTTCCTTCGATAAAGTGAATGAGAATATGAAGAAACTTAGTCATGTTGCACCGTGCTATTTTGTATGGGGAAATAATGACTATGAAGAGGACCCTGACCAATTAGAACAGATTCTTCTAAACAACAACGTACATATTCTGAACAATTCCGCTGAAACCATAGAACGTAATGGAGAAGAAATAAGTTTCCTAGGCATTGACGACCTCTCCACACATCACCATTCTCTTCGGAAAGCTTTAGCATGTGCAAAAGCAAATACAAAGATATTAATTAGTCATAACCCTGATATCAAACATGAACTAAAAGAAAATGACCGAATTCAGTTACTGCTCTCTGGTCATACACATGGTGGACAAATTAGAATTCTTGGCTTTGGTATCAGGGAAAAGGGTGGGATAAAACGAGTGGGTGAAACGACTGTAGTCATAAGTAATGGTTACGGTACAACAACACTTCCTTTAAGGTTGATGGCTCCAGCAGAGACGCATTTATTTACATTAAAAAGGAAATAACTTATACAAAGTTTACACAAACCTCACTCATCCCTTATACTAAGGGGGATAATGGAATAGTAGAGGAGAAGAAGACAATGTCAGAAGGTAAATATAATATTAAGGCAGTGTCTAAAAAGCTGGGTATTCAACCAGGCACGCTAAGAGCATGGGAGAGACGTTATAATATTATTTCTCCTATAAGAAATGATGCAGGTCATCGCCTCTATTCGGATGAGCATTTGTCTGTTTTGAAGTGGCTTGTACAGAAAACAGAACAAGGGTTTACAATTAGTCAAGCCGTGGAATTGCTTGAGGATGGTAATACTGAGCCTCATTCAGATTCTCAAGAGTTAACTAGAGATCGGTCCCATGCGTTAGCTGATGACATATTGGGAGCGCTACTTTCGTTTGATGAAAACAAGGCACAAGAGCTGTTGAACCAAGCTTTCTCTCTTTTTAGCATAGATAAAGTTGTACAAGACATCTTAGGTCAGCTTCAGGTTAAAGTTGGAGAGTTATGGGAAAATGAGAAGATAACGGTTGCGCACGAACACTTTGCTACTGCATTTCTTCGATCAAGGATAGGAATGATTTTTCATACTCTTCCAATCGATGGTTATTTACCAAAGGTAATGGCTGTTTGTTCAACCGATGAATATCACGAATTGGGTCTTCTAATCTTTACGTTATATCTTAGAAGAAAAGGTTTTGAAGTTATTTATCTAGGGCCGAGCATTCCTGAGAAAGATATTGAAATCGTTTTGGAAGATACAGTTCCTAGCATTTTGTTTTTATCTTGTACTCTTATGTCCAATCTACCAAAGTGCTTAAACTTGATCGATCGCCTCGACGATCGTTTTCCAGATTTGACGATTGGTGTAGGTGGCGGTGCTTTGTCACATCTACAGGGAGATAAGAGACAAGCCTATGAACAATACGTTGTAGGTAATAACAAAGATGAGTGGGATGGTTGGATTAAAGATAAGCTTCATAAACTCTCAACTTAGTAGAAGAGGTGCAGGACTTGTCTAACATTCCCAAAACGGTGTAGACTATAGAATATCGTCAACTAAGAACCATCTATGTAATATCACATATATTATGTTAAAGGATATGCTGGTGACAGACGGTAGGGGGGAATTAGATGCGTCTTGAACGTTTAACATACGATAAAATTAAAATATTTCTCACTTATGACGATTTAAACGAGAGAGGAATAACTAAAGAAGAATTATGGCAGGACGTGCCAAAAGTCCATAAGTTATTCAGAGAAATGATTATGGAAGCTGATGACGAACTTGGTTTTAAAGTAGATGGCCCTATCGCAGTTGAAGTGTTCTCATTGCCTGCACAAGGAATGGTCGTGATCGTTACGAAAGGTTCGAAAGAAAACGATATAGAAGACGACTATAATGATGAGTATATTGAAATGCAGGTAACGCTTGATGAAAGCGATGAAGTATTTTATGAATTTAATACCTTCGAAGACGTTATCGGTCTTTCAAAACGCTTGAATGATGTAGGGATCGAAGGTGGGACTCTCTATTCCTTCCAACAACACTTCTATTTGAAGATCAACGAGGAAGATTTTGGTGAAGTCGAATTAAATACGCTCATCGCCTTATTAGCTGAGTTTGGAAATCCATCTACAATTACAAGTTATCGTGTAATCGAATACGGAAAGACGTTGATGAGCGATACTGCTATAAAACAATTGAATCACTATTTTCAATAAAAAAAAGCCTTCCGGTGAGCGAAACGGAAGGCTTTTTCTTATGAGCTATAAAAGGATAGAGTTTTGATTCGAGCCGCTATCCCAAGCTTTAATAAAATATTCTTTGTTGCCAAACTTTGAAAACCCGCTGTTGTGATGGATAGTTGGAAAAACTCGCTCAACGGATAAGTGTTGCGTTTTATGAGCAAGTAGAGCACGTTGAACGGTTTTCATATGCTCTCCTGTAAATGATTTAATGAGAGTTATGTTCTCATCAGGATCCGCAAAAGCAGGATTTCCAGTTTCAGTGGCTAGGGATTGTGGGAATGTTGCGTAGTACAACTCTTTCACACTGTTTGGCTGTTCTTGGATAGCCTGTAGAGTAGCTTCTTGAATCGCTGTATGGTCACTGTGTCCTGATAAGCCATGAGGAGGGAACGTTACGACAGCATCAGGTTTAATGTGATCTATAAGCTCGATAAGCCTGTTTTTTAACGTATTAGGTGAGAGCTCGCTTAATTTACCGTCCTGGTAATCATCTATTATGAGATCATCGATTCCTAGGTGAGTAGCAGCTTCTGTTAGTTCATTTCTTCGAACACTAGCGAGATCTTCACGGGTGCAAATAGGTGGCTCACCGCATTTCCCTGCATCTCCTGCTGTTGCACTATATAGAACCGTTTTGGTATCTTTTTGCTTAGAGAGTTCAACTAACGTGCCACCACATGTGAATGATTCATCATCAGGGTGTGCAAACGTAAAAAGAATGGTCTTTGGCATGTCGGCATTTCCTTTCTTCTTGAAGATAATGCAAGTATACGAAAGAGATGGACAGAATTCCAATATAAATGGCTGAGGTCATGAAACTCTGCAACAAATTCCAAAAAAAACATGATATGATGAGAGAAGTTTTTAGTTGTTCCAATTAGATTAATAACGAATATAATGATGTACATAAATGTAGCCCAGGAGGTATTTGAACATGAAAGTAGCAGTTTTATATGGTGGAACATCTGCCGAGAGAGAAGTTTCCCTTTCAAGCGGTAAAGGAATTATTGCCGCTCTTGAACATAACGGCCATGATGTTGTCGGAATAGACTTTCACCCAGAAAGAATAAGTGAAATTCTAAAATTAGATGTAGATATGGTGTTTATTGGCCTTCATGGTAGATTTGGAGAAGATGGCAGAATTCAAGGTTTGCTCGATATGTTAGAAATTCCGTACGTTGGTTCTGGCGTTCTAGGATCAGCAGTAGCGATGGATAAAGCCAAGAGTAAAAAAGTGCTACAAGAAACAAGCATTAGACTTGCAAAGGATCTTGTACTAGAACGTGGTGACAACTATGCTAATCTCGATCTTCCTTTCGATTTCCCGGTAGTTGTGAAGCCAAATAGTGAAGGATCTACGATAGGGTTAACGATTGCACAAAATGAAGACGAATTAGTACAAGGAATAGAAGAGGCGTTTCGCTTTGATACAAAGGTGATTCTTGAAGAATTCATCTCTGGTACGGAGGTTACAGTTGCCGTGCTAGGTGAGAAGGGAAATGTACGTAGTTTACCTGTTGTAGAGATTGTTCCCCGAAATGCGTACTATGATTATGAATCGAAGTATGCAGAGGGCGGAAGTGAGCATATCGTTCCTGCACGAATTTCAAAAGAGTTTACAGATATGATTCAAGAAGAGTCTGTTCTTGCTCACGAATTACTAGGGTGTGAAACATATTCCAGGGTTGATTACATCATCCCTAAAGATGGTTCTAAGCCAGTCTTTCTTGAAGTAAATACATTGCCAGGCATGACACCTACTAGTTTGTACCCTGATGCAGCTAAAGAAATCGGTTTTACTTATGAAGAGATGATTGAAGAATTACTACAACTTGGCCTAAAAAAATAATATAATAAAAAGAACCTCACAATATTGTGAGGTTTTCTTTCTGAATAGCAAAATGGGCCTATGTAGTAAGCGTTTGCAAGTTTGTGAAACAAATTGCATAAAATGTGGACGGAATACCTTCTCATAGGATACCTAAACGTGTATACTATGTTTTGAAAGCAAGACAATAGAGTATTCTATTTACTAATGAACTAATGATGAAATATTGAAAAACGAAAAACTTTTAGAAGTAAATGGGTCAAAGGTCGCCTTAATTGGATCTTTTTATGAAAACACCACAGTAAGGGCATAGTAATGGGAGGTTAAGTAATGGTCGACAAAAACGAAACAGACAATGGACAAAGCAACAAAAAGAAAAGGGATGTATTAGAGTCGACGCAATCGGTCATTAATGAAGCACTTGATAAGTTAGGCTATCCAAAAGAGGTATATGAACTTTTGAAAGAACCTATGAGGTTGATGACAGTCCGTATTCCAGTTCGAATGGATGACGGATCAATAAAAATCTTTACCGGGTATCGTGCTCAGCACAACGACTCAGTTGGTCCAACAAAAGGAGGAGTTCGGTTCCATCCTGATGTAACCGAAACTGAAGTGAAAGCATTATCCGTATGGATGAGCCTTAAAGCTGGAATAGTCGATCTACCTTATGGCGGAGGTAAAGGTGGAATCATCTGTGACCCTCGTGAAATGTCATTTAGAGAGCTTGAGAGACTAAGTAGAGGCTATGTAAGGGCAATTAGTCAAATCGTTGGCCCCACCAAAGATATTCCTGCTCCTGACGTGTTTACTAATTCCCAAATTATGGCATGGATGATGGATGAATATAGCCGTATTCGTGAATTTGATTCACCAGGATTCATTACAGGGAAACCACTTGTTCTCGGTGGGTCGCATGGTCGTGAGTCTGCAACTGCAAAAGGTGTAACTATCTGTATTCGTGAAGCAGCGAAGAAGAAGGGCATCAAAATCGAAGGGGCACGTGTCGTTATTCAAGGATTTGGTAACGCTGGTAGCTTCCTTGCCAAGTTTATGCATGATGCAGGGGCAAAAATCGTAGGGATTTCCGATGCATACGGTGCTCTTCATGATCCAGAGGGTCTAGATATCGATTACTTATTAGATCGTCGGGATAGTTTTGGAACGGTAACAAAACTATTTAAAGAGACGATTAGTAATAAAGAACTTCTTGAACTTGATTGCGATATACTTGTTCCGGCAGCAATCGAAAACCAAATTACAGAAGAAAATGCACATCAAATTAAAGCAAGTATCGTAGTAGAAGCTGCGAATGGTCCAACAACAATTGAAGCGACCAAAATACTTACTGAGAGAGGCATACTTCTTGTACCGGATGTTCTTGCTAGTTCCGGAGGAGTAACCGTATCTTACTTCGAATGGGTACAGAATAACCAAGGTTACTATTGGACGGAAGAAGAAGTAGAAGCAAAGCTTGAAAAGGTTATGGTAAATGCATTCAATTCCATTTATAGAACCTCAGAAACACGACGCGTTGATATGAGGCTTTCAGCTTATATGGTTGGGGTACGAAAAATGGCTGAAGCATCACGTTTCCGTGGTTGGATTTAAATAGTTGATATTGTGATCGAAATTCCCTATCATTCAGGTAGGGAATTTTTTGTTTGTTATGAGTACAATAAATAGAAATAAATCGTCTTTATATGGATTGTTGCAGGAGTGAGGGAATATGAGAGAAGAAAAGGTAGTTATTATTGGAGCTGGACCATGTGGCATGTCTGCTGCGATCGAACTTCAAAATCACGGGTTCGACCCATTGATCATTGAAAAAGGTAATATTGTCAATGCGATCTACCATTACCCAACACATCAAACGTTTTTTAGTTCAAGTGAAAAGCTTGAAATAGGAGATGTGCCGTTTATTATCGAAGAAAGAAAACCGAAGCGAAATCAAGCGCTAGCTTATTATAGAGATGTCGCCAAAAGGAAGAATCTACGAATTCATTCGTACGAAAAGGTAAACAAAATCATAACGAATGAAGACGGATTCGTCATAGAGTCAGAAAAACTTCACGAGTCTAAGGAAGCCACATACCATGCAACGCATGTTGTGATTGCGACGGGGTATTATGATAGTCCCAATTATATGGGCATCCCTGGTGAAAACCTCGATAAAGTGATGCATTATTTCAAAGAGCCACACCCATATTTTAATAAAGATGTTGTGGTCGTAGGTGGGAAGAATTCAGCTGTTGACGCAGCTTTGGAGCTTGAGAAAGCTGGAGCTCGTACCACAGTCCTATATCGCCAAGGACAGTACTCCAAGAGCATCAAACCATGGATTTTACCTGAATTTGAAGCATTAGTGAGAAACGACAAGGTGAAAATGGAGTTTAATGCTGAGCTAGTGGAAATTCGCGAAAAAGAAATCGTGTACACTGTAAACAACGAAGAGAGAACCATTGCAAATGATTTCGTTTTCGCTATGACAGGCTACCATCCAGATCATTCTTTTCTAACTAAAATCGGTATCGAGATCGACGAAGCGTCTGGTAGACCTACATTTGATCAAGAAACGATGGAGACTAATGTAGGTAGATGCTATATTGCGGGTGTTATTGCTGCAGGGAACAATGCCAATGAAATCTTTATTGAGAATGGTCGCCATCATGGAGAACTAATAGCGAACGATATCATAACGAAAGCAAAAAAGCCTATTTAATATAGGTTTTCAGATTGTCGAGAAAGTATTGACGACCATCGGCCACGGATATGGTAGTGATTTCCGGATCAGGGTGCTCGTTTTCCGCAGGGCGGGCGGTGAGTCTCCTCGTCTCTTTCAAAACGCTCTTTTGGGGTCTCACCTGTCCCGCAGGAGCATCCTTCCGCTCCAATCAACATTGATATGTGGTTTTGAAAACAAAAAAAGCAAATTAAATTACTTTTAGGGATAAACAGAGGACTACTTAATAATAATCAGTCGGAAAGTTTGCTTTGATTGATTGCTACCTAGTAGGAGTGAATACCACTTGACTTCCGTGGAAAACGGGCGTTGGTCCACAGGAATCTTGTGGTATTCAAACTCCTACGGCATAGGGAACACATTAATTATGTTTCTCTACAAACTGAAAGCCTATCTAATATAGGCTTTTTCTTTTTGGTCTTATCTAAGAAATAGTTGTTGTAATTCTTTTATGTCTTCTGTGGCTTCTAGAGCGACGAGTAGTTTTAACCTTGCTTTTTGTCCGTTCAAACCGTTTGAGAAAACGACGCCAAGCTCTTTAAGGTGCTTGCCTCCACCTTCATATCCATACACATCTTGAACGATTCCATTGAAACAGCGAGAAACCATCACAACTGCGATGCCTTTTTTTCTTAGCTGTTTAATGCCTTCAATCGTCTCAGGGGGGAGGTTTCCTTGTCCTAGAGCTTCAATTACGATTCCGTTAATGCCAAGTTCACCTGCAGCGAGTAAAAGCTGTGAATCCATCCCTGCGTATGCTTTCAGAAGCATGACCTTCTTACTTAACTTCGATATGTGATACCTGTCTCGGTTTGTTAAAGTATGATGAAAATGCACCCTTTGTTTTGTAACGATTCCGATTGGTCCATACTGCGGGCTTTGGAATGTTGACACGTTGCTCGTGTGTGTTTTAGTAACGTTCTTTGCTGTGTGTATTTCATCGTTCAGCACAACGAGTACACCTTTTCCTTTGGCTTCTTCGCAACATGCTACTTTTAATGATGATATGAGGTTATAAGGACCGTCTGATCCAATCTCATTGCTTGATCGCATCGCTCCAGTCATTACCACAGGTAAATCAGTTTGTAGTATTAAATCGAGTAAATAGGCTGTCTCTTCTAGTGTATCGGTGCCATGGGTAACCACCACACCACTGATATGCTCTTTTTTTATTCTGTTTTCAATACGTTCTGCTATGTTGAACATTAACTCTGGACTCATATGTGGAGAAGGGATGTTTATAAAGTCATCAACAATGATATCTACATCATGAATGAGGTCACTTAATGTTGCGTTAAGAGGGTTTCGCTCACCAGGGCTCACGGCTCCTGATTTTCCATTTTCCTCCATTGCGATTGTTCCGCCAGTATGTAACACAAGAATTTTACTCAAAATCTCACCTCGACACATTTTTATTTAGTTTCCATAAATAAAGTAACATGGTACGATAATAAAAGTATAGGTATTGGAAAATTGCTTTTTCATCATCTACCGTGTAGAAATGGGGAAAGCCTATGTTAGCGGCTATAACTGCTGGGATTGCTCCTGGTATTGCACTTCTTTGTTTTTTTTATCTAAAGCACCATCAGTATGAATCTGAGCCTATAAGGCCAGTAGTAAGAAGCTTTATATTCGGTGCTATGCTAGTATTTCCAGTAATGGTAATTCAGCATGGCTTTAAAGTTGAACAGTTCTTACAATCTCCTTTTAGCCAAGCATATATTATGTCTGGATTGCTTGAGGAGTTTTTAAAGTGGTTTATTTTTTATTTCACTGTGTATATCCACTTAGAATTCAGTGATTTCTATGACGGAATCGTATATGGTGTGGCTATTTCGCTAGGTTTTGCTTCGGTAGAGAATGTCTTTTTCTTATTTGCATATGGCATTCAAGAAGCATGGTGGCGTGCATTGCTACCTGTTTCTAGTCATGCGTTATTTGGAGTGATCATGGGGTCTTACCTTGGTCGAGGAAAGTTCTCATTACAAAATAAGGTTGGAAAATGGATAGTGTTGTCTCTACTAGTCCCAATCTTGTTTCACGGTACGTACAATTACCTCGTCCTCCAGTTCAATAATAATACAATCTATATGATGATTCCTTTTATGTTGATATTATGGTCAATTGGTCTTAGAAAAATAAAAGTAGCAGATATAAATCAAGCTAAGCTTATGCAAACAAAAGAAGATGCGAGTATAAATTGATTGAAGAAGGTGCCTTTGTGGCACCTTTTTTTATTTATCTCTAAAAGAACACTTGTATAAAATGCCTTTTGATACAAAAACTACAACCATGAATACATATTGAGCAGGAGGTCCAAACGATGAGGAAGTTATTTAATGCATTGAAAATTCCACTCATGATTGGTTTATTGTGTGTACCGCTCATCACGGTACTCGACCATGACCAAGAAGCGGATGCATTTTCAAATCAAGTGATCCAAAAAGGAGCAATAGGTGACGATGTCATCGAGCTTCAGTCTAGGTTGAAGTATATTGGTTTTTACAATGGGAAAATAGATGGTGTATTCGGTTGGGGTACGTATTGGGCAGTTCGAAACTTCCAATATGAATTTGGGTTAACGGTCGATGGACTAGTAGGTTCTGAGATGAAAGCGAAGCTGAATAAGGCGACCAAATATGATCCATCGACCAAGCAAAAGGTAAATCAAGGGAAAAGCGGTGGTACTGCTGGCGGTGGCTCGGCAGGCGGTGGAGGGGGCTCTAAGGCGACTCAAGGTAAGAATACGCCTGCAGGTTATTCGCAAAACGATATAAAGCTTATTGCAAACGCTGTATATGGAGAAGCGAGAGGAGAGCCATATGAAGGACAAGTTGCGGTGGCTGCTGTCATATTGAATCGTGTTCAGAGCTCTTCTTTTCCAAATACGGTATCTGGTGTAATCTTTGAACCTCGTGCTTTTACAGCAGTTTCAGATGGACAGATTTGGCTTACGCCTAATGAACGTGCGAAAGAGGCAGTACTAGATGCAGTGAACGGATGGGATCCTTCAGGAGAAGCGCTGTACTACTTTAACCCAAACACTGCGACTTCAGGATGGATTTGGACCCGTCCTCAGATTAAACGAATCGGAAAACATATTTTCTGTGAATAGTGGAGGTGAACGAAAATGATTAGATCGATTTTGATTGGAGCGCTTGCTATTGGTGTTGTTTCGACGAGTTACTGGGGGTATAAAGAACACCAAGAGAAGAATGCTGTGTTGATCAATGCTGAAAATAACTACCAACGAGCATTTCATGAATTGAATTTTCATGTAGATGCACTTGAGGAGAAGATTGGATCCACTCTTGCGATGAGCTCACAAGCCCGCTTGTCACCGGCTCTTGCGGAAGTTTGGAGGTTGACTTCAGAAGCACAAAACGACGTAGGTCAGCTACCGTTAACGCTTATGCCATTTAACAAAACGGAAGAGTTTCTATCAAACATAGGACAATTTAGTTATCGGGTAGCAATAAGAGATCTTAATGAAAAACCATTATCCAGTGATGAGTATGACACGCTCAAGAAGCTTCATAAACACTCAACTGAAATAAAAGACGAGCTTCGAAAAGTTCAGGCGATGGTTATCAATCATAACCTTCGCTGGATGGATGTTGAATTGGCATTAGCATCCGAAAAACAAGCTCAAGACAATACCATTATCGATGGCTTTAAGACGGTGGACAAACAAGTCGAAGGATACAGTGATGTGAACTGGGGGCCAGAGGTCACGCAGTTGAATGAGAAGAAAGAAAATCTTGATAAGAATGTAAAAGGTGAGAAGCTAAGTGAAGAAGAAGTAAAAAAAGTCGTGATTGATTACCTAGATATTGAGAGTAATGCAGAGATCGATATTACCTCAACTGGTAAGAAAGCAGGATACCAGGCGTATAGTCTTTCAATAGATAATCCGAAAAACAAATCTAGTGTCAATCTAGATGTAACGAAAAAAGGTGCTCATCCAATCTGGATCTTAATGGACCGTAAGATTGGCAAGCAGAAAATCAGCTTGAATGAAGCAGCAGCCAAAGCAGAAAAGTTCTTGCAAGAACATGACATCACAAATATGGTCATCGTAGATAGCAGTCAATATGACAAGATGGGCGTATTTACATTCGTATACAAACAGGATGATGTTCCTATTTATCCTGATGCTGTTCATATTAAGGTTGCGTTAGACAATGGCGATATCGCTGGCTATGAATCGTTAGAATATTTAACGAACCATCACGAGCGAAAGCTTTCAAAACCAGCAATTTCACGTGAAGAAGCTTTAGCGCAAATTAATGAAAGTGTTCAGATTATGGAGGAAGGCTTAGGAGTCATCCAAAATGATCTCGGCGAAGAAGTATTGTGTTATGAATTTATGGGTACGATTGAAAATGAAACGTATAGAATCTTTATTAATGCAGAGAACTTACGAGAAGAAAAAGTAGAGAAGATGGATGGCACGGAAACGAACTACGATGCTCTTTAGTGAGGTGATCGAATGGGAAATGTGGAGCGGCTGTTAATCAAGCTAGTTGTGATTCAGTTCGCGTTTCTACTCATTGCTCAGACTCTTCTAACACAAGAAAGTGCTCGAATATACTTGAGCAAAACACTTTATTATGAAGGGGTTATTAACGGTACTCAAATGCCTTCGAAACGGGAATAGTTAATAGACCGTCCCCCTTGATTGTGTTATGATTAATTGGAAACTTCGAGTACAAAAAAGCAGGATTTCCTGCTTTTTTGTACTTTGTAGAACCTTTTATTATTATGACGGTGACCAATGAACTATGGGGGAAAGATTACTATGAGAAAAAGCATTAATATTGCAATAGATGGACCAGCAGGAGCTGGAAAGAGCACGGTTGCGAGAAGAGTAGCCGATAAGCTTTCTTTTCTATATATAGATACAGGAGCTATGTATCGTGCTCTCACGTACAAAGCGATTGAAAACAATGCAAACCTTGAAGATGGACCAGTTTTAAAGCAACTTTTAGAAGAGACAGAAATAGATCTTCAACTCGGAGAGAAAGATCAACACGTCCTAATAGACAACATCGATGTAACCGATGATATTCGTTCTTCTGAAGTAACGAACAACGTCTCTTTTGTGGCAAGGCAAAGTGAAGTGCGAATAGAGATGGTGAAACGTCAACAGCTATTAGCTGAAAAAGGCGGAGTAGTTATGGATGGAAGAGATATTGGCACCCATGTGCTTCCTAAAGCAGAGTTAAAAGTCTTCTTAAGTGCTTCTGTTGAAGAAAGAGCGGGTCGCCGTTACAAAGAGCTGATCGATAATGGCATAAAAGCAAATTACGATCAGATCAAAGAAGAAATTGCACTTCGTGATAAACGAGATTCAGAACGTGAGGTAGCACCTCTTGTGAAGGCAAATGATGCGGTTGAGATCGATACCACGACAATGACGATTTCTGAAGTAGTCCATCATATCCTACTACTAGCGAAAGAGAGGGCTTGATTCAGTGAGTTTATATGATGTAGGTAGAGGATTGTTTCGAGTATATTTTAAGTTATTTAACAGAGTGACAGTAGTTGGTGAGGAAAATTTTCCAACCGACAAAGGAATTCTTCTTTGTTCAAATCATATTAACAATCTCGATCCACCGCTAGTAGGAGCGATGTGTTCAAGACAGGTTCGTTTCATGGCTAAGTCAGAGCTGTTCAACATTCCGGTGCTAGGTAAATTGATCGATAACGTCGGTGCATTTCCGGTGAAGAGGGGAATGAGTGATAAGCAAGCTCTTAGAAGTGGGATAGGCATTTTGAAAGACGGTGGAGTTGTAGGATTGTTTCCTGAAGGGACAAGAAGCAAAACTGGCCAGCTTGGAGAAGGGCTGTCAGGAGCTGGGTTCTTTGCACTTCGTCCTGAGGTAAGGGTCGTACCATGTGCGATTATGGGCTCATACAAACCGTTCGGTAAATTGAAGATTGTTTACGGGAAACCTGTAGATCTATCTCCCCTTAGAGAAGAGCAGGGAGCAGCGAAGAAGGCGACACAAGCAATCATGCAAGAAATTCAGGAGCTTATCGACGCCCATCGTTAATCATTCATTATTTTCAAAAAAAACAAATAAATGTTTCAGGATACTTGACAAATTCACTGATTTTAGTGAAAGTTAAAGGAAAGGGTGATTAACTTTTCATAAAATTCTTTCGCTGATGGTAAGTGGAAGGCTTTTATAAATATTATTGAAAAGTTCTATTTCTTTTGGATTGAAGGAGGAGTTTGTCAATGGTTGAAGAGATGAATCAGGAAATGACCGAGTTCAAATCATTCGAAGTTGGAGATGTGGTGACTGGAAAGATCTCCAAAGTCGAGGAGAAACACGCATCGGTGGATGTAGGTTTTAAAATTGATGGAGTGCTGCCTATCAGCGAACTGTCAAGCCTTCACGTCGAAAAAGTCAGCGACGCACTCTCAGAAGGCGATGAAATAGAAGTGAAAGTAATCAAATTATCTGAGGATGAGCTAGTGCTTTCTAAGAAAGCAGTAGAAGCTGACAAAGCATGGGACGAGCTCGAAGCAAAGTATCAAAACAGTGAAGCTTTTGAAGTAGAAATAGCTGACGTAGTTAAAGGTGGATTAGTAGTTGACCTTGGAGTACGTGGGTTTATTCCTGCATCTCTTGTGGAGCGCCATTATGTCGAAGACTTTGCTGATTATAAGGGTAAAAGCCTAAGTGTTAAGATCGTGGAATTTGACCCTGAGAAATCAAAAGTTATTCTTTCTCATCGCGCTGTGTTAGAACAAGAAGCGGATGTTAAGAAGCAGGAAACGCTAGCTTCTCTTCAAGCAGGACAGATCGTTGAAGGTACAGTTCAACGCCTAACTGACTTCGGTGCTTTTGTAGACATCGGTGGAGTAGACGGACTTGTGCACATTTCTCAGATGGCACATCACCGTGTTGAAACACCATCTGAAGTTGTTGCAGAAGGACAAAAGGTAAATGTCAAAATCCTATCAGTTGATAGAGATAATGAACGTATCTCTTTATCCATCAAAGAAACATTGCCTGGACCTTGGGAAGAACTCGAAGGCAAAGTAAAAGCTGGCGATGAAATCGAGGGAACTGTTAAGCGTCTTGTAAGCTTCGGTGCTTTTGTTGAAGTGGCACCTGGAGTAGAAGGACTGGTACACATTTCTGAGATTTCAAACAAACACATCGGCACACCTCATGAAGCACTATCAGAAGGTGAAACCGTTCGAGTGAAAGTACTTGATGTAAACCTAGATGAGAAACGTATCTCACTTAGTATTAAAGTATTAGAAGCTGAACAAGTGTCGAGTCAGGTTGAAGAGTATCAAAAAGAAGGAGACGGAAATGCCCCGTTTTCTCTTGGAGATATGATCGGAGATCAACTAAAGAAATATAAATAATAATGATAAAGCTCTCTGCCCATTTTCGGCAGAGAGTTTTTTTCTTTACTTTTGTCCGTTTCTTCTCCTAGCTTGTTCAGGTCCTTCCATAGTAGAAGCTCCACGGTATTCAAGCGACTGATCACGATCAGACTCCACGCGTTTTGACTTCTTTAATTTCTTCTCTTGTCTGTCTGTTCCCATAACTCATTCCTCCTTTGCTTTATTATGATGAAATAAAATCGGAAACCTTATACATTTTAAAAATATAAGTCTAATCCCTTAGAAAATTTCCCATACTGAGCATAGTAAGGAGTGATCGTTGTGGATGGTGCATTATTCGTTTGGTTTAGTTGGATCGGTATAGTTGTTATTGGATTTTTCATTAAGCCAACTCAAAACACCAAAAAGATTTTGATTCTCTGTCTTTTGATTCTTTGTGTAGCAAATGTGGAGATTTCTGTCGCTTTATATAGTGTGAATGGAGCGTTGATATTATGTTGGGTATTAGGCTATTTCTTACTCATGAGAACGCTGCATATGAACAAGGTCTACGCTGCCTTAATCGTTCTGATGCTAACAGCAGCCTACGCATCTATTGAACTTTTCTCGATTTACGATCCGGTTTTTAGCTATTTATACACACCTTGGGCAATAGGGCTAGCCTTATTTACTATTGTTCATTTGAGTGTTCAAGGAGCAGGGCAAAGGTGCGCTTTATTGATGCTGTCGATCGTGCAAGGAGAAATTATCTTGTCAGTAATCTATCAGCAGATGGGGATCCATTCTGTTATCGGAAGGTTTGTATCGTTAGATATCATGGCGATTTCAGTGATGGGCACATTCATGTGGGATGGTTTTGTTCAACTAACAAGCCACTTAGAAAATGTCTTGAAAAAACATCAAGAAAGACGTGGGTATTCATGAACGAGTTTACAATTCCAATCGTGTTTAGCGTCGTGATCGGTACGTTGTCGCGTATCTATATGTTTAGAACGGACTATCGTCAATATCCAACATATCCTCATGGGATGATCATTCATCTTGCACTTGGATTTATTGCTGCAGCGCTCGGAGCTTTAGTCGTTCCATCGATCATGTCAGAAGAGTTCACCGCGGTTACTTTTCTGACACTTGCTGCATCTCAATTCAGAGAGGTTAGAAATATGGAACGAAAGACGCTTACCGAAATGGATACATTGGAACTCGTTCCTCGGGGGGCTTCCTATATTGAAGGGATCGCAGTTACATTCGAAGGACGGAATTATTTAGTTATTTTCATTTCCTTTGTAACCTCTCTTGCATATTTATCTTTAAATATATGGGCCTCTCTTGTTGCCGCAGTTCTTTCTTTCCTAGTGGCAAAGAAATACATGACTGGCAGTAAGCTAGGGAAAATCGCAACGATTGAACATTCAGAGCTTTCGTTTGAAGGTGCAGGGTTATATGTAGACAACATCTATATTATGAACATAGGTATTCCTGAAAGGCAGGAGGAAATCTTAAATCACGGTCTTGGCTTCGTTATTAGTCCAAAGAACTTTGATGCTAGGATGACGATCGGAAATTTAGGGCAAAGGCAAGCGATCCTTCACGATCTTGCTATATCCCTCGGGGTTTATCGTGACTCTGGGACTCCGGCATTAGTTCCTTTGATCAAACGAGATCTCGATGATGGTCGTATCGGTGTATTTATCCTACCTCAGAACAAGAACGTCGACCTTGCGAAAAAAATAATCTCGCAAGTACCGACTCTTGAAAATGCGATCCGAATGCCGACAGAAACAAAGGAAAAAGGAAGTGATCAGTCGTGATATTGGAGAAAGTGATCCTGGCTGCTATTACGAATTCTGTTAATAAAGTCCCGGTGGGCGGAAATGTGTTCGTTTGTGATTCAAAGGAGGAGATGGACAAAGTAGCTGCGGAATTGGAGGCTATTTTGGATGGTATCGCACATAAGTTAAGCAACGATGTGTACATTATCGTCAAACATTAAATAGATACTCTGTTGTTCATTGGTGTCTTTTTTGATAAGATATAAAAGCTATCAAGAGACTACACCCTTCTTAGTAAAGGAGGGTTTTTTAGGGTGAGCTACTGGAAAGTTTGTCCACGACTTTCTAGAGGTAAGCTTTAGATAGATACTTATTTTGAAAGGGCGTGTACATATTGGCTAAGCCAGTTGTCGCAATTGTTGGTCGTCCAAACGTAGGAAAATCGACCATATTTAATCGTATAGTAGGAGAAAGAATTTCAATAGTTGAAGATACACCAGGAGTTACAAGAGATCGTATTTATAGTTCTGCAGAATGGTTGAATCGTGATTTTCATATTATTGATACAGGTGGTATTGAAATCGGAGATGCTCCATTCCTTTCTCAAATTCGATTCCAGGCAGAAATTGCAATAGATGAAGCGGATGCTATTATCTTTATGGTTAATGGTAGAGATGGAATCTCTAATGCTGATGAAGAAGTAGCAAAAATTCTATACCGCTCAAAGAAACCAGTCGTATTAGCGGTCAATAAAATTGACAACCCTGAACAGCAAGCGTTAATTCACGACTTTTACTCGCTTGGAGTTGGTCAACCATTCCCGATATCAGGATCTCACGGGCTAGGGCTTGGAGATTTATTAGATGAAGTATTTAAATCTTTCCCTGAAGAAGGGGAAGTTGAATACGACGAGAATACCATAAAGTTCTCTGTAATTGGCCGTCCGAACGTTGGTAAATCTTCGTTGGTAAATGCCATTCTAGGAGAAGAAAGAGTAATTGTAAGTGATGTAGCAGGTACCACACGCGATGCGATCGATTCTACCTTCACAAAAGAAGGACAAGAGTATGTCATCATCGACACCGCCGGTATGCGTAAACGTGGTAAAATATATGAAAACACTGAAAAATACAGTGTACTTAGAGCAATGAGAGGAATTGAACGTTCAGATGTTGTTCTTGTTGTGCTTGATGGAGAAGAAGGCATCATTGAACAAGACAAGAAAGTGGCTGGCTATGCTCATGAAGCTGGGAAAGCAGTTATTATCGTAGTAAACAAATGGGATGCAGTAGAGAAAGATGACAAGACAATGCGTAATTTTGAACAGAAAATTCGTGATCATTTCTTATACCTAAGTTATGCTCCCATCGTATTCCTTTCTGCTAAAACGAAGCAACGCCTTCACACATTACTACCAGTTATTAATACGGTTGCAGAAAATCATACGCTTCGCGTGAAAACAAACGTTTTGAACGAGTTGATCATGGACTCCGTAGCGATGAACCCAACGCCGACAGATAAGGGTAGAAGATTGAAAATTAACTACGCGACTCAAGTTGCTGTTAAGCCACCTACGATCGTACTGTTTGTGAATGACCCTGAATTACTTCATTTCTCATACAGGCGCTTTTTGGAGAACAGAATTCGAGAAACGTTCGGTTTCAAGGGAACGCCACTTCGTATTCTTGCAAGAAAGAAGAGCGAATAAGATATAAAGCATCACTTTTGAGGGGGGGAATTTGATGGTCGCAATTCTGATTTGCATCGCTGCTTATCTTCTCGGATCAGTTAGCTTCAGCTATTTAATCGCCCGAATTGTGAAAAAGATAGATATTAGAGAACATGGAAGTGGAAATGCGGGTGCAACGAATACCCTTAGAGTATTAGGGACCGCACCTGCTGTCGTTGTTCTCCTTCTCGATGTCTTGAAGGGGGTCATTGCTGTCTGGTTAGGGTATTGGTTTGCAGCTGAACCAATCGTACCGTTCTTAGCAGGAATCGCTGCTATAATCGGTCATAATTGGCCAGTCTTCTTCGGTTTCAGAGGAGGAAAGGGTGTAGCAACCACGATCGGTGTATTCGCTACTATTGCCTTCCTGCCAGCTCTATATGCTGGGATCCTCGCAATTATAGCTATATTTATTACGAGATATGTGTCACTCGGATCCCTTATTTTTGTTGTATTAACACCTGCATTCATCTTTTTATTAGGTGGTAATCCAGTATCGTATGTACTGCTTGGGTTTATTGTAGCTATTTTATCGATCTTTAGACACCGTACGAACGTTAAACGACTTCTATCAGGAACTGAGAGTAAGCTTGGACAAAAAGTAGAGCAGTAAGGAGTGGGTAGAATGGCAACTATTTCAGTAATTGGGGCAGGTAGCTGGGGTACAGCACTTGCTATTGTTCTTGCAGATAACAACCACAACGTGAAGGTATGGGCAAGGCGTGAAGATTTAGCGAATGAAATCAATCAAAATCACACGAACGAAAAATATTTGCCAGGTATAACCTTACCTACAGCATTACAAGCAACCACTTCGCTTGCTGAATGTGTGGATGGTACAGATGCAATCCTTCTCGTTACTCCTACAAAGGCATTGAGAGAAGTTCTTCCTGAGCTTAAAGGGTTGCTAAAGAATTCAGTTTCGATCATCCATGCAAGCAAAGGAATTGAACCAGGATCTCTTATGCGTATTTCACAGGTTATTGAAGAAGAGATTCCAGAAAACTTGAGAAAATCAGTTGTTGTGCTATCTGGCCCAAGTCATGCAGAAGAGGTCAGTCTTCGTCACCCTACTACGGTTACAGTATCTTCAAAGAATATTGAAGATGCAGAATACGCTCAGGGTCTCTTTATCAATTCGAATTTCCGAGTGTACACAAATGACGATATCATTGGCGTTGAACTAGGTGGAGCATTAAAAAACATTATTGCTCTAGGAGCTGGACTATCTGATGGCTTAGGATATGGTGATAATGCGAAAGCGGCTCTCATTACACGAGGTCTTGCTGAGATTGCACGTCTAGGTGCAGCTATGGGAGCTAACCCCCTCACGTTCATGGGGCTTACAGGAATCGGCGATTTAGTCGTTACTTGTACGAGTGCCCACAGCCGAAACTGGCGTGCAGGGAACTTGCTTGGGAAAGGCAAAAATCTAGATGAAGTTCTTGAGAATATGGGGATGGTAGTTGAAGGTGTTCGCACTACGAAAGCAGCTTACTATCTTGCTAAGGAACAAAATGTTGAAATGCCGATCACCTCTGTTTTGTATGATGTGCTTTTCAATAACAAAGAACCAAAAGATGGTGTCGACCAGCTAATGGGAAGATTGCGTACCCATGAAACTGAGGATCTAACATCTCTATTAGCTGATAAATTTGAATTGAACAGAAAACAATAGCGATTGGTAAAGCACGAAGTTTTCCTCCTTGCATACACTATGTTGAACCTTAATGGTAAGGAGGAAACAGTGTGAGCGATTTGTTTGATAACATTGAAAAGAAAACCAATGTTAAAAAAGAAGACATATTTAAATTGGCTGACTCGGTCCAGGGCGCAGATTTTTCAGATGAACGAACGGTGCGCAGGCTCATTGCTAACGTTGCACGTGTAGCAAATGTGACGGTAACAAAAGAAAAGGAAGACCGAATTGTAAAGGCCATTGTTAATAAAAACATACCTTTGGATTTCGCTTCCATTGCAAAATTATTTAGCCAGAAATAGGAAAAGTATACGAAATCTAGGCGTTTACACGATACCGTATGAATGAAACATCATATACTGATACAGAACGATTATTGAGCAGAAGCATACTTCAAATGAAATTCATATAGTCAAAGCTGAGGAAATTGCCCCTTTCTTCAGCTTTTTATTTGTGTATACATAAAGAATTCAAACTTTCATCAAACGTGATTAGGACGGATTCGTGAAATTTTGATATAATGATGGGCATCAGTTAGATTAGAGTGGGGGAAATCATATGTCACCGGGATTAATAAAAATGTGGGTAGCGCTATCATCGATGGGATTGATGTTTATCGCTGTACTCGCGATTATGTTTAGTAGAGCGAAATTAAAAGGCGTAATAAAGGTTGTCGTTTCAACCTTCGCATATTTGTGTATGTTCACTTCAGGTGTTCTCATGCTTCTCGTCGTTTTCACAGGTCCAACTGATTGAAGAAGGCTCGAAATCTTTCTTATAAGGAATGAAAATCATGAAAAAATGTGGACTACAGTTCCTCTTATGGACAGGCGTCTTACTGATTCTTTCTGGTTGTTTGTATCCAGAAAGTAGAAAAGGGGAAAACAGAATACCATACACTGATCAAATCGACTCAGTTCAGACTGCTGTTGACCAATATCAGAGTAATAAATCGGTCTTACCTATCAAAACGAGGGACGAAGGTACGCCGATCTATCAGAAATACCCTATCGATTTCAAAAAAATAGTCCCTGCATACTTACAAGAACCACCTGGAAATTCTTTTGAAAATGGTGGGGTCTTCCAATACGTATTAATCAATGTAGAAAACGATCCGATGGTCCGTATATTGGATTTGATTATTGTTGAGGAAGTAAAGGACCTACAGTTAAGGATTAATGATTATAGAAGAAATCATAAGTATCCACCCTTTAAAGACATCCTTGCAAAAGATCGATATTCTATTGATTACGAAAAACTAGGTATGGATACCGAACCAACAATCAAGAGCCCTTTTACGAATGATGATCTTCCTTTCTTTCTTGATGAAAAAGGAAATGTTCACGTAGATTATCGAAGTGATCTGAATAAAGCGATCACGAACAACCCTGAGCATTCCTTTAAAGAAGGAGACGACATTAGGGATCTGTTAGCATTTAATTCTTTCTACGTTCCTGTATCTTCCGT
Organism: Guptibacillus algicola; assembly: GCF_020171805.1. GTDB lineage: Bacteria > Bacillota > Bacilli > Bacillales > Guptibacillaceae > Guptibacillus > Guptibacillus algicola. Next base: position 128,354 of record NZ_JAIVAF010000001.1, on the reverse strand, counting down.
ACCTTACACAATTGATAACGGTAAAGCTGTTTTTTTAGTAAAATAGGTATTTTCCCTCCTCTTTAGCAATACATCTATTAAAAAGAGGAGGGACTTTTTTATGTGGAGGATTTATAGAGGGACGAAGGTATTTCTCGTAAATCAAATGCTTTTACTTTGATTTGTCATATTTGTTGGACAACATCAATAGAATGATAGTGTCCAAGTAAGTCTGCGGTCAGTATTGAATTATTCCATCCACAGAGGTGGAATTCAGGAGGCGATCACGTGGAGAGAGTGGATATCTTCAAAGATATCGCAGAGCGTACAGGAGGAGATATATACCTGGGGGTCGTAGGTTCTGTTAGAACAGGTAAATCAACATTCATCAAAAAGTTTATGGAGTTAATCGTACTGCCGAATATGGAAAGTGATTCTGACCGTGCCAGAGCACAGGATGAGCTTCCACAGAGTGCTGCAGGAAGAACAATTATGACTACTGAACCAAAATTTGTACCTAACCATGCCATTTCAATTCACGTTGAGGATGGACTAGATGTTAATGTGCGACTTGTAGACTGTGTAGGATATGCTGTGCCAGGTGCAAAAGGATATGAAGACGAAGACGGACCAAGAATGATCAACACACCTTGGTACGAAGAACCGATTCCTTTCCAAGAAGCTGCTGAAATCGGTACACGAAAAGTGATACAGGAGCATTCCACTCTCGGTGTAGTGATTACAACAGATGGATCGATTGGAGAAATTCCTCGACATGATTATCTTGAATCAGAAGAAAGAGTGGTTGAGGAGTTAAAGGAAGTCGGTAAGCCTTTTATTATGATTGTGAACTCAGCTCACCCACACCACCCTCAAACAGAAGCCTTACGAGGAGATCTATCAAACAAATACGATATTCCTGTTATTTCACTCAGTGTTGAGAGCATGACTGAGCATGATATCAATACTGTGATGAGAGAAGTTCTTTATGAATTTCCTGTCCTCGAAGTGAATGTGAACTTACCAAGCTGGGTGATGGTGCTTCATCAAGACCACTGGTTAAGACAGAATTACGAAGATTCTGTGAGAGAGACGGTTAAGGACATCAAAAGACTTCGTGATGTTGACCGTGTAGTTGGGAATTTTGAAGAATTTGAATTTATACAAAATGCACGGTTAGCTGGCATCGAAATGGGTCAAGGGATAGCAGAAATAGACCTTTATGCTCCTGAAGACTTATATGACCAGATATTAAAAGAAGTAGTTGGAGTAGAGATAAGAGGGAAAGATCACCTGTTGCAGCTAATGCAAGAGTTTGCATTTGCTAAAGCTGAATATGACCAAGTGTCAGATGCTCTTAGAATGGTAAGGCAAACTGGCTATGGAATTGCAGCACCTTCCATCGAGGATATGAGCCTGGATGAGCCAGAAATTATTCGCCAGGGATCAAGGTTTGGAGTAAGGTTGAAGGCCGTAGCACCATCGATCCATATGATAAAAGTAGACGTTGAGTCTGAATTTGCACCTATTATTGGTACTGAGAAACAGAGTGAAGAACTTGTTCGATACTTGATGCAAGACTTTGAAGAAGATCCGCTTTCAATCTGGAATTCTGATATCTTCGGAAGATCTTTGAATTCGATTGTAAGAGAAGGCATTCAAGCTAAGCTTGGGTTAATGCCTGAGAATGCTCGATATAAGCTTAAAGAAACGTTAGAGCGAATTATCAATGAAGGTTCAGGCGGATTAATTGCGATCATATTATAAAAGAGCCGACTCCAATAGCTGGAGTCGGTTTTTCGTTTGTTTAGGTGGGAATCAAGAGGGAGCATGGGTTAGTATGATGAGCTTTATTTTATCGAAAGATTGAGCTAAAGCGTTTACAAATAGGAAAAATAGCGGATAATAGATAAAAAATCCCTTAAAAATCGCTTAAATCGGGACAAACATATTGAATTCTTTCGCGTCTTCGTATAATATAGGGCTTGCAAACGTACTAAACGTGCATTGCTCCGTATAAATATCGGATTTTCTGTGAATGAATGTATGTATCCATCTCTCTTGAGAGGAGGTGAACGGAATGAACAAGACAGATCTTATCAATTCTGTTGCAGAATCTGCAGAGCTTTCTAAAAAAGAAGCTACAAAAGCTGTTGATGCAGTTTTTGATAACATTATGCAGTCCTTGCAAGAAGGTGACAAAGTTCAACTAATTGGTTTTGGTAACTTTGAAGTCCGTGAGCGTTCTGCTCGTAAAGGGCGCAACCCTCAAACTGGCGAAGAAATTGAAATCGCTGCAAGCAAGGTACCTGCTTTTAAACCTGGTAAAGCCCTTAAGGATGCAGTTAAGTAAATACATAGGGCAGAAGAAGAGTCGCACCTTATGCGACTCTTCTTTTTTGCTAACTGTTCCTCCGTGTGCTAAAATTTTTATATGTATTGTAAAGTCTTGAATGGAGGAGTAAAGACGAATGTTCGAAGTTAATCATGGAAAAATACAAGAAGCAGTTAAAATGATTTTAGAAGCGATCGGCGAGGATCCGGAACGCGAGGGTCTACAAGATACGCCGAAGCGTGTTGCACGAATGTATGAAGAAATTTTCCAAGGACTAAATCAAGATCCGAAAGAACACTTCCAAACGATTTTTGGAGAAGATCATGAAGAGTTAGTCCTTGTTAAAGATATTCCATTTTATTCAACATGTGAGCACCACCTAGTCCCATTCTTCGGTAAAGCTCACGTTGCTTATATACCAAAAGGTGGCAAGGTTACTGGACTTAGTAAGCTTGCAAGAGCAGTGGAAGCTGTCACAAAGCGTCCACAGCTACAAGAACGTATTACTTCAACAATTGCAAATACGATGGTCGACACACTCGAACCTCACGGTGTAATGGTTGTTGTGGAAGCTGAACATATGTGTATGACGATGAGAGGCGTGAAGAAACCAGGTTCTTCAACGGTTACGTCAGCAGTTAGAGGAATATTTGAAAACGATACTGCTGCAAGAGCAGAAGTACTTGGTTTAATTAAGGGTTAATCCTGATTCAGGAGGGATATCATGAAATTAGAGAACAATGATTTCTTCGTTATTAAAGCTCTTGAGAATGGTGTGAATGTAATCGGACTAACACGTGGTTCTGATACGCGGTTTCACCATTCCGAAAAGCTGGATAAAGGTGAGGTAATGATTGCGCAGTTCACTGAGCATACTTCTGCTGTGAAAATAAGAGGGAAAGCAGTTATTCAAACCAGTCATGGTGAGATTAACAACGATGAGTAAAGCAGGGTATAAGCCTGCTTTTCTTCTTTTATCACCGCTTCAGTTTCGTTTTAGCATAGGCCTTCTTGTGCTATACTAAGTGTAAATACATACTCTACTGGATGATATGTTAGGGGTAAGGGATATGAACAATCCGATGGATTACAAACATAAACAACTAAACATCGTACGGGAAAAGTTGCATTCTCGTTTGGCACATTCCTACTTGCTTCGTTTCATCGATATCCCAGTTATTGATGAAGAAAGGCTGTATTTGTTCCACGAGATGTTAGAGCAGACTTCGCTCGAGAAGGAAAGAAAGCAGGATACACTGCTATCGATCATGCTTGTACAAATTGCGCTAGATACCCATGAACGTATCTCATTAGCAGATGTTCAGAATGAAGATGAGCGCAAAAACAGACAGCTTACTGTATTAGCAGGTGACTATTTCAGCAGCATGTACTATCACATTCTTTCTAAATGGAAAGACAACGAATTGATTCGAACACTTTCTGGTGCTATCCAAGAAATCAATGAATCTAAAATGTCTTTTTACCATGCGGAAGAACAATCTGTAGATTACATTTTTAGCAACTTGAAGGATATTGAATCCATCCTAATTAGAAAAGTCGCAGAACATTTCGATCTCAGTGAGTGGAAGTCGTTCGGTACACAATATTTTTACTTGAATCGATTGCTTTTTGAAAGAAAACAAGAGCTCATTCAATCAGGTACCAATCTGCTTCACAAAATCGCCTTTACGTTCCTTGCGGTTAGGGAATCTACATTGACGACTGAACAAACTGCTAAAGCACGATCGATTCTAGATTCATATGTGGATCATGCAAAGAAAGATATTGATTTTCTGTTTCAGCAGTATTCGGATTTTCATCGCTGGTTTCATAACAGGCATGAGTTCTACTGGGGACTGAACGGGGTTCAGGAAAAGAAAATGGCGGAAGAGGGATAAATAGATGGCTACCACCAAAGAAGAACGAGTTCACCAAGTTTTCCAGTCGATTTCAAAAAGATACGACGTAATGAATTCTGTTATTAGCTTTCAGAGGCACAAGGCATGGCGTAAAGATACGATGATGCGTATGGAAGTGAAAAAAGGATCCCAAGCACTAGATGTTTGTTGCGGCACAGCCGATTGGACTCTTGCCATGGCTGAAGCAGTCGGTGAGAGTGGTCATGCGATCGGACTAGATTTTAGCGAGAACATGCTTGAGGTAGGTAAATCCAAGGTTAAGAATCAAAACAAATCGAACGTTACCCTTATCCATGGTAACGCAATGGAACTACCGTTTGATGACAACTCCTTTGATTACGTTACGATTGGCTTCGGATTACGGAACGTACCTGATTACAGTCAGGTGATTAAAGAGATGTACAGGGTTGTGAAGCCTGGTGGCCGCGTAGTATGCCTTGAAACTTCTCAACCGACCTTACCTGTCTTTCGACAAGTGTATTATGGTTATTTTAAGTTTGTTATGCCTGTACTAGGAAAAATGTTTGCTAAAAGCTACGATGAATATTCCTGGTTACAGGAATCAGCTAGTTCGTTTCCGGGATCAGAAGAATTAAGAAAACTATTTCTTTCAAATGGTTTCAACCGAGTAGATGTAAAACCATACTCAGGTGGAGTTGCTGCCATGCATATGGGCTTTAAGCCAGAAATGTAAATTACACACTAAAGATATTTGTGAAAATCAGTTAGGTGGATCTCATGAAACTAACAACGATATATGCCTCATTAAAAAAAGACTTAACGTTTATCGAATCAGAACTCGAACAAACAGTGAATGCTCACCATCCAGTTTTAAGAGATGCATCTAACCACCTTCTTAAAGCAGGAGGAAAGAGGATTCGTCCAGTTTTTGTATTACTTTCTGGAAAGTTCGGAGACTATGATTTAGATAAGATGAAGAATGTTGCGGTTGCTCTGGAATTGATCCATATGGCGTCTCTCGTACACGACGATGTAATCGACGATGCTGAAATGAGAAGAGGAGCTAAGACCATTAAAGCACAATGGGACAACCGTGTAGCGATGTATACGGGAGACTATATATTCGCACGAGCTCTTGAACTTGTAACAGAACTTGAAGATCCAGAAGCGAACAGTATATTGTCTAACGCAATATTAGAAATGTGTATTGGTGAAATTGAGCAAATTAAAGACCAATTTAATTGGAATCAGAATGTAAGAGATTACTTCCGTAGAATAAAAAGGAAGACCGCATTATTGATATCTATTTCTTGTGAACTTGGTGCCGTAGCAGCTGGTGCCTCTAAAACAGAACAGCGTTATCTAAAGCAGTTTGGTTATTATGTTGGTATGGCATATCAGATCACAGATGATATTCTTGATTACACCGGTACAGAAAGAGAATTAGGGAAGCCTGCTGGAGGAGATCTTCTTCAAGGCAATATTACGTTGCCAGTTCTATTTGCCATGAAGCAAAGTAACTACAAGAGTCAGATTATGAGCGTATTCTCTGAGGAGAAACCAGTATCACAAGACGAAGTGAACCAAGTTCTTTCGATCGTGAAATCGTCTGGAGGGATTGAATTTGCTCGTGAGATTAGCGATTGCTACCTCCAAAAAGCGTTTCATGCTTTAGAACATCTACCATCTACTTCTTCAAGAACATCACTGAAACAAATTGCAGAATACATAGGGAAAAGAAAACATTAAAAGTAAATGTTGTTATTTTTTCGAAAATTTGATAGAATTTGGAGGGCAGAAAGCGCTTTCTGCCCTATACATATAACTTGTTGAAAGTGAGGAGATTTACATGGAGAAAACCTTTTTGATGGTAAAGCCTGACGGCGTACAGAGAAATCTTATTGGCGAAATCGTATCTCGTTTTGAAAAGAAAGGCTTTAACCTTGTTGGAGCAAAATTGATGACGGTTTCAAAAGATCTTGCAGAAAACCACTATGGTGAACATAAAGAGCGCCCATTCTTTGGAGAGCTTGTTGACTTTATTACTTCTGGACCAGTTTTTGCAATGGTATGGGAAGGCGAGAACGTTATCTCAACAGCTCGTACAATGATGGGAGCAACGAACCCTAAAGACGCAGCTCCAGGAACAATCCGCGGAGACTTCGGTGTGCAGGTAGGAATGAACGTAATTCATGGTTCAGACTCTCCTGAAAGCGCTGAGCGTGAAATGTCATTGTTCTTCAATGAAAATGAAGTGAATGAGTATTCAAAAACCATTTCTAAATGGGTTTAATTTTTTCAAGCGTATGAAAGCGCTTATATATAACCGACTGGACATTTGTCCAGTCGGTTATTTTTATAGCGTAGGAGAATGGACCCCGAGCTCACTTTCTAATACTTTTGCGATTCGAAGTAAGATCGAATCATTAAATTTACTCGCTGAAGCTTGAAGTCCAATCGGCATCCCTTGCGGTGTAAACCCTACTGGGATAGATGCTGCTGGATGACCTGTACAATTATAGAGCTGTGTCATCATCCAGTCTGAGATTGGAGAGGAGGTCTTTCCGTTAATTTTTTCTGGACCTTCGATGTCGTGTTTGAAAGCAGCAACTCCAAGTACTGGAGACAATAAGCAATCGAATTCACGATAGATGTGCTGTAGGTTATTCCAGATTACAGTGCGGAGCTCTTCTGTTTTCCGAAGTTCCACTGCGCTGATCTTTCTTCCTTCTTCTATCATTGAGGCTACGGATGGACTGAAATCGCTAGGATTGCGATCATACAAACTACCGTAAGCACTTGCGAGTCCTGCAAACCACATCTTATTAAAAAATGAGATCAACTCGGTTAAGTCTAACCCGAAATCAATTGGAATCTTTACTAGTTTAGCACCATGGTGTTCCAATATAGGAAGTATCTTTTCGATAACATCACTCACTTCTGGTTCACATTCATATAATCCATAATTCCTTGTGTAAGCAAAGGTCATTCCTTTAATACCTTTGTTACTTTCTGATAGTAAATCTTCTTTAGCTAACGGTACAGAGTAGGGATCATTTGCTTCATACCCCTCCATAACTGAGAGAAGGGTGGCTGAGTCTTCCACTGTTCGGCTCATTGGTCCGTAGTGAACATAAGGTTGTGTCGTACCAAATCTATTGAAAGGTGAACTATCGAATGGCACTCGACCAAACGTTGGTTTAAGACCTAAAATTCCGTTGAAACTCGCTGGAATTCGTATTGAACCTCCACCATCGCTTCCTTCAGCAATCGGTACGCATTTACTAGCAACGGCTGCCCCAGATCCACCACTTGAACCACCGGCTGTCATTGCTTTGTTCCAGGGGTTTTTCGTAGTACCAACGATTTGATTGCTAGTCGTTCCTTTATGTCCAAACTCTGGTGTATTTGTTTTTCCTATGATAATAGCGCCAGATTGTCTAATTCGTTTTACCATCGTTGGTTCATGAACGGGTATATGATCGTTAAAGAGTTCAGAGCCAAAGGTTGTTCTTCTTCCTATGACGGGAGTGAGGTCCTTCAATGCGATTGGAACTCCATGAAGTGGCCCTGTACTTACGCCTTTCATGATAGCGTATTCCGCAGATTTCGCATCCTCTAGAGCTTCTTCCTCAAATACCGATACGAACATATTCAATTCATTGTTCAAGCTGTTGATTCGCGCTAGATGAGCAGACACCACATCGACGGGAGAAATCTTTCTTTGCTCTATTAACTTAGCCATTTCCATTGCACTTAAGTCTACAATTTCCACTGCATCACTTCCTAACCATTACTATATTGTTAACTTTAGCGAAAAAAATCAATTGAGGCAATTTGAAGCATGTTTGTTAGGAGAGTGATTCAATAATTGAAATGACTTTTTTATCTATGAAATTAATGACAATGTGTTTCAAATCCTCTAGGAGGTCAAAATAGGTATGAAAGTAGAAAAACATTGTTTTAACAGTACGAAAAGTAGGTAATGGGCATCAATAGGATGATGTATCTATTTTGTTATATAGGAATTTATGATGTCTGAATAGAAAAAATCATTACACGGATGTTTTTCATTATGATATAGTAGTACGTAAAAGCGCCAAAGTGTATTGGAGGAGATAGGATGAGATACTTAACAGCAGGAGAATCACACGGGCCACAATTAACAACGATTTTAGAAGGTGTTCCTGCAGGATTAGAACTTCTGGCAGAGGATATAGATAACGAACTAGCGAGAAGACAGTTAGGTTATGGTCGAGGACGAAGAATGCAGATTGAAAAGGATCGCGCTCAAATATTGAGTGGGGTTCGTCACGGGAAAACGACGGGGGCACCCATCACTCTTGTCGTTGAGAATAAAGACTGGACACACTGGAAGAACTATATGGGTGCTGAGCCACTGACAGAATCTCAGGAAAAGAACATGAAACGTCAAATCTCACGTCCAAGACCAGGACATGCAGATCTTAATGGTGCTATTAAATACGGACATAGAGATATGCGTAACGTTCTTGAACGTTCATCAGCGCGTGAAACGACAGTTCGTGTTGCTGCAGGGGCAGTAGCTAAGAAACTATTAAAAACACTTGGAATTAACGTAGCAGGCCATGTGCGTATGATCGGTGGAATCGAAAGTAATTACAATGGTGGCATGACGCTCGAGGAAATGCAGCGTGTGTCAGAAGAATCACCCGTTCGTAGTCTTGATGAGCAAGCCGCTGAGAAAATGATGAAAGCAATCGACGATGCTAAGAGTAATGGAGATTCGATCGGTGGTATCGTTGAAGTTGTCGTTGAAGGAGTGCCTATCGGACTCGGAAGTCACGTTCAGTTTGATCGAAAACTCGATTCGAAAATCGCTGCTGCAATTGTAAGCATCAATGCGTTCAAAGGCGTGGAGTTTGGGATCGGGTTTGAAGCTGCTAAAATTCCAGGAAGTGAAGTTCATGATGAAATAGAATGGTCGAAAGAAGATGGCTACACTCGCAAAACGAACCGTCTAGGTGGGTTTGAGGGCGGTATGACAACAGGTATGCCGATCGTTGTGAAAGGTGTTATGAAGCCCATCCCAACATTGTACAAGCCGCTTCAAAGCGTTGACATCGATACGAAAGAACCTTTTTCTGCGAGTATCGAACGCTCAGATAGCTGCGCCGTTCCTGCAGCTAGTGTAGTAGCTGAGAGCGTTGTTGCTTGGGAAATTGCCACATCATTACTCGATAAGTTTGGACATGATCGTATTGAAGAGATTGCGAGCAACCTCAGTCAATACAAATCATATAGTCAGGAGTTTTAAAACATGGAATCTATGATGATCGATACGACTGACAGGAGCTACCCAGTTTATATTGGGGTAGGGATAAGTGATAGTTGGCGAAAGCTTATCGATCAGTTTCAATCGTATTCCAAGTATTTCTTAATCACTGATGAAACGGTGTCTGAACACTATCTCTCTTCTTTTATGGGTGTCGAGAAAGACATATCAGTCCATGTGATCCCGACAGGTGAGAAATCAAAGTCTATGGAAGAGTACGGGAAATGCTTAACAGCGATGCTTGAAGCAGAACTTGATCGAAAATCTTGTGTGATCGCTCTTGGAGGAGGGGTTGTAGGAGATTTAGCGGGTTTTGCAGCAGCTACCTATATGAGAGGAATAGACTTTATCCAGGTTCCGACGACGCTTCTTGCACACGATTCAAGTGTAGGAGGGAAAACGGGGATCAATCATGAATATGGCAAAAACCTTATCGGAGCTTTTCATCAACCAGCAGCGGTGATTTATGATGTGAACTTCCTTCGTACGTTACCTAACAAAGAGTGGCGATCAGGATTCAGTGAAGTGATTAAGCATGCCTTCATCCACGATGAAGACTTTCTAAATTGGCTCATGAGTCTGGAAAAGCGAGTAGAAGCTTATACCGATGACGAGCTTCAATATATTATAAAAAAAGGTATCAGTATTAAAGGGAACATTGTAAAAGAAGATGAAAGAGAGAAGGGCATTAGAGCCTATCTCAACTTTGGCCATACGCTCGGTCATGCGATCGAGGCTGAGCAAGGGTTTGGTGTTATCACACATGGTGAGGCAGTTGCCATCGGAATGATCTATGCTTTGAAAATGAGTGAAGCATATTATTCATCAGATTTTCGTATCCATGAAATAGAGAACTGGTTTTCACAGGTCGGCCTTCCGACTAGCATTCCAAAGACGTTACAACCTGAACGGCTTATAAAGCGAATGAAAAAAGATAAAAAAGCAGAGAATCAAACCTTGTCATTTGTTCTTCTGAAAGAAATCGGTGACCCACAACGAGTCACAATCGATGAGAGCTTGGCTATGGAGCTGCTCGAATCTTGTTTTGAAGGGGGAAGCTAAAGGGTGCTTAGAGGAATTAGGGGTGCAACAACGGTTGAAAACAATGAGAAAGATGAAATTCTTCAGGCAACTGAGGAGTTATTGCTTCAAATGATTGAACAAAACAATGTGAATCCAGAGTATGTTACTTCCATCCAATTTACGATGACGAATGACCTGAATGCTGTTTTTCCGGCTGAAGCTGTTCGTTCATTAAAAGGATGGATGCACGTACCTTTACTCTGTTCTTCTGAAATAGCAGTCGAAGGAGCACTGCCATCATGTATCCGTGTCCTTATGACGGTAAACACAGAGATCAATCAGGATCAGATACAACATATTTATTTAGAGAAAGCTGTATCATTACGCCCAGATCTCGTTAGTTGACAAATAAGTACGACCATACTAGTATGTATGTAAGTTTAGAAGAGAAGAACGAATTAGAATGAACGAGCTGAGATAGTAGAGAATAGGATAGTTGAGTTGAGGAGAGCTTAGAGGGATACGTCTATTCACACCCCCTGAGACATTCAGGGGGTTTTCTATACCCTTTTTAGGTATGTGAGTATTCAGACAACTTGTCTGTTATTTGGCATACCTCCAATATAAATCCTCTTATTACTCGACTTTTCCATTCTCCATTACACTAATGGAGGAGTGAGAAAGTTGACCACAGAATTTTCTTCTTTTAAAAAGGATGCAGCAACTTATCGGACCATCCCACTAATGAAATCGTATTTTATGGATACGACAACCCCAATCCAAATTTTTCAAAATTTAGGTGAGCGCGCAAGTTTCTTATTAGAAAGTAGTGACCAGGAATCGAAGTGGTCAAGGTATTCATTTATTGGAACAGATCCAATCTATTCACTTGTCGAACGACGTGGCGTTTTCTCAGTTATTGATACCGAAGGAAAAAGCGTATTAACGAGACAGGCATTTCAAACAGGTGTAGAAGCCCTTTTCCAATTAATGAACCCTAAAACAATCGATTCAGATTTCCCATTCTATGGTGGAGCGGTTGGCTATATTGGCTATGATTCGATTAGTCAATTTGAGAAGGTACCTGAACATCCGAAACGAGATAAAGATTTCCCTCTCTATCATTTGCATGTTTGTGAAAATCTTTTGATCTATGATCATCACCTTAAACGTCTTACCGTTAGTCATAATGCAAGAATAAATGAGGGTGAGCACCTTAAAGAAACATACCAGTATGGCATCCATGTCATAGATGAACTTGCTGAGTTAGCAGCGGTTCCTGTTCAAAATAATGCGCTTTACATTCCAGATAATATGGACGACGAAGTGGATTTCTCTCAAGTGACATCTAATTATCCAAAAGAGAAGTTCTTAGCTGATGTAGAAAAAATAAAACAATATATCCTCGAAGGAGACGTGTTTCAAACAGTCCTTTCTCAACGGTTCGAGAAAGATATTTCTGTTGAAGGATTGGACCTTTACCGTGTATTAAGAATAATTAACCCTTCACCTTACATGTTCTACCTAAAGATGGATGATGTTGAGATTATCGGGAGTTCACCTGAAAAACTTGTACAAGTGCGAGATGGAACGGTTGAAATCGATCCAATCGCTGGGACTAGAAAACGAGGGAAAACGGAATCAGAAGATCTCTCTCTTGAAAATGAACTGTTAGCAGATGAGAAAGAACGAGCGGAGCACTATATGCTTGTAGATCTTGCAAGAAATGATGTCGGGAGAGTATCAGAATATGGGAGTATCTCAATACCTCAATTGATGGAAATCGGCCGTTTTTCACATGTTATGCATATTGTTTCTCGAGTCACAGGGGTGTTATCTCCTTCAGTTACGAGCCTTGATGCTGTTATCGCTTCGTTCCCTGCAGGAACCGTATCGGGTGCTCCGAAAATAAGAGCGATGCAAATTCTTAGGGACCTTGAGCCAACTCCTAGATCGATCTACTCTGGGGCGATCGGTTATATTGGCTTCGATGGCAATATCGACTCTTGTATTGCGATTCGAACGATGGTCGTGAGAGACGGAAAAGCCTATATACAAGCAGGAGCGGGAGTTGTAGCAGATTCGGTACCCGAAAAAGAATGGGAAGAAACACGAAATAAGGCGAGTGCTCTTATAAAAGCGATTCAGGTAGCGGAAGCCATTTTTTATAGAAGGGAAGAGCAGCTCAATGTTTAAACAACAACTAAAAGATATGGTAAATGGATCAACACTATCTGAGGGAACAGCAGAGAAAATGATGGATTTCATTATGGAAGGTCAAGTGGATGATGCACAGATTGCTAGCTTCCTAACATTATTAGAAGTGAGGGGAGAGACAGTTGACGAGCTGACGGGCTTTGTTCGTTCGCTAAGGAACCATGTGCTACAGCTTGATCACGGAGGTCTCCCACTAATCGATACATGCGGAACTGGCGGAGATGGACAGTCAACCTTCAATATCTCGACTGCAGCAGCGATATTGGTATCGAGCCAGGGAGTTAAAGTAGCGAAGCACGGAAATCGAGCGGTTTCATCAAAAAGTGGAAGTGCGGACGTATTAGACGAATTGGGGATTCCGACGCAATCTTCAAGAAACTTAGCAGTTGACGTGTTAAGAGAGAAAAACATGTGTTTTCTATTTGCGCCAAACTACCACGTCGCTATGAAGCATGCGGTGAATGCTAGGAAAGCGGTCGGTTTTCGAACTGTGTTTAATAGTCTTGGACCATTAGCTAATCCTGCTGGAAGTCAATCGCAATTGATCGGTGTCTACTCTCATGAGAAAGCACTGAAGATGGCTGAAGCGCTAAAGAGACTTGGTACGAAGAGAGCTCTTCTCGTCACTGGAGGAGAGGGAATGGATGAATGCTCGATCAGCACATATACCGATTTTGTGGAATTAAGAGATGGTGAGATCGATACGTATCGATTAACTCCTGAAGAGGTTGGTTTAGAGTCACACCATTCAAATGAACTTAAAGTCGAGACCGCGAGAGAGAGCGCTAAGATCATTTCCGATATATTTGATAATAAAGCAAACAAAGCGAGTAGTGGAATCGTTCTATATAATGCTGGTGCCGCTCTTTATCTTGCAGGAGTATGCGAGTCGATTGCAGAAGGCGTTCGTATTGCTAGAAAAGCAGTTGAGAGTGGAGATGCGAGTAAACAACTAGCATTGCTGAATGGAAAGGAGCTTAACGTTCATGCTTGATAAAATTGTGGAAGTGAAAAAAGACGAGTTGAAAAACTTTACGATGCCGAACCCCATCGAAGTGAACCATGTATCGCTAAAAGATAGTCTACAAAATGCTAATCATGATATCGGATTGATTGCAGAGGTCAAAAAAGCATCCCCCTCAAAAGGCATTATAAATGAAAATTTCGATCCAGTAGAAGTTGCTCTCGCTTATGAACGAGCTGGAGCAGATGCAATTTCTGTACTTACCGATGAAACGTTTTTCAAAGGGAAAAACGCATTCCTATCACAAGTTAAGAAGCATGTTAACCTTCCTGTTCTCAGGAAAGATTTCATCATCGATGAAAGACAGATTGAAGAGAGTAAGCTTATTGGGGCAGACGCCATATTATTGATCGTGAAAGTTCTAGGAGCTAAGAAGACGAAAGAATTTTATGACTTAGCGAAGGATCACAACCTGGAATGCCTTGTGGAAGTTCATTCTAAAGAGGAGCTCCAAGCTCTAACAGAGATATTTGAGCCAGAGATTATTGGAATCAATAACCGGAACTTAGATACGTTTGATACATCGACAAAGAACACAAGTGATTTGAGTCGATTCGTACCTTCTCACTCATTGATGATTAGTGAGAGTGGGATATCAGAGTTTAGTGATATCAAAGATGTGATGAAAGTAGGAGCATCAGGTGTTCTTGTCGGAGAAGCACTGATGAGAGACGGCATGTATGAAGAAAGGATAAGCCATCTGTTTGGAGGAGCTGTTTATGAAGCCTAAGTTAAAGTTATGTGGTAATAGATCACTTGAAGATTGGAAACTCGTACGAGAAAGTCATGCGAACTATGCAGGATTTATTTTTGCTAATAGTCCTCGTAGAGTAGAACAAAGCCAAGTAGGGAAATGGTTAGCGGATTATCCACCTACAGGAATGAAGATTGTTGCTGTTTTCGTTAATCCTGATTTAGAAGAGATAGCTGATACGGTTAGTAGTGTGCCGATCGATATCATTCAACTTCACGGGAATGAGAATGCTGCATTCGCTACGAAAATAAAGCAAATGACTGGGAAAGAAATATGGAAAGTCATCCATCATCATAACGGAGCAAAAGAGGAAATGGCGAATTTCGCTTGTATAGCTGAAGGATACGTAATCGATACGAAACTACCAGGGCAATGGGGAGGAACAGGGAAAAGGTTTGATTGGGAATCAATTCCTTCCTACAAAGAAGTAGCTGAAAAGCAGGGAGTGCCATTGTTTGTTGCAGGCGGTATCAATGCAGATAACGTTTCTGAACTTCTTGAGTATCACCCTGACGGAATCGATGTATCAAGCGGAATTGAGCGAAACGGTGGGAAACATTACGACAAAATCCAAAAACTCCAAGAAAGGCTGTGTTAATCATGACAACAAAGGTACCTGATCAACGTGGTAGATATGGACAATTCGGCGGGAAATATGTTCCTGAGACGGTGATGTATGCACTTGAGGAATTAGAAAGCTCATTAAACGATGCGATGAAATCAGAGGAATTTATCGCGCACTATCATGAAGAACTAAAAAAATACTCTGGGAGACCGACACCGATCACACATGCGGAGAATTTATCGAGCCGTCTCGGCGGAGCTCAAATATACCTTAAACGAGAAGACCTTAATCATACAGGTGCTCACAAATTGAATAATGCGATTGGACAAGCATTACTTGCTGTTCGTATGGGTAAGGAAAAAATCGTAGCTGAAACGGGCGCTGGTCAGCACGGTGTAGCTGCCGCAACAGTTGCTGCAAGGTATGGTCTAGAATGCAAAGTCTTTATGGGTGAGGAGGACATTAGACGACAAGAGTTGAATGTATTCAGAATGAAGCTCTTAGGAGCGGAAGTAGTGCCTGTATCTTCAGGAAGTAAGACATTAAAAGACGCTACGAACGAAGCGATTCGTTACTGGGTATCGAATGTAGAGGATACATTCTATTTGATCGGATCAGTCGTCGGACCCCATCCATATCCTAAAATGGTTCGAGACTTTCAACGTGTAATCGGTGATGAGTCACGTACTCAAATGGAAACTCCGAACAAAATCATCGCCTGTGTTGGGGGCGGAAGTAATGCGATGGGCATGTTCTATCCTTATCTAGAAGAAGATGTCGATTTGATTGGTGTTGAAGCTTCAGGTAAAGGTATTCATACAGGCAAACATGCAGCTACATTATCAGAAGGTCGACTTGGCGTTATACACGGTTCGATCACATATCTCCTCCAAAACGAAACGGGCCAAATCCAAGAGCCTTATTCGATTTCAGCCGGGTTAGATTATCCAGGTATCGGACCGGAGCATGCTTATTTATCGGAAACAGGTCGCGTAACCTATAAAGGAATCACTGATCAGGAAGCATTAGATGCTCTGGAGATTCTATCAGAGGAAGAGGGAATCATCCCTGCGATCGAGAGTGCTCATGCACTAGCAGAAGCGATCAAACAAGCACCAGAACTCCCATCTTCTGACGTGATTCTTGTTTGTTTATCAGGTCGAGGAGATAAGGACGTTCATACGATTATGGAACATCTCGGAGGTGAGGTAGATGAATAAACGATTCAAAGAACATGTAGATGGTAAAAAGGATTTATTTATTCCATTCATAACAGCGGGAGACCCTAATCCTGAATCAACGATCGACCTTGCGATCATGCTTCAAGAAGAAGGGGCAAATGCAATTGAGCTCGGAATCCCTTATTCTGACCCTCTTGCAGATGGTCCTGTTATTCAACGCGCATCCGAACGCGCATTAAAGAATGGGATGAGCCTTGAAAAAGCGATGGATTTAGTTCCTAAAATGCGAGAAAAAGGACTTCAAATACCTGTAATTATATTTACTTATTATAATCTTTTGTTACAATTAGGAGAAGAACGCTTCTTCGCTTTAGTGCGTAAAAATAACGTTGATGGTCTTTTAGTTCCAGACCTTCCATATGAAGAGAGCGAAGAATGGAGAGAGAGCTGTGAGAAAAACGAAACGGCTCTCATTTCACTCGTCGCACCTACAACTTCGGAAGAACGCTTAAAGAAAATAGCTAATGAGGCTACTGGTTTTCTCTACTGTGTTTCTTCACTTGGCGTAACAGGAACAAGGTCTCATTTTGGGAGTCCTGTTTTCACTTTCTTAGAACGAGTGAAAAAACACAGTAATGTGCCTGTAGCAGTTGGCTTTGGTGTTTCTAGCCCTGAGCATGTGAAGGAGCTCAAAGATTACTGTGACGGTGTTATCGTTGGAAGCGCGATTATTAGGCAAGTTGAATCACAAGTAGATGCATTGCAAAATAAAGAGTTACAAAAGGATGCTATCGAACAAATCCGAGCTTATGTTAGGGATTTGGTCGCTCCCTTTGAGAAATCGAAAATTCATTCGTGAGGTGCAGTTATGATTCCAAAACGTCAACTAAAGGGCCTGACCCCTTACAAACCAGGTAAACCGATTGAAGAAGTGAAAAAGGAGCTTGGTTTAAAAGAAGTTATAAAGCTCGCTTCTAATGAGAATCCGCATGGATCATCTCAGTCTGTAAAAGAGGCCATTAAGAAAGAGCTTTCAGAGCTTCATATTTATCCAGATGGCTACGCAGCATCGTTAAGAGACGCTGTTGCTGCATATCTTAATGTCGATAAAAAGCAGTTGGTTTTCGGGAATGGGTCTGATGAAGTCGTACAAATGATTTGTAGAACCTATCTTGAAAAAGGAACCAATACTGTAATGGCAACTCCTACGTTTCCGCAATATCGTCACAATGCTGTTATTGAAGATGCGGAAGTTAGAGAAATCCCTCTACAAGAAGGGAAGCATCAGCTCGAAAAAATGCTTGATGCGATCGATAAAGAAACACGTATCGTTTGGGTATGCTCGCCAAATAACCCAACAGGTGAGCATGTAACCGAAATGGAGCTAATTGAATTTCTAAACCGAGTGCCTGAAGATGTTCTCGTTGTTTTAGATGAAGCTTATAAAGAGTATGTAACAGCGAGTGATTTCCATGATTCTTTACAAGCTTTACCTAAATACAACAACCTTGTCATTCTTAGAACGTTCTCAAAGGCATATGGCATAGCTGCGCTAAGAGTCGGCTATGGCGTTGCAAGTCAGGAAGTTATTCAGACGATCGAGCCTTCAAGAGAGCCGTTTAACACTTCTAGAGTTGCTCAGGCAGCAGCGATTGCTGCGCTTAATGATCAGAAGTTTATCGATATATGCCGTGAAGAAAATGCAAAAGGAAGAGAGCTTTATTACGAGTTTTGCCGAGAAAATGGACTTACTGTCTATCCATCACAAGGTAATTTCGTACTCATTGATTTTGAGATCCCTTCTGATGAGGTTTTCGAGCATTTGCTTAGAAAGGGTTATATCGTCCGTTCGGGGAGTGCTCTAGGATTACCTACATCTCTCAGGATTACGGTCGGTTCAGAAGAACAAAATAAGGAAATCATTTCTCACCTAACAGAGTTTGTAAAAGAACGGAGAAACTTGCCCTCATGAAAAAAGAAATAGCAGTGGTTGGGCTTGGGTTGATCGGTGGTTCTATCGCCCTTGCGATAAAGAAGGCACATGAAGATGTTGTTATAAAAGGGTTCGATGTGAACGAAAATCAACTAAAGCTCGCACAAGCATTAAGAGTAGTGGATTTAACAGCTTCTTCTCTTGAAGAGGCTGTTAAATCAGCTGATGTAATCATTATTTCTACGCCAGTCGTGCAAACTGAAATGATCCTCGATCAGCTCAGTGAGCTTCTATTAAATAAAGAGGTTATTGTAACAGACGTTGGGAGCACAAAGCAGTCTATCGTTGAGCATGCAAAAAACATATTGCCAACAAACGTAACATTCATAGGGGGACACCCCATGGCTGGTTCTCATAAAACAGGCGTCTCTGCTGCAAAGTCTCATTTGTTTGAAAATGCATTCTACATCCTAACACCTGAAACAGGTGTTGATGCAGATAAATTAGATGAATTAAAGCATTTGCTAAAAGGGGCAAATGCAACTTTTGTAGAGTTAGACGCTAAAGAACATGATTATTTAGTAGGGCTAATCAGTCATTTCCCTCATGTTCTAGCTGCTAGCCTTGTAAACTATGTAAGTTCAAGTAATCAGAATGAAGGTTTGAATGTGGCCAGGTTTGCGGCTGGTGGGTTCCGTGATATCACGCGGATCGCTTCGGCAAGTCCTGTAATGTGGCGCGACATCTTACTTAGAAATAAACACGTTCTTCTTCAGATGATCGATGGTTTAAAGGATGAGCTCGGACGTATTCGTACGCATATTGAGAGGGAAGATGGGGATGAAATCTTCAGCTACTTCGCTGATGCAAAAGATTTTAGAGATGGTTTACCTGTTCGCTCAAGAGGAGCGATACCTGCATTTTATGATTTGTTTTTGGATGTTGAAGATGAGCCTGGTGTTATCGCTGCAGTTACACAAAACTTAGCAAGTGAAAACATATCTATAACAAACATTAGAATCATCGAAACGCGTGAAGATATTATGGGCGTATTGCGAGTTAGCTTCAGGTCTGAAAGCGATCGTGACCGAGCAAAGCTTGTACTTGATACTTATTTTAAAACGTATATAGATGACTAGTAAGGAGATGCAGAACAATATGGAAACGATCAAGAGAGCCAAACGGCTGGAAGGTAGCATCACGATTCCTGGTGATAAATCCATCTCACATAGAGCAGTAATGTTCGGTGCTATGGCCAATGGGACAAGTAAAATCACAAATTTTTTACCTGGCGATGATTGCTTGAGCACGATATCATGTTTTACAAAAATGGGCGTGAAAATCGAACAAGTAGGAACTTCGGTTACCGTACATGGGAAGGGGATCGATGGCCTACAGGAACCAGCCGAACTACTGGATGTTGGAAACTCAGGTACGACTTTCCGATTGATGATGGGTGTTCTTGCTGGTAGATCATTTTATTCCGTATTAGCTGGCGATGATTCTATTGCAAAACGTCCAATGAATAGAGTTTCCATTCCTCTTCTAGAGATGGGAGCTAAGATTGATGGTCGGGATAATGGTACATACGCGCCGATTTCCATACGCGGCGGACAACTAAAAGGCATTCATTATTCTTCACCTGTTGCGAGTGCACAGGTGAAATCAGCTATTCTTCTTGCTGGACTTCAGGGTTCAGGTACAACTTCAGTAACAGAGACACATCGTTCGAGAAATCACACTGAAAACATGCTTGAGAGCTTCGGTGTAAACGTTGTTCGAGATGGTCTTACTGTTCATGTTGAAGGTGGTCAGGAGCTCATAGCAACGGATGTAGAGGTTCCTGGTGATATTTCCTCTGCTGCTTTTTTCCTTGTCGCAGGTGCAATTGTGCCGGATAGTACGATAACGCTTCTGAACGTTGGTATTAATCATACTCGTTCAGGAATTATTGATGTGTTAGAGCAGATGGGGGCAAACCTTTCTATTAAGAACAGGCGAGTAATCAACCAAGAAGAAGTTGCAGATCTTACGATTAAGACAAGCAACCTCTCTGGGATTACTATAGAAGGCGAAATGATTCCACGCCTTATCGATGAGATTCCTGTTATTGCCCTTCTAGCTACAAAAGCTAAAGGAAGAACGGTTATCAGAAATGCTGAAGAACTCAAGGTTAAAGAAACAAATCGCATAGATGCAGTTGTCCATGCATTGAAGCAGCTGGGCGCAAACATTCATGGAACAGAAGATGGGATGATAATTGAAGAAACTGATCGATTATCAGGTTCGACGCTTTCTAGTCTTGGAGATCATAGGATTGGAATGATGCTAGCAGTTGCTGGTTGTATGACAGATGGTGATCTTAAGCTTGAGAACCCTGAAGCAATCAAAGTGTCATACCCTGATTTCTTTGAGCACATGAAGCAATTGAGAGTAAATTCTTAAGAATTTACTCTCTGTTTTATTAGAAATAAAAAAATATTACTAACTTTTCTAAATAATCTGTTGATTTAATCGATTTCCCTGTTATACTAAGGATAGTAATGGTTTCTCTCCACTCCTATCCATATTTATTTTTGTCCCTGTGTTTTGAAAGCGCTGTCAAACGCTTTCTGCACAGGGAATTTTTTTATTGGGTGGGGTATCATAAACGTGAGTAATCTCTCATAGCCTGTCATTATAGAATGACAGGGGAGGATTCCTTTTGAAACACCTATATAATAAGGCTTCCATTAATAGTGTGAGTGATGAGTATAATCTAGTTGCTGGAGAGAAAGTAACGTATAAGACGAACGAGGGTCGATTGGAGAAAGGAATCTGTTGTTCATTAAGTGGTTTTGTCATGTACCCTGGAAAAGTGGGTTTTGATGAAAAGATGTATTCGTTGTCGAGTGATAATTTTTCAAGTGAAATCGAAAAGTACGTGCAGTGCGGGGTTACGACATTAATGACGATTGTTCCTATTACTTCTGAGAGAAACTTTGAGGAAGAATTGCATCATGCCCTTAAACCTTTCAATGAATGTCCGATTGATTATGTTCCTGGTATACGTATGGCTGCTGAACGAGTCACACCTGAAGTGATGAGAAAGTGTGCCCGTTACCATTTGCCTTTTATACTGCTCGATTTTGAACAAGAATCGACTTGGAATAACTTTGTGTTCGAGTGGATTCATCAAGCTAACTTTCCTTATCGAGCCGCGATGATGGTAAACTTGGGATTTTTGTCAGATCTTCCAGAGTTAATACGTGTGAAAGAAAAGAAACATTGCTATGACTTGATCAAAAGAAAGGGACTCGACCCATTCGATTATGATAGCATTGAAAATTATGGGGTTTCTAATTCCTTTTTAAAACGGACAGGGCTTTTCCCTCTGAAAGGGACGTTAACTCAAGGGTCGCATTTCGATTATAATCTTTATTCCACTCATATAGGCAATCGAGTTGATGAACAACCCATTCTTGATTATCATGGAGAAGAACCAGCTATTATCGGACTACGCGGTGAAATCATTAAAGTAGATCAACAATACATGTTGAAACGAGGATTCGGACAACGGTTAGACATTAAAAAGCCCGGATTCTTCACTGCAAGTCATGCAAATAAAAAAAGTAGAGCTAGAAGGAGTTTTGGGTCGTGGAGCGTCTTAAACAAGCTATCTCCCTCATTGAGGCGGGTAATTTCGAAGAAGGATTAAAAGAATTAACAAAAGTACGCGAAACAGCGGATCATGAAGGGCTGTATGATTTATCAAATATTTATTACAGCCTCGGACTTATAGAAGATGCTCGAGATGTCGTTGAAGAGCTATTGATGCATTATCCAAATGAAGGGGAGCTTCTTGTACAAGCGGCAGAATGCTATGTTGATCTTGAACAAGAGCAAGAAGCGATCGCTGCACTCAGTAAGATCGATGAGAACGACGCTGCCTATCCGCCAGCATTATTATTACTTGCAGATCTTTACCAAACAGAAGGTCTAGAAGAAGTTGCTGAGCAAAAAATGCTTGAAGCGAAACGAATATCACCTGATGAGCCGATTATTGACTTTGGTCTTGGTGAATTTTATTTAACTCAAGGACATCATAGTAAGGCAGTTCCATACTACGAAGCGGTGATTAATACGAAAGGCGAGCTCGCTAATGAAAACATAGAGCTCAGACTTGCTGAAGCCCTAAGCGGAAGCGGGCAGTTTGAAGAAGCGATTACGTATTACGAAAAAGGGCTAGAAAACGCTCGTGAAATCAATGCTTTGTTTGGTTATGGATTTACAGCTATCCAAATTAACGATTATAAGAAGGCTATCCATGCATTTAAAGAACTTAAGGATTTAGACCCACAATATAGTACGCTTTATCCTTATTTAGCGAAAGCATATGAAGAAGAAGGTGCCCTTACTGAGGCATTAGAAACATTAGCCCAAGGAATTAAAGTGGATGAATACAATGAAGAACTTTACTTGCAAGCAAGCAGACTAAGCTTTAAATCGCATGATGAAGAAAGTGGTGAGAAATACTTAAGGGAACTACTTGCCATTAACCCTTCTCATGTAGAAGCCGCTAAGACCCTTGCTACATTCTTTAGAACTGAAGAGAGATATGATGATATTCTCGACCTCATCGAAAACATTGAGGAAGGCGAAGAGACCGATCCTTATCTAGACTGGTCAGCTGCAACAGCTCTCGCACATGAAGAGAAATATAAAGAGGCAATAAAACGATATGAGAATGCATATACTTATTTCAAAAACGATCCATTGTTCCTTGAAGAGTATGGCTTATTCTTAATAGAAGAAGGTCGGAGAAAAGAAGCGATCGAATTATTTAAACAAGCCTTGAAGCAAGATCCGACATTAACTCACCTTGAAGAAGACATTATGCGTTTTGAGGAAGAAACAAATCAATAGGATTAAGAGCGGATTGGAAGGATATTCATCTTCAATGACGAATTCTTAATTTAGGAAAATCTCAGGGAGGAATCGCTATGAGCAGCTCCGTTTCAGTCGTTGAAAAAAAGGACTTTCTTAAATGGTTCCTGAAAAATTATCAGGTAAAGAAGCGTGAATGTGTCTGGCTTTTGAATTATTTAATCAGCGACGAAGTTCTTATGGGAAATGTTCATTTTGTTGAGAATGCAGAATTTTGCCCGAAGGCTCTCGTTATTTCTACACACTGTGTAGAAAACGCTCCTTTCAGATTTTACAAACATAATATCATTACGACTGATCCTGAAAAATCATTCCATGATATCAGGTTGAATCAGGACGAGCCTATTTTTATTCAGCTTAACTTCAAAAGTAAAAATGTTTCTCCTCACTATGTAGCAGTGCTTGAAGAAAATCCTTTCCTGCCAGAGAACATGGCAGCGGATAAGAAGTATTCCTTCCTTGCAGAGATGGTGCTTGATGAATCATTCACTCGATTTAAGCGCGAATCAATCTTGAAGCAAATAGACGATGCCCTGGACCGAAAAGATATGGATAGATTTGAGCATCTGAGCAAACAGTTAAATAACCTTTAACCCTTGAAACTTTTCAAGGGTTTTTTTATACTTTTAAAAAGGTTTACATGGGTAAAAGATGGAGGTTCAAAGGTGATTAGATACTTAACATATTCAGATTATGGTCTACTAGAAAATATGAAAACGAATATTCATAATGATTACATACTTAGAATCTTTCCAAGACTTGTTGAGCAAGGATCACTGTTAGGATATTTTGAGAACGATCGGTTAATAGGTATAGCGGGGCTTACAGTATTTGAGGATGAAATAGGCATACTCGGCAGGTTGCGCACTGATGTTACTTATAGAGGAAGAGGGGTAGCGACATCCTTAATGAAAGAGCTTATACAAAAAGCTTATGTGAGTGATTCTATGAAATGGGTGGGTTACGCTACAGAAATGGATAACATACCAGCCAATGAACTATCTAAGAATTTAAATATGTCAATGAAATCGAAGCTTGTTTCAGCTCGTATCCGTCCAGGTGAAATAGATGGAACAGATGATGGATTGGTATTTAAAAGCATAACGGATCCTTTAGTGAAGCGATCAGAACTAATCAACAGTTTTAAAGAAAGTCAGTTCTCTTTCTTTCCTTATGAAATTTATTATCCACTACCCTACACTCCATCCTTAAGTAACCTATACATGGAGAAACTAGAGATGTATAGTAGTGGAGGCGGAAGTTTTTTTCTAATGAGAGATGAGAAAGGTGATTCTTATCTTCATGTAAAGCTATTTAACGCTCATCTTCTTACGAGTAAACCGATGTGGAATATTATTAATAAGATAGCGAATGTTGAGGGAAGAACGATCTGGATTGATCTGCCTAAAGAACATGCTGATATGCTAGGAGAATCTTTTCAGAAAACAGTTTGGCATTTAATTGGACAAGGGAGGACGATGAAACTATGAAATGGACAGAAAGTGATATTGAAGTATACGCAAAAGAAAGAGAATACGTGGACACGGCCGTTGTTCCTTTGATTCCAATATCTCTAACTTCAAATTTAAAGAGTACAGTTTCGATGGGTGAATATATCAACATTATTTCAAATGAACTCGAGAGACAATTGAAGGGCAGATTACTTTTGGTTCCAGCCTTTACATATCTCCAATCTGAAACTCAAGATTCTCGAACTGAAAGATTTAAAAAAATAGAGGACGAATTAACAGATGGTGGAATGAAACATATTATTACACTTACTTCAGATGTAGATTGGAAGCAATCCGAAGAGCACCTATCTAGCGGTCTGCTGTGGATGCCAGCGATCCCTCTTGAGCACATGGATGAACAACATAAAGTCGAAACAATTTCAGCACAAATCAAACAAGTTTTGCAATTTGTAACAAATAAGTGGCAAAGTAGTATAAAAGGCTGATTTGAGGCAAGCTAAAGACTAATCAGAATATTGACAGCGTAAGAGTGACTACGCTATCATAGGAATGTCCTAGTTATATGTGTGTATTATACGTCCGGCTGGACTGACTTCATAGGATAGGGGGGAAACCAATGGCGAAGAAGAAGGAAGTAACAAGACGCCAATTTCTAAACTACAGCCTGACTGGTGTAGGTGGTTTTATGGCAGCTGGAATGCTTATGCCGATGGTTCGATTTGCGATCGATCCATTGTTAAAGGAAAAATCTAAGCAAGACTTTGTTCCTGTAATGGAAACAAGTGAAATTACCAATCAACCAGTACGAAAAGAATTCAAAATCGACCAGGTAGACGGTTGGTACGAATCAGAAGTAACACAATCCGCATGGGTTTACAAAGATGAAAAGGACGAAATAGTCGCTCTTTCACCTGTATGTAAGCACCTTGGATGTACGGTTGACTGGGCTTCAAATCCTGCATATCCTGATCAGTTTTTCTGCCCATGCCATGCAGGTCGTTACACAAAAGACGGCGTGAACGTTCCGGGCACACCGCCTCTTGCACCACTTGATGTTTACAACAAGAAAGTCGAGAATGGAAAACTTTACCTCGGAAAACCTGAACCACGTTAGGGGGCGTAATCTATGTTAAATAAGATCTATGATTGGGTAGATGAACGCTTAGATATTACGCCTATGTGGCGCGATATTGCGGATCACGAAGTGCCTGAGCACGTTAACCCGGCTCATCACTTTTCAGCGTTTGTTTATTGTTTTGGAGGATTAACGTTTTTTATTACAGTAATCCAAATTTTATCCGGGATGTTCCTTACAATGTATTATGTACCAGACATTGTGAACGCCTGGGAGTCTGTTTACTATCTTCAAAATGAAGTAGCATTCGGACAAATCGTTCGAGGAATGCACCACTGGGGAGCTAGTTTAGTTATCGTTATGATGTTTCTACATACTCTTCGAGTGTTCTTTACAGGTTCGTATAAGAAACCTCGTGAACTAAACTGGGTTGTCGGTGTACTAATTTTCTTCGTAATGCTTGGCCTAGGATTTACAGGATATCTCCTTCCTTGGGATATGAAAGCACTATTCGCAACGAAAGTTGGTCTAGAAATTGCTGTTACGATCCCTGTAGTTGGTGAGTGGGCGAAAACCCTACTTGCAGGAGGAGAAATTATCGGGGCTCAAACACTTGCTCGTTTCTTTGCGATCCATGTGTTCTTCCTTCCAGCAGCATTGCTTGGATTGCTTGGTGCCCACTTTATTATGATTCGAAAGCAGGGTATTTCTGGCCCGTTGTAAGATGCGGCTGATTTACATGTAAATACCAAACAATTTTTTTTACGAAGGAGGGGGACAGATGCATCGCGGAAAAGGAATGAAGTTTGTGGGCGATTCGCGTATTCCTGCGCAAAGAAAGCCAAACATTCCAAAAGATTACTCAGAGTACCCCGGCAAAACTGAAGCGTTTTGGCCGAACTTTCTATTAAAAGAATGGATGGTTGGTGCTGTATTCCTTATCGGTTACCTAGCACTAACGATTGCTCATCCGTCTCCGCTCGAACGTGTAGCGGATCCAACGGATGCAACATATACACCACTTCCAGACTGGTATTTCTTATTCTTGTATCAACTCTTGAAGTATAAATATGCCGCAGGGGATTACACGCTAATAGGTACGATCGTTATGCCAGGTCTTGCTTTCGGTGCCCTATTGTTAGCACCTTGGCTTGACCGCGGACCTGAAAGACGACCTGCAAAGCGTCCTGTAGCAACTGCACTTATGTTACTTGGTGTTATCTCGACTGTTTATCTAACTTGGGAATCCGTTGTTACTCATGACTGGGAAAAACAAGCTAAGCAAGGTGAAATTGTTGAGGCAACAGTAGACAAAGAGTCAGAAGGTTATCAGATTTATTCCTCGCAAAGCTGTATCGGATGTCACGGTGATAGCTTGCAAGGTGGCTCTGGTCCATCACTTCTTGAGACCTCTCTAAAGCAGGATCAAATCAAAGACATTGCAGTAAATGGTATTGGTGGTATGCCAGCTAACGCATTCAAAGGTTCTGACGAAGAGCTAGAGAAGTTAGCAGCATTTATTGTTGAGACTGCTGAAGCGAATAAATAATGTTGAAAAGCTGACTGTAAAGGTCAGCTTTTTTTCAATCATTTACTAATGAGGAGAAGGCAGATGATTCACGAACTTTTCTATATTCTAAAGTCAAAACCAATTCTGTGGAGCATGCTCATCATCAATGTACTTGGAACAGCTTATGGGTATTACTGGTACGGATGGCAGCTCGAAGATACTGCACCTGTCTTTTTATTGTTTGTACCTGATAGTCCGACTGCAAGCTTGTTCTTTTGTTTTGTTCTAATTGCGTTTTTGTTAGGGAAAAACTGGCCGTTACTTGAGGCGTTAGCTGCTGTGACGTTATTCAAGTATGGGATATGGGCTGTTGTTATGAATATCATGGTTATGCAAGTGACAGGTGTTTTATCTCCAATCGCGTTGATGTTGATTTTATCTCATTTTGGGATGGCCATAGAGGGATTGCTATATTCACCGTTTTACAGAATTAAGAGCTGGCATCTGATTCTTGTAGCTGTTTGGACGTTACATAACGATGTGATCGATTATGTGTTTGGACAAATGCCGAGATATTCCATTTTACATGAATACACATTACAAATCGGGTATTTTACATTCTGGCTATCTATTGCGTCACTACTGCTCGTTTACATACTATCTATTAGAAATACTCGTACAAAGTTGACTATTCAATAAAGAAGAGTTAATGGTCTACTCTTGTCCCTTTTATCATACATTGAATTAGGATGAAGGAGGGACAGGTATGGTTAGACGATTACTCCTGGTTTTATTGCTTTTCATTCTTCCTATTAACGTACTTGCTACAGATAATGACACAAGACAATCATGGGATGAGCTCGCTTCAAAAGTTCTTGAATTCGGGAAGCAAGAAGAGTTCGAGAGAGCTAAGGTAATGCTTGAACAATTTGCTGAAGTATTCCCTGGTTCAGAGGGTACTGACCTCTCGACAACTGAAATGCGCATTGTATTGAATACTCACAATAGAGCATTACATTCAGCCACTGCGATCAATCAAGAATCAGATCAAAGAGTGAAGGCACTAACTGAATTCCGTCTCGCTGTTGATGCGCTCGTTACAGAAGAGCAGCCGATTTGGCGCCAAACGGATGATAAGATTCTTGGGTTAATAGAAGAAATGAAAGCAGCTGTGGACCACAAAGATTACGATGTTTATGAAAGGAATCTACAGACGTTCTTAGGGTCTTATAGTGTCATTCGACCAGCTCTTGGAATTGATTTATCTACAGAACTTCAACAAAGACTCGACTCCCATATTGCATTCTTTGAAAACTATGGTTCTTCCCATAAAAAAGAGTTATTGACGCAACTTGAGACAATGGAGACAGATTTTAAAGAAGTGTATGAAGGTCCGGTTGAGGAGAACGAGACATCGATCGTTTGGATGATTTTTTCCATAGGTGGAATAATAACTGTTACGTTACTCTATGTTTTATATCGAAAATATCGTGGAGAAAAGACAGATGTGAAAAAATATAAACAGGTAGAGAAAGATTAAACACTGTTATGACAGTTAAATGATTGACTTTTACGGTTTATTTGACTAAAATTGACGTTAGATAGAGAGATAGAGATACTACTATGGAGGAATGGAAATGGCTAGTATTCTGATTTATTTTGCGCTTCTATTAATCATACCGCTCTGGGCTCAAAGCCGAGTGAAAAGCGCGTACAAAAAATATTCAAAGGTTCCCAATTCATCAGGAATGACAGGTGCTGAAGTAGCACGAAAAATCCTTGATGAAAATGGTTTATATTCAGTAGGAGTAGAAGAAGTTCGCGGTCATTTATCAGATCACTACGACCCGCGTTCTAAGACGGTAAGGTTGTCTTCAGGCAATTATCACGGACATTCAGTTGCAGGAGCAGCGATCGCAGCTCACGAAGTAGGACATGCTATTCAGGATGAGCAAGATTATGCACCATTACGTTTTAGACATACGTTAGTACCAGTAGCTAATTTAGGATCTAACTTTAGTTATTTTGTTATCTTAGCAGGTATTTTGATGTCGTCAGCAAACTTCATCCTTCTCGGCATCATTTTCATGAGTGCTGCTGTACTTTTCCAACTCGTAACGTTACCGGTTGAGTTTAACGCTTCTAGTCGTGCGATGGAACAAGTTGTTTCATCAGGAGTCATTCGAAATGACGAAGAGCGCGAAACGAAGAAAGTATTGAATGCGGCTGCCCTCACGTACGTTGCAGCTGCAGTAGTTGCACTACTTGAACTTGTGCGCTTCGTATTCATCTTCCTCGGAATGAACGAAGATTAATAAGTAAACCTCGCCTAAAGGCGAGGTTTTCAGTTTGTATTGGACCTGATTAATGTGTTCTCTATGTACATGTAAACTTTCTGAGAGATTTGTATTAAGTAGTCCTTTGTTCTATTTCTATAAAAGTAATTTAATTTGCTTTTGTCTTGGTTTTCAATACTACTTACTAATGTTGATTGGAGCGGAAGGGTGCTCGACTCCTGCGGGACGTGCGGGACAGGTGAGACCCCACAGGAGCGTTTTGAAAGCGACGAGGAGACTCACCGCCCGCCCCGCGGAAAGCGAGCATCCTGTAGCGGAAATCACCACCATACCCGTGAAAGATAGTCCTAAAAACTTTCTGTACAATCTGAAAACCTCGCCCTTCAGGCGAGGTTTATCTCGATTAATCTTCAATTGGATTTTTATTTTCATCTAACGTAAATCCTTCTCCAAGGACGTCGTGCACATCATTTACGGCTACGAAGGCATGTGGGTCCACTTGGCGAATAATACTCTTCAGCCTCGAAAGTTCATTTCTTGCTACTACACAATACAGTACTTCCTTCTGGAGTCCTGAAAAGCTCCCTTTCCCATTTAGAACTGTTGCACCTCGGTCCATCTCTTTCATAATCGTTTCAGCAATCTCTTTGTTATTCTCGGATATGATCATCGCTGCTTTAGCAGCATATGAACCTTGTTGGATAAAGTCTATGACTCTTGCTGCGATAAATACAGCAACGAGTGTATACATCGCTTCTTTATAATTTAAATAAACGAGGGATATGGCAATTACACAGAAATCAAAAACAAACATGGTTCGACCCATGCTCCAGCCTGCGTATTTAAAACCGAGCCTCGCAATGATATCTACGCCACCCGTGGTTCCTCCGTATCTGAAGATAATCCCTAACCCTATACCGATGAAAACCCCTGCAAACAAAGCTGCGAGCGTCATGTCATCTCGTAGAGGAATCGAAAGAGCTGAGTAACGCTGGAAAATCCATAGAAATACGGATAGCGCAACTGTTCCTAACAAGGTGTATATAAATGACTTTCTACCTAACAAGCGCCAGCCTATAAAAAACAGTGGAATGTTCAAAACCAAGTTAGAAATGGCAGGGTCTATATTGAATAGAAAATATAGCAAAAGGGTTATCCCTGTAAATCCACCTTCAGCTAAGTTATTTTCCATATTAAAATGAACGAGTCCAAAAGCAAAAATAGCAGATCCTAATAAAATAAAGATGACATTCTTCAACCGTATCCCATCCATATCCACACACTCCTTTACGTACATTACGGGCAACAGCATTTATTATAATCAAATATCGAGCGAACGGCAATTTGATTTTGATATACTTTCTACTGATGAGTTATGACTAGCATTGACTAAATATTTGTCAAACCCCTGTCTTTTAGCTAACATAGTAGCAGATGAGAAAGGTGGAATCACTCATGTCAGAGAAGACGATTAAAGATATGCAAGAAGAAGTAGATCAATACATAAGTCAATTCAAAGAAGGCTACTTCAGCCCGCTTTCCATGTTAGCAAGAATGACTGAAGAGTTAGGAGAGCTTGCTAGAGAAGTGAACCATCATTATGGGGAGAAGCCTAAGAAGAATAGCGAAACTGAAAGGTCTATGGAAGATGAGATGGGAGACCTTCTTTTTGTTTTAACTTGCTTTGCAAATTCTTTAGACATCGACCTAGATGAAGCATTTGACCGGGTTATGACTAAATTCAATACGAGAGATAAAGATCGTTGGACGAAGAAAGAAGAGGAGAGTGAGTAAGATGGATATGGTAAAGATCGTAGTAGCAGGACCAAGAGGGAAAATGGGGAGCGAAGCAGTAAAGCTCGTTGATCGGACAGACCATTTCTCATTAACAGCTGTAGTGGATTCAAAACAAACTGGGGAGACTGTAAAAGACATCAAAGGTTTACCACCCCTAGACGCTCCAGTGTACACTGATCTTGATGTTTGTCTATCTGAAGTTGAATGTGACGTGTTGATCGATTTAACAACGCCTGAGTACGGGAAAAAACATATGGAAATCGCGTTTCAACACAATGTAAGACCTGTTGTAGGTACAACTGGTTTCTCGACTGAAGATGTTGAAAACTTATCAAAGCTAGCAGACCAAAAAGGAATTGGTGCCATAATCGCTCCTAACTTTGCGATCGGTGCTGTCTTAATGATGAAGTTTGCTTCCATGGCTGCAAAATATTTTCCTGACGTTGAAATTATCGAGCAGCACCATGATCGTAAGCTCGATGCTCCTTCAGGAACAGCAGTGAAAACAGCCAAAATGATTTCTGAAGTCCGTGAACAGAAAGAACAAGGACATGAGGATGAAAAGCAAGATCTAGAAGGTGCTAGAGGTGCTGATTATGAAGGCATGAGAATTCATAGCGTGAGACTTCCTGGGCTTGTTGCTCATCAGGAAGTGTTGTTCGGTGGTGAAGGACAGACGCTCAAGATTCGTCATGATTCTATGCACAGAGGTTCATTTATGCCTGGTGTACAGCTTGCTGTTGAAACCGTATTGAAAATCGATCAGTTGGTATATGGGCTTGAGAATATAATGGAATAGGGGATGGTCTAATGAATATCGCCTTAATTGCTCACGATAAAAAGAAAGATGATCTTGTTCGATTTACAATTGCTTATAAACAAATTTTAGAACCACATACGCTTTATGCAACTGGAACAACAGGAAAACGCATTATCGATGAAACCGGATTAACGATCCACCGCTTCCAATCTGGTCCTCTAGGTGGCGATCAGCAGATTGGTGCTATGATCGCTGAAAATGCTATGGATGCGATCATCTTCTTTCGTGACCCATTAACAGCGCAGCCACATGAACCAGATGTAACTGCGCTGATCAGACTATGCGATGTATACAATGTTCCTCTAGCAACAAATATGGGAAGCGGAGAGATCCTTGTACATGCTTTGAGAAGAGGAGAACTGGATTGGAGAGAAATTGTACATGGAAGAAATACAGAAACTTGATATATTAGCATTCGGCGCGCATGCAGATGATGTTGAGATCGGTATGGCTGGTACATTGAAGAAACTTGCAGATAGTGGGAAGCGAACTGGGATATGTGACTTAACTGAGGCCGAGCTATCTTCAAATGGAACGGTTGAACAAAGAAAGCAAGAAGCAAAAGCAGCTGCAGATATTCTGATGGTTTTAGGTCGCTATAACCTCGGTCTACCCGACCGGGGACTTAATGTGTCTGAAGACTCGTTGGAAAAGTGTGTTGAGCTTATAAGAGCAGTCCAACCGTCTACAGTCTTCATCCCATACTTTGAAGACCGTCATCCAGACCATGGTCATGCTGCTACATTAATAGAAGAAGCGGTATTCTCAAGCGGTATTCGAAAATACAAACCTGAGTTAGGGAATGCTCACAAAGTAAAACGAGTTTACTATTATTTTATTAACGGGTTTCACAAGCCACAGTTTACTATTAATATTACGGATCAGATCGATGCAAAAAAGAATGCTTTA
This sequence comes from Guptibacillus algicola, assembly GCF_020171805.1. Taxonomy (GTDB): domain Bacteria; phylum Bacillota; class Bacilli; order Bacillales; family Guptibacillaceae; genus Guptibacillus; species Guptibacillus algicola. Next base: position 95,343 of record NZ_JAIVAF010000001.1, on the reverse strand, counting down.
GAAGCTTATGAAAGTCAATTTGTCCTTACCGAAGACCGAATAGAAACCCCATTAACAAACGGGTATGTTCAAAAGGTAATCCATCGAGAATATCTTTATGGAAAAGAATCTGGTGTCGAGTACGCTGAAGGGTTCATATCTAAGAACATGCTATGTATGGAAGAGATACCGTTAGAATAGGAGTAAGATGATGAAGTTAAAAATCGGCATTACGTGCTATCCGACAGTTGGAGGCTCAGGGGTTATTGCAACTGAGCTTGGAAAAATGCTTGCTGAAAAAGGACATGAAGTACATTTTATTACAAGTAGCGTTCCATTTAGGCTTGATACATTTCATCCGAATATATTTTTCCATGAGGTAGAGGTCAACCAATACGCTGTATTCCGTTACCCGCCTTATGATTTAACACTAGCTAGTAAAATGGCTGAAGTTATACAACGTGAGAATTTAGATCTCCTGCATGTTCACTATGCTGTTCCTCATGCTGTTTGTGCGTTTCTTGCAAAAGAGATGGTGGGAGGGAACGTTAAGATCGTAACGACTCTCCACGGGACAGATATAACTGTATTAGGCTATGATCCATCTCTAACGCAGCTGATTCGATTTGGTATCGAGAAGTCAGATTGTGTGACAGCTGTTTCTAGAGATCTTGTCAGACAAACACAAGATCTACTAGAGACAGACAAGCAGATACAGACGGTCTATAACTTTGTCGATGAACGGGTCTATTATCCGAAACGTCGCGAAGATCTACGAGTTGGGTATGGGATTACTGAAGAAGAAAAAGTAATCGTGCATATATCTAATTTCAGAGGTGTGAAACGAGTTCCGGATGTTATTAAGGTTTTCAATCAAGTACAAAAAGAGATTCCAGCAAAGCTTCTTCTTATTGGAGACGGTCCAGAAATACAGGTGGCATGCAGATTAGTGAAAGAGCTCGGGTTGGATGAGAAAGTGAAGTTTCTCGGAAAACAAGAGAACGTAGCTGAAATCTTGTCGATTAGCGATTTGAAGCTGCTTTTATCTGAGAAAGAAAGTTTCGGCCTCGTAGCTCTTGAAGCGATGGCTTGTGGCGTACCAGCTATAGGTACAAACATCGGCGGCATCCCTGAAGTAATCGAACACGAAGTGAACGGCTTTATTGCAGAAGTAGGAAACGTAGATGAGATCGCTTCTTATGCTCGTAAACTTTTATCTGATCGAGAATTACACAAGAGATTCAGCGACGAATCGCTTAAAACAGTTCAAAGAAAATTTGGTTCTGAGTTGATATTGGAGCACTATGAATCTCTATACTATAAAACCATTCAGGAGGAGCTAGTTTGATTCAACTCGAAGGTGTTACTGCTCTGAAGTGTCTCAAAGTCCTAAAGCGTCTGAAAGATGCAGGCTACGAAGCTTATATCGTTGGTGGAGCGGTTAGAGATCTTTTGCTAGACTTACCTGTTTCAGACTTCGATATTGCTTCTTCTGCGCATCCAAACGAAGTTATGAAGCTTTTTAAAAAAGTTATTCCAACTGGTGTGAAACACGGAACAGTAACGGTCGTCTTTGAAGATGAACCTTTTGAGGTGACAACGTTTCGATCTGAAAAGAAGTATGACGACTTTCGTCACCCCTCTGAGGTTCAATTCTTGAGTCATATCGACGATGATTTGGCCAGAAGAGATTTTACGATAAACAGTATGGCTCTTTCAGGAAATGGTGAGATCGTAGACCCGTTTCAAGGTAGGGGAGATTTGAAAAAAGGGTTGATCCGCACAGTTGGCCATGCTGATGAACGATTTACCGAAGATCCGTTAAGGATGGTAAGAGCGTTACGATTCTTAAGTGTCTTTTCCTTTCAATTTGAAGAAGAGACCATACAGGCCATTAAGAAACATGCATCCCTTCTATCACATATTGCAGTTGAAAGAGTAGCAACTGAATTTACTAAACTGCTAGCTGGTGCTGCTGTAGAACGAGCATTGAAATTGATCGTTGAAACGGGAGTTTATTCCTATTTGCCAGGTTTAGACGAGATGAAATCATACCTAGAGAGAGGTATGAAAGTGAGTCTTTTGGAAACTGATGAAGAACGTTGGGCGTGGCTCGCTTTTGAGGTTGAAGACCCTGTTCTTTTTTTGAAAAAGTGGCGACTATCGAACGATGTTATCAAAAAGGTGCAAAAGATTTTAAGTGTTAGTAAGAAAGTGCAACGAGTCGGATGGAACCGAGAAACTGTATACTTCGCACGTCCACTTGATAAAGAAAGTGAACGCGTACTAGCTGTTGTACACGATCGAAAACCTACATATGAACATATTGATCTCATTGCTTCAGCTCTTCCGATCTCCTCTTCTGATATGTTAGCTGTAACAGGCGAAGACCTATTAGCATGGACAGGTCAAAAACCAGGTCCTTGGGTTGGTGAGAGTCTTATGAGGATCGAACAAGCGGTTCTTAAAGAAGAGGTTACGAATGAGAAATCTAGCATCAAAAGGTGGCTTGAACATTGGCAGACTCAATAAGACAGCGATTGCTGCAAATGCTTGAAGAACATACCGATACGTATGTTTCAGGACAAATGATTAGTGAATCTTTGAATGTCTCACGAACTGCAATTTGGAAACATGTTGCTGAGCTGAGGAAGAATGGATATGAGGTTGAAGCGATCCAAAAGAAAGGCTATCGAATCGTGACTCGTCCGAACAGCCTCTCGAAAGAGGAAATTAGCTTGAAACTTGATACGACATTTATTGGTAGTGAAATCCATGCCTATCCATCGGTTGAGACGACCCAATTCATTGCTCATAATCTAGCTCATGAAGGAATACAGGATGGAGCGATTGTCGTTGCTGATGAGCAGACTGCAGGTAAAGGAAGGCTGGGTAGATCGTGGCACTCTCCAAAGGGTAGCGGGATTTGGACGAGCATCATTCTAAGACCAAAATTACCTCCTCAACGTGCGCCTCAATTCACATTGATCGCTGCTGTGAGTGTTGTCCAAGCGATCAGAAAGCAAACAGGACTAGAAGCTGAAATCAAGTGGCCGAATGATATCTTGATCAACGGAAAAAAGATAGTTGGAATTCTTACAGAGTTACAAGCAGAAGCTGACCAAATCAAGTCTGTCATCATTGGTATGGGGATCAATGTAAATGCCGCCAAAGAAGACTTTCCATCTGATTTAACTACAGCAACATCCCTTAAGATCGAAAGTGGTGAAGACGTTAACCGTGCAGCTCTACTAGCATCGATATTGAACGAACTTGAAGTGTTATATACAGAGTATATGGAAAATGGGTTTCGCATGATCAAGCTTTTATGGGAAAGTTATGCGATTAGCCTCGGTAGGAAAATTAAAGCAAGGACCTTAAATGGCGTAATTGAAGGTCTAGCGAAAGGGATTACCGAGGAGGGTGTACTGTTACTCGAGTCGGATGATGGCGAGGTTCATCATATTTATTCAGCTGATATTGAAATCTGTTGATTCATTTTCCACATGAATCTGCTATACTACAGGTGTAAGGGCGGTATCTTTGTTAAAGAACCGCACCATGTAAGGAAAAAAACTAAAATATTCTGCCTTGATCCGAAACGGACTAGGACAGAGGGATGAAGCCGATATGTAACCTCCTGGATCGTGGAGTGTTGCGGTATGCCTGTGTTTTCACAGGCCGATTAGGGTACCCCTGTCAACCGTTAACCTCATCCAGGAGTTTTTTGTGCGGTTTTATATTCCTCTAAAAAAGGAGGAGTAAGAAATGAAAACAACGAGTGATTTCAAAAAAATGAAGCAAAACAATGAGCCGATCGCCATGTTGACCGCTTACGATTTCCCTTCTGCTAAGCTTGCAGAAGAGTCTGGGATCGACATGCTACTAGTTGGGGATTCTGTAGGAATGGTCGCGCTCGGCTATGATTCTACTGTTCCTGTAACGATGGATGATATGGTACTTCATACAAAAGCAGTTAATAGAGGAGCTCGTAAGACGTTTATTGTAAGCGATTTACCTTTCCTAACGTACCATAGCAGTACAAGTGAAACGTTAGCCCATGCAGGTCGATTAATGCAAGAAGCAGGTGCTGATGCTGTTAAGCTTGAAGGTGCGGGAGAGGTAATCACCCACATTGCTAAACTCACTTCTGCTGGTGTACCTGTTATGGGACATTTAGGACTCACACCACAGTCTGTAGGTGTACTAGGCGGGTATAAGGTGCAGGCAAAAGGAAGTGAAGAAGCAGCTCAGCTTCTTGAAGATGCGAAAGCGATCGAACGTTCTGGTGCCTTCGCCCTTGTCCTTGAATGTGTGCCACAGCAGTTAACAGAGATTGTTACGAGTGAGCTTTCGATTCCAGTCATCGGAATAGGAGCAGGTATACAGGCAGACGGACAAGTGCTCGTCTATCATGATCTAATCGGTTATGGGAGTGGGCATGTCCCTAAGTTTGTGAAGCAGTATGCACAAATAAGCGGGACTGTTTCACATGCCATTCATTCATATATTGAAGATGTCAAAAAGCAAGCGTTCCCCGAGCAGAAGCACTCTTTCAATATGAAAGAAGAACAGCTCGCATCGATGTATGGAGGGAAGAAGGCATGAAGATAATTTCTGGCATTAAAGATATGCAAGCTGAAGCAAAAAGACAAATGAAACTTGGTCATTCGATCGGGTTTGTTCCTACGATGGGGTTTCTTCATGAAGGGCACATAAGCCTTGTAGAAGCAGCTCGAAAACAAAATCACATCGTCGTGATGAGTGTATTTGTAAACCCTCTTCAATTCGGTCCAAACGAAGACTTTGATCGTTATCCAAGAGATATAAAGCGTGATGAAGAGTTAGCGAGAGAAGCCGGTGTAGATATATTGTTCTACCCTCATGTAAGTGAGATGTATCCGGAAGATCGTACGACAACTCTTACTGTTAATAGAAGGGTCGATACCCTTTGTGGTGAATCTAGACCAGGGCATTTCGATGGTGTAGCAACGGTTGTTCTAAAGTTATTTCAAATCGTTTTACCTGATCGCGCATACTTCGGATTGAAAGATGCGCAACAAGTTGCAGTTATTTCAGGGCTTGTAGAAGACTTTAATGTTCCGGTTGAAATTGTCCCATGTCCAATCGTTAGAGAGAGTGATGGTCTAGCGAAAAGCTCGCGTAATGTGTACTTGACACCCTCAGAGCGAACGGACGCCTCAGAGCTTTCAAATAGCTTACGAGCAGCGAAAGAAGCGATCAGCAGTGGGGAATCAAGTGCTCTTCACATTAAGAAAATAGTAGAGTCCAAACTACAAGAAACTGTCGGTACAATTGACTACGTAGAGGTACTCTCCTATCCAGAACTTAAGCCCATCGACACAATCGATGAAGATATTATTGTGGCTGTTGCTGTGCAGTTCTCAGCAGCAAGGCTCATTGATAATGCCATTATTACAAGAAGTGGAATACCGATAGGAGTGTAAACAGAATGTTTTTGACGATGATGAAAGGTAAAATCCATCGAGCGCGTGTTACAGAAGCAAACCTAAACTATGTTGGAAGTATTACCATTGACGAGGACATTATAGAAGCAGTAGGAATGCTACCGAATGAAAAAGTTCAAATCGTAAATAATAATAATGGTACAAGGTTAGAAACGTACATCATTCCAGGAGAAAGAGGTTCTGGTGTTGTGTGTTTGAACGGTGCGGCAGCAAGACTTGTGCAACCTCAAGATGTCATCATTATCGTTGCGTACGGTATGATGACTGAAGAAGAAGCAAAGCATTTCACACCTCGCGTAGCAATTATGAATGAACGAAATGAAATCGTAGATATGATCGGAGCAGAACCTGCTTCCACCATTTTATAGTCGAAAAAGCTCTGGAAACAAATCCAGAGCTTTTCTTTATAAAAAAATTTTCCGTTCTACATAAAAAGTGATAAAGTTATACAGGTGAGAGTAAGGTTTTAAGCAACTGGAGTGAAACGAATGAACCGCTATACAGTTATAGATTTTGAAACGACGGGAAATTCTCCAAAAAATGGAGACCGTATTATACAGATCGGTTTGGTTGTGATCGAAGAGGATAAGATCGTAGATCGCTACTCTTCCTTTGTGAATCCTGAACAGCCACTACAATCATTTATTCAACAATTAACAGGAATTACCGATGAGGATTTAGAGGACGCTCCACTTTTTGATGAAGTAGCTCCAGAGCTACTCAAACGACTGGATGGAGCTTATTTTGTTGCGCATAATGTCAGGTTTGACCTAAACTTCATGAATGCAGAGCTTGATGAGAGCGGATATGAACCATTCTCAGGACCTATTCTTGATACGGTTGAACTTGCAAGGATCTTTCTTCCTCAAGCAGAAGCTTATAAATTATCTTGGTTAGCTGATCATCTTGCTATCGAACATAACAATCCGCATCAGGCAGACAGTGATGCGGAAGTAACGGGTGAATTACTTCAGTATTTATTCAATAAACTTGAGTCACTTCCTGTAGTGACGTTGAAGCAGTTAGCAGAGCTAAGCCCAAGATTATTTAGTGACCTAGAAAATATCCTTCAGGAATTAGTGGAAACGAAAGAAGCATCCATCGAACCTGAAGGGGACTTTGAGATCTTTCGTGAAATTGCGCTAAAGAGACAATCTGAACCTATAGAAACAGACCCATTGAAGGAAGCTATCCTATTTCAAACGATTCAACAAGACCTGGATAAAACGATGGCTACCATCATTCCTGGATACGAAACACGTGATGGACAAAATGACATGATGAGAAGTGTTGCGGATGCTTTTGAATCGAACCATCATGTGTTGGTCGAAGCTGGGACAGGGATTGGAAAGTCTCTAGGTTATCTATTACCAGGTGTTGTTCATGCAAAGAACACGCGTAAACCAGTCGTCGTAAGTACACATACGATACAGCTGCAAGAGCAATTACTTCAGCGTGATATACCGTTTTTAAAAGAGATTTTACCATATGATTTTGAAGCAACTGTTCTAAAAGGTAGAAGTAACTATCTTGATATGACGAGGTTTGAACAACAGTTATTACAATTCGAAGATAACAACTATGACACCATTTTAACGAAAGCTCAGATATTAGTGTGGCTACTCGAAACAAATTATGGTGACGTGGAAGAGCTCAACCTTTCAAGCGGAGGAAAACTCTTTTGGCAACAAGTGAAAAGCGATGCAACCGTATCTGCAAATCACCGGTCACCATGGTTCTCTAGAGACTTTTATCATCGTCGAAAACGGCTAGCCATGAGTGCTGATCTCATTATTACGAACCATGCACTCTTGTTTAGTGATTTGATCAATGACCATCAGCTTTTACCTGCGTACCAGCAGGCAATCATCGACGAAGCGCACCACTTAGAAGATATTGCTACTGAGTTCTTTGGTGTGAAAACGGACTATTTTTCTATTCTGCAAGGATTTGTAAGAATGGGTTTGAAAGATGGAGACGGTCTATATGGAAAAACGATTGGCATCCTAAAGGACATTGGCGTTGAAGTAGATGAGATGACATCAGAAATTGAAACATATGTGAAAACAATTTTGTCAGATCTTGATGAGCTTTTCAGAATGTTGCACAGATATGTTCAGAAGAATATCAATCGATCGAATGAAATCGGACGATTAAGCTATCGCCTAACGGAAGAGAATGGTTCGTCTTGGGATGCGATTCAAGAAGCCGCACATAGACTCGTTTTTTACTTGAAAGATCTCGATAAATTATTAATAAAGATCGAAAAGGAATTGGATCTAAATGAGGAAGAGTTAACTCGTGAGCAGATTAACGCTGCGGCTGATTTCAAAGGATTACATGCATCTGTATTAGAAGAATTGGCCAAAGTGGACTATCTATTGTTGCAAGATAAATCAAATGACGTAAAGTGGGTAGAGATTGATCCAAAAGGTGCGATCAATTCAGCGTTTCTATTCAGTCGTCCTGTAGAAGTTGGCGAGTTATTATCTGAAGAGTATTTCGGAAAAAAGAAGAGTATTCTTCTTACCTCTGCAACATTGACAGTCAGAAACTCGTTCGACTTCATTATTAAACGATTAGGACTTGAAGAATACGGACCAAAAACGTATCGCTACGAGTCACCGTTCAACTATGCTGAGCAAGCAAGGTTAATGATTCCAACAAACCTCCCTATGATAAAAGACGTTTCTGATCATCAGTTCGTCGATCATATTACAGATGCAATTTTGAAAATAGCAAGGGTAACAAGAGGAAGGATGCTCGTTTTATTTACGTCTTATGATATGCTGCGAAAAGCACATATAAGGATGAAGGAGCTTATGCAGTATGATGATCTAACCTTGATTAGTCAGGGAGTAGACAGTGGAAGTCGTGTGAGATTAACGAAGAACTTTAAAGAAAGTGATGATGCGATTTTATTCGGCACGAGTAGCTTCTGGGAAGGTGTCGATATCCCAGGGGAAGATCTAAGCTGTCTTGTGATCGTTCGTCTGCCATTTTCTCCACCAGATAACCCGGTCTTCCAAGCAAGGTCTGAAAAGCTAAAACATGCAGGAGGCAACCCTTTTATGGAGCTTTCTCTTCCTGAAGCGATCATAAGATTCAAGCAAGGGTTTGGTCGCCTTGTTAGATCCCAAAAAGACAGAGGTGCGGTATTCGTCTTCGATAAAAGGATTGTTTCGACGAGGTATGGAAGCTTGTTTGTAAAGTCCTTACCAGATGTCCCTATGATTAAGGGAGATGTGGATGAGCTTGTGAACGAACTTGATCTGTGGTTATAAATAAACATTTCGTCACACACTACTTTCAGGGGTGGTAGTGTGATGAAAAAAATGATGATGTTAACCTTTTTACTATTCGTTCTAACAATCAATACTGGTGGTTCAAACGCACCTATACAATCAGTCGATCTAAACTTAGAACATCAAGAAATTGCGGTTACATTCTTCGACTTATCAATAGGAGAAGCAATATTAGTCCAGGATCCTATTGGTGGAAATGTTTTAATTAACACGGGTAGTTCTTCATCGGAAGAAGAGTTGATCAAACGGTTGCAAATGTACCAGGTAAAGGAAATTAATAAAATTTGGCTAACGAACGCAGATGAAGCTTATTCTGGTAATACCAACTCTTTACTTCGTTATTTTAATGTGAAAGAAATCGTGGCACCTGCACAGCTTGTAGAATCGTTAATTCAAGAAATACCATCACAAACAAAAGTGAGTAATCTGAAGGTGAAAGAGTCGATTGAAATTGTGGAAGGGGCAGCGATCGATATCCTTCACATATCTAACACAGGTGTGGCAACATTTATGCTATCCTTAGGTAGTCAAGACTTATTAGTGATGGGTGAGACCGATCGAGCACTTGAAGAAGAACTCGTTGATTCTGGTAAAACGGCCGAAGTATTGAAAGTTGCGAACTTCGGTAGTGATGTAGGAACAACTTCAGAGTTCTTGGATGCGATCAACCCTCAAATGGCCGTCATCTTTCGTCACAAGAAAATAGACATCGGTGAAGCTGTTCTCGAACGGCTCAGTGAAAATTGGACTGAAGTGTATTATCCATATCGAATAGGTAGTGTTACACTACGGATGCAAGAGGATGGATACGATGTGATCACCATCCCAACTAAGAAATCACCAAGTGGTCTCTGAACAATAAGTATTGCAAAATACGCGAACTTATTTAAAAATAAGGTAAGGTCAGAAATAGAAAAGCCTGCGTCTAACGCAGGCAATTGTTGGATAGTGGGGCGAGTATTACGGTTTGCACCGTTCCCGCTTTTGCGGTACTTTTAGTTTGTCACGAAGAAAGCAAACTATAAGTAGCAAATATTTGCGTTGATGGAATATCCAAACTAAATAGGGAGATGACACGAGTGGAGAGTAATATCGAAGTATTATCAACAGTGAAAGTTACAAAATCCCTTGATATTTACAAAATCGTAGACGCGTTAAATCGAACGTTGAAAGAAAGGGATTTAATGTTTGGTCTGGCCCTTGATGAAGAGGATCAGGAAAAGATGGTTTTTACTATCTATCGTACATAAATAGGGTGTTCGTATGCGAATTTTCTGGATAATATTAGTTTTAGTTCTTGGTGTAGGGATTTGGCAGGGTTTCTCTTTTTATCATTCAATTAAAGAAAGCCCTGACAAGTTAGAAGAGAAAGCCAAACGTGTTGCAGAATTAAACACAATAGAAGAAACGATTCATTACCATGGCACAAATGGCGCTTATGTGGTGTTCAGGGGGAAAAATGATGAGGGAGAGAGCGTATATACTTGGGTTCCTGAAAAAAAGGAATCTTCTGTTACAAAAAAAGCAGATGATGGTGTAACCTCAGAAGTCGTTAAGTCAAACTTAACGGAACGATTTTCCCCTTCAGAAATAATCAATATCAAGCCAGGAATAGAAGTTAATCAAGAAGGAAAAGAAGTACTTGTTTGGGAAGCAACGTTTGTAGATGCCAATGATCGATATACGTTTGCATACTACTATTTCAGTAACGGTGAATACTGGCGCTCAAGAAGCATTAAACAAAGTTAAGGAATACGAAGGAGGAAGAGTGGGATGAAACTATCTAACAGAGTGGCGGCACTTACGCCTTCTGCCACACTAGAGATTACAGCCAAAGCAAAAGCATTGAAAGAAGAAGGTCACGATGTGATCGGTCTTGGAGCTGGTGAGCCTGATTTTAATACTCCAGAACATATTCTTTTAGCTGCTGAGAAAGCAATGAAAGATGGCTTAACAAAGTATACGCCAGCAGGTGGAATTCTTCCCCTTAAGAAAAGCATCATCACTAAATTTGAAAGTGATCAGAACATCTCGTATACACCTGAAGAAGTGATCGTTTGTACAGGAGCGAAGCACGCTTTGTACACGCTTTTCCAAGTCATCCTGGATGAAGGTGACGAAGTGATCATACCAACTCCGTATTGGGTAAGCTACCCTGAGCAAGTTAAATTAGCAGGCGGTGATCCTGTATATGTTGAAGGCAAGGAAGAAAATGAGTTTAAGGTGTCAGTTGATCAACTAAAAGAAGTTGTTACATCAAAGACGCAAGCGATCGTGATCAATTCTCCTTCCAATCCTACAGGTTCCATCTACTCGGCAGAAGAGTTAGAGAAAATCGGAGCGTTCTGTCTTGAAAACAATATTCTCATTATCTCTGATGAAATCTATGAGAAGCTTGTTTACGAAGGTGAGAAACACACATCGATCGCTCAACTTTCGAATGAGTTAAAAGAACAAACCGTTGTGATCAATGGTGTGTCGAAATCCCACTCGATGACAGGTTGGAGAATAGGATACGCAACAGGGAATAGGAAAATCATTAAAGCTATGACTAACCTAGCGAGTCACTCAACATCGAATCCAACTTCGATTTCTCAATATGCAGCACTTGCGGCCTACGAAGGCACTCAAGAACCTGTAGAGACGATGAATAAAGCATTTGAAGAGCGACTTAACATCGTACATCAGCGTTTGAGTGAGATTCCAGGTTTTACGTGTGTGAAGCCTAAAGGTGCATTCTATCTTTTCCCAAATGCGAAAGAAGCAGCAAAATCGACTGGTTTCGATTCTGTAGATGCGTTTGTTAAAGGACTGTTGGAAGAAGAAAAGGTTGCACTCGTACCAGGATCAGGATTCGGGTCTCCTGACAATGTTCGTCTTTCGTATGCGACTTCTTTAGATGTTATTCTTGAGGCGATTACGCGAATTGAACGTTTTGTAACATCTAAACAAACGTCAGCAGTCTAAGTATGTTGTAGAACAAAGAGTGGACAGGTATAATACAAAGTGATTACGATTAAGAGGCTATCTAGAAGTGTATGGCCCACACGTTTCTATATAAGTTGGAGGGAATTAAGAAGTGAAAACGACGATTTCAAACGTAAGTAAAAAAGTCGAGCAAACTGTAACGATAGGAGCATGGCTACATAATAAACGCTCTAGCGGCAAGATTCAGTTCTTACAGCTACGAGACGGTACTGGATTTATTCAAGGTGTCATGGTGAAGAAGGAAGTTTCAGAAGAAGCTTGGGAAGCTGCAAAGGGACTTACGCAAGAGTCTTCTGTTTGGGTTACAGGAACTGTCCGTGAAGATGATCGTTCACAGTCAGGTTATGAATTAACCGTTACGGACATTGAATTAATTCACGAAGCAGTGGATTATCCGATTACTCCGAAAGAGCATGGAACGGAATTTCTTATGGATAACCGTCACCTTTGGATCCGTTCTCAGCGTCAAAACGCGATCCTGCGTATTCGTAATGAAATCATTCGAGCAACTTACCAATTCTATAACGAAAATGACTTCGTAAAGATTGACCCACCGATTTTGACTGGTAGCTCAGCAGAAGGTACAACTGACTTATTCCATACGAAATACTTTGAAGAAGATGCTTATCTTTCTCAAAGTGGTCAGCTATACATGGAAGCAGCGGCTATGGCTTTTGGAAGAGTCTTCTCATTTGGACCAACGTTCAGAGCAGAGAAGTCAAAGACACGTCGTCATCTAATTGAATTTTGGATGATCGAACCTGAGATGGCATTCATGGACCACGAGGAAAGCCTTGAAGTTCAAGAACAATATGTAAGTTTCCTTGTGAAATCCGTACTTGAGAATTGCCAGATCGAATTGAAGACTTTAGGACGTGACGTAGCGAAGCTTGAAGCTATTCAAGCGCCATTCCCTCGCATTTCGTATGATGATGCGATTACGTTATTGAAGGAAAAAGGATTTACTGATATTGAATGGGGAGAGGACTTCGGTGCGCCTCATGAAACGGCGATCGCAGAAAGCTTTGAGAAGCCGGTCTTCATCACAAACTATCCTAAGGATATTAAAGCATTCTACATGAAGCCTGATCCTGAACGTGAAGAAGTTGTTCTATGTGCAGACTTGATCGCTCCTGAAGGATATGGGGAGATTATCGGTGGTAGTCAGCGTATCGATGACCTTGCTCTTATGGAAAAGCGTTATGAGGAGCATGGTTTAACAGATGAAGCGTATAAATGGTATTTAGAACTACGTAAGTACGGATCTGTACCGCATTCTGGATTTGGTCTTGGACTAGAAAGAACTGTCGCATGGCTTTCAGGCGTGGAGCACGTTCGTGAAACCATTCCATTCCCTAGACTTTTAAACAGATTGTATCCGTGATAAACTAACAATGCTATGGCGCTTCTTTCTTTATGAAGGGAGCGTCTTTATATGAGAAAATTGCCGTATTTTTTTACACTGGTTAAAAAGGGATACATTGAAAATGATCAATCGATGGTTTTCTCCCCATCACAAAATGCCGGCATGCTATAATGAAAGGTAGAGGTGGATGGGATGAAGAAAGAACATATTATTCAATTGTTGAACGGGGGACACGTGTCAATACCGAGGCTGTTACTAAACCATTATGCTACAGTAGGGCTTCATGAGGAAGACTGCTTCTTTTTAATAAAGCTACATGGGTTTATAGAGCATGGTAACTCGTTTCCTACTCCTGAGGAACTCGCGTCTGAAATGACGTATACGCCTCAAACGTGCATGGATAAAATACAGCAGCTCATGCAAAAAGGCGTCTTAACAATTGATGAGCATCGTGATGAAGAAAAAGGGTATTATTCCGAAGCCTATTCGTTACTTCCACTTTGGGAACGAATCTTTACGAAGTTAGAGCAGCAAGAAGCTGAATCAAAAGCTGAGAAGAATGCACAGAATGAAGAGAGTCTCTATACTCTTTTTGAACGAGAGTTTGCAAGACCTCTTTCTCCAATTGAATGTGAAACACTTGCGATGTGGATCGATGGTGATAAGCATGAACCTGAACTTATTAAAGCAGCATTAAAAGAGTCAGTACTTGCAGGGAAATTAAACTTCCGCTATATTGATCGTATATTGTTCGAATGGAAGCGAAATAATATCCAAACAATTGATCAGGCAAGGGCTTACGGAGAGAAGTTTAGGAAGCGTCAATATGAAAAAAAAACACCATCATCTAAGTCTGAGAACACAACAAATACGAGTGCTCCAATCTATAATTGGCTCGGTAAATAGACAGACGATAAGGTGATGAAACGGGAGCTAACCTCCCGTTTTTTTTACGTTAATGGAAGGAGGGCTATTGTTGTTAACAAAGCCACAGATTCGAACTGTACTAGATTCAATGCAAGAAATGTTCCCCGATGCGCACTGTGAGCTTCATCATTCTACACCATTTGAACTGACCATTGCGGTTGTTCTATCTGCACAGTGTACGGATGCACTCGTTAATAAAGTAACACCTGGTCTCTTTGAAAAGTACAAGAAACCTGAGGATTATTTAGAGGTTCCTTTAGAAGAGTTAGAAAACGACATTAGAAGGATAGGTCTATTTAGAAATAAAGCTAAGAATATTAAAAAGCTCGCTCGTATGGTGGTAGAAGAGTATGGAGGGAAGCTCCCACAAGATCGTGATGAGCTAATGCTATTACCAGGAGTAGGGCGAAAAACAGCGAACGTCATAGCATCTGTTGCCTTTGATCTACCTTATATCGCTGTGGATACTCATGTGGAGCGAGTTAGCAAGCGGCTAGGTATCTGCAGATGGAAAGACTCTGTGCTTGAAGTTGAAAAAACGCTAATGAGAAAGATCCCTAAAGATGAATGGTCCGTATCACACCATCGCTTTATTTTCTTTGGGAGATACCATTGCAGGGCTCAATCACCTAAATGTGAGATTTGTCCACTTTTAGATTTGTGTAGAGAAGGGCAAAAACGAATGAAGAAACGTGCACAAAATGGGAAATAAAGAAGTGATTTCGAGCGAACTTATGCATTCTTTATTTTTTAATGAATTTGATTGGCATGAAGAATTTCAAACAAGTAGTAAACGTAACCCATTCAGCTACGAAAGAAGCGCGCGTCAAACGAATCGTGCGTATCCATGGTATGCGCCTGCACCGTATGTGAAAGCATATTTTGAACAATGGAATGAAGTCCATCTGAATATAGGAACGCTGTTTTCTAACAGGAATAAGAAGGAAGCTAGTATAGAAATGGTTTATCAAATCGGCTATTTCATAGAAGCTTTGTTCTGGATAAATGAAGAAATGGCACTTGTAGGTCTGTGGCAAGAGAAGTTTACATGCATAGAAATTGCACCAATTAATGGAAAAGAACGATTGCAGTACGTTATCGATCACTATGATCATTACACAGCTTTTGTCCAATTACGTGAGCTTGTAAATGATCTTCATAAAAAGTGGATGAAAAATGAAGCCATAAAGAAAAGCCAATCGGAATAAGTCCGATTGGCCTTTTGCTATCAATTGTTTTGCGGAATTAAATCGGTGGTAGAGCCCTCGTTGTCTTCTTCAGGCTTTGTGCCATCACTTCCATTGCCTTGACCATTTCCTTGCCCACCGGTATTTCCACTGCCATTTCCATTTCCACCATCGCCTTGATTGCCGTTACCCTGACCGTTTCCGGATCCATCGTTACTAGATCCGTCATTGCCGGAGTCATCGGAAGTGCCATCATTGCCACCGTTGGAGTTACCCTGACCATCACCATTTCCTTCATTGTTTCCATCGCCTTGGTTATCGTTACCTTCACCTTGGCCGTCCTGATCAGTTTCTTCATTTTCTTCTTCTTCAGGCTCAGGTTCCTCTTCTTTTGGAACAGTGACGGATGTTTGTGCAGATTTCGATGTAACCCCTGTATCTGAAACGATAGCCGTTACTTTAAACGTAAATTCGCTTCCAGGAGATACGTTGTCGACCGAAACAGCCGTATTGCTGGATTCTGAGATCGTAGCGTATTCACCGCCATCAACACTCATTTCGACTTTATACGTGTAGTCTTTCTGTCCACCTGGCTTCCAAGAAACTGAAATACTGTTAGAAGCTTCGTCATATTGAGCGGATAGGTCTTTCACACCTTCAGGTTGTTGATATTTATTAGACGTTTTTTCTGGTGTATGACCTTTTACGAATAGTTCATAAACGATTTGATCTTTTGGTGTGTAATCACTTGGTAATAAACCAGTTTCTTTCTCTACACCTACTTCTACAACAGAATCTGGTTTTTTGAAGTCTGCTGTATTGATCCCTTCAGAAACTCTACGCATGATTTCTCTAAAGAGAATCTTTGATGTATCATCTTCACCTTTACTTGAATCAAGATAATGGCTATTCGGAGAGTTGAACCCTGTCCAAACTGCCATAGAATACTCCGTCGTATACCCAGCGAACCAAGCGTCTCTCGTAATTCCTGAAGTTGGGAACCCTTTTGATTCAACTACATCTTGAGGGTGGTTCGTTGTACCTGTTTTTCCTGCAACAGGTAAGCCAGAAATCTTAGCATCAGTTCCAGTTCCGCTTGTCACAACAGTTTTTAGCATATCTGTAATCATATAAGCCGTGTAGTCTTTCATTGCTGTGACTGATTCAGGCTCGAGATTAATTTCTCGTCCATCTGGAAATACAACTTTTCGGACCGTGTGTGGTTTATTGTAATTACCATTGTTACCAAATGCAGCATATGCTCCTGCCATTTCGAGTGGAGAAGAGCCAAATGATCCGATCGCTGCTGTTGGTACCATATTCTCGTCCTCCAGTCCAAGCCCAAGCTTATTAGCGAATTCCTGAGCAGGACCTTCGCCAACTTCCGTAAATGTATTAACCGCAGGTACGTTGTAGGACCACTCTAGCGCTTTTCTCATAGATACTTGTCCACGATATTTACGGTCCCAGTTCCTTATAGGGTGACCATTAATTTCTAGTTTCTCATCCTTAATCGATCGCCCTGTTGACCACTGCATATTTTCAATCGCAGGACCATAAGAGATGATTGGTTTCGCTGTAGATCCTGTTTGAAGATTGTCTGTTGTCGCATACGGAATGACGCTTTCATCTTTCCGCGTTTCTCCAATTGCACGAACAGAGCCTGTCTTCGTATCGAGTAGGACAAGACCTGACCTCATATAGTCATTTGTGTAATTATAGTTAGAAATAACATCATTCGTAATTTCTTGAGCGTTTGTATCTAACGTCGTGTGAATCGTTAATCCGCCAGAATAAATATCTTTTTCAGATATATCTTTTCTTTCTTGTAGTTCTTTAACGACACGATCGATAAATACTTTGTATTGCTCACCGGTTTCGTCTTTATTACTTTCAACGACCATATCACTTACTTTGATCGCACTATATTTTTCTTGCTCTTCTGCAGTGATGACACCTTGTTTCTTCATCAAGCTAAGAACGGTGTTTCTACGTTCTTCTGCTACTTCTGGATGATCGAATGGGTCATATGCTGTTGGACGTTGAGGTAGTCCAGCAAGCAATGCTGCTTCACCAGGAGTTAATTCATCTTCAACGATGTTCTTGTCGAAATAAGTTTCTGCTGCATCTACTACTCCCCATGCACCATTTCCGAAATAAATCTTGTTCAAGTACATCTCAAGAATCTGATCTTTCGTGTATTGCTGTTCTAGTTTGATGGAAAGGTAAGCTTCTTGTACTTTTCGCTCTAGAGATTTTTCTGACGTGAGAAGCGAGTTTTTAATAACTTGCTGTGTAATCGTACTTGCACCTTCTGCACCGAAACCTTCCTTGAAGTTAGCAAGGACAGCTCCACCGATACGCCTAGGGTCTATACCAAAGTGTTCATAGAATCTTGTATCCTCTACAGAAACAAAGGCGTTTTTTACGATATCTGGAATTTCATCGATTTTGGCTACTTCTCTCGATTTACTTCCTGCAAGCGTTTGAACTTCTTCATCGTTCCTGTCGAGAATGACAGAAGATTGTGGGTTTGCTAGCGAATCTGGATCTAGCTCTGGAGCGTTATTGATGTATGCGATCGCTGTAATTCCTCCTGCAGCGATACCGATCAAAAACAATACAACGAGAGAAAGGAGTACCTTTTTGAACGTTCCTTTCTTTCCTTTTTTCTTCCCTTTTGATTTAGGACTTTTCGTTTTACGTCTTTCTTGACGAGAGTTATATTCACTCATGCATATTCCTGCCTTTCAAACCAATACTCTTTATAGGATTCGATACAATCCCTTATTTTATGAATGCGCTAAAAACTAGCAATAATTGAAATACATTTTATCAATAATCTTCATATAGTCAATGCGTGGCTGAAAAGAATATGGGATCTTGATTCCATTCCGTTCAATATCTTGTTTTTTAATCGATTTTCTACCACCATTTGTCATTTCACACCAGTGGTGCAATAAATGCGAAGCATCATAGAAGAAAACTTCGTCAGAGGTAGAGAAGCGTAAAATGATGAAACAAATGCCATCCTGGTCTATGACTTGCTTCATATGAGTTATCTGATGCTCATGGAAGTTATTTAAAGGAAAAGACGTTTTATTTTTCGTCTCTTTGGCTTCAAAATCAATATATCTTCCTTTATAGACTCCATTGTAGTCAGTAGTGGAAGCTTGTTTGAAATAGGCTTCTTTAATAACGGCTGCACTTCGTTTTGGGTAATCGACATTAACAATTTGAACAGGTGTTGGTTTTTTATGAATAACTGCTTTGCCTACCGAGAGATAATAAGTATTACTTTTGTTGATGTCTTCTTCAAGGGTCATTCCGCGGTTGCTATATGATTTTTGTTTCTGACTTGCAAGCTGATTCTGAGCCGAAGGGACATACGGCTTTCCGTTCGGATATCGAATCGGCAATCTAACCATCCTTTCTGTAGAAGCTACTTCAACTATTCTACTCTAATTATAACGTCTTGCACGACCAAAATGTTTCAAGCAGGTGAAAAAAAGATTGAAAAAGAAGATGGGGATTACTAAGACAGAGCTAGAAGAAATTAAGAAAATTACTACAAGAGGAAACAAGGATAATATTTCACGTACCGTATTTTATCAAGCTTATTTTAAGCGCAATCCTGAGATTAAATGGGCATTCTTAGCGTCCATGGTTTCAAGAAATGCGGGATGGAGCATGGGAGATTTACGAGGTGAATGGTTTCCTAAGGTATTATCAGACGAACAGATCACCACATTGTTTCTTACATATGAACGTGCGAACTGGACCATTTTTGAAGACGCATTTCCTCAGCTTTTGCTATATGAAAGAAGTAAACAGTCAAATAGCTCCATTATGTCAGCTCTGAGTGAATTCAATGTATCAGCTTTTATGCAGCAAGAATGGGACGTGTTCTTTGAAAGTAGGGATGAAGAGCGGTTGATGAAGGCATTAATCATAAATGAACAGCATGTTATCGAACGCCCAGTGCTGTACCATCATAGCTACCAAAAAAAGGTTTTCCATTCTTTCCTTTTCAATGTGCAGGAGTGGTTTCATTTTAGTACGGTTCTCTTTCCAACTAGAAATGGAAAATTGTACGGAGTCACAGTAAAGGGGTTTCGACATACGAAGAAAAGGGTGGAGTTAGGGAAAAAGCTAGCAACGTTATTGTTTCATCCAGCTCTTTTCTCATCGTTTTATGAGTTCGCGTTAAAAACCCCTGCAACAGGAAACCGCTACGATTATGAAAAGTATATGGGGAAAAGAAAGGAAGGACCGCTGTTAAGGGAAGCTTTTCCAATCGTATCTCATCATCAAAGAGAAAAAGTGGAATGGTTTAAAGGAAGGAGGCAAATCTCTTCCATGTTATCAAAAGAGGTTCACCTTCCACATACCGATGATTTGACAGAATGGTATCAAAAGAAAAGGAGTCAGTTAAAAATAGGAATAGAGCTTGAGAACATGATAAAACCCAGGGGATAGCGTGTATCCCCTGGGTTTTATGTTGAAGGACGATTTGGTCCTTCTAGCTTCTTGTTACCATAACCAGTTCTTGTTTCTTCTTGTGAAGGTTGTGTGTTTCTTGCAGGTTTTTGTAACTTGCGTTTTTTTGTCATCTCACTACACCTCCTGTCAATAGTGTGAGCAGATGTTACAAAATCATTCGTTCAGCTGTCGAATAAGTTTCTCTTTATCAGGAAATCACTACCTTTGGCGAAACGCTTCTAGTTTTGTCAGTGAAGAAGGCGATAGCACACTTAAGGAGAATTATACAATTACAAAACAGGCGGAAGCCTAAAATGAACGAAAGGATGGGATTTCATGTTGGTAAAAACGAAGCAAGTTTCTGATGAACTTGGAGTGAATCCTACTACTGTTCAGAGATGGGTGAAATTCTTTGATTTAGATTGTGAGAAAAATGAACTCGGTCATTTTTTATTTAGCGAGGAAACCATCACAAAGCTGAAACACATTCAAGAAGAGTTGCGTAGGGGTCAATCTATGGAAGAGATCAAGACGACTGATCAAGGTACGAAAAAGCCAGTCGCTAAAGTTGTTTCACAAGAGAAATTTGAACAGAGACTCGATCGTTTCTCTGTTAGACTTGAGCAGCTTGAAAAACAGTTAGAAAAGAAGGCAGATGAAGTGATTACAGTTCAAGTGCTGCAACACCGTGCTGAACTCGATGAGCTCGTTAAGAAAGTCACTCGTATCGAAGAAAAATTAATGGAGCTTGAAGAGCATACATCTATTCAAGAAGCAGTGGGCCAGTCATCAGGAAAAGTAAAGCGTCCCTGGATTATGAGTTTATTTAGTTTCTAATAAGGAAGCTAAATCAATATGCTGGCCTTATGTCCACGTTGGATATAAGGTTTTTTGTTTGTGATTGAAGAAGGGGATTTGTGTTAGGATGGATAAGATGGGAGTGACTGTCATGAATGAGAAGTTAATAATAAATACAAAACAATTGATGGAAATAACAGAGGAAGCGCGGCTGCAGTACGTGAACCGTACTCAACTCGATACATACGAGGTTGATTTTTATGGTGAAGTCAAACCGTTCGCAGATCGTGCGCTTGCCTTATTAAAAGAATGGGAGCCTTTAGCGAAAGAATGGGTGATCGAGAATAAACCCAAATATTTATATCCCATTCAAATAAAAAATACGTATGAAAATCTAGAAATGGTTTCTGTTATTGCCTGGCAAAAGGATACAGGACCTAAGAAGTTTAATGAGAGAGTACAATCGATCGAATATGTGCTCGAAAAGATACTCGAACAAACAGAATAACGTTCATCCAAACTGTCGAGAATGCCTCGACAGTTTTTTTTGACAGTTGTTCGTGTACGATTGTTTAATTTCACGTACTGTATTAATTGAATAGTTTTCCTTTTTTCATAAATACTAATAAAAAAGGGAGTGACATTATGACAGCTTACTTATGTCCAAGATGTAAAACAAATCGATCGAGGTTTAACAAATTAGAGCAGAAGGTTACGTCGGTTAAAATGGACCCAGAATCAGGTGAGGTTATGTCGATCATGGGAGAAGGAGAGATGGATCCTTTTCATATGGAATACAGAGGTCCTGAATATCGAATACAATGTGCAACATGTGGTGAGATTGCAGATGAAGAAACGTTTATCCAATTTGCACGCTCACATCCAAGGGGTTCATAGACGTTATCCATACCCAGTTCATGATATAGTAGGGAGACTGGGAGGTTTGAGATATGTTCGATCCAACAATATATGAGAATGTTAAAGTTGTCCTTGAAGGTGAGTTATACGATCGAGATCTAGACGGTGAGATCACTATAAGTAACCGAAGCGATCTGGTTGATCTAGCGACTCTTTCAAGGACCTATGTCGTTACTTTTGAAGAAAATGAGAAGGTTATAAGTACGATAAACCTTCATGCAAGTCTTGAGAGTTTTAGCGCTGAGCAGCTACAGTTAGAGGACATAGAGCCTGGTTGCGAGTTAAAGCTGAGTTTTGAAATGGCTGTTCGCGATAAAGGGATATGTGATGAAATCTATAAACTGATTAAGAAGATATGGGGCGATCGTCCTTATGTAAGTCAAACGCTTTCTTATAAATATCGACAGGAATCAACGATAATGAATAAAATTGATCTTGAGTTCAATCGTCAAATCAATGAAGATCAAATAAGTGATCTTACGACGATTGTTGATTATACCATTCGTACAGCTAATGAATTAGCTGAGCTAAAATGAAAAAGGCGGAAAGCATCCGCCTTTAACTATCCATACTTATTAGTTGATCTTAGTACTTGCCGCCGCCAAGTTGCTGTTCAGCCATTTGGACAAGGCGCTTTGTGATTTCTCCTCCAACAGATCCGTTAGAACGAGAAGTGGAGTCTGGACCAAGCTGTACGCCAAATTCTCTTGCAATTTCATACTTCATTGAATCTAAAGCTTGTTGTACACCAGGGACTACCAAGTTGTTTGAGCTATTGTTATCTGCCATGTTGTACACCTCCTTGCTCCTTATCATGTACAAAGGGATAGTCCCTTATCCAAAAATCTATTGGTAGATATTGGGCTTGTGATGAATGTTTAGAATATTCAAAAAGGATTCAAAGAATCTGAGTCGAATAGTACTAGAGAGATTGGTAAGAGCATACTGGAGGGGAAATAACATGGATCGGTTCATAAAAAAATCGGGTATTTATCAAAACCTTGAAAAAAGAAGATGGGAATACTGGCTCGTATTAACGGATGAGAATAAAATACTTGTTTCCTGGCTATGTTGGACAGCTCCTCAGGAAATTTTTGAACAATGGAAGCATTCGAATGTTTCGTAGGGGTCGCCTATGCGGCTTTTATTTCATTACAATTCTTTTACATTAAAATTTTTAGAGCAATAATTGTTGTTGCTGGTCATTGGTTTCTTTTATAATGGTATAGGTGAGTCTATTGTACTAGACAGTGGATGGAATAAGTGTACGAACTCTTTTTAATACCATTTTAAAGAAAGAGGAGCTCCTATGGTCGCAAAACAAAGGTGGTTAATGATTTTTGTCGCTTATTTTATTACGGTAAGTGTTTTTCCTACTTCAATCTTAGCGGAAGAACCAAACATAAAAAGTGAGTCGGCAGTACTGATTGACGGCAAGACCGGTCAAATTCTATATGAGAAGAACAGCAGTAAAGAAATGTATCCAGCAAGCATCACAAAGATTGTGACAGCAATACTAGCAATTGAATCAGGGAACTTAAGTGAACCTGTCGAAGTCAGTAGTCGAGCTCGAGAAGTCGATGGAACGAGAGTGTATTTAGCTGAGGGAGAAACGCTTCCCCTAGAAAAGCTCGTTAAAGGCATGATGATTAATTCAGGTAATGATGCGGCTGTTGCGATAGCAGAGCATTTAAGCGGGAGTGTAGAAGCTTTTGCAGATGAGATGAATGCATTTGCAGAGAACGAACTAAATCTCGAAGATACTCATTTTACGAATCCTCATGGATTATTTAATGAAAATCACGTAACCACAGCATCAGATATGGCCAAGATTACGCAATATGCAATGAAAAATGAAGAGTATCGCGCTATTGCTGGTTTGAAAGAAATGGACTGGAAAGGCGAAGAGTGGGATACAACCCTTATTAATCACCATCGCCTACTATTGGATTATGACTATGTAACAGGTGGAAAGAATGGATATGTTTCGAAGTCTGGGTTCACTCTTGTTACAAGTGCATCACAAGATGACCGCGAATTAATCGCAGTTACGATGAAAGCGAGCAGCAACAATACTGCTTACCAAGATACCCTCAGGCTGTTAAACTATGGGTTCAATGAGTTTTCGCCAGTGGTATACAAAGAGGGAACAGAAATTGGGACTCTTGAGGATACAAATTACACACTATCTAAAGATCTGACATTGTTAAATAACTCGGATGGTGAACCGGAGTTAACAATAACGAAAGAAGGGGTTATGGAATCGAATATTGGTTCAATCACCTCAATACTGGATTCATCACTCTTAGCAAGCAAATCTCTAAAAGAAGATTCCTCAACAAAAGTGGAAGAAGTCGCATCCGTCAAAAAAGCTGACGAAAAGAATGAATCGAACAATGAGTGGTTGAATCTTGCCATTCTGTTAATAGGAATAGGGATGTTTATCTTTATTTTACTTGCGTTATTCTTAAGTAAAAAGTCTTCTTCACGTCGAAGATCACGAACTTTTCCATAATATAGAAAAAGACTGCAGTGAACACTGCAGTCTTTTTCATGATTCATTTACGTTTTCTAAATAAAGAGATAAGCTCTTGACTGCCGTCATCCCTTGACCAGCAGCAGAGGATATACTGGATAATAGTGGTCTTGTACATACATCTCCAGCAGCATAAACATATGGTAAAGAGGTTTTGCCCGCTTTATCACATATAAGATACCCTTCTGCATCACATTCAAGACCATTTATGAACTGTGCCGTATTTGGCTCAACTCCAATTCTTATAAATACACCTGCAACACATGTCTCATATGTACTCTGCTTCTTCATATAAGATAATTGCTTTTCATTCGTTCCTTGTATCTTTGTTACGACAGTGTCTGTTAACACTTCGATAGAAGGGTGAAAAAAGACTGGATCACGAAATTCTTTTCTTGCTTTAAAAGATGAAGAGCGATGCATCAATTGCACAGTCGCGCCTGCTTCTGCAAGAAGAAGCGCCCCTTCAAAGGCGCGATCACCTCCACCAATTACGGCAACTTTCTTCCCTGTAAACCTATCGCGATCTCGAGTAGCAGAATATACCTCTTTATTGTCGATCATTTCTTGTTCACCTGGTATCTTTAGTTTCTTAGGTGAGGAGCCCGTAGCGATGATTAACGATTTGAATGTATACGTAGCAGTATCGGTTTGCAATGTCTTGTTATTAAGATCAACATCTTTAATTGGAATACTTGTACATACTTCACATCCGAGCGTTTTTGCATGATGGACCATTTGTTTTTTGAGGGAAGGCCCATTTTCTGAAACGACACCTGGGTAATCAACAATCTTATTGTTGATCGATGATAGTTGCCCTCCGAGTTCTTCTCTTGATTCTAACAATACATGGTCCAATCCTAATCGCTTAGCCCAAATCGCTGCAGAAATTCCTGCCGGGCCTCCTCCTATTATGATGAGATCTTTTTTTAGGAACAACTGTTTTTCCTCACTTTCTCATAGAAAGCCATTTCTCAAATTCAAGCCAGCTTTTCACGCGCGGCACATCGACATCCTTGTTGTAAGGGTAATTCATGGCGAGCGCTGTTCTGCCCGTATCACGAAATGCTTCAAGGTTGTGCGGAGCATCATCGAATAAAAGGTCACCTCGGATCATGTCTTTACGATGGGTAAAGATTATGTTTCGCTTTCCTATGAAAGGAAGGTGTTTTTCCACCCATAACTCCTTTTCCGTGTAGGCATATGTACGACTGCTTGTAACAATTAAGAGCTCGTAGTGTTCTGACAATCTTTCTAGTACCTCAATAGCGTTTGGGAGAGGTGATAGCGAAAGAAAAAGCCCTGGCTCATCTAGATACTCATATATTTTGGTACCGCACGCTTCTTTTACATAGTCTTCTGACCGCCAACATTCAAGCTTCTCTACATTCAAATTATCATTGTAATCCTCATTATAGCGTTTATGCCATTCAGTCATTAAGTCACAAATAACCGAATCCATATCGATTAATAACGTTTTCAAATTCTTCACTTCCTTATGACTCTTTCAAAATAATCATATCAGTCATGGGGTTACCTTACAATTTATAAAAAAAGACAGGAACGATATGTTCCTGTCTTCGCTATCTATCACTTTACAAAAGCAGCACCTACGATGATGAGTAAGATAAATAGAACAACGATTAACGCAAAGCCATTGCCATTATTACACCCATAATAAGGCATGCTTGCACCGCCGACCTGGTTATATGGCTCATTTGGATATGGTGCATTTCCATAATTCATAATTGTGGTCCCCCTTAGACTTTCTCTTTCTTTATCACTATATGCATTCGTCTAGAAACGATATAGGCAAGAGCGGAAAAACAAGGGGATTACCTATTTCATCCACTAAATGTTTGATCTTTCTTTTGTGATTGTTTTAAGAAATTATGTTTGTAGTCGTCCGTCATTTCTTTTACTTCTTTACTTAAGAATAAGATTGCGATGACGTTTGGTATGACAAACAGAGCTAGTGTAATATCCACTAATTCCCATACAAATTGAAGTCCTCCAATTGCGCCTACAAATACAGCGGCTATATAAACGAATCTCATCACTTTTGAAGCCTTAGAACCATATAAGTATTCTGCTTGTTTTTCTCCATAAAAAATCAGGACACCGATCGTACTAATAACAAAAATGAGAAGAAGGGATGAAACAAATATAGGCCCCCATGTTTCTCCCATTAAGCCAGCGAAAGCATCTGATACCATGTCAGAAGCTTTCGAAGGCTTTACATCCTTCCAAGCACCAGACACGAGAACGGTAAAGGCTGTCACTGTACAAAGGACGATCGTATCAATAAATACGCTGAATATGCCCCATAACCCTTGACGACTAGGGTGAGGGGTTTGTGCTGCCGAATGCGCGATCGAAGCTGTTCCCATACCAGCTTCATTCGAGTATAAGCCTCGGGCAAGACCCCAACGAACCGCTGCAGCAAATCCTGCTCCTGCAAAACCCCCAGCGGCAGAGATGGGTTGAAAGGCATGTACGAATATTAATTTCATAACTTCAGGGAATTGATCGATATTAATGACCATGACCCCGATCGCGCCTCCAATATATGTAAGGATCATAAACGGTACGATTTTTTCTGCAACTGATCCGATTCTTTTTATTCCTCCAAATACGACGATTGTGATGAGTACCATCAGGATGATTCCAGTTAACCAAGTTGGGAGGCCAAATGACCCTTCTGTAAGTGTAGAAATAGAGTTAGTTTGAACCATAACACCAGGAATAATTTCGATCATAAGTCCAAAAGCAAATAACCATGATGCAAACTTCCAGTTCAAACCTTTTCGTATGTAGTACATAGGTCCACCAACAAATACGCCATCTTTGTTTTTCTCTCGATACTTGATCCCCAAAACGATTTCAGAGTATTTTGTTGACATACCGATAATCGCGACGACCCACATCCAAAAAATTGCCCCAGGACCACCAAATGCAATCGCAACAGGTACACCTACGATGTTTGTAGCCCCAGCGGTTGAAGCAAGTGCAGATGTGAAAGCTTGAAAAGGTGAAATCGTGCCATCGCCTTTTTCTTTTTCAAAAATTTTTCCGATCGTGTGCTTTAGTGCGTGAGGAAAGAAGAGGATTTGGAAGAATCCTAATCGGATGGTCAAGAAAAGCCCTCCACCTAAAAGTAGAATCATCATCGGATAGCCCCAGATAAAACCTGAGAATTCCGTGACGGCATTCATAAAAGTCTCCATAAGTATCGCTCCCTAAGAATATACTGTATAACGTAAATATCCATAATTAGGGAATGTGAAACGCGATTTAGTAGGAAATAAGTGAAATGGCATAAAAAAACAGCCAGATTGTTCCGGCTGTTAGGTATTATGGAGGAGTTTTTTTATTGCTGAGGCTGTTGAGGTCCGTTAAGCTGATTCTTTACGTTTTGAACTTCCTGCATATCTGCAGGTTCGGCTGGTTGATAGTAGCCTTTTTGTTTTGCATATTGATAAAGACTGTATTGTCTTTGTTCATCTGTATTGCGTATTTGTTGAAGTGCTTGTCTAAGCTGTTGGTTATCACATTGTGAAATGACGCTTCCATATTCGCTCAAGCTTCCATTAAGAGCTGATAAATAATCGTTCACCATATCTTTTTCATTCATCACGTACTCCTCCTTAACCTAAAAATGACATAAGTTGTTGTTTTGTATTTCTTGCATCTTGTGCATCTTTTTGCAGCATCTGTTTCAACTCAGGACACGTACACGTCGCTGCATAGTCATCAAGCTTATTCGCTAGCGTTTCGTGACCACCGATCATGTGGCGAAGGTTTTGTAACTCCAATTCGTTTAACTGCTCCATGGGATTCCCTCCTTAAATTCAATCACTCTTAATATTGAATGATGAGGAGGTTTTTATACGTTTAAGCAATGATATTTCGATTATTCGAGTATTGTTCATACTTTTTGGAATCCATGATTTCCTCAAGTATATGTACAACGTTCCATACATCCTCGAATGAGGTATACAGGGCGATCGGCGCTAAACGAATAACGTTAGGAGCTCTGAAATCTGGCACCACACCGCTATTTTTCAATGCCTTACATATTCTCGCAGCTTCTGGGTGTTCTAAACAAACGTGTCCTCCGCGTCTATGGTCTTCATTAGGATTTGCTATCGTGAATCCATAATCAAGTAACTTCTCGTTAGTTAAATCCATTAAGTATCTCGTAAGTTTCAGTGATTTTTCACGGATATGATGAATTCCTGCTTCAGAAAATATCTCAAGAGACCCAATTAATGTAGACATACTAAAAATATGAGGCGTTCCAATTTGGAAAGCTCCCGCTGACTGAGCGTGGTCAAGGTCGTGACTCATATCGAACTGCACATCTTTCTTTGAACTAAACCAGCCTGCGAGACCAGGCTTCTGACCAAGATGTTTTTCGTGAACATAAAGCCCACCTACTCCACCTGGGCCGCTGTTCAAATATTTGTAGGTACACCAAACAGCAAAATCGACACCCCATTCATGTAAATCATGTGGGATAACACCGATCGAATGGGCAAGGTCAAAGCCAATGACAATATCCTTTTCGTGTGCTGCTTTTGTTATTTTTTTGATGTCGAGTAACTGACCACTACGATACAGAACAGAAGGGAGGAGGATTAAGGCGACCTCACACGTCATCTTATTTATGATGTCGTCCTCATTAATCGTTCGACCATCCGAACTATTTACTTGAATAAGGTGTTCCTCAGGGTCAAGTCCATGCAACTCTAGTTGTGCTTTAATCGCATAAATATCTGATGGGAAAGTAAGTGAATCGGCGAGTATTTTCATTTTGCTGCCTTGTGGCTTATAAAAGGTAGATAGCATCTGATGGAGGTTTGTAGTGATGGATCCAGTCGTTATTGTTTCTTCTTCCTTTGCTCCGATAAGTGGGGCAGTCATCTTACCAAGCTCTTCTGCCATATAGAACCATGGTTGCTTGGCATCTGTCCAGCCGTTTATTCCATGAGTTTTCCAATCCTCCATAGATTGTAGAAGTGCTGACTCAGCTCTTTTTGAAAGAAGGCCTAGAGAATTACCATCCATATAGATGGAATGCTCAGGTGTGTAAAATTCATCTTTAAAGCCGTTAAGATGATCATTACGATCTAACTCTTTTGCATGATAAATGGACTGTGGTACACTCAATTTATTCAGCTCCTTTACTTACATAATCGTATTGTAAAGAAAGAGAAGCTGTCAACGCTTACATAAGAAGCTCGAAAAGCTATTAAATTTTCTTAGAATAATGATTGACTTTAATCCTTTAGCAGTGTTAATATATTAATTGTCGCCGAAACGAAAGAAACCACATGCGGGTGTGGCGGAATTGGCAGACGCGCTAGACTTAGGATCTAGTGTCTTACGACGTGGGGGTTCGAGTCCCTTCACCCGCACCAATATATGCGCCCGTAGCTCAATTGGATAGAGCGTCTGACTACGGATCAGAAGGTTAGGGGTTCGACTCCTCTCGGGCGCGCCAATACATAATTTAGTGATACGATCGGGAAGTAGCTCAGCTTGGCAGAGCACTTGGTTTGGGACCAAGGGGTCGCAGGTTCAAATCCTGTCTTCCCGACCATCACACTTCAAGTGGCGGTGTAGCTCAGCTGGCTAGAGCGTACGGTTCATACCCGTGAGGTCGGGGGTTCGATCCCCTCCGCCGCTACCATATCATCTAATAATTTGATCGTGGAGGGGTAGCGAAGTGGCTAAACGCGGCGGACTGTAAATCCGCTCCCTCAGGGTTCGGCGGTTCGAATCCGTCCCCCTCCACCATGTTGGGCTATAGCCAAGCGGTAAGGCAACGGATTTTGATTCCGTCATGCGCTGGTTCGAATCCAGCTAGCCCAGCCATCTTGCGGGTGTAGTTTAGTGGTAAAACCTCAGCCTTCCAAGCTGATGTCGTGGGTTCGATTCCCATCACCCGCTCCATTACATATTTTTATTTAAAGGTCTTTTCCATTAAGGAAAAACATGATATACTAACTTTCAGTTATTGTATCACTCATACTACCATGCGCCTTTAGCTCAGCAGGATAGAGCAACAGCCTTCTAAGCTGTGGGTCAGAGGTTCGAATCCTCTAAGGCGCATACCTCTAAACCTCTGAACGGGTAAACTGTTCAGGGGTTTTATTTATTGTTTTGAATAAAGAAGAAATAGAAAAAGACGAACGATGTATGTGTGGAGTGGTTTATCATTAACTTTCTAAGGTGTTTTAAAGGGTTTCACTTGATTTTCACACCTCATATGCTACTATATCCGTAGAAACCTTATTGCAGTAACTGACGACACATGTGGAAGTAACCACAAGGGAGCTGTAATGAATAAAGCCGGTCGTCTGGGCGAAGAAATGAGAAACCCTTATTTCTTAACACTGTCTAGGAGGAATCGATAAATGACACAAGACAAGCTATTAGATGGGAAAGCAGTAGCAAATCGAATTAAAGATGTGCTGAAAGAAAGAGTGGAATCCCTTAAGGTTCACGGTGTTACGCCCAGCCTCGCAACGATTCTAGTTGGAGATGATCCGTCTTCTGAAACGTATGTACGAATGAAGGGGAACGCTTGTGAGCGTATTGGAATCTTATCGAAGAAGATTCATCTTCCGGAAGATACAACGACAGAGACGCTACTCGAAACAATTGAAGAATTAAACCGTGATTCATCGGTCCATGGCATTTTACTTCAACATCCTGTTCCATCTCAAATCGACGAACGATTAGCTTTTGAAACGATCGCGATCGAAAAAGACGTAGATGGCGTAACGAGTGAGGGATATGGTCAGACAGCTCTTGGTTTTGGAACTTATCCTTCTTGTACACCTGCTGCTATCATGAAGATCATGGAAGACTACGACATAAATCCGGAAGGAAAGCATGCAGTTGTTGTAGGTAGAAGCCCTATTCTTGGTAAGCCCGTAGGTGCACTCTTATTAAATCAAAATGCTACTGTGACGACATGTCATTCTCGTACGGCTAACTTGGCCTCGCACGTTAAGCAGGCAGACATTGTGGTTGCTGCAGTTGGGAAGCCTGAATTCATTAAAGGTGAATGGATAAAAGAGGGGGCAGTCGTACTTGACGCTGGCTATAACAAGGGAAACATCGGTGATGTTGAATATGAAACTGCAAAAGAAAAGGCGTCTGCCATCACACCAGTACCAGGAGGAGTTGGCCCTGTCACGATTGCGATGCTGCTAAAACACACCGTAGATTCAGCAGAAAGATCGATTCCTCAATAATCGAAAACTCGGGATAGCTCCCGAGTTTTTTTATTATGAATTGAAATGATGGCACACTTCCTGAGCAGGTTACTCAATGATTGGGGAATACTGTGTTAGTCTCGTAGTGTGAGATCATATTTTGAAAGGGGAATGAAAATGAAACTTGAAGGTAAAGTCGTCCTCGTAACAGGAGCAAGCAGCGGTATAGGTGAAGCGATTGCTAGACACCTAGCTGACGAAGGAGCGAACGTTGTGCTCGCAGCACGCCGTGAAGAAAAGCTAACGGACCTCGCTCAGTCTTTGAATGACCAATCAAATGGTAAAGCTCTCGTTGTGAAAACCGACGTAACAAAAAAGGAAGATATGGAAAACTTGGTACAACAAGCGAAGGATACATACGGCAAAGTTGATATGATTATTAACAATGCTGGTGTGATGTTGCTTTCGTTTATGAAAAATGATGAAGTTGATCAGTGGACTCAAATGGTTGATGTTAACATCAATGGTGTTCTTCACGGTGTTCACGCTGTCTTACCAGATATGTTAAAGCAAGAGAGTGGACATATCGTTAACGTCTCTAGTGTTGCAGGACACGAAGTATTCCCATCAAGTAGTGTATACAGCGCAACGAAGTATGCTGTTAGAGCACTTTCAATGGGGCTAGAAAAAGAACTTTCTAAAACTGGAGTACGTGTAACAAACATTTCTCCTGGTGCTGTTGAGTCAGAACTGACAAATCATATCACGGATGATGAAGTGCTAGAAATGTTTAAAGATCGTGCATCTTCAATGAAGAAACTTCAGGCTGAAGATATCGCGCGTTCAGTAGTCTATGCTGTCACACAGCCTGATTACGTGAATGTGAATGAAGTAGTCGTTCGTCCGATGCAGAAATAAGCTAGCGAACATAAGCTAGAACCCAATGAGAATTCATTGGGTTCTTTTTTGTTTCCGAAAACTTCCAAAAAAAACGGAAGTATCGAATAGCAATAACGAAGGCGTACCCAACCCCTCCCGTTTATTCAACTATGGATTGAAATATTCTGAAAAAATTAACACGAATATACGTGCTATAACACTTGAGCTGAATGCATTCGTAAATAGAAGGTTAGGTTTTCTCTCAATAAATTTTCTGAAAAATGCTTTAATAAATAGCTAAAATGCGTTAGTGTATTTATTAACGGAATAAATAAGGAAAATGTCCGAAAATAAAGAGGGGGAATGGCCTTGAGCTTACATGACCAGAAAGATAGCTATGAAGTTGAAAAGAAGTCGATCGTGTCAAAGATTCTTGATGGAGTGGAACGAGCGGGAAATAAACTACCTCATCCTTTTATGCTGTTTGTTTATTTATCAGTTGGAATCATATTATTATCATTTGTCGTAAGTTTGTTCGATGTTGAAGTGGTCCATCCAGGTACGAAAGAGGAAGTGGCGATTAAAAGCCTAATGTCCGGTGAGGGACTTTCGTATATCCTGACTTCTATGTTGACGAACTTTACTGAGTTTAAGCCGCTTGGGCTTGTGTTAGGAATGATGCTAGGAATTGGTTTGGCGCAGAAAGTCGGTTTAATTCAGACATTTATGAAGAAAACGATTATCAATGCACCACCACGTTTTGTAACCTATGCTGTTATTTTTACAGGCGTTTTAGGTAACCTTGCTTCGGATGCAGCCTTTATTATCGTCCCACCGATTGCGGCGATGGTGTTTCTAACTCTTGGAAGGCATCCGATAGCAGGTCTTGCTGCTGGGTTTGCTGGAGTTGGTGCCGGTTTTACAGCGAATATTATCATCGCGGGTACAGATGCACTACTCTCTGGAATCTCAACAGAAGTTGCAAAGAACATCAGTGATGACCTTGTCGTAACGCCAGTAGATAACTGGTATTTCATGTCTTTCTCAGTCATCATGCTGATGGTTGTGGGTGCTTGGGTAACTGAGAAAATCGTTGAACCGAAACTAGGAAAGTACGAGGGAGAAGTAACAAAAGAATTAGAGCAAGTTACGAAGATTGAATCGAAAGCATTGCGGAATGCTGGGATCGCTGGCGGAATCTTTCTCACTATTCTTGCGTTAGGAATTTTTCTACCGGGCGCACCGCTTAGTAATGAAAACGGCGGTTTGATTCCTTCTCCATTCTTAGATGGAATCGTTCCGATCATCTTATTTCTATTCATTACTGTTTCGGTTGCCTATGGAGTTACAGTCGGCAAGATAAAAGGGA
Source organism: Guptibacillus algicola (assembly GCF_020171805.1). Lineage (GTDB taxonomy): Bacteria > Bacillota > Bacilli > Bacillales > Guptibacillaceae > Guptibacillus > Guptibacillus algicola. Next base: position 61,891 of record NZ_JAIVAF010000001.1, on the reverse strand, counting down.
CAAGTGATGTTCCGCGCTTCATGGGTGAATCAATGAAAGATATGTCTGCATTCATCGTGCTTATTTTCGCAGCAGCACAATTTATTGCTTACTTTAACTGGAGCAATATAGGCGTTTGGATTGCGGTATCAGGAGCAGAATTCTTACAAAGCATCAATATGACAGGATTACCTGTTATCGTTGGTTTTATCTTCTTAACAGCCATTTTGAATCTATTTATATTCAGCGGATCTGCTCAGTGGGCATTGATGGCACCGGTGTTTATTCCGATGTTTGCCTTACTGGACTTCAACCCAGCATTTGTGCAACTAGCCTATCGAATCGCAGATTCTTCAACAAATATCATTACACCACTCAATCCTTACGTTCCTATGGTGCTAGCATTTATGAAAGAATACGATAAGAAAGCAGGGTTCGGTACGTTGTTCTCTGTCATGCTACCGTATACTGTAGTATTTCTTATCATATGGACAGCAATCTTTATCATGTGGACCTTACTTGGCCTTCCGATCGGACCAGGAATTCACATGAAACTATAAAAATTACTCGGAGCTGATGGTATGAAATTTGAACTTAGCAACGATCTTGTGCAAGAAATCATTAAAATGAGAAGACATCTTCACAGAAACCCTGAAGTGAGTGGAGAAGAACAGAATACGGCAAAGTTTATATCTAGTAAATTGAATGAATATGGCATACCGTTCGTATCGGGAATTGCAGGGAATGGCATTAAAGGTATTGTTGATGGAGGGAAATCCGGTCCAACAGTAGCGTTAAGAGCTGATATCGATGCACTTCCGATCAACGAGAAAACCTCTTGTGAATTTAAGTCCAATAACGATGGTGTCATGCATGCATGTGGACACGATGCCCATACCGCTATGTTACTTGGAGCTGCGAAACTATTAATTGAACGAAAAGAACAAATAAGCGGCAGAATCCTATTGGTGTTTCAACCTTCTGAAGAAAATGCTCCAGTTGGAGGGGCGCAACCAATGATGGACGATGGGCTATTTGATGATGATGAACCAGATGCAATATTTGGCCAACATGTTTGGCCAGACCTCCCTGTTGGCCAAATCGGAATATCTGATCGAGAGATGATGGGTGCATCTGATCGGTTCAAGGTTACGTTTAAAGGGAAAGGTGGGCATGCCAGCATGCCTCACCAAACGACTGATGCCATCATGATCGCGAACACTGCAATCATGCAACTGCAATCGATCGTTAGTCGAAACATCGATCCACTTCAATCAGCTGTATTAACAGTGGGTAAGATTGAAGCAGGGTATCGCTATAATGTTATCGCGGATAGAGCGGTAATCGAAGGCACGATTCGGACGTTTGATCCAACAGTGCGGAAACAAATGAAAGAACGATTTCACCAGGTTATCAAAAGTAGTTCTTCTGCAATGGGTGGAGAAGCGGTTATCGATTATGTCGAAGGCTATCCAGCAACAATCAATCATGAGCGTTGGGCAAAACGTGTCAGGGAAACTGCGAGGAAACATTATGGGGAAGAAGCTGTGCCTTCTGTTAATCCTTCTCTTGGAGGAGAAGACTTTAGTAGATATCTGAAACAATATCCAGGAGCCTTCTTCTGGCTAGGGGTAATGCCAGATAATGAGAAACCTTTTCCACTCCATGATCCGTATTTCGAATTAAATGAAAAAGCACTAACACTCGGAGTAGAAATGCTTGCAAATGTTGCTATCGATGCATTAGAGGAGTTGAATGTAACGTGAGCAACACTTCCAATATTAAACTAAGTGAAGCTGAAGAGAGGGACCTCATTTCCTTACGGAGGGAATTTCATGCCTACCCTGAATTGGGATGGACTGAATATGTGACAACGTGGAAAATTGCAAGGGCTTTTAAAAACACATCGTTTTCTTTGAATGTTGGCCGTGATTCCATAGACCCTAGTGCGAGAATGGGTGTTCCAACACTTGAACAAGTCGCTTGTGAAGAAGAGCGGGCGAGAGCATATGGTGTTCCAGAAGAACTAATGGAGAAGATGGATGGTGGGTGTACTGGATTAGCAGCAGTACTCGATACTGGGAAGGAAGGTCCTCATATTTCCCTTCGCTTCGATATCGATGCATTACCGATTCAAGAAGACCAATCACATGTTCATGTTCCCTTCGAACGAGGCTTTTCTTCTAGTCGAAACAATGTGATGCATGCCTGTGGCCACGATGGTCATACTGCAGTTGGAGTTTTTCTTGCGAAGTACTTGGACCAGGTAAAGGATCAATTGATTGGAAAAATCACCATATTATTTCAGCCAGCTGAAGAAGGCGTCCGCGGTGCCAAAGCGATGGTAGAAAAAGGCTTGCTTGATGAAGTCGATTATTTTATAACAGGTCATATCGGAATTCTAGAGGAACGAAACACAGGTGAAGTAACCACTTGTACTGGAGGATTCCTCTCTACTTCAAAATTAGATATCGAATTTAGTGGAAAGAGTGCACATGCCGGGAAAGACCCTGAAGCAGGCAGTAATGCATTGTTAGCAGCAGCTACTACAGCACTCCATCTTCATGGAATATCGAGGCATAGCGAAGGTGCAACTAGAATTAATGTAGGAAAGCTAAATGGTGGTCGAGGGAGAAATGCCATTCCTGATCATGCAAAGATGGAAGTAGAAACAAGAGGTGAAACTTCGAATCTAAACCGCTATATGGTAGAAGAATTAGAGCGAATCGTTCACGGAACTGCTCATATGTACAACGTTGAAGTTGATTTTAAGATGGTCGGACATGCGTCTTCATCAGAAAGCGATCATACCTTGTCGGAAACAATCCAAGCTGTCTTAAACCATTCAGAGCGCGTTCATACAATTCATAATTACGGAGAACTAGGTGCTTCGGAGGATGCTACACTCATGATGGATAAAGTGAAAAAGGCTGGAGGTAAAGCCGCATATCTGTTATTTGGAACAGAATTAACGGAAGGCCACCATCATCCTTCATTCGACTATAGCGAATCTACATTAGCTATTGCGGTAGAAACTTATATAAACACGATCTTGAAATTACAGGGGGAGTATAGATGTTAAAGGTCGATGAACAGTGGTTATCTGATATTACTTATCAGGTGAATTGTACAGATACCTTACTCAAAGAAGAAGGGTTCACAAGGCTTGGGTTCAGTAAAGAAGAAGAAAAAGCGATCCAGCAGTTCACAGAAATTTCAACGAACGTCGGATTGCATACGAGAAGTGATGAAGCGGGGAATGTGATTGCGAGATGGGAAGGTGCTAGCCCTGATGAGGCCCCCATTGCAATCGGCTCACATCTAGATACTGTAAAGCATGGTGGTGGTTTTGATGGGGCTGCTGGTGTTATTTGCGCACTAAGCGCTATCAAAACCCTTAAGGATAATGGTTTTACCCCATCTGTACCAATCGAAGTGATTTGCTTCAGGTCAGAAGAGTCCTCAAGGTTTGGCGTTTCTACGATCGGGAGTAAAGCGATGTCTGGTCGCCTCGACATGGATGCGATCAAGGATATAAAAGATGAGCATGGTACAACGGTGCAAAAAGCTGTGGAAGAAGTAGGCTTGACGTGGAGTGATTTTGAAAAAGCTGAACGGTCGGAGTCAGATCTAAAGCAATTTATTGAACTTCATATCGAGCAGGGGACGCGAATTGAAAAGGCAGGCGCTTCATTTGGGATAGCAAGAGCAATTGCGTGTCCTGTCAGACTTTCGATTAAGCTCTTAGGAAAAGCTGGTCATACCGGAACGACTCCGATGGATAATAGACGAGATGCTCTGTGTGTAGCTGCCCCGTTAATTTCGTATGTTTCAGAAGAGGCAAGTAGGCGATCTGTAACGAACGAGTACCCTGTAGTAGCAACAGTTAGTACGCTAACTGTAGAACCGAACGTAATGACAGTCATACCTGACACTGTTCATTTAGGAATCGATATCAGAAGTGTTGATGACGAGCTCAAGAGAGAGCTTGCAGAAGATATCAAAAAGAAAATGAACTCACTCGCAAATGAAAGCAATGTAGAATGTCAGATTGAAACCCTTGTAGATGACGATTCAGTATTCCTCGATCCAGAGACGTTAAAGAAAGTAAAACAAGTCGGAGAAGGTCTTGGATACAAAGGGTTCGATATGGAAAGTGGAGCTGGTCACGATATCATGAATATGGCTCATAAATGGCCGACAGCTATGCTTTTCATTCCTTGTAAAGATGGAGTGAGCCACCACCCTTCTGAGTATGCGACCGAAGGGGATATGGTCATGGGTGCTGAGATCTTAGCCCATTATTTGAAAAACGAAGCTTAGGAACAATCCCCTTCTATCCTGGAGGGGTTTTTTTCTAGTATTGAAATCTTTGGTATAGTAAAAGAAAAGGTGTTGGAGGGTGTGCGATGAGAACGAAGCTTGGGATTCTCGGACCAGAAGATTCAATCATGAGAATCAAAGAAATTGCAGAAAAAATGACAGACCTTGACGTACTTTATTTTCCTTATGAGCACGCCGGTCAGTCTGAATCGATTATTCGAGAAAATAACCATAAAATTGATCACTGGTTTCTATCTGGACCAGCATTGTATCAATATTTATTAAGAAAAGACTTAATTAATGAAGGGAATGCCAGCTTTCCAGATCTTTATGGAGCGAGTTTGATGGGCTCGATCGTTGAAATGATGACAACATCTCACACCTCAATCAATCGTGTTAGTTTAGATACGATTCAAAAGTCTGAAATGGACCGGGTAAGAAGTGATTTTTCAATCGACAATATAGCTTTCACCTTATATGGACAGCAAGAATTTCTCCCTGCAGAAGATGTCATCACCTTCCACAAAGACCTTTATGAACAAGGTAAAGTAGATGCTGTGATGACGTGTATAAAAACAGTTCATCTTAAAATGGAGGAGCTTGGGATACCATGTTTTCGAATATCTCCGTCTCGACTAGGAATCGAATTAGAACTCAGATACATTAGGGAGTATGGTCAGGCGAACTGGTATAGGAAATCTTCTCTTGGAATTGTAGGTGTAGAAGTAAATGCAAAAAGTCTCCACCAAGAACAACAGTTTTATTCCTACAAGATCAAACAGCAGATCTTGGATCTTAAACGACTATTATTGAATTTTTCTGAGCAAGTTCAAGGCTCTTTCGTTGAAGTTGGAGATGGATTGTTTTTTATCTATTCAACAAGAGGAGAGCTTGAAGTCAGAGAGGATAAATTCTTACCAGCACTCGTTCTAGATGATATGGAAAAACAAACAGGATTGTCTGTTCATCTTGGCATAGGTTATGGTATGACCGCATGGGGGGCGGAACAAAATGTGAGACATGCGCTTCAATTATCGAATAATAACGAGGATAAACAAGCGGTCCTCGTTGATGAAGAAAAGAAAGTAACCCTTTATAAGGACGATGAACGTGTTAGCTACCAAGAACGAATTCTCGGAGACGAATGGAGTGAGAAATTAAAAGAAGCAAAACTCAGCCCTGCAGTCGTCTCTAAACTTTCTTCCTACTACCGTCACTATGGAAGAGAAGCCGTAACGGCAAATGATATAGCTGGATGGTTAAAAAGCTCTGATCGAAATGCGAGGAGAATCTTATTGGAATTAGAACGCTTAAACTTGGCTGCGGTAAAAGGTGAGGAGGCTGCAGGTCAGAGAGGGCGTCCGAAAAAGGTATATGAGCTTTACATATAAGTAAAAGCCAGCGAACGCTGGCTTTTACTGTTCATTCTCATTCTTTTTATAAATCCGCTCTACCACTTCCTGAAGCGTATCAGGCTTATGGAACTCAACTGGAGAAAAACCTTTCTCAAACGTAATCGAATCCGCTTCGATCGCGAGTACATATTTTCCGTTTACTTTCGCAAGGTGAATGGATTCACCAAAGTCAGAAAGCATCGCTTTCACTGACACATGATCAAGTTTCAACTTCCATTCCACATCAGGAGACTGTTCAACGATCTGAGAAGTAGCTTCTACTACCTGTTCTGTGGTAAAGTGCTCCTGTAGTTCTCTTTTCGGACTCGATGCCCATTCTTCCATGACCTGCTCGAATTGTTCCTTTTCATCACTTTCAGGCTGAAAGGTTTCCTGAATGTGCTCCTGAACAATCCCCATCGTTTGCGTTTTGACGATTTCAGGCATCGACTTTTCATATTCAACCCATTTCAAGAAGTCTTCAAAATAACGTGCGTGTGAGGACTGGTGAACTTTTACCTCAGCGCTGTCGATCATGCCTTCTTCTGGCATGTATGGGTATTGGACGGATTTCATATTTTTCGTCGTAATCGCCATCTCTATGTTTTGGATGAGCGTTTCTTCGTTGGTAATGGTTGCCACTTTCGGTTCGAAGTCACATTTCATAATAAAAAGGAAAGGGTCATCGAATAGTTTAGTGAGCTTAGCAGTTGCAACAATCAATACACCACCGCGAATCGCGCTCGTATCGAGGTACATTTGAACGATTTGATCAGCTTCTGATTCGAAGTCGTCAGCAGTTTCAGAGTATCTAGCTCGGTGGAATAAGTTGAAGTTCGGGTTTGAAGTTAATTCGTGCCCAGGCTCAACCATAAAACGTCCGATTTTTGTTGGTGCGCCTTCTGATTTAGCATGACGATCGACTTTTCTTTTCGTAATTTTAGCGAGCTCTCCATCCAGAAAAGATTTGAGAGGGCTATCGTTATATTCTTCTTCATCTAACGTTTGAAAATGCTTATACTGTGCTTCTTCATTTTCCTTAGGACCTTCAACGAGGTAAAAGGATAAATATCTCATAGAAAATTCCATATTATCACCTGTTTTCTTAATACGTTTATCAAGTATAGGCAAGGAACATACATACGTCAATTACTCTCAAGCAAAAATGACCAGTAATTTCTTGATATAGGCTGCCGGGCAGTTGTAAACCATAATAATGTTTAACCCTATTCGGGTTAGGGGAACTAAAGCATAAATATGCAATATAAAATCTTATGATTAAAAGCATTATCTGACAGAAAAAGTGAGGCTACATGATGAATATACAATTTGACCTACTTAATGCCCAAATAAAAGCGATATACGGTCCAACAAATCAAGATATACAAAAGCTTACGTTTCATTCGAAAAATGCGATTGCATCATCATTGTTTTTTGCAATAAAAGGAGAAAATCATGACGGTCACTTGTATATTGAAGATGCTCTTAAAAGAGGGGGAGTCGCTGTTGTAGGCAGCGATCAATCGTTGTTAGAAACGTTATCAGAAAAATATCCTAAAATAACGTTTATCGTAGTGGAAGATGTTCGTATTACGATGGCTCTCTTTGCGAAATATTTTCATAATAGCCCAGATGAAAAATTAAAAACAATCGGCGTCACCGGAACGAACGGTAAGACGACGGTAGCAGCATATGTTAGGTCACTGTTAACCTTACTCAACATGCCCTCAGGGTCTATCGGAACGACCGGTATTTACACATCTGAACATAAAATACCGTATAAAAAGAGTACTCCTACAACTCCAGAGTCAGTAGATCTCCACCATATTTTCAATGACCTTCACAGCGCAGGTGATACTGCAGTTGCAATGGAAGTAACGTCAATTGGACTTGATCAGAAAAGAGTCGAAGGAATAAACTTTGATGTCGCGATTCACACGAATTTGTCTGTCGAGCACCTTGAATACCACAAAACGTTTGAAAATTACAAACAATGTAAGTTAGATTTATTCCGACAGTCACGGACAGCTGTTATTAATGTGGACGATGAAGGGATGGGGCAAGATCTTATCGATTTATTCAGCGGCCCGACTGTCACGTATTCATTACATCCATCTCAGGAAGCCGATCTAAAAGCAGTAAACATCCTTCATGGAGAAACAGGCACTTCCTTTACTCTCCAAGCGAATAATAAGGAATATGACGTCTTTGTTCCCGTATTTGGAGAATACAACGTCGCTAATGTCTTGTCAGCAGTAGGTACAGCGTTGTTATTGGGTTTTAAACTCCAGCGAATCCTCCGCGTACTTGCAAAGCTTGAAAGTCCTGAAGGAAGATTTCAAATCATTGAAGTCCCTCCAAGTCAAAAGATTATTCTGGACTATGCTCATACCCCAGTCGCATTAACGAGACTTGTGGAAGAAGTGCGCAAACTAGAGCACAACAGGTTGATTGTGATGATTGCGGGAATTGGGATAAGGGATTTTGAGAAGATGCCGAAGATGGCAATGGCGATCGAAGGAAAAGCGGATGAAATCATCGTTACTGTCGATCACCCAGGGCACCATGAACCTTCTCTCATTGTAGATAAAGTGATGACAGGATTTGAAAACCCTCAGTCACCACATATTCATCGCACGAATACGAGAGAAGAAGGTGTGATCAAATCTCTTGAGCTCGGTGGTGATGGGGATATCATCCTCCTTACAAGTGGTTGTATTAACGGAGCACAAATCGTTAAAGGACAAGAAATTCCGCATTCTGATGAAGATCTTATTCATTCGTTCTCCTATATGACATCTTAACCCTCCTTGTAGAGGGTTTTTGTGTTTATTTCAATATTTAGTTGAAATAATCGAAAAGGTAACGTACAATTTTATCTTTGAGATTCGTTAGAAAGGACGTAATGGAGTGACCTTTGAAATATTAAATATAATTGGAACTATTGCGTTTGCAGCGAGTGGTGCACTTGTAGCTCTCGAGGAAGAGTTTGATTTCCTCGGTGTCATAGTTCTTGGTCTTGCTACTGCTTTTGGTGGAGGAATCGTACGTAACTTGCTTATCGGTGTTCCGATCCCATCGATTTGGGAGCAGGATAAGTTAATCATGGTAGCGATCGGAACGATCCTAATCCTGTTTGTTTTACCTGCGGGCTGGATCAATTACTATTGGGAAAAATGGGGAAGCTTCTTTGATGCCATTGGCTTATCAGCATTTGCAATACAAGGTGCACTCTATGCCGAAAGTATGGGTCTACCATTCATAGCTGCAATGGTCGCAGCAGCTATGACAGGAACTGGTGGAGGAATTATCCGTGATTTGCTTGCGAGAAGAAAGCCTACAGTCCTCCAAAAAGAAGTGTATGCAGTATGGGCGATGATGGCAGGTTTGTTAATAGGGCTAGGATATCCTCAAGGGTTAACGCCACTCATGATTCTGTTTGGTTCGATCGTGTTTTTACGAATGTTGTCTCTCAAACTCGGTTGGAAATTGCCGTATAGAAGTCTTTCATAGATCGATAATGAATCCAGCATGGATATGCTTATTGGGTTTTGTTATCGTGTACAGAACTTAATATCTCACATAAAATGGAGCACCAAATCACAATGATTTTGGCGCTCTTTTTTTTGTGGTTTTACAATAGTTATAGAGCTGAATTGCATGAGATATGGCATTCTAGATTGGAATCTTACTAATATTCTTTCTCCAAATATAGAAGTGCTATATGAGAGATCTTGTAGGTTACGTGATCGTTCAGGATCGGAATTTATATGGTAAAATATAGGTAGTGTTTATTCAATTAAAGAGCGGGATTGTGGAATAACAAAACTAATTGGTGTAGAAATTAAAACTATCTTCTATTTAAAGAAGATAGTAAAAAGATTGGGGTTAGACGCTAATTGAAAAATGGAGTTGAAAGAGCTAAGATAGTTTTATTTATTACAAGCTTATTATTTGTAGGTTTTATATTATTAGAAAAACTCATTATAAGATTGAAAGACTATAATGTTACAACAGTGATTAAAGATTATTGGTATGTTTTCCCATTCATATTGATTGTTTTAATAATTTCGATAGATGAAGTTAGGAAAAGGAAGTTTCTTAAAAAACTTATTAAACATCCTGTGTTCACATATAAGATAGATTATTGGATTATTTCTTTGTTAATATGCACTTTAGGATATTGGTTATCTTCCAGATATAATCTGGTAGAAGGAGTTCTATCCTCAAAGCATTATCTATTTCTAATACTCTTTTCAATAATATATATTTTATTTATTTTATTTAGATTTTTTTTCATCGCTGAGTTAAAAAATAACTCTAATAGAAATGTAGAGAAAGTATTTTTAGATCAACCAATTAATAATGAGGGTGAAGACATTTTTAAACGCGCTTCATTCGCAAAGAGATTAACAAACATTATAAATAATAATAATGAAAAGGAAAGCTTAGTTATTGGACTTTATGGTAAATGGGGATCAGGTAAAACTTCTGTTCTAAACCTTATTAAGAATGATATTAGTGAAAAAGATAACCTAATATCAGTACCATTTAATCCATGGTACTTTAGAGATGATGAACAACTAATATTACAATTTTTCAATGCATTTATTAACGAAATTGAAAAAGCATTTGGAGGAGGGAGGAGCGAATTAGTTAAAAACTTAGAAGGCTATTCTATAAAATTAGCACCTATAACCTTGAAAATGGGGTTGTTAAATTTTTCATTCAAAGATATTAAGAGGAATAATGAGGACATATTTACTCTTCGGGAAAAAATAGACAGGGATTTAATGGAAGAAGGGAAGAGAGTAGTCGTACTCATCGATGACTTAGATAGGTTAGACAATAAAGAGATTGCATTAGTTTTTAAATTGGTTAAATTAATTGCTGATTTTAAATATATTTCCTACATACTAGCATTTGATGAAGAAATAGTTTCAAAAGCTATAGCCGACAACTATAATCATCAAGGTGAATTAGGTATGTCATTCTTAGAAAAAATAATTCAAATTCCTATACACCTACCTCCGGCTAATAGACAGGAAATTCGTTCAACCCTTCTTGAAGGAATCGAGAAGATACTAATTGAAAATGAAATTAACTTATCTCAAGATGAAATACATAGGTTGATAAGTAATTGGGATCGCTCTTTTGGAAAGCTTAGTTTTACCCTAAGAACAATAAAGAGATATCTAAATTCAATATCTTTTTCAGTTCCTCTAATAAAAAATGAAGTTAATGTGGTTGATTTGTTAGGTATTGAAGGGATCAGAATATTCTTTCCGAAAGTGTACAAGTTTATTTACAGCCATTCAAAAGCATTTTTAACAGCAGGTAGATCTAGAGTTAGAGACCAAATAAATGCATTTGATGAGTACAAACCACTATTGAGTGGGTTGTTTGGTAACTATACTGAGGGTGAAAAATATGCAATTACAATAATAGTTAACGACTTATTCCCGCGTAGCAAATTTCTTTTTACTGGCAATAATACCTATGGTTCCGACTGGGAAAAAAAATGGAGTCTTGAACAAAGAATTTGCTCAGAAGACTATTTTCAAAAGTATTTTCTCTACAACGTCGAGGATGGAAATATTTCTGATCAAGAGTATAATTTGCTTTTAAAAAATCTTCAAGTAGGTGATTTAGTTAAAGTTAATGAATCGATAAATAAAGTTATTGAGGAGAAAGGATTTTCGAATTTAATAACGAAACTTAGATATTTTGAAAATGAATTGTCATCTGAATCAGCTGGAAATTTGTCTATATGCTTAGCTTCTATGGCTTCAAAGATTCCTGATACAGATGAGTTTATGCATATATTTACAAGCATGGGACGAGCAACAAGTTTTGTAAATACTCTTATCTTTTCACAAGAGGAAGATAAACGTTTAGATTTAGCTATCACTGTTATAAAGAAGTCTACCTCTTTAAAGTTTTCTGTCCAAGTATTTTACCTATTAATCCCATCAGAAGAAACGCAAGAGGAAAGATTTACACTTGAAGAAGCAAATATACTAGCACAAGAAATAATCCCTATAATAAAACAGGAAATTGAGAATGAAGACTTTTTAGAAGAAAATTATCCCATTTCAGTTCCAATATTGAACTTATGGTCTCAGTGGGGAGAAGAAAGTGAAGTAAGAGCAGCAATAGGCGTCTTAATCGACCGTGATAAGGGTATAGAAAGGTTCCTAAAGGCATTCACTTCAAAAGGTCAGGAATTAGAAACCGGCATACCTGTTAAAGGATCATTTAACGATTCAAATTATGAAAAAGTTCAAAAATTATATTCAACAGGTGAACTAGCTTCGAAATTATTGGAAACCTACCAAATGCCAAAGACCTATGAAAATGTTATTGAAATGAATTTTACAACTGAATATGAAAAAATCGCAAAGCAATTTCTTTTAATTCATAATAAAAAGCAAGCCTAGATTTTCTCCAGATTTAATTAAACCGTAACTCTAGAACATGCAGGCTAAAAGATGGCAGTGCCAGATTTCATACTAAGGATTGCTTTCGGGGGATGGAAAGGAGAAGAAGGAGGGACTTGAAGTTTATTATTCGAAACATAAAAATCATATTAGCTTTCTTGTTGACCATTTTTACAGCTCTTTTAGACATGGGGATGAGTTCAGAAAAAGACAATACATACTACGGCTTCCCTGCTAGAATTTTAAGTGTATATGGCTATGAGGAAGGGCTATTTAGTTTTGAAATTTGGGGACTTCTATTTAATCTCGCTTTTTTCTACTTATTGATAATGTTTACTGTTAAGTTATTGAGAAGCACTCCTAAAAGAAAGATGGACGAAGACTAAGTTAGAGCATTGATAAGTTATCCTCCTTCCATTAATTCTTCTTCAATTATAGGGAGCGTTGATCTAAAAAGGATTACGCTCCTTTTTGTTTAAGTTTAAAAGAGAACAGGACCAAGGAGTTATAGGTGGAGTATACGCCATTTCTACTTCTGCTGTTTTTGGTACTGCAGTAGCTGGTACCGCTGGAGGTGTGACTGGAGGAGGAGTTGCTTCATTTGGATTATCATGGGGGCAGGAATGGATTTATAACGGATCTAAGCTAACATATAGGGTGATTATTTGTATAAAATTGTTATTGGATTTGTGATTGCTAGTATATTAGGGTTAGTTTTATCAAAAGTATCTTCTATATTCGCAATAATAGCGTTTAGTGCAATTTTAGGATTAGTATTTTATTATGAATTTGATAGATATAGACCTTATCCATGGAATCTTATTGGTGGACTTATTTATCCAATAGGTGTGTCGATAATAATGTTAACTCGATCGGATATCATCTTGATTGTTATTATAGTATTAATGGCTCTTTTTTTAGTTTTAGCTCCTTCCAAAGATTAGTAAGTGAGTTAAAATCTTTAGTGAAAAAAAGTGGGTAATGAAGAAGTAGGAAGCCGACAGAGGATTAATTGAAATTAAATCTATAACTATCATAATACTAAGTCTTCGACAATCGGGAGCGTTAGTCTAGAAGGGATTACGCTTCTTTTTGTTTAATTATGAAAGTGGGCTGGATCTCAGAGATTGCTATTTTAACTATTGAAAGTGAGGATTGAAAATTGAAAAATAGAATTTCCTTATTAGAACAAGTTCGTTCTATTGCGCAATTGGGGTTACGCTATACAAGAGACCCTTACGATATTGAAAGGTATGAAAAGTTACTAGAATTGGCAAGTGAAGAATACTCTGAAATAAGTGATATTAAGGAAAGCATAGTTCTGGAAAGGTTTAAGAATGAACTTGGGCATATCACACCAAAAGTGGGTGTGAATGGTGTCATTTTTTCATCTGACAAAAAAATACTTTTAGAACGTCGAGCGGATGATGGAACGTGGGGAATTATCGGTGGGTGGTGTGATGCGGGGGAGAGTCCCCAAGAATCCCTAAAAAGAGAGTTTCTAGAAGAAACAGGACTAAATATAGAGGTCCAAGATTTAGTAAATATATTTACAAGAAAACCAGAAGATTTTGGGCAGCCTCATACATCCTATCATCCTCTTTTCATATGTGAAACAATTGACGGAAGTCTTCAAAGATCTATAGAAAGTTTAGAACTGAGGTTCCATAACCTTTACGAAGTAGAAAACTGGCATGCAGATCATTTTGAAATGGCAAGAGAAGCATATAAGTTTATAGGCAATTATTAATTTCTGTATTCAACTAAAGGGAGCGTTTGCTTCATAATATTGAAAAGATATAGATAAAAGGGTATGAGGATGAGAACATGTATATGTTAATGAGATATTTAATTGAACATAAAGTGCTTACAATTTCAATGGGAATTATCTCAATGGTGATAGGTATTATTCTTCAAGAATTTTTCTTGAAATTTGAGGCTTATATTCTTAATAATACTCTAACAATATTCTTTATGGGGATAGGATTTAGTTTACTAAGCTTAACTATTTTGGGTGAAAAAGAAGATAAAATAAGTGTAGTCGCAATTAAATCATTCTCACTTTTTTTTCTGATTATATTAGTTAGTAGCATTCTCACAAAAATGAATGTATCTAATGATTCATGGATTAGGTCTATACTTATTGTTTCAGCAGGATTTTTATTGTTTTTGAAAGTTAAGAAATAAATTAAAAGTATTTTATGAAATGTATAAATATTACAATTGTTATTCAAGAATCGGGAGAAACTGAATTAACAATCTATACTTCTTTCTAATACGGAGAATAAGGCTAATAGCAAGAATTACTACTAGCCTTATGATTGTTGAATGCTCAAATAATGAAGTTTTGAATTTCCATATTGTGTTAAAGTTTATTGACATCATTTTAATAGGTTATGTTTGGAACGGAGGTTTTACTTTGTGTGTACAATTTCAAGAACTTGTGTATGATCAAAGCTACTTTACTATCATGTATCTAATCGATTTAAAAGCTGAGGGAGAAATCGAGGATATTATCTAAGCGGCTAGTGACTCTGGTTATTTTGCGCAAGGCTTAATGGAGGTTACAGGGTTTTCTTTTGAAGCGTTGGAAGTGGAAGTGAAAGTAGGGGTAAAGGAGTAGCAAATGAAATTTCTTGTAAAGTACTCTAGTAATAAAACGGAGATTAGTGGTTAATAATACCAGACTAGCAAGAGGGTTCTTCATGTTAAACTTTTTTAGAACACATACTTTTAAGGGGATTTTCATGACACAAGAAATGTTTTGGACTTACATAGGACCGCACTTTTTTATCGTAGTTGGTTTGTTTATACTGTATGCTGCACGTGGGTATACAGAAGAATACCACGAAGAAATGGATTGGGAAAATCAGAACTGGGCAGGTGCAACTTCAAAAAATGTATTAGAGAATGTTCCGTACTGGGTTGTAAAAGGCTTGTTTGCCCTTATGGGATTTGGATTTTTAGGACTATATCTTTATGCGTTTTTCGATGTTATTCTACCCGCACTAACATAACTATTTTTTAACGACCGGGAGCTTATCAAAATGTAGCTCTCTTTTTTATGAAAATAAAGATTGAGTTTAGTAGGGCGTTTTGAAATAATTGGTAAAAGAGACTGAAGAAAGGGAGGAAGCCGTTGAAAAAGATTGAAAGTTCTATCCTTCATCTTTCTTATCTTATGATAGGCTGTAGGGAAAGTAAGTCGATTTGCGCATTCAACTTTCCAACAAATTCTCGGATAATTAGAAAGCGCCAGTGATATATTTACAGAGCGAGATCTGACCAAACACAGGAAAAGCTGCAGACCACTGCATCAGCAAAAAAAACTAAAATCGCACAAAAGAAGCCAGGAAGCTCAAATGCAAGAAAATTAACTCAAAATATAAAGGTTACATTCAATAAAGGGAGCACATGCCGAATAAAAAGATAAGCCATTTATGCAAACGCTCACTTCCAAATCTATCAATAGGAATGATGTAGATGAATCTCTTGGACCAAATAAGATACTTGTATTGGTCGAATTATCAATCTTGAAACTAATCTTGAAACTAATCTTGAAACTAAGTCTTCTAGTATAGGGAGCTTATCCGAAAAGGTAAGGTCCTTTTATATTTCGTAAAGAATTGATAATGTTTAATTTATTTGAAATAATAAACGTTGTTCTTAATGAAATCATGTAAGGTGTGGGAGTGTTTGTGTTGGCTGTAGTAGGTATTTTAGGAATGACACATGATGAAGAAATGGCAGAAAGAAGTATAATTACCCCTTATCCCTGGTCGAGGAGTTAATTAAAGAATTTAATCCTGATGTGATTTGCGGGGAAGTACATCCGGAAAGTTGGAAACTTTATTTAAATGGAGGCGAACCTTTTGGGATCTTAGGAGAAACGCAAAATGAATATCCTAATTTAATTTACCCATTATGTGAAGAGCGGGGTATTGAATTCGTCCCAATAAATTGGTTTGAAGAGGATGTCTTTGAAGAAGAGACTTTTGATAAGTTCGATTACGAAACTAGGGAAAGGTTAGAGAATGAATTAAGCCAATGGAATGATAAGCAACTTTCTACTTGGGATAACGGTAGTATCCCTTTGAACTCACCTGAATACGACACTATTACTAATGAGATGTACACGTGGCTTCAAACTATAAATCCTGATGTTCAGAATATCGTGTGGAACTCCAGGCACTATATTATGCTTGCTAGGGTGAAGAATACAATTGAAAAGTATCCCGATAAGAGAATTCTTTGTATTCATGGTGCTGATCATAATTACTGGTATAATCAATCACTAAAGAAAATTGATAATATCGAGTTAGTGTACCCTTTGTGTAAACTAAGGAATTGTGGGGACGGTTCTGCCGATTCTACTCGATAACAACAGAGAAAAGCCAGGTAGACAATATGTGCCTACCTGGCTTTTCTCTGTTGTTAATTTTGTGTTTTGGTGGTGAAGATATTAGCTGTTAGAGAGCGTGGGAATCAGGAAAACCGTCCCTACTGATTCAGCTCTCGGTTAGTTACTTTTCTCCGTATTATTTTCACCATATATCTTATCTAAGTGCGCTATATGTGATAATCCCCATTCATGCATTGACTCCAAAAGTGGTGTTAAGCCTTTTCCGTAATCAGTTATTGAATATTCAACCTTAGGTGGGACCTGGGGATAGACTTTACGATTAATAATATCGTGATATTCTAGTTCCCTTAATTGAGTTGTAAGCATTTTCTTTGTAATATTAGGTATTAAACGTTGTAGTTCACTAAAACGTAAAGTTCCGTGTTGAAATATATTAAAAAGGATAACAGGCTTCCATTTTCCAACGAGTATATCTAATGCTGTTTCCACTTTGCATTCATGAGACATTTAACTTCCCCCTCTAGGTATCCTTTTGTATACTATGGCACTTTATTGTGCCTACTTCCAAAAAATAGTCCTTGGTTCTATTATAACTATATAGTTAATTCAAAAATAATTCTAGGAGGTAAACGATAAAGGCAAAAGATCGCCAATTACGAAGGTGTAGAGAGTGCTGATTACAATTTTTCGTATTTAGGAAGACCGAATGAATCGCAAAATTGGTGCATAGATTTAGAGAATTGCCTACTTGAGCGGATTCGTTTACATCGTTCGAAAAGGCAAACAAAGCATTAGGAAAGTTTATGAAGGGGGAGTGTAAGTAGTTATGAATATTCTTTTATGGATTGTACAAATATTACTAGCATTAATGTTTTTAATGGTGGGGAGCCAAAAAGTAGTTCAGTCAACTAAAAGAAATGAAGCGGCAGATAATACGGCAAGTCCTTCCAATAACAATTTGTTTGTTTTTATTGGCATTGTTGAAATTTTAGGAGCAGTAGGCTTAATCTTACCCTGGTTACTTAATATTGTTCCTATTTTAACACCGCTTGCTGCAATCGGCATTTCGATTATCATGGTATTAGCAGCCATCCAACACGCAAAGCGTAAAGAAATGAAATCTGTTGTAACCAATATCGTTCTATTAGCATTAGCACTATTTGTAGTAATTGGACGGTTAATTTAATGTAAACCCCTCTCATGTTACTAGTCATGGGGGTTTTTAGAATCAAAGTAAAAAGGTGCGTTTATAGGCTAATTTGAATTTGAGTCTTCAACTAAAGCGAGCAATTGATCAAGAAGCCAATAATATCTGCTTTGGTTAAGAGTGCCTGACCCCGCTGCTAAATAACTGTGAAAGATTAGGGATCAGGGGCTGATATTGTGAAAAGTGAGTTAATAACCGATTTAATAAGTGAGTCCACCCTATGAAGGGATAGGGCTCTTTTTTGGCAGGAATTAGGTCGAATGACCATGGATTACGATGTAAGTACTTTAACAATATAATTACTATTTTTGGAAGTGACGCAATGGACAGAGAGCTGACGAAAGGGAGCATTGATATCTTGATGCTTTCAATCCCGGGTGCAAGCGCATTTCGCTTGTGATTTCCAATACAGAAAATAAACCAAGAATCACTGAAATTTTCAGAAAGAAAATCATTGAATGTGATTCATTTGAAAGATCTTTTTGAGGGGGATTTTCTCCTATAATGGTGCCTGACATCCAAGGCAAAATTCCTTTAAAAGATCGTGGGTTAGGCACCTTCCTCCGTTCCTCATACCTCCTTTGTATTTTTTCGTAATAATAAGAATTTTATATATTTTTGAAAACGTCTTCATTTGTATCGAGTATGCTTTATACTAAAAACGACAGCAATAGACAAAAACGGCTGCGGTACGAATATTCATTGCTGTTTTACAACAAGAGAGGAGGAAATATTATTGATTAAAAAAAGTAAAGGGATGTTTCAAAAAGGATTGGATGCCATTGAATATGTAGGGAATAAGCTGCCCCATCCAATTACACTATTTGCTATCTTAGCCCTATTGGTTGTCCTATTGTCTGCTATCGTTTCTAGTTTTGGGCTGAGTGTAGAGCACCCTGGGGAAGAAGGAAAAATTGTTGAAGTAAACAACCTCCTCAGTGCAGAAGGTATTGAGTATATTTTCTCCAGTATGACCGAGAACTTTATTGGATTTGCTCCTTTAGGGGTCGTTCTAGTGACAATGCTTGGGATTGGAGTAGCAGAAAGAACCGGACTAATTAGTGCATGCTTACGTGGTTTTGTGCTGTCTGTTCCAAAATCATTGATCACTTATGGACTTGTATTTGCAGGTGTCATGTCCAGTGTTGCTTCAGACGCTGGTTATGTAGTATTACCTCCACTCGGGGCTGTCATTTTTGCAGCACTTGGCCGTCACCCATTAGCGGGGCTTGCTGGTGCATTTGCGGGTGTTTCTGCAGGCTTCAGCGCTAACTTGTTTTTATCAGCGACGGACCCCTTATTAGGAGAGTTAACGATTGATGCTGCTGCTATCATTGATCCTGCCTATGCGGCGAATATGAACATAGCGATGAACTACTATTTCATCTTTGTTTCTGTATTCTTGCTAACATTTGTAGGGGGCTGGGTCACAGAAAAGATTGTCGAACCCCGTTTGGGACAATACAAAGGCGAGTTCCGTGAAGATTTAAAGGGATTGGATGCTACAGAAAAGAAAGGTTTGAAATGGGCAGGTATTTCTGTCGCTGTAGCAACCGTTCTTATTGCTCTTTTGATTCTGCCAGCTGGAGCGCCTTTAAGAGGAGAAGATGGAGGGATCATACAATCTCCGTTTATGAGTTCCCTTGTGCCAATTATCACCATTTTATTCTTTATTCCTGGGTTGTTTTATGGCATCGCCGTCAAAAGTATTAAAAATGACAAAGATGTGGCAAACCAGCTTTCTGAGACGATGGCTTCCATGGGGATGTTCATTGTACTTGCTTTTACTGCCGGACAATTTGTAGCTTACTTTTCAGAAACAAATATGGGACTCGTCATCGGTGTTTATGGCGCGGAATTTTTAGAATCGGCCAACCTATCAGGGATCCCATTAATCTTAGGTTTTATTTTAGTGGCCGCTAGCATTAACTTGTTTATTGGCAGTGCTTCTGCAAAATGGGCAATGATGGCTCCGGTATTTGTACCGATCATGATGCAGCTGGGTTATTCACCTGAATTAACTCAGATGGCCTACCGTGTGGCAGATTCTACAACAAATATCATAACGCCTCTAATGACTTACTTTGCTATCATTATTGCATTCGCTCAAAAATACGATAAAAACATGGGAATTGGGACTCTGATTTCTGTAATGTTCCCATATACGGTCTTTTTCCTTGTATCTTGGACACTCATGTTAATTATCTGGATGATGACGGGCATTAATTTGGGACCAGGCTCTCCTATCCACTATTAATGAGTCAACCGAATACTAATCAAAGATCATTCGGTGTATGCTAATTCATTTGCTTAAACTAAGAGAAATTAAGAAAGAGAGCTAAAATTTTTAGCTCTCTTTCTTATATGTTGAAAACAAAGTGAACTTTTCCTTGAGTAATAGCATGTCCTCTTCATCAACAACTATTAGCATCTTCATATGACAATAAGAACATAGAGTCGCGATATATTAGTGGTGTAATGAGGAGGATGTAGGACTTTGAATTAAGCAGAAAGCGAGGGGACAGTTCAAGCGCTTCCGAAAAAGACAATAGAAGTTTGGGGATATCTTGAAATTGAGTTTTGTAAAAACGGGAGCGATAATCTAGAGGGGATTACGCTCCTTTTTGTTTAAGTTAATAACAGGGCAGGTTACTTGAAAAAGGAATCCAAATATCGATGTACGAAAGGCTGGAATAAATCATGGCAATAAAAGAAGCACCGAAAATTCAAACAGAACGATTGGTTTTACGTCCGAGAGAGGAAAAAGACATTCCCAATATGCTTAAAATGTTTAACAATGATGAAGTAAGAGAATTTCTTGGAATTAATCCTCCTCGTGATGAACACTCAATGTTAGAAATGGTTAGGAATCGTACTGAAACAAAATGGACGGTTGCATTAAAAGATACTGATGAATTCATCGGTGATGTAATGATTCCAGAAATAGCAGAAGGTTATCTTGGCGAAATTGGTTATCGCTTCATGAGGGAGCATTGGGGAGGCGGTTTTGCGTATGAAGCGGTTACCGCGGTCATTGAGTATAGTAAAAGCACATTAAACCTTAAACGCCTATCTGCTACCATAGATAATAAAAATATTAAGTCAAAAAAGTTAATTGAAAAACTCGGATTTACTTTGGTAGCGGTGTTGCCTGAATCGAATTTGAGAGGCAGAGTTACCGATGTAGCTTACTACTCTCGTATAGTATAATCATGCTTGAGTGATTAAAACAATTAATAATAGATTCTGAATTTGAAAGAGTATTTAGTCGTTGTGAATAATAGGCTTATTCCACTAACGGGAGCATTTGCTTTAAAAAAGTAAGCGCTCTATATAGTTTCAGTGCAGTTTTGTTGAATTAGGTCTTATAATTTGAAAGGGGGATTATGTAAAATTCGTAAAACATTATTATATTGAAAATTAAAGATTTATAGATGAAAGGTTACGAGGATGAGAACATGTATAAGTTAATGAGATATTTAATTGATCATAAAGTGCTTACAATTTCATTGGGAATTACCTCAATGGTAATAGGTATTATTATTCAAGAATTTTTCTTGAACTTAGAGTCTTATATTCTTAGTGATACTCTAACAATAATCATTATGGGGATTGGATTTAGTATACTAAGCTTAACTATTTTTGGTAAAAAAGAAGATGAAATAAAAGTAGTCGCAATTAAATCATTCTCACTTTTTTTTCTGATTATATTAGTTAGTAGCATTCTCACAAAAATGAATGTATCTAATGATTCATGGATTAGAACTATAATTATTGTTTCAGCCGGTGTTTTATTGTTAGTGAAAGTTAAGAAATAAATTATGAATGGCTTACAGGCTGTAAAAATACACTTATTGTTATTTATGAATCGGGAGCTTTGTACTAATAAATGTAAACGCTTAATGTACTATCAACAGTTGGTCAAATATAATTTTTCTTTCTAATGGACTAACACGTTGAGTGAAAGGAGATGAACGAAATGGAGTTTACTCAAGAGAACAGGAATTAAAGTGATGGTTAAATTAGACTTACCACCATTAATATTGAGATGAGGTAGGTGGTTAGTTAATAACGGCAGAATTATTTAATTTGAAAGCAGTATGAGAAGTAATTAAGGAGAACTATAAAATGAGGAAATCAACATTCATCAAAATACAAGAAGCATTATTAAAATCTTGGTCAATTCATACAAGTTCCAAATGGACCAAAGACAATCCAGCTAAAGGCCAATGCGGTGTAACAGCGTTAGTAGTAAATGATATACTCGGCGGGCGTATAAGAAAGACCGCATTAAATGATGGATGGCATTTTTACAATCAAATTAATGGTATTCGTTATGATTTTACTGTTTCCCAATTCAATGAAAGTATTAGGTATAGGGACGTGCCCTCAAATAGAGAAGAGGCATTCTTAGATACCAATCAGAAACAATATGATTTACTCAGGCATAGAGTAAAGATACATTTATAAGAATGTTTTAATAGAAAATCCTGTGAAAAGTGAGGGGGAGGAGTACGTTCCTTATAAGTTCACTTACTAACAGAGCAGGATTACGGAATAAGAATGAGGTGTGAGCTTTGATATTAGTAAGTTCCTGTTTAGCTGGGTTAAAAGTAAGGTACGACGGTCAACATAGTTTAAATGATAAGATTAGAAAATTAGTAGAAGAGAATAAAGCCATTTCAATCTGTCCAGAATTGCTTGGGGGATTTTCAACTCCAAGAGAACCTTGTGAAATAATAGGTGGGGATGGAGAAGATGTCTTAAATGGTAAAGCGCGAGTCAATGAAAAATCAGGAAGAGATGTAACGGATCTTTACCTAAAAGGGGCTTATACTACTTTGGATAAAGCTATAGAAATGGGTGCAACCATTGTAGTTCTAAAGGAGAATAGTCCATCCTGTGGTAGTTCAATGATTTATAATGGAGAATTTACCGGAAGTAGAGTTCAAGGTAATGGTGTTACTTCAGCATTACTAAAAAGGAATGGATTACGAGTCATTTCCGAAGAACAGTTTGCAAAAGGTGAATTCTAAACAATCGGGAGGGTTAATCTAGAAAGGATTACGCTCTTTTTTGTTTAAGGAATAACAGGGCAGGATTGTTGAAGACTTAGTTCAGAGATAAGCCCTAATTATATAGAAAGCTATTGGAAAGGAACAGTTGATGAGTTATACCAAAAATCGGAAAAATGAAATTCATTTAGAGGTAGAGATATATGCCTAAAATTGACAGTATGTTAGCAATTCTGTGGATGCTTCGTTCAGGTGAAAAAATTACTGCTAAACAGATTTCAGAAAAGTTAGAGATGAATATAAGGACTGTGTATCGTTATATTGATACGATTTCAACGAGTGGAGTACCTATCATTTCAGAGCCAGGTCATAATGGTGGATACACTTTATTGAACAATTTTATAGAGGCTCCTCTATTTTTTGATTCTGAGGAGCAAACTTCACTATTTCACGCTGCTGTGTTTGCAGAAGAAGCAGGATATTATGGTGGTGAGGCACTAAATAGGGCAATTTCGAAACTAAGTAACTACTCAAATAAAGATCAGAAAACAAAGGTGGACCAACATTTAAAGAATCTTGAAGTGATCAGTCAATCATGCTCACTTTCTATGGAATCCCTTTTGAAGGAGTTGGCGCAGGCAGTAGCTGACGGGTACTCAATAAAAATTGTTTACCCTAAAAGTGGCGAAAAACAGTTAGATGATAGATTGATCGATCCGTATAGAATGATTTATTGGAATAATAAGTGGTATGTGATTGGATTTTGTCATTTTAGAAATGCTATCCGTAGTTTTAGAGTAGATCGCATTGAAAGTCTAATGCTAACCGAAAATATGTTTAACCGGCCCAAACATTTTTCAGCACGTGACTTTTTCACAAGAAATCTTCTTCCAGCTATAGAAGATAAGGAAGGGGGAATTTCTTTCGTTATTAGCGGAAATAAAAGTGTATTGGATGATATTTGTCAACATTGGTTTTTAGGACATTATTTACAAGAACGGACTTCAAATCGAGCCGTTTTTCTTCTTGAAGAAGATGTCATCCATAAATATGTACCTTATTTACTTTTACCGTACAATCAATCTATTAAAGTGATTGAGCCAATCAGTCTAAAGAAACGACTTGTTGAAGTTCTGTCGGAATTAATAAAATTTCATGAAGTATAATCACTTCCCTGACGCTAACTGTCAGGGAAGTTTTATTATACTGGCTATATCAAATGTGATTGGAGTGTTATTGGATGCAAACAAAAAAAGTTTTTTTATATGTATTTAATACAATGTCAGACTGGGAATATGGATATTTAATTGCTGAACTAAACTCAGGAAGGTATTTCAAAAAAGATTTAACACCTTTAAAAGTAATGACAGTAGGAGCTAATAAAAAAATGATTACGACGATGGGAGGGTTGAGCATAAAACCAGATATGTCCCTTGAGGAATGTACACTTGAGCGTAATAATCTTTTAATTTTACCAGGAGGGACTACTTGGAGTGAAGACATTCATCAGCCTATCTTGGAAAAAATCGGCCAGGCTTTAAAGCTTGGCACGATTGTTGCTGCAATTTGTGGCGCCGTTGAGGCCCTCGCGAATAGGGGATACTTAGATACTAGAAGGCACACTAGTAATGACTTAGAATATACCAAAATGGTAAGTCCTAACTATAAAGGAGAAAAATTTTATGATTTGGGGTCTGCTATATCTGATGAGAATTTAGTTACCGCATCAGGAATAGCTCCGCTGGAATTTGCCATGGAGGTACTGAAAAAAATGGATGTATTTACACCTGGTACATTACATTCATGGTATAACCTAAATAAAACGCATGAACCTGAATATTTCTTCCAGTTGATGAATTCCAATTAATAAATGAAGTGACACATTTGGACGTACATCTTGAATCACTCGTGTCTCTAATGATTCAAGATATACGTCCCCTTATTTCATTCAAAAGCTTGATTTACCAGTCATCTCACTGAAATAATTGGTATTTGAGTGGAATCGAGGGGACGGTTCGAACGCTTCCAACATGAAGCATAAGAAGCGTCCCCTCGCTTTAAATGTCTTCATTCGATTTGTACCTGAAACCGTAGTAGTTAGAGATCAATCGTATGCAGTCAAGGGAGAATAATTGTTCATAAACAGCGACTGAAATATCTTGATTTCAAATCTTGCGTTAAAGGGAGCAATAAGGAATGGATTTTTATGAAGATAGTTCTTAAAATATTGAGGGAATAACCCTTCTTGTAACTTAAGGAAGGGTTATACCGTCTAGTTGATAGAATGTATTATGGGGGTGTTATCTTGAAAAAAATCATTCTACTTTGTATGTTCTCAGTTCTAACAGTAGTGGGAATCGGCTGTACAAATCAAAGTGAAACAGTAGTCAACAATCTTCAAGCAAACGTTGATGTAAAAGAACATACTGAATATTTAGATGCGAGAAAGGTAGTTTGGGATCAATTGCAAACGGACCAAAGAGAATTTATTGACGGAACTTGGGAAGATGGAACTTTATCAACAATAAAATTAACTGAGAGTATGTTTGTTAAACAAACAGATGAAGTAAATACATATGTAGGAGTAGAAGTTTATGCTATTGATTTTCCTACAAAAAGTACATCTTTTACCAACAATGTTATTGTTTATGCTGATATAGAAAACCTTAAATTCATTGGGAATGGGCTAGTTGATTGATTACTTATGTAATCAATCTTCCACAATAGGGAGCTAAGGTGTAATAAAAGGTGAAATCATTATTAGTAATGAATTTAATTATACAAACAAATACCCTAAGGACTTTAGTCCTTAGGGCTTCATCCTTTATGCCTTCTTCCAGTATGCTGATTCCTTACTTGAACGTACAGGAGGGAAAGTTTCGCCACTCTCAAGGCTAATATATTTTTCATCTTCTGTTACGTTTCCACTACCATTTCCATTTGTTAATCCATCAAATTCGTACTTTCCGTTCTCAGGTGCTTTTTCTCCAGTTTTGTAACGATCTGCCATGATTTCATCACTCCTACTTTTAAATTTAGTTAACTACATAACGTATGTATCACGATTTTATGAATTTCAAACAGCTGAATGTGTTATCAAGGTTAAAGATATTTATCTATTCGATAATAGAGAGCAAGAGTGGGAATGATTCTTTTATATGTTAAGTAAATTTCATCAGGAGTGAACACAATTGGAGTTAATAAGATTAGCTTTTGGTATTACCGCTATAGTTTTAGCGATGATCTTGCTAGTACAAATGGTAGGATTTAAACAAGAATTCAAAAAGGCGATTAAGGATGATAGGAGCCTGTCTAGAAACTTTGTGAAGAGATGGAATAGGAAATGTGCCCTGGGACTACCTATAGGTATTGTGGTGTTCATATTAGGGATCCTCACTATATTTTTATCGTAGAGAGTTTGTTAAACAAAAGGGAGCGTTAATCTAAAAAGGAATAAGCTCCTACTTGTTTAAGTTAATAACAGGGCAGTTATCTGAAAAAAATCAGTACGTACTGGTGGGAAGGGATATGGTATGCGGAAATTATTTAAATTCATAATGATTACCCTTGCTATAGTTTCTAGTTGGTTTTATTTTGAGAGTTTAAAAGAAGAAAAGGCAGCGGAAAAATTATTAGAAGGTTTGACAACAAATTATGAAGGTTTCTATAGGATAAGCTGTAAAGGTGATTTAAAAAAGCTAGAAAAAGAGTTTAATGGAAAATTTAACGCTATTTATAGAGAACATCGAGATATACTCGACGGCTATGATACTAATCGCAATCCGCCTAAAGAAGTTTTAGATATTCTTAATATAAAAAAAACACCGATATGCTTAGTGCTTGATCATAAAGAAATCATATACAGAACCCATACGTTAAAAGATCTTGACCACTATTTAAATGAATTGGAAGAAAAAGTTTATAATTCTATCGAGTCTAAACAGGCTCACCGTTTATTTTCTGAGGATGCTAATAAGTATTCCTTATTAGTAATAGGAGAGAAAGGGCTAGCAGAAGAAGATGGGTTTGAATGGATGGAAAAGAATGAGATTACCAATGTAAAATCCATTCAAAGGGAAAGCTCACTGAAGTACATCAATGAGCAATATGAAATTCTAGACCTAGATAAGTCTCCAGCTTTTGTTGTGTTTAATACTAAAAGCATTGTTCTTAAAACGTACAACGAAGATGAGTTAATCCAATTCCTGAGATCGAACAACCCTAAGGAACATCGGTAAATGATAACAGTTCGATTATTTTAATGTTTGTGACTAATGCTGAAAATGAAATAGGGAAAATGCATATGGATATAGATGGAAGGGCATGGGGAGCAACCTTTAACTCCTGTTCAAGCTATTGTAACGTGGGTGCAGCCGATAGCCAATACAACAAGTTATAAATTCGTAACTATCGATATTACGATAAGAATGGAAGATTAATTGAAGAGTAGTAGTTCTTTAACAAAAGTAAAGGTTGACGACAAAGGTCTTAGGGGGAGAAATGTTCAAAAGAATTATTTTTTTTATGATAGTTTTATTTCTACTTGTAGGTTGTAACAGTCCGAGAACAATGGAGGAAGTCTTCCATGTTAGTATGAATGATAATCTTGATATTGATGAATACAAGATAGTTGAGATAGTGAAAGAGGACAATGTAATTATCTTCACTGCTCATTCAAAAAACGGAGCAATTAATAAAAAAAATAATAATGAATATCCCAAGATTGCCTACTTTACAAAATTTAATGGTGAATGGCACTTGAGTAAGACAGGAGAGTGTCTTATGGATAAGTGGAATGCAAATCTTGTTGGAGAATCCTACTTATGGTGTGGAACGCTAACTGGAACAAGACATGAAAAAGTTATTGTGGGCGATACAGAAGCAAAGATGATTGAAATGAACGATGACGTTAAACGTGTTTGGTATCATCTCAGCGAAAACAATAAGGAAGAGGTTAAAGTATTTTTAGAAGGCGGCTCAGAAGAGTGGCTGAAAGAAATTAAATACTAATATTGTTCAGTAATCGGGTTTTTATTTTGTGTTTTTTTTAGTTAGTTCAGCTACCTATTATTTTGTTTTTATGTTTTAGGAGTTACTTCCTTGAATGAATACATTGAGTCAATAAGCGTCTGTTATCCCTTTAAATTTCGAGTTTCAGTTGAATAAGCAATTGAAAATCAATAGAAGAAAAATCTCAGTTCACTGAACTGAGTTTTTTTTAATTTTAATTACAATACCACTATGTGATCCTGTTGTAATTTCAAATAATTTAAAATAATTTGATTTTTGTAGTCACTCGTTGTATTCTGTTTTATAAACCGCTTACAAAGAGAGTGAAGGAGGTACATAATATGCAAGCAATGAAAAACAGGTGGTTAATTGCTTTATCAGCTATTTCCATCCACCTTTCCATCGGAGGTGCCTACGCATATAGCGTATATACCACCCCTGTAAGTGAACAAATGGGTTGGACCCCAACTCAAGTAACGATTGCATTTACCATAATGATGGCACTGGCTGGGTCATCCGCAGCATTGTTTGGGAAGTTTGTTGAAAAAAATGGTCCAAGAAAATCAGCAATTCTGGCTGGTGTTTTGTTTGGGTTAGGACAAGCCGGTTCAGGGATTGCGATCGCGATTGATTCACTTCCACTTTTCCTATTGTCCTACGGGGTAGCAAGTGGACTTGGACTTGGCATTGGCTATATTTCACCCGTATCAACTCTTGTAAAATGGTTCCCTGACCGAAGAGGTTTAGCAACCGGATTAGCTGTACTTGGTTTTGGAACAGGAGCTCTCATTACAGCACCAGTTGCAGCCAACTTAATGACTTCCATTGGAATATCTAATACATTTTACATATTAGGGGCAGCTTATTTCGTTTTTATTACATTAGGTGCTTCTTACATTGCCCCACCCCCAGAAGGCTGGATGCCAGCTTCTATGAAACAAAATATGGCCTCTGGGAATAAAGTTTATAAAAAAGACTTACAACAATTGACTTCAAAAGAAGCGGTTAAAACAAAGCGTTTTTGGCTACTTTGGACGATGATGCTTATTAATACGACCGCAGGGATTATGATGATTTCAGTTGCTTCACCGATGGCCCAAGAAGTTGTAGGATTATCAGCCGCTGCAGCTGCCACGATGGTCGGAATTATGGGTGTGTTTAATGGTGGAGGTCGTCTAGGCTGGGCAACAGCTTCAGACTATATTGGCCGCCCAAATGTTTTTCTGATCTTTTTCTTAATACAGTCTGTTGCTTTTTTTATGCTTCCGATTACTACAAACATCATCATATTCCAGCTTCTAATTTTCCTCGTTGTTACTTGTTATGGCGGAGGATTCTCTAATCTCCCTGCATTTATTGGTGATTTGTTTGGAACGAAACAACTCGGTGCCATACATGGGTATTTATTGACAACATGGTCCCTAGGTGGCGTATTTGGACCTATGATTGTTTCGCAAATTCGGGCTAGAACCGATAGTTACATTCCTGTATTTTACGTTTTTCTTGCTTTAATATTCTTAGCGCTTGTCGTCTCCATTCTTATGAAGTTAGATATTAAAAAGACTGAGAAGGCTCTAGAACACCAACAAAAAGAAGCTGTTAATTATTAAGTAGTGAACCAAAGCATTTGCATTGTTAAGTTGGATCGCGTCTTACCGACGAGATTCAACTTATTTCTTAGGGAGAGTATTGTCGATTGAATCGGAATCTAGTTGCGACAGAATATCTCGAAACCGAGCCTTCAAGTAATGGCAGCAAATAAAGAATTGGAGGAAAACTACAAAGATATATAGAAGGCGAAAATAATTGCTAGTAATGTGAAGATTTTATCTAACATATAAAAGGGTGTTTTCAAATGATACAACAATCATTGGTCCTTATGGGAAAAGGAAAACTAGAATGGGAACGAAAAGTATTAGACCCTATTGAAAAAGATGAATTATTAATTCAAACGATTGCAGGTGCGATCAGTATTGGTGCCGAACTTCCTCAGTACAATGAATCGGATGTTACGGATCTCAATCCTGAATATCCTAGAGAGACAGGTTATGAGAGTTTTGGAAAAGTAATAGAAGCTGGAGAAGACGTATTAGACATCAATGTAGGAGATCACGTTCTAGCATTTTATGGACATAAAGACTATGGCGTTGTAAAAGCTGAAAAGGTAGTTAAGGTCCCTGAAACCCTTGATTATACATATGCTTTACTTAATACCCTCTCTTGCGACTCTGCGAAAGGTGTTATGAAACTGGAACCTAACAAATTGGATCACGTCTTGGTAACTGAATCAGGAACAATGGGGTTATTGACACTTCATTTTTTAAAAGAGTACATGAACGTTGAGAAAGTTGATGTATTAGAACCTAATAAAGCAAGAGGTGAATTAGCCAAAACGTTTGGAGCAACTAATGTTTATATATCAGAGGAAGAAGTTCCTAGAGAACATTATAAGTATGGTTTTGAGTGTTCTTCAAGTAAGAATGCATTTCACGCAATACTAAAAGCGTTGAATCATAATGGGGAAGTTTGTGTGTTATCAGACGGAAACAAGGATCTTTTCTTCTTGAATGAAGACTTCTATGAAAAGGAACTCAAAATCGTTGGTTCAAGTGACGGATGGGACTATCAACAACATAGTCAATGGTTCTTTGAGAATATCAAGAAATCATATGTAACTAGTATTTTTGATAGGCATATTGATTCGAATGAATTAATTGATTGCTTCGCGTATCTGAGTGAAACTAGTGAATGTCCTATAAAAGTTTTGGTTAATTATCAAGGTTCTTAACGGTAGTATCGCTTAAGATTTAGTTCTTCCACTTAGTATTCAAAAAAAGGAAGCATAACAGAAGTAGGATATGTTTTATGAATTTATGATTGAGTTAAATCATTACATTTGAAATGTTCGTCATTAAACAAAGTGCAACATTTTGCAGATCGTATACTGGAGTAGGGGTGAAACATTTGAAAAAATGGATTAGCGTAGTGTCTGCTATTATAGTTTTATTTATTTTATTTCATACCACACCTAGTATGGCATTAAGAACACAAGTACTTCTTATGGGGTATCCCAAAGCTGCAATTACATCAGGAATTATTGAAGATGACTACCACAACGAAGTAGATAAAGAGAAATTTACCCAATTGAATGCTAAAGCATATACTTTAACAAATCCACCAATTGAGAAAGCTACTCAAGGTGAGTTAAGAAGCTTTCATGTTAGGAAAATTGGATTTTTTCATTTTGCAGAATACTATGGTGAAGGGTAATTATTTAGTTCCAGAAAAGAGAGGTTAATTGTAATTAGGTTAAGCTCCCTTTTCTTAATGTAATTTGAAATAATTGGTATTAGGCCATTAGCAGTTTAATTGAATATTTAGAGGAGAAAGCAAATATGAAAACAAATGAATTACCTAAAGTCCATATAAGAGAATTGACTCTAAATGACGTTGAAGACCGGTATCAATGGTGTTTTGATAAAGAAGTGACTAAACACTTGAATATGCCAGAGAAATATCCTCCCTTTAGTAAAGAAGAGACTCAAAATTGGATACAAATGTGTATTAACAAAAGAAATGGATATGAACAAAAAGCTATTGTCACCGGAGAAGGTATACATATTGGTTGGATTGATTTGAAAAACATCGATAAACTCAACAAACACGCTGAATTAGGCGTAGCGATAGGTAACAAAAACTACTGGGGAAAAGGATATGGTTTATCTGCAATGAATCAAATGCTCTTGTGGGGATTTAACGAATTAAGTCTTAACAAGATTTGGCTTAGAGTTGAAGTTGATAATGAAAAGGCTATTAAGTCGTATAAGAGAATGGGTTATGTTGAAGAAGGTATCTTAAGACAAGACCGATTAAGAAATGGTAAGTTTGTTGATCGTTTAAGAATGAGCATCCTGAGAAATGAGTTCTTAAATTAAAGGGGGGCGTTGTTTTAAAAGGAAAATATACGAGATAGTAATGAACCTCAAATTTTTTTTCGGAGGAGATTATGGAGAAGTTAAGTTATTCAGAAGTATGGAATTTAGATAAGGTTTTTAGAGGCGGGAGTAAATCAAATCAATTTTTAGTACATATCGAGCAATTAGAGACACTTACCCATGAATTAGAAGGCTTTGTTAACTCTTTCACTGATTCAACAAATGAAATGGTAAATTTGGTGGGGAAAATGGGGAACATGCGCTTGAACCTTACTCAAGCGAATTCATTTATCACTTGTCTCCTTGCGCAAAACCCAAAGGATCAAGACGCTGCGAGTTTAAGAGGAATAGTTGGTCAAAAAGAAGCCCGCTTCGAAAAAGTAATAGCGAAAGTGAAAAAGAAACTTTCAAACATAGATGAAGGTGTATGGAGCAAATTACTAGAAACTAAAGAGTTAGAAGGTTATAAATTCATTCTCAATGAATGGCGAGAAAACGCAGATTCGCACTTATCAGAAGGTGAATCAAGTTTAATTTCTGACTTAATGGTTGATGGATACCATGCTTGGGGCCATTTTTATAAAGATTTAATTAGTAATATTAACGTAAAAATATGGATTGATGGAAAAGAAGAGAACATATCAGTTGGACAAGCCATCAATTTGCGGTCACATCATTGTGAAGAAGTGCGAAAGGAAGCTCATTATTCACTGGAATCAATATGGAAAGAGAAAGAAGAACTCTTTGCTAAAGTTATAAATCACATTGCTGGCTTTCGTATAAAAGTTCATAACAAACACGGGATTAAAAATGCACTAGAACGGCCACTGAAGAAGAACAGAATGAAAGAAGAAACGTTGAATACAATGTGGTCGGTTATCAATACATATAAACAACCTTTCTCCAAGTATCTGGATCGAAAAGCTGAAATGATGGGCGATTCTAGTATGAAGTCTTATAACTTTTGGGCTCCGGTTACAAACGTTAATCAAGAAGTGCACTATGGTGAAGCAGTGACATTCATCACGGAGCATTTTAGTCAGTTTGGTAATGAATTAGGAAGCTTTGTTAAAGAAGCCTTTGATGAAGGTTGGATAGAAGCTGAAGATCGTCCTAACAAGTCGGCTGTTCCCTTTTGTGCTAGTTTTCCAGCTACGGGTGAATCAAGACTCTTCATGACGTATAGTGGTTCTTTTATGGAAATGTTAACTCTTGGCCACGAACTAGGGCATGGTTTTCATAATTACGCCATGAAGTCAGTTGATAGCTTGAATAAGGGCTATCCCATAAGTATTGCTGAAACCGCTTCAACTTTCTGTGAAGCTATTATTCTTGATGCGTCAATGAGAAAGGCAAATACTAAGGAAGAAAAAATAGCTATACTAGACGAGAAACTGAAACGGAGTATTATGAACTTCATGAATATTCATTCGAGGTTCTTATTTGAACAGAGCTTCTATGAGGAACGTAAAGGTGGAATCGTATCACCCGAACGGTTAAATCAATTAATGGAAGAATCTATAAATGAAGCGTACGAGGGATCCTT
This sequence comes from Guptibacillus algicola, assembly GCF_020171805.1. Classification (GTDB taxonomy): domain Bacteria; phylum Bacillota; class Bacilli; order Bacillales; family Guptibacillaceae; genus Guptibacillus; species Guptibacillus algicola. The sequence continues at coordinate 28,679 of NZ_JAIVAF010000001.1, read as the reverse complement.
AGATCAACCCTCTATCTATTCATGGATTTGGACACCTCACTACTATATTACTCAATCCCCTTTCTACAATTTCCCTTATACTTTTGGGTATTTATTTGCTTTAGGAATTTATGCTAAGGCAAAAGAAAAAGGACTAGAGTTTGAAGAAGATTATCTAAACTTACTTCGTGATTCTGGAAGTATGTCTTTGGAAGGTCTAGTTATGAAACATATAGGAGAAGACATTACTTCAAAGGAATTCTGGGAAAAAGGAATGGAGCTATGCGTGAAAGATGTAGAAGAGTTTTTAGACTTAACTTCCGAAAATTGAGTGATTCTTATATGCTGAGAACTATTATGTTTCGAATATCTAAAAAGTAAATATTTCAGAATAGGGAGAGCTAATGTAAAAGTTCTGAAGTGAAATTATCCAAGAACATCATTGGGGAGATATAAAATGATTAAAGGAATATATGAATTTATCAGTGAAGCACAGTTAAGAAAGTATGCAGAACTTGCTGTACGAGCTGGAGTGAATTTGCAGAAAAATCAATTGTTGATCATTCATAGTGATATCCAACATGCTACGTTTGCACGTCTAATTCAAACGGTAGCCTACGAGGCAGGAGCCTCAAATGTATTTATAGATTGGACAGATGAACAGTCTACCAAAGAATTTTACTTACATGCAGCAGATGGTGTCATCGATCACTTTCCTGATTGGCAGGCTTCTCGTTTTAAGGAATGGGGTGAGGAAGGTGCTGCTTACATCCATATTATTTCTGAAAACTTAAAGGTCTTTATGGAGGTTTCTACTGAAAGGATAAATCGTTCCCAAAAAGCTTCTCGTACCAAATTGAGGGATTATCATGCGAAAATTAGATCCCACGAGGTACGCTGGTGTCTTCTAGCTGTTCCGAGCGTTGAATGGGCAACGAAAGTACTCCCCAACCTAAGTAAAGAAGAAGCTTTACAATCATTATGGAAATTTATCTTAAAAGGGGCTCGGGCAGATGGGAAAAACCCTATAAAAGATTGGGAGATTCACAATAGAGCCTTCGAGTCTCGGAAAAAAATCCTAAACGAGAGCCAATTTGAATCCTTGTATTTCACAAATAGCCGTGGAACTGATTTATTAGTTGGTCTACCTAAAAATCATCACTATATCGGTGGAAGAGTCATAGATAAAAAGGGAATACCTTTCTTTCCGAACATTCCTACGGAAGAAATATTTACTGCTCCACATAAAAATAAGGTGAATGGCAAATTGGTAGGTACGAAACCTCTTATCTATGGAGAAAGTGTCATCGATGAATTTTATCTAATTTTTAAAGATGGACGGATTATCGACTATTATGCTGCAAAGGGCCAGGAAGTGTTACAAAACCTCATCGAAACAGACGAAGGATCACATTATCTAGGTGAAATTGCCTTGGTCTCTAATAAATCTCCTCTTGCTCAGGCAGATACTCTTTTTTACAATACCTTGTTTGATGAAAATACGTCCTGTCATATTGGAATCGGAAATGCATCTCCTTCCAATATTCAAAATGGCATTGACCAATCTGAGGAAGAGTTGCAGGTAGCGGGTCTAAATACTTCACTTTTGTTAGTCAATGTGACCTTTGGTACCGAAGATATGAAAGTAGAGGGCATTAAAGAGGGTGGAACTGAAGTCCTGCTAATGAAGGATGGGGATTTCCAATTCTAAATGGACTACAACTTAAAACAAATGAAAACTGATTTTTGCTGGATTATACTTAGTGCTTGTTATAGTGAAAACGAACTGGACAGCATTACTGTAGCAAATATTGAGTAAGACAATGTAATTTGAAATAATTGGTATGTTGGGCAGTAATGTTGAAATAGAATGCCCCATTTTGGAAGGGTTGAGTTGATAAGTGGACATAAGAAAACCAAATGAGGTAGAAATTGAAAAAATAATAGAACTATCTCCACAGGCTATATTTGAGGGAACTTTAGGTGAAGCAGAACCAACGATCGAAAAAACAAAACAACTAGTAGAATCTCTTTTGAAGAAGGGGAGTTATTATTTAATATCAACTGAAAACGATGTAATAATGGGTTGGATTCTTATAGGAGGAAGTAAAGACCAGTTTTCAGATAAGGCACTAGGATTTATTTATGAATTATTTGTTATCGAGGAATGCAGAGGTAAAGGTATTTCAAAACAATTGATTAAAACTGGTGTGGAACAATTGAAACAAGAAGGATACTCCGAAATTCGTTTAAGCGTTTTTGATGGAAATCAAGCAATTAAGATATATGAAAGTCTGGGCTTTAAAAACAGAACAATTACTATGAGTATTTCATAATAAAATTATCTTCCACCATTAATAATTGAGAGATTTTCCATTTTTATACTAACCTAACAAGGGATTATATTTTGTGATATCGAACCATGGCTAAAGAGATATTTGAGAGAAAGGAATTTACATATGAAAAAGAGATTTAATAAGTTATAAACACCACTCTTAAGAAGTGAGAGGTACCATTCACGAGATCCTCCCAAGATGGAACATAAGACCATTCTAAACTATTACATCTATGGAGGGATTATAAATGAGATGTGAACAAGAAATGATGGACCTCATAATCAATAGAGCTAAGGAAGATGAAAGAGTTCGTGCTGTGTATATGAATGGTTCCAGGACAAATCAGAAAGTGCCAAAAGATATATTTCAGGATTACGATATCGTATATGTAGTTAAAGAAACCTACTCCTTTATAAATGACGAAGATTGGATACACGGTTTCGGAGATATACTTATCTTCCAAGAACCAGATAGAAATAGTCGGGAAAACGGATTGGAAACGAATTTTGAAGAATCATATGGTTATTTAATGCTCTTTAAAGATGGCAATCGGATTGATCTTCATATTGAAACGAAAGAGCATATGAGAGGGCATTATTTGAATGACAAATTAACGGTCCCTTTGTTAGATAAAGATAACTGTTTACCTAGTATCCCAGAGCCCACTGATAGCGACTATCATGTTAAAAAACCAAGTGAGTCCATGTATTTAAGCTGCTGCAATAACTTTTGGTGGTGCCAACAGAATATTGCTAAAAGCTTATGGCGGGATGAGTTACCTTACGCAAAGTTTATGATGGAATCCGTGGTCAGACAGGATTTAAATAGGATGGTCGAATGGTGGATTGGGACAACCACTAATTTTGGAGTGTCGACTGGAAAAGTAGGTAACTTACTTAAAAAACAGCTTCCAGAGTCTCACTGGAATAAGTATAGCGCTACTTATTCTGATGACAACTACGAAAATATATGGGACTCTTTGTTTATTAGTGGAGAGTTATTTAGAGAGCTAGGTAAGGATATTGCGAACCATCTGTCGTTTAGCTACCCATCTCATGAAGATGAAGAGATGACTGAGTATTTAAAGCAAGTGAGGGGATTATCCTCAGATGCTAAAGAAGTTGTGAAATAATTCAAATTACCCTGCTGAATCGGCAGGGTAATTATCTTGGGTTAAAGTCTTGAACAATAAGGAGCTTATCCGAAATTAAGGATAAGCTTCCTTTCACATCCAATAAAAATTGAATTAGTTTTCGGGATTTGCAATAATTGGTTTAAAAAAAGCAAGTACAATACACATAAGCGGAAGGAGGGAGGAATGTGGACAATCCTGTAGTCATAGTTGGTGCTGGTTTAAGTGGTCTTCGAGCTGCGTCTTTACTTTCTGCACAAGGTACCAATTGCAAGGTGCTAGAAGCTAGAGATAGGATTGGCGGTAGGGTCTTGAGTACATCAGATCCAAATAGACCTGACCTAGGAAAATTTGACCTCGGTCCGACATGGTACTGGCCGCAGTATGAGAGCACAATTAAGAGCCTTGTTAATGAACTGAAAATAGGAACGTTCGCCCAGCACACAAAAGGGGCAATGCTTTCAGAACGATCCCAACACGTACCGCCAGAGCGCTTTGTACTTCCAGAAAATTCGAATGTAAGGTCAAATCGTTTTATAGGTGGGGTGCAGTCTCTTATTGATGCTGTAGCAGATACGATTCCTGCAGGGGTAGTCGAGCTTGAAACGAGAGTTACAGCAATTCGACTTGACGGAGATGGTGCTATCACAGTTGAAGTAGTTCGTGCTGATGGAAGGAGAATAGAAGTTTCCACCAGAGCTGTTATCCTAGCAGTGCCGCCCCGGCTTGTGGCGCGTCATATTAACTTCTCTCCTTCATTACCCAAAAATAGTATAACTGACCTAAAAAACAAACCTACTTGGATGGCAGGACAAGCAAAAGCAATTGCAGTCTATGACCGTCCCTTTTGGAGGGAATCAGGACTCTCTGGATACGCTACAAGTTGGGTCGGCCCCTTGCAAGAAATCCATGATGCCTCACCTGAATCTGAATCTGGATCCGGTGCTTTATTTGGATTCTTCGGCATGTCAGCGAAAATGCGCCGAGAAATGGGTGAGGATAACGTTAAAAATTTGGTCACGAAACAATTGGTCAGGCTCTTTGGAACCTCTGCTCAAAATGTAAAGGCTATGCTATACAAGGATTGGTCCAAAGATTCCGAGACGGCGGCAGAGGAAGATTTAGAACCGCTTAGAGAATTTCCGATTTATGGTCAACCACCAAAATCAGGGGTATGGGAGAAGAAAATAGTTTTTGCTGGTACAGAGGCTAATTCACAATATGGTGGCCATCTTGAAGGTGCACTCCTGGCAGCTGAGCAGGCAGTTTATGAAATCAATAAACTAGAGGAATAAGGAGCGTTGATCTAATATAAGATCACGCTCCTTTATAGTTATTTTTAACAATAGCTATGAAACCCAGTAAAGTGTATGTGAATAAATATGGTAACAATCTAGAATGATGGTAAAAGTTAGTGATCATATAGTGATATGACGCGATTGCTATATATAGCTGGCATTTTAGGTTCAGGAGTCCTTTTTTATCAGGAGTTACTGCTTAAATTGCAGGACCTGCATCATTATTATCCTGGATGATAGTCATCTTTTTTCAGCTTTCCACTTTATAGCAGCTTTTGCGCGGCAAATACACCTCATGTCTGATATCAAAAAGGTTCACTTTCTTAACAGAGAGTGAACCTTTTGTATTCAATCAACTTAAGAGCTAAAAGATTGTGATAGATCTTTCCTATTGAGTTAGAAGAGTGCACAGAATACTGCTATAAATATCCTATTATGAATATAGATAAACAACCATCTTGAAAGTTGAAGGGAAAGGTTAAGATTGTGTGAATTGAAAGGAGGATATTATTGTTGATTCATACAAATGAATCATTTGTTTCTGAGTTAGTGTCATCTGCTGTCTCAAAGAAGCACATTTATGGTGCTATATTATGTGTCGAAAATGAAGATGATTCTCTTTCATTTTTACATGGTGCTGGAAATCTATCGATCAATAGGCCTTATTTTATCGCAAGTGTAACAAAATTATATGTCACTGCTGTTTTATTAAGATTAAGATCAAAAAATTATCTGAGCCTTCATAATAAAATTGAAGACTATTTGTCAGATGAAATTCTACATGATCTCCACATATTTCAAGGGAAAGAATACTCTAGAGAAATAACATTAAACAGTTAATGTCTAACACATCGGGAATTCCTGATTATTTTTCTTCTAATGTGATTAGGGAATTAACAGCAGGAAAAGACCAGAAATGGGGTTTTGAAAGAACAATAGCGAGTGCGAAGAAAAAGGAACCGAACTTTATTCCTGGTAAAAAGGCTCAATACTCTGATACAAATTATCAGCTTTTAGGTAAGATCATTGAAACGATCACCAGCAAAGACATTCATACTGTTTTCAAGGAATTTATTTTTGATGAATTGAATTTAGAAGATACGTATTTATTTGAAGATGTAAATGATTATCGACCTGCATCTTTCTATTACAAAGATAAGAAACTTCATCTCCCCCAATATATGTCATCAATAGGACCAGAAGGAGGCATTGTATCAACCGCGAAGGAATCTATGATATTTTTAAAGGCCTTTATCAATGGGCAGTTCTTTCCAAGAGAAGATTTTAACGAGCTTAAAGACTGGAAACTTCTTTTTAGTCCTGGAGTGTTCTTTTATGGAGTTGGAATTGCAAATCAACCATTATTTTTTAAAGAAATAAAAAATGGACTGATAGGACATTGGGGACAGACAGGGGCTTTTTCATTTTACCATCCAAAAAGTGAGCTATACTTTACAGGAACAACAAATCAGTTTCATGGTCAAAATGTCGCAGCAAGGATGATGTTGAAAATAATCAAATCTATAAAATAACGACGTAATTTAAATTGGTAAATCAGCGATACTTAGATAAAGTGTGAAAAGTTTCATTTTAAGAAAAAGGAACTTTAATCTAGAGAGGGTTATGCTCATTTTTTTAAATTTAATAATAGGGAGTGTAAGTAAAGAGTAGTACAGTCCTTTGTTAGATATTTAAAATTCTCTATTATCGCATTAACATAATAATGTGTAGTGTGATGACGCGTTGTCATTCTAATTAAAATCTCTGTTGACAATCTTATCGATGGTAAATATACTGAATATGCAAGGAAAATTTGGAAAGGAATGGTACTTAGCGGATGTGGAATTAATCTTATTTAAAGGGTATAAAACTCATATTTTCTTGAAAATGAGAACCTGGAGAAATAGGATTAGTCTGTCCATTTACGCTATCATTTCTATATGTGACGTTTCAAATAAAGGTGATGCAAATTCTGCATTTGTGTCAATGTCTTTATTTGTATATAAGCGTTTGCATTTAATTTGATATGGGACTAGATACAAGCCTCTCCAGGATTCTTGGAGAGGTTCTTTTATGTTATAAAAACCTCTCTCAATAAAAAATAAATAAAGAGGTGATCTGCATGACTCTTGTAACACAAGTTAAAGGACTGCAGAAAAGTTTTGGAGAACGGAAAATCCTAAGTGAAGTTAGCTTTGACATACGTAAAGGTGAAAAGATTGGTCTCGTCGGTTGGAATGGTGCTGGGAAATCCACTTTAGTAAAAATTCTTATGAATAGGGTTGAGTGTGATCAAGGCTCTGTCACAATGTGGCCTCCCAACATGAAAATTGGATATTTGCCTCAATCATCAGATAATGATTTATCAATTGACTCTGAATTACTCGATAACAGTAGAGGGTTAATGGAAAAAAGCAAGCAGCTTGGTTTACCCAAAGATCGATGGGATGGAGAGGATCTGCACCATTTAAGCGGAGGAGAAAAGCTTAAGTTGTCTTTAGCAAAATTATGGACAAATTTTCCGGAGTTGTTAATCTTAGATGAGCCGACAAATCACTTGGATATGCAAGGGGTCAACTGGTTGGTTGAAGAAGTAAGAACCTATTCAGGTGCTGCTGTTGTTATTTCACATGATCGGTATTTCCTAGACGAAACAGTGTCTAAAATATTTGAGCTAGAAGATGGAAAATTAGATGTGTATGAAGGAAATTACTCATCCTATCGAAGCGAAAAGCTGAGAAGAACCGAACAAGATAAGCGTGACTACGAAAAACAACAACGTAAAGTAGAGAAGATTGAAAAGCAGATCAGTACCTTAAAAGATTGGTCAGGAAAAGCTCATCGTCAAGCAGGAAAACAGGGGTCAAATGCTGAAAATCGTCAAATGGGATTGCGAGAATTCGAACGAGCGAAAGCAAAGAAAAAAGATAATCAGATAAAATCAAAGCTGAAACGCTTAAATTTAGAATTATCAAAGCATGAGGTGACAAAGCCAAAAGAAGAGCAATCAGTATCTTTTCAATTTGAATCAGCTCAAAAAAGAGGTAAAAGAATTCTTGAAGCGAAAGGAATTAAAAAGCAATTTGGTGAACACGTACTGTTTGATAAAAGCAACTTCTATATAAAGCATGGAGATCGAATCGGGCTACTTGGATCAAACGGAGCAGGGAAAACAACGTTTATCAAGCTCCTGCTTCAGAAAGAAACGCTTACGAGAGGTAGCCTTTGGATAAGTGAGTCTACAAAATTGGCATATTTATCTCAGGATATAAGTGATCTTCCAGGAGAAAAAACACCATTAGAGTACCTTGACCTGAATCATCGGCAACAGGAAACAAAAGCTAGAACTCTTTTAGCCAATATGGGCATCGAGCAAGAAATCTTTAAAAGACCAATTTCTGAATTGAGTCTTGGTGAACGTACACGAATTAAGCTTATCCATATGTTTATGATGGAGTATGATTTATTAATTTTAGATGAACCCACTAACCATTTAGATTTACCAAGCAGGGAAGAACTAGAAAAAGCACTAAGTACTTTTTCAGGCACACTCTTGATTGTGTCTCATGACAGGTATTTGATTGAGAAATTGTGTACGAAATTACTAGTAATAGACAATGGTAAAATCAATCAAGTTGAGATGGGGATCAAGGATTATGAGGAGCGAAAAAAGAAAACGTTTACACGAGATGAGCAACATGTAACTGAAGAATTAGCGCTCATCGAAACAAAAATGACAGAACTCCTAGGAAAAATCAGTTACTTGTCAGCGGGTACCGAAGAATATGACAGAATTGATGAAGAACTAATGAAGTGTATGGATAGAAAGCGAAAATTGAAAAAACTGTAATGTCTTTTATAACTCAAAAGGAAACAATACAATCGGGAGCACTTCCTTATTAAAATAGTAACTGCTCTATTAATGACTAAAACAAGAAACTATATGATAGGAGTGTTCCTTTGAAGAAAAGCATATCGTTTGGAGTATTGTTGACAACGTTAATGTTTGGGTTGGTAAGCTGCGCAGGAAACAATTTGGAGAAAAAGGTAGAGAGCAGAGAAACGGTTAGTGATGAAATAGCTGAGAAGAATGGCGACTTATCTAAGGATGATGCGGAAGAAATGATCTTTAATAAGCTAACCTTCGAAGAGAAGCAGAAATACACCGTCGATTTCATCAGAGAAGAAGGAACAAAGTATTATATTAGAGTTTATGATAATAGTAGCGGAGAAATAAAAGTGAAGAAGATTTATACTATTGATTACCATACAAAAGAAATTAAAAAAATTGGTTTTAAACAGCAATGAGCTATCAATAAGCGTGAGCTTAACTCTCGCGTTTATTAAAAGTATTTTGATAGTGACAAGATAACAGAATGAGTGAAGTCAGTGATAACTATTTTTATACTTTGCAACGGGGGCATTTATGAAAACTCACTATTATTTAGGTTGGTTTAACAATTTCTTTCCAGAGACTCTGCGCAGGTTATTACAGGAGGATATAACTGATAGAAAATCGATGGCTATGATTAGCTCGAATCCATCTATATATGAAGATGATGGTGCTACTGAACGCTCCTGGCTTGAACATGCTGGCATTGCGTTTGATGACTATCATTTAATTAACTATCGTGTACCGAAGGAAGAAGCCCAAACAAAAATTGAAAATGCTTCAGTCATTTTTTTGTTGGGTGGTAATATTCTGGAACAAAATGGTTTTTTGATGGAATATGAATTGTCTGGTTATATAAAAGAAAGTAGCGCAGTTGTGATGGGAGCAAGCGCTGGTGCAATCAACATGTCTGCTAAATGGTTATGCTCGAAAAACCTTGGAAACAAAGGTGAATTGAGCTCTGTTTACGAAGGAATCGGTCTTGATGATTTTTCCGTCCTGTCTCATTTTGATCTTGAAAATAATATGGCGATTGTTCAGAGTGAACTTTCTCCCCTATCGGAAGAGATAAATATTTATGCGTCGAACAAAGATTGTGCTGTTCGTGTAAAAGGAGGCAGGATCGACATCTTTGGCACTGTTTTTTTAATTTCTGATTCGAAGATGCGCAAATTGGATGAGACGCTCTGATTGTAATTAATTACTATGGCTCATTGAATTACTTTCTATATAAACTTGAATAATAGGTCTATAGTTCCTTCAACAATCGAGGAGCTTACCGTATAAAAGGGAATTCCAATGAAATTGGAGTTCTTTTTTTATGTTAGAAATCAATAAAATTGCTTTAGTTTGAAGGGTAAGAGAGAAATTATGTGTGAAATAGAAAGTCCAATAGAGGTAAATAAGCTTCAGAAAAGAAGAGTATAGACAGTATATCAATGCAGTAAGGGAGTGAGAATGTTGTCTATGATCATTTTAGATCAGTTCAATAAGGTAAGAAGCTGGAGTATTGGAGAAGCAGAGAGCTTAAGTGAGGATATAGTAAATGTTCAACCAGAAGGGTTTAATAATACGATTAAATGGCACCTCGGCCATATCATTACGGAAACAGAGTACTTTTTGTTTGAACTTACCCGCATGGAAGTGAAGCTACCAAACACATACAATGACTTTTTTGCGCCGGGGACAAAACCAGCGACTTGGCAAGGCGAATCCCCTCTTTTATCTGAATTAGTCTCATCACTCAAAATCCAAGCAGAACGAGTGCATCTACTATCTGAAGAAAAGCTAGTTCATAAGTTAGATAAACCTAAGCATGGATTTAACACAGCTGCAGATAGTGTATCTTTTTCAGTATTGCATGAATCTCTTCATTTAGGACAACTAATATCAATGAAACAGATGATAAAGTATACTTCAAAGTAATTACAACAATATATAGAAACTTAGAAATGTTATCTTTATTAGGAAGAATATGAATTACGTTTTTCTCAAGCGACATAATTATGATTGGCCCTAGGAAAAAGTGGTAGAAAATATGAATAAAAACGATTGGAGGAGAAAAACATAATGAATTTCCATATTACTGAAAAAGTAAATGAGAGTAAAAAAATCAACTAAATAACAAACTCTATGAATTTAATTTGACCCACTTCCCAAAAGATTTAAGAATTACACACAGTCTTAAAACAGAAAATCCATTTCCTATTTGGTATTTAATGTTGCAATCTGAACAGATTATTGGCTGTGCCGGACTTATAACAAATGATTTTATAAGTCGTATGGATTTATATCCATGGATATGCGCTATTTATATTGAAGAAAACTTTCGTGGAAATTCGCTTGGGAAAGAGCTACTTATGCGTGCGCAAGTCGATGCTAATAAACTTGGATACAATGAGACTTTTCTATGTACTGATTACGTTGGGTTTTATGAGAAATATGGATTTACTTATATAGGTGATGGATATCATCCTTGGGGTAGTAACTCTAGAATATATCAATGTAAGATATGATTTTATTTATATTCACTATTTAATAATACAGAGCTTAATGTAAGGAGGGCCTCCCACTTTAGAGAAGTTGTTAAGGTGTAACATGCAAATGCATTCAATTAAAGGATCCCCATCATTCTAGAAAGATGAGGGTTCTTTAACGTTTACTATCCTTCACACTTACCTCCTGTAATAAAAAGACTTCAATTCAGTTATAAACTGTAGCATAGAAGAAGGATAATACCGATTTTTCCTATAGATTAAGTATAATAGCTTGGGTTGAAATTCTAGTCCCTCCACATGCAACACCTTTACACGTTTATCGATAACAATATGAGAATCTGTTGAGATGGGAAGAAAAGAAACGCCAAGACCCATTTCAACCATTTTAATCATTAGGTCAATATGGTTTGTTTCCATTAGTATGGAAAGTGAAATATCTCTTTCTCTTAACGCTTCATCGATTTCATTTCTTAGTTTGGTTTCTTTTTTGAAAACGATGAATGACAGGTCTTTTAGCTCTTCTTGTGAGATTGAATTCTGGTTGTGGTAGTGGTTTGAATTAGGAACTATAAGTTTGATTGTTGAATCGATTCCTAATGGGATAGATTCAATTTGTTCGTTTGTAAAAGACGTATCCACTAAGCCTATGTCTAGTTCATATTGATCGATGAGGTGGTGAATGAGGGAAGCGGGTCCAACCTCATTCATTTCGTAAGTAACTTGAGGATACTTATTAGTAAACCAATCCATAAAAGGAAGTAAGGTAGTGAGCAATATCTGATAGCCTCCCCCGATGCGAATATGCCCGGTTTCTGGGTGTTTATATAAACTCATTTCTTCTTGAATAGTTTCTACCATCTTTAACACAGGTTTCGTTTGCTCATACAATTTCTTTCCAACAGGATTGAGTATTAATTTTTTACCTTCCCGGTCAAATAGTTTTACGTCCAGCATCTCTTCAAGCTTTTGAATTCGAACAGATAAGTTTGGTTGATTGGCATGCATTTTTTTGGCAGCCGCCGAAAGTGATCCGCATTCCACCACGGATACAAAGGTTTCCAATAATCCTAGCATAATTATCTCCCCATATATGAAATAGTTATATGTTTTATTAATAATATATATTTTACATATGAATTTCTGATAAATACAATAATATTGAGGTATTTATCAGAATTTAGTGAAAACGAAAGGGGAAGGCATGAAAACTTGGAAAGTAATTTTAGTTACCACTTTGCTGATCGGTCTACTTATGGCATGTAGTGAGCAAGGATTAGATAAAGAGGGGAGCGGAAGTCCTACTTCCAGTGGTGATTCGATTAGTGAGAAAGTATCTGGCGAAATTGAAGATGAATCAGGCGTAGTTAGAGAAGCGGTTCCAGAAATTCTGTCTTACTGGCCAACAGAGGCTTGGCAAACAACTACTCCAGAAAGCGTTGGAATGAGTTCAACTCTTCTAAGAAATATGTTTCTACATATTGAAGAGGAGAACATTCCTATGGAAGGAATGCTTATAATAAAAGATGGATATATTGTCTCTGAAAAGTATGGAGGTGACTTTGATGAAGAAACACCCCATCCCATCTATTCAGTTACTAAAAGCATAACTTCAGCATTAGTTGGTGTCGCTGTTCAACAGGGAGCGATCGAAAGTGTGGAGAGTAAAGCGCTAAGCTATCTTACTTCAGAAAACATCACTAATTTAGACCAGTGGAAGCGCAATCTTACTATACAAGACTTTTTAACAATGAAGAGCGGGCTTGATTTCCCAGAGCAAACAGAAAAGGGTTTCTATCAATCAGACACATGGAAAGAATTTATGGAGGGCACAGATCCTGCTTCTTTCATTATGAGTCGGCCGTTAAGTGAAGATCCAGGCAGATGGAATTATAGTACAGGTGACGCAAGAGTAGTATCAAAAATACTTCAGGAAGCTACGGGTACGAAGCTTTCGGAGTATGCTGAACAAAACCTATTCTCTCATTTAGGAATTAGCAATGTAGAGTGGCCGACTGATCGTTCAGGAACGTCATTCGGAGGAACTGGGGTAAAGATGAAGCCAAGAGATATTGCAAAGATTGGCTACCTCTATTTAGAAGAAGGAAAGTGGGAGGAGAAACAAGTGTTGCCAGAAGGATGGGTACAAAAGAGTATCCAACCATATGGAAATACGAACGGTAACTTCGACGGTGGTCACTATGGGTATTTCTTCTGGTTGAAGTCTATCAATGGCTATGAAACTTATCGAGGGATGGGATTATATGGTCAGTATCTAGTTGTGGTACCAGAGCTTGATTTAATAGTGGTTCAAACTTCGAGTGGGATGGATGTGGACCCTTTATTAGAAGAGTATGTTATTCCTTCTATTGAAAGTTGAGTAGGGTCGGATGGTGCTGTTTTAACTGGAAGAAGTCAATGGTTACTGTTACAGGGGACCTCTTGCACAATAAATGATAAGCGCTCGTGTGTAGGTTTGTGTAATATTATGGAAGTAATGGGTTATAATTGACTTATCGAAGAGATGTAGGTATTCTAATTGCTCACATACGAAAGAAACAAATTGCGCTGTAAAAAAAGCGATTGATGAGGGGAATCTTTCGAGGGAAAAGTTCTTTTTATTTTATCGAGAGAAGAATGAAGCATTTTATGTTTCAAATGAAAGTAATAAGACTAAAGCTATTGAGTATATGAAAAAAAAGGGATCTTTTAAGAGTTCCACCTAATCCATAAGATGAGGGGGACCTTAGTAAAAAGAAGAGCACTTACTGAACAAACAATAAGTACTCTCGAACGGGCATTATCCCTTAACTATTTTCTTCACATTTTCTAAAACAGTATGGATCTCTTCTTCGCGTATCCTATTGTTCGTAACGAAACGGATTGTATTTGGGCCGAACGCACCCGTTAAAATATGGTGGCCTTTCAATTGCTGAACAAACGCATCGGTACTCATACCACAATCCGAAATGTCCACTAAGATAATGTTCGTAGCAACGTTATTCGTTACAGTCAAACCTTCGATTGCTTGAAGCCCTTCGGCAAGGTGTTTTGCGTTCGTGTGATCAATCTCAAGACGCATTACATTTTCTTCGAGAGCGATAATGCCAGGTGCGGCGAGTACGCCAACCTGCCTGAGTCCACCGCCTAAGCGTTTCCGCCATTTACGAGCGCTAGAAATGAAGTCAGAAGAGCCTGCTATGATAGAACCAACAGGTGCACCTAGCCCTTTCGATAAGCAAAACTGTACAGAGTCAGTATACTTTGCGAACTCTTTCACAGACGTTCCAGAAGCTACTGAAGCGTTGAATAACCGTGCTCCGTCTAAGTGAACAGGAATTCCGTTTCGTTTCGCTACTTGATAAATTGCCTCCATGTTTTCAAGAGGCACAACGGCACCACCTGCTTTGTTGTGTGTATTTTCAATGCAGACTAGCCCAGTTTCAGGTTGGTGGATATCTTCTCCGCGCACAGCTGCTTCGACCTCGGCTGGATTCATAGCACCATTATTACCATCGATCGTCTTAATTTGAACTCCCGCAAACGCTGATAGAGCAGCAGCTTCGTAAAGAAAGATGTGAGCCTGAGATTCCATGATAACTTCCTGTCCTGGACGGCAGTGTACCAATCCGGCAATCTGATTTCCCTGCGTACCACTCGTTACAAATAGGGCATCCTCTTTTCCGAGAACAGCAGCTGCTATTTCTTCGAGTTTATTTACCGTCGGATCTTCCCCATACACATCATCGCCAACTTCAGCTTCGTACATTGCTTTTCGCATTTTCTCGTCTGGTTTCGTGACCGTGTCACTTCGTAAATCTATCAAAATATGTCCTCCTCGGCTACAATAAGTATAAGTGTATAATGGAATGCACGAAAAGTATAAGGGTATTTACCGGGGGAATCAAGATAGGATGAAAAAAGGTAAGACTTTAGTAAGAAATTAGCTGGACAAAATAATGGAGCGGTGACAATTGCCTTCTAACATGATGCTTCCTGAAACTAGGGATATAGTCGTTTCTGGTTAACCTTGATGAGGAGTATATTTAGATGACCGTGATAATAATAGTAGAAAAGTAACGAAGAAAAAAGGGTGTTAGAGATGAAGAATGGAAAGCAGGAATATACGAAGAGTAAGAAGGGTCTACTACTAGCGTTCTATATCATAGGTGGTATATTCGCTATAGGTGCAATTCAATTTACTTTTGATAGTGATCACACAAATGACATGATCGGAAGTTACTTTACGTTAGGAATTGTGGCCGATGGAATGATTATTCAAATGCTTAAAGAACTTTGGGCAGGTAGGATGAAAGCTGCAATGATGGAATTGCTGTTCACATTTGTTTTTGGAGCGGCTATAGTATGGGCACTCATGGGATAAAGAAATAATACATATTTTGGGTAAGTTAGGTCTAATAGATTAATAAATTTTACTATACCTATTGGAGGCGAAACGACTATGAAAATTATTGTTACCAGTATATTTGTTCAGGATCAGGAAAGAGCATTACAGTTCTATACTGAAACACTGGGATTTGTAAAAAAGGAAGATAAGCCGGTTGGTGAATATAGATGGATCACCCTTGTTTCTGACGAAGATCAAAGAGGTACTGAACTTGTACTTGAACCTAATATTCATTCTGCCGCCAAAGAGTATCAGGAGAAGATATACGCTGATCGTATCCCGGCAACAATGTTTGGCGTGGAAGATGTTCATAAAGAGTACGAGGAATTAAAGAAACGCGGTGTTCATTTTACAATGGAACCAACAAATGTAGGAGAAGTTACAGTTGCTGTTCTCGATGATACATGTGGTAACCTTATCCAGATTGCTCAAATGCATGAGAGTTAACTCAAAATATACAATTACATTCATTAAAGGGAGTGATTTGTGATTAAAAGGTAATCAATAGTGCAAACGGTCACTTCCAAACCTATTAATAGGATTAATGTAGGATCTGGTATAAATGTCCAAAAGAAGGTGATACATATGGAAGGTGGCATCCAGTAACTTATATCATAATGAAGTTGTTGGTTTCCAATGTGAGGCTCTTTGGACCAAATAAGGACAAAAGCATTCAAGAATCTTATGATAGTAACATTTATGGCAGTTGAAAAGCTAGACTTCTAGACTCTCCTTGTTCAACTAAGGGAAGCATTGACTAAAAAGGGATTGCTGTTCCTTTTGTATCATACCTACGATGCATTACATTTTATTAGCAAGGGTTGATAAGATGAAGAAGATCTTATTCATTCTATTATCTTCAATATTACTTGGGGGTTGCAGCTTTACACCATCTAATAGTGATATCGTTATTGGTCTGGGAAGCGAAATCACTAACCTCGATACTTTTGAACTATTCCTTGAGAATGTTAACGGCGGTAAAACAGATCGTATCAGAATCGTAAGTTATACCGATGAAGGCGACCCAATAATTAAAGATGTTAGTTATGATGGTAGCTCAATTTATGCTGAGACAGACACAACAAGAGATAAGTTTGGGCCAAGTAGAGTTGAGAGCATCACTTGTAAATCAATTGAATCAAAAGTAACTGTAACTTCTGAAAAGAGTGAGGAATATTTTTTAAGCGGGTGTGAACCATCAGAACTCGGTGGGAATTTTGGTTCACATCTTCTAACAAAGTATGAAGGATCTAGTTAAGGGAGTGTTTGCACAATAAAATATGACAGTCCATCTCAAATATATTTGTATGTTAAACCTATCATTTTTCATTCATGCGTAAACAGTACTATTATTTTCCTCGGATAACATGATAGAGATAAAATAACTCATCGTTCTTCAAAAGTTTCGGTACAGGGTATAAAGGAATTGTTTCAGCTTGTGCATGCTTAATCATTTTCGAAATATCTTGATCCAGAATTTCCTCAATTTTATTTGGAATATCCATCTTAGAATTCATTTCTTCAATCGCTTCAATGAACAAGTTGGCTTTTCGCTGTAAGGTTTCTCCTTTACCAATTCCTACTACATCTGCAAGCTGTGCTAGCGAATGGTGCGCTGCTTCTCCATAATAGTTAAGCACATGTGGCATAATGACTGCATTCGCTAATCCATGCGGGACATCGTAAAATCCACTCAGTGTATGTGCAATGGAGTGAACATAACCTACACAAGAGCGCGAAAATGCAAGTCCAGCAAAATAGGATGCTTGCTGCATTTGCTTACGTGCTTCTACATTGCTTCCATTCTCGTAGGCTTCATATAAATTCTCGAAAATCAGTTTCACTGCTTTTATGCAATAGCTTCGCGTTTCAGCTGTTGTACTTTTCCCAATATACGCTTCAACAGCGTGCGTTAAAGCATCCATCCCAGTCATAGCTGTAATGTGTTTCGGTAGTCCTATTGTTAATAAAGGGTCTAAAACGGCTACGTGTGGAATGAGGGCATGATCAGTAATCGCAAATTTTTCATGTGTTTCTTTATTTGAGATGACAGCCGCTAACGTTCCTTCACTACCTGTACCTGAAGTCGTTGGTACTGCATAAAATGGCGGCATTTTCTTGCGTACTTTTAAGATGCCTTTCAGTTGTGTCACTGACTTATTTGGACGTGAAATACGCGCAGCAATTGCTTTTGCACAATCAATAGGAGAACCACCACCAAAGGCAATGAAGCCCTCACACCCGTTGTATTCATAGATTTCCCGTGCTTCTTCAACATTTTCAATCGTTGGATTTGGCACGGTTTTGTCGTAGATTGTATAAAGAATTTCTACTTCATTCAACTTACGTAGAAGGGGCTCAATTAACCCAATTTTCGTAATCCCAGCATCCGTTACAATGAGTACATTCTTGATATCTTTTTCTTTTAATTTAGCCGGGAGGGAAAATACACTATTTTCTCCTTCTACTAGATCTGGTACTCGCCAGGGCAGCGCCGGTGATATGATTCGAAGAATGCGTTGATAGTTACGAGCATAAAGTGTTCTCATTTAAAACCACTCCTCATTAGTGAATGACAATCTACGAATCTAAGCCAGGATACATTAGTATGTGGGCTCAAATAGCACCATGAATTGTAACGATATTGCTTTAGACAAATGATAATATATCTTCATAGGGCTCAGTTAATAATTGTTCACCGTAATCTTTGACCTCAACATTTTCTTCTATAAACTCTGCAAAGTTCGTAGAAATAAAGATTATATTTCTCCTCGTTCACATACATACTTGTTACTAGTCTATATATGCTATTTGCTACAGATAATCCTTCTTCATGATCAAAAGTAGCATGCATTTGCCCATCTTTTATAAGCTCAAATGATTTTAACGTGGTGATTTGAGAGCAAGCTGAATTTATAGATGTACGATGGTCGTTTCAGGTAGGTTAACATTAGACATTATTATACGAAAACAATTAAGTCTAACATCATAGATGCTTTGTTGGTGATTTCATGTAAAAATATTGGAAAGAAGGAAGTCACTATAGAAGTTGGAAAAGTGATTGAAATGAGAGGAGAATTTATATGAGCAAAGATAAGAGTGATGTTGGTCAGATACATTGGCGAGATTTAACGGTCGGAAATGCTGAAGAAATTAAAGATTTTTATACTAGTGTTGTAGGATGGGAAGCAAGTAAACACGATATGGGAACGTATCATGATTTCGATATCAAAACTCCAGCGGGTGATACAGTGACAGGAATTTGTCATGCAAGAGGAGACAATGCTTCGCTTCCTCCGCAATGGCTAATGTATGTAAAGGTTGAAAGTGTTAAAGAAAGTGCCGATAATTGTATCGAACACGGAGGACAGATATTAGATGGTCCTCGGTACATGGGAGAAATGTTCTTCTGTGTTATTAAAGATCCAGCTGGTGCGGTGCTAGCTATCTTTGAGTAATACGATTTTTTAGGAGGCGTTACATAAGATGTCGATCGTAGATAAACTAAAGTTATCAAAATACGAAAATATGGCTGTTCTTCATAACCCAGAAGGATATGAATTCTTTGAGGAACAGGCGAAGTCTTTGTCTGAGAAGCACGACGCAATATTTATATTCGTGAAAACGATTGAAGAAATGGCTGAGAATCTCAATGTCGTTCTGGGATCCAGGTTTTATCAGAGGGCTATAAAACGCTTGATCTATATCGTAGAAAGAAGAAGTAGGGAGTAGTTCTTTAAAATGCAATGAGCGGAATAGTTATGGTGATTTATGAATAGCTGAGGGGCCCCCTATTTAGATGGGGTTCCCATTTTTAGTTCCAATATCACACATAAGCCTTAACATAACTTTCTTTTTCAAAAAAATACTGAGGTGAGTTGTTTTGAAATAATTGGAAATTGGAAGTGATACAGGATTAAATTGAAAACATAAAAGATTATTGTTAAGTAATAAAATACTCTCTTAATGCCTGTTGTAATGTACCTAATGTTTTTATTTCTTTATCTAACTTTATGCCAAGCTCCGTTACTTTCATTACGACTAACTTCCTTAATCCAGTTATAACAGTGGTGCACCCCATCAGCGATGCGCCATCAATGATTTGAATCAATCGGTGAACATCGTCACGACTTATATCTGCAACTCCGGATAAGTCTATAATCAAAGTTTGGATTCGCATATCGCTAATTGCGGATAAAACCTTATCTTCGAGAATTTCGGTTCGTTGCTCATCAATAGCCCCTATTAACGGTAAGATGCTTACCGAGTCGTTAATCGGAATGATTGGTACTGAAAGATTTTCAACAAGTTCTTTTTGAGCCTTTATAAGCGAATCTTTGTATTCCGTATAACTTATGAAGAAGGAATTCAAAAAGTTGTCTACTCGATTGTTAATTTGTTTTTCCATTTCAAAGAAATTAAATCTCTTATCATTGCTTACTAATTCAGAGTATTTCTGAAAAAATACCCACAGTGTTCGACGTATAGCTTGTACCCATTCTAGTTTAAACGAGACAGCTAAGGAATGCGTGGCCCAAGCAATTCCTTCTTGTTGCGCAAAAGAGTGAAGCTCCTGATCATTTTTTTCTATAATATATACAACCAGTGTATGAGCATTAGTTACGAGATCGATATTGCCTATTTGTAGTATTTCATCAATTTTATCTTCAACATTAACCGCTTCTTTTAGTAGCGTTTCTGTAAAAACATTACTGTTTGCTTCGAAGAAATCTATGAATTGAAATGAATCTTGGTATGTAATTGTGTGCAATCATCTCTCCTCCTATATTAATAAGTTCGTCACTGTTATTATAAATCAATCATCACTTATATGCAGTATTTTCAATACAATTAGGTTATAAGCTTATCCTCAATTATAGTAAGCTCCCTTTTTATATGAAATAGAGATTGAGTTAGTTACTGGGATTTGAAAATAATTGGTAAGGTGATGTGAAATTAAGCTTGAAGAATTTTTATCCTTGAGTATGAATGATATTTAACAAAGGCGTGTTTATTATTACTAGAGAAGATAACTTTATGAGTAAATGGAACAATACCAGAAAAAAGGTAAGTGGAAATATTTACTCTTACAAGGGGTTTTCATAGGTGGGACAGTTTTTTTGTTTGTTAATATGGTTTTAGATCTAATTCTTTATTAAGAGATTAAAAATCTCTCAGAGTATATCATGACTTCACTTTTGTTCGGTATTCTTTTTGGGACAGGTACTTGGTTCCATACTGAGAAAAAATATAAGAAGTAAAAAGACAGGCTATTTTCTAATGAGGATTCTCTTGTCTGATTAACATCTTTCTGAATTAACCTTCACCCAACGTGAGCGTTAATCTAGCAAGGATTACTCGACTTACTGAGTAATTAAATTAAATGCAGGTTAATGACATTAGGAGGATTGAACGTGATCGATTATGGTTGGCTTAATATTGGTAGTCTAGTGCTTGGACTAATTGCTTGGGTCTTACCCATTGTTACTTTAGCGAGAGAAGATAAACTGAAATATAAGAAATGGGTAGTTATGTCTATTAGCAGCTTCAGCGCCTGTGGTTTTTCGCTTTGTTTCCAGATTTTTTATACTAATCATAAGGTTGTAGTCGAAGATTTCGGGGCTTTAACTGACACAATGTATGCTGTTGCACTTGCTTCAGCGGTTCTAATCATCGTCACGATTGTATTAAATGTAGTAGCTCTAAATCGCTTATCAGGAGTGAAGTAGCTAAACTAACAAAACTCGTTTTGATCATGCTTGTTTTAAGTTGTATTCTAAGTGGGAATGGTGATACTCAGACTCTTCCTTAGTCATGCGATTAGGCAATTGTTGAAATTTAGTTTAAGTAGTTAAATTAAAACTCCTATACTTTTGCCGCCCATCAAAATTCGGTTAGTATCGAAATGTTTTCTTATATGATAGCGTGTAGATTTGCTACGATTGCTCCTATTTTAGTGGGTGTAACCATCACATAACGCAACCTACATACATATTACGTTTAAGATATGGCTATTACGCTAAGAGTTTTTCTATAACTTTCTCTTAAATTAAACTGAAATATTTTTAAGATACTAAAGATCATTTTATTAAAGGAGAACAAACATGGAACTTCACGAATTAGTCGACATCCTTGAGGTTATGGAACCTGTAAGTAATAGTGTACATCCTAATACCGTGATAAAAGGTATTACTTCTAACTCACAAGAAATCAAGGAAGGTTATTTATTTTTTGCGATAAACGGTTATCAACAAGATGGACATCGTTATATAGAGCAGGCGATCGAAAATGGAGCGTGTGCTGTTATTGGTGAAAAAAAGATCGCTAATTTATCTGTTCCTTATTTTCAAGTTAAAAATAGTCGAAGTGCTTTAAGTTTAGTAAGTAATCATTTTTATAACTTTCCTACTCATGATAAAATTCTTATCGGCGTTACAGGAACTAACGGAAAGACGAGTACAAGCTATCTGATCAAACAAATTTTAGATGATAATGGTTTTTCCTGTGCTTTTTTCGGTACCACAAAAAACATAATTAATGGTGAGGTTTATCCTACGGTCAATACCACTCCAAACTTAGTAGAAATCAACAGACTTTTAGCTGAAAGTAAAGATGAAGCGGTAGTCATCGAAGTATCTTCTCACGCCTTAACACAGCATAGAGTTGATGGGGTTTCTTTCGATTATGCACTGTTCACCAATCTGTCGCACGATCATTTAGATTATCATGGTTCAATGGAAGAATATTTTCAGGCCAAAAGGAAACTGTTTGAGATGCTAAAAGATGACGGGAAAGCTGTCATTAACACGGATGATGAGTGGGGCGAGAAATTGGCAAACCAGCTTAAGGCTGAAGATATTCACACCATAGGTATTGGTGAAAATGAGAATAGCGATGTGAAACTGACAAGCTATACTTCTAACCCACCAAGTCTACTATTAAAAGAAAAATCCGAAAGTATTTCAATTACCCCATCTATTTATGGAATCCATAACATGTATAACATTGCTATGGCGTATGGAACCGCAAAACAAGTCGGAGTGGATTCGAATGGTGCTATATCCTCGATTGAGCGCTTTAAGGGAGTCGAGGGGCGGTTCAGCCTTACTAAATTAAATAATGGTGCTACTCTTGTTGTTGACTATGCACATACGCCGCATGCCCTGATAAGTTCCTTGAATACAGCAAGAGAAATGTGTGATGGGAAAATTATCCATGTATTTGGTTTCAGAGGAGATCGAGATCCTTCCAAAAGAAGGGATATGGTATCGATTTCATCTGAAATGAGTGATTATTATATACTCACTTATGATGATTTGAACTCCGTTTCGCCCGAGGAAATGAAAAATACTTTGGTCAGCTTTCAAGAACAGTATGGGAATGATAAAGGTAAGGTGATCACGGATCGTACATTGGCTATTGAGGAAGCTATAAAGATTGCTGAAACCGGAGATTGCATTATCATCACGGGTAAAGGGCATGAGAAGTACCAGCAACACTATCATTATCCCGCTAACAGTGATGAAGAGGCAGCCATTTATTTTACTAACGCTGAAGAGTAATACTAATGAAAACAGTTCGCGCACGATTACTGCGCGAACTGTTTTTATATCAATGGCTACTCACACTGACCGTTTTTTCGATTACCTTGGTATATGTATCGGATAATCGCAATATTCGATAATTGTACCTTCAGTGTCAGCGGGATTTAAATAGACTAATCTTCTTCCGTGCTTATTTATTCGGAGGGTTTCCTCCATGATTCGAATGTTTTGTGTTTTCAATTCTTCCAAAGCGTCATCAAGATTCTCCACTCGATATGCGATATGATGGACACCCTTCCCTTTTTGTTTCATGAATCTAGCGATTGGGGAGGTTGTATTATTTGTAGGCATTAAGAGTTCGACTCGACTGTTGTTTATATCGATTACAGCGATCTCACTTTCAACACCTTGTGCTTCGCTTCGATAACGATCGAAGAGTTTACCGCCTAGAATCGTTGTATAAAATGTTATGCTTTCATCAAGGCGTCTCACTGCAATTCCTATATGATCAAGCTGCTTATTCAATATAGATAACCCCTTTTACTGTAATGGCACTAGTTTAACATAGGGGAAAGAAAATCATGAAATGGTACGCCGTTAGGTTTTTCAAAAAGAGCAAGATTGAGTGATACGACTCAATTCTGTAGAATAGCGATAGTAAATACTTTAAACGAAAAGGTGTTCACAATGAAGTCATATATAGTTATTGGTGCAGGAATTCTAGGTGCTTCAACCGCCTACCATCTTGCAAAAGAAGGTGCAAAGGTGACAATCATCGATCGAGAAGATGAAGGACAAGCAACAGATGCAGCAGCTGGTATTGTATGTCCGTGGCTATCGCAACGAAGGAATAAAGTATGGTATAGGCTTGCGAAGGGCGGAGCGAAATACTACCCAGAACTGATCGAAGGGTTAACATCAGAGGGTGAAACGGAAACCGGCTACAAAAAAGTTGGGGCAATCAGTCTTCATACGGATGAGAAAAAGCTTGATAAGATGATTGAACGAGCTCTAGAAAGACGAGAGGATGCTCCTGAAATAGGGGAGATCAAGAAATTAACTACTGAAGAAACGAAAGCGATGTTTCCTCCTCTTTCTGATGAATATCAGTCGGTGCATGTAAGCGGCGCAGCAAGAATAAATGGTTCAGCGCTAAGAAAGGCCTTACTTCGTGTTGCGAAGAAGAATGGTGCAGAAATTCGAACAGGCGAGGCAGAGTTAGTGCATTCAGAAAGTGAAGTGACTGGCGTAAACCTTGCTGGAGAGCAGATCAAAGCAGATAAAGTAATCGTCACTGCTGGAGCGTGGGCGAATGAATTATTTGAACCACTCGGGTTAGAGTTTCACGTTTCATCACAAAAGGCTCAAATCGTCCATCTCGATGTTCAAGAAGATACAAGTGAATGGCCTGTTGTTATGCCTCCTAACGATCAATATTTATTAAGTTTTGATGATGGGAGAGTCGTTGTTGGTGCAACGCACGAAAACGATGTTGGCTTCGATAAGAGAGTAACTGCGGGAGGGTTACATGAAATCTTTAGTAAAGCGCTAGAAGTAGCTCCAGGTCTCGCTAACAGTACGATGGTAGAGACGAAGGTAGGCTTTCGTCCATTCACACCAGGCTTTCTTCCTGTTTTTGGAGAAGTGCCAGGCACTTCGCGTTTACTAGCTGCAAATGGTTTAGGTGCTTCAGGGTTAACCGTTGGACCTTATCTTGGTCTAGAGCTTGCTAGAATGGCGATGGGAGAAGAAACAGAGCTTTCTCCTCTCGATTACGATTTATCTGAGGCAATTAAGAAAGTAGAGTAAGGCACAGCGCTGAGCTGTGCTTTCTTTTTGCTTTATAAAAGGGTTAGAAATATTGGTCTAGAAGAAAGGGTAAAGGTACATAGGATTTTATTCTTTCGACGCTTATAGATAAAAGGAGTGGTAGTGATGAGAATGGTAATGCTTTTAACGTTACTTTTTATTACGGCATGCGCTTCACCTAATGATCGTGATAAACCTGCAAGTGAAGGGCAAGAAACTAACGTGATTGGTGAAAACCTAAAGATTCCATGGGAAATTGTTAAATCAGGCGAAACGTTTTACATGACAGAAAGAGAAGGAACGATTGCCACCTATGAAGACGGCGCGATCGAGCGCGAGAAGGTCGTGCTTGAGAAACCACTACTAACAAAAGGAGAAGGTGGACTACTCGGTTTAGAGCTCTATCCAGATTTCTCAGATTCAAGAAAAGCGTTTATGTATCACACGTATGAAGAAAATGGAGAAACGTTTAATAGAGTGATTGAGGCAACGAGAACGGAAAACGGTTGGAAAGAAACAGACGAAATCATTAGCAGCATACCCGGATCGCTTTATCATAATGGGGGGAGGGTCAAAATTGGTCCCGATAAGAAGCTTTATATTACCACTGGCGATGCTACCGATCCTGATCTTGCTCAAGACAAATCAAGCCTTGCAGGGAAAATACTTAGACTAAATCAAGACGGTTCAATCCCTGATGATAACCCGATCGACAACTCGTATGTTTACTCCTATGGTCACAGAAACCCTCAAGGGATTGCCTGGGACAAAGAAGGGCAGCTTTATTCGTCAGAACATGGAGATTCCGCTCATGATGAAATTAACAAAATAATAGGTGGTGAAAATTACGGCTGGCCGATCATTGAAGGGGATCAAGAAAAGAAAGGAATGGTACCTCCAATCTATCACTCCAGCAATGACACATGGGCACCTTCTGGGATTGTTATAAAGGGTCAAACACTTTACGCTGCAACCCTTCGAGGAAATGAAGTTCGTTCTTTTTCTCTTGATGAAATGAACTCTGAATCATTACTCAGTGGATTTGGAAGGTTGAGAGCATTGTATTTTCAAGATGAAGCCTTTTATGTCATCACAAACAATACTGATGGCCGTGGTGATGCAAGTGAGGAGGATGATCGTTTTATAGAGTTTCAACTAAACTAGTACCATATATCGTCATTTCACCAATTGTGAGATGGCGTTTTTTTATGTGATTTGTTGAAAGAGCTTCCACTCCTTCGTTAGTAAAGCTAAAAAGTTACAATTTCCGTGTTGAAATGGAGCATCGTTGTCTTATTTGCGAAACGCTGACTGTTTTTAAGAACCTTTGTCATCTTGCAGGAAATTCCATATACAGGCATGGAATTGAACTGTAATACATTTGGGGAGGACTGGCAGTAATGAATAATCAGTTGATGATTTCTGGTGTTGCTGACCTGTTTAAAGTGACCAAACATACATTGAAACAATGGGAGAATCAATTTGCTGAGTTTCTTGAAATTCCACGTGATGAAAATAACTCACGAACGTATACGGACAGGGATTTAGAAATTCTTTATTTGATAACGAACATGAAAGCTAGCAATACGGATGACGAAGCGATTTCCCTTGCACTTGAACAACATCTCATAGAGCTTGAAGAACAAAAAGCGATCGATGAGATGGAGGAATTAGAGAGCGATGAGGCAGTAGAGGAAGATGAGTTTGAGGAGGAAGAATTACAACCGGATATAGAACCTGAAATCAAAGCGGAAGAACCGATCGTCTATACAACGTATGAAGATCAGAGCGAGATCAAAGAATCTTTGTCAAAGATCGTATCCTTTGTTGAGTCAGAAGAAGTAAAACAGCTGTTGAAGATGGATAAAACGGTTAAACGAATGGAGAAAGATATCGTTCATCAAATTCATGAGATCGTCCATGAGGAAATTGCGACCGCTTCTGATGCCCATGCGTCAATGAACCAGTTAGAATTAAATGCGATCGGAAAGAAAATTGATGATTTAACAGATGCTTCTGTTGATGAAAGAGAATACTATCAACAAGAAGTAGAGAAGGAACGAAAAGTAGCTGAAGCGCATATGTCAGAGCGAGAAGAGCGGTTGATGGCGATCGTTCAGAATCGTTTTCGAAGTGAAGAGAGTCCAGTAAAGAGAAATGAACAAACTGAATCAAAGTGGGGCGTTGGCAAAATTAAACATATGCTAGGTTTCGTTAGATAGAGCAGTAGAAACTTGATAGGGGGAAAATCAATGGAACATGCTAGGGTCATGTTTTCCATCATCAGTCTCCTCATTGCCGCTACTTTCGCTGCTTTATATGTTTATATCTTCTCCCTTCATACCGAGATGGAGGGATCCAAGGCAACGGCTACAAAAGTATCTGCCGCAACGTTTCCTGCTGAGTATGTACACGTTGAAGATTTTGTTTCAGATTTTCATGCATTCTATAATCGAACGACAGGTTACGGGATGATAGAGCGAGTGGAAATGGAAGCTCAAGAAAAACAAGCAGAAGCTGCTATTGCGTATATTAATGTTTTTCTTGATAAGGGTGTTGAACACCATGATCTTAAAGTAGATCTTCAAGATATCAAGTTGATCGCGTCAAGTGACCTTGACGAAGCAGATGTAAGATTACTGCATCGGTACTTTCATGATCTCGACAAATCAATGAACGGCTACGATCACCCTGACACGTTCGGTGTAACCGAGACATTCGGTGGGAACTAATATGATAATAAAAACCTTACACTTAGTAGCGTAAAAGCGATGTTTTAGTAGTAGATAAAACATCGCTTTTCGAATTGATTGTTAAGGCCAATTTACTTGTAAAGATTGAATGATTTCCTTTTGTTGGATAAACTAGTTAAAAAGGCACATGAAAGGGGAATCTATGAAAACAAAAACGGTGGTGGTCTGGCTTGGCGTTGCAACGATCTTAACACTTGCTTTAACAGCATATTATATCTTTTCATTAGATAATGAAACGAAATCAACCCAAGGTAGTTTTATTTCAACACCTGAAGGAGAAGCGATCGAGCGTGATGAAAGTTTGTCAGCTGAAGAATTACGTGAATTAGAATCAAAAGCCGTTTCAAGTCCTGAGTTTGGTAGTGTCAAAGAATTCATTTCAAAGATACACGAATTTTATAACGATACAGCTGGCTACGGCGGAATCAATAACTTAAATGATACCGAACAAAGTCAAAAAGCGATTGAAATTATACTTCATTCTAACTACTACATAGATCGAGAAGCAGAAAATAAGGATCTTGTTAAAGATTTAAAAGATATTAAGAAACATGCGCTTCGCTATCTTGAGAAACCGGATGTGAAGCATGTCAAAAGCCTACACCGTTACTTTCATGATTTAGATATTGCACTTAATCAATACAAAGCTTATGACAGGGTATGGGGTGTAACCGAATTACAGGGTAAGAAAAGGTAAACAAAAAAGTCACCGAGTAGGTGACTTTTCAGCCTGTAGAGGAACCCCATGTTCCTCTACAGGCATTTTTTATTGGTTTATAATTTGAGATATGTGTTTTCGAAATTTGACGTTAGTAATATAAAAAAAACTCTCCTTCACCTAGCTCACCCGGTCTAGGTGAAGGGCAATCTTCTTCATATTCTGACAGGCTGCGGTCAGTAACGCTTGTTCTCGCACTTTTTGTTTTCCACGCAAGCGACAATAACGCAGCCCATGCAGTTCTTTTGAATCTGCGAAGCTACGCTCAACCTTCTCTTTTCTCATGCGATAAATCCACTTTCCCTCATTGGAAAG